>NZ_JASBQY010000020.1 GCF_029960645.1 Arthrobacter sp. AL12
TGGCAGCGTAGAAGAATCCACTAATTCCGCTGTCCGAAATCCCCGCAGCAGCCCAGTCCAGCTCGGACAGTTCTTGGTTCAGGGTGGTGATTTCCTGTGCGAGGGCCGCGACGATCACTTCCCCGAGGTGCTGGGCCGGGACGGTGGTGTGCTGGGATTTCGCGGCGTCGACGGCAGCCTGGGCGACCGCAGCGGAGGAGCGGGCGCCGTGTTTCTTCAGCCAGGCGTGCAGCCTGGCCTGTCCGGTGCGACGGATCCCGTCCGGGGTCCTGTGTTTGGTCAGCAACAGCAGGGCGGCTTTGGACCGGCTGTAGTCAAAGGCCCGCTCCAGTGCCGGGAAGTATTCGAGCAGCTGGGCCTGCAGGCGGTTGATCGCCCGGACCCGGTCCGCGGATTTGTCGGCCCGCCGGGCGGTGAGGAGCCGCAGCCCGGTACTGATCTCATCCCCTGCCCGCAGTGGCTGGAGGTCTTTGCGCATCCTGGCCTGGTCTGCGATCACGGCGGCGTCTTTCGCGTCCGTTTTGCCCTCGCCGCGGTAGAGCTTGGAGGCGTGGTGGACGATCCGGCCGGGGATGTAGAGGATGTCCTGGCCATGGGCGACGAGAATCGCGATCAACAGCGCCGGGCCGCCGTGGTTCAGGTCGGTCGCCCAGATGACCTCGTCCCCGTCCGCCAGTTTCAGGACGTTGGCGATGAGCTCCAGCAGGGCCGGTTCGTCATTGGGGATCTTCTGCGAGAGCAGACGGCTTCCGTCGGCGTCGATCACGACGCAGTGATGATGGGCTTTGCCGGCATCAATACCGGCCCACAATTTCGCCAAAACAACCTCCAGTCTGTCGTACGGGTGGAACCCAGCAGATAACCGCGCCGTCGTGTCCTTATCCGGCGATTCAAGTCGCGTCTCTCAATCAGCGGTCGGGTCATCGCGGGGCGGCGGGCGGCCAATCCTTCGGAGCCGTCACGACGTGAATCGTCCGGCCACAGCAACAAAGCCATACCCGCCTCCCCCGGGTAGCCACGACCCTACAACGGCCACGGAACCACCCGTCAACACCATAAGGACAGCAACCAAAAAACGTCGAAGACGTAAGAGAGGGGCCAGGGCGGGTCGGAGCCCTGCGACGGAGGCACTGGACCCAACAGCCGGCCGCGCAGCGGACGCCCGAAGGGGTGCGAGCCCTGCGAGCATGCCCTTCCTGCTGGGGAGGGTGAGGCCATGGGTGATCGACCACCGCGTTCCGGACGCCCACACCGTGCGCCGCACGGTGCCGGGTTGGAGTCTCCGCGGGTCCTGAATGCCCAGGCGGCATTCGTGTTGTGGCGCAAGATTTCCGAACAAGCGCGGACATGAGGAAAGGCCGGCACGTGGCCGGGGCCTACCTGGTGGGCAGGCCCGGCCGGACCGGCTTAGGTGTTGTGGCTGCGCCGGGTCTTGGAGAGGGCGCGGTAGGTGGTGAGGAAGGGCCTCGAATGGTCCGGGATCTCGGGTAGGGGCTCTCCCGCCAGCTCAACGCCCGGGGTTCCGCTACTGGCTCGCTCGGCCCTGGCCGTTCTTGTCCGGGGTTTCCGGCACGATGCGCTGCAGGAGCGCGTCGTGGGCCTTTTGCAGGGTCTCGGCCCGGGCCTCGGCCGCGGCCACCCTGGCCGCCGCGTCGGCTGCGGTGTTGCTGGCCTGCTGCTCGGCCGCGCGGGCCTGCTCCAGCTGCGCCTGGATCGCCGCGGCCTGGGTATCCATTGCGGTGACCCGGGCGGTGAGTTCGGTGACGGCGGCGTCTTTCTCGGCGGTGACCTTGTCCAGGTCCGCGACGAGTTCGGAGATCTCCAGTCCCAGATCCTTCTTCTCCTGCGCCCAGACGGCTTCCGCAGCGGCGTGCCGCTCATCCGCCACAGTGGACGCTTCGGCCCAGCAGGCCCCGGCCAGGCGCGCGGCCTGTTCCAGCACCGCTGCCGGCGTCGCGGCGAGACGGCCTCCCGCGGCCTGCTTCTCCTCGACCCACTCCTTCAGGTAACGGGTGGCGTCGGCGTTGCTCACACCCGCAGCCGCCCGCACCGTCGAGACGGTAGGCCGGCGCTCGGCACTGATCTGCTCCGCAGCAGCAAACACACGGTCTTTCACACTCAACGCCACGGCGACAACCTCAAGAATAGTAGGAGTAGTAGTAACAAAACTACTACTCCTACTACTTTATGGCAATACCGCCGCCGAATGCCCAGGCCCCGCGGCCCTCCCCGCTCCCCGCCAGGAGCCCCGGGGGTCGTCGGGCGCCCGGCTGGCACCGCGGCGGTGGCCGCCACGTCACCGGCCTGCCTGGCGGGGTGGTCGTGGCAGGATGGGCCCCATCATGGACAGGCGGGTACGGCGCGCTCCGGACGCGGAATGGGTGATGATGTACCGGCTCGGACTGAGCCGGGCCCGCATCGCTGACCTCGTGCGCGCCGAACCGGCCACCGTCGGGTATCACCTGGTCATCGCCCGCCGCCAGGACCCGGGACTCGAGGCCGCACACCACGCCGCCGCCGTGACCAAAGCCTGCCCCTCCCCCACAGCCCTTGCCCGCATGGAGGAGATCATCACCTGGATCACGGCCGGGGGCCGGCTCCCCCGTGACCGCTCCGAGGATAAGGGTGAGCGGTCGATGGCGCGGTGGCTCTCGGAGCGCCGGCGCGAAGCAGCCGACGGCACCTTGGACCCGGCCTACCGTGACGGCCTCGCCCGGGTCCCCGGGTGGAAAGGGAACCCGAGGACAGCCGCGGACGAGGGCAGATGGCATGACAGATTCGCCCAGCTGGTGGACTTCCGCGCCCAGGGCAACGACTGGCCCCGCCACCACGACTACGCCTCAGAGCAGGAACATGCTCTTGGGGTGTGGATCCACACCCAGCGGCACAAACACCGGCGCGGCGACCTCGCCCCTGAAAAGGCCGCGCTTCTGGACGCCGCCGTGCCCGGGTGGCAGACCGGCAGGACGCGGGGCCGCCGCCCCCGGGTGTGACCGGAAGCTCCCGTTTCTCAGCAGCGTGAGGGCCAAGGTGGCCAGTAGAATTGCTTTTGGTTCTCCAGTCCCCCCAGCTTGGAGAACCGGAAGCCTCCACGCTTGAGTCCATGATTCGCGCGGAGGCTTCCTCATACCCAAGCCAAAGGTCCGCCCCCCGACATCCCCTCCATACAGCGCACCGCTTGGCCGGGTTGTGCCCATTGGGGTCAGGTGGAGCCCTCCGCACAGCTCAAAGCTGTCCCCACTGGCGTGCAACCCGGCCCGTCGACGGCCCGGGCGGGCGTGGGTCGTTGATTGTCACAGCCGCAACCCATAATGGGTTCTGCGTGAATCCTGCATCTGATGCAATTCGACGGGTTCGCGTTTTTCTTTGGCGTGTTGGTTCGTATATATGTTCTAAGGTTGTGATATGGGACCCGAACAAGCCTACGAACTGCAGCGGCAGTACGCGAGGCGGGCCGGCCCGATTGGGCTGACGGTGGAAGAGCTGGATTTCGAGCACTTCCCGTCCAAGAACGGGTTCCCCGGGATCCCGGTGAAGGCGTGGATCAGGTTTCCGAACTGCGCCGAGCTGGTAGACGGCGAGGTGTACGCCTGGACGTCCAAAGCCGTGGAAGTGACCTGGAAGGACGGGCCGTTGACCTACCGGACCTGGGTGTGGAGTTCAGCGGTTACCCGCCGGGAAGAAATGATGACTAGAAACTTGGGAGAGCGCGTAAACCGTGACAGCAGTAGCGAATGAAACAACCCTGGACGTTGAGGTCAACGTCCGATTCACCGCCGCCGGCACTCCCCTGGCCGTCCGGCACGAGGGCCGCATCTGGGCCGTGGCCGCCGACCCGGTGCACTGGTTCACCCGGGACGCCTGGTGGAACACCCGGCGTACCGCGGCCGTCGGCAGCGGCGACCTGGTGAGCATCGAGTATTGGCAATTGCAGGTCCGTCTGGGATCCAACTCAGCGCTGCGAACGTTCACGCTGCGCCGGGAACCGCTCTCCACCCAGTGGCTGCTGGAAAGCATCAGTGACTAGGCCCCGGTGACCCCTCAGACGATCAGCGATCAGACCTGGGCCGGGATCCGGACCGAGTTCACGCTGCCGACCCTTGCGCAGGTGCACCGCCGGCTCTCCGAACTCATGGAAGACCCGGAGCCGGTCATGCGCCAGCTGGTTCGCGTCTTCGTTGACGACGGGACCTTCTGCCCGGGCTTCCAGTTCCTCCCCGGCGGGCAGCTCCAGCCGACCGTCACGGCGCTCTTCCGCAGAGCCATGGAGCTGGACATCCCGCACAACTACTTCACCCTCTGGATGATCACCCCGTCCCGGGCCCTGGCGGGGACCCGGCCGGTAGATCACCTAAAGAAGGACCCCGCGCCCCTGCTCCGGGCACTGGAAGCCTACCTCTGACGCTAACGCCGGCCCTTGACGGGACCAATGGGGTGCGTAGCGTGGGTCCATGGGACTCATCTACGACAACCCGGACCTGGCAGCCCTGACGCTAACGCGGCTCGCCGCAAAAGAATCCGAAGGACCCGGCACCCTGGAAGGGCGCATGCGGAACTACCTCGACGGCCTCGAACAGCGCAACGGCACCGCGTACCTCGAACTGGTGGCCATCACCCTCGCCCGGATCCACTTCAAGTCCCTGGACGACCTGGCCCGGGCCACCGGGGCAGACGCCGCAGGCCTGCTTGACACCGCGGAAGTCGAGGCGCTGGAGGGCTTTTAGGCTCGGCTAGAAGAGCTCGCTGTCTGGCCCTCCTAGGCTTTCTAAGGCCCAGTTGACGGCATTACTGTCAAAGACTGCATTACAGTCAAAGCTGAATTTTCCGCCCTGGGGCAAGGTTCCCCGCCCCTCCTTGATACTGGCTGCCTTCGTTGTAGAGGCGTTCGCGTCGTTCCACTTCCATGAGGACTGCACGGGAAATAAAGTCGGACCAGCTCCGGTCCATCTCCTGGCCGCTCGTTCCGGTGTAGGCCGCCTTTGCGCGCTTTAGGTCATCCGCGGCCATGTAGAACGTGATCTGTTTCGAGGCAGTGTCCGGCAGCGGGTTAGGACGAGACGTCGGAGAGGCCGCAGGTGAGTCGCTGCCGGTGGTCCCTGAGTCCCTGTTTGCTTTCATCAGGTTCTGCACGGCGAGGTTGTCAGCATTCCGACGGGGCGGCAGGCCGATGGGTTTGCGGTTGCTTTCAGTCATGATGCGTTCCTTTCCTCGGCTGCTTCCAGGCGGACAACGAGTTCATTGGTGATCTGGTAAAGGTCTTCAGCCACGTTGGCGGCCGACCGAGGCTGGCTCTGGCCGGCTTCGGCTGTACCCTTCAGCACCTCGTACCATTTGGGGGCAGCCTTGACTTGTTCTTCAAGCTCATGGACCAGCACTCCCCTATCGCGGGCTGCCTGGGCCGGAGCTTCCGCGTGCCGCACCATTCCGTTGAATAGCACGGCATCCGTGCCGAAGGTCTCTGCAATGGCATCCCGCGTCGTCCGGTGAACGTTGGTGGCGGTCGAAGATGTGGCAGTGATGATGACGCCGAGTAGGTCCAGGTTCGGGTTGACGTCAATGACCGTATCCAGGCGCTTGGCGACGCCGATGAGTCCTTCGCGGCCAGCTTTGTCCGTCTTGGTTGGTACCACTACGTACGAGGCCGCACCGAGGGCTGCAACCTGCAGGGGTTCGTTCCCGGGCGGGCAGTCGATGAAGATGATGTCGTATTCGGCCGCGATCGGTGCAAGCGAACGGGCAAGAGCTAACTTTGCCTTGCTTCCATCCTTGCTGCTTTGCGCGATAAGGCCGGCAGCTGCTTGGTCAAGCTCTGCTCCCCCGGGAACGACGTCTAGATTAGGACGGATGTCTTTGAGTGGCGCCAGGCGAGTCCCGAACATCAGGCTTTGAGCAAGGGCGCTGCCGTCGTCGTCCAGGGTGCCGTGCCTGTAACCAAGATCTAGACCCAGGTTTCCCTGCGGGTCCATATCTACGAGCAGGACCTTCCACCCGGACACTGCGAGCAGAGCACCCACATTCGCCGTCAGGGTCGTCTTGAGTACTCCGCCCTTGCCGTTGACGAAGCCGCAGATACGGTCCATGCCTGTCCGGTCGAACGCTGTTGTAGCTGTCATGTTTCCCACCTTAGTGCAAATGCAGTCAATACTGTCAATACTGTTTTTGAAGTCTTTGCAGTCTTTGCAGTCTTTGCCTTCAATACTGTCTTTGACTGTATTGAAGTCTTTACTTGCAATGCTGGCATTGCAGTCAATGAAGGCTTTACTGTCATTGGGCGGCAAGTCAGGCAGCTCGCCACAGCGTCCCGATCAAGTCGACTTCGTGTTCCGAGGGCGGGATCCAGTAGAGATCAGAGTCAGGTTCGTCCACTTCGTGTTCCGCCAGTTCGGGCGCGAGGTTCCTATCCAGCCATGCGTGCCAGGCTGCGCGTTGCTTTCGGTGGGTACTGATCTGCTCTGCGGCGTCGTCAAGTGCACCGAGCCGCCGGGCCAGGGCTGTCAGGTTGGTCCCGGCCATGATGTTCCATTGCCCGTGCCGGCGTTCGATCATGTTGTAGCTGCTCATGGCGGCCAGAGCTGTTTCAACGGCTGTACGGCTGAGTCCTGTGGACCGGACGATTGCTGCCGTGGTGGGGGAGAGGCGTCCGCGTTCGATGGATTCGTAGACGAGGGCAGCGACGTCGCCCAGGGCACGGAATACAGGGCGGATGCCATGGATCTTCCCGCTGCGCCAGGAGAGTTCCCGGGCAAGTTGTTCAAAGTGCTGGGGGAGTTGGATCACGTAGGTGTCTGCGTTGCGGCCGCGTGCATCGGCAATTTTGGTCAGGATGCCGTCTGAGGCTTGTTCGAGCATCGGGAGCAACCTGGAGATGGTGCCGTGGTGCTTGCCCAGCGCGGTGGCGAAGGTACGGCAACCTACATCCAGCACGTCAGTTTCCATGGTTCGCATGTAGCCGAGCACTGCGCGCAGCAGCAGGCGCAGGCTGAGGCCTTCGCGGCCGCGTTCTTTGAATCTGTGGTCAAGGACTGCGTACAGGACATTTTCAAGATCATTTACGAGCTGGTGTGCGGCAGCTCTGCTGCCGGTTCTACTGGCCCCCCCTGTGGGTAGTGGGAGGCTTGTGTCGTTAATATGGGCATTCCTTCTGCCCATTGCCGGGGTTCCCGGTTTTTGGATCCAGCGGCAGGCCTCGGCCCACTCTTTATCGAGGAGGCGTTCCTGCCGGTCGGTGTCGGTGTAGAGGGCTGCGAGGCCGGGGAACTGGCCTCCCAGCTCTAGGCGGACCTGGTCCAGGGTCCAGCCACAGGATGCGAAGTGGTTCAGTACCGCCATGCGGGCCTCTGACGGGCTGGCGTACCGGGCGGTGTCGTACAGGCCGGTTCGGGCCGCCAGGCGCAGGGGGGACTGGCTCCCGCCAAAGGGAACCGGACTAACACCAGTCGCCGTCGCCTGTACTGCCATCTTGGCGGCGCGGGCCTTTAGCTCGCGTTCACGTTTGAGCTCCGGTGCCAGATGGTGTCGGAGGGCCGCGACAGCGTGGACAGGGTTGCGGCGGCGCAGCACGTCGTATGCCTCGTTCAGGGGCGTGACGAGTATCTGGTGGCCACCGCGTTTGTGGGCACTTCCCGGGACCCGAATACAGCCGTCCGTGACGTTCTGGTGCGGGCTGGGGTCAAGGCTGGCTGCTATCCGTGCGAGGGCTTCGACCATCTCACGAGCCGCTGGTGCTTCCATGCGCTCGGCCAGGGGAATGTAGAGGTGGCGTCCGCCACTGGGGGAGTAGTCCTCGATGTAGCGGACACCGCAGCTTTCCAGAAGGTCTCCGAGGCGTCGGGCATCGTCATCGACGACGCCTTGCAGCGCCTTGGAAGTGTCAAGGTCAAGGCAGAGAGTCGCCACGGAGCCATCTGCTCCGTGAATGGGAACGGCCGCCGGCTGCCTTGGCACGGAAGCGGTGATCCGGGGCGGGTTTAGCGGCCGGGGGTACTGAAACCGACCTTTTATCCAACGTCCCATGCGATACGTCGGGGCGCCTGCGATCAGCGGGGCCAGGTTCCACGCCATGGCCGGCGTGACTTGACACGCGGATGGGGGTGCGTCAGTTATTGACGGCATGGCCGCGACAGGTACCATAGACAACAGCTAGTCCTCTCGGGGTATAGCGAATGGAGCGCCCCTCGCGGGGAGCTTGGATAAGTTCAGATCGCTGATCCGCCAAGAAGAGGATCTGAACGCATACTTTTTGAAGGCCCGCCTAGTGCGGGCCTTCAGTCCTTAACTGGCCTTTGGTATAGGCAAAATCTCCTGGTTGCGCAGTTCATCAAGGTTGATGGAATCTATGTGGGCGGCAACCAGCGGAGTCAGGTAGTCGACTGCGTTCGTACTAAGAATCTCCATGATTGCTCGCAGTTTCTCGGCCCGTGCAAGATCGGGCTTCACCACGAACGTGTGCCGCGGTCCCTTTGACGGGCGGCCCCCTTGAGCAAGCTTCTGAATTGCCATAGTGCCATCTAAGCGGTTTTGATAAACGAAACCGCGCAGGTCATCGCGGCGTGTCGCTCTTTGGTTTTTTGGTGTCCTAAGACTCTTCAATTGCCGATGCCCCCTCGTTGCATCCCATCAAGCTTGTTGGGACGCCCTTCCGCGCGGTCTATCAAAGCGCCCACATACTCACCGAAGGACATGTTGTACCGCTGCATCGCCTTCCAGGCGGTGTAATGCTGATCTGGGAGCACAAGGCAGTTCAGGGGTGCCTTCTTACCGATCAGTTTGGGTGGGCGGTATTCCTCCATGTCGTCACCCTCACTCCGGGTTAAGAGAACCTGTAGGTCTACAGGTCCTGTCGCGGTGGCGCCTAGTGCTCCTTCAAAATGACCAAGCCAACGAAAGACTACATACATGCTCCGCACATGCACAACTCACTGCCTGCACCCTGCGGTAGGCATCGGGTAATATCTCTTGTGTCAGCTGCCCGCCCGCCCTGTGTGGCCGGCCTACACAAGTGGCTGAGCTTGGCTAAGGAGCTGTATAGATGGCAAATGGGGGCCGCAGCGTGTTTCTTACGCAGCAACAGAAGAAAGAGCGGCTAGCGGAGCGCATGGGCATCCTGGTGGATATCTGGGAGGCAGATAACAACACTGCGCTCACTTACCCTCATGTCGAAGAAGCACTTTCCGCCCACGGAATCCACCTGTCGCGGACACGGTGGTCCTACTTGATCAATGGCACTGGCAGCCTGGTGACGGATCAAGAACTGCTGAAGGGCATAGCAGAGTTCGTTTTTGCCGTACCACCCAGTTATCTGTGTGATCTCAACAGCGAGACTCCTCCCGAGGTAGAAGCGCGCATGGAATTCCTTGTGCAGATGCGGAAGCTCAAGGTGAAGAACTTTGCCGCGAGAAACCTGGGGGCCACCTCGCCAGAAACACTGAGGACGATCACCAGGATCATCGATGCATCGATGAAAGACGACAAGAAAGACGACGAGTGAATGGCTCTCCCGCCGGTCCCGGAAAAGGTTCGGGAGTTATGCGGAGACGGCACGACATCGATGAAGGAAGTTGTCGACCGCTTGACCGTGATCTGTGAGAAGCCGATCAATCTGATCGAGTACAAGGAGTCCTGGGGTGCGCTGACAGCCTTCAAAGCCGAATTTGAAGATCGCATCAACGTCTATTTCCCCCCGCAGAAGTCGCGGCAATACAAACTTCACTGCATCTATCACGAGCTCGGACACATCTACTTGGAGAGCTTTCGGATTTCCTTGGCTCTGCCGGATCTCTCTGAAGAGATGCTGAGGGAAACCGCGGACGCGATTAGCGTTACCTGCCGGTCCGTTCCGAATCATCCTGTCGAACGGTGGGTGGAGGATTTCGCTTTCGAGATGTCGAAGAAGACCCGTGGACGCGGCTCGTCCGATCCTGATCCTTTCCTCAGCTAGACCATGAAACTTTTGCTCTTTGCGCTCCTGAGTGCCCTGTGCCTCCTTCGGATCCCCTCGGTGGTGAAGGTGGCGGAATCCCGGGCGTCGTGGCTGGCATCGATGTTCGGTCTGACGGCGCTCTATGTCCTGGGGACGGTTACACCGCTAGAGGTCATCGACAGCTACCTCGGTGGCATCAACGTGACGAACCTGCTTCAAGCCATCTTCGCGCTGCTGGCGATCTTCTTCTTCAACGACAGCGTGCGGCGTTTAGCGAACGTACCCATTGTCAGATGGACCTACTACGCCCCGTTGCTGAGTATTCCCATCATGGTTGTCAGCTTCGCCCTGATTAAGGACAAAGCTCCAACATCTGCGGACTTCATTGATACCCGCATGGACCAGCTCGCAACTTCCACGTACAGCGGCACGTACATGCTCGCGTTGTTGTTCACCGTGCTCAGGATCATCTACATGCTTCGGCACAAGGCGCGGGGCCCGTATGCAACATTCTCAGCGGGCCTGCTCGTGGTTGCGGCGGCTTGTTCGTGCCACATTATGTACGTGGTGCTGTTCCATTTCTCACCCTGGGATGCCTTCGCCCAAGCGATCGGATCCTGGTTTGACCGCCTTTTCTATGTAGGACTCTCGGTGACGGCGGCGGGGTGGCTGATTCTATTCCTGTCCAAGCAGCTCCCGAAATTGCGGCTCTGGATGATCGATGCACTCTGGCTTACGGCGTTGAGGGTCCGGGTAAATGCAGATCAATCCCGAGTCAGTCCGGCGTGGGACCTTTTCAATGAAACGCTCGAAAACGGGGTCTACAAAAGCCTCATCGTTCTGCACAACTACCAGCGGGGGAACACGACGATGTTCCCGGAGTCCGTTGAGGGCAGAATCAGCAAAATTGAGGCCAAGCTAGACGCACAGACCTAGCCCTGCTCAGCCAAAATCGTCTTGCTGACCCAAGCAGTCAGTTCGTTGGAGAAGGTACAAGGCGAGGCATTCCACTCCTGGGTATGATGCGCCTCAGGTACGGGAATCAGGGTGACGGTGTCAGGATTCGCGCGTTGGAACGCCGCTGAGATCTCCCAGGGAACCTCTTGATCTGTGTAGGAGTGCAGGACCAGCGTCGGGACTGCCACCCGGTTAGGTACATCGACCCATTCAAGTGCATCGAAATCGATCGGTTCCTCCAACCCGAGCATCCTCGCGAACGGGGGAGCCTGCAACAGGCACATGACAAGGCCGGCACCAATCGCCGGCACGCCAGCCCGCACCGCCCCCGCCGTGATGGTCTTGCGCCAGCTCGTGACCGGCCCTACCAGGACGACTCCGGCGATCCGGTCCCGATGGGCGCTGCGCTCCGCTGTCAGCAGCGCAATGGTCCCACCCATTGACCAGCCGGAGAGGATGATGCGTCTGGCTCCACGAGCGACGGCGTAGGACACAGCGCTTTCCACATCACGCCACTCCGTTTGCCCAAGGTGGCTCGATTCGGCCTGTGGTGGGCTGACCTCCGGGTCGCTGCGAAATGTGGGGACCAAGGAGGTGAATCCTAAAGAACTGAATGCGTGGACGTCCCGGAACATGATCGAGCGGTCGGTCCAGCTGCCATGGATATGGATCACCCATACGTCCGTGTTCTCAGCTTCAAATAGCCATGCAGGCGCCGCACCGTACGCGGTGGGGACGTCCACCTCTTCGAACCGTCCGCCGACAGCAGAGGGCTCGAAAAACACGTCCGGAGTCCAATCGACGATTGGCCCCAGACGTCCCGGCGCGGACCCAAGAGGATCAATCCGCCGTTCTACGTACTTTTGATCCTCATTAATCAGCGTGACCTCGCCGACTCTCGTGTACTTCTCTGTCGCGGGGTCGAACACGCCAAAGTCGCCCGGGGCTTTGGTGTAGTCGTCCAAGTCGATGCGGACTCTACGGCCATCATCTGTCAGTTCGGCACGACGGTAGTCCTTTGGTCCCCGTTTAACGATCTTGCGGGCCATGACAACCGCGAATCCAGATAGTGCGGCCGCCGGTACAAGGAACGCGAGGCAGGCCAGGCCGCGCCGTGTCGTCAGCATTAGGTCTCACCCTCCAGCGCCGAACCAGGAAGAGGAACGGCACTCAATCATCGTAACGTCGCCTGAATCCTTCATATCTGAACAATTCATGCCCACTACAGGCGTTGTACATGTTCACTACAGGCGTGTAATCTTTTGGTTGAGCCAGTCGACGTCCAAGGGGGAGGGGCGAATCTAATGCAGCGCACATCGCTTGGCCTAGTGGCCATCATTGCCATCCCCGGGCTGTTCTTCGGACTGATCTTCTCCATGCTTCTGCTTCTCGCCCCCGCGAAGCCAGCTGCCGCCACCTGCGGTCCGGCCGTCTCTGTTGTCATCGATGATGACGCCAAGGTCGAGGGCTACACCGAGGAGCAGTTGAAGAACGCCGCGGCGATCATGGGTGCCGGTAAGGCACTGGACCTGTCCGTGAAAGGGCAGATGATCAGCGTGATGGTGGCCCTGGGGGAGTCGGGGTTGCGGGTGTTGGATACCGGCGACGGGGCCGGCCCGGACTCGCGGGGTTTGTTTCAGCAGCGGGACAACGGCGCGTGGGGTTCCTACGCAGACCGCATGGACCCCACCAAGAGCGCGACGAACTTCATCAAGGCCCTGAAGGGCGTGGCCGGCTGGGAGCTGTTGGAACCGACCATTGCCGGGAACAGGGTCCAGCGCAACGCCGACCCGTACCACTACCAGAAGTACTGGCCCGAGGCAGTGAAGCTCGTTCAGGCGCTCTCGGACTCGAAGTTCTCCCTGCAGGGCAGCGACTGCGCCATCCCGGGACAGTCCGGCGCGGGGGATGACTACCCGTGGAAGAACTCCCCGACCTGGTTGCAGGTCGGCGCAAACTCGGCCAGCACCTCACCTCTCGGCATGTACTACCGCGAGTGCGTGGACTTCGCCCTCTGGCGGGTCAACCAGCAGATGGGTTCAACGAAAGCTCCGTTCAAGTTCCTCAACGGCACCTTCCGTCCCGACGGTCAGGGCCTCGGCTCGGCCCTGGCGTGGAAGGCCGGCTGGGATGCCAAGGGCTGGGACTCCGGCAACACACCCCGGGTCGGCGCCGTTGTCTGGTACGCACCCGGCGCCGGGGGAGCGGACCCGAGCTTCGGCCACGTCGCGGTGGTCAAAGAGGTCAAGGACAACGGGACCTATGTCGAAGAGGGCTACAACGGCAACCCGGCCCCGGCGGACCACAGCTACTACACCCGGACAGTGGCCAACACTGTCCCCTCCGCTTTCCTGTACCTGCCCACCCAAGAGGAGAAGAAGTGAAAAAGCCCCTGACCCTGCTCGCCGTGGCGCTGCTCTGCGTGTCCTGCGCACCGGTGGCGAACACGACGCCGGCACCGACGGCATCAACCAGCCAGCCCGCAGCGTCCGCGCCGGTCTCATTGAGCGCCAACAGCGGACCCCAGGCGCCAGGGGGAACCGTCCCGGCCACGATCGGCATCACCTGGGATCAGGCCAGCAAGGACAACGCCGTGGAAGTCGCCGGGAAGGCAATGGCGGACTTCGCCCGCCCCACGGTGGCGGACAAGCAGTGGGCCAATGACCTGGCCCGCTGGCTGACCCCGCAGGCCACAGCCGACTATTCGGCAGTGGACCCGGCCAACATCCCGGCAAGCCGCGTAACCGGGACCGCCACCCTCAGCGTCGATGAAGCCAACGGCTTCGGCGTCATGGCAGCGGTCCCCACCAACGCCGGGACCTACACGGTGCAGCTGCTCCGCACCGGCAAGGACGCCCCCTGGAAGGTCAACCGACTCACCCCGCCCGCCTCCTAACCGCCACGTCCACCCCCACACACGTAAGGAAGAAGCTCATGGGCACCACACCAACAGAAGTCATGGCCTTTCCCAACATCCGCGCCATCGTCCGGGACAACGGCACCGCCGAGGTCATCGTCGCAGGCAACTCCCGCGTCGTCCCGGCCGGAGACTCCGTGCAGGAACTCCGCAACAACGCCCTGGCCCTCGTCGTCGGCGAAGCCCAGACCCTCCAGCGCCCCGTCCGGGTCCGCATCGAGGACCCCGAAGGCCACGGCGAACTCATCGTCCACCCGGACAACAAGATCGAATCCGTCTCCTACGAGCCCGCTCCGGCCCGACGCCGGGCAGAAGTCCCCGAAACCACACCCGCGACCGCAGCGCCGGCCATCATTGAGACCGTCCCCGCACCCGCACCCGATCCGGAAGAGACCGCGCCAGCTCCTGCCTCTGTCGCCTCGGTGGACGCCCAGCCGTGGCCGCCCGCCCCCGCGACGGCCACCCCGGAACCGCAGACAGGTGCCGTTGTTGAGGAAGCAGCACCGACCCGGCGCAGCCTGAAGGAAACCTCGTTCCTGGTCAGCGCCCCGTTCCTCGAACCTGCCACACAGGGCTGGCGCGGAACACTGACGCGCCTGGGACTGCGGATGGATCCCTCCGAGGAAGAACTCAGCGAACGTGAGGACGTCCGCATGGTCAGCCAGCACTGGCCCGGCCCCCGGACCATTGCGGTGGTCAACCGCAAGGGCGGGGCGAACAAGACTCCCACCGTGGTGATGCTTTCGGCCGTCCTTGCCCGCTACAGCGGCGCTGCCACGGTCGCGTGGGACAACAACGAATCCCAGGGCACCCTCGGATGGCGGACGGAAAAGGGCGCCCACGACCGCAGCGTCCTGGACCTGATCGACGCCTCCACCGAACTGCTCTCCCCGTCCACGAACGCGGCCGAGATCGCCAAGTTCGTCCACCACCAGACCGCGGACAAGTTCGATGTCCTGCGCTCGGATGAAAACGAAGAAGGCGACCACGAAGTCACCGCCGAGGAAGTCGACATCGCCCACCAGGTCCTCACCCGCTATTACCGGCTTGTGGTGATGGATTCGGGCAACACGGCCCGGGCCGCGAACTGGCGGCGGATGATCGACCACACGAACCAGCTCGTGGTCCCGGTTACCGCCATCGAGGATCGCGCAGAAGCCGCACGTTTGACGCTGCAGACCCTGGAATCCCGGGGAGGACATGACGCGGAGCTGGCCCGCAACGCCGTTGTCATCGTCTCGGAGTCCACCGACGCCAAGCGCAGCATGAGCGGCGAGGCACTGAAGCGGGCCAAGGACGAGGCCCAGCGGATCGCTGACGGCTTCGCCCCGTTCGTCCGCGCGGTCGTCCGGATTCCTTACGATCCGGCCCTGGTCAACGGACCCATCCGCTATGAAGCCCTCCAGCCCGCCACCCAGCGGGCATGGCTGGCGGCCGCGGCCGCCGTCGCCGCCGGCTTCTAAACCACCCACCACGGACTCTGAAAGGAGGCACCCATGCAACAGTCCCTGAACCCCTGGATCACCCACCCGGCTCCGACGGACGGCGCGGAGACGGCAGCTCCTGAGGCGCATGTGCCGCCGGAGGCCGTGCTCAGTGGACCTCTGAAGGGAATGGTCGAACCGGACGCCGCAGACCGTCTGGCCCGCCGCACCGTCGCCGGCTCCGCAGCGCTGTGGGTCGCCGGCGCCCACGGTGGATCCGGTGAAAGCCGCATCGCTGACCTGATCGGCGGGGCACGGGCGACCGGTCACTGCTGGCCTGTCCTCCAGGACGGCAGCAAGCCGCGGGTGCTGCTGGTTTGCCGTGCAGACATGCGCGGCCTGACAGCTGCACAAAGCGCCCTGACCCAGTGGGCATCAGGCGCGGCACCGGACCTTGATCTGCTCGGCCTCGCCGTTCTGGCGGACGCACCGGGGAAGAGTCCCAAACCCTTGCGGGACTTCGCCGCCATCGTCGGCGGGGGAGCCCCCCGGTCCTGGACCCTGCCCTGGGTCGAGGCCTGGCGGCACGGAGACTCCACCACCCTGCCGCCGGCCCGCGAATACCAACGCTTCATCACTGACTTAGCCGCCCTGGCTACCGCCTCCACACCCGGCATCACCAACTGAAAGGTCTCTCACCATGAACTCCTTCTCCGTACTTGCAACAAGCGTCATCCCCAACCCGACTCCCGTTGTCCCGGCACAGGCGGGTGGCCTCCTCACGATCCTGAACTGGGCCTCCGGCATCGGCCTGGTCCTCGGTGTCCTGGGCGTGATCATCGTCGGCATCGGCATGGTCATCCAGCTCCAGCGCGGCGAGGGCGCTCAGGCCATCGGCAAGCTCGGCTGGGTCCTGATGGGCTGCATCATCATCACCGGTGCCTCCGGCATCGTCCGCGCCTTCGTCTAAACCAGCACCAACAACGGGAGGTTCACCATGAGCCAGTCAACAGAGAGCACCACCGAAAGCAATCCGTTCACCAAACCCGGTTTCATCATTGCTGCCGCGCTGGTGGTCGCGCTGATTGCAGCAGCCGTCGTCATCTTCCTGCTCCCCAAGGGACAGGACAACGCCCAGCCGGCCCCCGCTGCATCGCCGGACAGCGTCTCCGCAACACCGACAAAGTCAGCAGACGCGGCGGGAAAAAGCATCTGCGGGCTGCCGTCAAGCACCGAGACAGCCCTGGGAACAGCGCCGAAGTCCAAGTGGGAACTCGTTGGAAAAATGGCCGTACCCACCGACCCCAAGACTTCCGGCCCGGGACAGACCGACTCAGACGGATTCCGGTCTTGCTTTGCGCATTCACCGGCCGGGGCGCTCTATTCCGCCATGAACGTTGGCGCACTGGGCTCGGCGGGTTCGCCGCAACTTGAGGTGAAGCTGGCGGACAAGCTCCTCGTTCCGGGCAAGGGACGCGACGCTGCTATGAAGGAGGCCGCGAGCTCGAGTGCCTCCAGTGGATCCGACACAACCATTCAGGTCAAGGGCTTCTCCATCAAGTCCTACACGGCCTCGGAGGCCAATGTGGACCTAGCTTTTGAGACAAACAAAGGAGTCCTTGTCCATACGATCCTGTCGATGCGTTGGATGGACGGTGACTGGAAAGTGAAGCCGGCTGACGACGGGGTAACTTTCAGCGGCGTCTCCCAGCTCAGCGACCTCAGCGGTTTCATTCTCTGGTCAGGCGTCTGAGATGGCTGAGTGCAAATGGGGGGAGCTGACGTGCGTCGCGGGGAACATCGCAGCCGGAGCAGTTGACGACGCCATAACAAACCTGGCGAAGTCGATCATGGAGGGCATGAGCCAGATGGTGACGACTCTGTCGACTTTCTGGGTGTCCATGCCCACGGTGAACCTGGCCAGCTCTGACGGTGCGACGCCGAGTCCCGTCGTCTCCGTGGTGAACAGCGAATTGATGGTCTGGACTCTGACGCTGGCTGTCCTCGCGGTCATTCTCGGTGGCATCCGGATGATCTGGGAACAACGCGGAGCACCTCTCAAGGATCTGCTCCGGTCCCTGATCACGCTGGGTCTGGTCACGGGGCTTGGCCTGGGGGTCATCTCGATCCTGGTGATCGCCGCGGATGCTTTCTCGGCCGAGATCATCAAGCGTTCCACGGACGGCAAGGGCTTTGCCGAATCCATGAAAATTCTCGTGCTGGCCAATCAATCGGGTGTCGGGGTTTTTATCCTCATCGTTCTGGGGTTGATCGGTCTGATTGCCTCCCTCGTCCAGGTCGTTTTGATGGTGGTCCGCAGCGGCATGCTGGTGATTCTGGCGGGCATCCTGCCTACCACCGCGGCCTTCACCAACACCGAGATGGGGCGGCAGTGGTTCCAGAAAGCAGTTGGCTGGACTATCGCGTTCATCCTCTACAAACCTGCCGCAGCCATCGTCTATTCGGTCGCATTCCTGCTCATGGGTAGCAACAGCGGGAAGGATTCGTTGATCACGTCCATCACGGGTTTCACGTTGATGATCGTCGCTCTGTTCGCTTTGCCGGCGCTGATGCGGTTCGTCACGCCGATGGTCGGTGCCGTCGCCTCCGGCGGGGGGGCAGGGGCAGGAGCCGCCGTGGGGGCCATGGCCACGGGTGCCGTATCCATGGGCCGCAGCGGAAGCGGTAAAGGCAATGCATCCCCGACACCGGCCAGTACACAAAACAACCAGTCAGGCTCATCTCCGAAGGGCAGCGCTGGAACAACCGGACCCCGGGGCAATGGCGGCCAGCCGACACCCGGGGCGACCGGTCCGGGCGGGGCCACCAGCGCCGCCACAGCCGGCGCAGCAGGCACTACCGGCGCAGGAGCAGGAGCAGGAGCAGGAGCAGCCGCAGGCAGCGCAGGCGCCGCCTCGGGTGCAGCGTCAGCCGCCGGCCCGGCCGGCATGGCCGTCGCCGTAGGAGCACAAGCAGCGTCCAGGGTTTCCCGGGCCGCACAACAGACCGCGCAGGATTCAACCGGGGAGGGCCCCAGTGGCAGCAATTAATACCGAATACAAGGAACCGTCCTACGGCAACTGGCGCGTCCCGCGCTCTGCCGGGCTGGGTAATCTCGGCGCGATCGGCACCGGCATTGTCATGGCCGGGTTGTTGCTGGGCATCATCAGCTTCGCGATCTGGGGCCTGCTCCCGGGCCTGGGGGTCCTGGCCGTGGCCGGGGCCAGTGCCCTGTTGCTGACGGTCAAGGACAAGCACGGCCAGTCCGTTGTTGACCGTTTCGGAACACGGATGAGCTTCCGTCTCTCCAAGTCCTCCGGAACGAACCTCTACCGATCCGGCCCCCTCGGCGTGACGGCCTGGGGCATGTACCAGCTGCCCGGCCTCGCCGCGAAGTCCACCCTGTACGAATTCACCGACTCCTACAAGCGCCCGTTCGCCCTGCTGCATGTGCCTTCCACCAGCCACTACACCGTGATCTTCTCCACCGAACCCGACGGCGCGTCCCTGGTGGACCCGGAACAGGTCGATGCCTGGGTGGCGAACTGGGGCGGCTGGATCGCCGGCCTAGGAGACGAAGCGGGCCTGGACGCCGCCGCCGTAACGGTCGAGACCGCACCGGATTCCGGCTACCGGCTCCGCAATGAGGTCACCATGAACATCGACCCGAACGCCCCGGATTTTGCCAAGAACGTGCTCAACGAGGTCGTCGACACGTATCCGGAAGGTTCGGCCACGGTCCGGGCCTGGGTATCCCTGTCCTTCAACGCCTCCCTGCGGACCGGATCGAAGAAGCGCACACCTGAAGATGTGGCCCGGGACCTCTCGTCCCGGATCCCCGGCCTTTCGGCCCGGCTGCAGTCCACCGGCGCCGGGATCGCCCGTCCGATGTCCGCGCAGGAACTCTGCGAGGTCGTCCGGATCGCCTACGATCCGCCCGCCGCCCTGATCATTGATCAAGCGCACGCCGCCGGCTCCCCGGTGTCCCTGACCTGGGGCGAAGTTGGACCCTCCGCGACGCAGGCGAGCTGGGATGACTACCGGCACGACAGCGCGTTCTCAGTTTCCTGGACCATGACAGGTGCCCCGCGCGGTTCGGTGAACTCCTCGGTCCTGTCCCGGCTGCTGGCCCCGCACGGGGACATTGACCGCAAGCGGATCTCGCTGCTGTACCGCCCGATGGATTCGGCCCGTGCCGCGGCCGTGGTGGAGCGGGACCAGAACAACGCCAACGTCCGCATCACCTCCGGAAACCGCCCGTCCGCCCGGGCCCTGGTCGACGCCCGCTCCGCCGTGCAGACCGCGCAGGAGGAAGCCCAGGGCGCCGGGCTGGTGAACTTCGGCATGGTCGTCACGGCCACCGTGACCGATAAGGAACGCCTCCCCGATGCCGTCGCGGCCGTGGAACAGACCTCGGGTACTGCCCGGGTGCTGCTGCGCCGCGCCTTCGGTGCCCAGGACACTGCGTTCGCGGCATCGCTGCCGCTGGGGCTGGTGTTGCCCAAGCACAGCATGCTGCCGTCCGAGATTAAGGATGCCCTGTAATGGCCCGCATGAAACTCTTCACCCGCCCCGCCAAAAAGGTCACAGCGCCGGTCAAGGCTGCGCCGAAGAAGAAGGCTGTGAAGGAACAGCGTCAGCCCGGGCCCTCTGCCCGGGGCTGGACCGGACGCGGCGGCGGGATGGCCCAGCTCGTTCCGTCCGTGAAGGAATACCGGGGAACCACGGTTCAGGTTTGCGGGCTGTGGCCGTTTTCCTCTGGGGCGTCCTCGCCCATGATCGGCGTCCCGCTCGGCCGCCACGAGGAAACGCAGGCCACGGTCTGCTGTGACCCGATCAGCTGGTTCCAGCGGGCACGGCTGATTTCCAATCCGTCGGCGTTCATCTTGGGCAAGCCGGGGCTGGGGAAGTCCACCGTGGTGCGTCGGATGTTCATCGGTCTCTCCGCTCAGGGCGTCCACCCCCTGATCCTGGGGGATTTGAAAGGCGAGCACGTCAAAGCGGTCCAGGCGCTCGGCGGGCAGGTCATCAGGCTCGGCCGCGGTGTCGGCTACCTGAACATCCTCGATCCCGGCCAGGCCGTCGAAGCGGCGCAGTTGCTCGAGGACAGCGGCCACCATGAGGACGCCGCCCGGGTCCGAGCCGACGCGCACGGCCGGCGCCTGACCATGGTTGTCTCGCTGATCACGATCAGCCGGAACAACCCGCCCACCGATCAGGAACAGACGATCCTGGACCGGGCCTTGCGGGTCCTCGATGACCGGTTCGACGGCGTTCCGGTCCTGAAAGACCTGCTGGACGTGATCATCTCCGCACCCGATGAGCTGCGCCAAGTTGCACTGGACCGCGGCGACATGAACGTCTACCTGCAGGAAACCCGGGCGCTGGAAGCAACCCTGCTGGGCCTGACCGGAGGCGGGAAGCTCGGAGAAATCTTCTCCCGCCACACCACCAACCCCATGATGCGCGACCGCGCCGTGGTCTTCGATGTCTCCAGCATTGACGAGACCGAAACCGACCTCCAAGCAGCAATTCTGCTCGCGTGCTGGTCCTACGGTTTCGGCACGGTCAATGTCGCCAACGCCCTCGCGGACGCCGGACTGGAACCGCGCCGGAACTACTTCGTGGTCCTGGATGAGCTGTGGCGGGCGCTGCGCGCCGGTAAAGGCATGGTGGACCGGGTGGACGCCCTGACCCGTTTGAACCGCTCCGTGGGTGTCGGGCAGATCATGATTTCCCACACCATGTCCGACCTGCTGGCACTGCCGGCAGAAGAGGACCGGATGAAAGCCCGCGGCTTCGTGGAACGCTCCGGCATGGTGATCTGCGGCGGCCTACCGGCCTCCGAAATGCCGTTGCTGACCTCGGCCATTCCGCTGTCCCGCCAAGAGCAGCAGAAGCTCATTTCCTGGCAGGACCCGCCCGCGTGGGACTCCCGCGGGCTCGACGTCGAACCTCCCGGACGGGGGAAGTTCCTGATCAAGGTCGGTGGCCGGCCCGGGATCCCCGTCCTGGTGGGACTGACATCTTTGGAGCAAGGCCCGTACGGGGTCAACGACACCGAGGGGAAATGGAGAGAGATCCCGGAAACCCTCCTCGAGCCAATGACCCCTGACCTACCCCTTGAGGGAGGCAGGCTGTGAGTGCACCTAACCGTAAGGGAATGGGCCTCGGCGATGCCCTGCTGGTCTGGATGGCCATTGGTTTCATTGTCGTCGTCGGCGGCGGGACCTACGCGGCCGTCCACCTGGGATCCTGGATGGCCGGCATCGACGCGCCGCCCAAACATCCCATTGATCTGATCTCCGGGCTGGTCAAGGGCCGGGTGCCGTGGCCTGTCCAGTCCACCGTCGCGGCCGCCGTCATGGCCGGTGTGGTCCTGGTCCTGGCCATCGTCGTGCTGCTGGCCTGGAAGAAGGGTGCATCCAGGCGTGCCCGCGTCGACAAGGCCGCCCGGTACCTGGGGCGGGGTAAGTCCTTGGCTGCGTTCTCCGAGAAGGGCGCGAAAGCGACGGCGGATCGGCTGGGCGTGACGGACGCTCCGGGCATCGTGGTGGGCAAGGTGGTCTCCACCGGCCAGACGTTCATTCAGTCCTGGGAAGACCTCAGCCTCGATATCTGGGGTCCCCGTACCGGTAAGTCGACCTCACGGGTCATGCCTGCCATCCTGGACGCACCCGGCGCCGTGGTCTCCACGTCGAACAAGCGTGACGTGGTGGACGGCACCCGTGGGGTCCGCGAGGCCACGGGCCCGGTGTGGGTGTTCGATCCGCAGAAGATCGCGCAGGAGGAAGCGCAATGGTGGTGGAACCCGCTGTCCTACGTCACCGACGAAGAGAAGGCGTACAAGCTCACGCAGCACTTTTCAGTCGGTTCACGGGTCCCGGGTTCCAATCCGGATGCCTACTTCGACCCTAAAGCCGAGGACATTCTCTCCTCGTACTTCCTCGCGGCCGCGCTCGGTGGGCTTCCCATCACGCAGGTTTACCTGTGGGTGACCGAGCAGGTAAACCGGGAACCCATCAACATCCTGAAAGAGAATGACTACGAGCTCCAATACAAGGGTCTGGAGTCCACGCTGGAACTCGCCGACAAACAGCGCGACGGTATCTTCGGCACCGCCGAGAAGATGATCCAGTGCCTCAAGTCCAGGAACACGCTGCGCTGGGTGGCCCCGATGGGCGGCGCGACGGTGGCCACGGATGCCCGCCGGCAGTTCAACCCGCACGCTTTCGCTGCCTCCCAGGAGACGATCTACATCCTCTCCAAGGAAGGGGCCGGCTCCGCTTCCCCGCTCACCACAGCGTTGACGGTGGCGATCGCCGAGGCGATGGAGGAACGGGCCGAACGCAGCGGCGGCCGTCTGCCCAAGCCTGCGCTGTTCGCCCTCGATGAGTTGGCCAACGTCGTCCGCTGGGCGGCCCTGCCGGATCAGTTCAGCCACTATGGGTCCAAGGGCCTGATCGTCATGGGCATCCTGCAGTCGTGGTCCCAGGGCGTCGAACTGTGGGGCGAGGCGAACATGCGGAAGATCTGGTCGGCCGCGAACGTCAAGGTCTACGGCGGCGGCGTCGCTGAAGAAGGCTTCCTCCGGGCGCTCTCGGACCTGATCGGGGACTACAGCTACACCAACGTCTCCGTCTCCTCCGGAAAGTCCGGCTCCAGCCGCTCCCGCCAGGAAGGCAAGGAACGCATCTTCGACGTCTCCAACCTCGCGGAACTGGACCGCGGCCGCGCCGTCGTCCTCGCCTCCGGCGCACCCGCCACACTGGTCCGCACCATGCCCTGGTACACCGGCCGGCACAAAGACGCGGTGGAAGCCTCCATGAAGAAGTACAGCCCCCGCCCGGAGGAACCGGAGCCCGTCCCGGTGCCCGCCGCCCCGGTCGCTAATCCCTGGGTCACCGGGTAAGGAAGCAATCAGCCATGGCAGATGATTTCGGACTGTTCGATACGGACACCCCCGCCCCCAACCCCGGCGCAAGCGAGGACGGCAAGCCGGAGAACACACCGGAGCTCGTCTACGGCACGGCTGAAGAGTTCCTCCACGAGCAGCTGCTGCCGACATTCGTCCGCAGTGTCACTGGTAAGACCGCGAAGTGGTGCATCGAGTGGTATTTCCACCCCGAAGCCGTCTCGCGCGTTGCGGCCTTGTGGCGTTCCTGGGAGCACCTGCGCCTCGACCCGGCCACGGGGATGAGCGTTTGGTGGCGTGATCACGCGGACCACCACATGGGTGTCCTGCTGAACCCACAGGGCCCGTTCTACAACTGCGACATGAAAGAACACCGCGACCCCGACCATCTGGAACCAAGGATGGCACCAGCTGGCTGGTTCCCTGACGTGAGGCTCTACAACTAGAAGTAGGACTGTCCACGGCGTACCGCCAAAAAAGCGCGCCGGTTCCGATTCTGGTTTTCTGGCACCCGCTGTGTGACACCTGAGTCTCATGGCGATTTGGCGAGCGACGGACACAACGAAGATTACGGAGAATCCCCGAGGTCAGCGAGGAACCGCGGAGACGGCCCATGCCTCGTAGCCTTGGGCTTTGTCGATCATTTTCCGCGGGTTGTTGCCTTCCTGGGCAAGCCAGAGGATGTTGGAGTCTTTTGTGGCGTGGTCAACGCGACCTGTGCGGACGGTGTGTCCTTGGCGCCGGATTTCCACTGTTGCACCGATCAGGTGGGACCAGTCGTCATGACGGATGATCAAGTTCGTTCCTTTCAGAGTGTTGCTGTCACCAGCCGCGTTCGGCGAGGCGGTGCGGGGCCGGGATTTCTTCGACGTTGATGCCGACCATGGCCTCGCCCAGGCTGCGGGAGGCCTTGGCGATCTCGTCCGGGTCATCGAAGTACGCGGTTGCTCTGACGACGGCGGCAGCGCGCTGGGCCGGGTTGCCGGACTTGAAGATACCGGAGCCGACGAAGACGCCGTCGGCGCCGAGCTGCATCATCATCGCGGCATCGGCCGGCGTGGCGATGCCGCCGGCGGTGAACAGCACCACCGGAAGCTTGCCAGCGGCGGCCACTTCCTTGACCAGTTCGTACGGGGCCTGCAGTTCCTTGGCGGCGACGTAGAGCTCGTCCTCGGCCATGCCGGCAAGCTTCTTGATTTCCGAACGGATCTGGCGCATGTGGGTGGTGGCGTTGGAGACGTCGCCGGTGCCGGCTTCACCCTTGGATCGGATCATGGCCGCGCCCTCGTTGATGCGGCGCAGGGCCTCGCCGAGGTTGGTGGCGCCGCAGACGAAGGGAACCTTGAAGTTCCACTTGTCGATGTGGTTCGCGTAGTCGGCCGGGGTGAGGACCTCGGACTCGTCGATGTAGTCCACGCCGAGGGTCTGGATGACCTGGGCTTCGACGAAGTGGCCGATCCGGACCTTCGCCATGACCGGGATGGACACTGCGCCGATGATCGCCTCAATCATGTCCGGATCGGACATGCGGGACACGCCGCCCTGGGCGCGGATGTCGGCCGGAACGCGTTCCAGCGCCATGACTGCAACGGCTCCGGCATCCTCGGCAATGAGGGCCTGCTCGACGTTGACGACGTCCATGATGACGCCGCCCTTGAGCATCTCCGCCATGCCGCGCTTGACTCGGTTGCTGCCCGTAACCCGGGGAAGTGGCTGATTCACTGGATGTCTCTTTCGTTGTTGTGGTGGTGACAGAAGCCAGCATGAGACGGCTATCGACCGACGTGCCGGTGGACGCGTAGCTATTTCAGGACGACGGTCCGGTTGCCCTGGAGGAAGACGCGTCCCTCGCAGTGCCAGCGGACGGCGTTGGAGAGTGCTTTGCGCTCGGTGTCCCGTCCGGCGGCGACGAGGTCCTCGGCGGTGTAGGTGTGGTCTACCTCCACCACCTGCTGGGAGATGATCGGGCCCTCGTCGAGCTCCGCGTTGACGTAGTGGGCGGTGGCGCCGACGGTCTTCACGCCGCGGGCGTGTGCCTGATGGTAGGGCTTGGCGCCCTTGAAGCTGGGCAGGAAGGAGTGGTGGATGTTGATGGCCCGGCCGTCCAGGCGGCGGGTGAGATCGTCGCTGAGGACCTGCATGTAACGCGCCAGAACCACGAGTTCGACATCCAACCGGTCGACGAGTTCCATCAGGCTCTCCTCGGCCGCCGGCTTGGTGTCTGCCGTGACGGGCACGTGGAAGAAGGGGATGCCGTGCCATTCCACGATCCCGCGGTGGTCCGGATGGTTCGAGACGACCCCGACAATATCGATGGGCAGCTCGCCGATGCGGGCGCGGAACAGCAAGTCGTTGAGGCAGTGCTCGAATTTGGACACCATGATCAGGACCCGGCATTTCGTCCCCGCGGCCCGCAGGTGCCACTGCATACCAAATCTTTCGGCCACGGGACCGAAAGCCTCCCGGAGCGATTCGAGGGTGGCCGGCCCGCCGGGGGAGTCCCCGGACGAGGCAAAGTGGAGCCGCATGAAGAAATGGCCGTCGTCCTGGGAATCGAATTGCTTGCTCTCCAGGATGTCGCAGCCCTCTTCCAGCAGGAATCCGGACACAGCGTGCACGATTCCCCGGGTCTCCGGGCAATCGAGGGTCAGAACGAAGTCAGCGGCCGTGCTATTCAAGGTATCCACGGGTCAGCACTCGATCACGTTCACGGCCAGGCCTCCGCGGGAGGTTTCCTTGTACTTGGTCTTCATGTCCGCTCCTGTCTCACGCATGGTCTTGATCGCTTTGTCCAGCGATACTTTGTGGCTGCCGTACCCCTGCAGGCACAGGTCGGCGGCGTTGATGGCCTTCACACTGGCGATGGTGCGGAGTCAATCCGTGTCATGCGAGGGCCCCCTGCACGGCGCCAATGACTTCGGGTGATTCAGGAGCCATCGTCGAGGCAAAGCGCGCTACAACCCCACCGTCGCGGTTCACTAGAAACTTCTCGAAATTCCACTGCACCTGCTCCGGAAGATCGGGATTTCTGAACTTGGTTAGTTCCGCGTAGAGCGGGTGCTGGTCTTCGCCATGGACGTCTGCCTTGGCAGTCATCGGGAACGTCACACCGAAGTTGCGTTCGCAGAACTCGGCGATCTCGGCGTCGGCCCCCGGCTCCTGCCCGGCAAACTGATGGCACGGGATCCCCAGCACCGCGAATCCCTGCTCCCGGAACTTGTTGTGCAGCGCCTCTAGTCCTGCGTACTGCGGCGTGTGTCCGCAATGGGACGCGACGTTCACCACCAGTACCACCTCCCCCTTGAAGCGGCCGAAGTCAGCGTCCGTTCCGTCGATAAGGGTAAGGGGAATGGAGTGCAGAGCGGTCATGAGGCATCCTCGCAAAGTTGTTGATCCGAAGCGGCATCCCGGAAACGGCGCCGCCGCTCGTTTGGCACCACCGCACGTGGAACTGCATGGTTCCCTGCACGCCGAACGCCTGCCCCTTGCCGCGGCGGGATCCCGACTAAGTGGCCATCATGGCTCAACATTCGATGACGTTCACGGCGAGGCCTCCGCGGGAGGTTTCCTTGTACTTGGTTTTCATGTCCGCTCCTGTTTCGCGCATGGTTTTGATGGCTTTGTCCAGCGACACTTTGTGGCTGCCGTCGCCGTGAAGGCACAGGCGGGCGGCGTTGATGGCCTTGACGCTGGCGATGGCGTTGCGTTCGATGCAGGGGATCTGCACCAGACCGCCGACGGGGTCGCAGGTCAGGCCGAGGTTGTGCTCGATCCCGACTTCGGCGGCGTTTTCCACCTGTTCCGGGGTGCCGCCCAGGACTTCGCACAGTCCGGCTGCGGCCATGGAGCAGGCCGAGCCGACTTCCCCCTGGCAGCCGACCTCCGCGCCGGAGATGGAGGCGTTGATCTTGAACAGGATTCCGACGGCGGCGGCTGTGAGCAGGAAGCGGATGACGCCGTCGTCGTTGGCTCCGGGGACGAACTTGACGTAGTAGTGCAGGACGGCCGGCACGATCCCAGCGGCGCCGTTGGTGGGGGCGGTGACGATCCGCCCGCCTGCGGCGTTTTCCTCGTTGACGGCGAGGGCGAACAGGTTCACCCATTCCATGGCGAGCAGCGGGTCCGCGGGCACCTGGACCGGGGACGAATTCCTCGCTTCGGCTTCGGCGTTGACGGCGAATGCTGCCAGCGTCCGGAACAATGCCGGGGCACGGCGTTTGACGTTCAGCCCGCCGGGCAGGATTCCCTCGGCGGCGCAGCCGTTCTCGACGCACTGGCGCATGACCGCCCACAGGGCCAGGAGCCTGTCCCGGAGTTCGGCTTCGCTGCGCCAAGTGAGTTCGTTGGCGAGCATCACGTCGGCGATGGACATGTTCTCGCGGGCGCAGATTTCCAGGAGTTCGTCGCCTGTCGTGAAGGGGTAGGGCAGCACCGTGTCGTCGGCCACGACCTGGTCAGCGCCCTGGGCGGTGCCGTCGACGACGAATCCGCCCCCGATGGAGTAATAGCTCCGTTCGCTGAGGACCGTACCGGTGTGGTCCAGGGCGCGGAAGGTCATGCCGTTGGGGTGGGCCGGGAGGGATTTGCGGCGGTGCAGCACCACGTCCTCGTCCCAGTTGAAGTCCACCCTGTGTTCCCCGCCGATCCGGATTTCGGCGTCGAGGGCGGCGGCGGCGACCTGGTCGTCCGCGGTGGCGGTGTCCACCGTGTCCGGGTCCTGGCCCTGGAGGCCCAGGACCACGGCCTTGTCAGAGCCGTGGCCCCGGCCGGTGGCACCGAGGGAGCCGAAAAGTTCGGCCTGGACCCTCGTGGTGGCGCTCAGCTGTCCGTCGCTCTTGAGTCCGTCGGCGAACCGTTTGGCTGCCCGCATCGGGCCGACCGTGTGGGAGGAGGACGGCCCGATGCCAACAGAAAACAGGTCCAGGACGCTGAGCGCCATCAGGGGACCTCGGGGGACGCGTACTCGCGCATCGCGTCAAGAAGCCAGCGGCCCAGGAACTCCGCGAACGAGGCCCGGGGGAAGAGCCGGAAGCTGTTCTCTGCGGTCTTCTGCAGCACCACGGGGATGTTGCCGACTTCGGTGGTCAGCGCCGTTCCCGGGGTGAAGCTGCGGGGGTGCAGGTCCAGGGCGCAGCCTTTTTCCAGGACGGCCCGGGCGCGCGGGCCTGAGAGCTCGAACGTGGTGCGGTTGGCGGAGAGGTCCACCACCTGGCCCGGGGCGTCGCCAAGTGCTTCCATGAGGGAGCCGATGAGGTTGCCGCCCAGGGAATCGTGGGCAGCTTCCGGTGCCACTGCCATGAACTCGGACGGTCCGAGCCAGAGGACGCTGATGCTGTCCGTGCCGGTCACTTCGCCGCAGTGTGCCGGCAGCCCGCCGGTCACGGCTGCGATCCGTGATCCGGCCTCGGAACGGGGGTCCACGCGAACTCCGGCCATCGTCTGGAACGGACCTTCGTTGAGGACCACCTTGCCCGGGACGGAGCCGGCCGCCAGCGCTTCGGTCAGGTGGTAGGCGGGGCTGCGGCGAATGTCCCGGAGTCCATTGATGCCTGTCAGTGCTGCTGTATTAGCCATCTTTGCGGGTCCCTTCAGAGTCAAAAAGTACGGTTTCTGAGACAACAACGTCCACCAGCTGGTCGCCGACGGCAGCCACGAGGGTCTCACCGATGCGGTTGCGGCCGTTCTTGATCAGGGCCAGGGCAAACGACCTGCCCAGGGCGGCGCTGTGGTAGCTCGAGGTCACGAATCCCTGCATGGGGACCGGACCGTAGGCGGGGTTGACGGTGATGCCCTGCTCCACAAGCTGGGTGCCTTCGGGGAGCCGGATCGTGCCGTCCACAGGAAGGACGCTGACCAGGTGCTTCCGGTCGGTGCGGGCGGCATCCTTCCGAGTGTAGGAGCGCTTGCCGATGAAGTCCTTGACCTTGGAGACCACCCACTCCATGCCGGCATCCTGCGGGGTGACGGTCCCGTCGGTGTCCTGCCCGACGATCGGGTAGCCCTTCTCCGCGCGCAGGACGTGCATGGTTTCGGTGCCGTACGGGGTGATGTTGAACTCCGCGCCGGCCGCGGCCACGGCTTCCCAGGTGTTCAGCCCGTACCAGGATGGGATGTTGATTTCGTAGGCCAGTTCGCCGGAGAACGAGATCCGGCAGATCCGGGCCCGGACGCCGGAGGCGAGGGTGGTTTCCTTGAACGTCATGAACGGGAACGCCTCGGCGTCCAGGCCGCCGTTGGCCGCCAGTTCAGGAGCCAGCTTCGCCACGACGGCCCGGGATTTGGGTCCGACGACGGCGATGGTGGACCACTGTTCGGTCACCGAGGTGCAGTGCACGTCCAGGTCCGGCCATTCGGTCTGCAGCCATTCCTCCAGCCAGTCGAGGACCTTCGCGGCGCCGCCGGTGGTGGTTGTCATGAAGTAGCGATCCTCGTCGAGGCGCAGGGTCACGCCGTCGTCGAAAATCATGCCGTCTGCCATGCACATCACGCCGTAGCGGGCGGAACCCGGGGCGAGCTTCTTGAACGCGTTGGTGTAGATCCGGTTGAGGAACTCCCCGGCGTCCTTGCCGCGGATTTCGATCTTGCCCAGCGTGGTGGCGTCCATAAAGCCTACGGAGTCGCGGACGGCAGCGCATTCGCGCAGCACTGCGGCGTCCATGTCCTCCCCGGCCTGCGGGTAGTACCAGGGGCGCTTCCACTGCCCGACGTCCTCGAACAGGGCACCCTGGGCGACGTGCCACGGGTGGATGGAGGTGACGCGGGCGGGGTCGAACAGTTCACCGCGCTGGCGTCCGGCGAGAGCCGCGAACGCCACCGGGGTGAACGGTGCCCGGTAGGTGGTGGTGCCGATGTCGCCGATTCCGCGCGATGCTTCCCCTGCCTGGCGGAGCGCGGCGGCGATGACGCCGATCGCGTTGACGCCGGAGGTCTTGCCCTGGTCGTTGGCGGTGCTGATCGAGGTGTAGCGCTTGATGTGTTCCACGGACCGCATGCCGGCTCCGGTGGAACGCAGCACGTCGGCTACAGACTGGTCACGCTGGAAGTCCACGAAGTGGTGGTGCCAGTCATCCGGCGTGCCTTCCTGGCCCGGGACCAGCCACAGCTGCCGGGTCGGGGCGGAGGCTTTCGGTTCCGAAAAGACCAGCGGATCGACGACTGCGCCAGCATTTTCAGGGCTGAAGCCTGCGGCGGCGGCTGCCGATGCTCCGGCTGAGATGCCCTCGGCCACGCACTCCGCGAGTTCGAAGCTGCCCCGGCCGGAGCCGATGGTCTGCTGGTTCGGGACCACGGTGCTCGGCACGAAAGCGGCGAGCTCGTCGTCCCAACGCAGCTTGCCCTGCCGCTGGGAGTGGAGGTGGACGAGCGGGCTCCAGCCACCGGAAACGGCCAGCAGATCGCAGGGGACCTCTTCGACGCCGGAGGTGAGATCGCCGTCTTCGTTGATGCTGCGGACGGTGACGGCGTTGAGCCGGCCGTCGCCGGAGTCCGAGGCGGTGGTGTTGGCAACGGCGCTGCCGATCAGCACCCGGGTGCCTGCTTCGACGGCGGCCGCAGCAACGTCCGTGAGCTTGGCACGGGCGTCGACGATGGCGGCGACCTTGACGCCGGCGGCCTGCAGGTCTGCAGCCAGGGCGTAGGCGCTGTCATTGGTGGTGCTGATGACAACGCGCTGCCCGGCCGCGACGGCGTAGCGGTTGAGATAGCTGCGGACGGCCGAGGCGAGCATGATGCCGGGGCGGTCGTTGTTCTCGAAGACCAGCGGGCGTTCGTGGGCGCCTTGGGCAACCACCACCTGGTTGGCGCGCACGTGCCAGATCCGCTGCCGGGAAACGCCGGGGGCGGCCGGGCTGGAGAGGTGGTCGGTGCGGCTCTGGACGGCGATGACGTAGTTGGCGTCGTAGGCGCCGAAGGCGGATGTCCTGTTCAGGACGGTGCTTTCGGCCCCCGAGACGAGTTCCGCTTCCACATCCGCTACCCATTCCAGGGCCGGCTTGCCTTCGATGATCTCAGCCAGCTCAGGTGCGGTGGAGCCGGAAAGAAGGGATCCGCCCAGTTCGGGCTGGTCGTCCATGAGGATCACGCGGGCGCCGGTGCGGACCGCCTCGCGGGCTGCGGCGAGGCCGGCGGGGCCGCCACCGATCACCAGGACGTCGGTGTGAACGTACTTCTTGTCGTACTCGGCGCGGTCCTCCTCCGGGTCCAGCTTGCCCAGGCCGTTGAGGAGTTCTGCCTTTAGGCCGTCCACCAGGGTGACCGTGGTGGCGGGAAGCATGGACTCGGCCACGTCGCCGGGGAAGCGTGGCGCGATCTTGACCATCGCGTTGGATTCCTCCACGCCTGCCGACATGATGCCCCGGGCCCGGTCCTCGTAGAGGGAGTTGCCGGCGGCGATCCGGCCGTTCGCGATCAGGGCCGAGGCGAGGGTGTCGCCGGGGTGGCCCGTGAATTCCTCGCCGTCCACGGTGAAACGCCAGGAGATGGTGCGGTCGATTCGTCCGCCGGCGGCGAGGCGGGCGTTCTGGGAAGTCACTTGGTTGCTCCCTTCGGGGCGGTGGCGCTGGCGGGTGTTGCGGCCGGGGCGATGCTGGAAGCTGAGATGCTGGGCGCGGAGTCCCCGGTTGTGGTGCTGTCAGCAGCGGTGCTGGCAGTGCCGGATTCGGCGGCGGCCGGGACCGTCACATCGGGCCGGGGCGTGCCCATCGGGTAGATGGCCTGGATGTCGTAGGTGAGCGTGTCGCGCAGCATGTTGAACCACTGGCGGCAGCCGGTGCTGTGCAGCCAGCGTTCGGCGAAAATGCCTTTGGTGTTGTCGCGGTAGAACAGGAACTGGGCCCATTCCTTGTCATTCAGGGCGTTCGGGTTCTCCGGGTACGGGACGTGGGCCTGGCCGCCGTAGTGGAATTCGGTCTCGTCCCGGGGGCCGCAGTTGGGGCATGAAATGAGGAGCATGTCCGTACCTCTTTCTAGTGGGCCACGGCGGCGGCGCCGTGTTCATCGATCAGGGCGCCGGTTTCGAAGCGCTCCAGGGCAAAGGCTTTGTTGAGGGTGTGCGGGGTACCGGTGGCGATGGTGTGCGCGAACGTCAGCCCGGCCGCCGGGGTGCCCTTGAAGCCGCCGGTACCCCAGCCGCAGTTGACGAACATGTTCTCCACCGGGGTGGTGCCGACGATCGGGGAGGCGTCCAGGGTGGTGTCCACGATCCCGCCCCAGGTCCGGAGCACATGGGCCCGGGCGAAAATCGGGAAGAGTTCGACGGCGGCTGCCATCTGGTGCTCGATCACGTGGAAGGATCCGCGCTGGCCGTAGCCGTTGTAGGAGTCGACGCCGGCGCCCATCACGAGTTCGCCCTTGTGTGCCTGGGAGACGTAGACGTGGACGTGGTTGGACATGACCACGGTCGGGTGGACGGGCTCGTGGAGTTCGGACACCAGTGCCTGAAGCGGGTGGGACTGGATGGGCAGCCGGAAGCCGGCCATTTCCGCGAGGACGGAGCTGTGTCCGGCCGCGCAGAGACCGACCTTTTCGGTGTGGATGGTGCCGCGGTTGGTTTTGACACCCACCACGCGGTTGCCATCCTTCAGGAAGCCTGTGACTTCGCAGTTCTGGATGATGTCCACGCCTAGTTCATCGCATTTGCGGGCGAACGCCCAGGCCACGTGGTCGTGCTTGGCGATGCCGGCGCGGGGCTGGTACGTGGCGCCCATGACCGGGTAGCGGATGTTGTCGTTGATGTTCAGGATGGGGCAGAGTTCCTTGACCTGCTGCGGGTCCAGCCACTCGGCGTCCACGCCGTTGAGCTGGTTCGCCCCGACCCGGCGCATGCTCTCGCGCACATCGCCCAGGGTGTGGGCGAGGTTCATCACGCCGCGCTGGCTGAACAGGAAGTCGTACTCGAGTTCCTCCGGCAGGATCTCCCAGAGCTTGAGGGCGTGCTCGTAGATCGCCGCGCTCTCGTCCCAGAGGTAGTTGGAGCGGATGATCGTGGTGTTCCGGGCCATGTTGCCGCCGGCGAGCCAGCCCTTTTCCAGGACGGCGATGTTGGTCATCCCGTGGTTCTTGGCCAGGTAGTAGGCGGTGGCGAGACCGTGCCCGCCGCCGCCCACAATCACCGCGTCGTAGGAGGACTTGGGCTCCGGGTTGCGCCAGAGGAATTCCGGGTGCTCCGGAAGCTGTTCAGTGCTCATTATGCAACTCCGTTCGGGGCGGTTCCGGCAGTTCCGGAAAGATTCGGGTAAAGCGGAAATTTCTCGGCAAGGACCGCGACCCGGTCGCGGAGCAGCACAGCCGACTCGTCGCTGAGCTCGCCCTTAATGGCCTCGGCGATGATGTCGGCAACCTCGGTGAATTCGGCCGGGCCGAAGCCGCGCGTGGCCAAGGCCGGGGTGCCGATCCGCAGCCCGGAGGAGACCATCGGCGGGCGAGGGTCGAACGGGACGGCGTTGCGGTTCACGGTGATGCCGATGCGGTGCAGGCGGTCCTCGCCCTGCTGCCCGTCCAGCGCCGAGTTGCGCAGGTCCACCAGGACCAGGTGCACGTCGGTGCCGCCGCCCACGACGGAGATCCCATATTCGGCGACGTCCGGTGCGAGCAGGCGCTCGGCCAGGATCTTGGCCCCTTCCAGGGTGCGCTGCTGCCGGTCCTTGAACTCATCGCTTGCGGCGATCTTGAACGACACCGCCTTGGCGGCGATGACGTGTTCCAGCGGCCCGCCCTGCTGGCCGGGAAAAACGGCGGAGTTAATCTTGCGCGCCAGAGACTCACGGCTTAGGATCACGCCGCCGCGCGGGCCGCCGAGGGTCTTGTGCGTGGTGGTGGTGACGACGTCGGCAAAGGGCACCGGATTCGGGTGCAGTCCGGCGGCGACCAGGCCGGCGAAGTGGGCCATGTCCACCATCAGGTACGCCCCGACGGCGTCGGAGATCCGGCGGAACTCCGCAAAATCGAGCTGGCGCGTGTACGCGGACCAGCCGGCCACGATCATTTTGGGGCGGTGCTCGAGGGCCAGGGCCTCGACTTCGGCCATGTCCACGGTCATGTCCGATTCGCGCACATGGTAGGGGACGACGTTGTAGAGCTTGCCGGAGAAGTTGATGCGCATCCCGTGGGTCAGGTGCCCGCCGTGCGCCAGCGAGAGCCCCATGATCGTGTCGCCCGGTTCCAGCAGCGCAAACATGGCGGCCGCGTTGGCCTGCGCACCCGAATGGGGCTGAACGTTCGCAGCCTCCGCGCCGAACAGGGCCTTGATCCGGTCGATCGCGAGCTGTTCGATCACGTCAACGTGCTCGCAGCCGCCATAGTAGCGCTTGCCCGGGTAACCCTCGGCGTACTTGTTCGTCAGGACCGAGCCCTGCGCCTCCATGACCGAGGCAGGGGCGAAATTCTCGGACGCGATCATCTCGAGCGTGGACTGCTGGCGGTCCAGCTCGCGGTCAATGGCCCGGGCAACGTCGGCGTCGACGCTGGCCAGGGGTTCATTCAGGGTGCCCGTCATGACGGCCTCTTTCGGTTCAAGGAAACAGATAGACAAATGCAACAGTGTTGCGTTGAATGCAACCTTAGATCGTAGGAGGTGTTGCGTCAATCACTTTTCTTCCGTAGGTTCCTGTAAGCAGATTTCTGTCGCTGCGTACAAAATACCCTTGACTGTGCTTTAGCTCACGCATACTCTGATGCAACAGCGTTGCGTTCAATGCAACCCCAAATTTTCATTGGTGGACATATGAGTAACGAACAAAATCCAACGGCAGGGGCAACCGCGCACAGCACCTACGCTGATTCCCGCACCGTGGTGTCCGGCATATCCGGCCCGGGCGGAAGCCCTGAAGTCAGCAGAGACACTCGACGGCGAGTGGTTGCTGCCAGCTTCATCGGCAACTTTGTCGAGTGGTTCGACTACGCCGTGTACGGCTACCTGGCCGTCACAATCGCGGCAGTCTTTTTCCCAGAGTCCGACCCGAAGACCGGACTTCTGCTGACGTTCGCCCTGTTCGCGATCTCGTTCCTGGTTCGGCCTCTCGGAGGCTTCGTGTGGGGCCACATCGGCGACCGGGTCGGGCGGCGGACGGCTCTGTCACTTTCCATCTTGATCATGTCCGGAGCGACCTTCTGCATAGCCCTGATACCCGGCTACGACACGATCGGCATCTGGGCTCCGATCTTGCTCCTGATCATCCGCGTCGCCCAGGGCTTCTCCGCCTCCGGGGAATATGCCGGCGCGTCCGCGTTCCTGGTGGAGTACGCTCCGGCCAACAAGCGCGGCCTGTACGCGGCAGTCGTGCCCGCCAGTACCGCCGCAGGCCTGCTGCTCGGCTCCCTGCTCGCGGGTCTCCTGACCACCCTGCTCAGCGCCGACGCAATGCAAAGCTGGGGATGGCGTCTGCCGTTCCTGCTCGCTGCCCCGATGGGCCTGATCGGACGCTACATCCGCACCAAGCTCGAAGACACCCCAGTATTCCGCGAGCTCGCAGCAGAGGACCAGACCATCAAGGCCCCCGTCTTCGGCCTCTTCCGCAACCATTGGCGGCTGCTGCTGAAGGCTGTCGGAGCAGTGCTGCTCAACGCCGTCGGATTCTACGTGATCCTCAGCTACATGCCGACCTACCTGTCCTCCGAGCTTGGCCTCGGGGCAACCGAATCCTTCCTCGCAACCACCATCGCGCTGCTGACGTACATCGGGTTCATTTTCCTGACCGGAATGCTCTCGGACCGCTACGGCCGCAAGAAGGTGCTCATCGCCGCATCCATCAGCTTCATCCTGCTGACCGTTCCGGCCTTCGCCCTGCTGGGAACCGGAAGCTTCCTGGTCATCGTCCTCGTCCAGATCCTGCTGGGCGCCATGCTCACCCTCAATGACGGCACGCTCCCCAGCTTCCTGGCAGAAATGTTCCCCACACGTGTTCGCTACAGCGGGTTCGCGGTCAGCTTCAACCTCTCGAACGCGCTCTTCGGCGGAACCGCACCCTTCATGGCCACGCTCCTGATCGCCGCCACAGGCAACGACCTGGCTCCAGCCTTCTACCTGGTCGCGGCCGCAGTCATCTCCCTGATCGCCGTCGCACTCTCCCGTGAAACCAGCAAAGAACCACTGACCCACGAATAAACCAATCCACTCCAACTTCCCACACGAAAAGAACAGCACCGAAGAAAGGCACCACCATGACCAGCACCACCTCTGCGAACGCCTCGTCGATTTCCGAACTGGAGCGACTGAAAGTCCTGCACAACGGACAGAAGGAAAAGCTGACCTTTTCCAACGCCGAGTTCGAGCGCCGGCTGTCCGGCCTGCGCCGCATCATGGACGAGAAGAACCTGGACGCCGTCGTCCTGACCAGCTACCACTCCATCAAGTACTACTCCGACTTCCTGTTCACCTATTTCGGCCGCTCCTACGCCATGGTGGTCACCAAGGACGACACCGTGACCGTCACGGCCAACATCGACGCCGGCATGCCCTGGCGCCGCAGCTATGGTGACAACGTGGTCTACACGGACTGGCGCCGCGACAACTACATCTTCGCCATCCAGGAGGCGCTCCGCACCCGCGGCATCAACCCGCGCCGGATCGGCGTCGAAGATGATTCACTCCCGCTGGACAACCGCAACAAAATCCAGGCAGCCTTCGACTCCGCCACCCTCGTGGACGTCGCCCAGGCCGCCATGCGCCAGCGGATGATCAAATCAGCCGAGGAAATCGAGGTCATCAAGCACGGAGCCCGCATCGGCGACCTGGGCGGCGAGGCCATCCGCAACGCCATCACCGCCGGGATCACCGAATACGAGGTCGCCCTGATCGGCACCGAAGCCATGGTCCACGAAATCGCCCGGACCTTCCCGGACTCGGAAATCCGGGACACCTGGGTCTGGTTCCAGTCCGGCATCAACACCGACGGCGCCCACAACTGGGCCACCACCCGCAAGATCCAGGAACACGACATCCTGTCGCTGAACTGCTTCCCCATGACCTCCGGCTACTACACCGCCCTGGAGCGCACCCTTTTCTACGGCGAACCCGACGCCCGCTCCCTGGAGCTCTGGAACATCAACGTCGAAGTCCACCAGCGCGGCCTCGAACTGATCAAGCCCGGCGCGGTCTGCAAGGACATCGCCGCCGAGCTGAACGAGATCTACGTGGGCCACGGCCTGTTGGCCAACCGGACGTTCGGCTACGGACACTCCTTCGGCGTGCTCAGCCACTACTACGGCCGTGAAGCCGGTCTGGAGCTCCGCGAGGACATCGACACCGTGCTGGAACCGGGCATGGTGGTCTCCATGGAACCGATGATCACCGTCCTGGACGGGCAGCCCGGCGCCGGCGGCTACCGTGAGCACGACATCCTGGTGGTCGGCGAGGACGGGGCGGAGAACATCACGAAGTTCCCGTTCGGTCCGGAATACAACATCGTGGGCGCCTAACCACCCCTGATCCACGAAGAAGCGGCGCCACGTCCCACGTGGCGCCGCTTTCGTCCCTCGTACGGAATGATGGGAACCACCATGAGTCCAGAAGAATCCCCTGACACCAACGGAAACGGCGACACCAAGGGCACCTCCGTCATCGTCAACGCCATCGCCGTACTGCGGTCTTTCACCGCCGATGAACCGCTGCTCGGTGTCACTGAGATTGCCAATCGGGTAGGCCTGCACAAGAGCACGGTTTCCCGGATCCTGGCCACCTTCGAACAGGAACATCTGGTGGAACGGGACCCGGAAACCCGCCGTTTCCGATTGGGCCTGGGGCTGATCGCCGTCGCCGGCCCGCTGCTGGCGGAACTGGAGGAACGGCGCGTGGCCTACCCGGTCCTGCGCGAACTCACCGAACAAACCGGCGAAACCAGCGCCCTGATGGTCTGGAACGGCACGGAATCGATGTGCGTGGAACAGATCGCCAGCCATCACCAGATCAAACACACCACCCCGCTGGGAGCCCGGTACCAGGACGCCATGAGCGCCTCCGTCCAGGTGTTCCTCTCCGCCGAACCGACCGAGCGTGTCCGCGCCCTGCTCCGCAGCGGAACCATCACCTACCCGGGGCTGGATGATGCCAGCCTGGACGGCTACCAGATCAAACTCGGCGATGTGGCCCGCCGGGGCTGGGCCATTAACTACGGTGAATCTTCCATCGACGAAGTGGGCGTGGCCGCGCCGGTTTATGACCACCGCGGCGACATCGTGGCCGCGGTCCTCATTCCGGCCCCGCGGTTCCGCGTTTCCCGCGAACGTTTGCAAAGCCTGGGCGAGTCCTGCGCCGCCGCTGCGCACCACGTCACCACCCGGCTGGGCGGAAACCCGGAACTCGCCAACCGAACCCAGGGCTGAGGGCAGCCCGGGCTGCGGCGAGGCTCAATGGTTACTCCTCAGACGAGCGGTGCGAGCCGGGTGGCTAAATGCAAGGCCGCCAGCCGTCCCGTTTCCCGGGGATCCCCGCCGCAGAGCTCGAAGATCCGCCGCAGCCTCTGGTGCATCGACTGACGTTCCAGATGCAACTCCCTCGCCGCCTGGGCGGTGTTGCAGCCGCAATCCAGCCACGTCTCCAGAGTCTCGCGCAGCCGCGAATTGCGGCGTGCATCATGGTCCAGGAGCGACCCCAGCTGCTGGCGCACAAAATTCCGTCGTTGATAGGGGTCCAGCGATTGAACGGCGAGCCGCTCCACGGCGAACGCCTCCGCGTCAACGACGGGATGGTGCGCACCGCCAGTTTCGGAACGGGACTGTTCCCGGGAAGCGGCCAATTCCAGGGTGAGTTTGGCCTCGGACAGCGACCAGGGAGCATCCGAAACTCCGGCCACCCAGGGGCCGACAGCCGCGAGCGTTCTGGCCAGGGCCGGGAGCTCCAACAGACCGGCTATAAGCTTTTGCCGGCTCTCGTCCGGATTGCCGCCGCCAAGGTTCGCCACCGCGAGCAGCTCGGCGTTGTCGACGTAAGTGGCGTGGGCGTGCGCCGCCCGGGCCAGCAACTGCTCTACCGACGTCCGCAACTGCTGAGAGGTATCTGACCGGACCACCATGGCTACCAGCGGAACGGACGCCGGGATGCCGGCTGCCGAGGCCAACTGCTGCAGCCGCCACGGCTGGCTGCCGGAATCAACCGCGCGGATCAGGGCAGCTCCCGCAACCTCACGGAGGCCGGGCGACATCCGTTGCAGCATTGCCAGGGCCAGGATATCCACCGAGCGTTTTCCGGCAGTGCGGGCAAGGTTTTCGTCCCCGTGCGCCGGGACCCGGAGCACCAGATGCGCCGCAGGGATGCCGCGCACCGGCACGTCAATGTGGATCAGACGGGCGTGAACCTGGCCGGCGGGAACTGAGCCGGCAATTTCATCGTCTGACTCTTCGCCGGCGACGCCCGGCGACGCGCTGGCGAGCGTTGCGCCCGCGAGGGACACTAACGTCACTTCGGAATTGATGATGCCGGCGAGCACCGCCAGAATCCGGTCCAGGTTGCCGCCGTGCGCCAGTTCGACGGCCATCGCGTGGCTCGCCTCGTCCGCCCGCCGCAACTGGGCCACCGACTCGCTGACCAGTTTTGAGTTGATGGCCTGCATCACACCAACAAACGGCACCACTTTGCGGAGTTCGATCAGGGGGAGACCGGCTGCCTCGGCGGCCGACACCATCGCGGACGGGAGCGAGGGGAGCGTGACGCCGGTTTCGATCGCCAGCGCGGCCACGCCCCGCTCTGCCAGCTGGCGGACGTACATGATCTGCCGTTCCTCGGAGACGTGAGCCAACGCCTCGCCTCCCGTCAGCAGCAGCTCCCCGCCGTCAAGAAGGGGGGCAATGTCCAAAATTTCGCTGGAGTGGATCCAGCGGAGCTGGGTGCCGGCCGCGGTGCCGGCCGCGGCCCGGATGACGGGGTCAGCGACGCGCAGCGTCGGGTGGTTCAGGACATCCTGAAGACGTATTGGCATGACGCTCCGTCGCATAGAACAAGCATTATCTAGACACATTCTATGTAGGTTATGTGGTGCGCGCCACATAACCTTAAAGGACCTAAAACTCTCACGGAGGCTCCAATGCGTGAACAATCCCCAGCGGTGCCCACCGGTCCAGTGGTCAACGAGGACCACATAGACCACGAGGCCTGGCTCCAGCCCATTCCCGAATCCCAGCGGACCCGGAAGGTCTCCGGTCAGTTCTGGATCTGGGCGGGCGCCAACCTCGCCCCGATCAACTGGGTGCTCGGCGCCCTCGGCATCCACCTCGGCCTCGGATTCGCCGACACCGTCACCGTTCTGGTTCTGGGGAACTTGATCGGCATGCTGCTCTTCGGCTGCTTTGTCCTGCTGGGCCAGAAAACCGGGGCCACCGGCATGGTCCTGGCCCGGGCCGCCTTCGGCCGCCGCGGAAACTACCTTCCGGCAGCCATCCAGGCCCTCCTGGTCATCGGCTGGTGCGCTGTCAATACATGGATCATCCTGGACCTGGTGATGGCACTGTTCGGCACCCTCGGCTGGGTTGATCCGGATGCAAAGAACTACGCCTGGAAGATCGGCGTCGCCACCACCATCATGGCCGCGCAGGTCGCCATTGCCTGGTTCGGCTACAAGGCCATCGCGGCGTTCGAAAAGTGGACAGTCCCTCCCACCATCATCATCCTCACCGTGATGTCCGCCGTTGCCTGGTTCGGGATGAAGATCAACTGGACCTACGCCGGCCCCGCCGGCAACATCCTCGAAGGCTCCGAACGCATCGCCGCAATGAGCGCAGTCATGACGGCCATCGGCATCGGCTGGGGCATAACCTGGTTCACCTACGCCGCCGACTACTCCCGCTTCGTCAGCACCGAAGTACCCAAGCGCAAGCTTTACCTGGCCTCTGTGCTGGGGCAGTTCATCCCGGTCGTCTGGCTCGGCATCCTGGGCGCCAGCCTGGCCACCAACAGCGGTGAGATCGACCCCGGCAAACTCATCGTCCAGAACTTCGGCGTCATGGCTCTCCCGGTCCTGCTGATGGTCCTGCATGGCCCCATCGCCACCAACATCCTGAACATCTACACCTTCTCCGTCGCGACGCAGGCCCTCGACATCACCATCAGCCGCCGCAAACTCAACCTCTTCGTCGGCGTCTTCTCACTCGCCGCCGTCGTCTTCTTCATCTTCCAGGAGGACTTCGCCTCCGTCCTGGATGCCTGGCTCATCGGACTCGTGGCCTGGGTTGCCGCCTGGGGCGGGGTCATGCTGGTCCACTACTTCTGGCTTGACAAGCGCTGGCCCGGCGACCCCACCCGGCTGTTCGACGCCGTCGGCACCAAGCGCCTCCCGGCCGTGAACCCCGCAGGCATCGCCTCCCTGCTCCTCGGAATCTTCGCCACCTGGCTGTTCATGTACGGACTAGTACCGGCCATGCAGGGACCCATCGCCGTCGCCCTCGGCGGCTGGGACCTCTCCTGGCTCGCCGGCGGCCTGACCAGCGCCGCAACCTACGCCATCCTCGGACCGCGCTACCACCGCCGCTACCTGCACTTCCGCAGCGACCCCCAATCCGCCCCCGAGGCATCCGCCACGGGGACGGCCAACCTTCCCGCCGTGTCCGCTCGCCCCGCCGGTCTCTGACCAAGAGCTCACCCCGGTGGTGCCGAAAACACCACCGGATTCCCCTTCGGCCCGGCCCACAACATCATCAGCGCCTGACATCCGGTGAGGGCGTCATCCGCCACGTTGCACACGGCACTTAGCGAGGAGCACCACCAGCATGGACAAGTCAGTATTTCTGGAAGACCTGGATGCTTTCGCTTACCGCGAAGCCTTGGCATCCGGAGAGGCAATCGTCCTCATTCCCGTCGGGTCCCTGGAACAGCACGGCCCCCACCTTCCGCTCGGGACGGACACCATCCTTTCATCCCACTTCGCGGAGGGTGTCGCCCGGCGGCTGGGTGCACTCGTTGCCCAGCCGATCGCCTACGGATACAAGTCGCAGCAGAAGTCCGGTGGCGGCAACCACCTCCCTGGCACCGTCAGTCTGGATGGCGCCACCCTGATCGGCGTGGCCCGCAACCTGGTCAAGTCCTTCCTCAACCAAGGCGTCCGGCACGTGGTCTTCATCAACGGCCACTTCGAGAACTACCAGTTCCTGTACGAGGGAATCGACCTGGCCCTTGAGGATCTGGGCATCAAGCCGGGGGCAGAGCAGAGCGGCCTGCTGCTCTCCTACTGGGACTTCGTTAGCGAGCAAACGCTGAAGGAGGTTTATCCCGGCGGCTTCCCGGGCTGGGACATCGAGCACGGCGGGGTCCTGGAAACCTCGCTCATGCTCCACCTCGAACCGGCTCGGGTAGCCATGGACCGCCTGGTCGACGGTCCCGCTGCGGTCCTCCCGCGCTTCGACAGGCTCCCGGTGGTTCCGGAACGGACACCCGCCACCGGCTGCCTCTCCTCCGCTGCTGGCTCCAGCGCAGCCAAGGGCGGCCTGCTGTACGGACAGGTTGTCCGGGATCTGGCCGTCGATCTGGGAAGTGAACTGCTCCATGAACCCGCGCCTGCGGTTGTTCCGGCCTAGGGACCCAAAGGGCACGCGATTCACCCAATGAGACGAAGGCGCCGCGGGGAGACTTTCCCGCGGCGCCTTCGTGTCAGGCTACTTCGCGCACCGACTAAGTGAGGGTACAGACCAAAAGGCCAGGATGGAGACAGGCAGGTCGAGTATCTGCTGGCCGCCGCATTCCGGCGTGATGACATGTACACCGACAGAGAGTCGGCGGGGGCGCGGCACAGCCGGCCCGGTTTCGACCAGGCACCGCTGGATGCCCTGCACCCGCGCCGCCGCATTGCTGTTCCCGAATTCCCCGACACTGGCGCAGGGTGTACCCCGACCATGCTGCGCCCAGAGGAAAAAACTGTCCACAGGCGAACCGGAGCAGAGATCTAGGTCCCATTCGGGCAATCGGCTGTGGGTGGTCAGCTACTTCCACGCGGTGGATCTTTTGAAATCCATTGGTCACACAAAACGACCCGTCCCAGATATAGAGTCGCAGCTAACATCCGCTTAGGTGCTGAAGGCAGAAAGCCAATGACTACGATCCAGGCAACGTTTATGGTTACAGGCCTGGTGCTTGTCCCTGCGTCAGCCTTCCTGCTGACGCTTGAACAACGAAAGGGCATAAGAAGTGACCTGCCCGGTCGCCGGGGGAGACTTGCACTTGCAGGAGTCGTAGGTGCGCTTGGTGTGGCCTTGGTGCTCATCGCGGCACTGGTTCCTATGTGAGCCATATGGGCGAATGGCCAACCGGTACCTCTTTTGAGGGTTTCGGAACCCCGTGTTCGCCCTCGTCCGTGCCGAGTTTGCCCTAGCAAGTGAATTCTTCAGGCTCCTATCTCGCCGCCAAGTAAACAATCGCTGCTCCAGGCGTTCACATTGGCGGTTCGCGTTCCCGATACGGGCCGGCCGACGGTGTTGGTTTTTGCTTGTAACATGCGCTGGGACATCTGAATCGGAGCCATTTAGGAAGCCCTTGTTCAACATAGCCTCGATGTCAAGCCGTCAGAGGCCGCCAAAAATTCTTCGACGCGCGCGACTTAGACTGCACTCATGTCCGAAACTGAACGAACCGTCACAGACCCGGTCTTCGAAGCTGCCTACGAGGCCGCCCAAAAGAGTCTCCGAGAGGGCGGCATCCCGATCGGCGCTGCCTTGGCCCGCGGCGGGGAAGTGATTGCCAGCGGCCACAACGAGCGCGTCCAGCATGGTGATCCAATAGCCCACGGCGAGATGTCTGCGCTGCGGGCCGCCGGACGCCAGAAAAGCTACCGTGACACGACCCTGTATACCACCCTGGCACCGTGTGCGATGTGTACCGGGACCATCATCCAGTTCAAGATTCCGCGCGTAGTGGTGGGCGAGGCCATGACTTTCCCCGGCGAATTCGATCTTCTGCGCTCACGTGGCGTCGAAGTGGTGGTGTTGAATGATGTCCGATGCGTCGAGATGATGCGCACCTTCCAGGGCGAACACCCTGAAATATGGGCCGAGGACATCGCCGAATAGCCCACGCACAAAGTGGGCACCGGTGAAATGGGTCAGATACGGCCAGTGCCAGGCCATGGTCGCTGACGCCGGGCCCGGGCCTTCTCCTGTGCGTAGTGCGGGCGGTATTGTCCCGCAGGGTTCCGCTTCCGGCGCAGTTCCCGGCTGACACCATCGACGTGCCGTGCCCAGCCCGGCGGCTATCGAGCGCAGGCTCTCTCCGGCGCGGAGCCAGTCGGCAATGGTGATCCGCTCCTCCTAGGACAAGTACAGGGGAGAGATGACCGCCGACTGCGCCCGCACCACGGTCACGGCCGCATAGCTGCAAACCCGTCCGGTCAGCGGATCCCGGGCCGTGCGGCCGTTGCGCCAGTACGAGCCGGCCTTCCGCCCCACTGCGACGACCCGGAAGGCTTCAGAATTATTGAATCCTTGCTTCATGAGCCGAATATAGTGCGCCTGCTCGGCCGTCTTCCCCGCGGGGCCCGGCTTCAACTGCCGATTCTTCTCTACCACCGTTGCAACGACAGGGACGGGGTTAGCGGGTGGGGCCGCTCTTGGTCCTGTCTGCGCCCACTGCTGCCCCTGTGCGGGTCTTCTTGGCCTTGGCTGCGCCCTTACCCATGGTGACAGCTGCGCGGGGGTGTGTGCCTTCGCTGCGCTCGGCAGCGGCGCGTCCCCGGACTTGGGTTTCGGTCGCTCCTGTTCCGGCAAGGGATGCGGCGAAAGCTTCTTGGCGTTCCGCTGACCCGTAGTCGGTTGCCGACGTGGTCGCCGTTTTCAGGCCCTGGTCTTGGAGCCGGTTGCTGTCGTTACCGGTGACGCAGTTTTCGACCTCGCGGCCGACGCTTTCCATCCGAGCGAAGAGTTCTTTCTCGGCTAGTTCGTACCGCTGGTCCAGGTACTCCCACTGTTCGCTCTTGACACCGGCCGCGGCCAGAAGCCTGGCCTCGTGCATGCTCTTGGCTGCTTGCACGAACTCCGGATCCTCGAAGTGCGCGTCGCCGGCGCCGTTGACGTTCGAGGTGGTCTCTTTACGCAGCTGGTCGATGTCGGGACCGTTGATGCCGTCCTTGCCGATGAGGAACAGGCGTTCCTGCACGGTGGCGTCCGCGGCCGCCACTGCTGCAGGGGTCTTCGCAGTGTGGGCGGTCTGCAGCGCTTGGGCCAGCTCGGGGTTGGCAAGGTATTCGACTGGCACCTGGTGGCGTTCCATTTCCGGGGCCAGTGTCGCGGCCTGGGCGCGGAGTTCTTCGGCGCGGGCGGCGGCGAACAATCCCATGGCTTTCTCGTGTTCCGCCGCCGCCGTGCGTGTCTCTTCCTGGCTGCGTTCCAATGCGTCCTGCCGGGCCTTGTCCGTGGCGGCATTCTGGATATCTGATTCCAGATATCCGGCATCCTTGCCGGCATCGCGGGTGTCGATGCCGTAGCGGGTGAGGACTTCCTGACGGATCTTTTCCGAGGCCGCGAGGGCGGTCGGGTCGTAGTCTTTCCAGCCTTCAGCGACGGCGTGTGCCGTGGCGATGTCGTGGGGCTGGGCCTTGTCCCACCATTGGTCCTTCTCTACCGGTGCCAGCGCCGCGTGTGCCGCGCTGCGGTCTGCCGCGAGGCGGGCCTGCGCTTCGTGCGCTGCCTGGGCATCCTGGTGTTCCTGCTGCCGTTGGGATTCCTGCCGGCGACGGGCCAGCGTCTCGGCAATGCGGGACGCGATCATCAGGGACTGCCGCATTCCGCCGTCCAGAAATTCGTCCATTCCGTCTGATTCACTCATCGTGCTCCCCTTGCAGTTGGTGGTGGTCGTTATCGGTCCAGTACGGGGCCGGAATCACGGCCCGCGTGCTGGCGGGTCCTGGCCGGCGTTGGTGTGCTCGGTACCGCCGACCCTGGACGGATGGGCGCCATGCCGCGCAGTCCAAGTTCTACGGAGTTCGTTGCCGCTGCCTGTTCCGGGGCACCGACGGAGACCGGGCGGGGCATGGTGGCCGCGAACGGCTTCAGCTGCTCTGTGACGACGGCCCGGAGCCGCTGCGCTTCACGGGTTCGTCCGGACTGTTGGTGCATTTCGTGGATGGCGAAGGCAGTGTTCACCAGCTGCAGCATGAGCGCCGATTGCGCGGCCGTCTTGTTTTTGCTGGACGCGGCCATGAACAACATGGCAGTGCCGGCAATGGACGGCAGAGCGACAGGCTTGCTGTGCTGCCGTCGTGCCCGGAGCTGGGCGGTGCGGGACAGTTCGGCGGCGGTGGCCGCCAGCGGACCCGGCGTCGGTTCGAGCCGGTGGGACCATGCCGCGAACGCGCCGGATACTTCCCTTGCTGCTTTCGCCCAGGTGGCGTGATCGTCGCGGGGCAATGTGCGCAGCTGCTCAACCAGTGCGGTCGCGTTCCGCGTGTATTCCACCCACATTTCCGCCGGGGGTGTTCCGTTCTCGGGGCCGGTCCTGGACACGGTGCGCCTGTTGCGGGCGGCTGCGTTCCACTCCGCTGCGGCCTCGGTTGCCAGGTGCGGTGAATCCATCCACTCTTCACGCAAAGCACCGAGCTTCAGGTCGGAGGCGAGGGTGCCGCCGCCGAACCAGATAGGACGTTCACCCTGCTTCGGGCGTTCGGCCACGGAGTACCCGACGATGACGTCGGTGGTGTTCTTCGCATAGCGCGGACGAACCAGCATTCCGGTGTCGCGCGCGCGCCGGACGAACTCACCTTCGGTCGCCGAGGAGCTGGCGCTGGCGCGGACTTTCCGGGCCAAAGACGAGCGGTGCATTTCCCGCTCGTCCCGGACAGCGGTGGCTTTCTCGGCCCGGTCGTAACCTCGGGTGGCGTGCACGGTGGAGAGCTGTTCCAGCCCGTACTTAACTTCCAGCTCACGGCACGATTCCTGCGCCCTCTTGTAGTCGCCGTGCGTAGATGCCTTGGTGCCGTCTTCGCGGACCAGGGAGACGGCCAGGTGGATGTGGTGGTTGCCGCTCTCACTCGTGCCGTGGTTGACCGCGACCCACCGGCAGCGGGCCTTTCCGCTGGTTTCGGTGAAGCCCATGGAGTCCACGAAGTCATTGGCGATATCGCCCCATTGCTGATCCGTCAGGGCGCCCTCTTCGGCGCGCAGGCTCAGCGAGCAGTGCCACACGCTGGCGTCCTTGTATCCGACATGGACGCGCTCTTTCTTGGCCGCGTCCCACTGCATGTCCTTGATCTGAACCGATACGCCATAAGCCTTGCGTGGACGGTCCAGATGCTTGGCGATTGCCAGGGCATCGTCACGGTCCAGGACACCGTCGTCGTACCACGCCATGATCGCCGCGTCACCGGCTACCAGGTGCGGATCGGAGTGTGCGTTCTTGGTCTTGTTGGCATCCGTGGAAGCCAGGTAAACCATGAGCCCGCCCATGCGCGAACCGCGGGTGATGTTCGGGATCATCTCTACATCAGCCCGTCTATGGCTTCGTCGATGCGCATGGCAACGGAGCGGATGTGCTTCAACGCTTCGTGCGCCTCGGCGGGGAACTCGCTCGTGGCGTTGGCCTGGCGTGCGAGCTGGTTGATGTTGTTGGAGGAACGCGCCAGCAAATTGTGCAGCGACATCAGTTCCGCGATAGCGGCCCGTCGTTCAGTTGTCGTCTCCTGCGCCTCGGACAATGCCGAGGTAATCAGCAGGTTGGGGACGGTCACCTTCTCGCGTTCGGCCCTTGCAACAAGCGCGGCTTCCTCTTCCACAGTGACCCACAGGTCACGGCGCTTCTTGGTGCCGGCGGGAGTGTTTTCCCGGCGTCGGCGCGACAGATTGAAACGGTGAGTGAATCCCTCATCCGACATTCAATCCATCCCTTCAAGGCCCAGCGCAGCGACCCCGGAACCGGGGACCACACTGACCAGTGTGCCGCACTCGACCGCCAGTGTCGAGCGCGGCATGCCACTTACACCCGTGTAAGTGTATAGCTTGCTCCGTACGGTTGGCTTTGCAGGTTTTTCGCGTCCAGCGGGGGACGTCAGAAAACCTCCCTCCCGACGTCAGCGGTGGCAGGTAGGGTTTGGGTATGGATATCAACGACATCGCCGCCAAAGCCGCCGCCAAGATCGACGCCGCCCGGGACACCAAAGTCAACGCCGTCAAGCAGGCAGCTGCCAGCAGCGTCGAAGTCCAGGAAGCTGCCCAGCTGCTCGCCGTAGCCGAACAGAAGTACGCCAAGGACTACCAGACCGCGTTGCGCGCAGACTGGACCGAATCCGACCTGCGCGGCTTCGGCCTGGACGCACCGGCCAAGAAGGCCGGCGGGCGTCCACGGGGCCGGAAGACCACGGTTGAGTCAGCTGCCGTTGCTGGCGGCTCCGAGTAATAACCCCTCGCCCACATGGGCACGGCAAAAGCCCAATCGCTCCGCTGCTTTTCCCGCACACACGTGGACGACGGGACCCAGCTGACCGGCTGCACACAACCGCCAGGTCACCTTGGATTTGAAGCTCACCACCGGGGGCCGGCGATCATGCACAGCCTGGACGTGGGTGTGGTCGCCAGCGGCTTCGTTTCCCATGGTCCTAGGCGCGCTGCTCCGGCGTCAGTGTGGGATGTGGCTGGCTCTTTTTCGGCCGTGGACACAAGGAGATTCCGGTACGCGGATACGGTGAAGGCCGGCACCTTCATGAGGTGCCGGCCTTCGTTCGTTCTGCAGCGCGTTTAGTCTTCCGTGGGGTCGTCGTCTTCCCTGATCTGTCCCGCTGCAATGCGTTCAGCGGTCTTCACGAATGCCGCGTCGATATACGCCGCGAGGTCACTTTCCCGGACCCGCCACACACCGCGTCCACCAAATTGCCCGGCGGGAAGAGCACCGCTGCGAACGAGCGCATAGACCAGTGGACTTTTGACGTTCAATATCTCCTGAACCTGCTCAAGAGTCAGCATCCTGGGGAACACGGGTCCCGTCGTCGGCGCAGCATTCTCGTTCACTTGCTCTGTCCTTTGCGTCATTCTCAATCCACCTCATTCCGGCTCTTCTGAATCGTCCATGGTTCTGCTTTAGCGTCCGAATCCCCCGTCTCGGGAGTGACGTGGTGCGGGTCCGGATGATGCCTGCTGCTGCGGGTGAGTGGGCGTTGGATGGGTGCTTCTGGGAGCTGACGGGAAGCTTGCGGCCTGCAGTCTCCGCAGTCGTGCAACGGCCGGATCCACCTCCGCCGCGGAGGGGGAAGCTTCGGCTTCCGGCGCCGGCTTGGGAGGTTCGATGGATGCCTTTAGTTTTTCGTTCAATTCCGCGCACTTCGCACGGGCGGTCATGAGTTTGTCTTCGTACTTGAACGGTTTCCCGGCCTGGCTCTCGACGTCGGCAAGCACCGCCTGTTTTTCGGCGATGGTCTGGCGCAGCTGGGCTTCGTAGCCGGGAAGCCCGGATACTTTATTCTCCAGCCGGGTGATGATGCCGGCGCTTCCTTCGATCAGCTCCGTGCGGGTAAAGACAAGCGGTGGCGCGGGCACGTCTTTGAGGGTGACGGCGAGGTCCTGGTAAGAGCCGAGCCGGGAATCGTCGGCCGCGTTGCGGACCTGCAGCTCGTGGCCGCCGAGCGTGGCCATCGTGCCGTAACCCTGTTTTTGGCGGTGGTAGTTTCCGTATTCCGGTGTGTGGGTACGGACCCATTCAGAGATGGCCGCGACGGCCTCCGGACGTTTGGTGTAGCCCTTGCCGTCGATGGTCGCGCTGAAGGCCTCCCCCGCGGTCGGGGTGATGCGCGGGAGCGCCGCCTGCAGCGCGGGCAGCTTGCTTTCGGCTGTGGTGATGCTGGATTCGGCCGCGCCCCTGGTCCAGGAGAGAGTGCTCTGTCCTTTCTCGTGGGCGCGTTTGAGTCGTTCGAGTTTGGTCCGGGCCGCGTCGGCCTCGATCTTGTCCATCACCAGCGGGTTGCCGCTGGTCGCTGCCTTGATCTGCGCGGCGTTGAGGGCCAGGTCTCCAACGTCCTCGATCTCACGGATATCGAGGCGTCCGCGCAGGACTTGCTGGATCATGGTGGCCTTGCGCTGGATCCCGTCCCAGGCGGCGCTGTCGTAACTGCCGACGGTGGCGTACTGGAAGTTGTGGACCTCCGCGTTGGCGTTGCGTTGACGGACGATGCGCCCGTCGCGCTGGGTCAAGTCAGCCGGCCGCCAGGGACAGGTGACGTGGTGGATCGCTTTGGCGCGAAGCTGGACGTTGGCGCCGGTTCCCATCATGGCGGTGGAGCCGATCAGCACGGCCACTTCCCCGTTACGGCATTGGGCGAAGAGCTGGGCTTTCTGCTCGGGCTTGGGTGCGTCCTGGATGAACCGGACCTGCTCCGCCTGGATCCCTCCGGCAACGAGCTGGTCCTTGATCTGCTGGTACGCCGTCCAGACCGGTTTACCGTCCGGCCCGGTGTTCCTCGAGGGTGTGCTGAGGTCACAGAAGATGATCTGCAGCGCACCCTTGTTCGCCGAAGGGATCCCGGATTCGAAACTGGTTTCGTACTCGTTCTCCCGGTTCTCTTCCCAGACTTTCAGGGTCTTGGCGACAACATGGTCCAGCTTCGTCCCGGATTCGGGTTCGATGCCGACCATGCGCAGGTCCAGCGCGGCCTTGCGGCCGTCGTTGTAGACGGACAGGGCGTTGTCCGCACCCTTCTCAGCCCAGCCGGAGAGGGAATCCAGCCGGTCCGCGAGGCCCTTCATGTAGTCGGCCAGTTCGGGCGGCTGCGGGATCAGCACCAGTTCCGGCTGCCGTTCCCCGTCGCCGGGCCGGGGGGCGAGGTCCGGCTTTTTGAGGTAGGTCAGGTCTTCGGAGAGCTTCACGTCAGCGAAGACGTGGAAGGACCGCAGCATCTCGGGGACGTTCTTGAATTTGGCGAAGCGCGGCTTGTTCTTCAGCCGGCCCCCGGCGTCCATCTCGATGGCGGTGACGGTCTCCCCGAACGTCGCTCCCCAGACGTCGAAGTTCTCCACGCCCGAAGCCTGGAGCAGGTCCGGGCGCAGGTAGCGCTGCATGACGTGGGCTTCGGTGATGGAGTTGGCAATCGGTGTGCCGGTCGCCATCGTCACGACGCGTTCCCCGTGGGTGCTGCGCAGGTACTCGAGCTTCAGGTGCATGTCGGTCGCCCGGATGGACCCGGCAATTTCTGCGCCCTTGATATTGGTGACCGTGCGCAGGTTCTTATAGTCGTGGGCTTCGTCCACGAACAGGTAGTCCACCCCGGTGTCCTCAAATGTCAGTCCAAGGTCCGGTGCGGTGTCCATGAGCTTCTTCATGCGCTCTTCTTCGGCCTGGAGCTTCGTCTCAAGCTTCTTCACCGTGGTCCGGTCTTCGCCTTCGGCCTGGGCGTTGACGATGGTCTGCCGGACGTCGGCGATGATCGACTCCTGGTAGGCCTCAACGGTTTCGGCTTTCACGCCGATGCTCTTGAAAGCCTGCTGGGTCATGATGATGCCGTCCCAGTCGTTCGCCGCGGCGCGGGCGACGAACTGCCGGCGCGCGGCCAGGTCCCCGCTCCTGGTCTTGATGTCATCAGACCCTGCCGAGAGCAGGCGGGCCTGCGGGTACATTTCCAGCCACTCGCGGGTGAACTGCTCCAGCATGTGGTTCGGGACGACAACCATGGGCTTGGAGGCCATGCCCAGGCGTTTGAGTTCCATCGCTCCAATCACTATTTCGCCGGTCTTGCCGGCCCCGACTTCGTGGAAGAGTCCCACGGCCGGTTCGGAGATGATGCGCGCCACGGCGGTGCGCTGGTGCGGGTGCGGAGTGTAGCCCTTAGCCAGCCCCGGCAGGGTCAGGCGGCCGCCTTCCTTGGTGTAGTCGCGCAGGGCCAGGGAGTTGAAGCGGCGGTTGTATTCGTCAATGAGCCGGCTGGCACGCTCGGGGTCTTCCCAGACCCACTCGGCGAAGCGTTCCTGCAGGGCTTCGGCCTTTTCCTGGGCCGCTTCGGTTTCTTCGAGGTTGGCAACGGCTTTACCGTCCTCGTTCTTGTCCTCGACCTGGATACTCTTTTGTTCCAGGATGCTTTGCAGCAGGTCCGGGGCGGGCCGGCGGCCCGTCCCCCACTCGTTCGTGGAACGGACCGTCCCCCGGTTGGCTTTGACCCGCCAGATGCCGCTGCCAACGCTGCTCACGCTGGCATAAGGATCGGCCAGGATGTCCTGGACGAAGCGCTGGTGTTCCTCGGGGGAAATCCAGACCGCACCGATGCGCGCCTCGACATCTTCCATACCGACCCGGGGCGGCTGGACTTCCTCCAGCGCGGTAACGTTCACGCTCAGGCGTTCGTCCCCGGCCGCCGCAGCGCGGGCGGCGTCGAGCTTGGTCCGGACGTTCCCGGACAGGTATTCCGGGGCGGTGACGAGCTTGCCGGATTCCGGGTCATCGAACACGAGCGTGCCCAGCTGCTCGCGGGCTTCCTCTTCCGTGACGCCCAGCAGGTCCGCGATCTGTTCCAGCTCCGGGGCGCCGTAGGTGTCCAGGGCGATGGCCAGGGCTTCGTCAACGGTGTCCGCGCCCATCAGCGGTTTGCGGGCCACCACCTGCCGGTGCTGAAGCAAAGCCGCCGGTGTCGCGGTATTCGTCTCCTCGTTGAACCTCTCCAGGGCCGGCGGCAGAGTACCGAAGGGGTCCGTCTGGCGCAGGATCCGCACGGCGGGTGCTACACGGCGGGTGATGATGTCCTCGCCCGTTTCCTTGTCCGTGCGGACAGATTCCGTGAAACGGTTCAGCGGCCCATATTTAGCGGCATATGACGTGTACTGCTCAGCCAGGGCGGTTCGTTGAGCCGACATCGCCGGGGTGTCTTCGCTGTCGGAAGCTTCCATTTCCAACAGGGCGCGTGCACCGTCGCGCAGCCCCAGCAGGTCACGAAGTTCGACTGCATGCGCTTTGGGTACCGGGAACGATATCTGTTCCCCTGCACGGGCAACGGTGAAGGTTCCGTCTTGTTGGGCGGTGAGGGTGCCGTCCCATTCCTGTCCGGTGGACGGCAGCAGTGCCGCCGGGGTTTTGCCCGGGGCCGGTTCGGCCGGGGCGTGGTTCAGGCCGCGGTCCAGTGCTTCCTGCACCACGGCGTCGAGCCGCCGGGCGAGCAGCTGCGGGAGGGCGGCGAGATCGTCGGCTTTGACGCTGACGGTGTCCTCGCCGTACATGCCGTTCCCGACGGTGATCTGCCCCAGGACATTCTGCGGGTTCAGGTCAAAGTAGCTGTTGATCTTCACATTGCGGCCGTCAATGATGACGGGGCCGACCTTTTCCCAGTCCGTGTTGGCGGGCTCCCGGCCCGGCTCGCGCTTGCGCAGCAGCAGCAGGTCAGTGAGTGCTTCGGTGCCGGCGGCGCGGCGGTGGGCTCCGGTGGGCAGGCGCACGGCTCCCACCAGATCCGCCATGGCACTCATCTCCCGCCTCGAAGTGGGGTTGGTTGCGTCCAGGGTGAAGCTGGAGGTCAGCACGGCGACGTAGCCACCGGGTTTCACCGCGGCCAGGCTCTTGAGGATGAAGTGGTTGTGCATGGAATGCCGGGATTCGGCATTGTGGGTCTTGTCGTAGAGCGCGTTCTTGCTGAACGGGACGTTGCCGACGGCAAGGTCAAAGGAGTTGGTCTTGATCGGGGTGTCCGCAAAGGACTCGCCGCGGATCGTCGCGTCGGGGTACAGGCCCCGGGAAATTGAGGCGGTCAGCGGATCAAGCTCCACGCCGGTCATCCGGGCGCCTTCCGGGGCGAAACCAATAAACGTTCCCGCACCCGATCCGGGTTCCAGAACCTCTCCCCCGGTGAAGCCGAGCCGGTCAACGGCTGACCAGATTTCCTTCACCAGGGCAGCGTCGGTGTAATAGGCGTTCGTCGTGGTCCGCGACGCTGCAGCGAACTCGCGCTCGCTCAGGACGTCCTGCAGCTGGGCGCGCTCGGCCGCCCATTCGGCCTTGTCGAACAGCTGGGGCACCGCCCCCCAGCTGGACCACCGCGCCAGGGAACGCTGCTCTGCCTCGGTGGCCGGCCTCTGCTGGTCCTCCAGCTCCCGGACGATGCGGATAGCTTCAACGTTTGCTGCGAAGCGGGCTTTCTGACCCGATGGCGCAAGGTCAGCCTGGGATGCTGGGCGGAACCGTCCAACCGCGGCAACCGCTGCCGGCTCCGGCTGGGGTTCTGCCTCTAGCTCTCCTCGTCCTCCTGGGCCCCGTAGATCGGCTCCATCTCCTCCGGCTCCGCGGGAAGGCTGTCGTAGATCATCTCCTGATACACCATCCCGCGTGCCCGGAGCTTGGCCATGTTCGCCAGCCCGATGTACTCCAGCGGCGGTTCCGAGCCCCTGGTTGGTGTCAGCTGTTCGCTGAGGTCCCAGATTGCCTGCTGGATTTCCTCCCCCAAGGTCCAAAAGTGTGTCTCGGGGTCCGCTATCTGCGCGAAGCTCTCCGGGTCGTGATTCTTCATGGTTTCCATGGCGTGTCTGCCGTGCTCGTTCATTGATTACCTCTTCCGGTTCGGCCCACAGGGACTCCAGACTCATCTGGCCCTCAATGTGGTTCTTAGATTTCCTCGGTGCCATGTGCGCCGCTCCCCCTCCGTTTGTCTCCACGCTAGCGAAGGCACCGGAGGATTAACAGCCGCACCTACTCTTGCGGTACCTGCAGACTCTTCCGCTGCCGTGCGAGTTCACGCACGACGGTGGCTTCACTGACCTCGATGGTCTTGGCGATGGCGCTGATCGTCCGCTTCTCACCACGCATCCGGTGCGCGGTGGCTGCTTTGTCCGGCGTCATTTTGGTAGGCCGGCCGCCGACGCGGCCGCGGGCCTTCGCCGCCGCAAGGCCGGCCTTCGTCCGTTCACGCAGCCGGTTCCGCTCATACTCGGCGATAGCGGAGAAGAAGTGGAACATCAGCAACCCCTGGGAGTTGGTCGTGTCCAGCCAGGTCTCCGTCAGCGACCGGAGACCAACCTGCCTGTCAGCCAGCGTCTTCACGATGCCGGCCAGGTCGGCGGTGTTCCTCCCGAGCCGGGACAAATCGTTGACCACCAAAATGTTCCCCGGCTGAAGATGATCCAAGCAGTCCTGCCACTGCGGCCGTTCCGCCGTCGCACCCGACGCAAAATCCGTCCAGATCCGGAAGCACCCGGCAGCGTTCAAAGCATCCAACTGCAGGTCCACCGACTGCTCAGTAGTGCTTACTCGGGCATAGCCAAGCAACGTAGCCACATCAGTCCCCTTCATTCATTCAAAAACCGTCGTCCGGCGGAGTTTTGACCAACACCGTCCCCGTAGATTTCGCAGTCGAGTTCTGACACAGCCTAGCACCGTCGAAGCCGATCTTGAGATGTGAGTTTCCGAAGTCAACTGCACAGAATGTCCAAAGCCGCCTGCACAGCCGCCCGTTGGGGATCGGCTACCGGACGACTATCGTGTCGATGTTCTCGATGTGACGAGATAGGTTCGAACGATGAATGAAGCCCTGAGGCTGCAGAGGCATGAAGACCTCGGCATGATGGAACTTGCCGCAATGCAAAAGCTTTTCGACTCCGAGTACTTAAGCGATTTCGGCCGGTGGAACCCGCACGCGCCTTACGGCTATTCTCCGGCGGATTTCCATGTGCTGGCGTTTCAAGGGTCTGTGTTGGCGGCGCATGTGGGCTTTCAGCGGCGTGTGATCTCAGTAGGAGCCGACGAGGTCCTTGTGGCTGGCACGGGAGGCGTGCTGGTTGATCCACGCTTTCGCGGTACTGGTCTCGGCGGCCGAGCTATGCGGCACGCTCAAAAGGCGATGCGCGATGAAGCCGAAGCCCACTTCGGTTTCCTCGGATGCCGGAATGAGGTGGTCCCCTTCTACGAGTCGGCTGGATGGGTTCAGGTGCACGCCACGGAACGGTGCTTGTCCCGCGCGGACCAGAAATCAGTCATCGTGTCTCAGGGAGGGCCAACGCTCATCTGCTCGTCGAGTCGTGATGCAAGTGAGTGGCCCAACGGCGACATCGATCTTCGAGGGACACCCTGGTGACATCACGACTCAGAGCGCCTTCCCGCGTCCGGTAGAGGATCCTTTACCGGGACACGTGCGGCCTGAATCTCATTCCCATTTACAGGTACCCTCGTTTGATTCATAGTCGAGGCATGAGACTGGCTGGCATTCTCCCCGAAGACGCTCCTGACCCGCGGGCCGGATGGGCCGAGCGCCTGAAGCTGATGCCCATTCCGGTGATGGGGCTCGCGCCTCAACCATCGTTGGAGGACACCGACAGCCTTGGTGTGACCTATGGCCAAGATGATCGTGGGTACAACGAGATGACGGCGAGCATCACCTATACGCTCTGGCGAAACCCGGATGACCGCTCAGACCCGGTAAACCTCGCGGACCTCAACGAGAAGACACGCAGATCGATCGAGGAAGTTCCGCCATGGCCGCGGCCCCCTTGGCTGATCGAGTACGTGGAGCGCCTGCGTTACCCGCAACTTGAGGAGGCCGTGCGAACCACCTGGCACCGCGATCCATCCGAGCGTTCTTCGGTTCGAAGCCTGTTGGTTGACCATGTCAACCACATCCTCATGAACCAATATCGGCAAGAGCTCTGGCCGGGCAGCAACCCGTGGGACCAGCACGCCCCCACAGTTACCGGCCGGATGGTCAACAGCCAGGCCAGGACCGTCATCAACGGAGTCGATATGCCCGGTGCAGAGGTCGATACGGACCCGTTCGTCTACGGTATCGGAGCCCAAATGGCAGGCGGCGGCGTGGTGACCGCTGTGCTTCCCCGCACTGAGCTCAAGCACATCCAGGTCCGGTTCACGACCCGGAGCTAACGGTCACACCCCAGCGTCCGTAAGCGGATGGTGCACCGGCACTAACGCCCGCACATACTGCGGCGGGACTCTCGTAAGGCGGACTCTGAGCGTGTCCTCGAGTATGCGTAGAACAGCTTCGACTGAGACTGCGGCCGTTCGGGACCGTCCCCGGGATGCGGGCTAGCCTGACTTAGGGGTGTAGTCGGGGTAGTAGCGCCGGATCTCGCTGACCGTTTTCCCTGCGGCGATCATGCGTTCAACAGGCATGAGGCTGCGGACTTCATCGTCGCTTGAACGGACACTGTTCCACGGGCCCATGGTCTGATAACAGAAGTCGTTGGGGTCGGCCAACCGCAGTTCGTCGTAGCATTCCGGATGGTCCGGGTCGTTCGACGCCGGCAGTGATGCCCCGGGCTTCACCTGCCCGGTTTCCTCCTGGCCGGCGCCAGTGAGGGCGGAGCCGCTGGCGGCGGCTGCCCCGAGTCCCAGCATGACTGCTAGTGCCAACGAACCGGCAATGGCCTTCGTCCTGCGAATCATCGTTTTCCCCAAAATTCGGTACGCGGCTTCGGAGGGATCAATGTAGCACCCTCGATCGTTGGAGGCCGCGGGTGGTGGTGGTTGGTAGATCCGACGGACACGGACGCCAAAAAAATTCGAGGTCGAGGGAACTTTTCTAAAGGCACCGGACACTACTAGGTATGAACCAAATGGGGGAACAGGATGCTGAGCTGTGGGAGAGGTGCGTCGACGGTGATCCAGATGCTCTCGGAAGTTTGTTCGACCGTCACTCGGATGCGGTATTCCGCTACTGCCTGAGCCGCACAGGGTCGTGGCACGATGCCGAAGAACTCGTATCAGTCACGTTCCTGGAAGCATGGCGGCAACGTAAGGGACTGACCCTTCAGCGGGATTCCCTGCTTCCCTGGCTGCTGGGAGTGGCAACCAACGCGGCCAGAAACAAAGCCCGCTCCATCCGCAGACATGAGCAGTTCCTGGGCCGGCTTCCGCATTCACCGTTTGTTCCGGATCATTCCACCGCCGCGGACGAGCGGTTGGACACTGAACGGCTGGTCAGGGAGTTGCTCGACGGAACAGCGGGGCTGACCGACGGTGAGCGGGATGTGACCCTGCTGTGCCTGATGAACGGGCTCACCTACGAGGAAACCGCCACGTCGCTGGGAATCCGGATCGGCACGGTCCGCTCGCGGGTGCACCGGGCTAAGAAGAAACTCCGGGCCGCTGCCCCGCACCTCCTCGACCACACCGGGGAGCCCGCTACCATCCTGGAATCGAGGCTGTCATGAACCTTTCAGACGTTCGCTACCCTGCCGACACGAAGGCGGCGGTCCGGAACCTGCTCGTTCAGGAAGCCAGACGGGAAGTCAAGCCAACCCCGTGGTGGCGCAAACCCGCCGCACTGACCTTCGCCGGGCTGGCCCTGGCTGGCACCACCGGCGCTGGTGTTTATGTCGCACTGGCACCTGTCGAGGACAAACGGGACATCCGCTGCTACTTCCATGCCGACCTCACCACAACGTATCCGGTCGCCGGGGCCCCGGGTGTCACGAGGCCGCCCTTCGTAACCACCGGTATCTTCGTCACCGGATTCGACGCCAAGACGAACCCCAACCCCGACGACGCAAACGCAGGAATGCAACAGGTTGCAGACCCAATAAACCAGTGCAGCAGATTGTGGGACATGGGCGAGATGAACCCGGGAGGCATTACCAATGACCTCATCCCCGACGGGTTCGTGTCTCCTCCTCCCGGGCCGCCTGGGGACCGTCCCGTCCCTGAAGGTGCGGAGAAAGACCAGAACGGCAAATCTCTCTGGCCCGATCCAGCCATCAAGGTATTCGGCAACTACGTCCCCCACCTCACCGAATGCGTGGTCGAGAACTCTGTCGCCGTCATCCCCGGCCGGGCCGAGGTCTGCGCCCAACTAGGAATCCCTGCCCTCGAAAAATAGTCACCGACCACATGAAGGAAAGACGGAGCCCATGAAGACATCAACAACAGCCCTGACCCTGGCAAGCCTTGTCGCCGCGGCCGGTCTCCTGACCGCCTCAACAACACTGACAGCCGCCTTCGCATCCCCAAACGAACCAGCGCCGAACCATGCAGCGACACACGCCACGGCGACCAGCACCTCGGTAGCCGTGGCAGACACCAGAGACATCCGCTGCTACTACCGCGCCGATCTGGAACGCACCTACCCGGCGCCGAACGCGCCGGGGATCACCATGCCGCCCTTCCTTCTAACCGGCACCATGGCAACCGGATTCGACGCCAACCACAACCCCGCCCCACAGGATCCACGATCGGGAATGCTCCACATCTCCGACCCGGCCGCCGCCTGCTCGGACCTCTGGGACAAGAACTTCATGAACCCAGGCGGGATCACCTCTGACTTCATCCCCGCAGACTTCATCACCCCACCCGGCACGGCCGGCGGCTGGGACGGACAAAGCACCGACGCACAAGGTAAGCCGCTCATCGCCGGGCCATCGGAGAACCACTCGGGCCACTACGTACCGCAACTCACAGAATGCGTCGTCGAGAACACCGTCAGCGTCATCCCTGGCCCCGCCGACATTTGCAGCAAACTCGGGATTCCCTCACTGGTGAAATAGCTTGGTGTTGGGATCTTGGGGTGGCAGTCCGGGCTGAACGTGATGCGCGAATTCAGCGCAAGATTTTCCGCCCCTCACTAAGCGAAATCGTCCCGCAAGAGGGTGGCCCGCGTAACGTCCCGTAAGCCGGTCCCCCACCGGCGCAAGCGCCACCCAGAATTTCGAGATCACGATTCCCCGAGTTTCCGCGGCCGCCCGATTCCCGTAAGACCCGCCCGCAAAAATGCCCGGTGACGGGGGGCTAAACGGTACATTCAACACCATGACCGAACTCCTCATCGGATACGCCCGCGTATCCACGAACGACCAAGACTGTCAGTTTCAGAAGTCGTCTGCACTGGATCCCGCGGAAGTACGGGGCGAGTGCAGAGGACTCCTGACACGGATGCGTTCGAAGTCGTCTGCACCAACCGTCGTTTTGTCTGAAGTCGTGTGCACCAACCGTCATTCTGTCCGTAGTCGCCTGCACGAAACGCCACCGCCGTCCGGGATTTTTTAGGCGCTCGGCTGGGTCCCGGCGGTCAGCGCTTCCGGTGGACGGGGCGGCAGGTAGCGGTAGAGACTGGATCGGGTAATACCGGTGGCTTCCACGATCTCGGAGATGGACTGATTTTCCTGGTCGCGAAGGTGTGCGGCGTAGGCCAGTTTCGCCGGATCGACCACGCTGGGCCGGCCGATCCTTTTGCCCTTAGCGGCAGCAACGGCGCGCGCGTGGGCTGCGCGTTCGATCGCGTAGGTTCGTTCCATTTGGCCGAAGAGCGCGAGCATCACAACTGCCAACTGCGACATGGGATCCTCTGGGTTGGCGGAATCAACCCGGATCGGGTCAGCCAGGTTCCGGACTCCGACGCCGCGGCCTGCTAGGTCGTGGATAAGGTTCAGAGTGTCCCGGACGGTACGGCCCAACCGGTCCAGGGTGTGCACCACGATGACGTCCCCATCGCGGGCCTGATCGAGGGCTTCATGCAGGCCGGGCCGATTTGTCGTGGATCCGGATTTCTTGTCGACGAAGATATGTTTGGCGGGGATTCCCTCGCCGCGCAGCGCTTCGATCTGCCGGTCGAGGTCCTGTTTCCCGGTCGAGACGCGGGCGTACCCAATATTCATTGGACCACTGTACCGATATTTATCCTGCACCGTCTGCGCGGGACGCCAAAGTGAACATAGTTGTGGAACGAATTTTCGTGGCGTGTCGCAAATTCTTGAATGACCTCCCCAGGGCGTTCCACTTCCTAGGAACTGGGACACTGCTGCCCATCAGCGAGTGCGCCGAAGGAGACGCTGTAATTCACACTGCCAATGTTGTCAGGTGCGCTCGTTACACTTTCGGAGATGCCGGACATTAACCGGGTATGAGCTTTCAAGCAGTCCGGAAGGATCGTGCAGATTTGGAGCGGGAGAAGCGCTTCCTGATAGCGCATGCGGCCGCGCACGACCGCATCTATCGCTATCTCCGCCGCCGAACGGTGAACGCCGCGACAGCTGAGGATCTCTGCTCCGAGGTTTTTAGAATCGCTTGGGAAAAATCGGCCAACGACGATCTTCTCTCCATCATGATCCTTTTCGGTGTCGCCAAGAACGTACTCCGAAACCATGACCGCTCTGCAGTTCGGTCCGCGAGACTCATCGGTGAGCTCTGCGCCGACCGACCCAGCGAAGCCTCTGCGCGGGATTCCCCACTTCTTGAGGCCCTGGAACGACTCAACCCCGATGAACGCGAAGTCCTGCTCCTGACGTACTGGGACGGCTTCACTTCCAGAGAAATTTCAGACTTACTAAACATCAGTGCCACGGCGATCAGAATGCGCCTTCACCGAGCACGTAAGGTACTAGGCCACCTAATTCAGACAGAGGGTGCAGAACTATGAACCGGAAAACGAATGCCGAGCAGATAAGAAGCCATATGGCCTCTGCAGATCCTGCAGCGCGAATCACCGATCACGAACTGGCCCAAAGCCGAGAACGCTCCCTCAGAGCTATCCAATCCCTCCCCGTGGCAGTAAAAGATGCTGCGCTGAACACCCTTGAACCTTTGCCTGCCGTTGCATCAACGTCTTCCTTGCAAAGCCGTCGATCACGGACCCGGTTGACGGCGGCAGCTGCCGCTGCTGTTGTGGTGGGGCTGATCGCAGGAGACGTCGTCGGTCTTGCCGGCTGGCGCGGCGGCGCTACCGCCCAGGCGGCAGAAATTCTCAACACCGCGGCACAGACGGCAATCACCACGACCGATCCCGTGGTGAATCCAGGCCAGTACTTAAGGATTCAAAGCACCAATGTCTGGATGACCGATTCGTGGGAACCAGACGGTGCCAAGTACCAGTGGCTGGACACCGAAAAATTCGACATGTACATCCCGGCTGAACGCAGCGACGAGTGGGTGTGGCAACGATCAGGTCGTGTGCCCACAACGTTCTTTGACGAGAAGGCACAGGAATTTGTCCTTGAACAAAAGATTCAAGCGCACCCGGAACTGCTGCGCGCACCGAAGGGAGAGTTCTACGGCAGCGCAGGCGGCTGGCTGTCCGCAGACATGTCCGCTTTTCCCCGCGACCCGTACCGGCTCCTCAACAGCATCTACAAACTAACCCTGGGGAAAGGCCAGTCGGTAGATGGGCAAGCGATGGTGTTCATAGCCGATCTTCTACGAACTGGCATCGTTCCTGCTGATCTGCGTGCAGCCCTCTATAAGGCCGCGGCCATGATTCCCGGCGTAACGATCACCGAGGGGCAAGCAAACCTCAACGGCCACACCGGTGTCGCCATTGGTCACACCGACAGCTCAGGAAGCGGACGCAAAGAGATCATCATCGACCCCAAGACCGGGCGATTGATCGGTGAACGAGAAGTACTCAATCAGGACTATCAGGCAATCCCCGCAGGGACGGCCATAGCGTGGACCGCTGTCGAAACATCCGTTTCCGATACAGCTCCATGATCACTCAACGTGCGAAGGACCTCCCTGAGCCTTCGTCGTCTTTCGAAACCTCTGTGTCCGGATGAATTCCGCTCTCGCCCATTACTCGATAGCTATACAAGAGCGTTGTACCGTTCTGTTGCGAAGGCCCGCCTGTCCACCCTGGGAGGCCTTCGTTGTACCCCAGAGACTGTCAAAGGCCTCTGCCCGTCAGGTTCACCGCACGCCACGTTGTCTGTCCTGATCCGGTGCAGACGACTTCTGACATTCCGTGCAGACAACTTCTGAAAATGACAAAGACCTCACAGCCCAGAAGAATGCCTTGGCCGCTCTCGGGGTGTCACCGGAGAAGACGTTCACAGACCAGGGCCTCACCGGCGCCAGCCGTGCCCGGCCGGGACTCAGAGAAGCCCTGGCCGCCTGCCGGGCCGGGGACACCCTTGTCGTGACCAAACTCGACCGCCTGGCCCGGTCGCTACGCGATGCAAAGGACATCGTTGACGAACTCACCCGCCGCGAGGTCAAGCTGAGCATTGGCGGGTCCGTCCACGACCCGACTGATCCTGTCGGCCGGCTCCTCTTTAACGTCCTGGCCATGGTCGCGGAATTCGAAGCCGACCTGATCCGCGCTCGGACCCGGGAGGGCATGGCGGTCGCCAAGGCGAAGGGCCGCCTGCGGGGGAAGCAGCCCAAGCTCTCGAAAAAACAGGAAGCCCACCTGGTCTCCGTTCACCGAGCAGGGACCCACACGACGGTGGAACTGGCCGAACTCTTCGCGGTAGCGCGTTCAACCGTCTACCGCGCCATCAAACGCGCAGGCGACGCCGCCTGACCGCTTAGCGTGAATGCTCATCGGGACCCCGGGCGAAGGCCCTAACGCAATAGCTACAACCGTCGACTTCGAAAAATGACAACGAGAGGCGGTTCAGGCACACAGGCAAAAAGGGTCGTTATTGATGCTGTATCTACTAATCCTGGGCCACACCGTTCAAAGTCTGTTTACGTCAGAGTGATCGGTGCTGTATCGATGGAAGTCAGCGAGGAGTACTGGCTGCCGCGTTCATCGTGCCGATTGCCCATAGACCCCAATAGTCGAAGAGTGCCCCCGAAGTCATATCGCATCTGCAACGGCGGCGAATAGCGGAGGCTGACACATGACATCGCCTGTCGGGTGGTCGCGCAGTCCGGCCCAGTGCGGGCCGAACACGAAGACCGTGGGTGCATAGAATGCAGGAATGTTGCTTAAACCCACGGCAGTCGACGATGTGGACGTATTCCTGAGCTGGGTTCCCGACAAGGAAGCCATGGTGCGGTGGTCAGGGCCGACATTTTCGTGGCCACTTAACCGACTCCAGCTGGAAGATTACCTGACCGATCCGCACCGCCAGTACTGGACTGGGATCGACGAAACCACCGGAGCGGTTGTGGGGCACGGCTCCATGTTGTTCGACGATGAGGCGCAATCTTGTCGTCTGGGCTTCATCATCGTCGATCCCGGCCGCCGGGGAGAGGGTTTGGGCCGGCGGTTGATGGAACAGTTGGCGGCCACGGCCTTCAAGACCAAGTCCGTAGGCGAATTTACTCTGGGCGTATACGCCAACAACAGCCCTGCCCGAAGTCTCTATGAGTCACTTGGCTTCCGGGGATCCGAAGTTGTCATGCGCACCGCGGTGGGTGACGAGATGTGGGAAGTAATATCAATGACGCAAAGCCGCGAGCATCAAAACTGAGACTCCCGCACTCGGAACACCGTTATCCAGCAGCCGCCAAGCCGCATGCAAGCACGAGAGATTGATCCGGAATGCCCGGACACGAACGAAGATCCGGAGGGCAGCACCATCAAGAGTGATCCACGTCTTCCGAATGGCCCCCGGCCGGATCCTGCGCCCGCACCCGACGATTCTGACCGAACGGGACGCGGAACGCATCTGAGCCGAACCCTGGTCGCTGTCGTGCACGCAGCCGCATGGGTAACAGCAGTGGCATTCTCGATGCAGACGTTGACGGCTTCACAAAATGATCCCGAACCATTTCTTGACCTTCCAACCATTTCCGGGGCTGCCCTCAGTGCTGTCTTGCTTGTACTCGTCGGCGGGCTCAGCGCCAGGTTTTCCCGGCCCTCGGGACGGCTAACGCTTCCGCGGTGGGCTGCGCCCCTCGCCATGGCGGCGCTGCTTCCTTGGGCGTTTACAGCGGCCTTCGCCGTCTTCGTCTCCTACATTTTCTCCGTCTCTCCTTCGCCCCACGAAGGCTCGTCCTGGTTTGCGTACTCCCCTTCCTGGCAGTGGGGCCGGATTTTGTCCTTTTCCCTGATTGCCTGCCCCGCCGCTGGGGCGTACCTTTCCCTCCTTCTGATCTGGCGGCGGCGAGACCCGCGCATCCCCCATCATCGCCTCGTCCGAAGTGTCCTCATCACCCTGACGCTGTCATTAACGGTCTGTGCCGCGATGATGCTGACCGTCCAGCACCTCCTGGCACCGTTCCAGCCCTAGCAACCAGCTTGCTCCGATTTCGACCCACATAGGTCGGAACTCATAGGCCAGCGGTTTTGCGGCACCCGGATTTCGATATGGGTCCTTTTTGACGCACCCAACAACACGAAGCTCCGTCTTGGTAGAAGTGAGAGAATCTGGAACGAAGGGGCGAAACCGGCCGGTTCCCCCAAAGGACAGAATGGGGGGACGATGCCGACCGCTGCCGACATGCGAGTGGCTGATCTACTGGATAAGTACAAGGATCGACCTGCACCAAGGGCGTACTCGCGCCTCTACGAGGACGTTGCCGAGTTCGGACACATGTTGGCTGTTCTCCACGATCAGCTGAACCGTCATTTTTCTGCGATCAATGAACGGGCAAAGACTAAACAGAACTACTGGGCCGAGCGGAGCCGTGAGCTACTCGCCCTCATCGAGGAACTGCGACAAGACCTTCACAGTTTGAGCCTGGCTGGCTTCGATGTGAATCTTCTCGACTCCTATGAGCTAGCCCTCGAAGATGCAGAAACATGGCTGATGAAGAGCAACGGAAGTCCCATCCCGGACGACTACAAGCCCGTCGAAATTCTGCGATATGACCAGGCTTTCAGCTTCGGTGACAAGACAATTCGGTTGAAGAAAGAATCAACACCATTGGATCTGAAGATGGTGGGTAGCGGGTCCTATGCGAACGTCTACAGCTACGTCGATCCTGACTATGGGGTGAAGTACGCGGTCAAGAGGGCCAAGCGAGGGATTGACGCTAGGGATCAACACCGGTTCCGGCAGGAGTTCGACGTGATGAAAGCCCTCAGCTTCCCCTACGTCGTTCAAGTGTTCAAGTTCAATGAGACACGCAACGAATACGGCATGGAGTTTTGCGGCGAGACGCTGCGTCAGTATGTCCAGAGCAGAAACACCAGTCTCAGTTTCTCGACAAGGAAACGCATTGCCCTGCAGTTCCTCTACGGACTTAACTACATCCACACCAAGGGTCTGCTGCACCGAGATATCAGCCTTCAAAATGTACTGCTCAAGATCTACGACAGTGAAGCTGTCCTCGTGAAGCTGTCAGATTTTGGGCTCGTTAAGGACAAGTCCTCGGAGTTCACTCGCACCCAAACGGAGATGCGTGGAACCATACGAGACCCAATGCTTCACGACTTCAAGAGCTATGATCTCGTGAACGAAATGTGGGCTGCTGCGGGGATTTCGGACAGCGGAATTAGTGGATTCTTCTACGCTGCCA
>NZ_JASBQY010000021.1 GCF_029960645.1 Arthrobacter sp. AL12
GATTGCAGCCAGCTCAGCAACGGACGCCGCGACAGCCGCCAGGGCCGCCCTGCTCCCCGCACTCCACACCGTGCTTTCCATACGCTCAGACTAGAAGATGGCTACGACAATTTTTTCTTCGGCCGGACCCTGGGGATGCTTCACAGGAAGGGACTACCACGGCAGCGCTCATCGCCACTCAGCTGTGGACGTCTGTGCTTAGTGTCGGCGATATGTGATCGCTTTGTGTCGCTCAACCGAGCCGCTCTGATGCCTTGCCCAAAACCGCGGGCCTGATCGCAGGGGCAGGCATTCCGCGGCACAGTCATCGACTAGCTCGACTTGCTGTGACGCCCCAATAGCGAATCCGTCAGCGGGCGTGTGCGATGAACACCATGAAAGATGCGTCGGGAGTAAATGACGTGCGCGCCCAGTCGCCGTAAACGGCATCCACGTCAAAGCCGGCTGCGGCGAGCTGCTGTCCAAGGTTGTCAGTCTGGCGGAAGGCGAAGCGCGCCGTCTCGGTCACCCTCTCACCGGTTCGCAGAAACTCGTTGTGGAACCTGGCGGTAACGATGCCATCGTCGAGCTCGGACACATCTGCCCACTCGACGAGCGGCCCGTGTGGGTGTCCCGGCGAGAGCGCACCTGGGACCCCCAGCTTTCCCACGCATGGGCTCCGGGGTTCCTGCTGTCGAAGGCCAGCACTGCACCTCGTCGCAGATGAGCGCGGAGATCAAGCAACGTGCGTTGCCACTCCGGGTCGAGGATGTGCTGGACGTATGGACTCCGCCCCGTACTCGTCAGCTACCGAGCGGTAGAAGTCGTGGTCCGGTCCACCCGGATTGTCGTGGTCGTACAAGTCAACGAGCTTGGCGTCGTCATCGCTCACAACTAGACCATACGCACTGGCGACATACTTCCGGAGCTTGCGTCCGTAGGCCGGTCCCCCTCCGGTGCAGACACTTCTCGAAATTTCCGGATCACGATTCCCCGTTTTGTGGATCGCAACGGTAACTGGCTGTTTTCAGCAGCGGTTGGTGCCCGATCTGGACTAGCGTGAGCTACCACCCAGATAGTCGCCGAGCGCATGGCGAATCTGATCTGTACCCTGGTACCCGGTATATGGCGCGGTTTCGTCCTGCGGCCCGGTGCTAGTCGCTGACGGTGGGCTCGGGGACGAGGTCGCGGAGCATGACTAGCTCACGCCGGCCACCCGATAGCACATCGCCGGGTTCGTGGGACACGGTAAAGCCGTTCCTTTCGTAGGTGCGTCGGGCTGTGACATTTTCCGGCATCACGGACAGGGCGAGCGTGGTAGCACCAATGCTCGCCGCCCAACGCGCGATCGCTGTGATGAGTGCAGTGGCGACACCACGACCGCGAACGGCAGGGTCGACCCACATCGAGATGAGCTGGGCGCGGCTGCCATTGTCCTCGTCAGGGGTGCCGGCGGCGATGCCCACCGGAGCGTTCTCGTCAGCATCGAAGGCCAGCAGATCGATCGTCCTCGGAATAGCCAGGCGCTGACGCCAGCGGTCCTCCGGCGCGTCTGCCCACTCTTGCAGGCGTGAGCCGAAAGCCCCCGGCGCGTCGGTCAACGCCGCGAGCCTCACCGACCGCCAGGCTCGCCAGTCCTCGGCAGACATGGTGCGCAGGTCGATGGTCATGCCGCTACCATACCGATTTGTGCGACGTCGTGACTCGCCAGGGCCACTGATAAAAAAATTCGCCAGCTGGCCTTGTTGCTATTAAGTGCCAATTGGCCCTTTTCAAGGGGTTCATTCTGCGGGCTGCATGGCCGCCATAAGCTCCACGGAACATAACGCGACTTCTCGAAGTGGTCGATGCAGAACCGACGGGCAGGTGCCTTATCCCGATTGTCCGTGGACGACCGCTTGAGAGACTGCAAGAAGGGACCCCGTATTGAGGTTGAGCATGGCCAGCACAACATACCCGAGATGTCTCATCCGGTCATGGTAACGGCCGCGGTCAATGGGTCGACGGCGGCCGGAACCGTGGTGGTCTATCTAGTTGCCGGTGTATTCGTCATCGGTGATGTGCTCGCCCCATGTTGTCGTGGTGGTGGGGTCTTCGCCGTTCTGGAGCATCGCGATGTGTTCCATGAAGCAGCCGGGGGCGGCGGCGTGCCAGTGCCCCTCCCCGGGCGGGGTGTAGAGCGCCCCGGGCTCCGGGGGCGAAGCGGACGGTTGCGACGACCATCGTCTGGTCCGGTTCGTGGGGCAGCGCGATCGGGTCGAGCCAGACGTCGCCGGCGAATTGGGTGGTCGGGTTTTTCGAGGTGGGCAGGGTGGATTCGATGTTCACATTTTTCCTTAGTTGTTGTCGGTGAAGAGTTGGATGGCTACGCCCATGGCGGCCTTGCCCTTGGGCCAGCCGGCGTAAAGCGTGACGTGGGTGATGGCTTCGATCAGCGCTTCTTGGGTTACGCCGTTCTCGATGGCGCGGCCGAGGTGGAAGCCGAGTTGCTTGGTGTTCCCGCCGGCGGTAAGCACGGCCACGGTGATGAGGCTGCGGTCGCGGGCGGAGAGTTCGGGACCGTTCCAAACGTCCTCGAAGAGAACGTCGTCGGTGAGCTCGGCAAGTTTCGGGGCGAAGTCTCCGAGCGATTTTCGGCCGCCTCCGAGCTGCTTAGGCTTATCAGGCATGATGATCCTTCTTTCGGCGGGTGTACTGCGGCTAGTGAATGCGGACGTCGGATCCGATCTCGTCGACGACGCCGATGAACTCGTGTCCCATGGACACTCCATCGGGGGTGCTGTCCATGCGGTGATAAGGGTGCAGGTCGGATCCGCAGACGCACGCCCGGACGATCCGGACGACCGCGTCGGTGGCGTCTTTGAGCACCAGGTTGAGGGCATCGATGATGCGGACGTCGCCGGGGCCCAACATGTAGGTGGCTTTCATTGTTATCTCCTGAGGCAGTGGTGGTCGGGCGGTTGGACCCGCCGGGTCGGCGGTGCCGGTCGGGCGGTTGGACCCGCCGGGTCGGCGGTGCCGGTCAGTCGGCTTTGCGTATAGTGGCTGAGAATCCGTCGGCCTGGTTTTCGATGACGTCGGTGGTAGGTGCCGATGGGCACGATCCCGTTGAAGTAGCCGACGCGCCGGTAGTAAAGGACGAGGCTTTGATCAGGGGCGTAGTACCCGATCGTGAGCGGCGCGGCTCCGCTTCCCTTTGGCGCGACCTCAAGGTCCAGCGGGGCCGGCAGTTGCGAGAGCTTTTCCTGGCCGCCGTGGTCCCGGAACGCCAGAGTCACGGGAAGCTGGGCCAGGAGCGCCGCTGAAGTGGCACTGCCATCGAGGTCTCCTGCAATTCTCTGGCCGTCAAGCTCGATGACAATCGGTGTGGTGGTTGACGATCCGGTCGGGGCGGTAGTCGGATCGCTCGCCAGTGAGCCCGGGGAGGGCCGCCGTGTATCAGCGCTGCCGCCGGGGTTATCGCTGCAGCCAGCCAGAGTGACAGCGGTAGCGATCAGGACCATCGCAGGCGCCACGACGCCTGGCCGAGAGGCTCTTCCCGGTGAAAAACGGTTGCGAGTGTTCATAGGTGGATCCTTTCCGGGATCCGGGGAGGGCGAATCCGCGGCCAGTCGATGTTGCTGGAGGCGGGCGGGGAATGCGGTGCTGCGTCCGTAGATGGTCAGCGTGAGCGCGGCCAGGCCGGCGACGATCATCACGACCGCGAGTACCAGGCCGCTGAAATTCGTCAGCAGGGCGGCGCCGAGGATGCCGGCGGTGAAGATTGCGAGGTTGAACGCCACCGGCAGGAACGAGTTCGCGACGTCGGAGTCCGCGCCTCCGGTGGTGGTGAGGGCGGCTTGGAGCTGGGCGGCCGCCCCGCCGAACGTGATTCCCCACAGCGCGGTCGCGACGGTGATCGCCGGGGATGATGCGTGACCGAGCAGCAGCACCACCGCGGGCGCGATGAACAGGGCGACGCTTCCGTGCAGCAGCGGGCGGGGGTGGCGGTCCAGGAGGGCGCCGGTGATGATGATTCCGGCGATCGAGGCAATCCCGAAGATGAAGAGTTCGACGTCGACACTGAGGCTGCTGCTGGTGGCCCGCAGGTACGGGGCGATGTAGTTGTAGATGGTGTTGTGGGCGAGCATCCAGGTGAAGATGACGGCCAGGATCACGGCGATGCCGGGGATCCTGAACACCCGGGCCAGGGGAAGCCGGGAGGTGCCGGGCTGCCCGTCGGCGTCGGGCGCGATCGCGGCGATGAACACACCGGCGATAATGGCCACCGCGGTGAGTCCGGCGAAAGCCCACCGCCAGTCGAATGTCGTTCCGAGCCAGGACCCCAGGGGTGTGCCGAGAGCGAATCCGACGGGTGCCCCGACAGAGACGATCGCCAGCGACAGCCCTGCACGGGAGGGAGGGCTGATTTTCCGGCCGTAGGCGGCCAGCATCCCCCAGATGATTCCCGAGAACGCGCCGGCGACAAAACGCGACACCAGCGACAGTGTCACATCGCCCGAGAGGGCGGTGGTGCTGTTGGCCAGGATGAGGCCGAGGATCGCGCCAAGGAGTAATGGCTTGCGGCGCATGCCCCGGGTCAGGGTGATGGCGGGGATCGTGATGATCACCGTGCCCAGCGCGTAGGCGCTGACGAACAGCCCGACGGTGCCTTCGCTGGTCCCCATCCCGGTGGCAATGACCGGCAGCAGGCCGGCCGGCATGGTCTCCATCGCGACGAGGACGAAGCCGATGACCGCCAGAGCGGCCAGGGTGGCGAGCGGCAGCCGTTTCGGTTTCTTAGTAGATTCCCGAGCCTGAGCTGGTACCGGAAGGGTGCCGGCGTTCATTTACTCCCCTTCAAGACGACGGCGAAGCCTTCGGTTCCGAAGCGGCGGGTAGTGGCTACGCCGGGCCCGGCGCCGACGATGGCGATAAGGGTCATGACGTCCTTCCTGGGGAGATTAAGAGGCGTATTCCAGCGGGAAAGGGTGGGGTTGAAAACCTTGCCCCGGTCGTACCGCCGGTAAGTCTCTATCCAGTCAACATGCGAACCGTCCCGGGGAGGAGCCCCTATCAATGGGTGTACCAGCAAAGCACCCCACCGGAGTTTGCAGGGACGTATTCTCATGGCATGGACAATAAGGCCGAGGTACGCGAGTTCCTGATGTCGCGCCGGGCGAAGGTGACCCCCGAACAGGCCGGGCTTCCCGCCGGGCCGAACAGAGAGTTGCCGGGCTTCGCCGCACGGAAGTAGCGATACTCGCAGACGTCAGCGTCGAGTACTACGCCAAGCTCGAACGTGGTGCAATCGGCGGAGCTTCCTCTTCCGTGCTTGACGCCATCGCCCGCGCCCTTCTCCTCGACGACACGGAGCGGACCCACCTCTTCGACCACGCCCGCGCCGCCGACGGAATTTCCCTCTCCGGGCGTCCCCGCCGACGTTCCACGAAGAACACCTTAAGTCGGCCCAGTCTTCACTGGGTGCTGAATACGATCACTGACGGCGTAGCCTTCGTGCGCGATCAACACCAAGACCTCCTTGCCACGAATGAGCTGGGACGGGCCTTCTATTCGCCCCTCATCGGCGCCGGCGGTCGCACTCCCAACCTGGCCCGCTTCGAATTCCTCGACCCGGCATCCCGTGACTTTTATCCTGACTGGGAGCTCTTCGCTGAGATGTGCGTAGCGATCATGCGGACCGAAGCCGGCCGCGACCCCAATGACAAAGGTCTCCACGACCTCGTTGGTGAGCTGTCCACACGCAGCGATGTGTTCCGGCAGCTGTGGGGGGCGCACGATGTCCGGACCCACGGGTCCGGCACCAAACGATTCAACCACCCAGTCGTCGGCGAACTAACTCTCGCCTACGAAGAACTCATCATTACTGCCGACCCAGGCTGCGTCCTCATGATCTACACCGCCGAGCCCGGCTCGCCCAGCGCTGAGCGACTGAGGCTACTCGCCAGCTGGGCAGCTACAGGATCCATAGCGGCTGCGCCCCGTTAAGAAGTCTCTAATACGGGAGGTCTCAACCGATGGTCAGTGGCGCAACATTGACAGCCACTCGTCGGTGCAATTTACGCTGGGATCAGTCTCCATAGCAGGCTCACGAACGGTTGTGTATGAGTCACGGTCCTGATGCTTTCAGCACCCGATTATCGGCAGACGTGCGGACGGTGCGAACAGGCATCCCCCCGGTGACAAGGTGCCCTAAGCGCTTCACTCCCGAAGGTCCAGCACCGTTTGTCTCCAATACATGGATGTCCGGGTCACGGCTCATCCCACTGACCGCTGCGCATTGGTTTCCTTCCGGGGGGATGCGCTCAGTAGACCGGTTTGTCCGGCTCGACGTCCCGCACCCAGGCCAGGATTCCGCCGTCGAGGTGGCTGACGCGCTCATAGCCGGCAGCCCGGGCGGCCGCGAGGACGGCCGCGGACCGGGTCCCGGCCTTGCAGTGGAACACGATGTCCATGTCCTGCGGCAGTTCGTGCCAGGCCTCGCCGGCAAGGATCCGGCCCTGCGGGATCAACACCGCCCCGCCGATCCGGACGATGTCGTACTCCCCTGTTTCCCGGACATCGACCAGGTGGAAGTCCTTGAGTCCAGCCGTGCGGGAGGCCAGCATCGTGGCCAGCTGCGTTGCGGTCACGGTGTGCTCGGTGCCCGCCTCCGCGGCCGGGGTGATGCCGCAGAACGCCTCATAGTCGGTCAGTTCCGTGATCCGCTCCGCCTCGGGATCCCTGGCGACCTTGATTTCGCGCCAGGTCCCGCCGAGGGCGTCGAAGAGTGCCACCCGTCCCAGCAGGGAACGCCCGACGCCGGTGATCAGCTTGACGGCCTCCGTCACCATGAGCGAGCCGACGGCGGCGCAGAGCATTCCAAACACGCCGCCTTCCCCGCAGGATGGCACGGAGCCCGCAGGGGGCGCCTCCGGGTACAGGTCCCGGTAGGTGGGGCCGAACTGTTCCCAAAAGACGCTGACCTGCCCGTCGAAGCGGAAGATCGAACCCCAGACGTAAGGCTTACCGAGGATCGCCGCGGCGTCGTTCACGAGGTAGCGGGTGGCGAAGTTGTCGGCGCCGTCCAGGATCAGGTCGTAACCGGCAAACAGCTCAAGGGCGTTGGATGCGTCCAGCCGGACATTGTGCAGCCGGACCTCCACGAGCGGGTTCAGGGCGGCAATGGCGTCGCGCGCCGACTCGATCTTAGGCCGTCCCACGTCCGCCACACCATGGATCACCTGGCGCTGGAGGTTGCTCAGGTCCACGGTGTCGTCGTCGACGATTCCCAGGGTTCCCACGCCTGCGGCGGCCAGGTACAGCAGCGTGGGCGAGCCCAGGCCGCCGGCGCCGATCACGAGGACCTTGGCATTTTTCAGGCGGCGCTGCCCGAGGGACCCGATCTCCGGGATGATCAGGTGCCGGGAGTACCGTTCCACCTCGTCCGGGCTCAGGCCGTCGGCCGGTTCCACCAGCGGTCCGGGCGCCACGGGCGCAGTTTCCGGGGTTGCGGGGCCTGGGCTGGGGGTGAACTTGGAAGCCATACTTCAATCTATGCCCGAAGATGCCGCCAGGTCATATTACCGGCACGTAAAGTGGACGTAACAGCAAGCGAAAGAAGGCCGACAGTGGTTCATCAGGCACCGGTTGAGCGGGGTCATGCCGGAAAGTCACCGGACGTCCCGGCACGCAGCGGACAGCGGTCGGCGCGGCTGCCCCGCGATGAGCGCCGGGCACAGTTGCTCGCCGCGGCCCAGGAAGTGTTTGTCGCCAACGGCTACCACGGGGCCGCGATGGACGAAATCGCCGAGACCGCCCATGTCAGCAAGCCCGTGCTGTACCAGCACTTTCCATCCAAACGCGAGCTCTACCTGGCCCTGCTGGACAGCCAGCTGAGCAAACTCATTGAACTGCTGCTCGGGGCCCTCAACTCCACCTCGGACAACGATGAACGCGTTCAGGCGGTCATGCGAGCCTACTTCCGCTTCATCGCCAGCGACGACCAGGCCCACCGCCTCGTCTTCGAATCCGACCTCGTCAACGACGCTGATGTCAGCGCCCGGCTGGAGGCGTTCAACAAAACCTTCGCCGACGCCGTCGCGCGGGTCATCGCCGAGGACACCAAACTGCCTGAACTGGAGTCCCAGCTGCTGGGCCGCGGGCTCGCCGGAATGGCGCAGATCAGCGCCCGGTACTGGCTGGAAACCGACGGCAATCTTGACCTCGATGTGGCCAGCGATCTGATCTACCGTTTAGCTTGGCGCGGAATCTCCCGCTTCCCCAAGGAAACCTAGACTACAAATAGAGATAACACCTGAGAACCTTGATTGGCTGGGAGGCCTTGCTGTGGAAGTAAAGATCGGCATACAGAACATCGGCCGCGAAATTGTCCTGGAATCGTCCCAGGAGGCCGACGCCGTGGCCAAAGTGGTCGGCGAGGCCATCACGAAGGGCACCGAGCTGCGCCTGACGGATGAAAAGGGCCGTCTGATCATCATTCCCGCGAACGTCCTGGGCTATGTTGAAATCGGCGCCGAGGAAGTACGCCGCGTCGGTTTCGGCGCGCTCTAAGCACCAGCCTCCCCTGCGCGCCAGCAGCACCGCTGCCGGCCCGCACCCCGAACCGCAAGGAGTCCCAACATGCTTTCCCTGATTGTGGTTGCCCTCGTGACCGTGGCCGCGGGCTTCGTGGTGTGGGCCAACGACAAGCGCCACGCCAAGTACGGCATCGCCGTGCCGGCCGGGGTGTCGCTGACGGTCGGGATGCTGAGCTGGATCGCGTTCATGGCCGCCGGGCTTGGCTACCAGCCGGGCCTGACCTGGATTCCATGGGTGCTGCCCATGGTCCTGGGCGCCGCCGCCTCCGTGGCGGCCGTGCTGTACCTGGGCAGGACCCGCACGAGCCGCGACACTGCACGGCTCACCGCGATCCTGCGCTACTAGCCGCCCGCCGGGCCGGCTGCCGGGCTCACGCCTCCGGCGCTCCGGATCCGTGACCGGCTTCAGTGCACAGGCACAGCTGATTTCCCTGCGCATCCGTGACCACCACCCAGTTGGGTGCGTGGTCACGGTTCATTAAGGCCCCGGCGGCCGCCGTTTTCTCCAGCACGGGACCCGACTCGGCCCTGCTGCGGTGGATGTCCAGGTGCAGCCGGTTGGGGCTGGGGGTGGAGGTCTGCTGAAACCAGAGAGTCGGGCCGCGCCCGTACGGGTCCACCAGGTCATTTGCGCCGCCGCGGCGGTAGCCGAGGGCCACCCGCCAGACCTCCGCGATGGCGGCCGGGTCCTCGGAGTCGATGGCCACCTCCACGGTCCGGTGCAGGCCGGGTTCCGCGGTGGCGCTGACAGCGGCTGCTGCCGCACCGGCGGCCGTGGCGGCCGCGATGTCCCGCCGCGTGACTTCGTCCCCCGCCTCGTGGGAGCTGTACCGCAGGAAGACCCGGTTGTAGCGCCAATCCAGGTCCGGGTGGTGGTTCTGTTCCTCGGCCAGGCGTCCGACGGCGGAAATCAACTCCAGCGCCGCGGCCGCCGTCGGTGCCTTATAGACGGTGACGAGACCGCCGAGCCGGTATCTCCAGTCCGGCAGTTCCGCCAGGGCCGCGTCGACCTGGCCCTCGTCCAGGATGTCGTCGGTGGCTGCCATGGCGGGCTCCTTCGCTGCCTAGAGGAATTCGGCCCGGCCTTCCATAGCCGAGGACGCCAACGCGTGCTCCCGGCGCGGGATCCGGCCGGCCCTTTTGGCCAGCCTACCGGCGATCACGGCGTGCTTGAAGGCCTCCCCCATCAGTACCGGATTCTGGGCCCGGGTCACTGCCGTCGCCAGCAGGACGGCGTCGCAGCCAAGCTCCATGGCCAGGGTGGCGTCGGAGGCGGTGCCGATCCCGGCGTCCAGGACCACCGGCACGGAGGCCCGCGAGACGATCAGTTCGATGTTGTGCGGGTTCAGGATGCCAAGGCCCGTGCCGATCGGTGAGCCCAGGGGCATCACCGCGGCAGCGCCGAGGTTTTCCAGCCGCAGGGCCAGCACCGGGTCGTCGTTGGTGTACGCGAAGACCTTGAACCCGCGGCCCACCAGCTGTTCGGCGGCCTCGACGAGTTCCACGGCGTCCGGCAGCAGGGTGTGCTCGTCGGCAATGACTTCCAGCTTCACCCAGTCCGTTTCGAGGGCTTCGCGGGCCAGCTCGGCAGTCAGGACGGCGTCCCTGGCGGTGAAGCAGCCCGCGGTGTTGGGCAGCACCCGGACGTTGTGGTCCAGCAGCAGCTGGAACAGCGATCCGGCCTCCGCAGGCGAGTAGCGACGCATCGCGACGGTGGTCAGCTCCGTGCCGGAGGCCAGCAGCGCGGCGCCCAGACCGTCCAGGCTTGGCGCCCCGCCCGTGCCCATGATCAGCCGCGACCCCAGCTGGACTCCGTCGACCGTGAAGGGATCGGCCGCGGCCGGCAGGACTCCCTGCGCCGCGGCCCGTGTTGTTTCAGCCATGCGGCTCATCCTCCCTGTACAGCCGTGACCAGCTCGACGTCGTCGCCGTCGGCGAGCGCGGTGCCGTGCCATTGGCTGCGGGGAACCACTTCCGCGTTGCGGGCCACGGCGACCCCGAGTTTCCCGCCGTCCGCGGACCGGCCGTTCGGGGCCAGCGGCCGGCCGGTGACCTGGCTGACGAGGGTGCTGACCGAGGCGCCGTCGGGGAGCGCGTGCTCGGTTCCGTTCAGTCTGATGTTCATACCGTTTCCTTGCTGTGCTCAGGGGTGGTGTCCCGCCCGGTGGTATTCCGGCCGGCTGTGATCCGGGGGCTGGCAACCCGGGGGGCTGTTTCTGGCGCTCCCGCAGCCGGTGGAACGGTGTCCTGCGTGCTGGTGTCCTGCGTGCTGGTTTCCTGAGTGCTGGTGTCCTGCGTTCCGGTGACCGGCCTTCCGGTGCCCTGCGTACCGGCGCCGAACCGGTCCGGCCGGAAGGACGCCCAGCGGGGGTCCGTGACTCCGTCCAGCAGCTGCCGGCAGATCTCCGCGGCGGCGGGGGTAAGCAGGATTCCGTGCCGGAAGAAGCCGGTGGCGATGATCAGTCCCGCAACATCGCCGTGGCACCCCGGCTCAGCGACCCGACCCAGCAGCGGCGAGTTGTCCGGGGTCCCGGGACGGGCCCTGGCGGTGGCCTCGAGCAGTTCCAGCTCGGCGACGGCGGGGACCAGCTGCTGGGCGTCACGCAGCAGCTGGTAGACGCCGCCGGCGGACACGACGCCTCCGGCCGGGTTGCCGCCAACCGCGGGGGCGCCGGCCGGGGCGCCACCGGCCGGGGCCGCCATGTGGCTCCCGGCACCAAGGGCGTCCTCCCGCTGGGTGGCGCCGATCACCACCGTGCCGTCCTGCCGGGGAACGATGTAGACCGGGACACCGCGGACCAGTCCCCGCACCGTGGAGGTCAGCAGCGGCCGCAGTCTTTCCGGCACGCGGAGCCGGAGAATGTCGCCGTGGACCGGACGCAGCGGCAACCGGAGTCCGGCGGGCAGGCCCTCCAGCGCGGCGGCGCCCAGGCCGTTGGCCACAATGGTTTCCCCGGCCCGGACGCTGCCGCCGCCTGCGAGGCTGGCGCCGGCCACCCGCCCGTCCGCCCAGAGCAGGCCCGCAGCGCGCCGGGCGATGGTCTGGCATTGTCCGTCGGCGGCCAGGAGTTCCCCGATCCGGGCGAGCAGCCGGCGGGGGTCCACCTGGTGGTCGGCCGGAATGTCGAAGGCGCAGGAGATGCCCGGGCTCAGGAGGGGTTCCCGCAGCCTCGCCGCACGGACGGTCAGCGGCTCCACCACGAGGCCGTGCGCCTGCTGGACGGTGCGCAGGTCCGCTAGCGCCCGGCGGTCGGCGGCGTCGGCCCCTACGGCGAGGGTCGGCGTCGTGAGGAATCCCGTGCCGGTGCCCGTCCGTGCCCCTCCGGCGCCGCCAGCCTGTCCCGCGTACGGCGCGGCGGCCGGTCCCGCATCCAGTAGGGCGGCCGGTCCACCGTCCAGTCCGGCGGCGAACGCCGGCCAAAGGCGGGAGGATTCGAGCATGAGCTCCAGGAGGGATTCCTCCTGGTAATGCAGTTCGCTCACCGGGGCGAGCATGCCGGCGGCGGCCCAGCTGGCGCCGCTTCCGGGGGCGTCGTCGATCAGGGCGACGGAGCGGCCCGAGAGTCTCGCCGCCCAGGCGATTCCGTGGCCTACAACTCCGCCGCCGATCACGGCGACGTCGTAACATTTCCGGGTTTCGGCGACATCGGCCGTGGCAGTGCCAGTTGCCGTGCCAGCTGCCGCGGACGAGCCGCGGGCGGTTGTGGGGCCCATGCAGGATTCCTTCCCTACGCCGGTACTAACCGGATCAGGTCAAGCGGTCGGCTCTGACGCCCTCTCAGCCTGCCGGTGCCGGACGCCTGTGGCGTGACCGGCTGCGGCGGGCTCCCGCGGTATTCGCCCAGTTTAGGGGAACTAGGCTGGAGCCATGAGCCAGGATGCCATCTACACCACTGCCCGCCTCTACCTCTGCACCGGTGCCCGCCGGGACCGCGGCGACTTTGCGGATTTCGTGGATGCGGCCTTTGCCGGGGGCGTTGACATCATCCAGCTGCGCGACAAGTCGCTGGAGGCGGCCGAGGAGCTGGAACTCCTGGAAGTCCTGCACGAGGCGGCCCGCCGGCACGGCCGGCTCTGGGCCGTCAACGACCGGGCGGATATCGCCTCGCTCTCCGGGGCTCCGGTGTTCCACATCGGGCAGAAGGACATCCCCCTGGGGGCGGCGCGGGACTTCCTGGGCAAGGACACCTTGATCGGGCTCTCCACGCACAGCCAGGACCACGTGGACGCGGCCATTGCCGCCTCCCCCGGCCGCAGCGGCCTGGACTATTTCTGTGTCGGGCCGGTGTGGGCCACGCCCACCAAGCCGGGGCGCGCCGCCGTCGGGCTCGAACTTGTGCGCTATGCGGCGGATGCGACCCGCCGGGACTCCGCCCTGGTCGAGGACAAGCGCGAGGGCCAGCATGGAGGCAGGGTTGCGGGAGAGCTGCCGTGGTTCGCGATCGGCGGCATTGACCTCGGAAACGTGGAGCAGGTGGTCGAGGCCGGCGCGCGCAGGATCGTGGTGGTCCGCGCAATCACCGACGCCGACGATCCGGCGGATGCCGCCCGGGCCCTGCTCGCGGCCCTCGACTCGGCAGGGAACTGAGGCCGCAGGGAACCCGGGCCCGTCTGGGCCGTGGGGCCGTCTGGGCCGTGGGGCCGTCTGGGCCGTGGGGCCGTTTAACCCGGCCGGTTTGTCCGGTCAGCCAGCCAGGCCGAGCTGGATCATCCGGCGGGAGTGGTTCGCCGCCAGTTCGGCCATCAGCTCGCGCACAAGTTCCTTGGACCGGTCCTCGTCCGCACCAATCAGGCCCCCGACGAACGAGTGCTCAAAACTCACCCGCTGCGCCTGGGTCAACGCTTCCCCGAGGAGGCGTCTGGCCCACAGTGCCAGCCGGGAGGCCAGCCGCGGGTCGTCGGCGAGGGCTGCCTTGAGCCGCTCCCGCAGCACCTCCGTGGCTCCCCCGTCGGCCTGGATCTGCTCCACCAGGGCCCGGGTTCCGGCGTCGACATAGCGGGAAATGGCGCGGTAGAAATCGGCGGAGACTGTATCGATCACGTACGCCTTCATCAGCGATTCGTACCAGTCCGCCGGCCGGGTGCGTTCGTGGAAGTGGTCCACGGAGGGCTGGAACGGCAGCATGGCGGCTTCCGCATCGAGTCCCATGGCATCGAGTTTGGCGCTCACCAGCTCGTAGTGCTGGAACTCGGTCACGGCGAGCCGGCCCAGCACAGCACGGTCGTGGAGGGTGGGTGAATACCGTGCATCGGAGGAGAGCCGTTCGAAGGCGGAAAGCTCGCCGTAGGCCATGACGCCGAGCAGATCCATCAGGAACGTGTTGTAACGGGCAGGATCAGCCGGGGATGTGCTCATGATCCAAGACTAATGGCGCAAATGGAGCTAATCTGATTTTCGTGTCCCATCATCGCTTGACCCCGAATGTCCACCAGCAGAAGAACCAACTTGCCGAGGCGCTCAACGCACTGCGCACGACGCTGGAGCTGCCGGGGCCCTTCCCCGAGGACGCGCTCCGGGAAGCCAAGGAAGCCGTCGCCGGGCACGAGCTGCCGGAGCTGGATTTCACCCACATCGAGTTCGTGACGATCGATCCGGCGTCCTCCACCGACCTGGACCAGGCCCTCTTCATCGACCGTTCCGGTGAGGGCTACAAGGTCTTCTACGCGATCGCCGATGTCCCCTCCTTCGTGGTCCCGGGCGGGGCGCTCGACGCCGAAACCCGCCGCCGCGGCCAGACCTACTACACTCCGGACGGCCGGATTCCGTTGCATCCCGAAATCATCAGCGAAGAGGCCGGCAGCCTGCTCGCCGGCCAGCTCTGCGCTGCGTTCGTGTGGGAATTCGAGCTTGACGCCGCGGCCGAGGTGTCCGCGGTCCTGGTCCGCCGCGCGACGGTCCGCAGCAGGGCGAAGCTCAGCTACCGGGGGGTGCAGGCCGAGCTCGACGCCGGCACCGCCGCGCCCGTGCTGCAGCTGCTCAGGGAGGTCGGGATGAAGCGGGTCGAGCTGGAACGGCTCCGCGGCGGCGCCAGCCTGAACATGCCGGAACAGGAAATCGAACAGCTGGCCGACGGCGGCTACCGGATCGCCGCTGCGCCGCCGCTGCCCGTGGAGGACTGGAACGCCCAGATCTCCCTGATGACCGGGATGGCCGCCGCGGAGATCATGCTGGCGGGCAAGGTCGGCATCCTGCGCACCATGCCGGCCCCGGATGAAGCCTCGCTGGCGCACTTCCACCGTCAGACCCGCGCCCTGGGCAAGCCCTGGGACGGCGAAATGAGCTACGGCGAGTACCTGCGCACCCTGGACCCGACGGACCCGCGCCAGCTGTCGATCGTACACTCGGCCGGCATGCTGTTCCGCGGCGCCGGCTACACTCCCTTCGACGGAGCCGTGCCCGGGGCCGCCACCCAGGCTGCCATCGGCGCTGCCTACGCCCACTCCACCGCCCCGCTGCGCCGGCTGATCGACCGGTTCGTTCTCGTTATCTGCGAGGCGCTCAGCAACGGTACGGCAGTCCCGGACTGGGCCCGCGAGGCCCTTCCCTCCCTGCCCGGGATCATGGCGACCTCTGACCAGCTGGCCGCCAAACTGGAGCGGCTTTCCCTCGACACGGTCGAGGCGGCACTCCTGGTGAACCACGTCGGCCAGGAATTCGACGCCGTCGTGATTTCGGGATCCAAGATCGCCCGGAACGGGAAAACTGCCAACGGGAAAAACGCCAACGGAAAGACCGGGAACGGCAACGGAAGCGGCGGCACCAAAGCGGGGAACGGCAACGGACCCTCCGGGATCGTGCAGATCGCCGAGCCCGCCGTCACCGCCCGCTGCCCTGGCGAACTGGAGCCCGGAACCCAGGTCCGGGTGCGGATTGTGTCCTCCGACATTGCCACCCGCGAGGTCCGGCTGGAGCTGGTGGGGTAAGGAAGCTGCGGCGCTCCTGCGCGCCGCCTGCGGTGTCAGTCGGAGATCCGGGCCGCGTACAGCTAGACTGGAAGGGTAGATATGGATGCCCGGTCGTTGATTTCCTTGATTTTCGAATTCAACAAGCCCGCCCCTACGCGATCTTGAGACAGACCCGCTGGTCCCCAGTGCCAGCATTTAGATAGCCCGCGATCGGCTTCCACTGGAATTGCCTGCGCGCCTGAGCGTGCTCCGGAACGGCCACCCGGCCGGCCCCGTTGAGCAAGCAGCGCAGCCCAAAATGAATAAGGAAACTCCCCTAGTGAGTGAATTGCACACGCACCAGCTTCTGACCGACGAATCCGGAACGGAAACGCTTGAGCCGGAAGAGACCATCATCTCGGACGAAAAGCCGCACGAGATCGAAGAGAAGACCTTCGCCGACTTCAACGTCCGCGCCGACATCGTCGAGTCGCTGGCCGACGCCGGCATCACGCACCCCTTCCCGATCCAGGCCATGACCCTGCCGGTCGCCCTCAGCGGCCACGACATCATCGGCCAGGCCAAGACCGGCACCGGCAAGACCCTCGGCTTCGGTATCCCGGCGCTGCAGCGCGTCGTCGGACCCGACGATGCCGGCTATGACGCGCTGCCCGCGCCCGGCGCCCCGCAGGCGCTTGTGATCGTGCCGACCCGCGAGCTCGCCGTCCAGGTCGCCAACGACCTGCAGAACGCCGCCCGCAAGCGCAACGCCCGCATCACCACCATCTACGGCGGCCGTGCTTACGAGCCGCAGGTCGAGGCGCTGACGAAGGGCGTCGAGGTCGTCGTCGGCACCCCCGGGCGCCTCATCGACCTGTACAAGCAGAAGCACCTCGTGCTGAAGAACGTTAAGATGGTCATCCTTGACGAGGCCGACGAGATGCTGGACCTCGGGTTCCTGCCCGACGTCGAGACCCTCATCGCCGGCACACCTGCCGTCCGCCAGACCCTGCTGTTCTCGGCCACCATGCCCGGTCCGGTCGTCGCCATGGCGCGCCGCTACATGACCAAGCCGACCCACATCCGAGCGGCCGACCCGGACGACGAGGGCCTGACCAAGCGCGACATCCGCCAGCTGATCTACCGCGCCCACAGCATGGACAAGATCGAGGTGGTGGCCCGCATCCTGCAGGCCCGCGGCCGCGGCCGCACCATCATCTTCACCAAGACCAAGCGCACCGCCGCCAAGGTCGCCGAGGAACTCGTCGACCGCGGCTTCGCCGCCGCCGCCATCCACGGCGACCTCGGCCAGGGCGCCCGCGAGCAGGCGCTGCGCGCCTTCCGCAACAACAAGGTCGACGTCCTGGTCGCCACCGACGTGGCCGCCCGCGGCATCGACGTCGATGACGTCACGCACGTCATCAACTACCAGTGCGTTGAAGACGAAAAGATCTACCTGCACCGCGTGGGCCGCACCGGCCGCGCCGGCAACAAGGGCACCGCCGTGACTTTCGTTGACTGGGACGACATGCCTCGCTGGGGCCTGATCAACAAGGCCTTGGGCCTGAGCGTCCCGGAGCCGGTGGAAACCTACTCCTCCTCCCCGCACCTCTTCGAGGAACTCGACATCCCCGAGGGCACCAAGGGCCGGCTGCCCCGCGACAAGCGTGTACTGGCCGGCGTCGACGCCGAGGTCCTCGAGGACCTGGGCGAGACCGGCAAGAAGAACGCCCCCCGCACCGGACAGGGCACCGGCGGACGCGACAGCGCCCGCAGCGGCACACGTGACAGCGCGCGCAGCGGCGCACGCGATAGCGCCCGGACCGGCGGACGCGACGCCGGCGCCACCGGCAGCGGTCGTGACGGCGCCCGCACCACCGGCGGCAGCCGCGACGGCGCCCGCGACACCCGCCGCAGCGGCGGCGCCACCGCCGGAAAGGACAGCGGACGCTCCGGCGACCGCCGTCGTCGTCCGGCCGAGGCTGAAGCCAGCACCAGCCCCACCGCCGCCGCCGCCGCCGCCGAGGCACCGTCCCGGTCCGCCGCGGCTGCGCCGACAGAGGTCGACCGCGCCACCCGTGCACGCCGCCGCACCCGCACCCGCCGCCACAACGGCGAAGTGGTTGCCGGCGAGGCCCAGGCCGGGGCTCCGGCAGGCAGCACCGAGGCCTAAACCCCCTCATGACTGACACCGTCTGGGCGCCGGACGGCAGCAACCTGGTGGTACACGCGGACAACGCGGAGTACCTCCCGACGCTGCCGGACGGCGCCTTCACACTCATTTACGTGGATCCGCCCTTCAACACCGGCCGGGTCCAGAAGCGCCAGGAAACCAAAATGGTGCTCAACACCGGCGGCGACGGCGACCGGGTCGGGTTCAAGGGCCGCTCCTACGACACGATCAAGGGCGCGCTGCACAAGTACGACGACGCGTTCAGCGACTACTGGACCTTCCTGGAACCGCGCCTCGTCGAGGCCTGGCGGCTGCTCGCCGACGACGGCACCCTCTACCTGCACCTGGACTACCGTGAAGTGCACTACGCCAAAGTCATGCTGGACGCGATCTTCGGCCGCGAGTGCTTCCTGAACGAGATCATCTGGGCCTACGACTACGGCGCCCGCGCCAAGTACCGCTGGCCCACTAAGCACGACAATATCCTCGTGTACGTCAAGAACCCCGCGAAATACCACTTCGACAGCGCCGAAGTGGACCGGGAGCCCTACATGGCGCCCGGGCTCGTGACTCCGGCCAAACGGGAACTCGGCAAGCTGCCCACCGACGTCTGGTGGCACACCATCGTCTCCCCCACCGGCAGGGAAAAGACCGGCTACCCGACGCAGAAGCCCGAGGGGCTGATCCGCCGTGTGGTGGCGGCCTCCAGCCGGCCCGGTGACTGGTGCCTGGACTTCTTCGCCGGCTCGGGCACGCTGGGCGCCGTCGCCGCGAAGCTCGACCGCAGGTTCGTCTGCGTGGACCAGAACCAGCCGGCCATCGACGTCATGGCCAAGCGGCTCGCCCCGCACACCGCCTTCACCGTTTTCCCAGGTTAGCCCCCCGTTGCCCTATCACTTGTGGCTGCCATTCCTGCCCGGTGGGGACCAAATCTGATAGCTCAACGGGGCGGGGGCGGGACCCGTTCCGTCAGCGCACCACCGGGGTTCCGGTGCCCTGTTCCTCGATCCGGGCAAACACTTCAGGTGAGGTCAGGTTCTCGCCCAGCCGGTTCGGTTTCCCGGCGCCGTGGTAGTCGGAGGACCCCGTGACCAGCAGCCCGTGCCGGTCCGCGAGTTTGCGCAGCAACACCCGGCCCTCCTCGGGATTGTCGCGGTGGTAAATTTCCAGCCCGGCCAGCCCGGCGTCGATCATTTCCTGGTAGACGCGCTCCCCCACGATCCGCCCGCGGGCGGACGCCACCGGGTGGGCGAACACCGGCACGCCGCCGGCCGCGCGGACCAGTTCGACGGCGAACACCGGGTCCGGCGCGTAGTGCTGCACGTAGTAGCGCGAGTGCGAGGTCAGGATGGAATCGAATGCCTCGGCGCGGTCCGCCACCACGCCCGCCGCGACGAGGGCGTCGGCGATGTGCGGCCGGCCCATGGTGGCACCCGGCGCCACATGGTGGGTGACGTCTTCCCAGCTCAGCGGATAGTCCTCCGCGAGGAGGCTGACCATCCGTTCGGCCCGGGTGAAGCGCGCGTCCTTGGCCTTGGTGATTTCCTCCAGCAGACCGGGGTGCGCCGGGTCGTGCAGGTAGCTGAGGAGGTGCACGCTGATCCCCTCCATCGTCCGGCAGGAAATCTCCATCCCCGGAACCAGCGCCACACCGTGCCGGCGGGCGGCGAGGGCGGCCTCCGCCCAGCCGTCGGTGGAGTCATGGTCGGTCAGGGCCACGACGTCGAGCCCCGCCTCCGCCGCCGAGGCCATCACCGCGCCGGGCGCTTGGGTGCCGTCGGATACATTCGAGTGGGCATGCAGGTCGATCTTCACCTCATCAGCCTAGTAGACCGCCGCCGCGGCGCCCGGGATGGACGCCGCCGGCCTGTTGGCCTAAGCCGCTCCGCTGGTGAGACTATGGGACGGTGAAAGATGCAGATAACACCCAAGTCTCCGCTTCCCAGCCCCTCGATGAGCGCGTCAACAACCGCTCCCAGCGGCCCAGCTCGGACGCCTTTAAGGCGTTTATGGCCAGCAACTGGGCTCCGTCCCGCGAGCAGCTCCCGGAACGCGACGCCGTCGCCGGCCACGCCGCCACCCGCCGGCGCGCCATCTCAGAGAAGTTCAAGGGCGAACGCCTGGTCATTCCCGCCGGCCCGCTGAAGGTCCGCTCGAACGACTGCGACTACCGCTTCCGGCCGCACTCCGGCTTCGCGCACCTGACCGGCCTGGGCCTGGACCACGAGCCCGACGCCGTGCTCATCCTGGAGCCCGTGGAGGCAGGAAAGGGCGATGACGGCGGCCACCACCACGCGACGCTGTACTTCCGCCCGCTGGCCGGCCGCGACACCGAGCAGTTCTACGCCGACTCCCGGGCCGGCGAATTCTGGATCGGCGCCCGCCCCACTCTGGCCGAGTTCAAGGCCCGTCTGGGCCTGGACACGGTGGACATCAGCGAACTCGAACTGGGCATCACCAAAAACGTCGGCGCGCCGGAAATCGGCGGGATCTCCATCCGGCTGGTGCGCAAGGTCGACGAGAACATCGACGCGCTTGTGGACACCGCCCGCTACAACACTGCCAAGGACCCGGAGAACCTGGACCTGGGCATTCTGGACGCCCTCGACGAGAAGCTCTCCGAGGCCCTCTCCGAACTGCGCCTGCTCAAGGATGAGTGGGAAATCGAGCAGATGAAGACCGCCGTCGCCGCCACAGTGCAGGGTTTCACTGAGGTCGTCAAGATCCTGCCGCGGGCACTTACCCACCAGCGCGGCGAGCGTGTCGTCGAGGGCGCGTTCTTCGCCCGGGCCCGGGAAGAAGGCAACGAACTCGGCTACGACACCATCGCGGCCGCCGGCAACAACGCCACGGTGCTGCACTGGACCCGGAACACCGGCAAGATCAACGCCGGCGAACTGCTGCTGCTGGACGCCGGGGTCGAGGCGGATTCGCTCTACACCGCGGACATCACCCGGACCCTGCCGGCCAACGGCACCTTCTCCTCGATCCAGCGCAAAGTCTACGAGGCGGTGCTGGACGCCGCCGACGCCGGATTTGCCGCCGCCCAGCCCGGCACCCGCTTCCGCGACATCCACACCGCCGCGACCACCGTGCTGGCGGAACGGCTGGCCGCCTGGGGCCTGCTCCCGGTCTCCGTGGAGGAAGCGATCAGCGCCGAGGGCCAGCAGCACCGCCGCTGGATGCCGCACGGCACCAGCCACCACCTCGGCCTCGACGTGCACGACTGTGCCCAGGCCAAGCGCGAACTGTACCTCGATGGCGTCCTCACCCCCGGCATGGTCTTCACGATCGAACCCGGGCTGTACTTCAAAGACGAGGACCTCGCGATCCCGGAGGAATACCGCGGCATCGGCGTCCGCATCGAGGACGACGTCCTGATGACCGCCGACGGCCCGGTCAACCTCAGCGCGGCGCTGCCCCGCAAGGCCGACGACGTCGAATCCTGGATGGCGGGAATCTACCAGGACGCTGACGGCCCGACGGCGTAGTTCCGCGGCTGCCGGCTTCGCCGGCGCTGAGACGCCGGCGCCGGCAACGCAGAAGGCCTCCGCCCGGATCAGTCCGGGCGGAGGCCTTCTGCGTTGCCGGTCAGTGCTGCGAACTGCCCTCGTCGGGTCCCTGCTTGGGCGTATCAGTGACGCGGACCCCGTACTGCGGGCGGCCGTCCGGGAGGTCGGGGTAGGCAAAGCCGGCGGGCTTGGGCGCCCCTTCCGTGGCCAGCTCGGTCTGCGCAGACTGCTGCTGCGACGGTTCGGCGTGCTGGCCGGCGTGCTGGCCGGCCGCGTGCTCGCCTTCCGCCGGCTGGTTGCCGGGCTGCTGGCCACCAGTCTGCTGTGCACCGGGCTGCTCGCCGCCGGCGTCGGGCGTGCGCTGGCCGTACGGGTCGTTCCAGGCCGCGGGGCGCTGCGGGGCGTGGCCGTGCTGGCCCGGCTGCTGGGCGCCCTGCCCGGGGCCGGGCTGGTTCGGCTGGTGCTGGTAATCGCGCTGGGAGTAGCCGCCCGACCCGGCGGACGCCGCGGCGTCGTGCTGGGTCATCGGAAGCTGGTGGAGCAACCGCCGCGCCTCGTTGGCCGCCTCGAAGGAGACCACGACGTCGTAGTTCGTCGCCACCACCTGGCTCGTGGACGTGAAGTCGCGCTTGCCCTTCTGCATGGCGTAAGTGACGATGCCGAACAGCATAAAGAAGGCCGCGCCCATCAGCACGGAGGTCACGATGGAGAAATACCCCGGTGTGGTGGAGAAAAAGGAAAGCATGATGCCCACAAAGAGGCCGAACCACATGCCGCTCAGGGCACCCGACAGCGCCACCCGGGGGTAGGTCAGCCTGCCGGTGACCCGCTCCACCATCTTCAGGTCGTTACCGACAATCGAGACCATCTGCACCGGGAACTGCTGGTCCGCGAGGTAGTCCACCGCCTTCTGGGCATCCAGGTAGGAGTTGTAGGAACCGACGGTGTCGCCCCTGGGGACACTGCGGGCCTCGTCCGGGCCGTTGGGGGCGCCAGCCCTGGGAGCACCAAAAATGTTTGACATACGCCTATTCTTACCTATCCGGCTGGGCAGCGGCTGTAAATTCAGCTAAAAGAGAGCGGACTCGGTAGCCTGTACAGGTGAGCACAAATCTTTCGCGAGTGTTTGTCGCGCGCCTCCTCGGACTGGATGTCTTTGACCCACTGGGCGACCGTCTGGGCCGGCTGCGCGATGTTGTCGTGCTCTCCCGCGGAACCCGGGCCGCCCCGCACGTGGTGGGCATCGTCGTCGAGGTTCCCGGGAAGAAGCGCGTTTTCGTGCCGATGACCCGGATCACCTCGATCGACCAGACCCAGATCATCTGTACCGGGCTGGTGAACCTGCGGCGCTTCGAACAGCGCGGCGCGGAAACCCTCGTGGTGGCGGAGATGTTCGACCGCCGCGTCACCCTCGCCGACGGCAGCGGGGACGCGACGATCGAGGACATTGCGATGGACAAGCACCGTTCCGGTGACTGGTTTGTCAGCAAGCTCTTTGTCCGGCGCGGCCATTCCCTCTCCCCGCTGAGCCGGCTGCGCCGCAACGAGACCCTGATCATTGACTGGGCCGACGCCCTGCAGGGCGCGCGCACCGAGCCCCAGGCCGCCACCCAGTTCGTCGCAACCCACGAGGACCTCAAGCCTGCGGACTTCGCCGAGGCCCTGCAGGAGATGAGCGAAAAGCGCCGCTTCGAGGTCGCGAGCGAGCTGCAGGACGAACGCCTCGCAGACGTCCTGCAGGAGATGCCCGAAGGCGACCAGGTGGAAATCCTCTCCGCCCTCGACGTGAACCGCGCCGCGGACGTGCTCGAGGAAATGGATCCGGACGACGCCGCCGACCTCCTCGCGGAACTGCCCAGCGCCCAGGCCGAGGAACTGCTCCAGCTGATGGAACCCGAAGGCGCCGACGATGTGCGCCGGCTGCTCGAATATGACGAGGACACCGCCGGCGGCCTGATGACCCCGGTCCCGGTCATCCTGCCACCGGAAGCCACGGTCGCCGAAGCCCTGGCCCATGTCCGCCGCGAGGAGCTCTCCCCCGCCCTGGCGTCGTCGATTTTCATTGCCCGGCCGCCACTGGAGACGCCCACGGGCCGGTTCCTCGGCGTCGTCCACATCCAGCAGCTGCTGCGCTACCCGCCGCCCGAGCCGCTGGGCAACCTGGTGGACAAGACCCTGGAGCCGGTGTCGGACCAGGCCCACATCAGCGAGGTGGCCCGCACGCTGGCGACCTACAACCTCAACTCGCTCCCCGTCGTCAACAGCGATGGTCGGCTTGTGGGGGCGGTGACTGTTGACGATGTGCTGGATCATCTGCTGCCCGATGACTGGCGCGCCCACGAGGACGATGTCCCGATAAGGAAGCTTGGAGGCCGCATTGGCTGATAACAGCGCACCACGGAACCCCCACGTCCGGCCGGGCAGCAAACCGGACAAAGGAGGCCTCGACACGCCGCTGAGCGGCCGCCAGCGGATCCTGCCGAAATTCTCGCCCAACCCGGATGCCTTCGGCCAGACCACGGAGGGTTTTGCCCGCTTTATGGGCACGCCGCAGTTCCTCGTCTACATGACGGTCTTCGTCATCCTCTGGCTGGCCTGGAACACCTGGGCACCGGAGGCCTGGCAGTTCGATTCCCTGGCACTCGGCTTCACCCTGCTGACCCTGATGCTCTCGCTGCAGGCCTCCTACGCCGCGCCGCTGCTGCTCCTTGCCCAGAACCGGCAGGACGACCGTGACCGTGTCTCCCTCCAGCAGGACCGCCAGCGCGCGGAGCGCAACCTCTCCGACACCGAATACCTGACCCGGGAACTCGCCTCGCTGCGGATCGCCCTGCGCGAAGTCGCCACCCGCGACTACGTCCGGGCCGAACTGCGAAGCCTGCTCGAGGACATGCTGGAGGCGCAGGAGGAACTGCGCACCCACGATCCTTCCGCCGGCGTCCACGAAACGCCGCGGGACAAGGTCAAGGAAAAACTGAAGGAACGCCGCGATAAGCAGCGCAGCCCCCGGACCCAGCAAATGCCCCGGATCAAGTCCGACAGCAAGAACGACCGCAAACCCGCCAAGACACCCGGCGCCGCTCCGGACACACTCCAGGGCACCGGGCCGGACACGCTCCACGGCACCGGGCCGGAGCTCCAGGGCACCGGGCCGGACAATTCCGGCACCCCGGCGCACCCCGTTTCCCCCGAGAACTGAGCCGTCACCGCATGAACCCCAGCCCGGACAGCACCACCCAGGACGTCCCCGCAGCCTCCCCGCTGGACGGGGCCGTGCAGGCCGCCCTCGCCACCGTCATCGATCCCGAGCTCCGCCGTCCCATCACCGAGCTAGGCATGGTGGACGCGGTGGAGGTCTCCGACGGCGGTCGCGTGCGGGTCGCGGTGTTGCTGACGATTGCCGGCTGCCCGCTGCGCGGCACCATCACCGCCGACTGCGAGGCTGCGGTGTCCGCCGTGCCCGGGGTCACCGGCGTCGAGGTCGATCTGAAGGTCATGACCCAGGCGCAGCGCGATGCGCTCAAAGAGCAGCTGCGCGGCGCCGGCGGACAGCGCGGGATCCCGTTCAACGACCCGGGATCGCTGACCAAGGTCTACGCCGTGGCGAGCGGCAAGGGCGGGGTGGGCAAGTCCTCCGTGACGGTGAACCTCGCCTGCGCGCTGGCCGCCCAGGGGCTGCGCGTGGGGATCGTGGACGCGGACGTCTACGGATTCTCCGTCCCGGGGCTGATGGGGATCACGCAGACCCCCACGCGCGTGGATGACATGATCCTGCCGCCGGTGGCGTACGGGGTCAAAGTCATCTCGATCGGCATGTTCGTCACCGGCAACCAGCCGGTCGCGTGGCGCGGTCCCATGTTGCACCGCGCCCTCGAGCAGTTCCTCACCGACGTCTACTTCGGCGATCTCGACGCGCTGTTCCTGGACCTTCCGCCCGGCACCGGTGACATCGCCATCTCCGTGGCCCAGCTGCTGCCCAAAGCCCAGATCCTCGTCGTGACCACCCCCCAGGCTGCTGCCGCGGATGTTGCCGAGCGGGCAGGTGCCATCGCGACCCAGACCGGCCAGAGTGTCGTCGGCGTCGTGGAAAACATGTCGTACCTGGAATTGCCCGACGGCGGCCGGATGGAGCTGTTCGGAAGTGGCGGCGGCGCTGTGCTCGCCGAGCGGCTGTCCGCCACGGTGGGCACGGACGTTCCGCTGCTGGGACAGATCCCGCTGGACATCCTGCTGCGCGAGGGCGGCGACGCCGGCGTCCCCCTGGTGCTGGGCCGTCCCGAAACACCGGCGGCCGTAGCACTGCTGGACATCGCCGGCAGGATCGCCTCGGTTCCGCGCGGGCTGAGGGGAAAGCCGCTGGGCCTGCAGCCCCGTTAGGTCGCTTCGGAATCGAAAGGCGCCGGCTCGCCATCCGGGAGCCGCTCGAAGATCCGGGCCGGCGGGCGCTCCGCGGCCGCCGCGGCGGCTGCGGCCACGGTGGCTACCGCCGGGGCACCGGCGCTGACCGGCTTGGTGTCATCGTCCAGCAGCGCTTCCTTGATGATCCGGCGCGGATCGTACTGCCGGGGGTCGTACTTCTTCCAGTCGACGTCATCGATATCAATGCCGACTTCTTCCTTGATCTGCTCCCGCGCGCCCGACGCCATCCGGCGGACTTCCTTGACGATGTTGGCGAGTTTCTGGGTGTATTCGGGCAGCCTGCTGGGACCAATCACCAGAAGGCCGATGATCAGCAGAAGTAAGAACTCCGGTCCGTTGATTCCAAGCACTGTAGGAAGATTACCCTCTCAATCGGGGCTGGGACGATTCGGCCGCGACACACGGCGCATGCCCCCGCGGCCGGTGCCACCGCCGAGGTGAGATTTCGTGCCCATTACGGAGCAACCCATGGGCGCGAGCTCTCACCTCGGGCCGGCATCGGCCGGTCACGGGGCCAGCAGCTCCATGATCCTGCCCAGGCCGCGCTCCAGCCGCGCAGTGAAATTGCTCCCGGCGCCGTCAACGGTTTCGACCTGCCCGGGTCCCCCGCTGCCGGCCGGCCCCGCTGCCGCGGCACGGGCCCGCACGAGGGCGGCCACGCCGTCGTCGGCCTGCTCGGCCGGCTGGTCCGAGACGTACGTGAAGGTGACGTCGCCCGCCTGGTAGATCGCGGCGAAGGGGACAGCGCGGTGGACCCACAGCGTCCCCCGGCCGGCCCCTGCCCCGCCGCCCGTCGCGTCAGCCACTGCGGGCACCCCTGCGGCGGTGAAGCCGTCCGACGTCGCCGGGCGGCCAGTGAGCGCGTTGACCGGTGCCGGCGCGGCCGTGTTCTGCCCGCCGCCCGGGCTGCCGGACTGTCCTGGCACGCCGCCGTGCTGTTCTCTACTGTCCGGTGCGCTGCTGGCCTGGGCGCCGTGCTGTTCCAGGACGGTCGCGAAATTCCGGCCGTCGGTGAGGCGCAGTTCCAGGATGTCGCCGCCGGCGAGCACCCCGGCCCTGGCCCAGACGAGATGGTAGCCGAGTTCACGCAGCTCGGGGCAGGTCCAGCCCTCGGAGCGCAGGAAGGCGAGCTGTTCATCCGTGAGTGCTCCGGCCGGTGAGAAATCCGGTTCACCGGTCAGGCTCCACGCGGTCGGCGCCCCGGGCCCGGCCTGGACGGCGGAGGCAGCACCGGAGGCGGCAAGGTCGCGCTGCAGAAAGACGGGGGCGGGCGCTCCGGCGGCCGTAACCGCGCGGTCCCCGCCCACCAGAAAGGCCGATCCGCCGAGCAGCGCGGCGGCGGCCGCCGCTGTCCCGACGACGAGAACCGCTGCCCGGAGCGCAGGACGGAATCCGCGGACAGGACGGAACCCTCTGGCCGGACGGAATCCGCGGTCCTCCGCCGGCGGGGCGCCCGCGGGTTCATTGCGGGCCAGGTCCGCGGTGCGTGCCAGCAGACGTGCGGTGAGGTCATCGCTGGCCACGGGCACGTCGGCGCCGCGCAGCCGCTCCAGGTACTGGCGTTCGCGGCGTTGCTTGAGCCGGCATTCCGTACAGGAGTCCAGATGCCGGGGCCGCCGTTCGTGCGGGCCCCGGAGCAGTCGTTTCAGCAGACGCATTGCCTGGTTCAGAGGAGACCGGCGATGCGGGGCATCTTCAGCCGCGGCTTCAGCGAGGCCTTGGCGGCCTGCGGCCGCGGATCGCGGTGTGCGAGCTTCTCCCGCAGCATGGTCCGGCCGCGGTGGATCCTGGACCGGACCGTGCCGAGCTTGATGCCCAGCGCCACAGCGACCTCATCGTAGGACAGGCCCTCAAGATCGCAGAGGACGACGGCGGCGCGGAAATCCGGGGGAAGTTCCTCCAGGGCGGCCTGCACGTCGACATCCAGGTTGTTGAACTCGAAGCTCTGCTCCGGGCCGGGCTCGCGTCCGGGCAATCGGGATTCGGCGTCGTCGGCCAGGGCATCGAAGCGGATCCGGCTCTTGCGCCGCGCCTGGTCCAGGAAAAGATTGGTGGTGATCCGGTGCAGCCACCCGTCGAGCGTTCCCGGCTTGAAGTTCTCCAGCGAACGGAAGACGCGGACGAAAACTTCCTGGGTGAGATCCTCGGCGTCGTACTTGTTGCCGGTGAGCCGGTACGCGAGGCGGTATACCTTCGCGGAGTGGTTGGTCACCACTTCCTCCCAGGTGGGCCGGACCCACTCGGCCTCCGCCGCGGGCTGTGACTCTTCAGTTGCAGGGACAGCTGCCGCTATCGACATTGTCCGCTCCCCTCGTGGATGGTGCTTACGCCGTGGACGGAGCTTGCGGCTGCAAGCTCGTACATCCTTGATTCGGCGCCGATCACCTCGCGGATGAGCGGATATCCATCATTTCAAATCAAGCTGGGAATTTCCTGACGCCGGCGCGCCTTCCGCCCACGGCAGAACCGGATCCCGCGGCCGCAGTGTGACCGCCGCAGCGGGGGCGCCTCCCGGCGGGGTACCACCTGACACAGTACGCTGGAGGGATCAATCCCCCTGCCGCCCAGAAAGCGAAATCCATGAGCGCCGATAAGTCCACGAGCTGGTCCTACGCAGAAGATCTGCCTGCCGAGGATGAGGTCCTGTTGCACGCGCGCGAACGGTCCTTCGAACTGGGCGTCACCCCCGTCGGCCCGGGCGTCGGAGCCGTCCTGACCGTCCTGGCCGCCGCCTCAAAGGCCCAGACCGCCGTCGAAATCGGCACCGGCGCGGGCGTCTCCGGCGTCTGCATCCTGCGCGGCCTGGGTCCGCAGGCCGTACTGACCACCATCGACGTAGACGTCGAACACCTCAAAGCCGCACGGGAAGCGTTCCAGGAAGCCGGCAGTCCGGCCAACCGCACCCGGACCATTTCCGGCCGTGCCCGCGACGTCCTCCCCCGGCTGACGGACGCCGCCTACGATCTGGTCTTCATCGACGCCGACAAGCCGAACTACCCCGGCTACGTGGAGCAGGCCATCCGCCTGCTCAAGTCCGGCGGACTGCTGATCGTCAATGATGCGCTGGACAAGGACCGCGTCGCCAACCCGGCCGCACGGGACGCCACCACCGTGGTCCTGCGCCAGGTGGGCAGGGCCATCCGCGACGACGACCGCCTCGCGTCGGCCATGCTGCCCACCGGCGACGGCCTGCTGGTCGCCGTCAAGAAGTAGCCGCGCGAAAGTAGCGGTGCGAAACTGGCCGCGCGAACGTAGCCGTGCGAACGTAGCCGCGCGAAAGTGGCCGCGCGAACGTAGCCGCGCGAACGTAGCCGCGCGAACGTAGCCGTGCGAACGTAGCCGTGCGAACGTAGCCGCGCGAAAGTAGCGGTCCGGAGCTCACGGTCGGGGCAGCGGGCAACCCCGCCGCAGGTCGACAAAGAGCGGGCGGGGTCCGCAGCCATCCGGCTGCGGACCCCGCCCGCTGTCAAGAGTTCGGTGATGCTATTCGGTAACGCCGACGAGGCAGTCCTTCAGGTTGGTAGCTTCAGCGGAATTGAGTTCAACTACGAGCCGTCCGCCGCCTTCGAGCGGAACGCGCATGATCAAGCTTCGTCCTTCTTTGGTAACTTCCATCGGGCCGTCGCCGGTGCGTGGTTTCATTGCCGCCATAAGGAATATCCCCTCCATTAGTCCAGTGACATACCAGCCCGGCCGGGCTGCGTCCGCTTAGTCAATCAAGCTGCCCGGCGTCCGCGATGGGTGCCATCACGGCCATATAGTCAGTTTGCTTCTTGTCCTTGCTTACCAACTATTATCGCGTAACAACGCGGCTGTAGCTAATCGTTGGACTTTCCGCCGCGCCGCGTCGCGCCCGTCCGGCAGCCGCCAAAGGTGCCGTGCGTCACGGCGGATAGTCCCCGCCCCCAGGCAGCGGAGCCCAAGCCCACAGCCACACGATCCAGACAATCTGCAGCAGCACGAACATGACCACCACAGTGCCGCGGTACGCGCGGGACCGGGAGATGAGGGCGGCCGCGAGGGCCAGCGGGAAAAGCGGAAGCATCATCCGGAAAGTGCTCGTCTGCGGGTGCAGGAACAGCAGCAGGTAACCCATGTAGCAGGCGCACCACAACTGCAGTTCCGTGCCCAGCGCCCGCACCGGACGGCTCATCAGGAGCAGGGTGAACAGGGCAGCGAAAACGAACGGCGCCAGCACGCCCAGCACCGGCCCGAAGAGCAGGATGCCGGTGTCGAACCAGGGCTTGAACGGCACGAGGTCGTGGCCGCGCCAGACGGTTTCGGTCTTGGTGTAGGCCCGGATATCCCCGGTGACGGCCCAGGCGATCCCCGGCCACATCAGGGCACCCAGACCGCTGACCGCCGTCAGCCCGGCGAGGGACCAGAGCTGGGCGCCGGTGTGCGGCGCTCCGCCCGCCGGGGCGCCGGAAGGCATCACGCCGGTGTGCGTCAATCCGCCCGCCGGGTCAGGCGTTTGCCCGCGTGCCAGGCCGCGGGACGCCGAGTGGTACTGCCACCCCCGGCAGAGGAACAGCAGCCCCGCCATCGCCGCGAACGGCACGCCGGTCGGGCGGGACAGGCACATCAGTATGACGACGGGCAGAGCCCACAGGTAGCGCCGTGTCACCACCAGCAGCAGGGCAGCGGCCAGCAGGAGCAGGTTCAGCGACTCCGCGTAGGGCACCTGGAGCACCGGGGACACCGGAAAGGTGGAAACGAACGCCGTTCCCCAGAGCGCGCTTTGGTGCGATGCCTTGTGCCGGAACAGTCGGTAGATGACCAGCGCCGCGCCCAGCCCGCACACCATGGCGATCAGCGTCAGGCTGAACGCCGGGTGCAGTCCGGTCACCCCGGCGACCACGCGGCCCAGCAGGGGAAAGAGCGCGTAGAACGCCCAGGCGTTCTCCTGTACATTCCCGGCCCCGTCGGTCGGAAGGACGTCCGGGTAGCCGTTCAGGAGGACTTCGCCGTACCAGCGGGCATCCCAAATATTGACGAACGACCAGTAGTCCGGTGTAGCGGGAAACCAGGGATTCACGCCCTGATGCAGGGCCGCGGCCATGAAAATGCAGGCGCTGACGAAGCGGGCTGCGACATAGAGGCCGCCCACCTGGACCCACCAGGGCCAGTGCGCCGCCCGGGCTGCCGCCGTTGCGATACCGGCCTGGACCCCTGCAGCCAGGTCCCGAAGCCCGGAGCTGCGGGTTCCGCCTGCCGGCCCCTGGCGGCTGCGCGGCTGCACCGACGGCGGGAGGTCCGCCTTTGGCGGGTCGCTGCTCACGGGGCCCGCCCCGGTTCCTGCCGCCGGCGCCCCAGCTCGGCCCCGAGGTCCGCGATTTTCCGGTCCTTCGTGGCCAGCTGGTCCCGCAGCTCGTCCAGCACCTGGTCCACCTGGTCCATCCGGTAGCCCCGCAGGCCGATGGCGAACCGGAGACGGTCGACGTCGGCCGGCTCCGCCTCGGCCGGCAGCAACACCGGCGGGAGGTTGGCGACCGGCTGGTCGAAGCCGTCATCCAGGGCCCGCGACTCACCGGCATCGGCCCCTCGGCGGCCGCGGAGGAAGCTCGAGGCCCGGCCGGTGCCGAGCAGGAAAGCGGCGCCGACGAGCGCAATCGCCAGGAAGATCAGGAAGAAGCTCACTCCCCCATCGTGCCAGATCGGGGCGGGTCCGACGGGTGGCCCGTCAGCCCCGCGAGCCGCCGGCGGGTCCGGTGCCGTTGGGGTTCCGGTGCCGGGCGGCACCTTCCACCACGAGCTCCACGGCGAGCGCCGGATCGTCGACGACCTGCAGCAGGTCCAGATCCTCCTCGGACATCATTCCCTCGGCCACCAGCGTGGTCTGGATCCACTCCACCATGGGGCTCCAGAATGCTGTTCCGATGAGGACAATCGGGAAGGACGTGACCTTCCGGGTCTGGACCAGGACCATCGCTTCGAAGAGTTCGTCCAGCGTGCCGAGGCCGCCCGGCAGCACGATGAACCCCTGGGCATACTTCACGAACATGGTCTTGCGGGCGAAGAAATAGCGGAAGTTGATGCCCAGGTCCACCCACTGGTTCATCCCCTGTTCGAAGGGCAGCTCGATGCCGAGCCCCACGGACACCCCGTTGCCCTGCACGGCGCCCTTGTTGGCGGCCTCCATCGAGCCGGGACCACCGCCGGTGATCACTGCCAGCCCGGCTTCGGCCAGCTGGCGCCCCACCTCGACGGCGAGTTCATAGTTCAGGCTGCCGGGAACGGTCCGCGCCGAGCCGAAGACGCTGACCGCCGGGCCCAGATCGGCCAGGGCACCGAATCCTTCCACGAACTCGCTTTGGATCCTGAGGACGCGCCACGGGTCGGTGTGGACGAACTGTCCGGGTCCCTTCGTATCCAGCAGGGTCCGGTCGGACATCGTGACCTTGGCGGCTTTGCGCCGCAGCTCCAGCGGACCCTTGTGCCGGATCCCGGCCGGGGCCGGAATGTCGCGGGTTTCGCCGTTGGTCCTTGCGGCGGCCTGCCCGGCGGCCTCTCCGGCTGTTTTTCCGGCCAATTGTCCGGCTGCTTTTCCGGCTGTTTTGCCGGCTGCGGCCGGGGGTCCCTGTTGCTGCGGATCGGTACTCATGCCCACAGGTTAGCGCGGTTCCCCGTGAGCGCCGGTCCGGCACGGCCCGGACGGGCGGGCGCGGCGCAAGATGCCTGGCGGGCCCTGCAGAATACCCGAGAAAGCCGGTGGCAGGCTGACCTGCAGGTATCTCTTGAATCACGATCTGTAGGAAGTGGGAGTGATTGCGGTCATAATCGGCGGATGTTCGCTAGATTCTTCTTATGACTACTCAAGTGCCCGGCGATGCCCTCGTCTCCCTGAATGCCGTCAACAAGCACTACGGCCAGTTGCACGTCCTGAAGGACATCAACCTGCATGTCCGCAAGGGCGAGGTTGTTGTCGTCATCGGACCGTCGGGTTCCGGCAAGTCAACGCTGTGCCGTGCCATCAACCGCCTCGAGACCATCGACGACGGCGTGATCAAGATCGATGGCAAGGAACTCCCTGCAGAGGGCAAAGAACTCGCCAAGCTGCGCGCCGACGTCGGGATGGTCTTCCAGTCCTTCAACCTCTTCGCCCACAAGACGATTCTTGAGAACGTCACGCTCGGCCCGATCAAGGTCAAGGGCCTCTCCAAGGCCGAAGCCGACAAGGACGCGATGGCCCTGCTGGAGCGCGTCGGCGTCGGGCACCAGGCGCCGAAGCTTCCGGCCCAGCTCTCCGGCGGCCAGCAGCAGCGCGTCGCGATCGCCCGCGCCCTGGCCATGAAGCCGAAGGTCATGCTCTTCGATGAGCCGACCTCGGCGCTGGACCCGGAAATGATCAACGAGGTCCTCGACGTCATGATCCAGCTGGCCAAGGAGGGTATGACCATGATCGTGGTCACCCACGAGATGGGCTTCGCCCGCAAGGCCGCGGACCGCGTGGTGTTCATGGACGGCGGCCAGATCGTCGAGGACGCCACACCCGAAGAGTTCTTCACCAACCCCAAGAGCAGCCGCGCCAAAGACTTCCTCTCCAAGCTGCTGACCCACTGAGTTCCCTGAAGAGTTCGCACCCTGGCCGCCGCAAGGCGGCCTTCCAATGAAAGGAATGTCATGATGGCATTTTTGACCCGAAGGAAATCCCTTCTGGTTGCCGCGTCCGCAGCTCTGGCCCTCAGCCTGAGCGCCTGCGGCGGCAGCACCTCCACTTCCAACCCGCCCGTGGCCGAGAAGCCGAGCTTCGCTGCCGACTCAACCATGGCCAAACTGTCATCCGCCGGCAAGATCGTCATCGGCACCAAGTTCGACCAGCCGCTGTTCGGCCAGAAGGGCCTCGACGGCAAGCCGGTCGGGTTCGACGTCGAAATGGGCAAGCTGATCGCCGGCAAGCTGGGCATCCCCGCCGATAAGATCGAGTGGGTCGAGACCGTCTCCGCAAACCGCGAGCAGTTCATCAAGCAGGGCAAGGTCGACATCATCGTCGCCACCTACACGATCAACGACAAGCGCAAGACCGAAGTCGACTTCGCCGGCCCGTACTACGAGGCCGGCCAGGCACTGATGGTCAACAAGGACAACACGTCCATCACCAAGCCCGAAGACGTCAAGGGCAAGAACGTCTGCTCCGTGACCGGCTCGACCCCGGCCGCCACGATCGTCGAGAAGTACGGAGCAGTGCTCGTCCCGGCTGCAACCTACTCCGCCTGCCTTGAGCCGCTGCGCAACAAGCAGGTCGAAGCGATCACCACCGACAACGTCATCCTGGCCGGTTTTGTGGCCAAGGAGCCGGACGCCTTCAAGCTGGCCTCGGACCAGACCTTCACCAAGGAGCCCTACGGCATCGGCCTGAAGAAGGACGACACCGCCTTCCGCATGTGGATCAACGACCAGCTGGAAGCCTTCGACAAGGACGGTTCCTACAAGAAGGCCTGGGAAAGCACCGCCGGAACGGTCATCAAGACCGCTCCCGCCCTTCCCACGATTAACCGCTACTAGCCTGGTATGGCGGTTGCCGGGGCTCGCGCCCGACGCGGCCCCGGCAACCGCCATTCCCGTCTCCCACTCCACTTCCCGCAAGGCAGCCTAAGGAACCTATGGACGTCATCATTGATAACCTTCCCGCATATGTGGACGGTTTTCTCAGAACCCTCTTCCTGTCCGTGGTCTCGGGGATCTTCGCACTGATTTTCGGTACGCTGCTCGCAGCAGCCCGGGTCTCCCCCATCGCCGCCCTGCGCGGCTTCAGCATGACGTACGTGGAGATCGTCCGGAACACCCCGCTGACCATCGCGTTCTTCTTCGCCGCCGTGGTCCTTCCCCGGCTTGGGGTGACGTTCCAGCAGTTCGAGGTCGCCGCCATCATCGCGCTGAGCGCCTACACCTCGGCCTTCATCGCCGAGGCGGTGCGCTCCGGCGTCAACAGCGTCCCGGTCGGACAGGCCGAAGCCGCCCGCAGCATCGGCATGAAGTTCAGCCAGGTCCTCACCCTGATCATCCTGCCGCAGGCCCTGCGCACGGTGATCCCGCCCATGATCAACATCCTCATCGCCCTGGTGAAGAACTCCTCGGTCGCCGGGGCCTTCTACGTCCTGGAGCTGTTCGGCTACGGCCGCCAGCTTGCCAACGCCAACGGTGACGCCGTGCTGTGGGTCCTCGTCGGCGTCGCGTTCTTCTACCTGCTGATAACCGTCCCGCTTGGCTACCTCGCCAACCTGGTTGAACGAAAGGTGGCGATCGCCCGATGACTTCGGTCCTTTACGACGTCCCCGGGCCCAAGGCCCGCCGTGTTTCCCTGATCGGCTCCGTCATCGGCGTCGTCGCGATTGCCGGGCTGCTCTGGTGGGCCATCACCATCCTCGCCCAGCAGGGAATATTCGAACCCGAACGCTGGGCCGTCTTCCAGATTCCCGAAGTCTGGGTGCTGATCGGCAACGGCATCATCGCCACGCTCACCGCCGCGGCCGTCGCCGCGGTCATCGCCTTCCCGCTGGGCCTGGTGCTGTGCCTCATGCGCATCTCCGACGTCGCCTGGATCCGCATCCCGACCCGGATCGTGCTGGAATTCCTGCGCGGCATGCCCGTGGTCCTGATGATGTTCTTCGTGCTGCTGGTGTTCGCGACCGGCTCCTTCACTGCCGTCGTCGCCGGCCTGGTGCTGTACAACTCGGCGATCTTCGCCGAGATCATCCGCGCCGGCATCCAGTCCCTGCCGAAGGGCCAGCGTGAAGCCGGCCTCGCGATCGGGCTCACCAGCTTCGCTTCCCGGCGCAGCATCGAACTGCCCCAGGCGATCCGGCGCATGCTGCCGTCGCTCGTGGCGCAGCTCGTGGTGCTGCTGAAGGACACCTCGCTGGGCTACATCGTGTCCTATGAGGAACTGCTGCGCAAAGTGCAGATCATGGCCGACTTCCTCGGCCCGGACTACCTGTTCCCGGTGTTCTTCGTGGCTGCGGCGATCTACATCGCCATTAACTTCTCCGTCTCCCGGCTCGCGATCTGGATCGAGAAGCGCGGTTCCAAGAAGGCCGCCGGCGGCGTCGTGCACGTTCCGGTCGCCGGGATCCCGGTCAAGTAGGCCCCGCGGCGCAGCCTGCGCCCCACCAAGGCTGCACCGCACGCGCAAAGGTCCGGAATCCCGCGAGGGGTTCCGGACCTTTTGTGTTGGCAGTGGCACTGCGTGCGGCCTTGCCTGCTGTCACCGTCTGTCGCCAGCCGTTTTGCCTGGATCAGGCCGTGAGCCAGCCCCGCAGGACCCGCAGGCATTCGCGGATCGCGTCGGCCTCGACGTGTTCGTTGTCCTTGTGCGCCAGCAGCGGGTCGCCGGGTCCGAAGTTCACCGCCGGGATGCCCAGTTCGCTGAAGCGCGCGACGTCGGTCCAGCCGTACTTGGGCTTGGGCGCGGCCCCCACAGCGGCGACAAAGGACGCGGCGGCGGGGTGGTTGAGTCCCGGCCGGGCGCCGGCGGCGCTGTCGGTGCGGACGACGTCGAACCCCTGCAGCAGGTCCCGGACATGCTGCTCCGCCTCATCAGGGGTTTTGTCCGGGGCGAAGCGGTAGTTGATTTCCACGACGCACCGGTCCGGGATGACGTTGCCGGCGGTCCCGCCGCTGACCTTCACAGCGTTCAGGCTTTCCCGGTAGTCCAGGCCGTCCACGGTGATGGTCCGGGGCTCGTAGGCCGCGAGGCGGGCCAGGATCGGTGCGGCGGCGTGGATCGCGTTGCTGCCCATCCAGGCCCGGGCCGAATGCGCGGCCTCGCCGACCGTGGTCGCTTCGAAGCGGCTGGTGCCGTTGCACCCGCCCTCCACGGTCCCGTGCGTGGGTTCGAGCAGGATCGCGAAGTCCCCGCCCAGCAGGTGGCCGTGGTTCCGCACCAGCCGGCCGAGCCCGCTCTTGACGGCCTCGACTTCCTCGTGGTCGTAGAAGACGAAGGTGATGTCCTTGTCCGGCTCCGCGCCGCCGTCGAACAGCCCGGCGGCCAGCGCCAGCTGGACCGCGACACCGCCCTTCATGTCGGTGGCGCCGCGGCCGTAGAGGATGCCCTCGCCGGGCGACCCCGAGGGCCAGTAGGACGGAACGGTCCCGAGGGATCCCTCCGTGGTCGGCAGGGGCACCGTGTCCAGATGCCCGGCCAGGATGACCCGTTCGGGCCGGCCGAGATTGGTGCGGGCAATGATCGAGTCGCCGTCGCGGACCAGCTCCAGCTGCGGAATGGAACGGAGGGCATGCTCCACGGCGTCGGCCACTTCCTTCTCCGCGCCGGAGACGCTGTATATGTCGATGAGCGTGGCGGTCAGCAGCGCCACGTCCTGGCGGAGGTCCAGGCGGGCGGCGGCGTGGGGGCGGGAGTTCGGGCGTGAGTTCAGGTCCGGGGCAGTCACCGTCCCACTTTATCCGCTGTGGTCCCCCGGCGCCCCTCCCGGCTGACCCGCACGTGTGGGCGCTTTGATACGTCACAACGGCTCCGCGCGGGACCCGGCCGGGCTGTCACGGGTTTCGGGGAGGGCGGGCGCCGTCTATAGACTTGAGGGCATGACTGAAACCGCTTCTTCCGCTGTGCCCGCAAACGCCCGCTCCGCCTATGGCTACGGCGTCGCCACGATCGCCACCGGCAACGGTGACGCCACCGTGCTGGACGTCTGGTTCCCGGCACCGGCCCTCGGCACCGCAACGGAGAGCCTCCGCGACGTCGCGAACGCGGACCAGTCACTGCTCGACATCGCAGCGACCGGCACCGACGCCGACCGCGGCACCGAGCAGAAGGTCGTGTTCGCCCAGATCCACCTCGACGAGGCACCGGCCGACACCGCCGACGCCTACCTGCGCCTGCATCTGCTCTCGCACCGCCTGGTGCAGCCGAACAGCATCAACCTCGACGGTATCTTCGGCAAGCTCCCCAACGTGGTGTGGACCAACTTCGGGCCCGCCGCCGTCGACGGCTTCGAACTGACCCGCGCCCGGCTGCGCCGGCGCGGTGCCGTCACGGTCTTCGGTGTGGACAAGTTCCCGCGTATGGTCGACTACGTCATCCCCTCCGGCGTGCGCATCGCCGACGCCGACCGGGTCCGCCTCGGCGCGCACCTGGCCGAGGGCACCACGGTCATGCACGAAGGCTTCGTCAATTTCAACGCCGGCACCCTGGGTGCGTCCATGGTGGAAGGCCGCATCTCCGCCGGAGTGGTCGCCGGTGACGGGTCCGACGTCGGCGGCGGGGCCTCGATCATGGGGACCCTGTCCGGCGGCGGCAAGGAAAAGATCGCTTTGGGCGAGCGTGTCCTGCTGGGCGCTAACTCCGGCGTGGGCATCAGCATCGGCGACGATTCCGTCGTCGAGGCCGGCCTCTACGTCACGGCCGGCACCCGCGTCCGCGTCGTCGGGGCCAAAGACGCCGACGGCGAGGACACCAGCCGGATCGTGAAGGCCGTGGACCTCTCCGGCGTCCCCAACCTGCTCTTCCGCCGCAACTCCTCCACCGGCGAGGTGGAGGTCCTCCCGCGCAAGGGCCAGACCGTCGAACTCAATGAGGCCCTGCACGCCAACTAAGGTTGGGGGCGGAAAGCCACCCGTTAGCAGCAACAACCGGCCCCGGACGGGCCTGAGGGAGTAGTTTCGTGGCACGCAGAGGCAGCTTGCGCCGTTGGGTTGTGCTGCTGCTGTCCCTGGTCATGGTGGCGGGCGGGGTGTACACGGCGGTGGCGTTCGTGCAGCGCTCGGAAGTCCTCATCACCGAACGCTGCACGGCGGCGGGCGGCGGCAGCGCCGAGCTTGCCACCGACCAGGCGGCCAATGCCGGACTCATCACGGCCGTCGCCGTCCGCCGCGGGCTCCCGGCCCGGGCCGCGAGCATCGCCCTGGCCACGGCCATGCAGGAATCCAAGATCCGGAACATCGGCCACGGGGACCAGGCCGGCCCCGACTCCCGCGGGCTTTTCCAGCAGCGGCCCTCGCAGGGCTGGGGCACCGCAGAACAAGTGATGGACCCCTACCACGCGAGCAACGCCTTCTACGACGCCCTGGTGAAGGTCCCGGACTACCAGACGCTTGAAATCACCGACGCCGCGCAGCGGGTCCAGCGCTCCGCCTACCCGGACGCCTACGCCCAGCACGAGGTGATGGCGCGGTCCTTCGCTTCGTCGCTTACCGGCCAGACCGCCGCCGGCCTCGACTGCCGGCTGCGTGACGCCGACGCTGCCGGCGACCCGGCCACCGTGCAGGAACGCCTCACCTCCGACTTTGGTGCGGTCCCGGCGGCCACGGAGGGCGGCACCCTCGTGCTGGAGGCCGAAGGTGACCGGGCGTGGGCCATGGCGCAGTGGGCGGTCGCCAACGCCAAGGCCCTCTCCATCACCGAAGTCCAGGCGGAGGGGCGCAGCTGGACGCGGCAGGACCGCAACGGCTGGCAGGCCTCCGAGGTCCCGGCGGGACAGGTCAGGGTTACCGTCGCCGGGGCACCGGCGCAGTAGCAGCACGTCCCCGGCAGAGTCCGGGCGGGCTCAGACCTGCAGGTCCACCACCGGCTGCACATAGCTGCGGAACAGTTCCGGCTGGGACAGCAGATCCGCGCTCATGATGATCTTGTCCGGCTCCAGGTACCAGGCCCGCGGCTCGGCCAGCGGCAGCTCGATGATGGTCAGATTGAAATCATTGGCGGCCCGGCCCACCTCCAGCAGCCGGTCGTCCACCATGTCCTGCAGCAGCTGCACCCCGCCGGCGGCCTCACGTTCCGCCTCCAGGGCCAGGTATTCAGCGCGGCGTTCCCGCGCCCAGGACAGCGCCGCACCGAAATGCGCCTGCAGCACACGCCGGAGGGCCGGGGAATTACTGAAGGCGCGGAAGCCCGGCGGCCCCAGTTCCGGCGACATCTCGGGATGCGCCTTGAGGAGCTGCTCCCACCATGCTTCCCATTCCGTCTTGAGCGCATTGACTCCGCCCACCTCCGCAATGAGGTGCGTGTGGTCCACGGGCCGGATCTTCGGGGCCGCATGGCAGAGCGCAGGGTGCCCCGCGGTGTCCAGGCCGGCGGCGTCGCGAACGTACAGTGCAATGAGCATGGGACCCGAAGTGTCCATGGTGATCCGCCAGCCCGGCCCGCCTGTGTGGTGCATCCAACTGCCTCCTTGGCAAGACGTACGTTCCCAGTGTATTCCCCAAGTTAACGCAGGTTAATGTCTGCCAGCGTAGCTACCCAGCCCGTTGAGGTGGGACTCCAACACGTCGCTGCACATCTGGGCGGTCATCCATTCGGGCTGCAGCAGGGCGTGCAGCGTGAGCCCGTCCAGGGTGGCCAGCAGCCGTTCCGCTTCGGTGACCAGGCGCTGCTGCTCCAGGGCCGTGTCGGTCTCGGCCGAGGCGCCCCCGGCCGCGTCAGTGCCCGACGCGTCGGGCCCCGCACCGGAGGACAGTTCCATCACGAGCCGCCCGACGATGGCGGCCACGGCGCGGTGGCTGCGGTCCGCTTCCGGGGCCAGGAACGGCTTGGTCCTGGCCGCGGCCTTGAACGCCATCCAGACGCAGGCGTCGACGGCGCGCTCCTCATCCAGGGGAAGAAATTCACCCAACAGGGTTAATACGCCCTCGTGGTGCTCCGGGGTTCCCGGCTGCGCCTTCGCGAGGCGCTCGTCGGCTGCCGCCAGGCGCCGGACGATCCGGTCCACAACGACCCCGAAGGAATGGGCCAGGAGCTCGTCGCTGCTGGCGAAGTAGTGCCGGACCGATCCGACTGCCAGCTCCGCCTCGTCCGCGACTTCGCGGAGCGAGGCCCTTTCGAGTCCGTCTGCCGCGACGATCCGGAAGACCGCTTCGACTACTTCTTGGCGCCGCAACGCGGCGTCGACAAATTTGGGCATTAATCTTTTTAGCACGGATGTGCCCGAACGGCGCTGGGCCACACCGTGGGGCAGTCCCCGGCCGCGCGATTCTGACGGTCCGCGCCTCCAGGCCGGCCGCGCCCCCAGCCGTGCGCGCCCCCACCCCGGCCGCGCGATTTTGACGGTCCGCGCCTCCGGCGGCCCGCGCCTCCAGCGGTGCGCGCCCTCAGCCGTGCGCGCCCCCAGCCGTGCGCGCCCCCAGCCGTGCGCGCCCCCAGCGGTGCACGCCTCCGGCCGTCCGCGCGACCCGCCCGCCGGTCCCGGGGGAACGACGTCGGCCGCGCACCCCGTGGGGTGAGCGGCCGGCGTCGTACTCTTGTTGCTGCTTTTGTTTGCTGCGGAGACTACACGGAAGGGTAGTTGCGCTCCGGCTCACCGATGTAGAGCTGCCGCGGGCGGCCGATCTTGGTGTTGGGGTCTTCGATCATCTCGCGCCACTGCGCGATCCAGCCCGGCAGGCGACCGATCGCGAAGAGCACGGTGAACATCTTCTCCGGGAAGCCCATGGCCTTGTAGATCAGGCCGGTGTAGAAGTCCACGTTCGGGTAGAGCTTGCGCTGGATGAAGTAGTCATCATTCAGGGCCTTCTCTTCGAGGCGCAGGGCGATCTCCAGGAGTTCGTCGTTGCCGCCGAGCTTCGTGAGGATCTCGTGCGCCGTGGCCTTGACGATCTTGGCGCGCGGGTCGTAGTTCTTGTAGACGCGGTGTCCGAAGCCCATGAGCCGGACGCCGTCCTCCTTGTTCTTGACCTTTTCCATGTAGTCCTCAGGCTTGGTGCCGTCGGCCTGGATCTGGCGCAGCATTTTCAGCACGGCCTCGTTGGCGCCGCCATGGGCGGGACCGAAGAGGGCGTTGATGCCGGCGGACACGGAGGCGAAGAGGTTCGCGTTGGAGGAACCAACCAGCCGGACCGTGGAGGTCGAGCAGTTCTGCTCGTGGTCGGCGTGCAGGATAAGGAGCAGGTCCAGCGCCTTGGCGACGACCGGGTCCACCTCGTACTGCTCGGCCGGGAGGCCGAAGCTCAGGCGCAGGAAGTTCTCCACGAGGTTGTGGGAGTTATCCGGGTAGAGCATGGGCTGGCCAATGCTCTTCTTCAGGGCATACGCGGCGATGACCGGCATCTTGGCCAGCAAGCGGTAGGTGGATACTTCGACCTGCTCGGCGTTGAAGGGATCCAACGAGTCCTGGTAGAACGTGGACAGCGCGGACACGGCAGAGGAGAGCACCGGCATCGGGTGGGCGTCGCGCGGGAAGCCGCTGAAGAACCCCTTGAGCTCTTCGTGCAGCAGGGTGTGGTGGCGGATCCGCTGGTCGAAGGCTTCCAGCTCCGTGGCGGTCGGCAGGTTGCCGTAGATCAGCAGGTAGGAAACTTCCAGGAAGCTTGAGTGCTGGGCGAGCTGCTCGATCGGGTAGCCGCGGTACCGCAGGACACCGGCGTCGCCGTCGATGTAGGTGATGGCGGAGGTGGTTGCGGCGGTGTTCATAAAGCCGGGGTCAAAGGCAACGGCACCGGTCTGCTTCAGCAGCTTGGAAACGTCGTAGCCTTCATTTCCTTCTACAACCTGGATGCGCGGGAGTACGAGTTCCCCGCCGGCATGGCGCAGGGTTGCGCTGGTGGTCTCAGTCATGGAGTCTCCTCTGAGGCGTCGGGGCCTCTGTAGAAAGCTGGTCCAACTTCTGGTGAAGCCGCCCACGGAACCTGTTTTAGCCACGGATTCCAACGGCTGCGCTGCCTTCTTGTGGAAAGCCACCATTGATAGTCAGTTAAAAACTACCGCCAGTTTCCGGGTGGCACTAATCCGGGGCCATCCGGAACTACCCAAAACACGCCAGTTGTGGCACGCGTCACTGCATTGTTACGCCCCGGCCACCAGACGGGAGGCGGCGGCGTCGATCCGCTCATCGCTTGCGGTGAGCGCCACGCGGATGAAGCCGTTGCCGGCGTCGCCGTAGAACACACCAGGGCCGACGACGATCCCGCGGTCCGCGAGCCGGCCGACCGTGTCCCAGGTGGGCTCGCCCGCGGTGGCCCAGAGGTAGAGCCCGGCCCGGGATTCGTGGATGGTCAGCCCGAAGCGCTCAAGGGCCGGCACGATCCGTTCCCGGCGTCCGCGGTACAGGTCCTTCTGCGCCTGGACGTGGGCGTCGTCGCCAAGGGCAACCCGCATGGCTTCCTGGACGGGGTACGGAACGATCATGCCCGCGTGTTTGCGGCTGTTCACCAGGTTCGCCACGATCGCAGGGTCACCGGCGACGAAGGCGGCGCGGTAGCCGGCCAGGTTGGACTGTTTGCTCAGCGAATACACGGCCAGGAGGCCCTCATGTGAGCCCTCCGCGACCTGCGGGTCCAGGACGCTGGGCACCGGGGAGCCGCCGCGCTGGAGGTCCCATTCGCCCCAGCCCAGTTCGGCGTAGCACTCGTCCGAGGCCACGACCGCGCCGAGTTCGCGGGCCTGCCGGACGATCCTGCGCAGCGATTCGGCGTCGCGCACGCTGCCGGTGGGGTTTGCCGGGGAGTTGATCCAGACCAGGCGCACGCGGGCCCGGGTGGCCGCGTCGAGCTCGTCCAGGTCGTCCGCTGCGACGTGCTCGGCGCCGGCGAACGTGGCGCCGATGTCGTAGGTGGGGTAGGCGACCGTCGGGCGGACGACGACGTCGCCCGGCTTGAGACCCAGCAGGAACGGCAGCCAGGCCACGAGTTCCTTGGAGCCCACCGTGGGCATGATGTCCTGGGGATCCAGGCCGGGCACGCCGCGGCGGCGTTCAAACCACGCCGCGATGGCTTCCCGGAGTCCGGCCGTGCCGTGGACCGTTGGGTAGCCGGGAGCGTTGGCCGCTGCGCGCAGGGCCTCCTGCACCAGCGCGGGGGTGGCGTCCACCGGGGTGCCGATGGACAGGTTCGCGACTCCCCCGGGGTGTTCGGAAGCCCTGGCGATGTACGGTGCCAGCGCTTCCCACGGGTAGTCGGGCAGGCTGAGGCCGAAGCTGCGCAGCGCAGAAGTCACCGACGCGCCGCCTTAGTTCTCTTGGTTCTGCGGCGGCAGGGCGGCGATCATCGGGTGGTCGGTGTGGGTGTTGCCGACCTTCGCGGCCCCGCCCGGGGACCCCAGATCGTCGAAGAACTCCACGTTGGCCTTGTAGTAGTCGGCCCATTCCTCAGGGGTGTCATCCTCGTAGTAGATCGCCTCGACGGGGCAGACCGGCTCGCAGGCCCCGCAGTCCACACACTCGTCGGGGTGGATGTACAGGGAACGCTCACCCTCGTAGATGCAATCGACGGGGCACTCTTCAATACATGCCTTGTCCTTGACATCTACACACGGCTGCGCGATTACGTACGTCACGTCCCTGGCCTCTCCACGTTGGTTCCGGCGAGTGCCGGATCACTGCTCCCGGCCTGAGCGCCGGGCTGCTGACTCTTGAGCCTATTATCTCCCAGCCGGTTCCCGCGAACCTAGCCGGGCGTCACACGGGTCCGCACTCTGGAATCCAACCGATCTAGGATGAACGGGTGAGTTCCTCCAAGCCGTCGCCCCAAGAGTTCCTGGCAGCCGCCGAGCCCGGCACCAGGGTGGTGGTCAGGTATCGGATTGAGGGCGGGCTGACGGACGCCCTGGGCGAACTGGTCGCGCGCACCCAGGACGGCTGCACGATCCGCACCCGGGGCTCCGACGTCGTAATCCCGCTGCCGCTCGTGGTGGCCGCCAAGCAGGTTCCGCCGCCGCCGCCCCGCCGCGCCCCGCGCCAGCAGCCCTGAGCACCCCCGGCCCGGTCCAGCAACCCTGCGCCCGCCCGCGGGCAACCCAGACTGCCTGGCACCTCCCCCGCCCGGTGGACATGCCCTCCCCCGGCCTCGGCCAATGGACATATGGCCACTATGTCCATTGGCGGCCGCACCCCCTGGACATGCCCCGGGTTCCGATGGGCGAATGTGGGACATGTCCAGCCGTAGCTGTGAACGCTGGACTGGTGCATAGGTGTCAACCGCGCTCCGGAGGACATGTCCAGCGCTAGGCCGCAGCGGAGATGCTGTTGAGGGCGTCGCGGACCATCGCGATGAACTCATCGGGCCGGTTCAGGAGCAGCGGATAGCTGACCACCAGCGTCGGGATGCCGAGCCGGGTCGTGACGTTCCAGCGGCGCCGGTCCTCCTCGAAGCTTGTCCGGTCCATGTGGAAGGCTGCCCCGTCGGTCTCAATGCCGAGCCTGCCGTCGACCATGAGGTCCAGGTGGCCCATGCCGGGGATGTTGACCTGGGACTCCACATGGAACCCTGCCCGCCGGAGCCAGTACCGGGCGATGCACTCCATGATGGACTGCGACTGCGGGACGATCCCGCCCACCAGCCGGCGCTCCCTCGCGTCGTTGCGCCCGGCCAGCCGCTGCCGCAGCCCCAGGAGGCTTAAGCCTTTGACGACGACGGCGGATTCGGCAATGACGAGGCCGTCCAGTTCCGGCAGGCATCGAAGGCTTTGAACAACAGTGTCCAGCAGGGTGGGCGGGGCGGCGGAACGGTGGCAAATGAAGCCCGGATAGGGGCGGCTGTGGGTGATCGCAATATGAGGTTGCCCGGGCGGTTCGATCACCCAGAGGCCCCGGAAATGCGCCGCTGTGGCGCACGCGGGTTCGGCGGGTAGCGACCGGATGGCGACGAGCTGCGCATCAGCGCCGGGGACCGCGTACACGCCGCGGGCCACCCGGGAGACGGAGCCGCGGGACAGGGCCGCCTTGAGCTGGAAATCCGAGACGCCCGCGGCAGCGAGATGTTTGGCGCGGGCGACGCCGTCGTAGTTTGAAAGTACTTCCATGACATTGACCATGCGGACATCGTGCCCCGAGGCCCCGGGCCCGAACAGGGCCGAAACCCGCTATGTGCAAAAGAGCATGCTCTGCGGACCGTGCCGGGCGGGGAGATGTTCCGCGTCCAGAATGGTCATGTCCCTGGTCAGCGGTGGTCATGAGCGCGGGCAGCCGCAGGGAATGGACATGTACCAAGCTGCGGGCGGAGCGAAGAATGGGCATGTCCCCCGGCGCGCGCAGCGGATGGACATAGAGCCGTTATGCCCACGCTTAGCCGCGGAGAATGGGCATGTCCCCGGGTGCGGAGCGCGAAGGCTGGGCATGTCCCCCTGGAGCGGGGGCGGATGGGCTGCTGGGCGGTTGGCGGGGCGGAGGCTGTGCGCCTAAGCCGCGGCCGGGCGGTAGCGCCGGCACCAGGCCAGCATGCCAACGGTGACGGCCGCGATGCCGTAGATCCAGAGGTTCCCGGCCAGGTCGCCGACGATCAGGCGCTTGCCGTTCTCCAGGGTGGACCACCAGCCGGCCAGCGCGTAGCAGAGCGCGCCGCAGACCGCCGTCGGAAGCGCGGAACGGAACGCTGCGCCGAGCCACAGCTCGACCGCGCCCAGCAGCACCAGCGCGGCGGCGGCACCCCACGGCACCTCGACGCCCGCGGCCAGGGTGTCCTGCCCGTGCAGCATCGTGCCGGCGAGGGCAACAAAAAGAGCTGCCGGCACGGCGGCGGCAATACCGCCTGCCATGCCGGCAGCTCTCCTATTCACAAACGATCCGGGGATTCAGCAGAACGCGGAACCTAGACCTTCGCGCGGGCGCGGTTGGACTTGGCGCGCTGGTTGACGTCCAGGATGAGCTTCCGGATCCGGATGGATTCCGGGGTGACCTCGACGCACTCGTCTTCACGGGCGAATTCGAGCGACTCTTCGAGGGTCAGGTCGCGCGGCGGCGTCAGGTTCTCGAAGGTGTCGGAGGAAGCGGCACGCATGTTGGTGAGCTTCTTTTCCTTGGTGATGTTGACGTCCATGTCGTCGGCGCGGGAGTTCTCGCCGACGATCTGGCCCTCGTAGACCTCGGAGGTGGGGCGGACGAAGAAGGATCCGCGTTCCTGCAGGTTGATCATGGCGAACGGCGTCACAACACCGGCGCGGTCGGCGATCATCGAACCGTTGGTGCGGTATTCGATCGGGCCGGCCCAGGACTCGTAGCCCTCGGAGATGGACGCTGCGATGCCGGCGCCGCGGGTGTCCGTGAGGAACTTGGTGCGGAAACCGATCAGGCCACGGGCCGGAACGATGAACTCCATGCGGCACCAGCCGGTGCCGTGGTTCGCCATGTTGGTCATGCGGCCCTTGCGGGCAGCCATGAGCTGGGTGACGGCGCCGAGGTACTCTTCCGGCACGTCGATGGTCATGTGCTCCATCGGCTCGTGGACCTTGCCGTCGACGAGCCTGGTGACAACCTGCGGCTTGCCGACGGTCAGCTCGAAGCCTTCGCGGCGCATCTGCTCGACCAGGATGGCCAGCGCGAGCTCGCCACGTCCCTGGACTTCCCAGGCGTCGGGGCGCTCGGTCGGGAGCACCTTGATGGAGACGTTACCGATCAGTTCCTTGTCCAGGCGGTCCTTGACCTGGCGGGCCGTGACCTTGGCGCCCTTGACCCGGCCGGCGAGCGGCGAGGTGTTGATACCGATGGTCATGGAGATGGCCGGATCGTCAACGGTGATCAGCGGCAGCGGCTGCGGGTTGTCGACATCGGTCAGCGTCTCACCGATGGTGATTTCCTCGATACCGGCGACGGCGACGATCTCGCCGGGGCCGGCGGACTCGGTCGGGACGCGGTCCAGCGCCTTGGTGGCCAGCAGTTCGGTGATCTTGACGTTCTTCAGCTCACCGTTGGCGCGGGCCCAGGCAACGGTCTGGCCCTTGCGCAGGGTGCCGTTGTAGATACGCAGCAGCGCCAGGCGGCCGAGGAACGGGGAGGCGTCCAGGTTGGTGACGTGCGCCTGCAGGACCCCGTTCGGGTTGTACGTCGGCGCCGGGATGTGCTCGATGATGGCCTGGAACAGCGGCTCGAGGTCCTCGTTCTCCGGGGCGGAGCCGTCGGCGGGCTGCTCGAGGGAGGCGCGGCCGACCTTGGCGGCGGCGTAGACGACCGGGACGTTGAGGATCTTGTCCAGGTCGAGGTCCGGAACTTCGTCGGCGAGGTCGGAGGCCAGGCCCAGGAGCAGGTCCATGGACTCGTGCACAACCTCGTCGATCCGGGCGTCAGGACGGTCGGTCTTGTTGACCAGCAGGATCACCGGCAGGTGAGCGGCGAGGGCCTTGCGGAGGACGAAGCGGGTCTGGGGCAGCGGGCCCTCAGAGGCGTCAACGAGGAGGACAACGCCGTCGACCATGGACAGGCCGCGCTCGACCTCGCCACCGAAGTCGGCGTGGCCGGGGGTGTCAATGACGTTGATGGTGATGGTCTCGCCCTTGGAGGACGGTCCGTTGTAGGCCACCGTGGTGTTCTTGGCCAGGATGGTGATGCCCTTTTCACGCTCGAGGTCACCGGAGTCCATGACCCGGTCTTCGAGGTGGTTGTGGGCGGCAAAGGAGTTGGTCTGCTTGAGCATGGCGTCGACCAGTGTGGTCTTGCCGTGGTCAACGTGGGCCACGATCGCGACGTTGCGCAGGTCACTGCGCGATGCAGTGGCTACCGCGGTGTTGGTGGTGGTTTCAGACATGCGTTATTGCTCGATTCAGTGGTGAAGTCAGCTGTTGTATCGCGACATTTCCAACCGGAACGCACGACGGATACGCCCCTTTGGCACAGGGCACCTTCATCCATTCTAAACGCTAAGGCATTTATTGGCCTAAAATCCCTCATTCGCGGCATCCCGGCCGGGTAGTCAGGACGGGAGATCGGCGCACCCGGTGTGAGTAAAGTCACTGGATTTTCCGGCCACCATGCCCCATCATTGCTCTGACAGCAGCAGCCAGTTCGGAGACATCAATGCGCACCGCCTCGGCACTGTCCCGCTTGGCCGCACCGATAATTGTCGCAGGCATCCTGCTTGCCGGCTGCGGACAGACACCCCCCACCCGCACTTCCGACGTCGGCGCCGCCCCGGCCGCCGGCCTCCACGGCCAGACTGCTCCCGCACCCGCCGGGGCTGAGGGCGATCGGCTGGCAGCGGGCACCAACGGCACCCTGAACCTGGCCCAGGCGACGCCGGGAAGCCTCCCGGCAGGCAGCATTTACCGGAATCCCGCCAACGGCCGCAACGAGGTGGTCGTGGAGGACATCGCCCGGACGGCCGTGCTGATCGGTGATTCCCAGTCGGAACCCACGTTTTCCTGGCCCCGGACGGCACTGGCCAGCCTGGGCTACGAGGTCCACTTCTGCGGCCGGGGCGGCACCGGCTTCGTCGCTTCCAACGGCACGACCGGCAACTACATCGACGCCCTGCAGCGCGGCGACTGGCTGCTCCCCTACGGTTCGCCGCCCCTGGTTGTGATCGAGGGCGGCGGCAACGACGCCTCCCGCGGCGCAACCGACCAGCAGATCTCAGAGAACGCCGAGCGGCTGATCGCCAGCGTGCGGCAGCGCTACCCCGCGGCGCGGCTGGCCATGGTGGGGACCCTCGCCCGCGGTGCCGCCGACGGCGGCGGTCGCCGCACCGAGGTGGACGCGCTGCTGGGCACGGTGGCGGCCAGGAATTCCATGTCCTTTGTCAGCGTCGGCGACTGGCTGACGCGCTACGACCTGACGAAATCCATGGCCGACGGCGTCCACATGAGTCCCGGGGGCCACGCCGCACTGGCCGGCCTGCTGGCCCGGAAGCTGGACGAACTCGGCCTACGGACTCCGGGGCCCGTTCCGGCGGACTCCGCGGCAACCCCCTGAGCGGCGCCTGCGCCGCCCAAGTTCCCTAATCGCCCAAGTCCGTAGCCGCCCAAGTTACGTGGCCGCCCGCATTCCCTAACCGCCCGCGTTCCTTAAACGAAAAGAGCCGGCGCCCGCCCCGAGGGGCGGACACCGGCTCCGGTGTCTTTCAGTTCAGTTCAAACGGCTCAGGCAACTTCCGGGGGCAGCATCAGGCGCGCACCCGGGATGGCGTTGAGCAGCGCCTTGGTGTAGTCCTGCTGCGGCGCGTCGAAGACGTCGTCGGTGGAACCCGTTTCCACCAGCTTGCCCTGCTCCATGACGCACACGTGGTCGGCGATTTGCCGGACCACCGCGAGGTCGTGGGTGATGAACAGGTAGGTCAGGCCCAACCGGGACTGCAGTTCCGCGAGCAGGTTCAGCACCTGCGCCTGGACCAGGACATCCAGGGCGGACACGGCCTCATCGCAGATGATCACCTCGGGATCCAGGGCCAGGGCCCGCGCGATCGCGACGCGCTGGCGCTGGCCGCCCGAGAGCTCGTTCGGGTACCGCTGCATGGTGGACTGCGGCAGCGACACCTGGTCCAGCAGTTCGCGGACCTTCTTCTCGCGGCTGGCCTTGTCCCCGATCTTATGGGTCCGCAGCGGCTCCTCGATGGTCCGGAAGATGTTGTACATCGGATCCAGGGAACCGTAGGGGTCCTGGAAGATCGGCTGCACCCGGCGGCGGAAAGCGAAGATCTCCCTGCTGTTCAGCGTCGAGGTGTCAACGCCGTCGAAGATGATCTTGCCGGAGGTGGGCGTCAGGAGGTTGAGGACCATCTGCGCCACGGTGGACTTGCCGGAACCCGACTCGCCCACGATGGCCGTCGTGGTCCCCCGCTTGACGCTGAAGGAGACGTCGTCGACGGCGCTGAAGTCCGTCGACTTGCCGAACCCGGAACGCAGCTTGAAGACCTTGCTCAGGTTCTGGATCTGCAGCACGTCTTCAGCAACCGCGGGACCTGCGGCTGTGGCGTCGGCGGGGGCCAGCAACTCGTCCGATTCGACGCCCAGTTCCTTGGCGACCTGGATGCGTCGGGATGCCAGCGACGGCGCCGAGGCCACCAGGCGCTGCGTGTAGGGGTGCTGCGGGTTCTGCAGCAGCTCCAGTGACGGCCCCGATTCCACCACCTGCCCGCGGTACATCACGACGACCTTATCCGCCCGTTCGGCGGCCAGGCCGAGGTCGTGGGTGATCAGCAGCACGGCGGTGCCGAGCTCAGTGGTCATCTTGTCCAGGTGGTCGAGGATCTGCCGCTGAACCGTGACGTCCAGTGCGGATGTCGGCTCGTCGGCGATCAGCAGGCGCGGCTGGCAGGAGAGCCCGATGGCGATCAGCGCGCGCTGGCGCATGCCGCCGGAGAACTCATGCGGATACTGCTTGGCCCGCCGCGCGGCGTCAGGCAACCCCGCCTGGGAGAGAACCGTGGCGACGTCGTCCGGTCCGCTGGGAAGTCCGTTGGCCTTCAGCGTCTCCTTGACCTGGTCGCCGATCTTCCACACCGGGTTCAGGTTGGACATCGGGTCCTGAGGGACCATGCCGATGCTGTTTCCGCGGAGTTCGATCATCCGCTTCTCGCCGGCATTGGCAATGTCTTCACCGTCAAACAGGATTTGCCCGGCCGAGACGCGGCCGTTGCCCGGAAGCAGCCCGATGGCGGCCAGCGCCGTGGTCGATTTGCCCGAACCGGACTCGCCCACGATTGCCACGGTCTCGCCCGGCATGATGGTCAGGTGCGCGTTCCGCACGGCCTGGACGGCGCCGTTGCTGGTGGCGAAGGTGATCGCCAGGTCCTTGATTTCAAGCAGCGGGCGCACGGCGGCAAAGCCCGCTTCCTGGATTTCAGCTTCCTGGATTTCAACAGAGGCGTTCAAGGTGTCCCCTTTCATCGCTTGCGCGCTTTGGGATCGAGGGCATCACGCAAGGCATCGCCCAGCATGATGAAGCTCAGGACGGTAATGGACAGCGCGATTGCCGGGTAGAGCAACGGCATCGGGTTCGACCGGAGCGAGGCCTGCGCTGCCTGGATGTCATTGCCCCACGACATCACGCTCGGCGGCAGGCCGATGCCGAGGAAGGACAGCGTGGATTCGGCCACGATGAACGTGCCAAGCGAGATGGTGGCGACGACGATGATCGGAGCCAGCGAGTTCGGCATGACGTGGCGCATGAGGGCGCCAAACTTGGAGACACCCAGCGACCGGGCGGCGGTGACGAAGTCGGCATTGCGGACCTCGATCACAGCGCCGCGGGTGATGCGGGCGATCTGCGGCCAGCCGAAGGTGACGAGTATCACCACCAAGGTCCAGACCGTCCGGTTGGTGCGGAACATCGGCAGCTGCATCAGCACAATGGCCCCAAGAATCAGCGGCAGCGCAAAGAAGATGTCGTTGATGCGCGCCAGGATGGCGTCCACCCAGCCGCCGTAGTAACCAGCCACGGCACCCATGACGCCGCCGATCAGGAGCACGCCGAGGGTGGTGAAAAGGCCCACCGTCACCGATGAGCGCGTCCCGAAGATAACACGAGCATAGACGTCGCAGCCCTGCTGGGTGAAGCCCAGCGGATGCCCGTCGGCGGGTCCCGCGTCCGAGTTCGCCAGCTGGCAGGCCTCGGAAGAGGGATCGATTCCGGAGAACAGCCCCGGGAACAGCGACACTGCCGCCACAGCGAGGATCAGGACAGCCGATATCAGGAACAGCGGCTGTTTGCGCAGATTCCTCCACGCCTCGCCCCAAAGACTCAGGGGCGCTTTATCCTCCTTGACGCGGTCGGTCGCCTGGAGGGGCGTCTCGGCGAGATCTGCAACGAAATGCTCATTGTGGCGCTCCGCAATAGCGGCGGCACTGTGCTTTGAGTCGTTCACATCAGGAGTCATAGCGGATCCTCGGGTCAAGCCAGGCGTAAAGCAGGTCAACGAGCAGGTTGGAAAGGCAGTAGATCAGCACCAGGACGGTAACGATCGAGACCACCGTCGGGCCTTCCCCTGACAGGACGGCCCGGTAGAGACGGTTGCCGACCCCCGGAATGTTGAAAATTCCTTCGGTGACGATCGCGCCGCCCATCAGGGCGCCGAGATCCGCGCCGAGGAACGTGATGACGGGGATCAGGGAGTTGCGCAGTATGTGCACGCGGACGACTTTGAAACGGGACAAGCCCTTGGCCGATGCGGTACGCACGTAGTCGGCGCTCATGTTCTCGAGCACGCTGGTCCGGGTCAGCCGCAGGACATAGGCGAAGGAGCCCAGGCCCAGGACGATGGCCGGCAGGATCAGGTCCTGGACGGTCGCGGCCGAGCTGACCGTGGGTTTGGCCCAAGCCAGCTGGACGCCGATGAAGTACTGCAGCAGGAAGCCGAGCACGAAGATCGGGATGCCGATGACAATCAGCGACGCCACGAGGACCGTAGCGTCGAACAGTTTGCCCTTGCGCAGGCCTGCGATCAGGCCAAAAAGGATGCCGAAGAAGGCCTCAAAGATCAGTGCCATGATTGCGAGCCGCGCGGTAACGGGGAAGACCTCGCCGAGCACTGCGGCGATCGGGCGGCCCGAGAAGTCCTGGCCGAGGTCAAAGGTGAAGATGCTCTTCAGGTAGAGCAGGTACTGGACCCAGAACGGCTGGTCCAAGTGGTACTGGACCCGGAGTTGGGCGGCCACGGCTTCGTTTACCGGCTTGTCGCCGAACAGCGCCACGATGGGGTCGCCGGGGAGGCTGAAGACCAGGAAGTAGACGAGCAGGGTTGCGCCCAGGAATACGGGAATCAGCTGGAGGAACCGCTTAAGGATGTAGGTCGTCATGGGCGGACTACACCCCCGGAAGCAGCCATCCTGTCCAGGGATGCGGTGGAGTTGTTCATCAAAGAACCTTTTCACTATTGTTGCGGGCCGACGCCGGTTCACTCACGGCAGGCGGCCGACGAAAAGTTCGCCCGAAGAGCCGGGCCGTCAAGAAATGCAGGGAAGGCACAACGACGGCGGAGGCCCCAGTCTGGGCAGCCCCCGCCGTCGTGATGCAGTTACTTGCCGGTTACGTTGTAGTACAGCGGGACGCCGTCCCAGCCGTAGTCAACGTTGCTGACCTTGTCGCTCCAGCCGCCCTGGGCAACCTGGTACCACAGGGGGATGGCCGGCAGGTCCTGGAGAAGAATCTCCTGGGCCTTGTTCATGGCCTTGTTGCCATCAGCCACGGTCGAGGCGTTCAGGCCGTCGGAGACCGCCTTGTCGAACTCCGGGTTCGCGTAATTGGCGTCGTTGGAGCCGGCACCGGTCTTGTAGATCGGGCCGAGGAAGTTGTATAGCGACGGGTAGTCTGCCTGCCAGCCGGCGCGGATGGAGCCGGTCAGTGTCTTGGCGGTCGCGTCGTTGCGGGCTTCCTTGAAGGTTGCGTAGGGCTTGCCCTCAACCTTGATGCCAAGCGTGTTCTTGAGCTGGTTCACTACAGCTTCGACCCATGCCTTGTGTCCGCCCTTGTCGGCGTTGTAAGCAATGGTGAACGTCGCGTTGGAGTCCCACTTCTGGATGGCGTCGGCCTTGGACCAGGCTTCCTTTGCCTTGGTAGCGTCGAACTTCAGGTTCTCGGATCCGGGGATCGAGTCGCTGTAGCCGTCGAGTACGGGGGCCGTGAAGTCCTTGGCGGGCTGGCGGGCGCCGCTGAAGATGACCTTGGTGATCTCGTCGCGGTTGATCGCCATGGAGATGGCCTGGCGGCGCAGCTTGCCGGCCTCACCGCTCCATTCCGGCAGGTACTCCGGGATGGCGATGGTCTGGTTGCCCGCGTACGGCTTGTTGATAGTGCGTTCGCCGAGGTCGGTCTTGAAGTTCTTCAGTGCGCTCGTGGGGATGGTCTGCAGGATGTCCAGGTTGTTGGCCAGCAGGTCCTGATATGCGGCGTCGTCGTTCTGGAAGATCTTGAACGTCACGCCGGCGTTCTTGGCTTTGCGGGGACCGTTGTAGTCCGGGTTCGGGACAAGCTGGATCTGCACGTTGTGCTGCCAGCCGCCGTCGGCAAGCTTGTAGGGGCCATTGCCGACCGGCTTCTCGCCGAAGCCCTTCGGATCCGCGAGTGCGCCGGAGGGAACCGGCACGAAAGCGGTGTAGCCCAGGCGCAGCGGCCAGTCCGACTCAGGCTGTTTCAGTTCGACAGTGAACGTCTGGTCGTCAACGACCTTCAGGCCGGACATGGTGGTGACGGTGGAGCCTTCTGCGCTGGCCTCGTCGTAGCCCAGGATGCTTTCGAAGAATCCGCCGCTGAGCTGCGCGTTCTTGGCCGCTGCACCGAAGTTCCAGGAATCCACGAAGGACTTGGCCGTGATGGCCTCCCCGTTGGTGAACTTCTGGTCCTTCTTGACCTTGATGGTGAAGTTCTGGCCATCCTTGCCTTCAATGGAGTCGGCCAGTTCGTTGACGGGCTTGCCGCTGGGGTCGTAGCTGACGAGGCCCGCGAAGATCATGTCGATGACCTTGCCGCCGCCGACCTCGTTGGTGTCGGCCGGCATCAGCGGGCGCTGGGGCTCGGAGCCGTCGGCAAGGATGATTTTGCTGGTGTCGCCACCCGTGGTGCCGCTGCCGGCGGCGTTACCGCCGGCGCCGCATCCGGTCAGGGCGAGAGCGGCGATGGCCACCATGCCCAGTGCTTTGGAAGTGCGCGAAAAACGCATTCCGCCTCCTAACCCCGATTTTTCATGATGCTCGTTGATGGCCGCTGATTTGTGGCCGCGGCT
>NZ_JASBQY010000022.1 GCF_029960645.1 Arthrobacter sp. AL12
ATCCGGGCTTCGAGCACCGGATTCCCATCGATCTTCCGGGCCTGCGCACGAGACCGCCGCTTCTCGGCCTTCACATCAGCGGTGACCGGCCGGTATCCCCGGGTCTTCGTGGAATTACGGCCACGCTCCCGCCACACTATGGTGTGATCCCGGCCAATATCGGCACCGATCCGCCGGTCCGTCCACCCCGCCTCGATGCCTACCGCAATATCCGCCCTGTCAGACATCGTCAACGCCGTGCGTCCCACCAGCAACTCCCACCGCTCAAACCAATGTTGTTGCTACGACGCTATGACACAGCCGGGTCCTCTTTTCCAAGTACGACTTGCACTGCAATGAACCTGCCTGAGTGTGGCCCTCGTTCTTTGAATCCACGTCGCGGGTGCCGCGCCTTGGCTGATCAACCGGCCGGCTCCGCGGCCACGTGGTTGACACGGTCATACCGTCAGGCCGCGCCGTTTCGGAGACTTCGCCAGGTTAGTGCTGTCCTGGAAGAAGGTGCGCGCTGCACTCCTCCGTGGTCGTGTTGACATCGCTAATTAGCGTGCGGGACAAGAACTCTGGCGCTTTTGGTTGTTAATGTTGGTTTAATGTGGGGTGGTCAATGCAAGATCACTGCGGCTAGCTATCAAGCCGATCCTTGGGAAATGAGCTTGCCGGCCGTTGTGTATCCGGCGTCAATGCATACTCATGATCCCGAACTAGCGACGGGTTGGGTGATCCTGATCCTGCCGCATCCTCAGTTCCTGACGACTCGAGAGTCGCAGGACCGGGGGCTGGTTCACTGCTGTAATAACTGTAAGCATACGAGTCCGGCCCCTTGCTGGGAAGCCGATTCAGGACCACTCCAAGGAGTTTGGCACCCACCATTTTCAGTCCGGCCAAGGATTTCTGCAAATCTTGGTGCTTGACTTTATGGGAGCCAACCACCAGCACCACGCCCCCAACATGCTGTGACAGGACGGCCGCATCTGTGACCGGGAGCAACGGCGGCGCATCGAGGATGACAGTGTCGAATGCCTGTTCCAATCTGTCGATGAGGTGATCCATCTCGACCGAACCAAGCATTTCACTGGGATTCGGTGGGATCTGGCCTGAGGTCAAAACGAACAGGTTGTCTTCTCCCCACGGCTGAAGTAGTTCGTTTACATCAGCTTCACCGACTAGTACAGTCGTAAGCCCCGCATTTCGATCGAGTCCCAGATACTCATGAACCATGGGTCGACGGAGATCCGCGTCCACGAGGCAAACGGTGCGTCCTGCCTGGGCCAGTGCGATTGCGAGGTTTATGGCTGTTGTGCTCTTTCCTTCGCCCGGCAATGAAGACGTAATCAGCACAGTCCTTGCCTGACCGGAGACGTTGGCGAATTGCAGGTTAGTGCGCAATTGCCGAAACGATTCGGCCCGTGGGCTCTGATGGGCCGCCTGCGTCAGCAAGGGCTTTCGGACGGCATCTTGGTCGAAAGAGATCCCGCCGAGAACTGCGGCGTCAGTGACGCTCCTCAAATCGGCTTCCCCTCTGATACTGAAGTCGAGAGTCGTTCTGAGCACCGCGGATGCAAGGCCCAACGCTAGTCCCACTGCAACGCCTAGTAACAAGTTCAAGCGCGTGTTAGGGGCAGACGGTGCCAGTGGTGCTTCTGCGGGAGTAATTATCGAGAGACTGACAGGCGAGGTCCCGCCGGTCTTCGGGCGTTCAAGCGAATCGACTGCTTTGATCAGACTATTGGCGACAGCTTCAGCGGTTGCGGCCGCCTTGGCAGGCGAGTTGTCCGCAACCGAGATATTGATCAAGACCGTGTTGAGGTCCGTGCTTGCCTTCACGTTCTTGGCGAGTTGATCGGCCGTAACAGTCAGGCCGAGCGAGTCAATAGCAGGCTGCAGCACGATGGGTGTCATGGCAGTCTTCACATACGACTGGACGCGTGCTTGGCTGAACGTGTTTCCCTGCTGCAATTCCTGAACTGAGCCAGAACTTTGAATTGCAACAAACAGCTGAGTTTCGGCTGTGTATGTTGGCTGAACCAAGACCGATATGGCACCACCGCCGAGGAGCCCTGTGAGAGTTGATGCGGAAATTAGAATCCAATTGCGGCGCGCAAGTCGCAGATAGTCGCGTAGGTCCAAAACCGGATCCCCCTGTGTCGATGGCTGGAGACCTGCCGAATGGCGCGCCACCAGAACGGCCTAATTCGTGCGTTCGAACTCATTGTATCGGCTGGTAGTCAGTCGATTTCACTGTCGTCGTGTTTGTGAGCCTGATCTCCAACCCGAAGCTAGTGTGGGGCGCTTAGTCGCTACGCCCGGTTCCCTGATCTCAGCGGCCGCCGAGCCTAGCGGACGGAGTACCGGAGCTGACTCGTCGTGCGGTAAAAATCCACGATTGGTGCACTTGAGGCTCCCGGCGCTCTTTGTGTGCAGCATCAACGAGCCGCTCCGGTGCCAACTCACCGCGTATCGAGATCCTCAAACACCAGAAACGTCTGGGTGTCCAGCACCCCGGGCATCGACTGCAGCTGGTCGAAGATCACCCGGCGCAGGTCGATGTTGTCCACGGCGCGCACCAGCAGGATGACGTCGAAGTCCCCGCCCACCAGGGCGATGTGGTGTACCTCGGGGATGGCGCGCAGCAGTTCGCGCAGCTCCCGCCAAGAATGCTGCCGGACCTTGAGGGTCACGTACGCCGAAGACTTGAGGCCAGCCTTGATCGGATCCACCAGTGCCGTGAACTTGGTCAAGACGCCCTCTCCGGTCAGCCGGGCGATTCGCGTGTAGGCGTGGGCGCGCGAGATGTGGACGTTCTCCGCGACCTGCGTGACGGACATACGCCCGTCCCGGGTCAGTTCCGCAATGATGTTGCGGTCCACATCATCTAGCGGCACCTCCGCTTGGTCTGTGTCGTCCTCTGCCATTCGTCCACAACCCCCGCCGGTAATCCAGCTCACACTTACGATTCGTCTTCCAGAATAGGACAAATCTATGGGCTTCTCCACGATTCTCATGACGGCTGGATACGAAACATCGTCCCGCGCCATACTTGGAACGAATAGTGGCTACAGAAGGACGGACCAATGACGATCTCGGCAGACCACACTGCGCAGCACCCGGCTCCCGAGGCCCAGACGCCAGGTGCCGCAGCACCCGGCCCTGCGCCGGAAGACGCCGCCAGCGAGGCGGTGCGCAAGTTCGGCATCACCGTCGAGGACTACATGCTGCCCGCGCGGCACCAGATCCAGATGGTGGGCCCGGACGGCACCCTGACCCCGCACACCGAGCAGGGCGCCCAGCCCGGCCACGAATACTCCCTCCCCGGCGACGATGAACTGCTGGCCGCCTACGAGCAGCTGGTCGTCGGGCGCCGCGTTAACGACCAGAACTCGGCCCTGGTCCGGCAGGGCCGCATGGCGGTCTACCCGTCCAGCCATGGCCAGGAGGCCTGCCAGGTCGCCGCCGCCCTCTGCCTGTCCGAGGGCGACTGGATGTTTCCCACCTACCGTGACTCCGTGGCCGTGATGGCCCGCGGCGTGGATCCCGTCCAGACCATGACGCTCTTCCGCGGCGACTGGCACGGCGGCTACGACCCTTCCCGACACAAGGTCGGCATCCAGTGCACCCCGCTGACCACCCAGCTGCTGCACGGCGTCGGCGTGGCCCACGCCGCCAAGCTGCGCGGCGAGGACACCGTCGTCCTGGCCATGTGCGGCGACGGCGCCACCAGCGAGGGCGACTTCCACGAGGCCCTGAACTTCGCGGCTGTGTTCCACCTGCCGGTCGTGTTCTTTGTCCAGAACAACCAGTACGCCATCTCCGTGCCGCTGGCTCACCAGTCCGTCGCGCCGTCGCTCGCCCACAAGGCCGTGGGCTACGGTATGGCCGGCGAACGCGTGGACGGCAACGACATCGTCGCTCTCCTCGCCGTGCTCGGACGTGCCGTTCGGCTCGCCCGGGAAGGCTCAGGCCCGCTGCTGGTGGAGGCCCACACCTACCGCATGCAGGCCCACACCAACGCCGACGACGCCACCCGGTACCGCCAGGACAGCGAAGTCGCCGAATGGGTGGCCAAGGACCCGCTGAGCCGGATGAAGACCTACATGACGGACCGCGGACTGCTCGACGACGACCGCGCCGCCGGGATCGCCGAGAAGGCCGAAGCCGTGGCGACGCAGCTCCGCGAAGGCCTGAGTGAAGAGGTCCCGGTGGAACCGCAGGACCTCTTCAAATACGTTTTCTCCACCCCTACACCCCAGCTGAAGGAACAGTCCGCCATGCTCGCCGACGAACTCGCCCGCGACGCTACTTCGAAGTCGGAGGTAGCTAAATGAGCCCCACCCTCACAACCTCGTCCGAGGCGAACGGCAACGTCAGCGCCGCCACCGCCCGCGCCGCAGCAACCGCTGCCGCCAAGGCCGAGCAAACCGGCCCGCAGACCATCACCCTCGCCAAAGCACTCAACACCGCCATGGCCGACGCCATGCACGCGGACCCCTCGGTCCTGGTCTTCGGCGAGGACGTGGGCATGCTTGGCGGCGTCTTCCGGATCACGGACGGGCTCACCAAGACCTTCGGCAAGAGCCGCTGCTTCGACACCCCGCTGGCCGAATCCGGCATCGTCGGCATGGCCGTGGGCATGGCCATGAACGGCATGCGCCCGGTCATCGAGATGCAGTTCGACGCCTTCGCTTACCCGGCCTTCGAACAAATCGTTAGCCACGTCGCCAAGATGCACAACCGCACCAAGGGCACCGTGAAACTGCCCATGGTTATCCGGGTGCCCTACGCCGGCGGGATCGGGGGAGTGGAGCACCACTGCGACTCCTCCGAGGCCTACTACGCCCACACCGCCGGGCTGAAGGTCTTCACCCCGGCCACCGTCGCCGACGGCTACCGGATGCTCCGCGAGGCCATCGACTCCGATGACCCCGTGATGTTCATGGAGCCCAAGAAGCTTTACTGGTCCAAGGACCAGGTGGACCTGGACGCGCTCCGCGCCGAACACGCCGAGAACACCGAACGCGGGACTTCCTCCGAGGGCCGGGCCGCCGTCGCCCGGCCCGGCACCGACGCGACGCTGATCGCCTACGGACCGTCCGTCCCGACGGCACTTGCCGCCGCTGCCGCGGCCGCCGAGGAGGGGCGCTCCCTTGAAGTGATCGACGTCCGCTCGCTCGTGCCGTTCGACGACGAGACCATCTGCGCCTCGGTCCGCAAGACCGGCCGCGCCGTGGTCATCGCCGAGGCCCACGGCTTCGCCTCCGTGGCCTCCGAGATCGTGGCCCGGGTCCAGGAACGCTGTTTCCACCACCTGGCCGCGCCGATCCGCCGCGTCACGGGATTCGATGTCCCGTACCCGGCGCCGAAGCTTGAGCACTACTACTTGCCCGGCGTGGACCGCATTCTCGACGCCGTTGACGACCTCCAGTGGGAAGACTGACCATGAGCGAACCCAAAGTATTCCTCCTCCCGGACCTCGGCGAGGGCCTCACCGAAGCCGAACTCGTGAACTGGCTCGTGGCCGTGGGCGATGAAATCCGCGTCGACCAGCCGATCGCCGAGGTCGAGACGGCCAAGTCCATGGTCGAGGTGCCCTCCCCGTACGCCGGCACCGTCGCCGTGCTGCACGGCGAGCCAGGCCAGACCCTCGACGTCGGCAAGCCGCTGATCTCGGTCACGCCTGTCGGTGCGGCGGCTGCGTCTGCCGCTGCCCCGGCGGCGGAGCCGGCTGGATCTGCTGAGATTGCCGCCGAGGTCTACCGCGAGGAAGAAAAGGCCGGGTCGGGGAACGTCCTGATCGGCTATGGCACGCCTGGTGGGCGCGGGGTTGCACGCAGGACCCGGCCCCGGAAATCTTCGGCCGGAACTGCCGTGGCCGAGCCGGTGGCCCAGGTGCCCGCAGCAGAGAAGGCTGCCGATGACCTGCTGCTGATGCGGACCCGGGTGCCCGGGAAGCTGGGAGCCGTTATTTCCCCGCTCGTCCGGCGGATGGCGCGCGACCATGGGGTTGATTTGGGCGAACTCCAGGGCTCCGGGACCAGCGGTCTCATCATGCGCCGCGATGTCGAGGCGGTTATCAAGCCCTCAACTGTCGAGCGCCCGGCGGTTTCGCCGGTCGAAGCTACTCCGGCATCAGTGGCTGCGACCACGGGAGACACCGACGTCCGCACCGGGCTGGGCATTACCGGGCGAACCGCCGTCCGGGGCGTCCGGAAGGCCGTCGCGGCGAACATGACGCGCAGCCGCTCGGAGATCCCGGAAGCTACCGTGTGGGTGGATGTGGACGCCACCGCCCTCGTGGAGATGCGTGCCGCCCTGAAGAAAGCGGACCCGGACCACACCCCGGGCCTGCTGGCGTTCATCGCGCGCTTCGTCACCGCCGGGCTCAAGAAGTTCCCGGAACTGAACACCCGGATCGTCACCACTGAGGACACCACCGGCGGCGCGTCCCAGGAGATCGTCGCCTTCGACGGCGTCAACCTCGGCTTCGCGGCCCAGACCGAGCGCGGCCTGATGGTGCCGTCGGTTCGCAACGCCGACAAACTCAGCGCCCGCGAACTAGACGCCGAAATCCGGCGGCTCACCACCGTGGTCCGGGAGGGCAAGGCCAGCCCCGCCGAACTCGGCAGCGGCACCTTCACGCTGAACAACTACGGCGTCTTCGGAGTGGACGGCTCCGCCGCGATCATCAACCACCCAGAGGTCGGAATCCTCGGCGTCGGACGCATCATCGACAAGCCTTGGGTAGTCAATGGCGAGCTCGCCGTCCGCAAGGTCACCGAGCTGACGCTGACCTTCGACCACCGCGTCTGCGACGGAGGAACCGCCGGCGGCTTCCTGCGCTACGTGGCCGACGCGATCGAGAACCCGGGGACGGCGCTGGCTGACATGTGAAAAGCGAGAAGTCGGCCTCGCGCCGAGCCGAATCACATTTGGCCTAATGATGATTGACGGGGGAGCCATTCTTGCCAAGCAGTCCATGGTGGCTCGTACGTCATTTGAATACGAATGTCGATGGGATTGGCGGACGTCGCGCCCCACGAGACCTGTCTCGGCCGCGCCGGGGCACTTAACCGGTCTTATTGGACGTATTCATTGCCGACCCGCATGAGTTCGGATTGAAGGACCCTCCCAGCCATGTGCTGCACTTCCGAGATCCAAAGGTCGTAGGGTTGCCCCTCGGGCGGGACCGTCAGTTGCGCATCGGCGTGCCAGGATTTAGTCCTTTGGATCTCATCGGACGGAACGAACCGTCCGTAGTGCGCTGTGGCATTACGCCTGGCGTACCAAGCGCGCACAAATTCGTAAAGGCTTTCTGCCGGCCGCACCGATGACCCTTCGTCGTAGTGACCGGGCGCGGAGAAGATTCTGTCTACTATCAACTGGTACACGCGAGGTGCGGCGCGGTCTGTGCGTTGTCCATGCGGCCAAACGCTTCCATCCAAGAGCGTAACCACTTGATCCGGGGCAACTCGCGCAATTGCGAGAGTCTCCATGGCGGACCAGAGCCTGAAGTACTTTGCGTCCTTCGACTGCTCGGCCACAGCTTCACCGAACAGATCGACACATAGCTTCAGGACTGGGTCGTTCTGCACAGCAGCGTGCTGGCTTAGAAGATCAGCCTGGTTTTCCCCCGATATGAACCCGCCCAGTAGGTTGCCACGGTAAGGCGGATGATCGAATCTGAACTTTGTTGTCACGGTGCCATCGGCTTGACGTTGAGCAATCCACGTGACTGTAGGCCGACCCCTAGCGCCTCGGTTGATCGCCATGACAGAGAGCAGGTCATCACGGGCCCTGGAGCTTGTTGCGTCCGCTTCTTCGATGTCAGCCGCGTAGACGGAGCCGCAGACGACTACCGCAACTGGGTGATCATGGGCGAACCGCTGCACCCAAATGGCGCCGCGTCAGACAAACCAAGCGCATCCAGTGTTTCCAGCATCAAACTACGCGCATCGAGGCCGCCAGGGCGGGTTTCTGTGCCGTAGATTCTGACGCCAGGAAGCTTCATCTCACTCTTAATCAAGAGGCCTTCCACCAGATGCACTATCTTGTGCTCTTTTGCGTTAGGCGCTTCGGGGTCACCCAGCGATACCTCGTATCGGCGCCTCAGCTTTTCTGTGACCTCGTCATACCGGAGATTGATCTCTGCAGACGACATCGGGACTGGATGCTCAGGATCCACGATGCTGATCATTGCTCGCTCGAGAACTTCCCTGTTCCCCGAATATTGCACAGCTCCCACGTAAATCAGGGTCTCTCCCACCACGGTGGGCATTGGAAAAGTTCCTCGAGCGGTTCCATCAGGGTCCATGACGAGCGGGTAGCTCCCCATCCAACGTTCTTCCACGGAGTCAAGGCCGTGTATCTCTGCGACTATTTCCGCTGCCGAAGCGGGCAGGTTCATCACAGTAAGTGTGAGCTCGTCGCCCGGGGAGAAGATCAAGGGATGAATGGTGCCGTGCGCTGTTGCCATCCCCAGATCCTATAAGGCACAGCGACTTCAGAAGCTAGCGGGTAGATCGCTTAGAGTCAGGGTGGTTGGGTCCCCAGATAGAAGTCCAGTGTCTGTGTGAGTTTCGTGTCCGAGAATGGACACAGGAGGAAATTCACGAATCATGGCACGCAGACACACCCCCGAGCAGGTCATCGCTAAGGTCCGGCAGGGACAGAAGATGCTCAACGACGGACGCCCGATGGTCGAGGTCATCAAGGAGCTTCAGGTCACCGAGGCGACCTGGTACCGGTGGCTGAATCAGTACGGGTCCGAGAAGACCGCCGAGTCATCCAAACGGACCAAGGAGTTGGAGAAGGAAAACGCCCGGCTCAAGCGGCTGCTGGCGGAGAAGGAACTCGCCATCGACATCCTGAACGAGGTCGCGCGGGGAAAATTCTGAGCCCCGAACCCCGCCGCCGCGCCGTGCGCATGGCGGTGGAGAAGTTCGGGGCATCTGAACGCTTCGCCTGCGCGCTTCTGGGCCAGAACCGGTCAGCGTTCCGCAAGAAGAAACCCGACATGGGCTTCGAGGAAGCGCAACTCCGAACGGAGCTGCGCGCCGTGGCGGTGAAGCATCCGGCGTGGGGCTGGCGGAAGGCCCGCTGGCACCTGCTGGCACAGCCCGAGTGGGACGGCGTGGCACTGAACAGGAAGCGGGTGCGCCGGCTCTGGCGCGACGAGGGGCTGACCTGCAAACCCAAGGCGCGGAAGAAGCGCCGCACCGGGCCCGGCGCCGGGGAGCAGAAGCGGCTCACAGCCGAGTACCCGATGCACGTGGTCAGTTTCGACTTCCAGTCCGACGTGACCTCCTGCGGCCGGCACATCCGGTTCTTCAACGTCATCGACGAATACACCCGCACCGCGCTGGCCATCATCCCCCGCCGGTCATTCAAAGCCGCCGACGTGGTCGCGGTGCTGGAGAACATCATCGCCGAAACCGGCACCGCCCCGGCCTACGTCCGGTGCGACAACGGGCCCGAGTTCACTGCTGAGGCACTGGTCAGCTGGTGCGACACCGCCGGGGTCGACACCGCATTCATCGACCCGGGATCACCCTGGCAGAACGGCTTCATCGAATCCTTCAACGCCCAATTCAGAAGGGAACAACTCTCCGGAGAAATCATGGACAGCATGGCCGAAGCCAAGTATTTGGCGGAGGAATGGAAAGCTATCTACAATCATGAACGGCCCCACGGATCCCTGGACGGTATGACGCCGAAGCGCTACTGGGAAAACTGGACGCAAGAGAACAAATTAGCTATCGCATAGACGCTGGACTGCTAACGGGGGCCCAACCAAGGGCACGACTTATGGGGAATCACTGAGCGCGTGCGCTCATTTCATTTCGGCTGCGTTCTTGGTTGCCGCGATCTTCGTCGCCTTGATGCGGCGTAACCTTGTGCCGCGGGCTATCACTTTTGCTGGCGTTCGGCATAATCATCGCCGCCGGGTCCTGGTTCTCCGGGCTTCCTCAGAGCGAGGACGACGACGACGAGCGGTGAAGCCATCAAGTAGTTGGGGGAGTGTCATCGCGCGCCGGTAGGATGTGCCTAGTCTTGAGTCTAAATATGGGGGAAGTATGGCCACGTCCACGCTCAAAAAAAGAAGCTCGATGGCGGTAGGCCTCAAGAAGCCCAACCTTCGGCGCGACATCCAAGGCTTGCGTGCCCTGGCTGTTCTGGCCGTTATTGCAGATCACCTATTCCACTGGCCCACAGGCGGCTTTGTTGGAGTTGATGTCTTCTTCGTGATCTCGGGCTTCCTGATTACTGGACTACTCCTGCGCGAGCATGAGAAGACCGGAACAATTTCTTTCAGGAGTTTCTACGAGCGGCGTATTAAGCGCATAATGCCGGCGGCGCTCCTTGTCCTTGTAGTCACCATGGCGGCGTCATACTTCCTCATCGGTCGTGGCAGGATCATGGATACCTTGTGGGACTCCGTGTGGGCGTTGTTCTTTGCAGCCAATTGGCGCTTCGCTGCCCAAGGAACCGACTATTTCCAGGAAGGTTTACCTCCGTCGCCAGTGCAACACTTCTGGTCGCTCGCAGTAGAAGAACAGTTTTACGTGGTCTGGCCGTGGCTGATGCTGGGCATCCTGGCGCTGGGGGTGCGTCGTTTCGGTTGGGGACCGGGCCAGAGGAGGGCTGCAGTAGCAGTTGCAATCGCCATCATCACGGTGCTTTCGTTCGCTTGGGCGATGTATGAAACCCTCGAAAATCCCACGGTCGCCTACTTCTCGACCGCTTCCAGGGCTTGGGAGCTGGGCATCGGTGCCCTGATCGCGGTTGTTCAACGGGGGCTTCACTTCCGGCACGCCGCCGTCCGCACTTCGCTGGGCTGGGTCGGGTTCTTGGGGATCCTGTATTCGCTGTTCGTGGTCCCCGCATCTGCCGGGTTCCCGGCTCCGTGGGCATTACTCCCCGTGCTTGCGACCGCGCTGGTGATCGTGGCCGGCGTCGGCGGGGATCAGGCCCGGCTGTGGCCCCTGACGAATCGCGGCAGTGCGTATGTAGGCGAGATTTCCTATTCGCTGTACCTCTGGCACTTCCCGGTGCTCGTTCTACTGGTCGCCGTGCTGCCTACGGACAATGTGCTCTACTACTTGGCTGCGCTTATCTTGACGGCGGCGTGCGCGTCCGCGTCCTACCATTGGCTTGAGAAGCCGGCGCGGAAGGCGCAGTGGTTCCCGGCAAAGAATCGACCCCTCCCCACAGACTCCCGCCTCGGCTGGCAGTATGTTGGTTTGGGGGCGCTTACGCTTGCGGCGGTCGTCGCCGTTGGGGCCGCGTTGACACCCGTGAAGTGCGCACGTCAAGTTTCTGAGACAGTTTCATCGTTGTTTTTCGGTTACGCGGCCAGGGGTTCCTGATCGCGGGTCTGGTGGGCGGTGAGGGCTGCGGCCGGGGTCCGGTGGCCCGCTCGGGCGTTGGGCCTTTTGCGGTTGTACCAGGACTCGATATAGTCCATGACCGAGGTTCGGGCGGCGAGCCGGCTGGTGAAGCTGTGGTGGTGGTAGAACTCGGTCTTCAGATGTGAGAAGAAATTCTCGGCGACGGCGTTATCCCAGCACACGCCGACCTTGCCCATGGATTGGGTGACGTTGTTCCCGGCGCACCAGCCCTGGAATTCGGCAGAGGTGTACTGGGTGCCGCGGTCCGAATGGAAGACCGCCCCGTCCACGTGCAGGTAGCCGTGATCGCGGGCCATGGCCAGCGCCCCGGTGCACAGCTCGGTGCGCATGTGCCGGTCCATGTTCCAGCCGATCACCATGCCGGTGCAGAGGTCGATCACGGTGGCCAGATACAGCCAGCCCTCGCCGGTCTTCAGGTACGTGATGTCCCCGCACAGCCGGGTGCCGGGCACATCCGAGGAGAAATCCCGCTTGCCGTTCTCATCGAGCATATGGTTCTCGATATGGGCGGTCTTCGCCTGCGGATCCTGCTCGGTGGTCTTCTTCCACGCCCGGGTCCGTACGGCCCGCAGGCCCTGCTCGCGCATGATGGCCCCGACGGTGGGTTGGGAAACGCTGATCCCGTCCTTCTTGAGCATCCGGGTCAGCTGATCCCTGCCGGCCTTGCCGGCGGCGTCCTTGAACTTCCCGGCCACAGCTTCCACCAGCGCCTGGTGCCGCACGGCCCGCGGGGACGGGCCCGCAGGGTTGCGCCACCGGTAGAACGAGGCCCGGGAGACCTTCAGGGCCCGGCATAGCCAGGCGACGGGATGGTTCGCCTTCTCCGCTTCGATGAACTCGTAGAAATCCTCTACCGTTGCTTCGCTGCAAAGAAGGCGCTGACTTTTCCCAGGAACTCGATTTCCTGCTTCAGCCTCGCGTTCTCGGCCAGCGCTCTCTGATGCTCTTCCCAAGGAACGGCTGCCTTCTCCCCGGCCGCGAACCGGTCAGGATGATCCTCCCGGTACTTGCGCACCCAGGTCCCCAAAGTGCCCTCGTTCACCCCGATATCCGTCGCCACCTGGGCGATCGGACGACCCGAGGAAATCACGAGCTCCACGGCGTCGTCCTTGTACTTCTGGCTATACCTCTTACGGTCGGTCATGCGAAGAAGGGCTCCTAACAAGCTGTCTCACAAAACCATACGGCCGCAGAAGCTTCCTGCCGAGGCTATTGCATTTACGCCCCTGCCCATTACTGGCACCACTGCGGCGGCTGTTCCCGCTGCGCAGAAATGCCTGGGTGCCGCGGCCATGGACGAGGCTCTGAAATGTCCACCGGCTGCTGGCGAAGCTGTATCTCCCGACCCGGGGAGCATGGCCAAAGATACCGCCGGCGCATTTGACTGCTGGATCGATCAGGGTAAACCGATGAAGGTCTGCTCCTATGGGGAAGCCAAAGAAGGAACCAAATCTGTCGCCCTCTTGGGCGATAGCCACGCGGCAATGCTCTTGCCCGGACTCCAGACGCAGTTGGCTGCCAACAACTGGAAGCTGGACAGCTACGTCGGGTGGGGCTGTCAGTGGATGGCGACTGGGACCGGAAGCGAATGCGACGGCGCCATGCAATCCATTCAAAATCGCCTCACAACTGGTCCGAAATACGACGTCGTTATTGTCAGCGGTGCCCGGCACAAAACAGCAACAGACAAGGCCTGGGTGTCAGAGATGTATGCCAAGGCATGGGCTCCGGTGGCCGAGCGCGGGACCAAGATCGTGGTCGTAGCGGACAACCCAAGCGTGACTGACGCGGCGCTTCAATGCGTAAGCCGCGTTGGGTTCTCAGTCAAGGACAATGATTGTGCCACATCGACCAGGGACGCTTTTGCTGTGGTCGACCCTCTTGTCAAGGCCGTGGACCAGGTCCCGGGTGCTGCTCTCGTTGATCTTCGTTCGTTCTTCTGCAATGACACAGAGTGCCCGGTAGTCATTGGAAACGTGATCGCCTACCGAGACACCGTTGGTCACATCACGGGGACCTTCAGTAAGACACTTGCTCCATACCTGGTCAGCTCAATCGTCGCTGCCACCGGCTGAGCGGATGTTGTTCCGGTCTTATGCTCTCGGCTGCGTACCTGGCGCTAGCATCTCACCTCGCGGCGCTTGGGAAGCACCTACAATTAGGGCAACTACTTCACTGGGGGAACCATTAACGCTAAGCAAAAGTTCGCTATGTACTCGGCCGTCATTCTGTTCGCCGCCGCGATGTTCTGCGCAGTCGAGTCCTGGGTGGGCCTCGCCGTGGCGTTCTTCGCCCTCGGCATCATCAGCGGCGTCGCAACCTGGGCGCTCGGCTTTGCTGTCCGGTCGGACGCCGCTGAGGAAGAGTGGATGAACGCTATCCGCTAGGCCGGTACGTCGCGGGTGAGGTTCCAGGCCGCGAGCTGCCCGACGTCGATAGTGCCGGCGCCCGACTGTGCCGTTACCTGCACGGTCAGCGAGGTCGTCAGCGGCGGGACGACACCTTCGATGTAGAACTGCCCGTTGGTGTGGTCGGAGCGCCAGCCGTACAGCGGGCACAGGCGGCGCAGTGTGGTCGATCCGTCGAACAGCAATTGGAGTTCGACGACGCCGGTTCCTGCTTCGAGGTTGAAGTTGAAGCGGCCCGTAAACGCGATGCGGTCCCCGACGCTGAACTTGGCAATTGCCACGCCGGTCTGGAGCCAGCGGGTAGATGCCCCGGTGAACGCGAGACGCTGAACTGAGCCCAGCCAGTTCGGTCCGTGACGATGGACGCGGTGGAGGTCGTCGCCGTACCGGAGAGGGTCCATGCGTCCGCTACGCCGTCCGCGTTGGTGTCCCCAATGAACATGCCGTTGGTCAGCAGGTTCGGTGTGGCGGCGTGCTGGGAGCTGGCGAAGGGGAGCGTGTAGGCGGGGAGTACCTTGTCCAGGACGGACGCGGCAAGCTCCGCCATTTTCTTAGCCCCGAGCGCCGACGTGTGGATACCGTCATCCTGCAAAGCCGCCTGATAGAAACCGGTAGTGGGGCTTACCAGGACGGAGTGGTAGTCGATCAGGTGCGCGCCGGTCTTGGATGCCAGCCGCTTGATGGCGACGTTCATCTTGTCGATCTGTGCCAGCAGCGTCGTGTCGTTGCGGGGCGGGATGGTGCCGATCAGGGCGATAGCGCCGATCTGGTGCGCCCGGTCGATCATGGTCGTGAGGTTGGCGACGGTCGTTGCCAGCGGCATTCCGACGTTGGTGGTGTCGTTGGTGCCGCCGAGAATGTGCACAATGCGGGGGTTGTAGGCGGTCACGTCCGTCTCGAACCGGGCGAGCATCTGCGTGGTCGTCTGCCCGCCGATACCGGAGTTCTGCGCGTACTGAAGCTTCCCGAGCCGGGAGCAAAGCTGGTTGAAGAACGAGCTTCCCCCGAGCCGGATACCGCCGACAGACTCAGGCAGCGGCGCCGATGTGCGTTCCGTGTGCGAGTCGCCGATTCCGACGATTGCCGCGCCGCCCAACCGTGACCGCCCATAGGTCGTGACGGCCTCGGCCTTGTCCAGCTTCGGCGTACCAAAGGTGGCAGAAAGTGCCGCAAGGACCGGTTGCCGCAAAATTACCACCATCCCGCTTTCGTCGGGTGAGTTTAATCGGATCTGAGATAGAGATTATCGAGGATAGCCACTGACCGCTGGTGGCACGCCGGCGCCGGATTGTTGACCCCGAAATCAGGGGCATGGCCGTACGCAACAGCACCAAGCTTACGCTCCCATCTAATAACTAGACGATATGAAGTGCGGTGGGCCGGTCCTGACGTAGGACTGGAACCTCGGGTTCAAAGAGTTTCGTGGGTTGCCGGTCCGGGTCTTTCCGCACGTAGGTGCGGGGGTGTGGACTGGCAGAGCCACATTTGAACGTTTGGAGGTTCCAGCCATGAATAAGCGTACTTACGTCGGTTTGGATGTCCATGCACGCAGCGTGAAGGGCTGCGCGATCGACCACGATACGGGTGAGATCCTCAGGCAGAGCCTGGCCGCCAACGATGCCGGGATCGCCGAATGGGTTTCCGGATTGCCGGGGCCGGTTCTCGTTGTCTATGAGGCAGGCCCAACCGGCTTCGGATTGGCCCGGCTACTGGCCAGTGCAGGGATCGAGTGCCTGGTTGCGGCACCCTCGAAGCTTCAGCGGCCGCCCGGAGACAGGGTGAAGACCGATGCCCGCGACGCCGAGCATCTGGCCCGGCTGGCTCTGCTCGGACAGATAACATCCGTGCGGGTTCCTGGCCATGCCGATGAAGCGGCCCGTGATCTGGTGCGTGCCCGCGAGGACGTCCGCGGGGACCTGATGAGGGCCAGGCATAGGATCTCGAAACTCCTGTTGCGCCATGGTCAGGTCTACTCCGGCGGTCATGCCTGGACCAACGCCCACCACACCTGGCTGCACCGGCAACACTTCGAAGACCCTGCCCTGCAGGCCGCCTGCGAGGCAGGACTGGAGACCGCGGAACTAACCCTGGACCTCAGGAACCGTTTGGATGCGAAGATCACGGCCCTGGCGGCAACCGATCGTTATGCGCCGGTGGTGCGGGCTCTGATGTGTCTGCGCGGAATCTCGGTGCTCACCGCCGTCGGCTTGGCAGTGGAAATCGGCGACTGGACCCGCTTCACCGGCAGCACCATCGGCGCCTATCTGGGGCTGGTCCCCTCCGAACATTCCTCCGGTGCTTCCCGGTCCCAAGGAGGCATCACCAAAACCGGGAACACCCACGCCCGCCGGCTGCTCGTCGAGGCCGCCTGGCACCACTGCCGCCCCTACAACAACGCCAGCCGCGACTTGCGCGCCCGTTGGGACGCAGCCGACGCGGTGCGGCCGTATGGTTTTGTGAGACAGCTTGATAGGAGCCCTTCTTCGCATGACCGACGGTAAGAGGTATAGCCAGAACTACAAGGACGACGCCGTGGAGCTCGTGATTTCCTCGGGCCGTCCGATCGCCCAGGTGGCACCGGATATCGGTGTGAACGAGGGCACTTTGGGGGCTTGGGTGCGCAAGTACCGTGAGGATCATCCTGATCGCTTCCTCACCGAAGAGAAGGCAGCGGTGCCTTGGGAAGAGCATCAGAGAGCGTTGGCGGAGAACGCGAAGCTGAAGCAGGAAATTGAGTTCCTGGGAAAAGTCAGCGCCTTCTTTGCAGCGAAGCAACGGTAGAGGATTTCTACGAGTTCATCGAAGCGGAGAAGGCGAACCATCCCGTCGCCTGGCTATGCCGGATCATGAGGGTCTCCAGGGCCTCGTTCTACCGATGGCGCACCCCGACGGGCCCGTCCCCGAGGGCCGTGCGGCACCAGGCGTTGGTGGAAGCTGTGGCCGGGATGTTTAAGGCCGCCGCCGGCAAGGCCGGCATGGACCAGTTGACCCGGATGCTCAACGAGGACGGGATCAGCGTTTCCCAACCCACCGTCGGGGCCATCATGCGCGAGCAGGGCCTGCGCGCCGTACGGACCCGGGCGTGGAAGAAGACCACCGAACAGGATCCGCAGGCGAAGACCGCCCATATCGAGAACCACATGCTCGACGAGAACGGCAAGCGCGACTTCTCCTCCGAGGTGCCAGGCACCCGGCTGTGCGGGGACATCACCTACCTCAAGACCGGCGAGGGCTGGCTGTATCTGGCCACCGTGATCGACCTGTGCACCGGCATGGTGATCGGATGGAACATGGACCGGCACATGCGCACCGAGCTCTGCACCGGCGCGCTGGCCATGGCCCGCGACCACGGCTACCTCCACGCGGACGGGGCGGTCTTCCATTCGGACCGCGGCACCCAGTACACCTCTGCCGAATTCCAGGGCTGGTGCGCCGGGAACAACGTCACCCAATCCATGGGCAAGGTCGGCGTGTGCTGGGATAACGCCGTCGCCGAGAATTTCTTCTCACATCTGAAGACCGAGTTCTACCACCACCACAGCTTCACCAGCCGGCTCGCCGCCCGCACCTCGGTCATGGACTATATCGAGTCCTGGTACAACCGCAAACGGCCCAACGCCCGAGCGGGCCACCGAACCCCGGCGGCAGCCCTCACCGCCCACCAGATCCGCGATCAGGAATCCCTGGCCGCGTAACCGAAATACAACGATGAAACTGTCTCAGAAACTTGACGTGCGCACTCGTCCTGCGGTAACCAACCCGCGCATATCAGTCTGACAGCGCACTCCGTCGATCACGACGCGCCAGCCCACCGGACCAAGCAGGGAACGGACACAAAAGAGCGGTCCAAGACAAGCCAGCCCTGGACCGCTCACCCCTGCCCTCTTGACAAGGAACGCCTACATATCAGGTGTGGGATGTGAGCCACCGGTGGCTTGCTGCGCTACGGCCCACACGTTCCAGACACGTAGGACGGTGTACTGGAGAAGACCAGAATGCGGCGAGCAACGCGCGGGAGGAAGACCTCCCCCGCGGGGCCAGCTTCCAGCATCCGGCCAGCTCCGGTGAGTACAATCGAGGGCAGAACATCGCACCAACAACACCGGAACAACACCGGAATACGGGAGATATTTCATGTCACGATGGCTCGAAGTTGGCCCGGACAACTACGTCCTGACCACCCAAGGTTCCCTGCTCAACACCGGCCTGGTCGTCGGCTCCGAACGCGCCCTGGTGATCGACACGGGCGGCGGGCCGAGGCAGGGACGCGAGATCCTCGACGCCGTGCGAGAAAAGACGCAGTTGCCCCTCGTCGTGGTCAACACCCATGCCCACTACGACCACTGCTTCGGCAACGCGGTGTTCGCCGCCGCGGGCGTCACCGAGTTCTGGGCGCACGAGAACTCCGCCGCCGAAATCGAAGAGAATGGCGACAGTCAACGCCGCGCCGTCGTCACCGATGAACCGGAAATGGGTGCAGGCGAGGGCGACAATGTGGAATTGGTGGTCCCGAACGCCATCGTGAAGGACCAGCCCGTCCTGATGGATCTCGGCGGCCAGTCCGTCACGCTCTTCTACCTCGGGCTCGGACACACCGACGGCGATCTATTGGTGGGCACGGCCACCACCCTCTTCGCCGGGGACCTGGTGGAGCAGGGCGCACACCCGTCCTTCGAGGATTCGTACCCCGAAGAATGGGCGGACGTCCTCCGGCATGTCTCGGCCCTCCGCCACCGGTATGAATTCTTGATTCCCGGGCACGGCGAGCCCTGCAGCGACCAGTTCGTCAAGACCATGGCCAACACGATGACCACGGCGGTGCGGCAGGCAACCCAGGCGACACGGGAGACCCCGGACGACGCCACCAAAGCCATCCCGATCCTGCCCTATGGGCCGGAGCAGTCCCGCTGGTTCATCAAGCGTCTGCAGGAGACCCGCGCGCACCACTGAGTCGCGGAGAGCTTGGGCGCGTCGGTGGACAACTTAGGTAACCCGTAAGTAACCTCGTGGTGGATCCGCAACCTAGGGTCCAATCCCGCTAGCGCTCAGCTCGCCCGGAGGATGGGGATCCCAAGGCGCGTCAATGATGACGCTGTTCCCAGGAGGTCTCACCTGTGACTCTGCCCGGTTATGTCTTAGCCCTGTGCATTCTGACGGGAAGCCTTGCGCTTCTCGCCACCATTTCGTACCTGATCCTTCGCCTCAAACGCAGACGGCAACTGTCCGTCCTTGAACGACAGGATTCCTAAGTCGTGCCATACATCGACATCAACCCCCACCGCAAACGGCCCAAATCGTGGGCCTACATAGGGCTTCTGCTCCTCGCTCTCGTGACGGTCGTCGTCGTCGTTCTGGCCCTGACACCCCGCTAGCAGCAGTGCCGCCAAGCCCGGCACATCAACCGCGTAGCCCGCTGAGCACCCACGTGGCCCGACCAAGAAACCCGGGTAGCGGGTACGCGTGTGAAAAGCGTTTCCGCTTCATACGCTCAGGCTAAGTCCGGAACTGCCCGGGATCTCATGCCGGGTTCGGGCGGCTGCCACCGCACCTTGACGTGTTTGCAGTCACCTTGAAGTCTTGAGCTCGGCTCAAGTCCAGGCCCGGTGGGCGCTGGTCATGAAGCGGGCTGATGCAGATGGTTCCGAACAAGTACGGTCTCCCGGGCAACCGCAGGACGACACACGCCTTCAAATCACTGATCACCGCGGGGCCTTTGCTGCTCGCCTGCGTTCTGGCGGCCTCCCTTGCGCTTCAACCGCCTGCAGGCGTTTCTCCGGCAACCAGCCCGAGCACTGCGCCACCGGGGACGTCGTCGCCGGGGACGTCGTCGCCGGGGACGTCGTCGCCGGCGGCGCAGGAGCCACCGTCCGAGCCCCCGGCTGTTCAAGTTGTAGCTTCTGAGCCTCCACCGGCGGCTCCCCTGGAGACGGGCGTCGGTGTAGCTTCTGAGCCTCCGCCGGCAGCTCCACCGGAGGCGCCCGGAGCCGATGCAGATTCCAACCAGTACCTCGTCGTTGCCGGAGACACGGTCGGTGCCATCGCGTCACGCTTCGGCATCAACGTCTACGACATGCTGGCAGCCAACGGGCTGGGCGTCTACACCCTTATCTACCCGGGCCAAACACTGAAGCTGTCAGGTCCCCCCGTTCCCGGGGTTGCCCCTGCGCCGACTCCAGCAGCCCCGGCGCTGACAGCGCCTGTCGCTCCCGTTGTGCGCACCATCTTCGTGGCGGGCGCGGGCGGCCAGGCCATGGTGGACCGGTGCATCGGCCCCATCCACTTCACGCCCACGGATGCCTATTCGCTGTTCATCACCGAACACGACTTCTGCGGAGGATGGGCGCGATTCTCGGGGGTCGGCGTCGGCGAAACCGTGGTCATCGCCGGCTACGGCACTTACACCGCAACCGGCCGCGGTCAGGTTGCCCAGGGGGCTACAACCGACGCCGTCTCTGCCGTCTTTGGGGGCTTCCCCCGGGCGATCCTGCAGACCTGCATTCCCGGCACGAACCGGATGCTGCTGATAGCGCTGAACTAGCCGGATCGATAAGTGCGGAGGCTTGCTTGTCCGCGTGCCCATGCGTCTGCGCCTAGAATTGCGGTTGAACTAATTCAAACGAGCACCGCAGCGGTATGCGCTGTGAGTCCCAGGGGGGACCAACATGCCCGATCCGGTGGACAACAACACAGCCAATGCTGCCGCGGAGGCAGAACAGCCCGAACTCCGGCGCCGGCGTGACCGCCGCCGCGGCGATGACTCCGACCCCCGGACAGGAACCATGCCTACCATCACGCCCGACGATGTCGACAGCCCGCCGGCGCGGACAGTACGCAGCGGCTCCTGGGCCGAGGCAGCAGCCGCGGCCGACGCACCTGCAGCGCCTAGCCGTGCTCCGCAGGACAGTTCTCCCATCACGTCGGTTCCACTGGATGCATCTACCGACAACTCGGGCGTGCTTTCTCCCTCGAGGGCGGCGGTGCCCGCCGCGCCCGACACCGCACCGTCCGTGCCGCCAATGCCGGTCCGGTCCAGCCGGTCCGGCAGCCGCGCAGCAGCCCTCGCCGCCCCCGCCCCGGATTTCATCAGCTCGCCCGGGCTCTTTGTCCGCGAGCAGAAGCCCCGCCCCGTCGGCGGTTTCCGCGGCGCCCTCTACAACATGACCGGCGGCGGGCTGAACCTGGGTCCGAGCGCCCGGCAGCGCGAAGAGGACGAACTGGCCCGGCGGATCTCCCGCCAGCTGCAGGGCAGCTACAACACCGCCGTGCTGAGCCTCAAGGGCGGCATCGGCAAGACCTCCACGACGGTGGGCGTCGGCCTGACCCTGGCGGAGTACCGCGGCGACCCGCCCTGTGCGATCGATGCGAACCCGGACTCCGGCGACCTCGTGGAGCGCGCCCTCGGCGAGGGCATCTATCAGCAGCAGAGCCCCCGCACCATCACGGACCTGCTCAGGAACGTCGACTCCATCGATTCGCTCACCGCCCTGGCCCGGTACATGCACCACGCCGGCCGGCTGCACCTGATCGCCGGCGAACAGGACCCCGAGGTCTCGGACTCGCTGACTGCCGAGGAATACCTGCGGATCCGCAAGCTCATCTCCGGCTATTACTCGGTGGCCCTGACCGACTGCGGGACCGGGGTCACGCACAACGCCATGAGCGGCATCCTGCAGTCCGCGGACAACCTCATCATCGCTGCGGGATACGCCGTCAGCGGCGCCAAGCGGGCCCGGAGTACCCTGCACTGGCTGGCCAGCCACGGTTACGAGGAGCTCGCCCGCAACGCGATCGTGGTCATCACGGACAAGGACGAGGTCTCCTCGCGGGTGGACAAGGACGCAATTGAGGACCACCTCTCCGGCATCTGCCGCCAGCTCATTGCTGTGCCGCACGACCGGGGTGTGGCGGACGGCGACCTGGTCACCCTGGACGTGCTCCGCCCGGAGACCCGTCGTGCCTACAAGGAAATAGCCGCTGCAATCGTGGACGGCTACGCCTAAACGGATCGCTAGCCCCGGCGTGAATCCCTGATCTTCCGGGCTGCTCCTGGAAGACCAGCAAGTCCGCGGTGCCAGCGCGAAACGTGGGCTCCAAGCAGCCCCGCGACAGAGTCGTCAATATCCGGGTCGCGCTGCCGCAAATACTGCCGTGAAGGAAATATCCCTCGAGCGAAGACCCGCGGCTTGGATCGCCAGGGACTTTCCATCAGTGCGATCAGTAAGGCAGTTCCGGGAACATGCGCGGACGTCCGGTAACGCCACTCGGCGCTAACTTCCTCATCCCTGGTTGGCAGACCGTCTGCGCCCAATTCTTCCAAGAGGGGCTGCAATGCGGATGTCGCTTTCAGCTCCACGCTGAGCTCCACGATGTCCCGGTGTAGGGTGGTATCCACCCGCTGAAGCAGCCCTGTGTACTCGCGCTGATGACGGGGATCGTCCATGGCCCGAAGGCTGTGCAGTGCCTGGAAAATTACAGCTGCGGGGACGGAAGGTACGGCAATGTTCCTTGCCGCCATGACTAAGTATTGCCGGTCGCGCCAGAGAGTGTCGAAGGCAATGTCGGGTGGGGCCTCCATCCCGGGGAACCTGCTGTGCACGTCGATGTCGCAGTTCCATTGTGGATGGTAAAGAGTGCGGGAGTGTAAGTACTGGCTAACAATTGCAAAGCCGGTTGGTCTTTCCTGCCAGCCTCTTCCGTGCAGGAGATTTAGCATTCTTTCGAGCTGTTCCGGACGGATCAGGACATCTACGTCCGCCGAGACATGGTTTTCGCGCAGCCCCATCAGGGTGGCGCCGGGGCCTTTGATGAACAGCACCGGGAGTCCGGCTGATGCTGCTACGAAGTCTACGAGGGCGGTGGCCAGGAGGACGGCTTCATTCTGGTGCAAAGTCTCTGCGACGTCCATTAACTTGCAGCTTCGCTGTCACGGGAAGCCAGCGCGATCATTCCGCTGCTGCTCAAATCATGGATCAACCCCATCACATCCCCGTGGATCACCCCGGCATCAGTGCCGTAGTCACGGGCAAGCTTTTCGATGAGCTCCGTCTCGGTCCTGATCCCATCCAAAGCGTTCCAGACGGACGCAGCCGTTCCCACGAGGAGGACCGGCACATCCTGCTCGAGGTGCAGCACGGCGACGCGGCCGCCGTCGGAACTGCGGACACAGGCAACGTTGGCACTGACGCGCCACACCTTTTCCGTCATGAGACCTCCCCCGACAACTAGAGACGCCGCACAGCATCACGCGGGGCCCGGAAAACTTCATGCTACCGCGCGGCAGGCAAGTTGTTTCGCGGCGGGGACCGACTTAGATTTAGGCATGACCAACAACGCCGGGGATGAAGCCGCCCTGCAACTGCAGGACCTCCTGATGGGAACTGAAAACGTCGAGGACTTCCTCGGCCAGCTCGCGGAATTCTCGGCGGCCACGCTCAGCTCCGCCGCCGGGGCCGAGATCGAATGCGGCGTGACGCTGCAGCGCCGGCGGAAGACCATGACCGTGGCGGGTAGCAGTCCCCGGGCCGTCATCCTGGACCGAATCGAGCAAAGCCTCGGCGAGGGCCCGTGTATCGAGGCCCTGCGGACACGCTCCGTGGTCCTGCTGGCCGACGTTCACACCGATCCGCGCTGGCCGGCCTACCAGCAGCAGCTCGCGGCCCAGAGCGTCCGCAGCACCCTGGGTGTGCCGCTGGCAATCGGCCCGGATGCGACCGCCGCCCTGAACTTCTTCGGCGCCGAGACCGATATGTTCACCGAGGAAATCATTGCCGAAGCCTCCGGATTTGCCGACCTCGCGGAACGTTCCCTCCGCCTGGCTGTCCGGATCGGCACGGCGCAGTCCCGGGCCGAGGACCTTCAGGCCGCCATGGAGCACCGCACCTCGATCGACCTGGCCTGCGGCGTCATCATGGCGCAGAACCGTTGCTCCCAGGAGGAAGCCATGGGCATCCTCACCAAGGTCTCCAGCAACCGGAACCAGAAGCTCCGCGACGTCGCCGCCGACGTGCTCCGGAACCTCACCGGCGGGGAAGTCCGCACGCACTTCGAGGCCTGAGTGCCCGGTCGGCGTCTAACGCCTCCCGCTGACGGGGTCTAGTGCAGAGTTGTGCGCCCGATGGCTTGTCCCGGGGCCACTTTAGACAGCAGGGTACGAGCGGCCATTTGGGCCATCTTCCGTGTCGCGGGTGACAGGTAGGAGCCCTCGCGCTGAATCAGCGCGATTGTGTCGTACAGAGGTTCCGCAAAGGGGACGGCGTGGATATTTCTCGGAAAGCCCGGCCCGCTCACGATCGCCTGCGGCACGAACGCACCAGCCGCCCCGGTGGCTACCAACCCCAGGGCGGTATCGACATGTTCCACCTCGATGGCCGCTTCGATTTTCAGCCCCTTGAGGCGGGCACGCTCCAAAATCTGCCGGCGGGTGGGGTCATGCCAGCCAGCGAACGCGTCGTAGAGCACAAGCTTTGACCCGGCAAGTTCCTCGATTGTCATGGGGCCCCGCGAAGGATCCCGGGTAGCGGACACGAAAAAGACCTCGTCCCGAAAAAGCGGCCTGACCTGAAGACCAGCTTCCGCCACCGGCAGCACAATCAGTCCGGCCTCAATTTCACCGGACGCCACTGACTCGGCCACGGTCACGGAGTTCAATCCCACCAGGCGCACCTTGACCTGGGGATACCGGCGGTGGAAGCGCTGCACCAGGTCGGCAAGGTCGTAGTGGGCTCCGTAGCGCAGAACGCCGAAGGTGCAGACGCCGCCTTCCAGCGACGACATGGACTTCAACGCTTCCACGCCGTTGTTGAACGAGTTAACGGACTGCAGTGCATGCACGTGCAGCTCAACAGCCGCCGTGGTGGGAATGAGCCGCCGCCCGCCGCGGGTGAAAAGGCTGTGCTTCAGTTCGTGTTCGAGCCGGCTGATGAGTTCAGAGACGGAGGCCTGGCTCGTTTCCAACTTTCGTGCCGCGGCCGTGAATGAACCGAGCTCGTAGGCCGCCAGGAAGGCGCGGAGTTGTGCGAGCGTCATCGTTTCTCCTAGAGATCAGAGGCCCCCTATGCACAGGGTAACCCTATATCTCACACTTGCTTAGGTCCCGTTGTGCGATGAGTCGGCGACCAGTAACCATTGGTCCATGCACCTCACCGAACGTGACATGGCTCACATCCCGGGAAAAGTCCTCACCCTGAAAAGCCCCGCCATTGAGGAAGTCCCGGCCCAGCGCCTTCCCGCAGTTGTGGCGGCGGTGTCCGCAATGCTCGGTGAGATCGAGACCAACGGAATGGACGCCGTCGTCAAGTACGCCCAGGAGCTGGACGGCTGGCAGGGCGGGAGCCTGGAGATCAGCCAGAAGGAACTGGCAAAGACCGGCGAAACCCTCTCCCCGGAACTGCGGGAGGCATTGATGGCCAGTGCCGAGCGGACCAGGCTGTTCGCCGTCGAGCAGCGCGAACACCTCACTGATTTCGAAGTTGAACTCATCCCGGGCGTCTTTACGGGACAAAAGTATGTTCCCGTGGCACGCGTCGGAGCTTATCTTCCATCCGGCCGTTTTCCGATTCTTGCCAGCGCTTTCATGACGGTGGGGGTCGCCAAGACCGCGGGCGTCCGCAACGTCCTGGCCTGCACTCCGCCAACCGGTTCGGGCGGTGGCAACCCCGCCGTGCTGTACGCCGCGTACCTGTCCGGCGTTGACAGGGCGTTCGCCCTCGGCGGGGTGCAGGCGATGGCCGCCATGGCCTTCGGGCTGCTGGGGGAGCAGCCGGCCGACATCCTGGTCGGGGCAGGAAACGCCTACGTCACAGAGGCCAAACGGCAACTCTTTGGACGTGCCGGCATAGACCTTCTGGCTGGCCCGTCCGAGGTCGCCGTGATCGCCGACGAATCCGCCGACGCCGAACTCGTGGCCGCTGATCTCCTCGGCCAGGCCGAGCACGGCCCGCAGTCGCCGGCGTCCCTGGTAACCACCTCCCGCGAGCTGGGGGAAGAGGTCATCCGGCACATCAACAAGCAGCTGCGGACGCTGGCCACCCGGGACATCGCCGGCCCGGCCTGGCGGGACTACGGCACCGTCTACGTTGCGGAGGACCGCGAAACGGCGGTACGGATCATGGACTTGCTGGCCCCGGAACATTTGGAAATCCAGACTTCGGACGACTCCTACTTCCACGAGAATTTGCAGAACTACGGCTCCATCTTCCTGGGACCGTGGTCAACGGTGGCCTACTCCGACAAGGGCTCCTCCGGCACGAACCATGTGCTGCCCACCGGAGGGGGCGCCCGCTCATCGGCGGGGCTCTCCGTCTCCCGGTTCCTCAAACCGCTCACCTTCCAGCGCGTCGAAAAGAGTGCAACTCCGCGTCTGGCGAATTACGTCTCCACGATCTCCGAGACCGAAGGAATGGCCGCCCATAAGGCCACCGCCACCCTGCGGCTCGACCGCTTCAACCGATAGAAATCCATCCCTAGAAAAGGCACCTCATGTTGAAAACAAGAATCCTCCGCAAGCGTTTCGCTGCATTGGTGCCCATGGGCGTTGCCGTGGCCCTCGCCATGACAGCCTGTGGCTCAGGGGGCGGCGGCACCGGCACCGGTGGCGGAGAGCAAAAGACGATCACCATCGCAACTTCCAACGATGCCCCCTTCTCCTTTACCGACCAGGCCACCGGCGAGCTCAAGGGCATCGACGGGGAGATGATTAACGCCATCGCCGAGGCGAAGGGCTGGAAGGTCAAGGTCTTCACCTCCGAGTTCGCGACCCTGATCGCGGCGCTCAACGCCAAGAAGGCGGACGCGATCGTGGATGCCATGTACATCACCGATGACCGGAAGAAGCAGATCAACTTCACCGACCCCTGGTACACCGAAGGCGAAGCGATGGTGGTTCCGGCGGATTCAACGCTGGCATCGCGCGACGACGTAAAAGGCAAGGTTCTCGGCGCGCAGACCGGCACGGTGTTCAAGGATCTCGTCGACAGCCTTGGCGGCAGCGAGGTCAAGCTGTTCGACTCCCAGGCCGCCCTGCTCGCGGCCGTGGAAAACAAGCAGGTTGATGCGGTCTTCACCGACAGCGCCGTGATCGGCTACAGCCTGGTCCAAAAGCCGAACCCCAAGCTGAAGCTCGTCTCACCCTACGAGCCTTTCTACCCGGGCATCATTGGAGCCGGCGTGCGCAAGGACGATACGCAGCTGCTGCAGGACCTGAACTCCGGGCTGGCGGACCTGAAGAAGACACCCAAGTACCTCGAGATCCTGAAGAAGTACGGGCTCGGCGAAGCCAACATGGCTGAATAGGTTCCAGATTCCTGCGGGGCCGGCAGGCCGCGCGACCGCACTGCCTGCCGGCCCCGCCCGACCCTCACTTAGGGATTCTCAGTGGACTTTATCCAAAACACCCTGGCCGTGTTCCCGGCGCTCCTGCAGGCCGTACCCGTCGTCGTCCAACTGGCGCTCGGCGCCATGGCAATTGCCCTCGTGTTGGGGCTGCTGGTTGCGCTGGCGCGCATCTCCTCGATCAAAATCCTCCGGGGCATCGCCACGTTATATCTGGAGGTCATCCGCGGCACTCCGCTGCTGGTGCAGCTGGTCTACATCTTCTTCGTGCTCCCCAGCATCGGTATCAGCATCGAACCTGTCCCGGCCGGCATCCTGGGCCTGGGCCTGAACTACGCCGCCTACCTGTCCGAGGTCTTCCGCTCCGCAATCCTCTCCGTGGAGCACGGCCAGACCGAAGCCGCGTTGTCCCTGGGCTACACGCCCAGCAAGACCCTGTGGAAGGTGGTTATTCCCCAGTCCTTCGTGGTTTCCATGGGGCCGATCGGCAACTACTTCATCGCCATGATCAAGGACACGGCACTGACTTCCGTGATTGCCGTGACCGAGATCCTGAAGACTGCCAACATCCTCAACAGCCAGACATTCCAGACCACCGCGATCTATACCGCAGCGGCTATTCTCTATCTGATCATCAGCCTCCCACTCTCGCGCGTTGTGGTTGTGCTTGAACGAAAGGCACGGGCCAGTGGCTGACGAGACCATTATTGACGTCCGCGACGTACACAAAACCTTCGTCTCCGACACGAAGCCGACCCTGGGGCAGAGGCTTACCGGCAAGCCGCACGTGCAGAAGAGGGTGGAAGTGCTCAAAGGCGTGGACCTGGTGGTCCACCGCGGCGAAACCATTGCCATCCTGGGCTCCAGTGGGTCCGGCAAAAGCACCCTGCTGCGCTGCATCAACAAGCTGGAGACCATCGATGCCGGGCGCATCTACGTCAACGGCCACCTGATCGGCTACGAGGAACGCGACGGGGAACTGATCGCTGAGAAAGCGTCCGTCACTGCCCAGAAACGGACCGATATTGGCTTCGTCTTCCAGCACTTCAATCTGTTCCTGAACAAGACGGCGCTGGGGAACGTTATGGCGCCGCTGCGCGACGTCAAGAAGCTGTCCGCGGCCGAAGCCAGGGATGTCGCCTTGCCCAACCTCGAAATGGTGGGGCTGGGGGACAAAATCGACAATTACCCCAGCAAGCTCTCCGGAGGCCAGAAACAGCGGGTGGCCATCGCCAGGGCGCTGGCCATGAACCCCAGTGTCATGCTCTTCGATGAGCCGACGTCGGCATTGGATCCGGAGCTTGTGGGCGAGGTCCTCGCGGTCATCAAGAAAATTGCCCAGCAGGGAACCACCATGGTGATCGTGACCCACGAGATGCAGTTCGCCCGGGACATCGCAGACCGCATCGTCGTCATGGACCAGGGGGTGATTGTGGAAGAGGGGCCGCCCAGCCGGATTTTCACTGCACCGCAGCATCCGAAGACGCGGGCGCTGCTGAGCCGCTCGGGTATCCTGCCGGCGTAGATGTCCTGATTGGCGGGCGCTTAGAGGCCTGAGCGCCCGGGCGCCCCACCCGCCCTAGGATGAAGGGGATGAGCACCACACAGACCGCGCCGTTCAGCCTCCGCAGCATCGCCGTCCCCGCGTTCGGGCCGGCGCTGCTGTTCAGCATCGGCGAGGGCGCCATCCTGCCCGTGGTGGCATTGTCCGCCCGCGGCCTCGGCGCCTCGGTGGCCGTCGCCGCGCTGGTGGTCACGCTGATCGGCCTGGGCTCCTGGTTCTTCAACCTGCCCGCCTCGCTCATCACCCTGAAGTTCGGCGAACGCTGGGCGATCGTGGGCGCCGCGGCCGCCAGCGCCGTCGCCCTCGCCGCCGCAGCCCTGGCCCCCCTGCTGCCCAACGGGCTCTGGCTGCTCGCCGCCGCGATGCTCGTGGTCGGCATGGCCGCGAGCGTCTTTAGCCTGGCCCGGCAGAAGTACCTGACCGAGGCGGTGCCGGTGATCCTCCGGGCCCGGGCCCTGTCCACGCTCGGCGGCGTCAACCGGATCGGCATCTTCATCGGACCCTTCATCGGCGCCGCCGTGATGCAGTTCGCCGGCATCACCGGCGCCTACTGGGTGGGCGTCGTCGCCATGGCGGCCGCCGCAGCCCTGTCGGTGACCATCCCTGACCTCGTGGCCAAGCCCGCCCCGGACGACGGCGTCCCGGTCCCGCAGGCGACGCTGCGCAGCGTCGCCGTCTCCCACGCCGGGGTGTTCCTGTCCGTGGGGATGGGGGTGCTGTTGCTCAGTGCGCTGCGCGCGTCCCGGCAGGTGGTGATCCCGCTCTGGGCCGAGCACCTCGGGATGGATGCGACGCAGGCCTCGCTGATCTACGGGCTCTCCGGGGCCATCGACATGCTGGTGTTCTACCCGGCCGGCAAGCTGATGGACCGCAAGGGCCGGCAGTGGGTGGCCATCCCCTCGACCCTGATCATGGGCACGGCCATGCTGCTGATCCCGCTCAGCACCGGCTTCGTGGGGCTGCTGCTCGCGGCGCTGCTGATCGGCTTCGGCAACGGCATCAGCTCGGGCCTGAACATGACCCTGGGCGCCGACTTCTCGCCCGACAACGGCCGGGGCCAGTTCCTGGGCATCTGGCGGTTCATGGCCGACGCCGGGGCCACCGGCGGCCCGGTGCTGCTCTCCGCCGTGACCGCCGTGGCCTCCCTCGGGGCGGGCGTGGCCGCCACCGGCGTGCTCGGCTTCGCCGCCGCCCTCGTCTTCGCCATCACCATCCCGCGGCTGAAGCACCGGCGCAACTACTGAGGGGTCCGGTACCCGCCGTCCGATCCGCCTCACGACGCACGCCGCGTCCCGGTCCACGCCCCCGATCAGGCCCGGAGTGAGCGCGTACTGGAAGGGCGTGCCGTCGCAGGTGCCGCTGGCGGAACTGCCGCCGTCGAAATCCCCGCAATCGAAATCCCCGCAGTCGAAACGTTGGGTGGCCGCTCAGGCAGATCCCGGCAGGACAGAAAACTGCTCTCTGGCGCTGTGCAGCGTGGCGGCGTAGATTCCGGCCATGGCAAAGGACCCTGTTGAGACGAATCCGGAGCATTACCGGGTGGTATTTGAGAACGATCGGGTGCGTGTGCTCGAGTACACGGACAGCCCCGGTCACATGACGACGGAGCACCATCATCCCGACAGTGTGATGATCACAGCCAGCGCCTTCCGGCGCCGGCTTTCCTCAAACGGGAAGACCGTTGAGGTGGAGTTGCCGACAGGCGTGGCCCGGTGGATGCCGGAGCAGGACCATTCCGGAGAGAATATCGGAGAGACGGACACCCACACGTTTTTTGTTGAGCTTAAGGAAGACGCTCCCGGTTCGTCCCGCGAACCCGTTGTTCATTTGGGGCCCGACGAACCCTAGAACACGCCGCCCGAGCGTTCGATTGCCGCGGCGAAGACCGGCAGCGCCCGCTGGAGCATGTCCTCGGAAGCGGTGAGGGAGATCCGGAAATAGCCCGGCGTCTCGAACAGGGTGCCCGGCAGCACAAACACGTCCTGGTCCGCGAGGGCGGCGGTGAACTGCTCGTCGTCGTCGGCCGGGGTGCGGACGAACAGGTAGAACGCCCCCTCCGGCCGTGTCACCTGGTACCCCATGCCGGTCAGCGCCTCCACCATCAGGTCGCGTTTGCGCTGCAGCTGCCCGACGTCGATCGAGAACTGCTCCAGCCGCGGCAGCGCATACTGCAGCAGGGCGTTGGGGTAGATCCAGCCCAGCGCCATCTGCAGGGCGCTGATCGCCTCCCGCAGCGGGCCGCGGTCCGGCATGGTGGGCGGCAGCGCCAGGTAGCCGATCCGCTGCCCGGGCGCGAGATGGGTCTTGCCGTACGAGTAGGCCAGAAGCGTGTACGGATAGTATTCCGCGGGGCTGTGGAACCGGGCGCCGTCGTACACGATCCGGTTGTACGGCTCGTCGGAGAGCAGGTAGACCCGCCGCCCGTTGCTGCGCGAGGCACCCTCCAGCATGGCCGCCAGGTCCTTCAGCAGTGCGGGCGGGTAGATCCGGCCGGTCGGATTGTTGGGCGTGTTGACGATCACCACCCGGGTCCGCGGGGTGATGGCCGCCCCCAGTGCCGCCAGGTCGACGTCGAACGTCTCCGCGTCGCAGCGGATCTTGACCGGCACCAGCCCGGCCTCGAGCACCAGCGGCTCGTAGAAGAACCACGGCGGGAGGGTGAAGATGACCTCGTCGCCGGGGTCGGCGACGGCCTTCAGCGCCAGCGGAATCGCGGTGAAGCCGCCCGTGGTGAGGTGGATGTCCGCCGGCTCGAAGGGCATCCCGAGCAGGCGCTGCAGGGACGCCGCCGCCGCGGCCTGCGCCTCCGGTTCGTTGGTCTTGTAGGCGAACCAGCGCTCGTTCCGGGGCGTCAGCGCGTCCGCGAGGGCCTCGACGTAGGCGGCCTGGGGCATCTGGTGCGGGTTGCCCAGGGCGAGGTCGCAGATCCCCGGCACGTGCTGGCGCCGGGCGTAGACGGAGTCGCGGAGGAAGGTGTTGATCCGCTGCTGCGACGGGACGAACGCGAGGGTGGCGGCGCGCCGTGAAACGTTCGATGAAGCGCTCCGTGAAACCGGAGAATCAGTGCTCATGACAGTCCCTCGAGACGTGGCGGCGTGGCGTTCTGGACGGATGGGCCAACGCGCTGCTGGGCCAGTGGCTGGGCGGGACTAATTCTGGCCCCCGGCGGGCCGGATGTAAACGGGGTTTGGGTTGGCGTGATTTGTGCGCGGCCCTCAGGTAGCGACCGCTGAATCCGAGAAGGTCCGGGGGCGCTTTGCCCTCTGACTTTCGACTGTGGGATCCCTTCGGCTCCCTCACTATGCTGTAGACGACAGAACCGAGAGCGCGAGGAAGGCCCGACATGGCGCAAGGCACGAAGGAAGACCCCTGGAACCTGCTGACCCCTCCCGGGACGTCCGAGTACAGCGTGTACCGCGACGAGGAGGCCGACCCGCCAGCGCTCGTGTGCCAGGTCGGATCCACCACGCTGAAGTACCACCTCCGCGCCGTCGAGGACCTGCACCAGTGGCTCCTGGAACAGGGCGGCTGGGTGCCTCTTGGCGCCGCCGACGAGAAGAAGCCCGCCGCCGAGGGCACCGTGGAGGCCTGGGGGAGGGACCCCTCGAACCCGGTCCACGGCTGGTACGGGCTCCGCAGCGGCTACCGGGGCCGGTTCGGGATGTACCTGCCGCCGCTGCTGGAGGCGCTGGGCCTGGCCGAACTCACCCACGAGAAGCGGAACAACAGCATCCGCGCGATCAGCACCGCTGACGCCGCCGAGTAGCAGCGGCCGCCGTCGGGCAGCCGCTGGAGGGCGCAGCGGGTGTCGCCCAGCGGGATCGCCGCGGCGAAGGTAGCCATGGTTTACGCGAGCCCACGCCATCCAAAAGGGCTGCCGCTCCGGCGGGTGACTCTGCAGGGCACCTAGTCCGTCTTACGAACGCCATAGAATGAGCAGGTTGACTTAGGCGTAGGTGGGAGACGAATGGCTGAGAAGCGTTTCAGGATGAGTAGCAACGCCTGGCAACTTGTCGGGCTGGCGGTGCTGGCTGTCATCACTTTCGGCGTCGTCGCGTTAGCCCTCGTCCCGCAGAGTGGACCGACGGCAGATACCCGCCCCGCCGCCACAGCGGCCGTGACGCCGACCGTGACTGAGCCTCCGGCCCCGAAACCCACCGTCGCCTTCATTGGTGACTCGTATTCGGCGGGGACGGGGGCCACGTTGCCGGAGAACCGCTGGACGTCCGTGCTGAGCCGGGACCGAGGCTGGACGGAAAGTAACTTTGCCCGCGGCGGTTCGGGGTACGTCACCTCTGTAAGCCGCAACGCGCGGGCCGCGTGCGGGCTCGACTACTGCGAGAGCTACCTGGAAATGGTCCCCCAAATCATTGCGGCGAAGCCTGACATGGTGATCGTTTCCGGCGGCAGCAATGACCGGGGTTTGTCCCGCCTGGTTGCGGCGAACGTGGAGAGTGTTTTCGCTGAGTTGCGCAAGGGCCTCCCGGATGCGGAGATCATAGCTATCAATCCGATCTGGGTTGATGGGGAACGACCGTCCGGTGCGGGTGTGTTTGGCCAGGCCGTGGCTGATGCTGCGACGGCCGCGGGCTGCAAGTCCATTGACATCGGCCAGCCCTACCAGGGCAGGCCGGACCTCATTGCCGATGACGCAGCGCACCCCAATGACGCCGGTCACGCTGAACTTGCCGCCGTCACCGCCGCGGCGCTGAAAGCTGCCGGAATAAGCTAGGCCGTCTGACGTCAGCGGCGGGGCGCGTTCCGGCGTCGGGCCGCATGCCCGAACAGCCACACGCCGGCGACCGTCGCGAGGTAACCCGCGATCACGATCAGCGCCGTCCCGGCCCAGAAATAGTGCGTAGTGCTGCCCGCCAGGCCCGTGCCGGCGGCGACGCTGAGCAGCGAATAGGCGGCCACGGCGGCTGCGGCGAGCCCAGGCAGCAGCATCAGCGCCAGCCACAGCCGGGACGACGCCCAGTGCTTCCCGTAGCCGTCCCAGACGTTCCAGCGCGGGCCCCGGCGGATGATCAGCCAGCCCGCCGGGAGCATAAACACGGCCACGACGAGGAAGGCCGCAACAACGTCGGCGGGCCGGTGCCACTGGTTGATCAGCGTTGACACGCCGGTGGCGACGGCGAAGCTGCCGCCCAGGAAACCGGCGAGCGGACGCCAGCGCGGGGAGACCATCAGGAACACCGCCGCCGCGGCCGAGGCCGCCAGGGTGGTGTGGCCGGAGGGCAGTGAGTTCAGCTCGAGTGTCTCGATCCCTCGGTAGGGCCGGACCGGGACGATGTCCTTGAGGATCTGGGTGGCGATGTTGGCGCCCACGCAGGCCGCCACGGCGATCCCGGCCGCGGTCCAGCGCCGCTTCAGCACGGTGACGACCAGGACAACCACGCTGGCGATGAGCAGGGACAGCGCGGGCAGCGAGTCGAGGAGCTTGTTGGCGGCCTTGCCGGCGGTGCCGTGGATTTCGACGGCCTCCACGAGGGCCGATTCGTCGATGAACTGGCCCGTGGTGGTGCGAACGAAAAAGAAGTAGGTCCCGGCCAGCGCCGCCATGCTGACCAGGGTGGCGAGCAGGAACAGGAACCCGGTGCCCCGGCCCGGGCGTCCTTCGGGCTCCGCGGGGGCGCTGGTGCGCGTGCCCGCAGCGCGCGGGGACGGCGGCTGCGGGTACTCCGGAGCCGGCTGCATCGTGGGGTGTTCCTGCCGAAAATTCATCGATCTCAGGGTCCCACAGAACCCTGCGAACTTTCTGAAGGGCCACCTCCGGGCAGATCAGGGCGGATCAGGCCGCCTCCGGCCGCCGCCGGGCAGATCAGGGCGGATGCTGGGAGCGCATCCGCCCTGATCTGCCCGGCGGGGAGCGCATTCGCCCTGATCTGCCCGGCGGGCTGCCCTGCGCCCGGCGCGCGAGTAGTGTTTGGCCATGGACACCGCGGCGCAGCATCCGGACCCAGCCTTCCCCCGCTTCCACCCGCGCCCCGCGCAGGGCTGGATCAACGATCCCAACGGCCTGAGCTATGCGGACGGCCGCTACCACGTGTTCTTCCAGTACAACCCGGACTCGGCCCGGCACCAGGGCATCTGCTGGGGGCACCTGAGTTCCCCCGACCTGGTCCGCTGGGACGAGGAACCGGTGGCGCTCCGGCCCCAGCCCGGCGGCCCGGACGCGCTGGGCTGCTGGTCCGGTGTGGTGGCCGACGACGGCGGCGTCCCCACCGCTGTCTATTCCGGCGTCGACACCGTGGGCGGGCACTCCCGCGTGGTCCTGGCCCGGACCGATGCAGCCCTGCGCGCTTGGACCCAGGAGGGTCACGTCGCGGCCGAGATCCCCCCGGATCCGCACGTCACCGCCGTCCGCGACCCGTTCCTGTTCACCTTCCAGGGCCGCCGCTTCGCAGTGCAGGGCGCCGGGCTCGCGTCCGGCCACGCCGCCGTGCTGCTCTACAGCGTGGAGGACCTGCGCGACTGGCGTTACGAGGGGATCTGGTTCAGCTCGGAGGACCCGCTCGCGGCCCTGCACCTGCCCGCGGAGATCTGGGAGTGCCCGCAGCTGGTCCGGGTCCCGGATTCTTCCGGTGCGGAGACCTGGGTGCTGATGGCCTCGCTCTGGCTCGGTACGGACGATCACGAGCACCCCAACGGCGTCGGCTACCTGCTGGGCTCGCTGGCCGCGAACGGCAGCGGGCTGCCGGTGTTCATGCCGTCGTCGGGCGGGAAAGCGGACCTGGGGCGGGAGTTCTACGCCCCGCAGCTCCTCGCGCTGCCGGACCGGGCGCTGCTCTGGGGCTGGTCCGGTGAGGCGGAGGACTCCGAGGACCGTCCCGGGCGCAGCCAGGCCGAGATCGACGACGCCGGCTGGGCCGGGATACTGACCTTCCCGCGCCAGCTGTCCGTGCACGGCGGCGTTCTCGCCGTCGCGCCCGCCCCCGAACTGCACGCCTACCGCGGCGTCCGGCTGCACCATGGCGCCGCGGGCACGTTCGGTGTTCCGCCGGCGTCGGAGGTCCGGGTGGCCGGGGGAGAGGGCACGCTGAAGCTGGTCCTCGTCGCGGCGGGGCAGCGGCGGACCGTGTTCGCCGACACCGTGGCCGGCGGCGATGAGCTGCGGATCTTTATCGACGCCTCGATCGTGGAGGTCTACCGGCACGGCTCGGTGCCTACGACCCTGCGCGCCTATCCCGGCGCGGGCGAGGATTGGCAGCTCGAGCTGCCGCACGGCGCCGCGGCGGATGTCTGGGGGCTGCGGGAACCGGCGCGTGCGGGAAAGTTCCTGTAGGTAAACTTGCCACCCTGGCTCAGGCTCCCAGGAGGAAACCGGCCGTCTTGTGGGCGACGACGTTTGTCCTGTGAGGAAACAGAGCAGTCCTGCGGCTCAATTGCCCGACCACCTTTCCTTGGCCGGACAGACCATGCAGCCGCGTGTTGACAGTTCAGAACTTGTTCTGAACACTGGGGTTATGTCTCAGGCAACGATCTCCCGTACCGCGCAGTCGTCAGAGTTGTCCCGAAATTCGGCCGCCGTGTTCAGAGCAGCCGAAGAGGGCCCGGTCACGATTACCCGCCGGGACGGCGAGCCGCTCACTCTGCTGACGACCAGCGAGTTCGATCGTGAACATGAAGGCATGGAACTGGCCGCGCACCTTGTGACTGCCTCGCTGGGGGACCCGCAGGTTCCTTTCACTGAGAGGCTCCGCGGGCCCTTCCCGTGGATGGCCTTCCTGAGCGACGCAGACCAGGAAGCTTTCGCGCGGGAGATCGTCGCTATCATCCGCGCCTGTGCCTCAGTGTCGCGGTTTGATAAGGCCTTGATTACTCTCCACGCTTGGCGGTCCACGGCGGAGGCCATCAGTGCCGGCTACACCCCGGATGACCAGCTGGACTGGATTGAACCCACCGTGGTCGCCGACCCGCGCACTGCATGAGCCCGAAACGGTCAGGCGTTCCGCGCCCCCTCAAAAAGGCTGAGTTCGAAATCCAGTTCGGCACCAGCCAGGCCCAGAAAGGCTGGCAGGATCTGCTGGCCACCAAGCTCAACTCCGTCGTCGACGCGTGGGACTTCCTCACCAAGACACCACTGGACGAGTCGGAGAAGAATCACAGGCTCAAGGGTGAGCTGGCGAGAGTCACCCACAAGGGCGGCACGTTCGACCGCTGGCAGCTGGAGCTCCCCGGCGGCGCCCGCATTTGGTTCTACGTCGACGGCCAGTCCATCTGCCTGGTCAATGTTTACACGAACCACCCGAACGCTACGAAGTAGCCAAAGAATGCCGGACATGCCCCACCCGTGGATCCAGGAGTGGACATGCTTCCAACATGCCCACTCCTGGGCCTGCGAACCGGGCATGTGCCCCGCGTTGGCCGGGCCGCGGGAGGGCGCGCCCAGTCCTCCGGCGCCCGGGCGGGACCGGAGCGGCACGTCACCGGCGGTGGGGCGAGAGCCCCGGTATGCGAGGATGTTCCGGTGACTTCCTCTGCCCCCGCCCCGGTCCGCAGCACCCGCGGCCGCCGGCACGTGGGGCTGGTCGCCCTGGTTCTCCCCTTCGTGATCGGGATGGCGGCGTGTTCGGCCCCTGAACCCACGGTCACCCCCGGCTCGGTCTGGCCACCCGGCTCGGCTGGCAGCACTACGGCCCCGGCTGGACAGCCAACTGCCGCCGCCTCCCCGTCTGGTGCCGCTCCCTCCGCCGTGTCCCAGTCCGTAAGCGCAGCGCTGCAGGCACTGGTGGCTTCCTCGCCCCAGCCCAGCACGGCGCAGGTCCGCGAGAGCCTGGCCGCGGCGGGGTTCGCCCCGGCCGCCGTCGAAGTGTCCGCGGCCCGGACCCCCACCGGACTGGCCGCGGACGCCGTCGAGGTCGGGGTCCTGGGCGGGAACGAATGTGTGATGGCGCAGCTCCGGTCCGGAACTGTGGCAACGTCAGTCTTGCCGGTTCTTCCGAACGGGCGATGCTTCATTGGCACCGTCCAGCGGTAATCAACAGGAGTGGCATGTCGAACGTACTGAACCGCCGCGCCGCCGTCGCGCAGGAAAAACGCCGCACGCGCCCGCGGCGCTCGCTGATGGTTGTCCAGGTAATCGGCGAGCTGCTGATCACCCTCGGCGTGATTGCCGTGCTGTTCGTCGCCTGGCAGCTGTGGTGGACCAACGTTGAAGCGGACGCCGCCCAGGGGGCTGCCGTGAAGCAGTTCGTCCAGGAGCACCAGGCGCCCCTCCCTGATCCGTCTGCCGCTGATTCCCCCGCCGCCCCGGCGGACCCGGCGGACCCCGCGGCCACGCCGGTCGGCAAGGCGCCGGCCCACGGAACGGCCATCGGGGTCATCTACATTCCCCGCTTCGGCGCCGACTACAGCCGCCCGATCATCGAGGGCACCAGCAGCGACGTCATCGACACCCTGGGCCTGGGCCGCTACGCGGGCACGGCGATGCCCGGCGCCGTCGGGAACTTCGTCATGGCAGGCCACCGCCAGACCCACGGCGCGGTCCTGGACAACATCCACACCCTCGTGCCCGGGGACAAAATCTACGTCCAGACCGCCGACGGCTTCTACACCTACGTCTTCCGGAACCAGGAGATCGTCCTGCCGGACCGGACCGACGTGACTTTGCCGGTGCCGACCCAGCCCGGGGCGGTGCCGGAGCAGCGGCTCCTGACCCTGACCAGCTGCAATCCGCTCTTCGGCTCCGAGGAGCGCATCATCGCCTACTCGGCCTTCGAATCCTGGCAGCCGCTCAGCGCCGGGCCCCCGGCGCCCATCGCCCAACAGCTCGCCGCACTGCAGGGGAAAGGCTAGACCATGTACCTTTGGCTGTTTCAGCACCTCCCCGGGCCGCTCTGGCTGCGGATCCTGCTCTCGGCCGCCCTCCTGGCTGGGGCGCTGTTCCTGCTGGCCGAGTTCGTCTTCCCCTGGCTGGCCGACCTCACCCACCTGACCGACTCGACGGTCGGCTGACCGGTGCCTGCGAGCCCGCCCCTGCCGCCGTCGTCCCAGCCCGGGTCCGTGCAGCTCCCCGAGCTGGAGGTACTCCTCGCCGGCGCGCACGTGGTGAGCCTGCCGATGCGGGTGAAGTTCCGCGGCATCCTCCAGCGCGAGGCACTGCTGCTGGACGGCCCGCGGGGCTGGGGCGAGTTCTGCCCCTTCCCGGAGTACGGCGACCGGGAAGCCTCCCGCTGGCTCGCCGCCGCGGTCGAGGCCGGCTGGCAGGGCTTTCCGGCGCCGGTCCGTCAGCTGATTCCGGTCAACGCCACCATCCCCGCCGTCGCCGCGGACCGGGTCCCGGAGATCCTGGCCCGCTTCGGCCGGGTCGACGCCGTCAAAATCAAGGTCGCCGAGCCCGGGCAGTCCCTCGACGACGACGCCGCCCGGGTCGCCGCGGTCCGCGCGGCGCTCCCTGACGCCGCGATCCGGGTGGACGCGAACGGCGGCTGGGACGTCCCTACCGCCGTCGCGGCACTGACCCGGCTGGCCGGCGTCGGGCTCGAATACGCCGAACAGCCCGTGCCGGACATCGCCGGCCTCGCCGAGGTCCGCCGCCGGCTGCGCGCCGCCGGGGTCCCGGTGCTGATCGCCGCGGACGAGAGCGTGCGCAAGGAGGACGACCCGCTCAAGGTGGCCCGCGCCGGCGCGGCGGACCTGATCGTGGTGAAGGTTGCACCGCTCGGGGGAGTGCGGCGCGCCCTGGAGATCGTGGCGCAGGCCGGGCTCCCCGCCGTCGTCAGCTCCGCGCTGGACACCTCCGTGGGGATCCGCGCCGGGCTGGCGCTCGCCGCCGCGCTCCCGGACCTGCCCTACGCCTGCGGGCTGGGGACCGTGTCGCTGCTCGCCGCCGACGTCACCCGGGACTCCCTGGTGCCCGACGACGGCGCCATCCGGGTCCGCGACGTGGCCGCCGATCCGGGGCTGCTGGCCGAACACGCGGCCGCGCCGGAGCGCCGCGAGTGGTGGCTGGAGCGCCTGCGCCGGGTCCACGCGGTGCTGGCCGCCGGTCAGGAACCGCGGAACTAGGACCCGCGGATCTCGCTCTTCGTGGCGGTGAAGTGGGCTGCCACCTGGCCAGCGGTGAGCGCTGCGGGGTAGACGGCGGCGTTGTCGACGGTGCCGGCGAAGACCGGGCTGCCGGAGACGCCGGGCCAGCTGTTGGTGCCCAGGGCGTCATACCCGACGCGCCAGTAGCCGCTGATATCGGCCCCTGCTGTGACGGCGTTCTCGCTGACGAGGACGCCGTCGACGTAGAGTCTCATGCCCGCCGTGGACGTTCCATAGGGGTACATGGTCGCTGTGGCCTGGTGCCAGATGCCGTCGTTGTAGCCCGGGGCGCTGGTGATGGCAGTGGCCTTGAAGTTGGTGCTGTTGCCGGGGTTGGGGGCGGCGCCAAACGCGATTGTCCCGTTGCTGGTCATGTACAGGTGGCGGTCCGAGACGACGGAATCTCCGGTCTGCGCGTTTCCGAATCCGATCAGTCGTCCGCCGGCGGTGGACCCTGCAGGGGCCTTGAACCAGATTTCCGCGGTGAAGATGTCCGGGGCGGACACCGCCCCGGCACCGAGGCCGTTGCTCGCGCTGACGTACCCTGCGGGCGAACCGCCCAGTTTCAGCGCGGGGCTGGGGTTCGTTCGGCAGGACCCCGGCTCCCGGAGGGTCGCCCTGCTCAGGGTGCCGTAGCGCTGCGACGCGTTCTGGGCGCCGGACGCGTTCTCGGCCGTCAGCCCGGAGCTCTCGTTGAAGCGGTAGAAGAAGGTGGGGGAATCCGCCGGGGTGGTGAGTACCGGGCAGGGGTAGCTGGCCAGCGCCGAAAAGCTGCTGGCCCCGGTGGGCGCGGAAACTGAGAAGCCCGCGTGTGCCGTCGCGGTGATCATTTGTGAGGCCAGGACCGGAATCGCGGCCAGAGCCAGCAGTGCCGACACGGTCCGGGTCTTGCGGGCCGCCGCTCTGGCTGTTGCACGGGTGCGGGTGCGGGCGCGGCTCGTTCGGCGGGTGCGGGGGGCGCCAGTGCGGCCTGTGCTGCGGGCGCCGGGCCGACGGGTGCGGCTTTCATGCGGGGTCCCAGGCTGTCCCGGTGCCGAACCGGGTGTGCTGGAGCCGCCGGGGGAGGTGGGGGCGCCTGGAGCGGAGGCGGCCGCCACGAGCAGGGCTGACGCTCCGACTAACACCGCGGCCAGGTTGCCCCAGTTCTTCTCCATGAACCAGACCACGGGAAGCCCCGCGAAAGGCACCCGCAGGACCGCAACGCCGTGAACGGCCGCCGGCGTCACCGGCGAGGAATCATTGTCCGAGTTCGCGTCGCCGCGCAGGATGAGGCCGCCGTCGGAAGCGGCCTCGACGTACCGGTGCAGCCGCAGCCTGCCGGCATGGTCCGGGTCATCGACCAGGAGAATCTGGCCAAGGGCTGCCGTGCCGGTGGGGATGGGACGGGCAACGATGATGTCGCCGGCGTAGATGCGGGGCACCATGGAATTGGTGACCACCGTGGTGGTCTGCCAGCCCATGGCGAGGGGAAGAACGGCCCAGACCAGGAGGCCAAGGACGGCGAACAGGATGGCCCGGGCCAGCACTGACACGGTCAGCCGGAACAGATCCAGGCCCGCGATGACGTGGCTGCCGTCGTCCCCTGCCGTTGCGGTTCGGGGCGGGGTGGTCGTGACGGAGGGGACGCCGTCGTCGGGCAGTCCCGCGGACGCGCCCGCGGACGGGTCGCCGGCCGGGCGTCCGGGGCGATGCCCCGACGCCGCGGTTGGCAGACTCGACTCAGGCATCAAATTAGCTGTTCTGGGCTTCCCAGGTGAAGACGACGTTCGCGGTACCGCCCTGGGCGCTGTCCGGTGCGGTCGAGCTCAGGGTGTAGGCGATTTTGTATGTGCGGGCCACAGGCGCTGCAGTCGTGGCGCCGGCCGGTGCCCATGTGCCCACGCCGTTGGCGAACGTCGACTTGGTGCCGAAGCTCGCAAGGGTGAGTTCGGAAGTGTCCGCCGGGGTGACGCTCGGCTGGAAGCCCTGGCAGTCGGCTGTTCCGCCGGTGCCTTCAGTGATGACCAGATTGATGAAGGGGCTGAGGTCGTTGGTGACCGCCGTGTTGAAATCCTTGGCGTACAGCTTCACCGCGGAGGCAAGCGAGCCAGTGGAAGTGACCGTGACGCACTTAGCCCCGGTCTGCCCGGGCTTGAGGTTCTCTGCCTTGAACACCGCACTGCCGGCGTTGTTGACCAGCTTGACCGTACCGGCTGCCCAGTTGTTCCCGGCGTCGACGGTCTGGCTGCTGAAGGCGGAGTAGGACGCCTGGGATACCGCGAGGCCGCTCACCAGGAGTGCTGCGGGGACGACGGACCATTTGACCCATTTGGCCGTACGTGCGGAAATCTGTGCCATGAAATGCTCCTGGGGAGGAAGGGGACTGCGCCCCTGCTGAGACCTAACAAGCTCCCTGAGCGGAGCCTGCAGTTATGAAGTTACACATATTTATCTTGTTTAACAAGTTACTTGTTTTAAGAGTGGCTTACTTTAAGAGATATAGGGGGTGTCGAGGCATCGCCAGACGTGGCGGCCGGTCAAATGTTTGATAGTAAAGTAGATGAAAAGGCGGCGAAAAAACCCGTGGAAATCAGCTTTGGAGCGGAAGATTCGTTATGGCAACCCCTGGACCCCGGCACGTCGACGAGCTGGAGAAGACCACCCCTATGGAGGGCCCGAATGCGACCCGCCAAGCCGGGCTGGTCCGGATCGTGCAGGGCCTGCGGCGCGTTGACACCGGGACCTACGCCCTCCGCATCCGGTTGGCCGAGAAGCTGGGGATCGGGACCATCGACATCAACGCGATGGCATTCGTGGGCGAGGTGGACGGCCTCACCCCCAAGGACCTCGGCAAGGCCCTGAACATCACCACCGGCTCGGTCACGGCCATGGTGGACCGTCTGGAATCCAAGGGATTTATGGTACGCAAGCCCAACCCCACGGACCGGCGCAGCGTGCTGCTGCACCTGAGCCCGGAGGGGACCGAAGCGATGCAGTGGGCCAACGACCACTTCGCCGCGGCCGCCGGTGCCCTGCTCGAGGACTCGTCCGCGGAGAGCGTTGTCGACATCGCTGAATTCCTCGAGGGCATCGGCGAGCGGCTGATGGCTGCCGCCACGGACCCCGAAGACGGCTAAAGGGCGCTCCGATGGCGGCCTGCCAGGCTCCGGGGTACTGTCCTGGTCAGTGCGCTGCCGCCAGGGCCCGGGAAGTTCGGTCAGAGCCGTGACGGTGAATTCAGGAGCCTCAAAGTAGCCCGGGTAGCTACCCCCGACCCTGTTGAGCCACGCTGTCCGCAGCCCGGCACGAGCGGCCCCGTGGATGTCCCAGGGATGCACAGCCACCAACAGCATTTCGGCCGGCTCGGCCCCGGAAGCGGCGACGGCGTATTCATAGGCGGCCCGGGCAGGCTTCCAGATGGGCGCGTCTTCGACCGAAAGCAGCGACTCAAACGCCTCCCGGATGCCGGCCTCGCTGAACAGCTTCCCGGCGATCCGGGCCGAGCCGTTGCTGAGCGTCATCAGCCGGAACCCTGCGGCCCCGAGGGCCCTGATCCCCTCGGGGACATCCGGATGTAGACCGAGGCCGTTCATACCGTCCATGACATGGTCGACCGCCGCGTCGAGAGGGCGGTTTAGCTCCGCCCCTGTCAGAAGTCCCCGGAGCGCGTCGGCTCCGATGGCGGAGAACGATCCGTTGTCGCCACTGGCTGCCAGAGCGAAGCCGTCACGCAGCAGCGTGGAGAACCAGAGCTTGGCCAGTTCAGCGGGCGCCCCGACCTCGCTGAAGCGTTCCCCCATGGGCGACATATCTGACAGCGTTTCATTGACATCAAAGACAATGACTGAGGTGGCGGTGGTCATGGTTTCTCCTCGTGATCGTGGGTCCGTCTTCAGAGCGGGTCTGCCGCCTTCCAGGAAGGCGGCAGTCATCGAAGGGGCAAGCGTTAAGTGCGGCGCCGGCTACAACGCCTCGGTGAGATCCAGGAGGCGCTGGCGTTCGGCGCCGGTGTAGGCGCATGCCTCGATGGCTTCACGCATCCGGGCCAATTGAACCAGCACCTCGCCGCGGTGCTCCTCCCGTTCGTCCCGCCAGGAGAGCTCCCGGAGCAGGACAAGTAGTCTTTCGGCGACGGCCGGATCACCGGCCCCGTAGTGCCGAGACTGCGCCAGCGCAAGATCCAGGAAGTCCCCGAACCGGGGCTGGGCCAGAATGACTCTGACCTCGTCGGCGTTGTCCGTGAGCACTTCCGGTCCGGGGCTTCTGTCGGCAAGCCGGCACAACAGGTCGGAGAGGTGGCCGATCACGTGCACCGCGGTGGTCGGATCGTTGATGCCGGGGGAGAGGGCGCGTGCCGCGACGTCCGACAGCTGACGGAAACCGAAGCCGACGTCCTGGACCTTGGTGCGTTCAAAGCCCGTGTCGACCATCACGTTGATCTGTTCCCGCAACTGCTCCGCGGATTCCGGGCTGAAGGCGGTCCGGGGAGGCAGCGGCCACACGGTCGCAAAAGGAACTCCCTCCACCAGGGAACTTCCGGGCTCGCGGTCTATCCGGATCACGGCGTCTGCCTCCAGGGCGGCCCGCAGGAGGGCGTTCTTGTTGTACCCGGTGAGGAATCCGGAGCGCGAGCGACGGATGTCCATACTGCCGGCGCCGGTGGCTGGTACCGGCTGCCGGGCTGGCCGGCGGGCCGGGAATACGCGGTCCATCGTTGCCCGGGTTTCGGCGTTAACCTTGCGCATCATGGTCTCGACGCGGATCTCACGGGTCAAGTGGGCAAGGAAGAGAACGAGTCCCAAGATGCTGGCGATCGTCAGGGCGTAGGCCACGGTGACGGAAATTTCAGGGACGAAGGAGGGGCTCTGGCTGGTTTCTGTCCGGACGCTGCGCAGAACAGTCAAGGCGAAGGCGAAGGTGGCCAGGAACAACGCCAGGGTCGTGTGGACGAACCTGTCGCTGGCGAAGGTGCGCAGCAGCCGCGGCGAAAACTGGCTGCTGGCGAGCTGGAGGGTTACCACGGTGAGGGAAAAGGTCAGCGATGTGACCGTGATCAGGGATCCCGCGACGGTCTGCAGCACGGCCCGGGCTGCCTCTGGGCCGCCTCCAAAGAGCAGGGCGGCAACGCCCTGCGGCAGCCGGCCGTCTAAGGCGGCGTCGAGCGCCGGCAGGGCAATACCGAGGACGACTGCGAGGACCACGGACACGGCAGGCAACGGCCAAAGCTGTGTCTGCAGTGCGTCCTTGACCTGCGCTGCGCGGCCATCGATCATGAACATCCCCGTTCGTTACCGTGTGGTTCCAGCATTGCCGTTCCGCTGCCCCGTTACCCGCAGGCCGCGCGGGAGTGGTCTCCTTTCTAGCACAGGGCCGGGCGTTAGCGACGGGAGCGACCTCAGGAATGCTGCGGGCGGCCGCTACGCGGAAGTTCACGGCTGTCTTGCCCGTGGCCCCGGCGGGTTTCGGGGCGATGCCGGGAGTTCACCTCAACTTCATCTGAGAGTCGGCTCCGCGTAGTCCGCGGCTGGAACGGTGGGAAGGCCCCTACTCCACCCGTGGAAGGTCTCTTCATGTCTGTCTCCTCCGGACGCAAATTCTCCCTGCTCCCGATGCTCGGCCACACCAAAGGCAAGCGAAGCGCCGTCACCTGCGCGCTTAAGTGCGACAACGCCTGCAGCGGCGAGGTCTGCAACACCAGCTCGAACAGCTACTTCCGCGACATCGCCTCCGCGACCATGTCCCGCCGCGCCGCCCTGGGCTTCGGCGCCGCCGGTGCCCTCGCCGTCGCGTTCGGCGGCGCCCTGGCCTCGCCCGAGGCCGCAGTGGCCGGCGGCCCCGGGCTGTCCCCGGCAGCCAAGAACGGCTACGGGGCGTCCAAGCTCAAGTTCACCGCGATCGCTCCGGTGGATGCCGCCGTCGACGCCTTCACGGTTCCGGCAGGCTTCACCTGGCAGCCCGTGATCCGCTGGGGTGACCCGATCTTCGCCGACGCCCCGGAGTTCGACCTCGGCAACCAGACCGCTGCTGCCCAGGCGCGGCAGTTCGGCTACAACAACGACTACACGGACATCCTTGAGATCCCCGGCAGCAAGGGCCGCCGCGCGGTGCTCTTCGCGAACCACGAATACACCAACGAGGCCATCATGTTCCCGGCCACGATGCCCGCCGCCGACGTCCGGAAGGTCGCCGCCGCCGCGCACGGGCTCACCGTCGTCGAGCTGGAGCGCAAGAACAAGAACACGCCGTGGAACTACGTCAAGGGCGCCGGGCTGAACCGCCGTTACCTCAACAACACCGCCTACGAGCTCACCGGCCCGGTGGCCGGCTCGCCGCTGGTCCGCTCGACGGCAGACCCCACCGGCCGCACCATCCTCGGCACGCTGGGGAACTGCTCGGGCGGCACCACGCCCTGGGGCACCATCCTCTCCGGCGAGGAGAACTTCAACGGGTACTTCGTCGCCCCCGGCCTCTCGGACAAGGACAAGCGCTACGGGCTCACCAGCAAGCCCACGGCGCGGCAGTGGGAACTCGACGACCCGCGCTTCGACACCCGCACCCCGGGGTACGAGAACGAGGCCAACCGCTTCGGCTGGATCGTGGAGGTCGACCCCTTCGACCCGACGTCGACCCCGAAGAAGCACTCCGCGCTGGGCCGCTTCAAGCACGAGGGCGCCAACGTGATCGTGGCCGAGTCCGGGCACGTGGTGGCCTACTCAGGCGACGACGAGCGCTTCGACTACCTCTACAAGTTCGTCTCGAAGGACAAGTACATCGAGGGGGACCGGAAGCACAACATGACCCTGCTCTCCGCCGGCGACCTCTACGTGGCCCGCTTCACCGGCAACTCCCCGGCCGCCGAGATCACCGGCACGGGCACTGTCCCGGCCGACGGCGGCTTCGACGGCACCGGGGAATGGCTGCCGCTCGTCGTCGGCGGGAAGTCCATGGTGCCCGGGATGCCGTCCGTCGAGGAGGTGCTGGTGTACACGCGGCTGGCCGCGGACAAGGTGGGCCCGACCAAGATGGACCGCTGCGAGGACGTCCAGCCCAGCCTGCACACCGGCAAGGTCTACGTCGCCTGCACCAACAACTCGGACCGCGGCAAGATCGGCAAGGAAGGCGCCACCGAGGTCAACCCCCGCAACGCCAACCGCGACGGCCACATCGTTGAAATCACCGAGACCGGCGACCAGACCTCCACGAAGTTCACCTGGAACCTGCTGATGGTCTGCGGCGATCCCTCCACCGGGGACGTGACCTACTTCTCCGGGTTCCCGGCGGACCAGGTCTCGCCCATCTCCTGCCCGGACAACCTCGCGTTCGACTCGGTCGGCAACCTCTGGATCTCCACGGACGGCGCACCTTCCGGCATCGGCAAGGCCGACGGGCTGTTCAAGGTCACCCTCGACGGCGCCGAGCGCGGCCGGGTGGAGCAGTTCCTGGCCGTCCCGCGCGACGGCGAAACCTGCGGGCCGATCATCCGCGACGAGGAACGCACCGTGTTCGTCTCCGTGCAGCACCCGGGCGAGGACGGCACCTTCGACGCGCAGCTGTCCTTCTTCCCGGACTACGTCCCGGCAGGCACGACGCCGGCCCGGGGCAAGGCCCGTGCCCCGCGCCCCTCAGTGGTCCAGGTCTTCCGCACCGACGCCTGACCCCTTCAACCACCACACCGCACCCACCACCTCCACCTCCACTACAAAGCAACGCGGGGTCAGATCCGGCCCGTGTTGGGGCCCTTGATGGGCGCGATCTGACCCCGCGTTGCTTCAGGGCACTTCGCTCCCGCAGGCTTGGCGCGTTTCGGCCCGACGTTCCCGCTCGTTGGCGGGTTTCGGAGTTACGCTCCCGCGGTTTGTCGGGGCGACGGCCGTCCGGGGCTGCTTTGAGACCCCAATGGGCACTTTCCGGCCAGTTGACGGCGCGCCCGCGGTCAAAGTGCCCCCGGACGGTTGGGTGTCACGGGGTCACTGGCGGCAGCGCGGTGCAGGGGGAGTTTAGGGCCCACACGCAGCGGCACGAGAGGCGGGTTCGGGCTTCGCCGAACAGGTCCAAGACCGCGTCTGCCGGACGACCGTGGCAAAACCTCGTCTTCGCATTCATCGACAATGCGGCCGGGACCGCGGGAGTTTACTGCCAGCGGCCAGGCAGTGGCGCGTTTTCCTCCGAGGCCGTCTTCGACCAGGATCAGTTTCCGGTGGCGCCTTCAGGGGTTTGGTGTTCCGTAACGAAGGGCCCGAGCAAGGTCCTGAGGTGGGAGTGGACCCGGTCCAGAGATTGCCCGGGTTCGAGCATGCGGGTGCCGGCGTGGACGACGGAGTTGATCATCTCTGCCAGCAACTCCGGGTCCGCAACCCCGAGCTCGGTGAGCGTCTTGATGAGCGTTCCTGGAGCTGGCGGTGCATCCGGGTGGCTTGCCAGTCGAGTTCGGCGCCCGGGGCCAGCGCGGCCAACGCCGCCCCAACGGCGTGAGCTCCTTCGGCCACGAGGTTCACGTTGGCCGTGGCGTAGGCCAGGACGCGATCGGCTTTGGCGGGGCGGCGGCCATGGCGGATGTGACTCGGTCCAGCGCGGGAAGATGTCGCTCACCAGAGCCTGGAATAGGTCCTGTCGGGAGTCGAAGTACTGGTCGACGCTGGGCCTTGAGAGTCCGGCCCGCTCGGCCACGTCGGCCATGGTCGGCCCTTCGGAGGTCTCCTGCAGGAGTTCGTGGGCAGCGTCCAGCAGTGCGCGCTCCTGTGCGGCGCGGTGCTCCGCGACGGTGGCGGCAGTGATTCTGGGCATTGCGGGATCCTTTGACGCTGGCTGACGTACGCACCAAGCGCGCTGGCAGCGACGGGCGGTGGGCAGCGACAGGCGGATCGGCCGCCAGAGGTACGGGAGCGTTTGCTGATCCGCCACCACCGCTGAGGGAGCGTCCGGGTGCGGGGGAACTGATAATTTGAACAGTGTGAATAATCCGGCCGAAATGGTTGTCCCCAGAGTCCAGGCAGCAATTGCCAGCGCGTTCGGCGAAGAGTACCGCGAGACCGATCCGGTGGTCCGGCCCTCGCAGTTCGCGGACATCCAGATCAACGCCGCCATGGCGCTGGCCAAGAAGGTCGGCATGGCGCCGAGGGACGCCGCCGCCCGGATCGTCGAGGCCCTGGACCTGGACGGGATCTGCACCGCGGCCGAGATCTCCGGACCGGGCTTCATCAACCTCACCTTCGACGGGACCTGGATCGAGGAGCTGCTCAACGCCGCGTCTCCCGGCGCCCCGGCCGTGCCGGCAGCGGTGGCCCAGCGCGTCGTCGTCGACTATTCCTCCCCGAACGTCGCCAAGGAAATGCACGTCGGGCACCTGCGTACCACGGTGGTGGGCGACAGCCTCGTGAAGGTCTTCGAGGCGCTGGGCGACACCGTGATCCGGCAGAACCACATCGGCGACTGGGGCACCCCGTTCGGCATGCTGATCGAGCACTGGCTGGAGATCGGCGAGGATTCCCCGGCGGCGGCGCTGCTGGTCGATGACCCCAGCGCGTTCTACCAGGCGGCCCGGGCCAAGTTCGACGCCTCCGCCACCGACGCGGACGGCTCCGCCACCGACGCGGACGGCTTCGCCACCCGCGCGCGGCAGCGCGTGGTCGCGCTCCAGGGCGGCGACGCGGAGACCTTCGCCGTCTGGCAGCGGCTCGTGGCGCAGTCCAAGCGCTACTTCAACGCCATCTATTCGATGCTGGGCATCAGCCTCACCGATGACCACATCGCCGGGGAAAGCTCCTACGACGCGCATCTGGCACAGCTGTGCCAGGAACTCGAGGAACGCGGCATCGCCCGGATCAGCGACGGCGCCCTGTGCACCTTCCCGGCCGGCTTCACAGGCCGCGACGGTGAGCCGATGCCGCTGATCATCCGCAAGTCCGACGGCGGCTACGGCTACGGCACCACGGACCTCGCCACCATCCGGTACCGGGTCCGCGAGCTCGAGGCCAACCGCGTCCTCTACGTCGTGGGCGCGCCGCAGAACATGCACCTGCGCATGGTCATGGCCACGGCCCGCGACGCCGGCTGGCTGCCGGACACGGTGGAGGCCGTGCACGTGCAGATCGGCAACGTGCTGGGGGAGGACGGGAAGATCCTGAAGTCCCGCTCCGGCGCCCCGGTCAAGCTGATGGCCCTGCTGGAGGAAGCCGTGGACCGCGCCCGCACCGTGATTGACGCCAGCCGGCCCGAGCTCACAGCGGAAGAACGCGCCGTGACCGCCCGGCAGGTGGGCATCGGCGCGGTCAAGTACGCCGACCTCTCCGTGGGCCACGACACCGAGTACGTCTTTGACTTCGACCGGATGCTGGCCCTGAGCGGCAACACCGGGCCCTATGTGCAGTACGCGGCCGCCCGGATCCGCTCGATTCTGCGCAAGGCCGGTGTGCTGGAGCGGTACACCGCGCTGGACTTTGCCGACAGCGACGGCGGCAGGCCGGCGACGCCGATCGCCGTCGTCGAACCCGCCGAACGGGCCCTGGCCCTGCACCTGCTCGAGTACGGCGCGACCCTGCACAAGGTGCGCGAGGCGCTGGAGCCGCACCGGCTGTGCACCTACCTGTTCGAACTCGCCCAGCTGTTCACGTCCTTCTATGACCAGTGCCCCGTGCTGAAGTCCGAGGATTCAGTCCGGGAATCGCGGCTTGCCCTGTGCGCCCTGGTGCTGCGCCGGCTGTCCGAGGGCCTGGACCTGCTCGGCATCGAGACCCCGGAGAACATGTGAGTTCGGAGGAGCTGAGCGCACTCGATGCTGCGCGTATCGCGGTCGCGGCCCTGCTTCTTGAGGGCGTGCGGTACGTGGTGGTGGCGCCGGGCTCGCGCTCCGCGCCGATGGCCTACGCACTGGCCGAGGCCGACGCCGCCGGACGGGTCGAACTGCTGGTCCGGATTGATGAGCGCGACGCCGGCTTCACCGCCCTGGGCCTGGGCCTCGCTACGGGGGCGCCCGCGGCCGTGCTGACCACCTCCGGGACCGCCGTCGGCAATCTCCTGCCGGCGGTGATGGAGGCCAACCACGCCGCTGTCCCGCTCGTGGTAATCTCCGCCGACCGCCCCGAGGAACTCCGCGGGACCGGCGCCAACCAGACCACGGCGCAGCTGGACCTGTTCGGCGAGCATGTCCGTTTCGCCGCCGACGTGCCCGCCGGCAGTGACCCGCGACGCGCCGTGGAGACCGCGCTCAGCGCCGCCACCGGGGCCTTTGAGGACACCCCGCCCGGGCCCGTGCAGCTCAATCTGGCCTTCCGCGACCCGCTCGTTCCCGCGCCCGGCGACGGGCTGCCGCCCGAGTCCGGCCGCCGCGTGTACCGCGCGCCCCGCGGCCCGCTGGCCCTCGATTTCCCGCCAGCCTCGGCCGGCCTGCCGGAGCGGCGCACCGTGGTGCTGGCCGGGCACGACGCCGGGCCGGTCGCCGAGGCGTTCGCCCGCGCCCATGGCGTGCCGCTGCTGGCCGAGCCGTCCTCCAACGCCCGGTTCGGGCCCAACGCGGTGGGACCGTACCGGATTGTCCTGGATGCGTTCGGCCCGGACTCCGCGCAGCCGATCGAGCGCGTGGTGCTCTTCGGCCGGCCCACCCTCTCCCGGCCGGTGAGCGCCCTGCTGGCCCGCGCCGACGTCCCCTCCGCCCTGTACCAGCCGGTGCCGGTGGCCTGGTACGAGCCCGGCCGCCGCACCGAACTCCCCCTGGACAACCTGGGCGACCTGGCGGACTTCGCCGGCCGCGGCTCCGCGGCGTGGCTGGATGCCTGGCTCCTGGCCGGGGCCGCCGCGCAGCACGCGGTGGACGTGGTGCTGGCGGGGCCTGGAGTTGGGGCTGGGGCTGGGGCTGCGACCGGGGCCGCGGCTGGGACCGCGGCCGCCGGGCCCGCGGCGACCGGTCCCGCCGTCGGCGCCCTGGTCTGGGAACATACGCGCGGGCAGCTGGTGCTCGGTTCCTCCAACGGCATCCGCGACGTCGACCTCGCCGGCGCGCCCGCCCCGGAGCCGGCCGCCGTCGTCTTCGCCAACCGCGGCCTGTCCGGCATCGACGGGACCCTCGCCACGGCCACCGGCATCGCCCTGGCCGGGGGGCAGGAAACCACGGTGCTGCTGGGCGACGTCACCTTCCTGCACGATGCCGGCGGGCTGCTGCTCGGCGCCGGGGAACAGGAGCCCCATCTGCGCATCGTGGTCCTCAACGACGCCGGCGGGGCCATCTTCGGGCTGCTGGAGCACGGCGAGGTCGAGGCCGCGGGCCGCTACGGCACCGCCGTCGAACGCCTCTTCGGCACCCCGCACAGTGTGGACCTTGGGGCGCTCGCGGCGGCGTACGGCGTCGCGCACCGCTCGGTCAGCACGACGGCGGAGCTGGCCGCGGCGCTGGCGGAGCCGTGGTCGGGCCGCAGCATCATCGAGGTCCACACGGACCGGCGCGGGCTGCGTGAACTGCACGTCCGCATCAGGTCCGCCGTGGCCTCCGCGGTGGCCGGAGTCCTCGCCTCGCAGTAGCCTAGGCGGGCAGTGGCCCGCCCGTTTCCGCTGCGCTTTCGGACGGGGCGGCCTGGATCCGCGGTGCGTCTGTCCGAAACCGCCGCGTATGCGCTGCTGTGCCGCCGCTGCCTGCATGGTGGGGGAGTGCCGTGCCTCAGCTGTGGATGAGGTGGCTCCAGTCCGGCCGAGGCCGTACTGGCTGACGTGCCCGGAGTGACGGCGGTTGGAGTAGTGGATGGCGAACACCGTGTTGCTAAGGTCCAGATCGCGGGCCTCGGCGATCATCGGCCACTAGCCGCTCAAGCCCATCCTCCCGGAAGTCCCTGCCCTCCACCATCCAGCCTCCGTAATGCATGGCGGCCGAGCGGTGCGCGAAGGTCAGATCGTGAGGATTACAGGTCCGTCGTCCGTGATCGCTACGGTGTGCTCGCTGTGCGCGGTTCGAGTTCCTGTTGCATTTCGGTGTGTCCAGCCGTCCGGGTCGGTGACGAGGTCGGCGGTGCCCGCCATGACCCAGGGCCTTCTTGGTCTTTGTTTGTGGTTGTGTAACGGGTTGGTGTCGGTTCCGGGGTGACCCATCCGGGGCGGGGGGTGTTCCCGAAGTACTCCTGACAGACCAAACCGGACCCGCTGGAAAACGTGTCAGGCCGTGTTTTTACGGCCGCGGGACCGGGAA
>NZ_JASBQY010000023.1 GCF_029960645.1 Arthrobacter sp. AL12
CAACAGACACACCCGGCACCACCACAACCTCAGCCGTGGATCGCTCCGGAGCAACTAAACTAACTTACCGGGCCGCTTCACCCTTGTCAAATCGGCGACCCCGGCTCCATCTTGCCGTGAGGCATCTGGATCGTGGTGGCCGTTCAACTCCGGGGAGCAGCGCGGAAATAAACTCTACCACCACTTAGCCCTGCTGACAAAGTGGCGGAAAGACGGCCTGCGGCAGGGCATCGAAAAGCCCGGAATCGCGGGGATTCCGGGCTCTTCGACGATGCCGGGCCGGCCGTCAGGGACGGCAGTCCGGGGTCAGCCCACCGGCTGGAAGTACGCGGCACCCAGCGGGGGCAGCGTGACGATGAGGGTGGCCGGCTGACCGTCGATGGCCAGGTCCGGGGCCGTGAGGGTTCCCTCGTTCAGGACACCGGAGCCGCCGTACGCGTCGGCGTCGGTGTTCAGCACTTCCTGCCACTGCCCCGCCGAGGGGACCCCCAGGTGGAAGTCCGCGTGCGGGGCCCCCGAGAAGTTGAAGGCACACACCAGCGCGTTGCCCGCGGCATCCCGGCGGATGAAGGTCAGGACGTTGCGGCTGGAGTCCCCGCCGTTGATCCACTGGAAGCCGGCGGGATCGTTGTCCCGCTCGTAGAGCGCCGGGGTGGCGCTGTAGAGCTCATTGAGATCCTTGGTCAGGAGCTGTATCCCGCGGTGCGCCGGATTTTCTGCCAGCCACCAGTCCAGGCCGTGCTGCTCGGACCATTCGGTTTCCTGGCCGAATTCGGTGCCCATGAAGATGAGCTGCTTGCCCGGGTGGGCCCACTGGTAGCCCAGGAAGGCCCGGAGGTTCGCCAGCTGCTGCCAGCGGTCCCCCGGCATCTTCCGGAGCATCGAACCCTTCCCGTGCACAACCTCGTCATGGCTGATCGGAAGCAGGAAGTTCTCCGTGTACGCGTAGACCATGGAGAAGGTGATGGTCCCGTGGTGCCACCGGCGGTTGAACGGATCCTCGGCCATGTACTTGAGCGAGTCGTGCATCCAGCCCATGTTCCACTTGATCCCGAAGCCCAGGCCGCCCTGGCTTGTGGGCGCGGTGACGCCCGGGAAGGCGGTGGATTCCTCGGCGATCATGACCGCACCGGGGTGCGTCTTGTAGACCGTGGCGTTGACTTCCTGCAGGAAGGAGATGGCCTCGAGGTTTTCCCGTCCGCCGAAGCGGTTCGGCTGCCACTGCCCCTCCTCGCGGGAGTAGTCGAGGTAGAGCATCGAGGCCACGGCATCCACGCGCAGGCCGTCGATGTGGAACTCGTCGAACCAGTAGAGCGCGTTCGCGACCAGGAAGTTGCGCACTTCGCTGCGGCCGAAGTCAAAGATCAGCGTTCCCCAGTCCGGGTGCTCGCCCAGGTTGGGGTCGGAGTGTTCGTACAGCGCTTCGCCGTCGAACCGTGCCAGGGCCCACTCGTCCTTGGGGAAGTGCGCCGGCACCCAGTCCAGGAGCACACCGATGCCGGCCTGGTGGAGTTCATCCACGAGGTACCGGAACTCATCCGGGTGGCCGAAGCGCGACGTCGGGGCGAAGTAGGACGTGACCTGGTAGCCCCAGGACCCGCCGAACGGGTGCTCCGCCACCGGCATGAGCTCCACATGCGAGAAACCGAGCCACTTAACGTATTCGACCAGTTCCTTGGCCAGTTCCCGGTAGCTGAGCCCGACCCGCCAGGAGCCAAGGTGCACTTCGTAAACGCTCATCGGCGAGTTGTGCGGATCCCGGGCGGCGCGGGCTTCCATCCATTCCGCGTCCTTGAACGCGTAGGAAGGCTCCACAACACGCGATGCCGTCAGCGGCGGAACCTCCGTGCCGAAGGCCATCGGGTCCGCCTTCTCCACCCAGTAACCGTCTTTGGTCCGGATCTCGAATTTGTAGCACGCCCCTGCTATAACGCCGGGGATAAAAAGTTCCCAGACCCCGGAGGATCCGAGGGACCGCATCGAATGCTGACGGCCGTCCCAGCCGTTGAAATCGCCTTTGACGCGCACTGCCTGGGCATTAGGCGCCCATACGGCAAAGGACACGCCGTCGACGTCGCCCAGGGCGGACTTGTAGTGCTGCACATGCGCGCCGAGCACATCCCAGAGCCGCTCGTGGCGGCCTTCGCCGATCAGGTGCAGGTCGAGTTCACCAATGGTGGGGAGGTACCGGTACGGGTCGTCCGCCGCCTCCGGCGCCTTGCCCTCATAGCTGACTTCCAGCCGGTAGTCGGGCACGTGGCCCGTCTCCAGCGGCTCCAGCACGGCAACCCACACCCCGCCGGACTCGTGCTTCATCGGGAAGGTGCCGGTCGCGGTCACAACGGAAACGGTTTCGGCGAGGTGCTTGACCGTGCGGATGGTGACGTGTCCGTGGTCATCGAGGTGCGCGCCCAGGACGGAGTGCGGCGCGTGGTGTTCGCCGGCGGCGACCCTCGCCAGGGTGTCCGCGTCCACCGGCAGTGGACTTCCGGGACGATCGATACGTGCTGAGCCTGTCATTTTGATACCTTCCGCTGCGGCTTCGGCAGGAACGCCGGAGCCTGTACTGCCGAGGAGACGGCGTGATGCGTGGACCGGAATGGAGAGCCAGTCGGGCCTGTTGCGTAGTTCGTAGATGACTTCGTAAAGGGCTTTGTCGAGCCAAAGCGCGACGAAGAGCGGCGAATCGCGGTCGATGCTGCCGGGGATGACTTCGGCGTACCCGGCCAGGAAAGCCTCGGCGCAGTCGTCCACCCAGTTCTCCGGAACGTCCGCCTCCGGACGCTCGCGGACGGCCGCACCGGCGGCGTAGTCAAAGGACCGGAGCATTCCGACGACGTCGCGCAGTGGGACGTCCGGGAAATTGCGCTCCGAGATCGGCCGGAGGGGTTCCCCCTCGAAGTCCAGGATGGCCCAGCGCGGCGCCTTACCGGCGCCGCCCGGAACCTGCAGGATCTGGCCCAGGTGGAGGTCGCCGTGGATCCGCTGCAGGGGCCCGGCACCGCTGCCCTCGAGGCGTTCCAGGAGCCGGTCCAGCGCCTCTCCGTAAGGGCCGACGGCGGTCCCTGCCTGCGCCCAGGACTGCCGCACCCGCTGGGCTACGCCGGGCGCAATGTCGCCTCCCGGGACGGATTCGGACGCGACACCCAAGGCATGCGCCAGGCGGCGGTGCACCGTGGCAGTCGCGGCGCCCAGGGCGTGCGCCTCGGAGGTGAAAGTCCGGCCCTCGCTCGCTGCGTCGACGGCGAGCCGCCAGGCATCCTGTCCGCCGGCGAGGAACTCGTGCGCCACGGCCAGTTCGCCGCGTGCGGGGCTGGCGTCCGGGGCCCCGGCGCGTGCCTCGGCCCACTCTCCGGTCACCCAGCCGAGGGTGGCCGGCACTTCAACGGTGCGCTCTGCGGTCAGGGCGGCGCCGATTTCCACCTCCGGGTTCTGTCCCTCGGAGAGGACACGGAAGAACTTCAGGATCGCGGCCGACTCGCCGTCGTCGACGATCACGGAGCTGTTGGACTGCTCCCCGGTGAGGACCTTGACCACGCCGGTCGCGCGGGGCAGGACGTAGCCGGATTCCACGAGATGGCCGGCGGCGTCCCCGTCCGGGGTGGTGCCGCCGTGGCGCATGAGTTCCAGCCACGCCGCGATGAACTCGGCGTCGTGGAGGCCGTCGTAAACCCAAAGGGCGCCGGGGGCGCCGGCGGCAGCGCCGGCGGGGACGGGTTCGGACAGCTGTCCGATCAGCGCCGAGTCCGCCCCCGGCAGGGGCGCACGGCGGATGCTGAGCGGGACCTGCACGACGTTGGTGCGCGAGCCGTCCGGCGTCGGGTAGCTCACGGCGAGCAGCAGCACTTCAAGTTCGGTCCCGCCTGAAGCGCCGCCGGGACCGCCGGCAAGGCGCAGTCCCCCGGCGGGTTCGAAGCTGAACGCAGGGCTCTTGACGGGGAACCAGCGCTGGAGCGGAAGCCAGCCGCCGAGCAGTCCGCTCAGGGCCGGGGTAAGGGTGGGTCGGGTCATGTCAGCCTTCGATTGAAAGGATCGGCATGGCCTGGGTGTAGGGCGATGACGGGTTGGAGGCAGCGGAACGGATCCGCAGCCAGAAGAAGTCGTGGCTGCCCAGGGTCAGCGTCAGGGTTCCGTCGTCGGAGATCCCCGGGAACGCCTGGCCGCCGAACACGTCCCGGAGGCCGCGTCCTGCGAACCTCGGCACGCGCAGCGTGGTGGCCACAGGATGCTGGGACAGGTTGAAGGCGCACAGGATGGTTTCGCTGTCCTCACCGGCCGCGTTGCCTTCCGGCAGTTCGCGGAGGTAGGCCAGGACGACGTCGTGGTCAGCCTCGACGTGCTCAAAGCCGCCCAGCCCGAAGGCGGGGTGGTTCTTCCGGACGCTGAGGATCTGGCGTGTCCAGCGCAGCAGCGAACCCGAGTGGGCCGCCTCGGCCTCGACGTTGGCCATGCTGTAGTTGTAGACCAGCGACTGGATCACCGGAAGGTACAGCTTGCCGGGGTCCGCGCTGGAGAATCCGGCGTTGCGGTCCGGGTTCCACTGCATCGGGGTGCGGACGGCGTCGCGGTCCTCGAGCCAGATGTTGTCCCCCATGCCGATCTCGTCCCCGTAGTACAGGAACGGGCTGCCGGGCAGGGACAGCAGCAGGGCGTTGATGAGCTCGATCTCCGAGCGGGAATTGTCCAGCAGCGGCGCAAGCCGGCGCCGGATGCCGATATTGGCGCGCATGCGCGGGTCCGGCGCATACCAGCCGAGCATGGCCGCGCGCTCGTCGGCGGTGACCATTTCCAGCGTCAGCTCGTCGTGGTTGCGCAGGAAGGTGCCCCACTGGGCGCCTTCGGGGATGGCCGGGGTGTCCTTCATCGTCTCGATGATGGGCGCGGCCTTCTGGTCCCGCAGCGCGTAGTAGAGCCGCGGCATGATCGGGAAGTGGAACGCCATGTGGCATTCCGGTTCCGCTTCGGTCCCGAAGTACTCCACCACTTCAGCCGGCGGCTGGTTGGCCTCGGCGATGATCACGCGGCCCGGGTAGCTTTCATCGACCATCTTGCGCAGCTTGCGCAGGAACTCGTGGGTCTGGGGCAGGTTCTCGCAGTTGGTGCCCTCCTCCTCGAAGAGGTACGGGATAGCGTCCGCGCGGAACCCGTCAATGCCCTGGTCCAGCCAGAACCGCACTACGTCGAAGAGGGCGTCGATGACCTTGGGGTTCTCGAAGTTGAGGTCCGGCTGGTGGCTGAAGAAGCGGTGCCAGAAGAACTGGCGCCGGATCGGGTCGAAGGTCCAGTTGGATTCCTCAGTGTCCACGAAGATGATGCGGGCGTCTTCGTACTTCTCGTCCGTGTCGCTCCAGACGTAGAAATCGCCGAACGGTCCGTCGGGATCCTTGCGGGATTCCTGGAACCAGGGGTGCTGGTCGGAGGTGTGGTTCAGCGGGAGGTCAATGATCACTCGGACGCCGCGGGCGTGGGCTTCGGCGACGAGGCGCTTGAAATCGCTGATGGTGCCGAACTCGTCGAGCACGGAGTTGTAGTCCGAGATGTCGTAGCCGCCGTCACGGAGCGGGGACTGGAAGAACGGCGGGAGCCACAGGCAATCGACGCCGAGCCACTGGAGGTAGTCCAGCTTCTCGATCAGCCCGTGGAAGTCGCCGGAGCCGTCGCCGTTTCCGTCGGCGAAGCCCCGGACCAGCACTTCGTAGAAGACCGCTTTGCGGTACCAGTGCGGGTCGTGCTGGAGGCCCGGCGCGTTCAACTCATAGGACCCCTTCGAGCTGTAGTGCTGGTTGGGATTTGACGGGCTGAAACTCACTGGTGGTGCCTCCGGATGCTAAGAATGTGCGCTGGTTCGACATGGGCGTCCAGCCGAACGTAGTTGTACTCCCCCCATTCCCAGCTCTCGCCGGTCAACAGATCATCCACCATGAACCGTCCATTGTGCGTCAGGTCTTCCGCGTCCAGCTCCAGCGCCGTCAGATCCAGGGTCACCGTGCTCTCGCGGATGCCGTGCGGATCCACGTTGACGATGATGATCAGGGTGTCCTTCGTGCCGTCGGGGAGGGTCTTGTGCTTGGAGTAGACAACGGTGGCGTTGTCCGTGCTCTCGTGCACAGTCAGGTTCTGCAGGTCCCCCAGGGCGGGATGGGCGCGGCGGATCGCGTTGAGCCGGGTCAGGTACGGTGCCAGCGTCCGGCCGGATTCGGCCGCCGCGTCCCAGTCACGGTCCTTGTACTCGAATTTCTCGTTGTCGATGTACTCCTCGGCGCCGGGACGGGCCACGTGCTCGTAGAGTTCGAACCCGGCGTAAACACCCCAGATGGGACTCGCGGTGGCAGCCAGCGCCGCCCGGATCTTGAACGCGGGCGGACCGCCGTACTGCAGGAACTCGGTCAGGATGTCCGGGGTGTTGACGAAGAAGTTCGGCCGGAAGTAGGCCGGGGACTCGTGGCTGACCTCCTGGAAGTATTCCTCCAGCTCCTCCTTGGTGTTCCGCCAGGTGAAGTACGTGTAGGACTGCTGGAAGCCGGCCCGGCCCAGCGCGTGCATCATGGCCGGGCGGGTAAAGGCCTCGGCGAGGAAGACGACGTCCGGGTGCTTCTTGTTGACCTTGGCGATCAGCCATTCCCAGAACCACACCGGCTTGGTGTGCGGGTTATCGACGCGGAAGATCTTGACGCCGTGGCTCACCCAGAGGAAGACAATGCGCAGGATCTCGTTGGACAGGCCCGCGGGATCGTTGTCGAAGTTGAGCGGAAAAATGTCCTGGTACTTCTTCGGCGGGTTCTCCGCGTAGGCAATGCTGCCGTCCACGCGGGTGGTGAACCACTCGGGGTGGCTTTCGACCCAGGGGTGGTCCGGTGCCGCCTGCAGGGCAAGGTCCAGGGCGACTTCCAGCCCCAGCTCCCCGGCCCGGGCCACGAAAGCATCGAAGTCCTCAAACGTGCCGAGGTCCGGGTGGATGGCGTCGTGGCCACCCTCCTTGGCCCCGATGGCCCAGGGGGAGCCGGGATCGTGCGGTCCGGCGAGCAGGGTGTTGTTCGGGCCCTTGCGGTGCTGGATGCCGATCGGGTGGATCGGCGGCATGTAGATGATGTCGAAGCCCATGGCCGCGACGGCGTCGAGGCGGCGGGCGGCGGTGCGGAACGTCCCGGAGGTCCACTCGCCGGTCTCGTGGTTGCGGACGGCGCCCTCGGACCGGGGGAAGAACTCGTACCAGGAGCCGCGTCCGGCGAGCTCGCGCTCCACCAGCAGGGGGTACTGCCCGGAGACGGTGATCTGCTCGCGGATCGGCTGGCGGTTGATGACATCGGCGACGTCGGCGCTGAATCCGGCGGCGAGGCGTTCCTCGGCGGACTTGCTGGAGTCGTTAAGCCCGACGACGGCCATCCGCAGGGTCCGCCGGTCGGCGGACGGGCGGGCGGAATCCTCGGACGCGACGGCGAGCAGCGAGGCGCCCTCGGCGAGCATCAGCTCGACGTCGATTCCGGCTTCCACCTTCACCTCGGCGTTGTGGTGCCACGTGCCGTAGCTGTCATGCCAGGCCTCGATCACAAAGGACCAGTTGCCGGTCCCGGACGGGGTCAGGAGCCCTTCCCAACGGTCGGTGCCCATACCGCGCGGGCCGCGGGGCGGGGCGAGCCGGACGCGCTGGCGTTCCTTCCCCCGGGGGTCGAGCAGGACGGCGCTGACGCCGAGCCGGTCGTGGCCCTCACGGAAGGAGGTGGCACCCACCACCAGGGTTTCCCCCACAACGGCCTTGGCCGGGAAATTGCCGCCTTCGACTGCAGGCTGCACGGCGGTGATTGGAAAACGGCCAAAGCGGAGGCCCTCCGTAATCAGGGCCTTCGGCTTTTGCTTGGACACGGCACTGGTTCGCGAGTTAGTTGTCACAGCCTCGACGTTATCGACAAAACGGCCGGATTGCTAAGGCTGCTCACTTTTTCCCGGCGTTTTCTGGGAGGCGGACCGTCATTTATGCAAAAGAAACTCAAACCGGTTCCGAGCCCCCAACTTGTCGGTTAGTGTTTCGCAGGTGAAGGCAATCCGCAGATTTACCGTCCGAACCGTTCTTCCCGAGTCGATCCGGCCGCTGGCCCGGCTGGCCACCAACCTCCGGTGGTCCTGGCACCGGCCCACGCGGGAGCTTTTCGAGGGCCTGAACCCCAAGGTGTGGGCCGAGAGCGACCACGATCCGGTGACCTTCCTCGGTCTGGTCAGCCGGGAGGAGCTGCAGCGCCTCGCCGCGGACCTGGACGTGGTGCGCCGGGTCCACTCGGCCGCCGAGGACCTCGACCGGTACCTGGAACAGCCCCGGTGGTACCAGAGCCTTGGCGACGGCGCACCGGCGTGCATCGCCTACTTCTCCCCCGAGTTCGGCATCACCGAAGTGCTGCCGCAGTACTCCGGCGGCCTCGGCATCCTCGCCGGCGACCATCTGAAGGCCGCCTCGGACCTGGGCGTGCCGCTGATCGGCGTCGGACTGCTGTACCAGGCGGGCTATTTCAAGCAGTCCCTGTCCCGTGACGCGTGGCAGCAGGAAACCTACCCGGTCCTCGATCCGGACGGTCTGCCGCTGACCCTGCTGCGCGAGGCCTCCGCGGACGGCAACGGCAGGCCCATCCAGATCTCCCTGCCGCTCCCCAACGGCCGCCGGCTGCTGGCGCACGTCTGGCGCGCCGACGTCGGGCGTGTCCCGCTGCTGCTCCTGGATTCCAACGTTCCCGGCAACGACGACGCCGCCCGCGGCATCACCGACCGCCTGTACGGCGGCGGCGGCGACCACCGGCTCCAGCAGGAACTCCTGCTGGGCATGGGCGGGGTCAAGGCCCTGCGCGCCTTCCAGAAGCTCACCGGCAGCCCCGCACCGGAGGTGTTCCACACCAACGAGGGCCATGCCGGCTTCCTGGGCGTGGAGCGGATCCAGGAAATGATGTCCGCCGCGGAACCGCTGAGCTGGGACGAGGCGCTGGCTGCCGGCCGCGCCTCCACCGTGTTCACCACCCACACCCCGGTCCCGGCCGGCATTGACCGCTTCGAGGTCTCGCAGATCCAGCACTTCTTCGACGCCGGGCTGGCGCCGGACGTGCCGGTGGCAAAGATCCTGGACCTCGGCCGCGAGGATTACACGGACGGCAACCCGTTCGTGTTCAACATGGCCGTGATGGGCCTTCGCCTGGCCCAGCGTGCCAACGGCGTCGCCAAGCTGCACGGCGTCGTGTCCCGCGGCATGTTTTCCGCACTGTGGCCCGGATTCGACCACTCCGAGGTGCCCATCACGTCGGTCACCAACGGGGTGCACGTGCCCACCTGGGTGGACCCGCGGGTGTCCCAGCTGGCGCGTGACCAGTTCGGCGCCGAGGCGGAGGCCCAGGGCCGCTGGGACCTCGCCTACAACGTCAGTGACGAGGACGTTTGGGCCCTCCGCCGCGAGATGCGCGTGTCGCTCGTGGAAGACGTCCGGCGCCGCCTGCGGGCTGCCTGGAAGAAGCGCGGGGCGGCCGACGCCGAGCTCGCGTGGACGGATTCGGTGCTGGACCCGGACATCCTGACCATCGGCTTCGCCCGGCGTGTGCCGACCTACAAGCGGCTCACGCTGATGCTGCGCGAGCCGGAGCGGCTCAAGGCCCTGCTGCTGCACAAGACCCACCCGATCCAGCTGGTCATAGCGGGCAAGTCCCACCCGGCCGATGACGCGGGCAAGAAGATGATCCAGGACCTCGTCCGGTTCACCGACGACCCGGCGGTGCGGCACCGGATCGCGTTCCTGCCCAACTACGACATCGCCATGGCCCGGACCCTGTTCCCGGGGTGCGACGTGTGGCTGAACAATCCGCTGCGTCCGCTCGAGGCGTGCGGCACCTCCGGCATGAAGGCGGCCCTGAACGGCTCGCTCAACCTCTCAGTCCTGGACGGCTGGTGGGACGAGATGTACGACGGCGAGAACGGCTGGGCGATTCCGACCGCCAACAACGACGCGGCCCCCGAGGAACGCGACGACATCGAGGCGGCGGCCCTGTACGAGCTGCTCGAGACCCAGGTGGCCCCCCGCTTCTACGGACTCACGGTGTCCGACGGCGCCGGCGCCGCTGGGCCTTCGCAGTCAGGAGCGCAGACGGTCCCCACGCACTGGGTCTCGATGATCAAGCACACCATGTCCCATCTGGGCCCGGCAGTCTCCGCGGACCGGATGCTCAAGGACTACGTCAACGTCCTGTACCGGCCGGCCGCCGTCGCGGGCCGCCGGGCCGGTGCGGAGAATTTTGCCGAGGCCAAGGCCCTCGCGGCCTGGATTTCCCGGGTCCGGGCTGCCTGGCCGCAGATCCAGGTAGAACATGTGGACTCGGTGGGCGTCTCGGAGGACCCGCAGATCGGCGACATTCTTCAGGTCAACGCCTATGTGGCCCTGCACGACCTCACCCCGGATGATGTGTCCGTCGAGGTCGCCTACGGCAAGGCGGAGGACGGCGACGAGCTGGCCGACGTCACGGTGGCGGAGCTGAAGGCGGTGGAAGACCTCGGCAAGGGCCGGCACCTTTTCAGCGGAACCTTGGTGATCGACCGGTCCGGTTCCTTCGGCTACACGGTCCGGGTACTCCCGAAGCACGAGGCGCTTGCGTCCAAGGCGGAACTGGGCCTGATCGTCAACGCCTGAAGCCGTCGTTCCGCAAACCGGCCATCCTTCGCGTGCTCGCTCGTTCCTGGCTTAGACGCACGCTTACGGATAACCGGTTCGCGGAACGGCCGTGCGCGGCCGCCATCAGAGGCAGACGGCGATGACGGCCAGGTTCCTGCCGGAGTAGCGTTCGGCGTCCTGGAGGATTTCGCAGATGACACCGAACGAACGGTCCGAGCGGAAGGCGGCCGGGACCTCCCAGATGAAGGTGATCGGGGACTGGCCCTCGTCGGCGGCGGCATCGGCGAAGTCGTGCAGGGAGTCATTGAGCGCATCCAGGTTCACGCCGTAGTCCTCCGGGAAGCCCAGGGTCTTCGCGAACGTCTCGAGGACCATCCGTTTGGTATCGGCGGCGGGAATCAGCACGGCGCGCCGTCCGGCGTCCGCCACCAGGGCCTGCAGTTCCTCGATGGTCCAGGTGTCTGCGGAGTAAATCTTCATGGGTTCCTTACTTGCCTTCGATAATGAATCTGAACGAGTTGTAATGGTCCGCCGTGTAATACTTCTCGCCGGCCTGCCCGGCCACGATCCGGCGGGCACCGCGGTCGGATTCACCCGGGGTCCGGACCGTGTATTCCCGGTAATAGCCGGAGGATTTCCGCGGAAGAATGCGCTCGAAGTTGCCGAACGTGACGTCGTCCCTGCTGTAGGGATACGGCCCTCCCCTGGTGATGAGCCCAAGTGTCTGTCGCGCTTCGGCGGGAAGCTCCGAGGCCTTCACCTCCGGCAGCCCGGACGGGTTCGCGGGGGCAGGCGGCGCCGTTGGAGCTGCGCGCTCTGCAGGGACGACGCTCCTGGTGCCGGCGCCGGACGGCGCCGTTCCGCTCCCCGGGACCCCTGCCAGCACGAACGCCAGCACCGCCAGTCCGAGCAGCAGGGCAAGCAGGGCCGTCAGCCGCTGGACCTTCATGCGCAGTTTTCCTTTTGCCTGGGTGGGGGCCGGGCTACGTGCGGTAGATGTTGATGGAATTGGCCTGCACAACGTCCCGCTCACCGGAAGCGACCCGGACGCCCTGGCGCCGGTCGTGGAGCCCGGAGGTGGTCAGGCGCAGCTCGAAGAGCCGGTTGCCGGTCCCTTCCTCATTGGTGAGCAGCGGCAGCGTGACCTTGATGTCCTCGGCGCCGCCGTTGACCACCACGAGTCCGTCCACGTGGCCGTCGTCGGACCCGAGCAGCAGCTGAACCACCCGGTGCCCCGGATCCTGCCAGCGTTCCCCGGCCATCGGCTCGCCGCGCTCGTCGAACCAGTGGAAGTACGACTGTTTCTCGCGGGCCGGGTAGTCATGCGGCTGCCCGGCCAGGAATTCCTTGCGCAGCCGGATCACCCGCTTGGTGGTGCGCAGCATCGAGTGGGATTCGGGCGTGCTGGTCCAGTCGATCCAGGCGATGGCGTTGTCCTGGCAGTAGGCGTTGTTGTTGCCCTGCTGGGTGCGGCCGATCTCGTCGCCGGCGGTGATCATTGGCACGCCCTGGGAAATCATCAGCGACGCCATCAGGTTGCGGCTGGATTGCTCACGCCGGGCGAGGATGTCCTCATCCTCCGTAGGGCCTTCGAAGCCGTGGTTGTAGCTGCGGTTGTCCCCGTGGCCGTCGCGGTTCTGTTCACCGTTGGCCTCGTTGTGTTTGCGGTCGTAGGACACGAGGTCGGCCAGGGTGAAGCCGTCATGGGCGGTGACCAAGTTGACCGAAGCGAGCCGGGAACGGCCGGAGGGTTCAAACAGGCTCGCGGAGCCCGAGAGTGCGTCCGCGAGCCGCGCCACCGAGCCGCCCTGACCGCCGGCGTCGATCGCGGCGCGGTCAGCGAGCCAGAAGCTGCGGACGGCGTCGCGGAAGTGGTCGTTCCAGTCCACCCAGCCGGGCGGGAAACGGCCGGTCTGCCAGCCGCCGTAGCCGATGTCCCAGGGTTCGGCGATGAGCTTGGTGGCGGACAGCATGGGGTCGGCCCCGATCGCCACCAGGAACGGGTGGCGGGGATCGAACTCGTTGGCGGCGTTGCGGGCCAGCGTCACGGCAAGGTCGAAGCGGAAGCCGTCGATGTGGAACTCGGTCACCCAGTAACGCAGCGAATCCAGCACCAGCTGCACCACGCGGGGCTCGCCGAAGTTCAGGGAGTTGCCGCAGCCGGTGCTGTCCACATAACTGCCGTGGCCGTCGTTGCGGTAGTAGGTCATCTCCCCGAGGCCGCGGAAGCTGAGGGTCCGGCCGTCCCTGCCGCCCTCGGCCGTGTGGTTGTAGACGACGTCGAGGATAACCTCAAGGCCGGCGGCGTGCAGCAGTTTGACCATGCCTTTGAACTCGTCCTGGACGGCCTTCGGGCCCGCTGCCTGCGCGGCCTCGGTGGCATAGCCGGGGTGCGGGGCGAAGAATGCGGCCGTGTTGTAGCCCCAGTAGTTCGGCATCCCGAGATTCTGCAGGTGCGGTTCGTCCACGTGGAAGTGCACCGGGAGGAGCTGAACGGCGGTGATCCCCAGCGAGATCAGGTGCTCGATCATGGCCGGGTGCGCCAGCCCGGCGTAGGTGCCCTGGAGGTCCTTGGGGATGTCGGGGTGCAGCTTGGTCTGGCCGCGGACGTGTGCCTCGTAGATGATGGTGTTGCGCCACGGAGTCCTGGGGCCGCGGTCGTTGCCCCAGTCGAAGTCGCCGTCCATCCGGACGCTCGTGATGAAGTCCTCGCGCTCGTCCACGGCCCGGCCATAGGGGTCCAGCAGCAGCGGCTGCTCGCCGCTGCTGTCGAAGTCCGTAGCGGGCATGGACAACGGGAGCGCCTCGTGATCGGGGGTCGCCCGGAATCCGTAGCGCGAACCGGCCGGGATGCCTTCGACGATCCCGTGGTGCACGCCGTCGGTCACGTTCGGCAGTGTCCTGAGCTGCCAGGTGCCGCCGGGCGCCTGGTAGGCGATTTCCAGGGTGGCCACGCCGGGCGCGTAGACCGCCACGTTCGCGAAGGCACTCCGAGGGTCGTCAAATACCGGCGAACCGGTGTTCGGAACGCTGATTCCCAGCGGAAACGCCCGGGAGGCGTCTACGGTGGAAGCTGTGTCTACGTAGGTCATAACCATTGCTTAAAGTTTAGCGGGGCGGAACAAATAGACCCGGTTTCTGATTTCCTGACGAACTGCAGTTTACGGAAAAGCGACGTTGCAGACTTGAACAAGCGCCGAAAATGGAGGTAATAGTGCGGATTGCACTCGCTCAAATCATCACCGGACGCGATCTTGCCGGAAATCTGGCCCTCGTGGCGGACTACGCGGCCCGCGCCAAAGCCGGCGGGGCGGAGCTCGTGGTATTCCCCGAGGCCACCATGCGCGCCTTCGGGAATTCGCTGCTGGACATCGCCGAGCCCTTGGACGGCCCATGGGCATCGCGGCTGCGCAGCATCGCGGCGGAACACCGGATTGTGATCGTCGCCGGGATGTTCACCCCGGGAACACCGGACGACGGCGGCAAGGTGCGCAACACCCTGCTGGTCACCGGCCGCGGCATCGAGGCCAGCTACGACAAGATCCACCTCTTTGATGCCTTTGGCTTCGCGGAATCGGACACGGTCGACGCCGGCACTGTGCCCGTCACCTTCGAGTTCGACGGCGTGACGTTCGGCCTGGCGACCTGCTACGACATCAGGTTCCCTGATCTCTTTACCGAGAACGCGGATCGCGGGGCCGAGGTGAACATTGTCTGCGCTTCCTGGGGATCCGGCCCGGGCAAGGCCGAACAATGGAAGCTCCTGGCCCGCGCCCGCGCCCTGGATTCCACCACTGTGGTCCTCGCCTGCGGCCAGGGCGACCCGGCCAGCCAGGGAATCGAGCCCAAAGGTGCGGCGCCCACCGGCGTCGGGCACTCCGTCGTCGTGTCCCCGCTGGGTGAGGTCCTCGAAGAGCTCGACGGCGCCCCCGGCCTGCTGTTCACAGACCTGGACCCCGCCGCCGTCAAGGAAGCCCGGGCCAAACTCCCGGTCCTCGCCAACCGCCACAAGTTCTAACACCGCTGGGTCACTTCGCGCCCATTTTGGGGCCTCGGAGGGGCGCGAGGTGACCCCGCGTTGCTGTGCTGTTGGACTACTTGACGGCGCGCTGGCGGGAGATCTCGTAGAGGGAGATGCCCACGGCCATGGAGGCGTTCAGCGACTCCATCGCGGAGTCGATCGGGATGGAGACGATCTGGTCGCAGTTTTCGCGGACCAGCCGGCTGAGGCCCTTGCCCTCGGATCCCACAACAATGCAGACCGGCTCGGTGGCCAAGGCGAGGTCGGGCAGCGACACGTCGCCGTCGCCGTCGAGCCCCAGAACATAGATGCCCATGTTCTTAAAAGCCTTCAGCGTGTTGTTCAGGTTGGCCGCACGTGCCACGGGGACGCGGACCGCTGCTCCCGCGCTGGTCTTCCAGGCGGAGGCGGTGACGCCGACGGAGCGGCGTTCCGGGACGATGACGCCGTGGCCACTGAAGGCCGAGACCGAGCGGATGATCGCCCCGAGGTTGCGCGGATCGGTGATGCCGTCCAGCGCGACGAAGAGCGGCGCGTTGGCGACGTGGCCCTTCTTCCAGCTCGCGAGGATTTCCTCGGCGAGCTCGTAGGCGTCCTGGTATTCGTACGGCGGGATCTGCAGCACGAGGCCCTGGTGGATGGCGTCGTCGGTCATCCGGTCCAGCTCGGGCTTGCCGGTCTCGAGCAGCGGGATGCCGCGCTCGGCCGCCAGCTTCAGGGACTCCTTGACGCGGTCATCCATCTCGATGCGGATAGCGACGTGCAGGGCCTTGGCCGGGATGCCGGCGCGAAGTGCCTCCACGACGGAGTTGCGTCCGGTGACGACTTCCTCGGTGGCGCGGCCCTTGGGGCCGGAACGCGCACCGGGGTTGCGGGGGGCGCCCGGGCGCTTGGCCGCGGAGCGTTCCGCGAGCTGCTTGTTCTTGTGGGCCTTGTGGTACGGGCGGTCCTCCGCCTTGGGCGTCGGCCCCTTGCCCTCAAGTGCCTTGCGGCCGTGACCGCCGGTTCCGACGGAGGGGCCCTTCTTCAGTTTGACCGACCGGCGACCGTTGTTGGCCATGAGTTCCACCCTTTTAAATACGCGATTCGTTGATAAGTCTGAACTCCAGTCTACTGACTCGAGTTAAATCCTCGACCGCAGGGCATGGCCGGTCCCCGGTGCAGCGCCGGGAACCGGACCGGATCAGCCGCGCTTGAGGCTCCAGTTTGCGCCGTCCGGGCCGTCCTCGACGACGACGCCGGCGGCGGCGAGGGTGTCGCGGATGGCGTCCGAAGCGGCCCAGTCCTTGCTGGCGCGGGCCCGGGCGCGGGCCGCGAGCTGCGCTTCGACGAGGACGCCGAGGGCGGTGGTGCTCTGTTCGTCCACGGCGGGCCCCGCGGTATCGCTGAGACCAAGGACACGCAGCATGTCGGTGACGCTGAGCAGTGCCTGCCGGGCGGCGTCGAGTTCCCCGGCGGTGAGTGCGGTGTTGCCTGCGCGGACGGTGTCGTGGAGCACCGCCAGGGCCTGCGGGACGTTGAGGTCATCGTCCATGGCGGCCGCGAAGGCGTCGGGGACGGTTCCGTAGCTGAAGAAGCCGACAGCGCCGTCCTGCGTCGGGGTGCTCCGAAGCGCGCGGCTGACGAACCCGTCGATGCGTTCGACGGCGGCGGCGGCCTCCTGCAGCGAGGACGGCTGGTAGTCCAGCACCGAGCGGTACTGGGCCTGGCCGAGGTAGTAGCGGACCACGCGCGGCGGGGCCAGCTCCAGCATCTCGGCGGGGCTGACGGTGTTGCCGATGGACTTGGACATTTTCTCGCCGGCGTAGGTGACCATGCCGTTGTGCATCCAGAAGTTGGCGAACCCGTGGCCGGCAGCCTGCGACTGGGCCATCTCGTTCTCGTGGTGCGGAAACCTGAGGTCCAGCCCGCCGCCGTGGATGTCGAACTCGGCGCCGAGGTACTTGGTGACCATCGCGGAGCATTCGAGGTGCCAGCCCGGACGGCCGGCGCCCCACGGCGAGGCCCAGCTCGCCGTCGTCGGCTCCCCGTCCTTGTGGCCCTTCCAGAGCGCGAAGTCGCGCGGATCCCTCTTCCTGCTGCTGAACTGGGCTTCCACGTCCGGGGCGCCCTGCATGTCCTCGACCTTCTGCCGGGTCAGCGAGCCGTACTTGTCCCAGGAGCGCACGTCGAAGTAGACGTCGCCCGAGCCGTCCGGGGCCGGGTAGGCGTGGCCGCGGTCGATCAGCTGCTGGATCAGGGCGTGCATTTCGGGGATGTGTCCGGTGGCGCGCGGTTCGTAGGTGGGGCGGGAGACGCCCAGGGTGTCGTAGGCCTTGAGGAATTCCTGCTCGTAGCGGTAGGCCAGCGCCCACCATTCCTCATTCCGGACGGCGCCGGGCTCGTCCTCGAAGTCGGGGCCGAAGGAGGCGGCGGACTTCGCGAGGATCTTGTCGTCGATGTCGGTGACGTTGCGGACCACGGTGACCCGGAAGTTCCGGTACTCCAGCCAGCGGGTCAGCTGGTCGAAGGCGATAGCGGAGCGGATGTGCCCGACGTGCGGCATGCCCTGCACCGTGGCACCGCAATAGTAGAGGCTCACTTTGCCCGGAACCAGGGGGACGAAGTCGCGGACTTCGGCGGATGCAGTGTCATAGAAGCGCAGGGTCACCGCTCCAGATTAGCCGATGGCGATCCGGCCCCTGCGCGGGCCCCCCGCCCCCGGCCTACTTGCAGTACCCGCCGATCCTGTTGTTCTGTTCGGTGAGCTGTTTGGTCTGCTCACCGCTCCTGGCCCCGAGTGCGGTGCCGGCCACCTGCTTCATGATGTCCGCCATCTTCTGGATCGGGTCGGCCACCTCGGGCGCCACCTTGTCGGCGACCTCCTGGTAATGCTTCGAGATCTGCTCCGCCTGCTGCTGCTGGTTGCCGGTGGGGACGAAGGTGTCCTGGTTGAGGAACGCGCAGCTTTCCGGGACGCTCAGCTTCGGCGTCGCGGTGCACCCGGTCAGCAGGAGTCCGGCCAGCAGGACGACGGCGGGCAGCAGCTTTTTCACAGGGGGTCTCCTGGTGTTGCGGGAAGGGGTGTTCCGTCAAGCCTAGGCGACAGACTCCGGAGACGCCGAGCCGGTGCGGTAGACGAGGGCTGTCGCCGTGGCCGCAATGCCCTCGCCGCGGCCGGTGAAGCCCAGGCCGTCGCTCGTGGTGGCAGAGACACTCACCGGGGCGCCCGCGGCCTCGCTGAGGACCCGCTGGGACTCCTCCCGGCGGGGGCCGAACTTGGGCTTGTTGGCCACGAACTGCACGGCGATGTTCCCGATTTCGAAGCCCGCGGCGCGGACGATCCGCGCAGCCTCGGCCAGCAGGGTCACGCCGGATGCCCCGGCATACTCCGGGCGGTCGGTGCCGAAGTGCGCGCCGAGGTCCCCGGTGCCGGAGGCGGAGAACAGGGCGTCGGCGGCTGCATGCGCGACGGGGTCGCCGTCGGAGTGGCCGGACAGTCCGCGCTCCCCGTCCCAGAACAGGCCGCCGAGCCAGAGCGGCTGGGGCGCGTCCTCGGCGGCGTAGGCGTGGACGTCGATGCCGATTCCGGTCCTAGGGATCACCGGCAGCGGGAACACCGGCAGCGGGATCACCGGCAGCGGGGCGTTCTGGTTCCCGGACATGCTCAGCCTTCCACCCAGCGGGCGCCCAGCGGGCCTTCGAGCAGGCCCTCGGCGATGATCAGGTCCAGCGGCGTGGTGATCTTCAGCGACTGGCTGGCGCCGCGCACCGCGTGGACCGGGACGCCGAGGAGTTCCACCAGCATGGCGTCGTCGGTTACCGCGGCCGCGTGTGCGGCGTCGAGGGAGGCCGCCGTGGCGTGGGCGCGCCGGAGGGTGGCGAGCTCGAAGCCCTGCGGGGTCTGCACGGCCCGGAGGGTCTCCCGGGCCGTGGTGCCGGTGACGAGCTCCGGGGCGATGGCGGCGCCGTCGCCCGTGGTCGCCTTCACCGTCTTGACCGTGTCCACGACGGGCATGACCGGGATGACGGCCACGGCGCCGGCCGCCAGGGCGTGCGACACCCGGTGGAAGACAGCCTCCGGAGTCAGTGCGCGGGCGGCGTCGTGGACCAGGACGGCCTCGGTGGCCGGGAGGAGTCCGGCCAGCGCGGCGCGGACCGACGCGGCACGGGTGGCGCCGCCGTCGACAATTGTCACGACCGGGAGTTGCATGCCCGCCCCCGCGGCGGAGGTGCGCCGGCGCTCCGCCGTGAGCTCTTTGGTGAAGGCCTCACAAAGGGCGTGGAGTTCCGTATCGCCGGGAGGGATGGCGACGCAGATCTGCTGCGCGATCCCGGCCGCGGCGACACCCCTGAGGGCGTGCGTGAGGATGCTGTCCCCGCCCAGCGGAACCTTGGCTTTTGGCATGCCGTAGCCCAGGCGCTGGCCGGAGCCGGCAGCCACGACGATGACCGCGGTGACGGGGCCGGCCGCTGATGTGTTGGTCGGTGCTGAGTCCATGGGCACAAGACTACGTCCCGGCGCCCCGCGCATCCCACTGAGCTATCAGTCCCGGTGCTTCCGGGGCGTTGTGAACGACCGGAACTGACAGGTCAACGGCCACAAGGGCAAAAAGAAACCCCGGCAGCCGTTACGCTACCGGGGTTCGATTCTTGTCTGTTCGACTTGCTTAGGAAGCCAGGACCTCGTCGAGAACGCTTGCGGCCTTCTCTTCATCAGTCTTTTCAGCCAGCGCCAGTTCTGAAATCAGAATCTGGCGTGCCTTGGCCAGCATGCGCTTCTCTCCTGCGGAGAGACCCCGGTCGTGATCGCGGCGCCACAGGTCGCGGACGACCTCTGCCACCTTGATGACGTCACCGGAAGCAAGCTTCTCCAGGTTTGCCTTGTATCGACGTGACCAGTTGGTGGGTTCTTCAGTGAACTCGGCCCGCAGCACTTCAAACACGTGCTCCAGACCTTCTTTGCCCACTACATCCCGGACCCCAACAAGGTCAACGTTTTCTGCTGGAACTTCAATGGTCAGATCACCCTGAGCCACCTTGAGCTTGAGATACATCTTCTCTTCGCCCTTGACAGTGCGCATCTTGATTTCTTCAATTTTGGCTGCACCGTGGTGAGGGTAAACTACTGTCTCGCCGACCTCAAAAACCATGTGGACATTCCCCTTTCCCGCAGACCAGTTTATCACGTTTAAGGCATACGATTGCCACGGATCGCACCCAAGAACCGCGTAAATCCGGGGAAAATGACCCTAAACGGCACCGTCAGACCCCTTGACGAACGCGGATATTAGTGCATAGCCCCGCCGGTGCCAAGGGTGACCGCCCTCGCCCGCCGGGACCCGGCCGGCCACGGAGCGACGGGATTGTGTACGGCCCGAATCATCGTTTGACGGGGATTGCCGATAGGCTATGGCTGAATAATGTTCCAAGACTCTCAAGGAGTGCGAGACGTGGGTTTCACTGCGACGAACCGGGGCCAGCGCGGCAAGCTGGTAATGGCAACGGCTGCTCTGGGCATCGGCCTGCTGTCCGTGACAGGCTGCGGCTACACCAACCCCCAGTCGACCGCCGCGCAGTACGCGGCCTCGGACGGAACACAGGCCAATGTTGGCGCGCTTCAGCTGCGCAACATGATGATCATCTCTGCCGGTGAGGACAAGCCCGGCCGTGTGATCGGCGCCGTGTACAACTCGTCCTCCGAGGACGTGACACTGACCATCGCCGGTGCCGGCGGGTCCCAGACCGAGGTCCCGGTCAAGCGGAACGCCTACACGCTGCTCAATGACTCCACCGACGAGGCCATCCTGAGCACCACGGGCGGCATCCCGGGTTCCCTCGTCGAGGTCAGCATCAGCGAGGACGGCACCAACCAGAAGTCCACGTTCACCGTGCCGGTGCTGGACGGAACGATCGCCGACTACAAGCAGTACCTGCCGGCCGGCAGCGAGCCCACCGGCTCGGCCACGCCGACCCCGTCGCCGACGGGCAGCGCGAACCACTAGCTCCCGTACAGAAAAGGAGGGGCGCCCGGTCACCGGGCGCCCCTTCCTTTCTGTTGGTTCTGTGCGTTCCGCCCGCTCAGGGCTCAGGGCTCGAACTTGTAGCCCAGGCCGCGGACCGTGATGAGGTGCCGGGGCGCCGAGGGATCCGGTTCGATCTTGCTGCGGAGCCGTTTGACGTGGACATCGAGGGTCTTGGTGTCCCCCACATAGTCCGAACCCCAGACCCGGTCGATCAGCTGCCCGCGGGTCAGGACCCGGCCGGAGTTCCGCAGCAGCATTTCCAGCAGTTCAAATTCCTTCAGCGGCAGGGAAACCTGTTCGCTGCTGACCGTGACGACATGCCGTTCGATGTCCATCCGGACCGGTCCCGCCTGCACGGTGCTGGGAACCAGCTCCTCGGGCTCGCCCTGGCGGCGCAGCACGGCCCGGACCCGGGCCACCAGCTCCCGCGACGAGTAGGGCTTGGTGACATAGTCGTCGGCGCCCAGTTCCAGCCCGACGACCTTGTCGATCTCCGCGTCCTTGGCCGTCAGCATGATGACCGGGACGGACGAGCGCTGCCGCAGCTGCCGGCAGACCTCGGTGCCCGACTGGCCCGGCAGCTGCAGGTCCAGCAGCACCAGGTCGGCGCCGTTGCGGTCGAACTCGGTGATGGCGTCCAGCCCGTTGTCCACCACCTCCACCTCGAATCCTTCCTTGCCCAGTAGATAGGACAGCGGGTCGCTGAACGACTCCTCGTCCTCGACAATCAGAATCCTGCTCAAGCGGTAGCTCCTTGCTCATGGGCGCCGGCGGCGTCCCGTCGGGTTGGTCTGTGGTGCTGGGTCGGGCCGGTGGCCGCCGCCTGGGCGGCTGCCCGTTCCGCGGGCTCCACCGCGTCGGCAACGCCGGCGAGGTCCTGGCCCTCCAGCTCCGGAAGCCGGATGGTAAACGTGGAGCCCTGCCCGGGCTTGGACCAGAGCGTGACCTCGCCGCCATGGTTGGCGACCACGTGCTTGACGATGCTCAGGCCCAGGCCGGTGCCGCCGGTATGGCGTGACCGGGCGGCGTCCACGCGGTAGAAGCGCTCGAAGACGCGTTCCTGGTCCTCGGGGCTGAGCCCCTCGCCCTGGTCCGTGACGGAGACGGCCACGAGGCCGTCCTTGGCCCGGATGCCGATGCCGACCCGGGTGTTTTCCGGGGAGTAGCGGATGGCGTTGTCGATCAGGTTCCGCAGCGCCGTCACGAGCTGGTCCTGGTCGCCGTAGACCATGGAGTCCGTTTGGCCGCCCACGACGAGGTCGATGTTTTTGCTTTCCGCCGGCAGCTGGGACCGGTCCACCGCTTCGGTGACGACGGTGTCGATTTTCACGGCCCGGCCCTGCTTTGCGACGTTGGAGCCCTGCAGCCGGGAGAGTTCGATGATGTCCTGCACCAGGGCCGCCAGGCGCGCGGATTCCTTGTGGGTGCGTCGGGCGAACCGGCGCACGGCCTCCGGGTCGTCGGCGGAGGACTCAAGCGCCTCGGCCAGCAGCGAGATGGCACCGACCGGCGTCTTCAGTTCGTGGGAGACGTTGGCGACGAAGTCGTTGCGGACTTCCTCGGTGCGGGTGACTTCGGTCCGGTCGTCGGCCAGCAGGAGGATGTATTCCTCCGCGATCACGGCCGCCCGCACCTGGACCACGATGGTTCCCTGGCCCAGCGGGCCCCGCGGCAGTTCGAGGAGCCGTTCGAGGATGACGCCGTCGCGCCGCACCTTCGCGGTCATCTCCAGCAGCTGCTCATGGACCAGGGTGTGGCCGCGCACCAGTCCGTAGGCGTACGCGGCGGGGCTGGCGCGGACGACGCCGTCGATCGCGTCCACCACCACAAACGCCCGGCCGACGGCGGCCAGCACCTCAGCGGCGCCCTCGGGAAGTGCGGGGTCCTCGAACTCCACGTCCACGAGCTTGCGCTGCTGCTCACTGACCCGGAAGGCGAGCACGCCGAAGACGCCAAGCGACAGGCCGATCAGGCCGGCGATCACGCCGATAAGCATTGGGTCCACGGCTCCAGCTTATGCTCTGCCCCGCGTCGGAAACTGTAATCTCCCGCTATTCCCACTCCGGTTCAGCTAACGTTCATCTATTGGGGCGTAACAGTTCATCGGACGCTGGAACACTGGACAGTTGAAGCGCCGACAGGTGAACCGAAATGGGCCCGCCGCTGTGGTGGCCGGCAATATTTCCAAGGAAAGGACGCACACGTGCGCAAGGTTTTTCAGGAAGAGCTCGCCCAAGTAGGGGAACAGCTCGTCGAGATCTCAAAGCTGGTCAGCGAAGCCATTGGGAAAGCCACGACTGCCTTCGACGGCGCCGACATCGATCTGGCCGAGGACGTCATCGCGGCCGATGCACGGATCGACTTCCTGCAGAACAGCCTGGACGAGCGCGCCATCGACATCCTCGCCCTGCAGGGCCCTGTGGCCAGCGACCTGAGGATGATCGTGGGGTCCCTCCGGATGAGCGCCTCCCTGGAGCGGATGGGCGACCTCGCCCGCCACCTCGCCCAGCTGGCCCGTCTCCGCTACCCGGCCACTGTAGTGCCCGCGCAGCTGCGTGAGACCTTTAAGAGCTTCGCCGAGTATGACCTGCTGATCGCCCGGAAGCTCACGGTACTGCTGGAAACCCGGGACCTCGAGGTGGCCCGGGACATCCTGAAGGCCAACAGCGCCGTGAACGACCTGCACCTGAGCGTCTTCCAGGCGATCGCCCGCAGCGACTGGCACGAGTCCCCCGCAACGACGGTCGACGTCGCCCTTGCCAGCCGCTACTTCGAGCGCTTCGCCGACCACGGCGTCTCCGTGGCCCAGAAGGTCACGTACCTGGTTACCGGCGCCTGGCAGCCGAACGGCATCGAGCACAGCTAGCCCTCCCCAGTTCGGGACGGCAGCGCAGCAGAAACAACGACGCCGGCCGGTCACCTTGCGAGGTGACCGGCCGGCGTCGTGCGTTTCCGTGATTGCGTCGGAGCGCTACTTCTTGCCCTGGTTGGCGACTGCCTGGATCGCCTCGGCCGCGGCCTCGGGGTCGAGGTAGGTTCCGCCCGGGTTCAGCGGCTTGAAGTTCTCATCCAGTTCATAGACCAGCGGGATGCCGGTGGGGATGTTCAGTCCGGCGATCGCTTCGTCGCTGATGCCGTCCAGGTGCTTGACCAGGGCGCGCAGCGAGTTGCCGTGGGCCGTGACCAGTACTGTCTTGCCGGCCTTGAGGTCTTCCTTGATGTCGGATTCCCAGTAGGGCAGCAGGCGGACCAGGACGTCCTTGAGGCATTCGGTGCGGGGCAGGGCGTCGCCGAGGTCCGCGTAGCGCGGATCGTGTGCCTGGGAGAACTCGGAGTCGTCGTCCAGCGGCGGCGGCGGGGTGTCGTAGGACCGGCGCCAGGTCATGAACTGCTCCTCGCCGTATTCGGCGAGGGTCTGGGCCTTGTCCTTGCCCTGCAGGGCGCCGTAGTGGCGCTCGTTGAGCCGCCAGTCCCGCTTGACCGGGATCCAGCCGCGGTCGGCCTTGTCGAGGGTCATGTTGGCGGTGTTGATGGCCCGCTTCAGCAGCGAGGTGTACAGGACGTCCGGGAGGATGTTGTGCTCCACGAGAAGCTCGCCGCCGCGGACCGCCTCGGCCCGACCCTGGTCGTTGAGGTCAACGTCCACCCAGCCGGTGAACAGGTTCTTGGCGTTCCATTCGCTGTGGCCGTGGCGCAGCAAAATCAGCTTATAAGTCATGGTTTTCATCCTAGCTGAGCAGCCCCGGGCAGCGCCGCGGGTTACAAAGCCCGCGCCACACTGCAACGCGGGGTCACTCCGCGCCCGTCCCGGGGGGCCGCATGGGCCGGAGGTGACCCCGCGTTAGAGGGAACTGGTTGGAGGATAGGGTGGGCTGGTGGTGCAGAAGGCTGAGCGGGTGGCGTCCCCGCAGACCCATGTCATGGGAAAAGGCGGCGTGGCTAATGTCGGACCCCGGGCGGGCAGGCCGGTGGGCAACATTACCCGCGGCACCACCAACCCCAACCGGATGCGCCGGCTGGACCGCTGGCTGACCGGCCCGCAGGCCTGGCGGCTGCGCGCGGCGGCTGATCCCCTCGCCGTCGATCTGGGCTACGGCGCGTCCCCTGCCACCGCCGTCGAACTCTTTGAACGGCTGTCCGCGGTCCGGCCCGACGTGCGGGTGGTCGGCGTCGAAATCGAGCCCGAGCGTGTCCAGCTGGCCCGGGAACTGGAACGGCCCGGGCTGAGCTTCCGTCTGGGCGGCTTCGAACTGCCGGTGGCCGGCCGGCCCGTCCTGGTGCGGGCCTTCAATGTGCTCCGGCAGTACGAGGAGGCCGACGTCGCGGCCATCTGGCGCCTGGTCCAGGGCCGGCTGGCCCCGGACGGTCTGTTCATCGACGGCACCTGCGACGAGATCGGCCGCCGGGTCACGTGGGTGGCGCTGGACGCCGAGCGGCCGCTGAGCCTGAGTCTGTCGATGCGGTTCGGCAGTTTTGTGCTGCCCTCGGAGGTGGCCGAGCGGCTCCCGAAAGCCCTTATCCACCGCAACGTGCCCGGCGAGAGGATCCATGCCTTCCTGCAGGCGATGGACCAGGCGTGGCTGGAGGCCGCTCCGCTGGCGTCGTTCGGGAACCGGCAGCGCTGGACGGCGATGTGCCGGTCACTGCTCGACGCCGGCTGGCGGGTCCAGGATGGTCCGGCCCGGTGGCGGCTGGGCGAACTGACGGTGGGCTGGGACGCCGTCGCGCCGGGTCCTTAGTGGGGCTCTGAGATGACGGTGAGGGGCCCGGCCGGCAGGATTCCCTGGGTGAGCTCGCGAGCGTGGCGGCCGGCTAGGTCACCAGGGGCCGTAGGGACCCGTGTTGCGGCTCCCGCCGCGGCCCGCGTCCTTGACGGCGGGGCGGACGTCGGCAAGGTAAACGGACGCCGCCGTCACGGCGACGAGACCGAACAGTCCCAGCGGACCCAGGAGGCCGCCGCCTCCGCCGCCCAGCAGGGACAGCAGGCCCACGGCCATGGCGCCGCCGGTGACGGCCAGCCAAAATGTCTTGGTGCGCTTGGACACGGCCTCAAAGGCGTTCGCCTTGTGCCGCAGGCAATCGAAGAAAGCCCATACCTCAAGGGCCAGGGCTACGAGGGCCAGGAGAAAGTAGACCCCGGTCTCGACATAGTAAATAAGCGCTCGTCCGTCCATGCCCCCAGCCTAGCCGTCCAAGCTGGCCAGGGCCTGCTCCAAATCGGACCAAAGGTCCTCGACGTTTTCGATCCCCACGCTCAGCCGGACCAGATTGTCAGGGACACTGGCGGGCTCGGCCGTGTGCCGTCGCCGCCGTTCGATCAGCGACTCCACCCCGCCCAGGGAGGTGGCCGGGAGCCACAGCTTCAGGGCCCGGATCATCCGGTCCGCGGCATCGGCCCCACTGAGGAGGCCGCCGTGACCGCCGTCGACGCTGCCGTCGGCGCTGTTCCCCCCGCTGGCGATCGGGGCCATTTCAATGCAAAGCACCGAGCCGAAGCCCTTCATCTGGCTCCTGGCCCGTTCGTGGCCGGGGTCCGAGGGCAGACCCGGGAACCGGACGCTTCCGACCCTGGGGTGCGTGCTCAGCCGCCCGGCCAGGACCGCCGCCGAGGCCTGCGCGCGCTCCACCCGCAGGGCCAGGGTGCGCAGCCCGCGCAGCGCCAGCCAGGCCTCGAACGGCCCGGCGATTCCGCCGTGGATGGTGCGGTGGTGCAGCAGCGCGGCCCGCAGTCCGGCGTCGGACGTCACCAGGGCGCCCAGCACGACGTCGGAGTGGCCGGAGAGGTATTTCGTCACCGAGTGCAGGACGACGTCCGAACCCAGCGCCAGCGGCTGCTGCACGAGCGGGGTGGAAAAGGTGTTGTCCGTGACGACTATGGCGCCTGCCGCGTGCGCGGCCGCCGTCAGCGCGCGGATGTCCGCGACGCCTAGCATCGGGTTGGTGGGGCTCTCCAGCCAGAGCATGCCGGCGGGCCGCCCGTCCGCCGGGGCGAGCTGCGCCCGGACGGCATCGGTGTCCGCGATATCCACCGTGCGCAGCTCCAGGAACCCCTTCGCGGCCAGTTCCGTGGCCATCACCAGGGATCCGGCGTAGCTGTGCGACGGCATGACCAGCACTCCCCCGGCAGGAACCAGGGACAGTGCGGAGCTGACGGCGGCGAGGCCGGAGGCATAGAGCAGGCCAGGGAGCTCCGCGCCCTCCAGCTGGCCGAGGGCTTCCTCGAAGGGGTCCCAGGTGGGGTTGGAATACCGGCCGTAGCCGCGGTCGCCGTCGCCCAGCGGTCCCGTGCCGTAATAGGTCGAGGAGAGCACCAGCGGGGGGTTGACCGGTTCGTCGCGTTCACGGGGCGGGCGGCCCGCCGCCACCACGACCGTTTCAGCGGAGAGGGAGGCTGCCTGTGCATCGGAAAGACTCATGGTCACAGGGTACTTCGGCGCCCCTCAGGGCAGCCAAGGCGTTACGTCCAGGCACGTTACTGTCAGGGATTGTCGGTACGCTAGAGCAGTGACTACCCATAATCCCGGACTGTTTATCGCCTTCGAAGGCGGCGACGGCGCCGGCAAGTCCACGCAGGCGGCCGAGCTGGCGTCGGCCCTTGAATCGCGCGGCCTCAAGGTGCTGCGGACCCGGGAGCCGGGCGGCACTCCGATCGGCGAAAAGCTGCGTTCCCTGGTCCTGGACCACGGCCACGGCCACATCGACGCGCACACCGAAGCCCTCATTTTTGCGGCCTCCCGCGCCGCCCACGCCAGCCAGGTCATCCGCCCGGCCCTGGAACGCGGCGAGGTCGTCCTCACCGACCGCTACATCGATTCCTCGGTCGCCTACCAGGGCGCCGGCCGGGACCTGGGCACCGACGCCGTCCGCAACATCAACGAGTGGGCCACCTCGGGCCTTCAGCCGGACCTCACCGTACTTCTCGACGTTGACCCCGAGGTCGGCCGGCGACGGCGCACCGCGGGGGACGCGGCCGAGGACCGGCTGGAATCTGAGGCGGACGAGTTCCACGCCAGGATCCGGACCGCGTTCCTCGCCCTCGCCGCGGACCGGCCCGAGCGGTATCTCGTCCTTCCCGCCCACCTCCCGGTCGAGAAGTTGGCATTGCGGATCCTCGAACGGGTCGAGCCGCTGCTGGCCCTCCCCCGGGGCGTGAGGGCATGAGCGTCTGGGACGACCTCCAGGGCCAGCCCGCCGTCGTCGCCCAACTGCGCCAGGCTTCCGAGGGCGACGGCCTGACCCATGCGTGGCTTTTCACCGGCCCGCCGGGTTCCGGGCGGTCCAACGCGGCGAAGGCCTTCGCCGCCGCCCTGAACTGCGACCAGGACGATGTCAGCCGGCGCGGCTGCGATGAATGCGCGGCCTGCCTGACCATCCTCGGGGAAACCCACTCAGACGTCGCGTTCGTGCGCACCGAGAAGGTCACCATCACCATCGCCCAGGCCCGCGAACTGGTCTCCACCGCCGGGAACCGGCCGGCCTCGGCGCGCTGGCGCATCATCGTCGTGGAGGACGCGGACCGGATGGCCGAACGCACCACCAACGTGCTGCTCAAGGCGATCGAAGAACCGACCCCCCGCACCATCTGGATGCTGTGCGCGCCGTCCCCGGCCGACGTCCTCGTCACCATCCGCTCCCGGTGCCGGGCGGTGGCGCTGCGGCTTCCGCCCGCGGCCGACGTCGCGGCCCTGCTGGTCAAGCGCGACGGCGTTGACCCGGCCGTCGCCGAACGTGCCGCCCGGGCAGCGCAAAGCCATGTCGGGATCGCCCGCCGGCTGGCACGGGACCCCGAAGCCCGCGAACGGCGGCTCGAAACAGTGCGGTTCCCGCTGGGCCTCCGGGGCGTCACCGCCGCGGTGCTGATGGCGGAAAAACTCGTCAAGATCGCCACCGCGGAAGCCAACAGCTCCAACGACGAGCGCGACGCGGCGGAAAAAGCCGCGCTGCTCGCCACCCTCGGCGCGCCCGAGAGCGGCACGCTGCCGCCGGCCATGCGCGGACAGCTCAAGCAGCTCGAGGACGACCAGAAGCGCCGCGCCAAGCGGTCGGTGACAGACTCCCTCGACCGCACCCTGACCGATCTGCTGTCCTTCTACCGGGATGTGCTGATCATCCAGATGGGGAACGCCGTGGAGCTGGTCAACGTTGAACTCAGGAGCGAACTCGTGGAATTCGCCCGCCAGTCCCCCGCCGAAACAACACTTGCCCGCATGGACGCCATCAACAAGGCCCGCCAACGGATCACGACTTCCAACGTCGCCCCGCTGCTGGCCATCGAGTCGATGGCCGCCAGCCTCATCTGAGGGATCATAGAGTGACCCGTCCCCGGTGGTCCGGCCATCAGCCCAGCACCGGTCCGGTGTGCAGTGCCAGCCCGTCCGCCCCGATCCGATCCGCCAAGGAGAACCGCATGAAGTCTGCACGAGCAGTGCCCGCCAGATCCCGATCCCTTGCGATCGGCATGCGGGCAGCCGGCGCCATGGCCCTGGCCGTGGTGCTCTCCTCGTGCACCTTGTTCGGCGCCGGCGACGGCGGCGCCAAGAGCGCCAGCACCCCGAATCCTGAGATCGCGTCCTCCGCGCCCGCAGAGCTCCGCAGCTACTACACGCAGCAGACCGACTGGACCGCCTGCGAGACGGACTTCCAGTGCGCCAAGATCGAGGTTCCGCTGGACTACAGCAAGCCCGACGGCGACCGCATCGAGATCGCGGCAATCAAGCTGTCCACCAAAGGCAACAGCAAAGGAAGCCTGCTCATCAACCCGGGCGGACCCGGCGGCTCGGGCTATGACTTCGTCAAGGACGCCGGAACCACGCACTTCTCGGAGAAGCTCCGCGCCAACTTTGACATCGTGGGCTTCGACCCGCGCGGGGTGAAGCGCTCCGCCCCGGTCACCTGCCTGACGGATCAGGAACGCGACGCCGCCCGCGCAAAGATCTACGACATGGACACCGATGCCGGCCTGGCCGAAACCCTGGCGGACAACAAGGTGATCGCCGACCGGTGCCAGGAAAAGACTGGGCCCCTCCTGGGCCATGTCGACACGGAGAGCTCCGCCAAGGACCTCGACATCCTGCGTGCTGCCCTGAACGACACGAAGCTGAACTACATGGGCTTTTCCTACGGGACATTCCTCGGTTCGACCTACGCCGCGCTGTTTCCTGACAACGTCGGCACGATGGTCCTGGACGGCGCGATGAATCCCTCCCTCAGTTCCGAGGAGCTCACCAGCGGTCAGGCCAAAGCCTTTGAAAAAGCCCTCCGCGCCTACGTGGAAAAGTGCCTCCAGTCCAACGGCTGCCCGCTCAGCGGCGGCGTCGACAACGGGATCGAGCAGATCCGGGACCTGATCGCGGCCGTGGAAGCGAACCCGATGCGCGCCAAGGACGGCAGGATAGTCTCGGCGTCCACCCTGGTCACCGGCCTGATCGTCCCGCTGTACAACGACGACAACTGGCCGTTGCTCACGCAGGCCCTCGGCGCTGCCCTGAAGAATGACGCCTCGCCGTTCCTGCGGCTGGCCGACTTCAACGCCGAACGCGAACCCGACGGCAGCTATTCCTCGAACAGCACCTTTGCCTTCAGCGCCATCAACTGCCTGGACTACCCGATGGTCACGGACACCGCGGCAATGCGCGCGGACGACCAGCAGCTCCGGCTGGATTCGCCCACTTTCGGCAAGTACTTCGCCTACGGCGGCACCAGCTGCAAGGAGTGGCCGCACCAGAGCGTCCGCACCCCGGCACCGGTGGAATACCAAGGCTCGACCGACATCCTCGTGGTCGGCACGACCGGCGACCCGGCTACGCCGGTCGAATGGGCGAGCGAGCTGCGCAAGCAGCTGGGTAACGCCTCGCTGCTGACCTGGCAGGGCGAGGGCCACACCGCCTACGGCCGCTCCAACGACTGCGTCGGCAATGCCGTGGACGGTTACCTGGTCGACGGCAAGACCCCGCCGGACAACACCGTCTGCTGAGGCGCTCGGCACTCATTTTGACCCGGGCCGGAGGACTCTACTACAGTTGTCTCTGGCATGAAGCGCCCGGGCCACCGCCCGGACATTTTATGCGGTCGCTTCCTTAGCTCAGTTGGTAGAGCGTCTCACTCGTAATGAGAAGGTCGCCAGTTCGATTCTGGCAGGAAGCTCGAGTTTTCATCTATCGGCCCCGGCGCAGTCGCCGGGGCCGTTTTTTTGCCCCGGGTACGGGCAAGGCCTCCGAGATGAAGGCGATTACGTCAAGGCCCGGCACTACAGGCACCCCCGCCGGGTGTCCGGAAGGCCGCCGGCTGCGAGCGGGCCGCCGGGCCCCTTGCCCTTCCACAGACCGTCCGCGAGTCTTGGGAAATGGGCCGGTCCCACCGAAGCTTGTCAGCCCGCGAGCGGGTGAGGGGATCCGCCCTGCCAGGGGCCAACCGCCGGACTCTCTGGGGTCCGGTGATCGGTTTTGGCCTCGTCAGCCTGGCCGCCGACGTCGTCTCGGACGGCGCGCGGCCCCTGTCGGGCCCCCTGCTCGCCCAGCTGGGTGCCTCCGCCCTGGTCGTCGGCCTCGTGACGGGCGGCGCCGAAGCCGCGGCGCAGGGACTCCGCCTGCTGTTCGGGCCGTGGGCGGACCGGACCCGCAAATACTGGACCTTCACGCTGGCGGGATACGCGCTCACAGCGGTCTGCGTGCCCCTGCTCGCCGTGGCACCCTGGGCCGGAGAAGCTGGCCTGGTCCTGGCCTCAGTGCTCATCATCGGGGACAGGGTCGGCAAAGCCGTCCGCAGCCCGGCTAAGACCGTGCTGCTGGCCGCGGTCGCCAAGCCCGTGGGCCGCGGCCGCGGCTTCGCCGTCCACAAGTCCCTCGACCTCGTCGGAGCCCTGTTGGGGCCTGTCCTGGTCGCCGCGGTACTCGCAGCCACCGGAAACCTGTCGGCTGCTTTTTCGGCGCTGTCCGTTCCGGCAGCGGCGGCCATCTTCCTGCTGCTCTGGTTACGGCACCGGGTGCCGGATCCCGGCCCCCGCCAGCCGCCGCCAGAAGCTGGTGGAGGTCCGCAGGCAGTCGAACCGGCACCCCCGGGCGCGGCCGGCCGTCCGGTGTCGTTGCTTTCCGGGAGCTTTGCGCTGTTCGCTGTCTCCGCTTTCTTCTGGAGCGCCGGGCTCGTTGCCTTTGGTGTCATTTCGTTCCACCTCACGACAACGGCGGCCATTCCGGTGGCGGTGGTTGCGCTGCTGTACGCAGGCGCGATGGCGGCGGCGGCCCTGGGCGCTCTCGCCAGCGGCGTCATCTATGACCGTTCCGGCGGGCGGGTGCTCCTTGCCCTTCCCCTGCTGGTCGCTGCCGTGCCGGTGCTGGCCCTCGCGCCGGCGGCCGCGGTAGCTTTTATCGGCGTCCTCGTCTGGGGTACTGCCCTGGGCATCCAGGATTCGACAGTGAAGGCGCTGGTTGCCGATCTGGTGCCCGAGCAGCGCCAAGGGACGGCGTACGGCGTCTTCGCAGCCTTCGAAGGGGCCGGGGCGCTGGCCGGCGGCGTCCTATACGGCGCACTCTATGGCACCCGCCCGCTGCTGATCGCAGCCGTGGCGGTCCTGCAACTGCTCTCGTTCGTGGTGCTGGTTGTGGCGCTCCGCAGGACCCGCGGCCCCCTGCGGCAGCCCTAGAGCCGTGACCCGGCCCTTGTCATCCGCGGGCCTGCACCCCGCGCCGCCGCTCGCCCGCCCGCAGGACAATTTTGCGGAGCTCATCGAACCACAGCACGGTCGAGGCCATCCCCACGCAGACCGCCCAGTGGCCGGGGTCCAGGGACGCCGTCCCGAAGGCGCGCTGGAGGAAGGGCAGCTCGACGACCGCCACCTGGAGCACCGTCGCGAGCAGCACCGATCCCCAGAGCCATTTGTTCACGAAGAGCCGGCGGAAGGCCGACGTCGTCTCCGAACGGGAGTTGAAGGCGTTGAACAGCTGGGCAAACACGAGGGTGGTGAAGCCGGCGGTCCGTGCGACGTCGAGTGAGTCACTGCCGCCCGGGACCAACCCGCCGGGCAGGAAGATATCGATGGACAGCAGGGATGCGACGCCCATGACCAGGCCGATGCTCAGGATACCCAGCCACATCCGGGGGCCGAGGATCCGGTCGCCGCGCTGGCGGGGCCGGCGCGCCATGACGTCGTCGATTTCCGGGTCAACGCCCATCGCCAGGGCGGGGCCGGAGTCGGTCACGAGGTTGATCCACAGGATCTGCGTCGCCAGCAGGGGCACCGCGACTTCGCCGGGGCTCGCTGCGGCCAGGCCCATGGCGCCGGCGAACACGACGCCGAGGAAGACCGTGAACACCTCGCCCATGTTGGAGGAGAGCAGGTAACGCAGGAACTTTTCGATGTTCTCGAAGATGACCCGGCCCTGCCGCACCGCGGAGACGATGGTGGCGAAGTTGTCGTCGCCGAGGATCATGTTCGAGGCCTCTTTGGTGACCTCGGTGCCCGTGACTCCCATGGCGATGCCAATGTCCGCGGTTTTCAGGGCCGGCGCGTCATTGACACCGTCCCCGGTCATCGCCACCACGTTGCCCTGGGCCTGCAAGGCAGTGATGATCTGCAGTTTGTTCTGCGGCGCCACCCGCGCGTACACCGAGGTGTCCCGGGTGACCTTGCGCAGCCCGTCGTCGTCCAGGGCATCCAGCTCCGCGCCCGTCACCGCGCGCTCCCCCGGCTTGGCGATCCCGAGGTCCCCGGCGATCCGGGCCGCGCTGAGCGGGTGGTCCCCGGTGATCATCACGACGCGGATGCCCGCCCGCCGCGCCTCGGCCACCGCGGAGGCCGCTTCCGCCCGGGGCGGGTCCAGGATTCCGACGACGCCGACGTACACCAGCGTGCTCTCGTCCTCCTCGTCGAGGATGTCCGCTTCGTGACGGTCCGCTTCGGTGTATCGGCGGTAGGCCACGCCGAGCGTGCGGAAGGCCTGGGACGAGAGCTCCTCGACGTCGCCAAGGGCCCGGGCCCGGCGTTCCACGTCCATCGGAACAACCTCCCCGCCGAGCTGCAGCCCGGTGCAGCGCTTCAGCAGGACGTCCGGGGCCCCCTTGGTGACCAGGGACAGGGTGCCGGCCTCGCGGTGGCGGGCCAGCGCGGACATCAGTTTCCGCTCCGAGGTGAACGGGATCTCGCCGTGCCGCTCGAACTCCCCGGTCCGGTCTGTGACGCCTTCCAGCTTCCGGGCCGCGACGAGGAACGCCGCTTCGGTCGGGTCGCCCTGGATCTCCCATTCACCGCCATGCTCCCGCAGCTGCGCGTTGTTGGCGAAGGAGCCACCGGCCAGCACCATGCGTGCCTCCCGGAGCAGCGCAGGATCAGGGACTTCGTTGCCGTTGTGGAGAACCCCGCCCTCCGGCCGGTACCCGACACCGGTGAGCTCGACCTGGCCGGAGGCTGTGGTGATCCGGCAGATGGTCATCTCGTTGCGGGTCAGCGTTCCGGTCTTGTCCGAGGCGATCACCGAGGCGGAGCCAAGGGTTTCCACCGAGTGCAGCTCCTTGACCACGGCGTTGCGTTTGGCCATGTTCTGGACCCCGATGGCGAGCACCACGGACAGGATGGCGGGCAGGCCCTCCGGCACTGCCGCCACGGCGAGCGAGACCCCCAGCAGCAGGACGGTGACGAGCCCGCTCAGCGTCGACACCCCGTTGACGATGATGATCGTGGCCATCACGACGACGGCGATCGCGATCACGGTGATGCCGAGCAGCTTGCTGACGCCGGCAATTTCGCGCTGCAGCGGGGTGGGGGCGTCCTCGGCGGCGGCCAGCAATCCCGCGATCGCGCCGACCTCGGTGTCCATCCCGGTTCCGGTCACCACCGCCCGGCCCACGCCCTGCGCCACGGCCGTCCCCTTGTAGACCATGTTCAGCCGGTCGCCGAGGGGGACATCACCGCCGAGGACCATGGGGTCCTTGAAGACGGGGGCGCTTTCGCCGGTCAGCGAGGACTCGGCAACGCCCAGGGAACTTGCCGTGATCAGCCGGGCGTCGGCACCGACGGAGTCCCCCTCGTTGAGGACCAGGATGTCACCGCGCACCAGTTCAGCGGACGGCACGGTTTTCAATTGGCCGTCCCGCAGCACCATGGAGTTCGCTGCCGTCATCAGCCGAAGCGCCGCGACGGCGCTCTCGGCCTTGTTTTCCTGCACGAAGCCCAGGACGCCGTTGAGCAGGACCACGGCCCCGATCACAAGGGCGTCAACCGGCACGCCGGCGGCACCTTCCACCGCCCAGGCAAGGACCGAGATGGCGATGGCCGCCAGCAGCAGGTAGATCAGCGGGTCCTGGAACTGCCGCACGATCTTCCGCCACAGCGGCACCGTGGGTGCGGAGCGGAGCTGATTGGCGCCGTAGAGGGCCAGGCGCCGGTCCGCCTCGTCCGAGTCCAAACCGGTGTCAGCGTTGACGTCGAGCGTGTGCAGGGCTTCGGTGGCTCGGCGGAGGTGCCAGGGGAGGGCGCCGGCGGCGGCCGGGACCGGACGACTGTGCGCCGCCTGGCCCGGACCGCCGCCGTGAGCTGGTTCGCTCAACGGGCCCAGACGGAAGCCGCCCCGGAATGCCCGGTGATGACGCTCTGGTAGACGAAGAAGGCGCCGGCTGCCGCTGCGACGATCAGCAGGGTCATCCGGACAGCACTGTTGGTGCGCAGCGCCCCCAGGAACGCGAAGCGCCGTCCGATGGGCTCGTGGCTCACGATCAGCGCCGCCGCCACAACCACGAAGAACACCACGGAAACGGCCTTGAGCACGTCCCCCTGTTCAGCGTGTTCACGGATCAGTGCGGAGGCAGGGCGGGTCTTTTGGAGCTGCTCCCCGGCCTGCGCTGTGAGCAGGGACACCGGAACCAGCACCAGGGACAGCACTGCCAGCGGCCAGGCCAGGTAGCCGCGCCAGCGGGGCGCCGCGGCATACACGATCGCGGCGAGGCCGGCGATCGGGGCCAGCACGACGACGGCGTGGATGAGCAGGATGTGGGCCGGGAGGCCCGCTATTTCGATCATGTATGCCCCTATCCCTCGGACCGGCCCGGCGGCTGCGTCGCCGAGGGCTGGGCTTCTATGATTCTTGCATGGGAGAGCAGGGGCTGGCGGACGTAGCGGCACGGCTCTATGCCCTCCCGTTCGACGATTTTGTCGCCGCACGGACAGCAGCAGCCAAAGACGCCGCTGCCGCGAAGGAGCAGGGGACCCTCGCCGCGGAGGTGCGGTCCCTGCCCAAACCGTCTGTGGCGGCGTGGGCGGTGAACATGCTCGCCGCCCGGCGGCCGGGGATTCTCCGGGAACTCGCCGGGCTGGGGACGGCGATGCGCGCGGCGCAGTCCTCCCTCGACGCCGCGGAACTCCGGCGGCTGGGACACGTTCGGCGCCAGCTCCTGGGCAGCGCGGTCAAGGCAGCGAGGGAGGTCGCCGAACAGCAGGGACGGAAGATCAGCGGTGCGATCGCCGCGGAGGTGGAAGCGACCCTGCGCGCGGCGACAGCGGATGCGGGGGCCGCGGCCGCCATGCAGTCCGGCCGCCTGCTCCGGGGGCTCTCCGCCGACGGCGTGGACGTGGTGGATCTGTCCGGCGCTGTGGCGCTGCCCGGCCTGGTGATTGCTGCGGAGGCCGAACCGGTTCGCCCCGGCTCAGCCGGAAAAGCAGCGCGGACCGGGACCGTAGCGGGTTCCGGAACCGCAGCGGAGAAAGCGGCGGAGCAGCCCCGCCTGCGCGCGGTCCGGCAGGAACCGCGGCCGTCCACTCCCTCCGTGCTGGAACGTGCCCGGACGCTGCTCAAGGACGCCGAAGATGCCGCGGCAGCGGCCGCGCAGGAATCCCGGCAGCAGGAAGAGGAGCTGGCCGGGTCCATGGCCCTGGCCACAGAGCTCGCCGACGCGGTGCGGACGCTGCGGGAACAGCTTGCCGAGCGCGAGCAGGAGCTCAAGGCTGCCAGGAAGCGGCGCGAGCTGGCCGCCGCCCGGGCCCAGCAGGCAGCGCGGGCGGCAGCCAAGGCGCGGCGCACCGAGGACCTTGCCCGGGAACGGGTCCTGCGGCTGGGCGACACACCGCGCTGATGACCGGAAAGTGTCGGAGGCCGGCGCCACACTTAATGCATGGAAGCCAACCAGTACTTTGAAGTCACGTACCTGGACACGGACTGCGGCCGCATCCGCACCGAGACCTTCGACGACGTCTCCGACGCCGAACGCTTCGCCAGCCGACGGCTCGCCGACGAGCAGGGCTGGGCCATCATTGACGCGGTGCCGGCGCAGGAAGGCCGCAGGGCAGCCTAGCCTTACTGCCCGGTGAGGTTGATTGAGATCGAGTGCGGACACGCCCGCCGGCCAGCTGCTCTTACTCGTTGATCCCCATATGCGCTCGACCGTTTTCCTCTGGAAACCTCCGCACCCCCGCCCTACCATGAAGCCATGTTGGACACCCGCAACCTGAGGGCCTTTGCGGACGGCTTCGGCGGCGAGGTGATCAGGCCGGGCGAACCGAGGTACGACGTTGCCCGTGCGGTCTGGAACGGTCTGGTCGACCGCAGGCCGGGCCTCGTCGTCCGGCCGAACGGAACGGCCGACGTCGTGGCGGCCCTCCGGTTCGCCCGCGAACAGGAACTCGTCGTCGCCGTGCGCGGCGGCGGCCACAGCATCCCCGGATTCTCTACATGCGACGACGGTATAGTCATCGACCTCTCGCGAATGCGCGGCGCGGCGATCGATCCCGGACGCCGCACGGCTGTCTGCGCCGGCGGGGCGCTGCTCTCAGATCTGGACGACGCGGCACAGGCAGTCGGCCTCGTATGCCCTGTCGGCGTGGTCTCCCACACCGGCGTCGGCGGTCTCACGCTTGGCGGCGGGATGGGCCGACTGCAGCGGAAGTTCGGGCTAACGATTGACAACCTCCGTGCGGTGGAGCTCGTGACGGCCGACGGCGGGATCGTCCGCGCCTCGTCGGACGAAAACCCCGAGCTCTTCTGGGGTGTCCGTGGAGCCGGCGCAAACTTCGGCGTTGCGACGTCGTTCGAATACGCCCTCCACCCGCTTGACCATCCCATCACGCACGGGACCGTCGTCCACCCGATCGAGCGCGCCGGCGAGCTCGCGCAGCTTTTCACTGAGATCGCAGAGACGGGCCCGGACGAGCTGTGGCTCGGCTTCTATCTCCGCCTGGCGCTCCCGGCGGAGGCCTTCCCGGCAGGGATCGGGGGCCGGCCGATAGCCGCTGTCTCCGTTTTGCACTGTGGGCAGCCCCGCGGGGCCGAGCGGGATCTCGCACGGCTGCGTGGGTTCGGACCGCCGGTTGCCGGCTCGATCGAGCCGAAACCCCACCTGGTAGCACAGCGCCTCGCAGACGTGTCCTCGGCGTGGGGCCACCGCTTCTACATGAAGAGCGCCTTCCTCCGCAGCCTGCCCGAGGAGCTCGTCGATATGGCGGTCCAGCACACACACGGGATTCCTCAGGGAGCCGGCGGCGAGTTCGGTTTCTGGTCCTGGGGCCGGGCGATCGCAGAGGTGCCGGAGGATGCAACCGCGTTCACGGGCCGCGCAGCGGCCTACTGGATGGGCGCCGAGATTCAGTGGGACGATCCGGAGCTCGACGGGCCGTGCCGTGAGTGGGCCCGGGCGGGAATGGCGGAGGTCGGGCCGTTCGCCGCCAGGGGCCGCTACGTCAACGACGTCGCCGAATCGCGCGGGGACTCGCGGGCGATCTATGGCGACGGGAAGTACGAGCGGTTGCTCGGGCTCAAGCGCGCATGGGACCCGGACAACGTCTTCCGGATGAATCAGAACATCCGCCCTTAGCGACGACTGGGAGGGACGGCCGGGCCGTCGTCGACTCCGTGCCGCTGCGTTTGGACCAGAAGGCTACCTCAGCCCGCCCTGAAACGACTGCCGGGCACGAGAAAGGCCCCCACCGGTCGGGTGAGGGCCCTGCTGTGGCTCCGGGAAACCCGTCGCCTCAGCCGCGAATAGGCCGAACCGCTGGCCTCTCGGCCAAGCGGGTTGGCTTAGGCGAAGTCGGAGACTGCCGGGTCGGCGCCGATGCGGCCGGCACCCTCGGCCGACTTGTCCATGCCGTTGATGGCCTGCACATCCGTCTCGTCCAGGCTGACGTCCAGCGCGGCGTAGTTCTCGCGGATGCGGGATTCGGTCACGGACTTGGGGATAACAACGTTGCCGACGGCCAGGTGCCAGGCGATGACAACCTGCGCCGGGGTGGCACCATGCTTGGCCGCGATCTGGCCGATGATGGAGCTCTCCAGCAGCTCGCCACCCTGGCCCAGCGGCGACCAGGCCTGGGTAAGGATGCCCTTGGACGCGTTGAATTCGCGCAGCTCGGCCTGGTTGAAGAAGGGGTGCAGCTCGACCTGGTTGATGGCCGGCACAACGCCGGTCTCGTCGATGAGACGCTGCAGGCCCGCCTTGGTGAAGTTGGAGACGCCAATGGTCTTCACGCGGCCCTGCTTCTGCAGCTCGATGAGAGCCTTCCAGGTGTCCACGTATTTGTCCTGCTTGGGCTGCATCCAGTGGATCAGGTACATGTCCAGAGTCTCCAGGCCCAGACGGTCCATGGATTCCTCAAAGGCCTTCAGCGTGGACTCGTAGCCCTGGTCCGCGTTCCACAGCTTGGTGGTGATGAAGATTTCCTCGGGCTTGAGGCCCGAGCGCTCGATCGCCCGGCCCACGCCTGCTTCATTGCCGTAGATCTTGGCGGTGTCGATGTGGCGGAAGCCTGCCTCGAAAGCCTGGACAACCACCTTCTCGGCGATGTCGTCTTCCACCTGCCACACCCCGTAGCCAAGCTGGGGAATGGTGTTGCCGTCATTGAAAGTCAGTACCGGAGAAAAAGTCATCCCGCTATCCTGCCAACGTCCCCGGCATACCGCCAGCTTAAGGGGCGCAGCTAAGCTAGGCGCTTAACCGGGAATTTTCCCGCCCTTGCCAGGGTCAGTCCGCAACCCTCAGTCGGTGGCGGCCGCCTCCGCGAGCCGGCGTTCGGCGTCGTTGACCTGTTCCAGCACCGACTCGGCGCGGCGCCGCACCGACACCGCCCCGGCCGGGACGGGGCCGACGGCGAGCCGGAGCATCGCGGCTGCCTCGGCCGTGGTCGCCAGGGAGTTCCCGGCTGTGGACAGGGCGCGGTGGACTCCTGCCAGCCGCCCTGGAATGTCCAGTCCCTCGCTGGGTGAACGCCGCTGGGCCTCCGCGCAGATCTGCCGGACCCGCCCGGAGAGCACCGTGAGCTCGTTCGCGATCGCCAGGAGTTCGTCGTAGAGGGCATCGTCCTCCACACCGGCGAGAACCTGGTGGTAGCGGTCGAGGCCGCGGGTGAACCGGTCATGGGCTCGGCGCCAGAGGCCCTTGCCGAGTTCGATGTCGTCTTTCCGCCCCTGCCGGGCGGCGCTGAAGAATCCCAAGGATGCCCTAGAGGTACTGGCCGGGACCGCGGTCCGGGTCTGCGGGGACGGCAGGCTGCGGGTGACCCGCGCCGGGCCTGGGTGCAGCGGCGCGTTGGGGTTCCCCGTTCTCGCCGATGACGACTCCGGGCGCAATCACCGTACCGGGCGGCAGCTGACGGAGCTGCGCCTGCGCCGCGGCGTGCTCCCGGGCTGCATGCTGAGCCGCGAGGGCGGTCTGGATCCCGTGGAAGAGTCCCTCCAGCCAGCCGACCAGCTGGGCCTGGGCGATCCGCAGTTCCGCATCCGAGGGGGTTCCGTCCTCCGGGAAGGGAAGGGTGATGCGTTCCAGTTCCTCGACCAGTTCCGGCGCGAGGCCGTCTTCCAGTTCCTTGATGGAGCGTTCATGGATTTCTGCCAGCCGGACGCGCGCCGCGTCGTCAAGCGGAGCGGACTTCACTTCGTCCAGTAGCTGCTTCATCATGGTGCCGATCCGCATGACCTTCGCGGGTTCGTCGACGAGGCCCTGGAGCTGGCTGGTTTTGGGGCGTCCCTCGGTGTGTTGCCCGGGCTGGACGGGTTGTCCCTGGCCCCGCAGTCTCCCGGGCTGTCCGGGCTGTCCGGGCTCCAGCGGCTGGTCCCGGGCCGCGTTTGCGTCGTCGCCGGCCGGCCGGGGGATCAGGGTGGCGCCCTCAAGGGGGCTCCCGCCGCCGGGCTGAGTGTCGTGGGGATCGCTCATGGCTTCATACTCTCACGAGCCCGGGCCGCCGAGTGCGGAGCGGCGCGGGCGGGTGGCCGCGGAGCGGGGAGCGGCGCGGGCGGGGGGCCGCGGAGCGGGGAGCGGCGCGGGCGGGGGGCCGCGGAGCGGGGCAGCCGCCGGTCCCCACCCGGACCCAAGGAAATGCGCAACAAACGGTCCAGGCAGCGGCGGCGCCGCTCAGCCGAAACCGGTCAGCAGCACCGGCCCTGCGGGTTGGCGTCCTGCCGGTCCGTCTGGTCCCGCCAGAACTCCCGCTCGGTCATCGGCTGGGTGCCGTGGCCGGCTTCGGCATGATGTGCGAGGTACTTGGTGTACCCATCCGCACCCATGACACCGCCCAGGTACCGGGCGAATCCCCGGAAGCCCGCAACTACAGCATTCATCTGTGCCTCCGTATTAGTGGTGGGCGGACTTCTCGGTCCGCTTGTCCGCCGGCAGCTGGTTCCATTGGGCCATGAGCGCCCGCTCGGGTTCGGTGGGAACCGGGCCGGCCGGGGCGAAGACACGCGACGGCAGCGCCGGATCCTCGTTGCTGGTGGTGGCCAGGCCTGCTTTGGCGTTGCGGAACGCCTTCGCGGTGGCGATCAGGGCCGCCGTGATGACGATGATGCTGAGCACCACGAAGATGACCGAGAGCCAGCCCTGGATCGCGGTGTTGCGGATCACGGCTTCCATCGCCGGGACGGTCTTGGCCGTGCCGAAGGAGGTTTTGCCCTCCTCGAGTGCCTTGGAGAAGGCGGCGTTGTTGGCGAAGTAGCCGACAGCCGGAGTGGAGGAGAAGATCTTCAGATAGCTGGCCGTGATGGTCACGACGGCTGCGAAGGCCATCGGGATCGCCACGATCCAGAGGTACTTGAAGGAGCCCTTCTTCGCCGCGATGGCCAGGCAGACGGACAGTGCAATGGCGGCCAGCAGCTGGTTGGCGATGCCGAACAGCGGGAACAGCGTATTAATGCCGCCCAGCGGGTCCGTGACGCCCATCAGCAGCACGGCGCCCCAGGCACCGACCATGACTAGGGTGCAAAGCCAGGCGCCGGGACGCCAGGAGTGCTCCTTGAACTTCGGCACGAAGTTGCCGATCGAGTCCTGCAGCATGAAGCGGGCAACGCGCGTGCCGGCGTCGACCGCGGTGAGGATGAACAGCGCCTCGAACATGATGGCGAAGTGGTACCAGAAGCTCATCATGGCGGTGCCGCCGATGAACTGCTGCATGATGTGGGCAAGGCCCACGGCCAGGGTCGGGGCGCCGCCGGTGCGGGAGACGATGCTGGCTTCGCCGACGTTGGCGGCCGTTTCGGCGAGCAAGTTCGGGCTGATGTTGACGCCGGAGAGTCCGAGGCTGTTGACCCAGGCGGCCGCGGTTTCCACGGTGCCCCCAGTGAGGGCTGCCGGGGAGTTCATGGCGAAGTAGAGTCCGCGGTCAATGGAGATCGCCGCGACGAGAGCCATGACGGCCACAAAGGACTCCATCAGCATGCCGCCGTACCCGATGTAGCGGGTCTGGCGTTCCTTTTCGATCAGCTTCGGTGTGGTGCCGGAGGCGATCAAGGCGTGGAATCCCGAGAGCGCGCCGCAGGCGATGGTGACGAAGAGGAACGGGAACAGGGAGCCCGGGAAGACGGGACCATTGTCGCGGCTGGCGAATTCGCTGAAGGCCGGGACGGTGATTTCCGGGCGGACCACGATGACGGCCAGTGCCAGCATCACGATGACGCCGATCTTCATGAAGGTGGAGAGGTAGTCACGCGGCGCGAGGAGCAGCCAGACCGGCAGGATGGCGGCGATGAAGCCGTAGATGATGATGGCCCAGGCGATGGTGACCTTGTCCAGCGTAAAGAGGGCGTCGCCCCATTCGGTGGCGGCGACGACGCCGCCGCCGATGATGGCGGCCATGAGCAGCACAAAGCCGATCAGCGAGACTTCCATGATCTTGCCGGGGCGGATGAAGCGCAGGTAGACGCCCATGAAGAGGGCGATCGGGATGGTCATGCCGACGGAGAAGACACCCCACGGGCTCTCGGCCAGGGCGTTGACGACGACAAGGGCCAGGATGGCGACGATGATCACCATGATCAGCAGGGTGGCGACCAGCGCGGCGGTGCCGCCGATGGCGCCGAGTTCCTCGCGGGCCATCTGGCCCAGGGAGCGTCCGCCGCGGCGCATGGAGAAGAACATCACGACGTAGTCCTGGACTGCTCCGGCGAACACGACGCCGATGATGATCCAGATGGTGCCGGGGAGGTAGCCCATCTGGGCGGCGAGGATCGGGCCTACGAGGGGCCCGGCGCCGGCGATGGCGGCGAAGTGGTGGCCGAACAGGACGTTGCGGTCCGTCCGGACATAGTCCTTGCCGTCGGCCTTGTACTCCGCGGGGGTGGCCCGGCGGTCGTTCGGCTTGAGCAGGAAGCGCTCGATCACCTTGGAGTAAAAGCGGTAGCCGATCAGGTACGTGCACACCGCGGCGAACACGAACCAGATGGCGTTGACCGTTTCACCGCGGACGATCGCGAGCATGAACCATGCCACGGCGCCCAGCAGGGAGATTGCCGCCCAGATGGCGATCTTGGTCGGCGTCCATTTGCGCTCTTCGGCCTCACGCACGGACTCGTCCACGGCTGTGGGCGGCAGGGCCGGATCGGGCGTTATGCCGTCGTCGACGAGTATGTTTTTTGACGTGCCATCTGGCATTGTGCCCATGTCTCCTCCTTGAGAAACCCCAACCGGGCAAATCCACTTGACAGATGTGCCCCAAGGCACCCTACCAACGACGGCGATCCATGGATACGGCTTTGCGCCAGACGGTCCCGCGGACGCGGCGAACGGTCGGGCCAACGAGTCGAGCGGCGGGGCGGTCACCGCCGGATGTTACCCGCAGGTACCGGGTACGGGCGGCCCTCAGGCGGACGGGCCGGCCAACTGCATGAGCCGGGCCTCGCAGAGGTCAAGCCACCGCACCTCGGCCTCGGTCTGGAAGATGAGCGAATCCAGCACCAGCAGCCGGGCGGTGTCCGTGGGCCGGTGCTGGGATGCCGTGTCGCGGCGGGCCTTGGTGTAGTCCTGCAGGGCTCGGATGGACACGGCGCGCTGGGCTTGGATGGCGGCGCCGACGTCGACGCCTGGCAGCGTCAGCCCGAGGGCGAGCTTGATGGCCAGTTCGTTCCGGGGAGGGCTGGTCCGCGGAACCGGCGAGGTGAACCAGGTGCGGACTTCGGCGCGCCCCTCGGGGGTGATGGTGTAGACGACGTGGCCCTCGCCGTTGGCGCCCGCCTTGCGGACAAGGCCGTCGCGCTCCAGGCGATCAAGGGTGGTGTAGACCTGCCCGATATTAAGGGGCCAGGTTGATCCGGTGCGGTCCTCGAATTCGATCCGCAGCTGGTAGCCATAGCGTGGCCGGTCCTGCAGGAGTGCCAAGAGGCTGTGACGGATGGACATGATGCTCCCGGAGGGTAGCGGGACGACAGCATACACGCGCCCCAAGGCGCGTGTATACCGCGTATGGAATTACATTACCGTCATTTGTGACGCCGAAGCAATTCGGATATGCCGTTGCCGGAATATCTCCTAGAGAACCAGCAGGATTTTTCCCACATGGTCACCGGAGTCGAAGTACCGGTGCGCGGCAGCCACCTGTTCCAGCGGGAAGGTCTTTGCCACCAGCGGCCGGATCCGGCCATCGGTCAGCAGCGGCCAGACCGCGTCGCGGACAGCGTCCATGATCACGGCCTTCTCCTCCACGGGCCGCGGGCGCAACGCCGTCGCGATGATCGCGGCGCGCTTGGTCAGCAGCTGGCCCAGGTCCAGTTCACCCTTGGCCCCGCCCTGGAGGCCAATCACCACCAGCCGCCCGTAGTCCGCCAGCGCATCCACGTTCCGCGTGAGGTACTTGGCCCCAACGACGTCGAGAATGACATCCGCGCCCTTACCCCCGTTCTGCGCACGCAGGCTCGCCGGGAAGTCCTCCTCGGCGTAGTTGATGGCAATGTCGGCACCAAGGAAGGCCTTGGCGGTGCCGACCTTCTCCGCCGTCCCGGCCGTGGTGGCGACGACGGCGCCAAAGGCCTTCGCGAGCTGGATGGCCATCGTGCCGATGCCGCCGGTTGCCCCGTGGATGAGGACGGTCTCGCCCGGCTGCAGCTGCGCCGTCATGATCAGGTTGGAATAGACTGTCGCGGCCACTTCCGGCAAGGAGGCGGCGGTGACCAGGTCGATGCCGTCCGGGACCCGCAGGACCTGCCCGGCCGGAACGGCCACCTGCTGGGCGTAGCCGCCGCCGGCCAGCAGGGCCACGACCTTGTCCCCCACGGAGAACGGCTTGGTGACGCCGGGCCCAAAGCCGGCGATCCGGCCCGAGACTTCCAGCCCGGGAATGTCGGAGGCCCCGGGCGGAGGCGGGTAGTGGCCCTTGCGCTGCTGGACGTCGGCGCGGTTGAGGCCGGCGGCGACGACGTCGATCAGTACCTCGCCGGTGCCGGGCACCGGGGACGGGACCTCGCGGACCACCAGGGCCTCGGGTCCGCCCGGCTCTGAAATGTAGACGGCCTTCATGGAGAACTCCCGATTCCTAACTAAAACTTGCTGCAGCTCCTTGCAGGGATGCACCCTCGGCACACCACATCCGAAGCGCATTCTCCCAGAGTAGGCGGAGGAGATACCCGCGTCCGGGAGCGCAACCTCGTTTTTTGTTGCTGCCGACTGCCTATGAAACACTACTCGTTAGGGAAGGTTGTCCGAGCGGCCGATGGAGCTGGTCTTGAAAACCAGTGTGCGGTAACCCCGTACCAAGAGTTCGAATCTCTTACCTTCCGCGAATGATGCCCCTGGATCCGCTGTTACGGCGGAACCGGGGGCATTTTTGCGTGGCGGGACTTACGGCGGTACAGAGCGGACGCGGGTTGGCCGCCGACGGGTACACGTGGCCGGGCAGTGGGCAGATCAGGGCGGATGCGCACCGCGGGCCGGGGCACCTGGCCCGGCAGTGGGCAGATCAGGGCGGATGCGCACCGCGGACCGGGGCACCTGGCCCGGCAGTGGGCAGATCAGGGCGGATGCGAGGCACTGATGCGCCCTGATCTGCCCGCGCGGCGCGACCGCGCCCGGCGGGGCCGAGCCGTGGATCCGGAGCGATGGGTGTTCATCCGCTGGGCGTGACTATCCGGGCCATCCCTGACCCCGGAGGGCCTGCCGCACCCGCGTCAGCACCCAGTCGTCGCCATTCCGGACGTCTAGTTTGTTGATTACCAACTGCCGCCAGCCAGCGCCGACGGTGCGTTCGTTACGCAGCGCATCGGCGAGCTGCTGCTCAGGCGTAAGGTGATGGCCGCCGTCGTACTCCACGGCGAGTTGGAATTCAGGGCAGCCGAGGTCGATCCACAGCGGAGTGCCCTGTTCATCCAGCAGGACGTAGTTCGGCTCGAACGCCGGCAGCCCGGAGCGGCCAAAGAGCAGGCGGAGCCTGGTTTCCGGGGGCGAGTCGACGCCCACGCGGGCCAGCCCAAGCGATTTCCTCAGCAGGCGAAGACCCGTCACCGGGCGGCGGCTCCCGGCATAGCGCTGAAGTTCCTCCAACGTCATGCGCGCGGTCCGCGGGTGCAGGTAGCGCACATGCTCGCAGACGAGGTCGTCCGCGATGACAACGAGGTCCTCAAGCGTCAGCGCACCCGTCCCGGCGAGGTCCAGCAGGGTCCGGGAAATCGAGGTGACCGGGACGCCCTCCAGGATGACAATATCGGCAGGCTCCAGCATGGCGCGGTGGCCGACGACGCCCTTCCTGCGGGGAGCGGCTGACCCTGCCCTGGTCAGGTGCAGCAGGTTTGACCTTGTCGTGGAACGCCCTTCCGCCAGGCTGCCCGGGAGCTTGAAGGCGTGGACGGCGGCCGCGGAGTAGTAGCTGACAGTGTCTGGCGTCCCCAGGTCCGTGTACGGCCGCACCCTGTCCAGCAACGACTGCTGCGGTCCGACCGGCACACGGATGCCGCGGCTCGGCACATGGATGTCCTTAGCCTTGGCCCGCCACGGGGAAATGCCGCTCAGCCGGCCCTCCCTGATAGTGAAGGACCGTGCCGCCAGGTCCTCCGGCAGCGGTTTCGCTGTTGCCATGGGCCCATTAGGCCACAACCCGGCGCGGGCCGCGTCGGGTTATCCACAGCCCCGGCGCGGAGGCTGGGTGGAACCGGTCGGATTGCATCGGCGCGCCAGAGGTGGCCGGGGGTGGGGCAGGTGCTGGCAGCCGGATGCGCCGCTGGGGACGGTTGCGCGTCGCCGGTTGCGGGCAGATCAAGCCGGATGCGCCGCTGGGGACGGTTGCGCGTCGCCGGTCGCGGGCAGATCAAGCCGGATGCGCCGCTGGGGACGGTTGCGCGTCGCCGCTAGTGGGCAGATCAGGGCGGATGCGCCGCTGGGCGGGTTCAAGCGATCGTTGCAACACCTCCGAATTATCGGGAGTTGCAGCGCGA
>NZ_JASBQY010000024.1 GCF_029960645.1 Arthrobacter sp. AL12
CCCGACCCACACACAAATCCACCCCCACACCACCCCCCACACCCCCAAAAACCCCGCACCGGCGCGGAAACCAAGCCCCACCACGACCGCCCCGCACTCCCAGAGCCCGGAAACACGGCCTGTGGAGTGGATCACAAGCCGGCCTTGCCCCGCAGGCGGGACCGGCGAACCCTCCCCCGGGGCCGGTTCCCCTCCCCCCGGAATCTGCAGCCCGGCGTCGAGCGTTAAATGCGAGAAGGGCCGGCGCTAAGAGGCGCCGGCCCTTCTTCAAGCCACTGGCTTCAGGGGTGCTGAATTACCACGAAGACTTCGTGATGCCCGGGAGCTCACCGCGGTGAGCCATGTCGCGGAAGCGAACACGGGAGATGCCGAACTTCTGGAAGGTACCGCGCGGGCGGCCATCGATGATGTCGCGGTTGCGCAGACGTACCGGGGAGGCGTTGCGGGGCAGCTTCTGCAGGCCGAGGCGTGCAGCTTCGCGTGCCTCGTCGGTCGACGCGGGGTCAACCAGCGCCTTCTTCAGTTCAAGGCGCTTTGCAGCATAACGCTCAACGATGACTTTACGCTGTTCGTTCTTAGCGATCATTGACTTCTTAGCCATGTGATTAGCGCTCCTCTCGGAATTCGACGTGCTTGCGGATGCGGGGGTCGTACTTCTTCAGAACCATGCGGTCCGGGTCGTTACGACGGTTCTTGCGCGTCACGTAGGTGTAACCCGTGCCCGCGGTCGACTTGAGCTTGATGATCGGACGTACGTCCTTGTCCTTAGCCATTAGAGCTTCACTCCTCGTGCCAGGATGGCGGCTACGACTACGTCGATGCCACGCACGTCGATGGTCTTGATGCCCTTTGCAGACAGCTGCAGAGTGACATTACGGCGCAGGGACGGAACCCAATAGCGCTTCTTCTGGATGTTCGGGTCGAACCGGCGCTTGTTGCGACGGTGCGAGTGCGAAATGCTGTGTCCAAAGCCCGGCTCGGCTCCGGTCACCTGGCAGTGTGCTGCCATGACGACTCTCCTCAAAATAAATGAAACGATCGGCGGAGTTCCCGCGTAACCGTGCGGCAGGCGGCGTCCGCATCCAGCGCCCACAGGGTCTCGGTAGTTCCGCAGGATTCAGGCAGTGGCGTAAACCGACTGCGTTCCGCACTGCGGCGAAGATTGTGGGCCACGGTTACCGGGCGACGAAATCCTTTCGGATAGCCACCGCGAAGTACCGGGATGCTGGGCGAATACAGGAGTGCACGCAACTTGAGCCCCTAACTACCGGCCATCAGGACTGCCAATACTGCAGACAGATCCCGCCAACCGGAGCAATTGCACACGCTCCGCGCCACCTAGCGCCTACCAAGTCTACGAGCTTGGCGAATTAAAGACCAATCCAGTATCCGGAAGTGTATAAGGGGTGAAGTCCGGTTCGGCCCGAAGTCACATCGGCACCCTAGCGGTTTCACAGGTGATTGATAGGCTGCGGGCGGAACGTGGAGCCATGAACTCCTCACTCCAGATGGCTGTGGCGGGCACGGCACGCCGCACTCCCGTGGAGCGGTTCCGTGCTCAGTCCCGGAACCGCTTGTTCAGGGCGGACCTGCTGACCGTTCTCGCCTGGGCTTCGGTGGCCCTGGCTGTCGCGCTCTGGCTCGCCGACGGCGGCGCCGCCGGCTTCTCGACGCTGGCCGGCTCCCTCACGGCCCTGGGCATCGTTGCCGGCCTCGCCGGCATGGACCTGGTGCTGCTGATGTTGCTGCTGGCGGCGCGTCTTCCGGTGATCGACGGCGCCGTCGGGCATGACCGGGCGCTGGAATTTCACCGCCAACTCGGCAAACCTTCGTTGTACCTGCTGCTCGCGCACGGGATCCTCATCGCCATCGGATACGGGATGGCCGAAGGGCTCGATCCGGTCAGTGAACTCGTGTCCTTGTCGGTGCTGGTCCCCGACATGTGGCTCGCCATCGTGTCGGTCGGCCTATTCATCACCGTGGCGGCCACCTCGCTCGTGGCCGTGCGGCGGCGGTTCCCTTACGAGTTCTGGTACGCCGTCCACCTGCTGACCTACGCCGCGGTGCTGACCGCGATCCCCCATCAGTTCAGCGCCGGCGGGCTGTTCGCCGAGGGCACTTGGCAGCGCTGGTACTGGCTGGCCATCTGTATCGGAACCGGCGCCGCCCTGGCTCATTACCGCTTCCTGGAGCCGCTCGTGGCCACCGTCAGGCATCGGCTGACGGTGAGCCGTGTCGTCACGGAGGGTGCCGGCGTCGTCAGCATCGAACTGGCAGGCCGCCACCTCGACGAACTAGCCGGCAACGGCGGCAGGTTCGTCATCTGGAGGTTCCTCACCCCGGGCGCCTGGTGGCACCCGCACCCCTTCAGCCTCTCCGCCGAACCCGCGCTGGTCGATTCCTCGGGCCGGGGCACGCTGCGGATCACCGTGCGCAATCTCGGCCGGGGCTCGGCGCAGCTGGCCCGGCTGAAACCCGGGACCAGCGTGTCCCTCGAGGGACCCTACGGGCTCTTCAGCACTGCGGCCCGCAGCCGGAACCGCGTCGTTCTGATCGGGGCGGGCATTGGAATCACTCCGATCCGCGCGCTGCTGGAGCGCACCCCCTTTGAACCGGGCAACGCCACGGTGATCCTCCGCGGCCACAGCGAGGAGGAGCTGTACCTGGGCGAGGAAATCCTGGAACTTTGCCGCCGCCGCGGCGCCACTTTGTTCCACCTCACCGGCGCCCGGACCGCCAGCGGACCAAGCTGGCTGCCCGCCTCGGCCGTCCGTTCAGGACACCGGCTGGCCAGTTATACCCCGGACGTCGCCGACGCCGACCTCTACATCTGCGGCCCGGCCGCCTGGGCGCGCAGTGTGATCGGCGAAGCCCAGGCGGCCGGTGTCCGCGAAGAACAAATCCACACGGAAAGGTTCGGCTGGTGAGAATACGCGCAGCGGTTTCAGCAGCACTGGCCTCCGCCGGGATTCTTCTGGTTGGCTGGCAATCCGGCGCCCACGTCGCCGACACCGGGAGCACGGCGGCAGCCACCTCAGCCGCCAAGTCGTCCGGGGCCTCGTCCGGGTCCGGTACTTCGTCAGGGTCGGCAGCGAGCGGAGGAACCGCAGGGACCGCGGCGCAGGCCGCCGGGACGTATCCCGGCAGTATGGTCCAGACCCGTTTTGGCGCTGTCCAGGTGCAGATCACCGTGAAGGCCGGTGCGATCACGGACGTCACCGCCCTGCAGTTGACCGACGACGTCCGCAAGTCGGTGCAAATCAGCAACCGGGCCGCTCCGCTGCTTCGGGCCGCGGTCATCAAGGCCCAGTCCGCCCATGTGCAGACCATCAGCGGCGCCACCGTTACCAGTGGCGCGTACTTGAGTTCGCTGCAGGCAGCCCTCGATGCAGCGAACCTCTAAGCCTTCGCCCGCCGAGAGCCCGGCGCAAAGCCGCCCTGCCCTGAAAAGCAGGACCTTCCAATGCATGGGGACCGTCATCAGCCTCGCCCTGCCTGCCGGTGCCGCCCGGGACGGCGGGGACGTGCTGGACGGTGCCACGGCCGCCGTCGAACGCGTGTTCGCCGGCCTGGACGCGACGTTCAGCCTGTACCGCCCTGATTCTGAGGCGAGCCGGATGGCCCGCGGCGAGGGCACGCTCCGGGACGCCTCGGCGGCCTTCCGCGGCCGCTTTGCGGACGCCACGGGGTGGCGGCTGCTGACCGACGGGTTTTTCACGCCCGAGCGGCCCGACGGCGTGCTGGACCTGTCCGGAATCATCAAGGGCTACGCCATCGACCAGGCCGCCTCCGCCCTGAAGTGCGCCGGCATCGAGGACTGGTGCCTGAACGCCGGCGGCGACGTGCTGGTGAGCGGATCGCCCGCGCCGGGGGCCGGGTCCCGGTGGCTGGCCGGCATCGTGGATCCGCAGGACCGCGGGTCGCTGCTCTCGGGCTTTTCCCTGGGCGGCGCCGGCCGCTTCAGCGCACTGGCAACGTCCGGCACCGCCGAGCGCGGCAACCACATCTGGCGGGCCGGGACAGACCGGGCCGGAGGCGGCCGGGCCGGACTTGGACCCCCCGATTTCCGTCAGGTGTCGGTGGCCGCGGCGGACATTCTCACCGCGGATGTGCTGGCGACGGCGGTCGTCGCCGGCGGCAGGCGGATGCTGGACCGGGCCACCGACAGCTGGGACGTCGAGGTGCTCGCCGTCCGGGGCAACGGGGAACTGCTCGCGACCCAGGGGTTCCGTGCCTAGACGTGCGTGGGCCGGGGGTAGCGCGGCGTCAGTCCGTCGCCGGAGGACTTCCCTGTGACGCGGCGGGCCACCCACGGGCCGGCGAATTCGCGGACCCAGCGGGCGTTGGCGCGGACGGCCTCGGCCCGGCTGAGTTCCGGCACCGGGGTCATCGGCGGGACATCGATGGAGTGGTCGTGCTCCAGGACGGTGAGGACGCGCTTGGCCATGTTCGCGTGGCCAGCGGCGGACATGTGCATCCGGTCGCTCGCCCACATTCCCCAGTCGTAGTACTCGCTGAATCGCCAGTAGTCGACCAGGAGGGCGCCGTGGTCCCCGGCGATGCCGCGGACCAGTTCGTTGTAGATCGCGGTCCGGCCGCGCGTGGTGCTGAAGATCTTCGAGCCGCGCGAGTCGAAACCGGTGAACATCACCACCGTGGCGCCGGTGGCCGTGAGTTTGCGGACGCCGGCGTCGTAGTCCACCAGCAGATCGTCGATATCCACCTTGGGCCGGAGGATGTCGTTGGCCCCGGCGTAGATGCTCACGAGCGTCGGTTTGAGGGCGACGGCGGCATCGACCTGTTCCGCCATAATCTGGCGCAGCTTCCGGCCGCGGATGGCGAGGTTGGCGTACCCGAAGCCGGGGTCGGCGGCGCCGAGCTGCTCGGCCACCCGGTCGGCCCAGCCCCGGACGCCGTTGGGACGGGCGGGGTCGTCGTCGCCGACGCCTTCCGTGAAGGAGTCGCCAAGGGCTACATAGCGGGACGTGAAATCCATGGATCCAGTCTGCCAGCTGTTGCCCCAAGCAAACAAAATCGGGCGCAAGAAAACCGGCCCCGCAGAGCCGCTATTCGCGGATCCGGACCGCCGTTTCGCGCAGGTACTGCTCCACACGGGTGTAGGCGTCCCGGGTCAGGGCCTTCCACAGGGCGACGGCCAGGCGCGGGTCGGCGGCTTCCAGCTCGGAGATTGCCTCCGCACTGAGGACCATTACCTCCACCGGGCCCACCGCCCGGACGGTGGTTTCCTGCCGGTTCCCGCTGCCCAGCGCCAGTTCGCCAAAGGTCATACCGGCGCTGAGCGTATTCAGCTTCACCCGGTCAGCGGTGGGTCCCGCGGACGTGCTGCTGACCCGACCGGAGGTGATGAAGTAGACCCCGCCGAACCGCAGCCCGACGCGCCGGATGACGTCGCCGTCGTCGTAGGACCTCGGGGTCATCAGCGCTTCCAGCGCCGCGGCGTCTGCCTCCTCCAGCGGCGCCAGCGCGGGCGAGGCGGTGACCGGCACGTGGTCCGGGAGCAGCAGGTGGTCCCCGTGGCGCTCCAGCAGGCGGTTCTCGCAGTATTCGACGGCGGCGCTCCGGGAGGCGAAGGACGGCACCGGGCGCTGCGCCGAGAGCCCCAGGGCCTCCGAGACGGCACCGTCCGCCTCAATGAGCACCAGTTCCCGGCCGGCGTCGGCCATCCCCTGCCTGGCCTTGGCCAGCATTCGCACGGCAACCTCGCTGACCTGGTCAGTGCGGCGCACGTCCAGGACCGCCAGCTCGACGTCGTCCGCCAGGCTGCTGAGCTCCCGCACCATGGACTCGGTTCCGGCGAAGAGGAGGTCGCCGTTGACTTCGATCACCCGCGCCCGGTGCCCGTGGGCACGCAGGACGTCGGCGGCCTCGTCGTTCCGGCGGATGCCAGAGGGCGTCTCGGTCACGTCGTACGCGGCGAGGATGGCGGACCTGCCGGTCCGGGCAGCGCGGACGAAGTGGAGTTCCATGTCCCGGGAGAGACGCTGTGCCGTTGCCAGGCCGCGGACGCTGCTGCCGTGCTCATCCAGCGGCGGCGAATAGACGGCCAGGCCCACCTGGCCCGGCAGCACGGCGATGATTCCGCCGGCCACCCCGCTCTTTCCCGGCATCCCCACGCTACTGATCCAGGCCCCGGCGTCGTCGTACATGCCGGAGGTCATCATGACGGACAGCACGCGTTCCACCGGCCCGATCTCGAGCACCTGTTTGCCGCTGAGCGGATTCCGGCCGCCGTTGGCAAGGGTGGCGGCCATGATGGAGAGGTCGAAGCAGTTCACCAGGACCGAGCACTGGCGGAAATAGTCCTCCAGGACCGGCGTCGGATCGTCCTCAATGATGTCGAAGGACCGCAGCAGGTACGCGAGCGCCGTGTTGCGGTGGCCGTGCTTGAGCTCGGATTCGAAGACCTTCTCGCTGACCGAGAGCTGACGGCCGGCGAAGGCGGAGTAGGTGCTGAGGATCCGCTTGAACCCGGACTGCCCGCCGGATCCCCTGATCAGCGAGGTGGCGGTCAGGGCGCCGGCGTTGATCATCGCGTTGGCCGGCCGGCCGGTCCCTTCGGCCAGGGAGATCTCGTTGAACGAATCCCCGGACGGTTCCACGTCCACTTTGGCGTCCACGGCCTCCGCTCCGAGGTCTTCCAGGGCCAGCCCGTAGGTGAAGGGCTTGGAGATGGACTGGATGGTGAATTCCTCGCGGGTGTCACCAATCTCGTACACCGTGCCGTCCACGGTCGCCAGGGCGATGCCGAAGTGATTCGGGTCCACGTTGGCCATCGCCGGGATGGTGCTGTATGGTTTGCCGTCCTTGAGTTCGGCGATCTCGGCGTGAATCTGGCGCAGGTAGCTGTCGATCGGCGATTCCATAGGGCCAACACTAGGCGACGCCGGGCCGCGGAAGGCCTCGGGGCGGCCCTTACGGCTGCCTGCCCTCCCGCAGGATCCAGTGGTGCTTGTCCAAGCGGGCCACGATCTTCTCGCCGATCCGGGCGAGGTCGGCGACGTCCTCCTTGCTCAGGGCGTCCAGGAACAGCGACCTGACCGCCTCGACGTGCCCTGGGGCGAGCTCCTCGATGGTCGCCATTCCCGCGTCGGTGAGGTGCGCCGTCGTGACCCGGGCATCGCCAGGGTGCGGACGGCGCTCCACCCAGCCGCGGTTCTGCAGTTTCGTCACCACATGGGAGAGCCGGGACAGGGACGCGCTGGTGCGCGCGGCCAGTTCGCTCATGGGCAGGAAGCGCCGGTCGGCCTCGGAAAGCATCGCGAGAACGTTGTAGTCGAAAAGAGAGAGCTTGCGCGCATGGTGCAGCTGCGTATCCAGCGCTGCCGGCAGCAGGGTGTTGATGCTCACCTGGGCCAGCCAGGCCCGGCGTTCGTCGGCGTTCAGCCAGCGCGGTTCAGTCATGGGTACAGTCTAGGAGTATTGAAGATTGACGGTTCAACTTTGCCGGATTCCGTGACGGGGAGAATCCCGCCCGGGCGCCGCGGACAGGCGCTAGGCTGACCCTATGTATGTAGTCTCCCTGACCTATAAGGTCCCCGAAGAGATCGTTGACTTCCATCTCCCGGCGCACGTGACGTGGCTGCAGGATGCCTTCGACCAGGGCATCTTTATGGTCGCGGGACGGAAGATCCCGCGCACGGGAGCCCTGCTGCTCTCCAACGCGGACCGCGACATCCTGGATGCCGCACTCGCCAAGGACCCGTTCTATATCAACGGCGTGGCCGAGTTCGACGTCGAGGAGTTCCACGCGAGCCGGGTGGCCCCGGGATACGAGAACCTGCTGGACAGCTGACGCCTGCTGGCCCGCGCGGAGGCACCCCTGCGGAGGAACACAGGTCAGTCCGCGGGGACCTTGGCGGTGAGTTTCTTCAGTCCTGCCTTCGGCGGAACCCTGACCGGCTCCGGCCAGCGCGGGCTGAGGTCGTCCCCGAGCGTGACACCCCGCAGCTTGCGAGCGAAGAGCGGCAGCACCCAGTCGCTGACCCAGCGCCGCTGCCCGCGCCCCCGGTCACGGAAGCCAAGTTTCGCCGCCGGCGCCCATTCCTTGGACTTGACCTTGTGCGCCACCCCAAGCTGGTCCAAGACCTGGCCGGCGAGATACTTGTGGCCGGCCTTGGACATGTGCAGACGGTCTGAATTCCACATCCGCGGGTCGTAGAACGCGTCAAAGCACCAGTAATCCACCAGCACCGCCTCGTACCTCGCCGCCACCTCGCGGACCCGCTGGTTGTAGAAGGCGTTCCGCCTCTTCAGGGGTTCCAGCAGCGCCGAGACCCTGACGTCGAAACCGGTGAACAGCACCACCGTGGCCCCGCTCGCGGCAAGCCTGGCGACGAGGTACTCGTAGTCCTTCATCAGGGCGCGGATGTCGGTCCCGAGATCCAGGATGTCGTTCCCGCCTGCGTACAGGGTGACCAGGGTCGGTTCCATGGCCAGCCCGGCTTCCAGCTGTTCCGCGATGATCTGCCGCAGCCTCTTGCTGCGGATGGCGAGGTTGGCATACTCCCACCCCGGGTCCGCCCTGGCCAGCTGCTCGGCCACCCGGTCCGCCCAGCCGCGCACCCCGTTGGGCAGCCGGGAGCTGCAGTCCCCCACGCCCTCAGTGAAGGAATCCCCCAAGGCAACATAAACCCGCCGCCCGTCAGCGCCCGGCGACAGAAGCTTCTCGACCATACCGCCACGCTAGCCCCGCCGGACGACGTCGGGGTTAACAAGCGGGGCACAGCAGGGGGCCACCAAAGCAGCCCATGGCGACTGACGTCAGTGACGCGGGGGCACCAAAGGTGAGCCGACCACAAGGCCGCTGCCGGTGCTTTGCAAAGGAGCGCATCGCCGACCAGAGCCGAAAGAGGCCGCCCGCGGCCGAGAGAGGCGCGGGAGGTGCCTAAGCGACGGCAAAGCAGCGGCAGCGGGCGGAAGCCCGGCAGGGAAACGACCTAGAGCTCGGCCTTCCCCTGCCGCCAGTACCCCATAAACGCCACCTGCTTCCGGTCGATCCCGACCTCCCGCACCAGGTACCGCCGCAACTCCTTGACGACCACCGCCTCACCGGCTATCCAAGCGTAGAACGGCATTGCCCCCGCGGGCTTGTCCGGATCCCGGCTGGCGCTGATGGCCGCGGCATCCATCCGGGCCGGGGTCTCCCAGAGGATGTCGTGGTCCACGTTGACGTCCTCGGGCTCGGGGCCCGCCGCAGGCTCACCGGAGGGCCGGAGCCCGACCCAGCCGGGAAGGGTCACGGCAGCCCGCACCGCTTCCTGCAGCAGTTCCCCGTGCGGACGTGACCGGCCGATCGCCGCACCGCGCGCGAGCCAGGTGATCTCGACGTCGGCGGCTGTCGTGATCGCCTGGAAGTCGCCGGCTTCCGGGACCTCCAGGATGGCATGGCCGCTGAAGTACGGCGGCAGGCTCTCGAGAATGGCGCTGATGGCCGGGACGGCCGTCTCATCGCCGGCCAGCAGGACCCGCTGGGCCATCCCCGGGCGCCATTCGGTCCCGGAGTAGGTCCCGGCGGTGACGCAGTGCGCGGCCCGGTTGTTGGGCCCGATCAGGGTCAGGGCATCCCCCGGTTTGGCGTCGCGGGCCCAGTTGGCGGCTGGTCCGCCGTGTCCGGCGTCGTCGCAGTGCATCACGAAGTCGACGTCGAGTTCCGGGTAGACGGCGTCGAGGCGTTCCTGCCGCACGGTGTAGGTGCGCATGGACCCGCGGGTCCCGGGATCCATGGCCAGCCACTCGCGGTACCAGCCGGTCTGCTCCGTCCGGAATTCCGGCAGCGGCAGCGCGGCGCCGTCGGGCGCCGGCGAGGGGATCATGATTTTGATGCGCAGGTCCAGGGTGCTGCCATGTACACCGAAGTCCCGCAACGAGTAGCCGCCCAGCGTGATCCGCCGGAAGTTCGGTCCGAGCTCCTGGACCGCGGTGACCTGGACGTCGAAGGCCCGGGTCATGGGCTCGGTGGCGGGTGCGGTTTCGCGGGCCGACCGGGTGCGGGCCGGGGTGGCGTTAGTGGCAGTCATGGGACCAGCTCCAGGGTTGTGGTTTGCGGGACAGCGGCATGGTGGCGGCCCACCGGGATGATCAGGGGTGCGCCGGACACCGGGTCCGGGAGCACCCGGGACTCCAGGCCAAACACCTCGCGGACGAGTTCCTCGGTGACCACCGCCCGGGCGGCGCCTTCGGCGACGATCTGCCCGTTTTTCATCGCGATGATGTGGTCCGCGTACCGGGCGGCGAGGTTGAGGTCGTGCAGCACGATCGCCACGGTGGTGCCGCGCTGCCGGTTCAGGTCCGTGATGAGGTCCAGGACCTCCACCTGATGGCTGAGGTCCAGGTAAGTGGTGGGCTCATCCAGCAGCAGCACCCCGGTTTCCTGCGCGAGGGCCATCGCGATCCACACCCGCTGCCGCTGCCCGCCGGAGAGTTCTTCCACGTTCCGCCCGGCGAGGTCCAGCGTTTCGGTGGCGGCCATCGCATGCTGCACCGCACGCTCATCGTCCGGGGCGCCGCCCGGGGAGCCGGACCGGAAGAGACCCTGGTGCGGGTAGCGGCCGCGGCCCACGAGGTCCCGGACGGTGATGCCGTCCGGCGCCGTGGGATGCTGCGGGAGCAGGCCCAGAGTGCGGGCCACCTCGCGGGCGGGACGGCGGTGGATGTCCCGCCCGTCGAGGGTGACGGTGCCGGCCGCAGGCTTGAGCAGCCGGGCGAGGCCCCGGAGCAGGGTGGACTTCCCGCAGGCGTTGGCGCCGACAATCATGGTCACCTTGCCTTCCGGAATCTCCGCGCTGAGCCCCTCGATCACGGTCCGCTGGTCGTATTTCAGCCGCAGGCCGGAGGTCTGGAGGGTTGCCATCTCAGTCGTCCTTTCGGTTGGAAGTGACAAGCAGCCAGAGCAGGAACGGAGCGCCGAGGGCCCCGGTGACCACCCCGACCGGCAGGACCGTACCGGCCAGCAGCAGCGGCGCGATATTGGCGGCAAAGTAGTCGGCGCTCAGCACAATCAGCACACCGGCCAGGGCCGCCGCCGGCAGGCTCGCCCGGCGGACGAACCGGCGGGCGATCGGCCCGGCCAGGAATGCGACGAACGCCACGGGCCCGGCCGCCGCCGTCGCTGCGGCGGCAAGCCCGACGGCGGTGACCACGATGCCCAGCCGGGCCGCACCGACCCGGATGCCGAGGCCCGCGGCGGTGTCGTCGCCGAGTTCGAGGATGCGCAGCGGCCCGGCGAGGACCGCGACTGCGGGCATCAGCAGGAGCAGGGCGGTGCCGAGGACGCCGGCGCGGTCCCAGTTGGCGGAGTTCAGTGAGCCGTTGAGCCAGATCAGGACCTCGGCGGCGGTGCGGATATCCGCCCGGGTCATCAGGAAGCTGACCACGGCGTGGAGGGCGGCGGCGATGCCCACTCCGGCCAGGATCAGCCGGCTGCCGGCGGCGCCGCCCCGCTGTCCGCCGGAGCCGGGGGGTCCGCTGCGGGAGATGCCATAGATCAGGGCGGCCACGGCCAGGGCACCGGCGAAAGCGGCGCCCGACACCACAGCACCGGACGCGCCGAAGACGACGATCGCCGTCACCGCCGCGGCGCTGGCACCATAGCTGATCCCGATCACGTCCGGGCTGGCCAGGGGGTTGCGCAGCATGGTCTGGAACAGCGCGCCGGACAGCCCGAACGCGGCCCCGATCAGGGTCCCCACGACGGCGCGCGGCAGCTTGTGCTCCATCACGATGAAGCTCGCGCCCGGGATCTTCTCCCCGCCGGTGAGGTGGCCGGCCAGGATCCTGAAGAAGTCCGGGATCGTGACGGTGTAGCTGCCCAGGAGCACGCTGGCCGCGAAGAGCGCCACGACCGCAAGCGCAAGAATGCCGGTGCGGTTGAGCACGGCCCCGCGAGGTGCGAGAAAACGCCCATGTTTGCGCCGGACATGGGCGCCACCTGTCACCTCGGCGGGTTCCCGGGCGGGAGGTGTGCCGTCCCGGGCGGGTGGAGTCACGGCGGGGGGTGTCACGTCCCGGGCAGGCTGGGTCTGCGGGGCGGTTGTCATAGCCCGGCCCCCTTGCTGCGCCGGACCAGCCAGACGAACGCCGGGGCACCGACCAGGGCGGTCATGATCCCGGCGGGGACCTCACCCGGAAGCAGGACCACGCGGCCGATCACGTCGGCGCTCAGCAGCAGGGCCGGGGCCAGGACCAGCGAAAAGGGGAGGATCCAGCGGTAGTCGGGGCCGGTGAGGAAGCGCACGGCGTGCGGAATGATGAGGCCCACAAAGCCGATCGGTCCGGCCAGCGCCGTGGCTGACCCGCAGAGCAGGACGATCCCGAGGGCGGCGATGGCGCGGGCCAGGCCGACGCGTTGGCCCAGGCCGCGGGCGATGTCGTCGCCGAGGGCGAGGTTGTTGAGGATCCGGCCGGTGGCGAGCACAATCACGGCGCCCAGCAGCAGGAACGGCAGGCCCGGGAGGATCACAGACCAGTCGCGGCCGGCGATCCCGCCGACCTGCCAGAACCTGAAACGGTCCAGGGTGTCTCGGCTGGAGACCAGGATGACGTTCATGAGCGAAAAGAGACCGGCGCTCAGGGCGGCGCCGGCGAGGGCGAGCTTCACCGGCGTCGCGCCGTCCCGGCCGAGTGAGGCGATCAGGTAGACCACGACGGCGGCCGCCGCGGCGCCAACGAACGCGAACCAGATGTACCCGGTCAGCGAGGACAGGCCGAAGACGTAGATTCCGGTGACGACGGCCAGCGCGGCCCCGGCGTTGATCCCGATAATGCCCGGGTCGGCGAGGGGATTGCGGGCCACTCCCTGCATCGCGGCGCCCGCGAGCCCGAGGGCGGCGCCGGCGAGCAGGCCCAGGACGGTGCGCGGGATACGGGCATGGACGACGGCGTGGTCGCCGTCGGCCGGGTCGAACCGGGTCAGCGCCTGCCAGACGGTCTCCGGGGCCAGGCCCCGGGCTCCAATGGCGAACGACGCGAGGGTCACGAGGGCCAGCACGACGACGGCGGCCAGCAGCCAGAGCGCGCGCGGTCCCCGGGCGGGGCGGGCACCACCCGTGGGCCTCTCCGGGGCGGGCCGGGCGGCTGCGGAGACCGCCGTCGTCGTCAGGGGGCTCATGGCGGTGTGGCTAATCCACCGCGGGAGTGACTTTGTCCGCTGCGCTGGCCAGCTGCGGCAGGAACGTGTCCAGCGACCACGGCAGGCTCAGCGGCGACGAAGCCGAAATGGACAGCGTCAGGGTGTTGTCCGAGTCGGCAACCAGGGTGCCCTTCTTGATCGCCGGGATCTGGCCAAGCAGCGGGTCTGCCTTGATGGAGTCGGTGGTGCCTGCGTCCGGAACCCAGGTGACGAAGATGTCGGATTCGAGTTCGTTGGCTTTCTCGGCGGACCACGGGATGAAGAACTCCTTGGAGCCCGTGGAGTTGCTTTCCACCACCGGGGCCAGCTTCATGCCGATCTCGCTGAGGAAGCGGGGGCGGTTGTCGTTGGCGGTGTAGACGTTGACTCCGTCAGCCGAAGCGGGCTCGAGGTTGCCGTAGATGAAGCTCTTGCCGGCGATCTGCGGGTATCTGGAGACCTTTTCCTTGATGGTTTCCTCGGTGTCGGCGACCAGTTTGGTGGCTTCGGCGTCCTTGCCGAGGGCCCTGCCGATGATGGCGGTGGAATCCTGCCAGGAGGTTCCGTAGGCGATCTCAGGGTGGGCCACCACTGGGGCGATTTCACTGAGCTTTTTGTAGTCCTCCTCCGTGAGGCCGGAGTAGGCCCCGAGGATGACGTCCGGGTTGAGCTTGGCGATCTCGGTGAAATTGACGCCGTTGGCTTCGGAGAACTGGACCGGGGCCTTGTCCGAACCGAAGCCGGCGCCGAGCTTCTCAAGTACGGCATCCTTCCACGGCGTGGACTCCTTGTCATTGCCGCCCCACTCGTTCTTCGGGACGCCGACGGGAACCACACCAAGGGCGAGCGCCACATCGTCGTTGACCCAGGACACGGTGACGACGCGCGTTGGCTGTTCCTTGATGGTGGTCTCGCCAAACACGTGCTTGATGGTCACCGGGAAGGCGGAGCTGGCCGGCAGGCTGGGGGCGTCCGCCGCCGTCGAGCCGGCCGGGCCGGTGGAGCAGGCAGTCAGGGAGAGCGCGACGGCGGCGAGGGCAGCGGCTGCCTGGCCGGTGGCGCGGAGGACGCGGCGTCTGGGCAGGGCGCGGCCCGGGACAGGGAGAGGCATGGGATTCCTTAGGTCAGTAATGCGAACCTAAGTAAGGTTAGCCTATCCTTGCGAAAATTAGGCAAACCTTTCGTAACCTAATTCCCGGATCCGCGGCCCGTCCCCCGTTTAAAAGCAACGCGGGATCACCTCTGGCCCATCCCGGCGGGGATTTTGGGCGGCAAGTGACCCCGCGTTGGCTTGGGATGAAGGGCTGGGTGTCAGCGGAGGATGATGTCCACCGGGTTCGCCTCGGAGCGCCAGGTCCCCTCGGTGCCGGGCCGTAGGCCGATGACCGGAGCGGTGAGGACGCCGGAGCGGTTGGTGCGCTTGTCCCGCAGGATCTCCGTGACCGAACCCAGGTGCCGGGACAGGTCGATCACGTTCTCCGGGGCGGCCAGGAGCAGCTGGAAACCGAACTCATGCAGCGCCTTGATCCCGGCGCCGGCGAATTCCTCCGAAGCCAGCACGAAGGCTTCGTCCATCATCACGGTGCCGTACGTGGTGAAGCCCTGCTCGGCGATGCCCAGCTGGTAGCTCAGCGCCGCGGCCATGATGAACGCGGTGAAACGCTGCCGCTCGCCGCCGGACATCGAGCCGGTGTCCGCGTGCATAAAGACCTCGGTCTTCGTCCGCCCGCCCTTCGCCGCCCGCGTGCCCTGGACCTCGCGATGCTCCTTGCACTGGATGAACAGGTGCCCGCGGACGTCCAGCACCTCACTGCGCCAGCGCCGGTCCTCGGGCGTCTGCGAGCCGAGCCGCTTCACGAGCGTTTCGAGCGACTTGTAGCGGTTGCCGAGCTCGGCGTCGTCGTCCGTTTCGGCACCCGCGGCACCGGACGCCGGAGCGGCCGCCTTTCCGGGACGGGTGTGCCGGACCTTCAGCGCGTTCTGGATCGCATCCTTGAACTGCTTCGCGGTGGCGGGCAGGGTCTGCTTGATGTCGAGTTCCAGGAAGCTGCCCTCGTGGAAGTTCACCTCGGAAAGGATCCCGTTGAGCGGCAGGATGCGGCTGCTGATCGAGCGGCGCTCCTCGTCCAGCAGGTGCAGCAGGGTGCTGAAGGATTCGTGCGTGCGCTGGTTGAAGAACTGCCGGAATTCGGCCTCCTGCGCCGGCAGGCCGTCGCTGACGATGGCGTGGTAGCGGCCTTCGAACTCCCCCGCGGCGCCGATCGAGGTGCCGTGGTCCGCGGAAATCGCCGTTCCCCACTCGCGGACGAAGCCCTCGAAGATGCGCGTGAGCCGCTCCGAGGTCCCCTGCCCGCGGGATTCGGCCGCGTGCAACTCGGCGAGGAGCCGGGTCCGGACCTGGTTGGCGAGGTTGTCCAGCTCGTGCATTTCCAGGACGTCGCCGAAGTCCGTGAAGTACGGTTCGAGTGCCGTGACGGTGGCGTCCGACGGCGGCGCCTGCGCCAGGCGGTCCTGCGCGGCGTCCAGCAGCGCATCGGCGGAGGACAGCCGCGCGTCGACTGCCTTGTATTCGCTTTGCAGCACGGCTGCGGCCTCGGTGCTGGACTGGTGCTTGTGCCGCGCCGCCTCGATGTTGGCCCGCAGCGGTTCCAGATCCGCCTGCGCGGCGAGGGCATCGCTGAGGCGCTGCTCGATCCGGGCCAGTTCGTCCGCGGCCACGGCGGCCGAGACCTGTTCCCAAGGCCGGTGGTCGTCGGCAACGCGGCGCAGGGCCTCGAGCTGCCGGCTCATTCCCTGGTGCGACTCTTCCCGGCTCTGCGCCAGTGCCGCGGCCTTGGCGAGTTCCTGCTGCAGGTCCTCGACCTGCGCGGCCACGAGCTCCAGTTTGGCGGCGTTGTCGAAGCCGAGGACGTAGTCCTGCCGGCCGGTGAAGCGGTCGTCCTTTTCCACGGTGTGGCGGTTGCGCTTGACCACACCGCCCAGGCTCAGGCCCTTGTCCAGCCGGGCCAGTTCGTCCGGGTCCTCAACGCACGGGTAGGCGAAGTCGAGGGCGATCCGCTCCCGGATCCACTCGCCCGCGTCCGCGGACGGTCCCATCGCGAGGATGTCCAGCTTGGTGAGCAGATCGCCGTCGGCCGCGTCCTGCACGGCCAGCGCCCCGCCGGCGAGCGGCTTCGAGACGTCCACCGCACGCAGCGCGCCGCGGACGGAATGGTCGTTGAGGTAGCGGGTCACGGCGCCGAAGTGCTCGCCGGGGACCAGCAGCGTGGTGGCGAGGCTGCGCAGCGCACGCTCGGCCGCGGGCCGCCACCGGTCCTGGCCCTCGGCGAGGTCGATCAGCTCGCCGCCGAACGGCATCTGCTCCTCGGGCACGCCCGTGGCCGCCGAAATGGCGCTGCGGTTTTCAATGCTCGACGGCGGCAGCAGGGACTTGCGCGTCCGGAGGGACCCCAGTTCCTGCTGGGCCGCGGCGAGCTCGCGCTTCCGGGTCGCGTGGCCGTCGAAGGCCTCGAAGCGCAGTTCCTTGAGGGCCTCCGAGTCGTCTTTCAGCTCGGCGGAGCGGGCGGCCGCGTGCTCGTGGGCCTGCTCCCAGCCGGCTGCGGACCACTGAAGTTCCAGGCCGGCGTCGGAGAGAGCCTTCCGGGCCGATTCCTCCACCTGCTGGCGGAGCTTGAGCCCCACCCGGGCGTTCTCCAGCGCCTGCTCGATCGCGGAGATCGCGTTGCCGCCCTGGTTGTTGTAGTCCGCCTCCAGCTGCCGCAGCTCTTTGGCCAGGCCGTCCCGGATGCCGCGCTCGGCGCCGAGTTCCTTGGCCTTCGCCTGGGCCAGGTCCTTGAACCGGGCGAGCGTTTTCTCGTGGACGGTGACGGCCAGCTGCTGCCGGTAGGCCTCGAATTCCTCCCCGGCGAGCTCGCGCAGGCGGTTCGCGTCCAGCAGCGACTGGGCATACTCCTTGTTCAGCCCGGGAACCGGGGCCAGCTGGTCGCGCTGCTGCCGGACGTCCTCGAGGCGCTGCCGGATCGACATCAGGTTGCTGAATTCCTCGACGACGTCATCGGCCGCGGTCAGCGTGGCGGGCGCGTCCAGGACCTGGTCCCGGAAGAAGTTGTTGACGCTGCCGCCGAGGCCCTTGCCGGCCTGGATGACCCGCAGCAACGGCAGGGCCTGGTCCGAATTGATCCCGAGCAGGCGCCGGAAGCGTTCCGCGAAGGCCTTGTGCACGTCGAAGATCTGGGCATCCGGGAAGATCACATCCAGCGCCGACTTGGTGAAGCGCTTCTCGGCGATGCCCTCAATGGCCGTCAGGTCCAGCGGCTTGTTGTCGATCAGGTAGTACCGGCCGACGCTGGACTCCGTGCCGTTCTTTGGCAGGTCGAACAGCGCCGACACGGTCACCCGGGTGCCGGCGGCGTTGTCGTAGGTCAGCGCGACGGCCGACCAGGTGGCGCCGGGGCGCTGGAACGCACTCGCCGAGCCTTCGCCGACGGCCTTGTCCCCCACCTTGCCGCGCATGTAGGTGAACGTGGTCCGCTTGTCCTCGACCGCGCCGCCCGCGCGCTGGGCCGCGGCCTCGTTGGAGCGCGGCCTGGCGTCGAAGACCCGGAGCATCGCGTCGAACAGCGTGGACTTGCCGACGCCGGAATTGCCGGTCAGCAGGGTGCCGTTGCGGTCCACGTGCATCGTGTGGGCGCCGTGGAAGGTGCCCCAGTTGACGACCTGGACCAGGGCGAGGCGCATCTGGCCGGGGTTGGTGAGCTCGCCCATCGGGAGCATGGTTGCGATGCTCACTTGGCTGCCTCCGCTTCGGTGTGGTCGGGTGACGAGGACGGCGATGCCGCCCCCGCCCCTGCGCCGTCGTCGTCTTCGTTGTCGTCGTCACCTTCGGCGTCATCCGATTCGGTGTTCGCGGCATTCCCGTCTAGCTCCAGCAGGGGTTCTGTTCCTGAGGGGTCGGTGGAGGCGGCCACCAGGGCGTCGATTTGGGCCGGGATGTCGCCGATGTTTTCGAACGGGAGGGCCAGGGGGAGGGCGTTGGAGATGGTGTAGACGTCGTCGAGGCCGGTGGCGAGGAGGAGTTGGCGGGCCAGGAGTTTGGTGATGGCGCGGTTGACGACGTCGGAGTCACGGAGGGCGTCCTGTTGGCCGGCCGGCTGGTAGTGGGCCACGAGTTCGGCGATTTCCTCGCGAGTGATCGTGGGGTCGGTCTGTGCCGTGACGTGGCGGTCCAGGAGCAGGCGCAGGCGGAGCAGCACGATGGTTTCCACGCGGCTCAGGGCCCGCTGCTGGCGCAGGATGCTGGAGCGGGTGCTGCCGCCGATGGCCTCGGGGTCCACCGGGCGCAGGACGGCGACTTTGCGTTCGTGGTCCAACTGCAGGGTCAGGAAGAGTTCGGACAGGCGGCTGCGCAGGATCAGCTGGTTGTCCAGCAGCGTGGTCCAGAGCTTTTCGTCCCGGCCGCCGTCGATGTACGGGCCCTTGAGGAGCTTCACGAGGGCCTGGCGGACCTTCATCGGGAGCACGCCGGTGTCCCCCGGGAAGAGCGCAGCACCGTCGACGAACGTGTCGCGCGGGGTGACCGTGAAAGGGTCGGCGTGCACGTGCCGGGCGGGCTCCGCAGCCGCTGCCGCCCCTTCGGCCGCCCCGGCCGTGTCTTCCACTGCCGCGTGGGGAAGTTCAGTCATCTTCAGTCCTTCTTGAGCGTAACGACCGGCAGGTACGCGGTGCGCGTGGAGCCGTCGATCTGTTCGAAGTCGAGGGTGTCCCACGCCTCGCGGTCAAAGCCGGCACCTTCGTGCAGGGCGTGGGAGAGCAGGGCGCGGATCGAGTTGATGTGGCGTTCGCCGGGCGGGAGCTGCTCCCAGGCCTCGGCCAGGGTGGACGCGCCGGCGAACGCGGCGCGGACCGCCGCGGGGCTGGCTTTGCCGGTCCGCGGCGAGCGCACCCGGTCCGAGTCGCTGAAGGCGATCGGGTCAGCCAGCTTGGGCGGGGCCGCGAACTCGTCCGGGTCGAACAGCTTGACCATGGACAGGGACTCGAAGCCGGCGTTGAAGAGCACCGGACCGCGGACCAAACCGGGGCGTTCGCGCTCGTACGGCAGGGACCGGATGGCCTGCTCGGCCTCCCGGAGGACCTTCCGGAGCCGGACCGACTGGCGGAAGTCGTCGCTCTGCACGTAGGTGTTCAGGCTTTCGCTGAGCTTGCCGTAAATCCGCTGGATCTGGCTGTGCTGGGTCCGCAATTCCGCGACAAGGTTCTTCAGCGTCTCGCGTTCTTCATGGCTGAGGTCATCGGCAAACTCCCTGCTGAGCACCTCGCCGATCGCGGAGCGGAACCGAAGCTGCTGTTGCGGATCCTCCAGGAACGCCGTGAAGGAACGGAACGTCCGGCCCTCGGGGCTCTGCCGGAGCCGCTTGTCCGCTTCCAGCACCTGGGCCATCGTGGCGCCCTTGCTGAGGGACTCCTCGATGATCTGGTTGCGGAGCCCACCCACCAGTTCCTCGATCCGGTCACGCATCTTCTTGTAGTCCGCGGGCAGGCTCCCTGCGAGGTCCAGGATGTTCCCGGCGGCCTCCACTGCCTCCTCGTCGTCGAGCAGGCCGTCGAAGTCCCCCGAGCTGATGTCCTCGATCAGCTGGCGCCGTTCGCCGATCTCTTCCTCAAGGGACTCCAGCCGGGCGCTCTGGTCCGGGTTCGTCTCATTGGCGAGCTTCTCGACGTCGCCCAGCAGCGTGCCGAGCCGCGAACCGTTGAGCGTGGAGCGTTCGCTGGCGAGGCTGTCCAGGAACGCGATGACACGGGCGGCCGGTTCGGTGACCTCGTACACGATCTGCCCGGACTGGTTCCGCCGGGTCAGGAAGTTCTTGCGGGTCCACTCATCGCCAAACGTCTTCCCGTTGGCGGCGCCGCCCAGGCCCGGGTCCTGGCGGCGGCGCTGTTCCAGGAAGGCGTCGACGTCGGCGTGGAACTGTTCCAGCGGAAGCTGCGGCCGGGTGCGGGTAAAGGACGCCTGCAGCACGGCGATCACCCACGGCGCCGAGCGGGTCAGCGCCCAGGCGGGACCCTTGGTGAGGAGTTCGAGGTCCCTCAGTCGGGCGCTGATGGCGTCGGCGGAGGACAGGGCGGAGCGGGACACGCACCCTCCTTACGGCTGCCGTGGGATCTGGATCGGGCAGCGGATAAGGAAAAACTGCCAGCTACAAGGTTAACGCAGGCCCGGTTTGCATTCATCGTTGTGCGCCGTTCACTTCAGGAGCAGACTATGCACAACACGTGAGAGGAGTCAGGCATGCGGAAGAAAGCAGTACTGATCACGGGGGTAGCTGCGGCGGCCGTCATTCTGGGCGGCGCAACAGTCGCAGTTGCTGCCAGCACCCAGACCACTGATGATCAGCCCCTGGGCGGAACCGAGTTGCAGCAGGCCAGCGACGCGGCCCTCGCGAAGGTCGGCGGGGGGACTGTCCTGAAAGCGGAGACCGACGACGGCGCCACAGCCTTTGAGGTCGACGTCATGCGCCCGGACGGCAGCAAGGTTGAAGTCAAACTCGACCGTTCATTCCAGGTGTCCACCGTCGAAAGCCAGGGATGGGATGACGATTCCGGGCTGACCGCGCTGAGCGCCGAGGACCGGGACAAGGCGGGCAACGCCGCCCTCGCCAGGGTCGGTCAGGGCACAGTGAGCGAGGTCGAACGCGAGGACGAGGGCGGCTCCGCCTACGAGGTGGAGGTGCGGCTGAACGACGGTACCCAGGTTGAGGTGCAGCTCGGTTCCGACTTCCAGGTACTTGGCCAGGGCGCCCCCGAGCGCGACGACGACTGATCCCGGGAGTATGGCCGTTGCAACGGGTGGACGGTGAGGCAACCGCAACCGCCCCGTGACCTACGTCCCGGTAGCATTTCGATCCCGTATCAAGAGTCCCGGCACGGGCTGTCGGCTCTGGCTAGCGCACCTCCCGCCCCCTACGCTCGGGCTACTGATTCAGCCGAAGCAATGATGCAGGGGGAAGAATGCAGTTCGACTTAAGCTCAGTGGAAACGGGAACGCTGGTGTTCATGGGAACGCTCGTGTTTGCCCTGGTAATCACACTCTTCATGATGACGGCGTCTTTCGCGGCGCTCGTGCTGGTCGGCGTCGGGCGGCTTTCCTGGCTCATCGCCTCGACTGTGCTGCTGGGCCTTGTCCATGGCATCAACCACATCTGGGACCGGCTGGTCCACCATGCCTCCACGGTGGAACTTCCGGGCGACTTCTCCGGTGACTTCGTCGGGGATATCGCGGCGGAGATTATGGGCCAATCGACCCCTAGTACCGGCACCTACCCGCGGGTAGTATTGCGGGACAGCTAAAGGGTCCTCCACCCACGGCGGATCCAGGGCTCGAGCCGGTGACCCCGGTTAGAGGAGATGCCCGATGAGCTCCGCCGTTGAGAATCCAGCAACCGACAATCCCGCCGACAGCCCCGCCTCGGATGTCCCGGTCCCGCCCGAGACGATCGGTCCCGACGCCACCGCTGCCGACGCGCGGGCCATCAGCGAAGCCGCCCGCGAAACCAGCTGGGACCGGCCCAGTTTCGCCAAGGGCCTGTACCTTGGCAGCCTTGATCTCAGCCTGATCCACCCCTGGCCGGAAGCACCGGCGGACGACGTCGAACGCGGGGAAGCGTTCATGGCCCGTCTGACCGCCTACTGCCGCACCATGTCCGGGCGCACCATCGAGCGCGATGCGCTGATTCCGGACGAGTACCTCAAGGGCCTCGCGGAACTGGGGGTCTTCGGCATGAAGATCCCCCGCGACTACGGCGGGCTGGGCCTCTCGCTGGTGTACTACGGACGGGCGCTGGCGTTGCTGGGCTCGGTGCACCCCAGCCTGGGCGCCCTGCTCTCCGCCCACCAGTCCATCGGTGTCCCCGAGCCGGTCAAAGTCTTCGGCACCCCCGCGCAAAAGCAGGAATACCTGCCGCGCTGCGCCGCCGGCGCCATCACGGCATTCCTGCTAACCGAGCCCGACGTCGGCAGCGACCCCGCCCGGATGGGCAGCACCGCCGTCCCCTCGGACGACGGCGAGTCCTACGTACTGGACGGCGTGAAGCTCTGGACCACCAACGGTGTGATCGCCGAACTCGTGGTGGTCATGGCGGTGGTCCCCTCCCGCACCGACGCTGACGGCACGGTCCACAAGGGAGGCATCAGCGCCTTCGTCGTCGAGATGGACTCCCCCGGCATCACGGTGGAAAACCGCAACGCCTTCATGGGCCTGCGGGGCATCGAGAACGGCGTCACGCGCTTCCACCGGGTCCGGGTGCCCGCGGCCAACCGCCTGGGCCGCGAGGGCCAGGGCCTGAAAATCGCCCTCACCACGCTCAACACCGGCCGGCTCGCGCTTCCGGCGCTCTGCGTCGGCTCCGGGCGGTGGAGCCTGAAAATCGCCCGGCAGTGGTCCAACGCCCGTACCCAGTGGGGCCGGCCGGTGGGCAAGCATGAGGCCGTGGGCAAGAAAATCGCGTTCATTGCGGCCAGCGCCTTCGCCCTGGACGCCGTCTTCGAACTGACCGCCGAAATGGCCGACGCCGGGCAGAAGGACGTCCGGATCGAGGCGGCCCTGGCCAAGCTGTGGTGCACCGAGATCAGCTGCCGGATCGCCGACGAGCTGGTGCAGATCCGCGGCGGCCGCGGCTTCGAAACTGCGGACTCGCTGGAGGCCCGCGGCGAGCGCGCCGTGCCGGCTGAACAGCAGCTCCGCGACCTGCGGATCAACCGGATTTTCGAAGGATCCTCGGAGATCATGAAACTACTGATCGCCCGGGAGGCCGTGGACGCGCACCTCGCAGCCGCCGGGGACCTCGCCTCCGAGGACGCGAGCCTGTCCGACAAGGCCCGAGCCGTCGTCGGCGCGTCCGGTTTCTACGCGAAGTGGCTCCCCAAGCTCGTCGCCGGGGCCGGCATGGACCCGCGTTCCTACAGCGACTTCGGCCGGCTCGCGAAGCAGCTGCGCTTCGTCGAGCGGTCCTCCCGGCGGCTGGCCCGGCAGACCTTCTACGGGATGGGGCGGTGGCAGGCGAAGCTGGAGCACAAGCAGGCGTTCCTGGGCCGGATTGTCGACATCGGGGCCGAGCTGTTCGCGATGGCCGCCGCCTGCTCCCGGGCGGAAATGCTGCTGCGGACCTCCCCGGAGAAAGGCGCGTCCGCCTATGACCTTGCCGAGGCCTTCTGCGAACAGGCCCGTGTGCGGGTGGACGAATACTTCGACCAGCTCTGGAGGAACACGGACGACGGCGACCATACGCTCTCCCGCAAGGTCCTGGCCGGCGACTACGAGTGGCTGGAGGACGGTGTCCTGGACCAGTCCGAAGGCACCGGGCCCTGGATTGCCGACGCCACGCCCCGCGCGTCGGTGAAGGCGAACCTGCACCGGAAGTACCGCTGACCGGGCGCGCCCGGCCGGCTTCCGCCATCCCAACGAATAGTAAGCATCCTTGCTGCCTTTGGCTGCCCGTGATTAGGTTGACCTGAGACCTGTACACCGGCCTCCGCCTTGCGGTGCCCGGCCCAAACAATGGGCGCGGGTCATTCATTGAAAGTGAGCAGTCCCCATGAGCAACCCAACTGGCCCCGAAGATCGCACTTCCCGGCGCGCCCGTGACGAGAATGGGGCTGTAAGCCAGGACGCCCAGATCCACGACGCACGGCAGGATGCTGCCCGGCACGACACTGGCGGCACCAACGACACCCGCGCCATCCCGACCGGCGCGGCCACCGAGGCACGCACTCAGAGCCATGCCGCGGTCCGCCCGGAGCCGACCCGCAGTCAGCCCGTCACCGCCGTGCGCCATGACGAGCCCGCCCGTGCCACGCCCGCAGAGGACACCGTGGTCGAGGAGGTTCCCACCCGCGCAACCGTGGTGGCCCGTGAAAGGGAGCAGTTCGGCGGCATCCAGATCGGTTCCGCGTTCTTCGGCTGGCTTGCCGCCACCGGCATGGCTGTGCTGCTGACCGCGCTGGTCGCCGCCGCCGGCACCGCCGTCGGCCTCGCCACCAACACGGACGTCAACGCCACGGTCACCTCCGGCAACGAAACCGTGGGACTCGTCGGCATCATTGTGCTGCTGGCGATCCTGTTCGTTTCCTACTTCGCCGGCGGCTACGTCGCCGGCCGGATGGCCCGCTTCAACGGCGCCAAGCAGGGGTTCATGGTGTGGGTCTGGGCCCTCATCGCCGCGGTCGTCGTTGCCATCCTCGGCGTCGTGGCAGGCCAGCAGTACAACATCCTGGCCCAGCTCAACGCCTTCCCGCGCATCCCGGTCAACGAGGGCGAACTGACCACCACGAGCATCATCGCAGCAGTTGTGGTGGCGGCAGTGGCACTGGTCGGCGCCGTCCTCGGCGGCACCGCCGGCATGCACTTCCACCGCAAGGTGGATCGGGCCGGGTTCGCCCCGGCGGACACCGTCGAGGAACGCTAGGCCGCGGCTGCGTCGACGTAATACCAGCAGCGCTCGACCCGCACGAAGCGGCTCGTCTCGTGGTGGACTCCGCGTTCACCGCCGTGCCGGAAGTGGGCCTTGAACTCAACCGTCCCTTCGGTGTCCAGCGGGCCACCGCGGGACGTGGACAGGATGTCCAGCCGGCGCCACTGCAGGTCCCGATCCAGGTCAAGTTCGGCAGGCCTGGTCTCCGGGTGCCAGGTCCGCAGGAGGTAGCCGGCGTCCAGCACGACGAAGGCGCTGTACCGGGAGCGCATCAGTTGTTCAGCCGTCGGGGCCTCAGCCAAGCCGGCGTGGAAGCGGCCGCAGCACTCGCCGTACGGTTCCCCCGACAGGCAGGGGCAGTTGCCCCGGAACGGGGCCCGGACAGGCTGGGCATCGGCTCCCTGAGGGCCAGCGGCTGGGGGCGTCACAAGGATCCTTTCCGGCGGCCGGACCATGCCGGCAGGGTTCCTTCTGACTATAGACGTTCGGTTCCGCGGGGCTGAAGCGGCGGAACTGATAACAGCTTTGACACGACTCCGCGAAGAGGCCGCGGGGCTGCGTGTCGATGGGAAAAAGTCCGTATGGTTGAGGGGTGTTGCAGGCCGCCGGTTGTGGCGGGAAGCATCGCGGCAAGGCCAGCCAGGAGAGGTGACATGGAAGATCCGATAACCATCGCCCTCAACTTGACCTTCTTCGGGACCCTGGCAGTGGCGCTCGTCATGTTCTTCGGCCTTTTCCTTGCCTTTGTGGCCACGCTGGTGATCGCGGGCCTCGGCCGGCTGGTCGCCGTGACCGTCATGATGGTGGGACGCGGGGTTCTCCGGACCACCCGCAGAACCGCCGAAACGGTCCAGCGGGACCGCCCGGTCCGGATCCCCGGGGCCAGCCACGAGGCCCTGCCGCCGGAAGCTGTTCAACCGGCCAGGGCCGCGCAGCCGGCCAAACCCGCAAAGACGGAACCCGCCCTGTCGCCGGACTGGGCTGCCGCCGTCGCGCAGGCCGATGCCCGCGCCGCTGCCCGGGCCAAGGCCGAGGCCGCCCCGGCCGTCAAGGTCTCGGTCCGCGATCTGCCCAGCCCGACGACTCCGGCACAGGACGTCGCTGCGGTGGCGCCGCTCGTGGAGTCAGCCACGGACCGGAACGGCCAGCTCGGCACCGTCCCGCCGGCCTTCAAGAAAGCCCCGATGCCCGCCGCGTCGTCCCTGCTGGACACCGGCTCGCTGGTCACCCTGCACGGCCGCCTACCGCTGCCCCGCAAGACCCTGGGCGGGCACCTGAACGAACAATCGTCCAAGCCCCAAAACAATCAGGCACCCGACTCGCAGGCCCAGGAGCGCAAAGCCGGCTGAGGCCTTACCCCCGGCAGCCAAGTCGGCTAGGTTGAAACCCATGGAATTCAGATATCTCGGGAACAGCGGCTTCAAGATTTCGGAAATCACCTTCGGCAACTGGCTTACGCACGGCTCGCAGGTGGAAAACGAGGTCGCCACCCAGTGCGTCCGGGCAGCGCTGGACGCCGGCATCAGCACCTTCGACACCGCCGACGTCTACGCCAACACCGCCGCGGAGACCGTGCTGGGAAAGGCCCTCCAGGACGAGCGGCGTGAGTCGCTGGAAATCTTCACCAAGGTCTTCGGACCCACCGGACCCAAGGGCCACAACGATCTTGGCCTGTCCCGCAAGCACATCCTGGAGGCCATCAACGGCTCCCTCACCCGGCTGCAGACGGACTACGTGGACCTCTACCAGGCCCACCGCTACGACTATGAAACCCCGCTGGAAGAGACCATGCAGGCCTTCGCGGACATCGTGCGGCAGGGCAAGGCCCTCTACATCGGCGTCAGCGAGTGGACGGCCAGCCAGATCCGCGACGGCCAGGCCCTGGCCAAGGAACTCGGCTTCCAGCTAATCTCCAACCAGCCGCAGTACTCCATGCTGTGGCGGGTCATCGAGGCCGAGGTGATTCCGACGTCCGAGGAACTGGGCCTGTCCCAGATCGTCTGGTCGCCGATGGCGCAGGGGGTGCTGAGCGGAAAGTACCATCCCGGCAAGCCGGCCCCGGAGGGCAGCCGCGCCACGGATGCCAAGGGCGGCTCGAAGATGATCGAGCGCTGGATGTCCAACGAGGTCCTCACCGGCGTGCAGCAGCTCAAGCCCATTGCCGAGGAGGCCGGACTCACCATGGCCCAGTTGAGCATCGCCTGGGTTTTGCAGAACAAGAACGTGGCCTCCGCCATCATGGGCGCGTCCCGGCCGGAGCAGATCGAAAAGAACGTCGCGGCCGCGGGCGTGAAGCTGGACGCCGGGATCATGGAGAAAATCGACGCCGCGATCGGCTCGCTTGCAGAACGCGACCCGGCACAGACCAAGTCACCCGCTTCCCGGGAGGGTTAGTCCCGTGAACGCCGGGCCCTCGCTCGCAGTCACCGGTTCCACCGGACACCTGGGTGGCCTGGTGGCCCGGCAGCTGGCCGGCGCCGGCAGCCCGCAGCGGCTGCTCGTGCGTGACCCCGGCCGGGCGCCGGAACTGGAAGAGGCCGTCCCCGCCGTCGTCAGCTACGCCGATCCGGTCCTCGCCAAGGCAGCCCTCGAGGGGGTGAAGACGCTCTTTATGGTCTCCGCCGCCGAGGCCGAGGACCGGCGGCAGCAGCACTGCACCTTTGTCGACGCGGCGGCCGCTGCCGGCGTGCAGCACATCGTGTACACCTCCTTCTTCGGCGCGGCAGCGGATTCCACCTTCACGCTCGGCCGGGACCACTTCGCCACCGAGGAGCGGATCAAGGCCTCGGGAATGGCCTACACCTTCCTGCGGGACAACTTCTATCTGGACTTCCTGCCAATGCTCGCCGGCGCGGACGGCGTCCTCCGCGGACCGGCCGGGGACGGCGTCATGGCGGCCGTGGCCCGGGCTGACATCGCCCGTTCCGCCGTAACCGTGCTCCGGGACCCGGCCCTGCACATCGGCAGAACCTACGACCTCACCGGGCCCGAGGATCTCTCCCTGGCCCGGGCCGCGGAACTCCTTACCGCCGGGACCGGCCGGACCATCACCTTCCACAACGAGACGGTCGAGGAGGCCTACGCCTCGCGGGCCTCCTATGTCGCCCCGCCGTGGCAGGTGGACGCCTGGGTGAGCACCTACACGGCGATCGCCGCCGGAGAACTCGCCGGGCCGACGTCGGCCGTGCACGAGCTCACCGGCCGCGAACCGCTGGGCCTGGCGCAGTTCCTGGCCGAGTCGCACACGATTTAACCGCCCGCCGGGCGGCTGCCGGGCCGGGCCGGTGTTGACGGCTTCCGGGCTGCGGCGTAGACCTGAAGACGGGCGTCACCGGTCCAAAACCGGGCTGGTCCGGAGCAGAATCGCAGTGCCATGCCAAAGCAGATGTCCCGACACTCGTCCATCCTGAAGACCCCGCGGCCCGGCCGGAAGCTCACCCCGCACCCCGGCGAACCGAGCCACGGTCCCCTCACGGCGGAGGAACTGCAGCTTGCCGCGCGGAACCACTCCATGCCGCTGGAGGCCCTGCGGCATGACACCACCCCGCCAGGGCTGCATTACCTGCTCAACCATTTCGACATCCCGTTCATCGATGCCGAGCAATGGCACCTGCGGATCAACGGAGCCGTTCAGCGGTCCCTGGAGCTGAACCTCAAGGCGCTCCGCCGGTCGCCGCGGATCAGCATGCCCGTGACCCTCGAATGCGCCGGCAACGGCCGCTCGCTGCTGCGGCCCCGCCCGCTGAGCCAGCCCTGGCGGCTGGAGGCCGTGGGCACCGCCGTCTGGACCGGTGTGCCGCTCGCCTACCTGCTGGCCCAGGCCGGGGTGGAGGACGACGCCGTGGAGGTCGTGTTCACCGGCGCCGACGGCGGAATCCAGGGTGGCGTCCGGCAGCAGTACGCCAGGAGCCTTCCGATTGCGGAAGCCCTGCGGCCCGACATCGTGCTGGCCTACCGGATGAACGGCAACGACCTGCCGCCGCAGCACGGCTACCCGCTGCGGCTGGTGGTCCCCGGCTGGTACGGCATGGCGAGCGTCAAGTGGCTCTCCTCGATCAAGGTGCTCACCACCCCGTTCGACGGCTTCCAGCAGGCGGTCGCGTACCGCTACCAGCAGGACGCCGACGACGCCGGCATCCCCGTGACCTGGATCAAGGTCCGGTCGCTGATGGTGCCGCCGGGCGTCCCGGACTTCTTCACCCGGAACAGGATCGTGCCGGCCGGGCCGGTGCTCCTGACCGGCCGGGCCTGGTCCGGGGAGGGTGCGGTGCAGCGCGTCGAAGTGGGGATCGACGGCAAGTGGGCGACGGCGCAGCTGAAGCATCCGCCCGCGCCCTTCGCCTGGTGCGCCTGGTCCATTCCGTGGGTGGCCGACCCCGGCGAACACGAGTTGGCCTGCCGCGCCAGGGACGCTACCGGAGCCACCCAGCCGCTGGAGCAGGTCTGGAACTATCAGGGGATGGGCAACAACGCGGTGCAGCGGGTCCAGGTGACGGTGGAGTAGGCGGTCTTCCCCGGCGCCGCAGCGAACCTGGTGGCCTAGCCCTAATAGTCCACAATCGCGCCAGCGGAGATGTTGACCGTGGCGTCGGTGATGGCGCCGGCCTTGTCCGAGGCCACGAAGCAGGCGACATTTCCGACGTCCGCCAGCGTCGCGGTGCGGTTCAGGTGGGCGGACTTGGAAATCTCCACGATGATCTCCTCGCGCCCCTCCGTCTGCCACGGGATCGTCTCGATAATGCCGCCGGAGACCATGGTGACCACCCGGATGCCGTGTTTGCCGAGTTCCAGGGCCCACTGCCGGCGCAGCCCGTCCAACGCGTCCAGGGCCACCTTGAAGCCGCCGAGCCCGGGCGCGGTCTGGGGGCCGGAGCCGCCGAACATCATTACGACGCCCGAGCGCTGCTTGATCATGTGCGTCGCCGCGGCCCGGGTGGTGAGGAAATGGGTGCGGGTAGCCAGGCTGATGGGCTGGGTGAAGTCGTTGACGTCAATGTCCATCAGCGGCTGCTGGATGTCCCCGAAGGAGATGACGTTGAAGGAGATGTCGATCCGTTTGTTCTTCTTGGCCACCCGGTCCACGAACGCGTCGACCTGTTCCTCGTCCAGGGCGTCGACGACGGAGGTTTCCGCCCGGCCGCCGTCCTCCTGGATGTCCCGGGCCACCTTTTCCAGCCGCGACTCGGTGCGCCCGGCGAGGTGGACGAAGGCGCCTTCCGCCGCGAATGCCCGGGCCACGGCTCCGCCGATGGAACCGCCCGCACCGTAGATCAGCGCGGTCTTGCCCTTCAGCAGACCGTTGCCCGTCACCTCGTTGTTCAGCATGGTCGCCTGCCTCCCGCGGTGGAGTGGTGAATTCCCTCCACTATGTTCTCGCCTCGGTCCGCTGGCAAGGGGTCGGACGGGTTCATGACGCAAGGGTTCCGCGGACAATGCTCACGCTGGAGTGCGCGGGATTGCCGTCGACCGGCTCGTCCGAGACATCCACAATGGGGTACTCACCCAGATCCAGGCCCGCCGGCACGGCAAAAGTCCCGGAGTCGGAGGTCATGACGCCCAGGCTCACCAGCCGGGACAGATCCGGCGCGATCAGCCAGACCTCCTGGTACCCGCGGGCCTCGTTCTTGTCGACCCGGATCTCCAGGGTGCGCTGCCCGTCCTTGGCCTCGAGGACCCGGGCCGAGCCGGTGGCGGAATGCTGGTCCACGGGCGCAAGGTCGGCCTGGGCGAGCGGGTTCACGGCCGGCTGGTTCTGCTGGACGGACCAGAAGACCCCTGCCGCCAGCAGTGCCGTGGACGCTGCGGCTGCCAGCCACACCCCGGGACGGCGGATCCAGCCGGAGCCCCCGCCGCGTTCCTGCTTCCGCACGGCCCGGTCCCCCCTGGACGGGAGCGGCGTCAGGGAGGCGGCCGGCGGCTGCGGCTGTGCCTGTGGCGGCCGCGGCTGCGCCGGTGCCGGTGCCGGTGGTCGGGAGCCCGACGACGCCGGGAACCCCAGCGGGTCGGCGGCGACTGCGGCGGAAAGCGTCAGGGTGCGGTGGATTCCTGCCCACACCTGTGGTCCTGGCGACTCCAGCACAGGGGCATCCGGCGTTCCGGGCTTCGCCGCCACGACGGCTCGGCGGAAGCCCGCATGGTCCGCTGCACAGCTGGGGCAGGAACGGAGGTGGTCCGCGGCGCCGTCTCCGAGCTCTTCCCCGAGGGCCAGCAGGCTCAGGGACTCCGGATCAAGATGTTGCACGGTCTACCTCCAATCGGCTTCTGAGCTGGGACAGGCTGCGGCGTATGTGGCTCTTGACCGTACCAAGGGGCAGGTCCAGTTTCTGTGAAATCTGCGAATGCGTCAGGTCATCGTAGAAGGCGAGCTTGAGAATGGATCCTTGCGGCTCCCCAAGCCTTTCCAGTTCCCCGTCCAGCAGCAGGCGGTCGGCCAGAACCTCTGCCGCTGCGTGCCCGGCCGCCTGGTCCGGGTCCGGAGAGAGTTCGACGGCGGCGAGCACCTTCCGGGTTTCCCGCATCGAGGCCGCCTGCGCGTCCGTGATCGCGTTCCGGGTGATGCCCACGATCCACGCTGGAAGCCGCGCTTTCGATGGGTCGAACGCGGACCGCGAGCGCCAGACCCGGATGAAAACTTCCTGGGTGACATCATCGGCGGCGGAGTTATCGCGCAGCGAGCGCAGCGCCAGCGTGTGCACCAGGGGTGCGAACTGCCGGTACGCCTCTGCCAAGGCGGTTTCGTCACCGGCGGCGAAAGACTCGTTGAGTCGAGCGTCCCAAGCGGAAGAGGCCTCGGAAAGTGCCAAGCCCCGCTCCTTCCCCCTGCTGGCGGCGACGATGAGAGCGGCATCCTGACTCATGCCGGCACCGCCGTGACAATCACATTGTCGCCGTAGTCCTGTAGATCGTCCAGCCATCGGCCGCCGCAGGTCACCAGCTTCAGTTCTGGCGGGCCGTCGCGCCGGAAGACGGACGCGCCGTCGAACGCGTCCTTGGCCATGAGTTCCACCCCGGTCACCCGGAACGTCACGGGCGCTGCCCCGTCGCGCTGCACTGTCACGAGGGTGCCGGGCTCGAGCGATTTGAGCTGGGAAAAGGGCGCCGTGTCGGAGGTGGTGTCGACGTGCGCCGCGATCACCGCGGTGCCGGCGGCGGCTCCGGGGGCCGGGCCGAAGCGGTACCAGCCGGCCTCGTTGAACGGCTCTGGGATCTCCATCGCCCCGTCCGGGCTGACGCCCACCTTCACGATTGGCATCTTGATGGTGGTTCCCGCCACGGTGAAGAAGCGCGGAGGCGGGTCCTTGGGCGTCTGGGTCTGTGGGGTGGCCGGCCTGACCGGGATGGTCGGCGCCGGAACGGGGGCGGCAGTGACCTGAGCAGACGGCGGGTTCGGTGGTTGTGGGGTCGCGGTTTCCTGCGGTGCGGTGCAACCCGAGATCAGCAGCGCGATCGTGATGGCGGCGGCCACCCTCCGCGCGGCAGAGGCTAGTGCGGATGTCCGCGGACCAGGAGACGGGCGCCGCCGGGTGGCTTCCGCTGTCGTCGTGCCGTCCATGCCGTCCTCCTGCCGTGTTGAAGCTCGTGGGCCGGCCGCCCGGCGGGTTGCCGGGCGGCCGGTGCTAGCAGGTGCGGCTAGCGGGTGCGGCGAAGCGCCGGCTGCTTGCGGGACACGGCGACCCCGCCGGCCAGCAACAGGAGGACCGCGGCGCCGAGGCCTACCGTGGCCGCTGTCTGACCGGCTGATGCGGCTCCTGCGTCAGCGGCTCCGGAGCGCGCGCCGGGTACGCCGGCGGGGGCGGAGTGCAGACCCTCAATGTTCTGCGCGGCCAGCTTCAGGTTGTTGTCCGCGAGGCTGCCCCACGCGTACACGACCGTGTGGGTGCCTTCCGCGACCGTCACATCGGCCGGACCGATGACCGGCGCCGTGGTGCCGGCGGCGGCCACGGCAACGGACAAGGTGCCGGGATCCAGCGTGAGGGTCTCCTCATTGGGGTTGGCCAGGCCGGAGATGACAGGGGTGCCGCCGGCGAGGACATCAACGGCGGGTGCCGCTGCCGTGTGGCGGACCGTGAGTTTGCCCTTGCCTGGATCTATCTGCGAAACGTCGTTCGTGAAGAAGTTGGCCGTCGGTTTGCCCGCGGCGTCGAGGTTGGCCACGGCGGTGTAGTTGCCGCTGGCGGCGAGGGTGACTTTTACGGGCCCAATCACGGGGGCGGAAGCGTCCGCGGCATCGGCGGCGGTGATGGCAAGGTCGTAGTCCCCGGCCGGCAGGGCCAGCGGACCGGCCAGGGTGCCGGGGGCGAAATCGTCGAGGGTGCGTTCGCCATTGACCCAAACGTCAACGGTCAGTCCCGGCACGCCGTGAAGGACGGAAAGCTGGGCGTCGGACTCGGCCGCCTGAGCGGGGCCGGCAAGGGTGAAAGCTGCCGCGATGGCCACGGCGCCTGCTGTGAAAAGACTGGTACGCATTTACATCTCCTTCGACGGCCCGCCAGGCGGGCAAATTTTGCTTACATCCCTACTACCGGTGCACGCGCTCATTTGGATGCACATGCATGTAAATATCTTTGGGGCGGGCGCTGCGACGGTTACAGTGCGGAGCGTTGGGTCCACTCCGCCGCGGGCTGCAGAGGCCACAGCAAAGCGGCCGGGCGGCTCTGGTGAGCTGCCCGGCCGCAGGTGCCCCTGAGCTTCCTAGGTGCGCGGCTGGCTGTCCGGGCCCGTGGGGGCTTCCGGTTCGTCATGGCCGGAGGCGGCGGGCCCACCGATGCCGTAGTAGCCCGCCCGGCCCTCGGCCGGTCCGGCCATGGCAGCGCCCATCCCGCCGGCGCCCGCCCCACCCGGGACTGGAGCGTACCCTGGTGCGGCCGGAGGCGCCGGCGACGGAATCACCGGGGCGTCGCCCGGATCCCGCGGCCCCATGTCCAGGTGGAACGGCGGGTATTCGTCGCGCATGAGCGAAACGTAGGCGGCCACCCGGTAGATCCAGCGGTTGAGGCCCATGACGAAGTCGAAAAGTCCCCGCGAATACACGCCTGTGAACAGCAGGATGACCCCGGCAATGAAGACCAGCAGCCCGAACAGGGAGAGCCCTGAGCCCACCTGCACCCAGGTGCCGTCGCGGTACACCCAGGTCTGGGCGGTCCCGGTGAGCAGCGCGACGATGAGCAGGTGCGGGATGGCCAGCAACCAGGACTTCACGAGCACCAGGCCGCGGGAGAGTTTCTCCGGGTAGTCGACGTCGAAGTCAGCCGGGTAGTCGGTGCGCTCCAAGGTGAAGGGCGGATAGATGTCCGTGCCGAGCGCCCCGTACGAGTAAAAGGCCACCCGCCAGCTCCAGCGGATCACCCCGACGTTGAAGTTGAACAGCGAGCGCGGGTAGCGCCCGGTAAAAAGGATCGCGAACCACGCCACGATGGTGACCACGCCGAAGGCAAACCAGAGGAAGAAGAGGACGATGAAGTGCGGGATTGCCAGGAACCACTTAACCAGCCACTTCCAGCGGGACAGGTTCGGGTCCAGGTAGCCGCTGAGGCGGGCCGGATAGACGACGCCGGCACCCGGCGGGACGCTCGCAACGGCCCCTGCTGGGGAACCCGGCGCCGCACCTGGCGCGGCGCTGGCCGCGTAGAGCTGGGGCGCGGAGGCCGCGGACGACGGCTGCAGTTCGCCCGGCCGGGGCTGTGGCAGTCCGGGCTGCGGCTGGCCCGGCCGCGGAGGACCTCCCTTGCCGCGGCCCAGCCCTGCGGCCCCAAGCACGATCAGGGGAACGCCGATGAGCAGGAACACTATTCCGCCGATCAGCAGCCCGACAAAAACGGGCCACAGCAGGTTGGACCGGGCTCCGGCTTTCATGTCCACGACCACCGGGGCCGTGCCGTCGGCGTTCATGATCACCACAGCCCAGCTGCCGGAGCGCAGGTCCCATTCCAGCTGCTGCTCCCCCGGGCCGCTGGCGGACGCGGCCCAAAACCCCTGGTCCGTGGGCTTCGCCGGAACCTGGGTGCCGGCCACGTCCCGGTAGTCCACCCGGAAGGGGTTGAACCGCACATCGGTGATCTCTGAGTGGCTGACGGCGCTCAGATATGCCGTCACGTCGCTCCGCGGCCCGATGCCAATGAAGATTTCCTTACCGGCAGCCGCCGATCCGCCCAGCATGACACTTCCCACCACACCCACCGGGGCGGTGTCCGGCACGCCCTCGTCGGCCATAATGTCGAGGCGCGGACTCGTCAGGGCATAGGAGTTCGTGGCATAACGTTCCGCTGGTGTCGTGAAGTAGCCGTTGTCGCGTTGCAGGTAGTTGGCGAAACCTGCGGCGCCGGCAGCGGCCAGCAGCCCCAGTCCGAGAAGTGCGCTGAGCGTGCCCAGCACCAGCATGACTATCCGGCCTGGTCGCATGGCCGCCGTCCTTTCAGATGAGTCAGATCAGCTCACTCAACTCCTAAGTGAGGTGAGGAGGGTTCGTGCCCAGCCCCCAGCTTTCTCGATTTCGCCGTCCCGCAGCGGCCCTTCGCTCCCCTTCACATAGAAGGGCATGGGTTCGGCGATGATGTCCGCCCCGCCGGCCTTCAGGGCATGCGTTATCTTCTTGGCGGCATCGCCGTGGATAAACATCCGGACACGGGTGTCGAACGCCGCGGCGTTCACCCCCTTGAGGGAACCGTCGCCCAAGGCCGAGAGCAGCGCGGTGATTTTCGGCGTCGGGCGCCATCCGTTGACGGGGCTGCCGACCACGAGGAGGTCCCCGGCCGCGAGTGCGCCGGGCTTGAAGTCGCCCACCGGGACGGAACTCGCCTGCAATCCCTCAAGCGAACTGGCGATCGCCTCGGCTACCGATCTGGTGTTGCCATAGGCCGAATCGTAGACAACCAAGGCTTTCATGCCGTGATCACTACCTTGAGCGCCTTGGTTTCCGCGGCCCGGGCGAAGGTGTCGTAGGCCTCCAGGAACTGGTCGAAGCTGAAGTGGTGCGTGGCGAACTTCTCCGCCGGCACCTTCTTCTGGGCGACGAGTTTGAGCAGCATTGGGGTGGTGTTGGCATTCACCAGGCCCATGCTGATGTTGATGTTCTGAATCCAGAGGTTTTCCACGTGCAGCTCCACTGACTTGCCGTGCACGCCGACGTTGGCCACATTGCCGCCTGGCCGGACGATATCCGTGCACATGCTGAAGGTCGCCGGGATGCCGACCGCCTCGATCGCCACGTCCACACCCTGCCCGTCGGTCAGTGCGAGCACCTGCTCCTTCCAGTCCGCGTCGCCGGAAAGCACGACGTCTGTGGCGCCGAATTCGCGAGACTTGTCCAGCCGGTTCGGGTCAAGGTCGATGGCGATGATGGTGGCGGCCCCGTAGAGTCCGGCGGTTGCGATGGCGGCGAGACCCACCGGTCCGGCACCGACGACGGCGACCGTGTCGCCGGGCTTGACCCGACCGTACTGCACCCCGATCTCGAAGCCGGTGGGGAGGATGTCGGAGAGCATCACAGCCTGTTCGTCGGTGACACCCTTGGGGAGCCGATGGAGGGAGTTTTCGGCGTAGGGCACGCGGACGTACTCGGCCTGGGTGCCGTCAATCAGGTGGCCGAAGACCCAGCCGATGCCGGAGGCCCCTTCATCACCCATGCAGTGCGAGTACAGGCCGGTCTTGCAGTTGGCGCAGTGGCCGCAGGACTTGATGCAGGAGATGATGACGCGGTCCCCCACCTTCAGGCTGGTGACCGAGGAACCGACCTCGGTGATGGTCCCGACGCCTTCGTGGCCCAGGATCCGGCCCTTGGTGACGGCGGGAACATCCCCCTTGAGAATATGGAGGTCCGTTCCGCAGATCGTGGTGGTGTCCACTTTGACGATCACGTCACTGGGACTCTGGATCTTCGGGTCGGGAACGTCCGTCCAGGACTTCTCCCCGGGACCGCCATAGACGAGGGCTTTCATGCGTTCTCCTTGATTCTGAGGATGTTCGGCGGATCCACGATGCGCAGCCGGCACGGGGTTACCGTGCCGTCGATGCCGGATGACACGACCGAGCGACTGGCATGGTCGTGAAGTTCCTCAATGGCCTCGGCCGTCACGCGGGCGTGGGCGAGGTCCACCACGATTTCGTACTCGGGAAGTTTTGCGGTCACGCGGCGGCAGACGACATAGAGGGCCCTGATATTTGAGGGAGTGACGACGCCGCGCACATTGACCCGCGCCGACTCCTCTATGGCGTCGATCCGGATGAGCACACTGATACGCGGATCCCCGTGCGAGGGGTGCGCGTAGTAGGCGCTGGACCTGTTTCCGTGCTGCCTGTGCGTCATGCGGCGTCAGAGCTCCCGCGGAGCTCATGGGCGGGCCCAAGAATGTGAGAATCGCTGCTAACAGTCATAGTGGTTGCGGTCTCCTGCCCTGTTCCCGCAGACACGGGCAGTGCAGAATGCCTTTCCTTCCCCAAGGTTCAAGCGAGACCGTACAACTGATGAGCAAACGGTTCACCCCCAATGGCCGTGCAGGAACCGCCGCAAATTCAGCTTGGTGGGTGCGTGGTCCCGGGGCAAGGGGCGAAAGTCCCTTGTCCGGGGCGCGACCGGAATCCGGGGCTCCGGTGGGTCCGGATTGGCGCGGCGCGTTCCGGCCCATAGCCTGTTTGCTATGCCTGAGATTCCTGCCGCTGCTTTGACCCGCCACCTCGTGCTCGCCTCGGTGCGGGTTCCCGGCGACACGGCGCTCTACGACGTGCACGTGGCCAACGGTGTGGTTTCGCGGATCACTCCCGCCGTAACGTCCGGTGTACCCGGATCCCAGGCGGTCAACCTGGACGGCCGCTTCGTCGTCCCGGGGCTGTGGGATGAGCATGTCCATATGACGCAGTGGGCCCTCGCCGCCAACCGGATTGACCTCTCCGGCGCCGCCTCGGCGCGCGAGGCGGCCGACGTCGTGCGTTCCGCCCTGTCCCGCCCTGGCCGTGCGGGTGAAGGAGGCAGCGGCCTGACTGTGGTGGGTGTCGGTTTCCGGGACGCCGTCTGGGCGGACGTTCCCAGCCTGGAGCTGCTCGACGGCGCCGCCCGGGGCGTGCCGGCGGCGCTGCTCAGCCATGACCTGCACTGCGTCTGGCTCAACAGCGCGGCGGCGTCCCGCTACGGCGTGCCGGTGGACTCCTCAGGGCTGCTGCGCGAGGAGCCGGCCTTTGAACTGACCCGCGAGCTGGGAAAACTGCCGGACGCGGTGGTGGATGCCTGGGTGCGGGAGGCTGCGCAGGCGGCGGCCGCACGGGGGATCGTGGGGATTGTCGACTTCGAAATGACCTGGAACCGTGACGTGTGGCTGCGCCGGTTGGCGGGCGGGTTCGATTCCTTCCGGGTCGATGCGGGCGTCTATCCGCAGGACCTCCCGCGGGCTGTCGCGGACGGGATGCGGACCGGGCAGGATCTCGAAGGCGGGGCGGGGCTGCTGCGGGTTGGCCCGCTCAAGGTGCTGATTGACGGCTCGCTGAACACCCGCACGGCGTACTGCGTGGACCCGTACCCGCACGGCGGCCGCGGGCTGCTGACCTTGAGCGAGGCGGAGCTGCTGGAGCTGCTGGTCCGGGCGCGGCAGTCCGGCTTTGTTCCGGCGGTGCACGCGATCGGCGACGGCGCGAATGAGGTGGCGCTGAATGCCTTCGCGGCGGCCGGGATCGGCGGCCGGATTGAGCATGCGCAGTTTGTCCGCCGCCAGGACTTCACGCGCTTCGGCGACCTGGGGCTGACGGCGAGTGTCCAGCCCGCCCACGCCCTCGATGACCGTGATGCTGCCGAGTCCAACTGGGCCGGGCGCACCGACCGGGCGTTCCCGCTGCGGTCGCTGCTGGCCGCTGGGGCCACCCTGGCGTTGGGCTCCGATGCGCCGGTGGCGCCGCTGGAGCCGTGGACAGCCATGTCGGCGTCCACCACCCGGGCACGGCTGGACGGGCGGGCGCCGTGGCATCCGGAACAGGCACTCACCCGGCAGGAGGCCCTGACCGCATCGACGCGCGGCCGGGGGAGGATCCGGGTAGGGGATCCGGCTGATCTCGTGGTGCTCGACGGCGACCCGTTGACGGTAGCGGACGCCGTTTTTGCGGCTATGCCGGTGGCCGCGACTCTCGTGGCCGGGCGGTTTACGTTCCGGGGCGGCCTCTGACGGGCTGTTTCAGCTGGCCGTGGCCCGCGACTGGACCAGGTTGGCGAACGGCAGCCGGCCGAACTCCTCCACGAACGCGGCGTGGTAGCCGGCGTCGGCCGCGTTGAGCTGCTCCACCGGCAGCTCCCTCCACGCGACGGTCAGCGTGCCGGCCGCGGCGAGCTGCCAGATCAGCCGGCCGTCCCAGTGGCCCGGGGGCTTGCCCTTGCCGAAGTCGACGAATTCCTGGATCTGCCGGCGCAGCCCGCGGTTGCCCTTGCTCCCGGGGCCGGCCTTGCCCAGATAGAGGACGTCGGCCCCGTCGACCCATTCGGCGGCGAGTGCTTCGGCCTTCAGGGTCGGGTCCTTCTTCTTGAAGATGCCGGCGGTGCTCCTGGCCAGGAACTGCGGGCGAAACCCCTCGGGCTGCAGCACCGCGAAGATCCCGGGTTTCTGCGGGATCCGGTTGATGTCGAGGTCCCCGAGCGGCCTGAACCCGGTGAACCCGTCCTGCTTCAGTGACTGTCTGTTGATCGGCATGGGGTTCCTTGGGTCGGGGGCGCTGGGCGTTCCCTAAAAGCTTACGGATAGGCAGCTCCGAGGCCGATTTACGTGTGCGAGTTAGCCGTTTTACATGTCCGAGATAAATGTCCGAGGGGCCCGATAGTGTGTTTCCATGGACGGCAATCAGGGGCCCGACCAGGCCCAGCCAAGACAGGCCCAGCCAAAACAGGTGATGGTCATGGATGTGGCCCGGTCCCTGCCCGCTGTAGGGCCGTCCGGGGACGTGCCTGAGCTGGATGGTGCGTGTTTGATTGCTGAAATCCGTGCCCTGGAGGAC
>NZ_JASBQY010000025.1 GCF_029960645.1 Arthrobacter sp. AL12
TGTCAGGAGTACTTCGGGAACACCCCCCGCCCCGGATGGGTCACTCCCCAACCGAGACCAACCCGTTACACAACCCACCCAGGGGAACATCCGACGCAACCCTCGAGACCGGTCTAAATCACTACAAACAAGCGTTCGCCGGCAGTGCCTCATTTCATGACTGGGCGGTCAACGTCACATTCCTCGCCGCCTACGTGGAGCCTCCGCACTTGAGTCCTGGACTCGCGCGGAGGCTCTCCGCAGATGCCCAATAGAGGCGCACTCAACGAAGACGGTCCAAACTGGAGGTGCGACCCTGACCTCTGGCTATACCTGAGCGGCGGCCTATGCCTGCCTAATGGCCTGGTTGATACGTCCGCAGGGGCTGGGGTTGCCCGTTCTCCGTGGCGCAGCTGCGGATCTGCCGGGTCTCTTCACGACTCATCGACACGGCACGGCCAGCCGTGGGACCGGACCGCCCACGCAAACGCCGCCCCTTGGCGGCATATCTTTTGAGCGTATTGCTCAGGTCGACGGCATTATCTGCTGAGAGGTCAATTTCATACTCGCTGCCCTCGAAAGAGAAGCTAATGGTTCCCTGGGAATCTTCTCCAGAAGGATCACAAATCAGCTGAGCATGAATTTTACGGGCCACCAGGGGTTGATTCGTTCGTGGTTAATGCTGGCATCTCCCCCAAATCCAACGCCAGCCTTTGACCTCAAACCTTTGCAAAAAAACACCATCGAGACCGCAGCTGAAGTGGTCGGGAAACAAGCCGAGAGCCATCCCGCAGCGAGTGTCGGGCTGACTCCTAGCCCCATAGCTGCACGCCGTCAGGAAATGGCGCAGCTGACCCACTCTGTTGCAAATGCACCCAGTCTATTGACGTCAGTTTGGGGCACACCCACACGGACGGACCATGACACTCCCCACACCTGTTGACCCAATGACCGGCAGTCGCGGCCGCGAGGAGTTCGGCGGCCCGTCAGGGCCTGGTCTGCGATGCATACGCGGTCGCGGCCCACCCGACGATTCACGCAGCCCGCGGCCGTCAGAGTCCGCCGGAACCTGCAAGACCGGTCCGGGAGCCCCGCGGCCCCGAATCCTTTCCGAAACCAAGAACAGAAGGTGACCATGAGCGTTCAGCAGGAAACCGCCCCTACGGTACCGGCAGCATTGCGGCTGCACATCCTGCCCACGGATTTGGGCCCCTGCACGGTCCGTATCCAAGAGAGCGACGGGGGCCCGCCTCCCTCGTCGGGCACACCGGATGTCTACCTTCACGGCGCCGCAGGATCCTGGACCACATTCCTCCCGCTGCTTTTCGGTGCTGTGGCCATTGACCGGGTGCTGATTGATCTCCCGGGCTGGGGTGAATCCACGAGGGGTGTCCGGTTTGAACATTTCAGCATCGAAGCGATGGCACGCGCTGTCACCGATGTATTGAGCGCGCTTGGCTACCGGCGATGGAACCTCGTGGGCCACTCAATGGGCGGGTTCCTGGCATTGCACATCGCCGCGGCCTGGCCGGGGCGGACCGCCAGCGTAGTCACCATTTCGGCGACCACCTTCGACGTATCCGAGGCTGCCCGAAGGCCACTGCGCAGCTTGTCCAGATCCCCGGCATTTGTCGGCATGCTACTGCTTATGCGCTCTCTGGCAGCCCTCGGCCCGGCGGGCCCGGCAATAGTGCGGGCCATCGGTGCAACACCTGTAATGAGACCCCTGATGTCCCCCTTCTTCGCATATCCCGCGGCGGTTAACGCGTGGGTTATCCGTGGTCTCAGCACTGACGCCCGCCCAGCCAGCTTCTTCGCGGCCACCCAGGCCGCAGCGCACTATGATTTTAGGCAATGGCGCGCAATCCGCTGCCCGGTCCTGGCGACCCGCGGGGACACCGATGTCTTCACTCCCCCGTCTGACCTTGTCCGGTTGGCGGACGTTGTTCCGCACGTCCAGTTGGTGACGATGCCCTGCTGCGGCCACTTCGCCCACATAGAGCGGCCCGAGCAGGTGCAACAGCTGCTCGAGGGGTTGCGGACCCATGGGGAAACCGCTGAAGGTGAGCACACCGACACTAACGTCCCAGGCCTAGCGACGCCGGCGCGACGCCACGGGGCTATGTTGGGTTAAACCACCAGCAACGGCTCTCAGGCGCAACTGACAACTCCGTCAGTCTGCAACTCAGGAACTCTTTGAGTCCGGACCTTCGGAACTGCCGAAGTCACAGAGGCAGCCAGGGCGAGACGCCAATGCCTCCGGTCCGCAGCCCCTCACAATCCAGCCGGCGCGGACCTGCAGGCTCAGTAAGTCTGTGACCACGGCACTTCGTCAGTTCGGCAGGGCACCGAGTCCGCACCTTCATACCCCCAAACATCTTGCACGACGCCGGCGGCCTGGCACCCACCGCGACCCTGACGTTCCCAAACTCACGGACTCCCAAACCCCCTTGACTCAGGAACTCTGCGAGTTCAGACCTCCGGAACTCAAAGTCACAGAGTTCGCCGCCGGCGTCTTCCTGGAGGAGCCTGCGTGACCGAACGGAGCGTCGAGTTGCTGGCCCTCGCCGGTGCCGAAGCCGTCGAGGGAGACTGAGAAGTTATGCACGCGGACGAGTGACATGTCATCTCCTGAAGTGCTTGTCGTTCGCAATCACCTTATGGTGACCGAACCAAACGACTCAAGACCGACAACGGAATCAAGCCGCGATGCAACCGAACCGCGTAGCGGACGCCCCACCAATGCGGAGCTCGAGGTCCGCGGCGCCGCCTGGGCGCGGCTGGTTCTGCGCGACGTGATCAGCGGCAACCGGCGCCACTTCAGGGAAATGCTGGCCAAGTCAAAGGAAGGCATCACCTCCTGAATCCTCGCCAGCCACTTGAAGCACCTCGTGGATCCACCGGGCCCCCTCGGCGTTCACCGCCATGGGCCTTCCGCCCGGGGACTCATTCGGCGGTGCCCATCTAGGTCGCCGCGCTCAGGGCGGCGTCGTCGATATTGAACGGGTCCGCCGTTCCGTCCCGCCCTACAAGCTGCCAGGTGGAGGGAATGAACTGCATGGGAAAAGAAGCCGCCGAACTCACACTGGCCTCATTCACCTTGACTAAGACCACCTCGTCCGTTGCCACACAGTATCCTTGTCTGCAAAGCCCAGGGCAACGCTTGGGCAGGCTCATTAGGTCCTCCAACGCGTTATTCTGGGCCGCCAAAATCGATACATGGACTCAGAAAGTCCACCATTGTGCGAGACGACGGATTGACCACGGGGACGTAACGATGAGCTCCGTGGCCTTCTACGGCGAAGGAATGCCGACGCCCAGGGTTGTGGGTTCCGGACCCTCATCCCAGCGGCCACCGGACCGCGCTTCACCACCTACTATCGCTTGCTTTCTGAAGGGACATTCCATGGATCTGCAAGACCGGTCGATTCTGCTCACTGGGGCCGGCGGCGGTAGCGGTGCGGCGCTGTCGCTGGAGCTGGCCGCACGTTCGTCCAGATACACCCTGGTGGGCCGCCGGCGAGGTCCCCTTTACGAGGTCGCCGCGGCAGTGAGGGGAAGCGGCGGCCAGTCGCACGTGGTGGCCCCGGATCGGACCGGGCTCGGCGCCCCAGTCGTGGCCGGCATGGGACGGGACGCCTTGACGGTCGTCCGGAGAGGCGCGACCCGGACCGTGATGATCACCTTGAACCGTGAGGACCCAGCCACATTCGACCGGACGCTTTTGGCCTGCAAAGGCGCCCTGGAGGAAGCCGCTGCCGGCCATTCCAGCCTCTGACCCCATTGTCCGCGGAGACCCTCGCGGTCGGAGACCCCACCGTGACACCCCGTCCGTGAGGCGGCAATGGTGGTGGCCAGCCCTTGCGATGTTCGCCGCCGGTTACGGGGCGAACCAGTTCGTTCCCCTGCTCGCGCTCTACCGCCGCACCCTCGCCCTCTCGGACGCGGATGCGACCGCCGTGTTCGGCGTCTACGCCCTGGGCCTGATCCCGGGTCTGATCTTCGGCGGAAGGATTAGCGACAGACGGGGACGGCGTCCGGTGATGGTGGCCTTCACCGCATTGTCGCTACTGGCTACAGCCGTCTTGATGACCGGGCAGTGGGGTATGGCCGGGCTGTACGCAGGCAGGCTGCTGACCGGGTTGGTCTCCGGTACGGTCTTCACGGCCGGCACCGCCTGGGTAAAGGAGCTCTCCGGGGACGAATGTGCCGGCACCGGCGCACGCCGGGCGGCGCTGGCATTGACAGCAGGGTTCGGTATCGGCCCGCTCGTGGCCGGTCCCTTGGCGCAGTGGGGGCCGGCACCGCAGGTCCTGCCCTACATTGTGCACCTGGCCCTGGCCGGCAGTGCACTGCTGATGCTCCCGCGCGCCCGAGAGACGGTGTCAGGCGCCAGAAAATCAGATCCTCCGGCTCCTTTGCTGCCGCCGTCGGCCTCCTCGGCCCGGTTCCGCCTGGTGGTTGTGCCTCTCGGGCCATGGGTCTTCGGCAGCGTCACACTGGCCTTTACCACCCTTCCGGGCCACGGAACCGGACCCACGGGTGTACTCGGCGTGGCTTTCCCCGGACTGCTCGCCGCCGGTGCCCTCGCCGCGGGCGTGGTCTCCCAGCCTCTGGGCAGGCGCATGCACGAGGCCGGGGCGGCCCACGGCAGCACCGCCGCTGCGGTAACAGGCCTTGGCATTGTGGCTGCGGGCTGCGCCGCGGCAGCGTTCGCCACGGCCTTCCCCGGGATTGCCACCGCGACCACGGCCGCCCTAATGCTAGGGGCGGGCTATGGAATATGCCTTATTGTCGGGCTGCGGGAGGTCGAGGAAATCGCCGCGCCCGGGCAGTTGGGCGCTGTAATTGCCCTGTTCTACAGCCTCGCCTACTCCGGGCTGGCGGTACCGTACCTGCTGGCCCTCATAGCCCCAACCACTGGCTACCCGCAGGCCCTGCTCTTCACCTCAGCCGCCGCCACCCTGACCCTGGCCGCCGTATTCTTGACAGGACAGAGAAGTTGCCGGGCTCGACCCGAACTGAAAGAATGCAAACCAGCAAAGGCAGCAACGCTCCCCCCGCCATCGTCCGGTCACGCAGTCAGCGACCCTCCACGCCATGAACAGATAACCAGTCACAGCGCTACCAACACGAAAGACGCAACGGCCACCAACAAAAACGGGCCCCCGCAGGGGCCGTAGGTGAACAGCTTGTGCACACTCAGAGGCCCAGAAAGCCTCTGAACAGGGAAAACACGTGCCCGAGGTGGGACTCGAACCGGACTCCTGCCCCTGCCATTCCGACACTCCCCGAAAACATCCGCAATCCGAGCAAGTCTGGCACCGGTATGGCTCAGTCCGAGACCCAAAGTGTGGACACTGTCCACACCCCCCACTTCTCCCCACCGGCCCCCCTAGACTGCCGCACCGGATTGACAGCGGTGCGGCGCTGAATTTATTTGATCAGGGTTATCGCAAGGTGCGATTTCGCTTCGGAGATGTCTGACATAATCCACTGATGACCCGTATCCTCAAGTCGTTCTCGCGTGTTCGCGAGGCGTTCATCCACGGCAGCTTCACACTTTTGGCGACCGCTGCCGGCCCTCTGTCCCGGCGACTCGCTGTAACGGCCAGCGAGAACGCCCAACATGTGCTCGACGCAGTGGGAGGCGGGATCTACGGCATCGATATGGGCGGCCGAATCTCATTCGTCAACAAGACACTGTGCGAGCTGGTCGGCGTGGACCGGGCCGACGTCCTGCTCGGCCGGGACCACCACCATGCACTGCGGCACCGTCCAACGGAAGGGAATGCCGTTGTCGGGACAAGCACAGGCGTCGGCACAGACGGGTGTGCATTGTGTGCCGCCGTTGGCCGCGCGGATTCCGCTGGTGGATTCATCTCCCTCGGGGGCCGTGACCAGGAGCAGCTGCCCGTCGAGTTCGTCTCCCGGCCCGGGGTGAGGGCCGGGAGATTCCGCGGCACCGTGATCACCATCCACGACCTCCGGGAACGCCGCACCGTGGACGCCCTGCAGCGCCGGGCGCAGACCGAACGCAGCCGGCTGGTCTCCGTGGTGGAAGCCAGCCCGAACCTGATTGTGGTGGGCAGGTCCGATGGCCAGGTGGAGTGGATGAACAGCAGCGGGCGCGCCATGCTTGGCATCGGCGCGGACGAGGATATCCGCTCCTACACGATCAAGGATATGTTCTCGGCCGAAGAGCTGGAACGAATCCAGTCGGAGGATATGCCGGCCCTTGTCGCGGCTGGCCGGTGGCAGGGGGCACGCTCGTTACTGTCCCCTGCTGGGGGTTCCATTCCCGTGGACGTCGAGTCCTATCTGCACCACGACGCGGACTTCCCGGAAGGCTACTATGTCACGGAAGTAATGCGGGACCTCCGGCCGCAGCTCGAGCAGGAGCGCAACCTGCGGCTCAGCGAGAGCCGCCTTTCGATCGCCGAGACGGTTGCCCGGATGGGGAGCTGGGAATGGGATCCAGACAAGGATTCCGTCAAATGGTCGCGCGGTCTCTACCGGCTATACGGCATGGAGCCCGGCAGCGGTGATGAGACGGCGGACACCTGGCTCAAGACTTTGCATCCGGATGATCAGGAACGCGTCACCGAGATGTGCGCGCGGGTGGCAGCCGGAGTCGGCAACCTTGACTTCGCGTGCCGCTCCATCCGTGCCGATGGTACTCAGATGGTGGTCCACAGCAGGGGCGAGATTGTCCAGGAGCCCGGCGCTCCGCGCGTCATCGTCGGTACCCTGCTGGACATCACCGAGCAGCATGCGGCCCTCGCAGCGGTGCAGCAAAGCCAGGAACTGACCCGGCGGATCCTTGCGTCCGCGGGCGAGGCCTACGTGCAATTCGACGCGGAAGGACTGGTGAGCGAGTGGAACGTTCAGGCCGAAGAAACATTCGGGTGGCCTAGGGCTGAGGCGATCGGCCGCCCGCTGGTCTCGTTGGTCCGGGGTCAAGAAGACAGGAGATCCCTTGAGCGGCTGCTCGGGCTGGACTGTGGATCTGACGAAGCGGGAAAGCCGACAGAGCGTTTTGAACATCCGATGCTTCACCGCTCGGGGCGTGGATTTCCCGCTGAAGTAACCGCATGGACTACGGATGACGGAGCGCAGCGCGTGTTCAGTTGCACGATCCGGGATGTGAGTGAACGGCACGCCGCGGAACGGGTGAAGGACGAGTTTATCTCAGTGGTTGGACATGAACTGCGGACTCCCTTGACTTCTATCCACGGGGCGTTGGGCCTGCTGCGGGCCGGCCTCCTGGGCGAATTGAACCCCAGAGGACAGCAGATGGTGGATATCGCCGCCCACAATACGGACCGCCTGGTGCGTCTGATCAACGACATACTCGATATCGAGCGGCTCAACTCCGGCGAGGTGGCCCTTGAGTTGCAGGCATGCGACGTCGCCGTCCTGGCTGAGCGGTCCATGGAGGTAATGCGTTCCATGGCCGACGGTGCCGGGGTGCGCTTGACGCTCGATGCCCGGCCTGCCGTGCACTCGGTCGACCCCGATCGGATCGAACAGACCATGACCAACCTGCTCAGCAATGCCATCAAGTTCTCGCCCGGCGGAGAAGAGGTTCGCCTGCTAGTCCGTTCGGACGCAGCCGGGCTTTCGATCCAAGTCCGGGACCAGGGCCGCGGCATTCCGGCTGAAGATCTGGAACGGATTTTCGACCGTTTCCAGCAGGTGGATGGTTCCGATGCCCGGGAGAAGGGCGGCACGGGCCTAGGCCTGGCCATCTGCCGGACCATCGCGGAACAGCACGGCGGGCGCATATGGGCCGAAAGCGGGCCAGCAGGAGGGGCAACCGTCACTTTGACGCTGCCCGCAGCCGACGCGGCGGGCCTGGACCTTCAAGCCGGGGCGCCCGGCGGACCGAAAGTCGTCATCTGCAGCGAAGACGCCTCGGTACGTGTCCGAATAGCGGAGATGCTGTTGCCGCATGGTTATGAACCCATAGAGGTGGTGAGCAGTACCGCGCTATTAGACGCCTCACTCCAGCACCGTCCCGCAGTCATCCTGCTTGAACAGAGGAACCTGGCCGTGGCCAACTGGGAGGCCGCCGTCGGCCTGCGCGGCAATCCCTATACCCGGGACATTCCGGTGGTCTTTCTGAGCTTCGACGGCGACAAGATCCTGGCTGAATCTGAGGCCCTAACGTGTTCCGACGCGCCGTTGGACATGGATGGTCTGTTGGCGGCGGTTGGCGAGGCCCTCGGAAAGCGCAACGCCGGACCGGCGTTGCTGCTAGTTGAGGATGACGAGGGCCTTGCCGCCGTTCTGACGGAGGGATTCCGGCAGCTCGGCATTGATGTCCACCACGCGTCGACCGCCCGGCAGGCGCTGGCGTTGTGCGCCCACATAGTCCCGGATCTAGTGGTGCTTGACCTGCAGTTGCCGGACCAGGATGGTTTCGCCGTGGTGGCGCAGCTTCGCCGGGACTCCCGGCTCCGCAGTGTGCCATTGGCCGTCTACAGCGCCCGTGACCTCAGCGAGGCGGACCGAAAGCGGCTGCGACTTGGAAAGACCGGGTTCTTCACGAAAGGACGCGTCAACCCGGATGAGTTTGAACGGCACGTGGTGGACCTGCTAGGCCTTCTGACCCTGAATGCAGAGGGGGTAAACCATGGATAACCCCCGGCGCATCTTGTTGGTCGACGACGACGAGGGCATTCGGGAAGTGGCCCGCACCGTGCTCGAGATGGTGGGGGGATACGACGTCGAAACCGCCGCCTCCGGGCTGGAAGGCCTCGAGAAGGCGCGCACCAGTCCGCCCGATGCGATCGTGCTGGACGTCATGATGCCCGGACTTGATGGGCCGGCCACCTTCGTTCTGCTGCAGGAGCAGCCTGCAACGCGCGGCGTGCCCGTCATCTTCCTGACGGCTAAAACGCAGGCGGCCGACCGGAGCCGGTTCGCTTCCATTGGGGTCGCCGGTATGCTCTCGAAACCGTTCGACCCCATGGCACTCTGTGACCAGATTGCGGGCATCCTGGGCTGGCAGTCATGAACGGCGGTGCACCAACGACCGGCAAGGTTGATCCGACGGCAGCGATCCGCGCCATCTGGAACAGCAACCGCGGCGAGGTCATGGGCCGCGTGGCCGTGCTCGAGGACGCGGTGCTGGCCATGATAGAGGCGAGGCTGTCCCCGGAGGATCGCAGTGCCGCCGAGCGCGACGCCCACAGATTGGCCGGTGCCGCCGGCACCTTCGGGTTCCGGCGCGCCTCCGAGGCGGCCCGCGAGCTGGAGGGAATTCTGGCAGGTACGTACCCTGTTCCGCTGGACCGAACACTTGTCGCAGCCGATGAAGTGGTAGCGCTCCGGCGTGACCTCAGCCGGGACCCGGCGCCCGCCACGGAAGGTGTCGTGACCCGCCCCCTGGAGTCAGCGCCGCCATCAGCGGCCGGCCGCTCTGCAGGTGTCCCCAGACCAGAGGGCTTACCCGCCGGGCCCCTCGTGGCCATCGCTGCAACCGGTCGTCAGCGCCGGGAGCAGCTGGCCGCGGCCGCGATCCACTGCGGTTTCCAGTCTTTGGGCATCGGTGCGCACGGCTGGCTTCCGCAGGAAGGGCCACGGCCCGAAGCCGCGCTCATCGACCTCAGCGGGGGCGACGGCGGAGTCGCTCTCATAGCCCGCCTGGCCGCGCTGGATCCTCCTATTCCCTCGCTGGCCCTGACGCCGCCGCATGCACCCTGCGACAGAGTCTCGGCGGCGCGCGCGGGGGCCCGCGGATTCCTCAGCATCGAGGCGTCCCCCGAGGAGCTCTTCAGCGCGGTGCAGGACCTGCTTACACCCACCAAGGCGCTCGCATGCACAGTGCTGGTCCTCGACCACGTAACCGCGAGCCTGTCCTCAGTGCGCGCCGCACTGCAGAACGCGGGGCTGCGCGCGGTGGGACTGGAGGACCCGGCCCAGTTCTGGGAGCTGCTGGAGCAGACGCAACCGGACCTGGTGATCCTTGGAACCAGTTTGCCCGGGGCTGGCGGAGCGGAATTATGCCGGGTACTCCGCAGCGACGCCCAGTGGGCCGGCCTGCCTGTTCTCCTCTTGTCGGCATACGACGACGCGCCCGCCGTGGCCGCCCTCTTCGACGCCGGCGCTGACGATGTCGTGGCCATGCCGTTCGCTGGCACCTACCTTGCAGGGCGGGTCCTGAACCGGCTGAAACGCACGCGGGTGCTCCGTGCAAACGCGCTGGCTGATCGGACACGGGATGCGCAAGCTGTTGACCAAGCTGCCAGGCCGTCCGGCGGACTTGTCGCCGCCGACTTCGACGTGGACGTGGTGATCGTTGAAGACGATCCACTGCTTGCGGAGCTCCTCGGGCATGCCTTGACGACGCGCGGCTACCGGTTCCGGCTCTTCACCGACGGGCAGGCCGCTGCCGCTGAGCTCGCGGGCAGCCCGGCCGCCCTGCGGTCGCGTGTGGTCTTGCTCGACGTCGACCTGCCGGCACTCAACGGATTCGGCGTGCTGCGCCAGATGGCCATGGCGGAGAACCTCGCGGCCACCCGCGTGATCATGCTGACCGCCCACTCCAGCGAGACGGAGATCGTCAGTGCCATTGAATTAGGGGCCTTCGACCACGTAGCCAAACCCTTCAGCGTGCCGGTGCTAATGCAGCGCGTGCGCCGGGCACTGGGAGACTGACATTCAGCTCTACGACATACTCACCGGCGTCTGGTTCACCGAGTTAGGGATTCTCGGTGCCGGGCTGATCCTAATTTTCGGCCATGCGGTGTTCCGGCAGGTTCGCGCCGCGAGACTGAGGCCCGGGATGCGGGTCAGCATGCATATCCTGGCCCGGGTCCTGAGCGGCGACCCGGAGCGTCCGGCCTTGCCGAGGCTTCCACTGGACAAATCGATCGAAGCCGTGGCCGATGCAACGCGCAGTATCGACGATGTGGGCCGGGCACGGCTTGCGGAGCTGCCCGAGTACGTGGAACTCGCGGAGCGCTCCGCGCGCTGGTGCACCAGCGCGCTTTGGCCCCGCCGCCTCAAAGGTGTCCGGCTGCTCCTCATCTTGGGCACCGGCCAGGCCACGGTCCCCCGGTTGCTGGACGACCCCCGCCCGGAAGTGCGAAGCTCCGCGGCCGCCTGGGCGGCGAACCACCCGAGCCCGCAAGTCGCCGCCAGGCTGGTCCGGATGCTCAGCGACGGGGACCTCGCCTGCCGGCTGACCGCCCAGGGCGCCCTGATCCGGATGGGCCTCCACGCCGTACCAGCTGTCATCAGCCATTTGGCCGAAGCGGCCCCGGCTTCGTTGGCCAGTGCCCTCCTCGTCGCGTCCCGCGTCCACAACTCCGCCCTAACGGGACCGGCGCTGGCGCACAGGCACGACAGTGATCCCGCGGTTCGGGCCGCCGTCGCCCAGGTGATTGCCTCCGGCGGCGGGCCCGACAGCATCGAGTGGCTGGAAGAGCTGCTTGCTGACCCCGCGGCCTTGGTACGGTCCACAGCTGCGGCCGGATTGGGCGGCCTCGGGCACTGGCCAAGCTCGCCGCTGCTCGCAGACAGGCTGGGCGATCCTGCCTGGGAAGTCCGCCGCGCGGCAGGCCTTGCGCTCGACCGTCTCGGCGGCCCAGGTCAGCTGTATCTTCAGCGCGCGCTCCAAAGCACGGACCGGTTCGCTCAGGACATGGCCCGGCAGGTGCTGGACCGGGCCAGCCCGGGCCAAGGCGCGGCGGGCCGGGTCGAAGCGGCAGTGTTGGCAATAGACGGGCAGGAGCGCAAATGATCTATGACGCCATCACAATGGTTTTGGCAGGTTTCGCCTGGTCGGTGTTCGCCTATTTCATTGTGGTCAACGGTTGCCAAACGGCTCTTCTGGTCAGTGCCACGACGGCGATGCGCCGGCATCGGCAGCGGGTATGGCAAGAGGACCGGGTTGGCCTGCTCGGGTCAGCTGTGACACCGACCATCAGTGCCCTCGCGCCCGCATACAACGAAGAAGCCAACGTGGCTGAAAGCGTCCACGCGCTGATGATGCTCCAGTACCCGGCGCTGGAAGTGGTGCTCATCAATGACGGCTCCGGAGACTCGACCCTCGAAGTACTGATCCGCACGTTCGACCTATATCCAATCCACCCGATCTTCCGCAATCAGGTGCAGTCCCAACGCGTGCGCGGCCTCTACCGCTCAAAGATCCACCCCCAGCTGCTGGTTGTGGACAAGGAGAATGGCGGGAAGGCCGATGCCCTCAACGCTGGCCTCAACTGCGCAACCGGCGAGCTTGTCTGCGCCATCGACGCCGACACTCTCATCGAACCGGATGCGTTGCTGCGGATTGTACGGCCCTTCCTGACCGACGAGAACGTGGTGGCCGCCGGCGGTACCATCCGCGTTGCCAATGGTTCGAGGGTGGCCCACGGGCGCGTCCTTGATGCGCGGGTTCCCCGGGGTCTGCTCGCAGGCTGCCAAACCGTGGAATACCTCCGCTCGTTCCTTTTCGGAAGGCTGGGCTGGAATAACCTCGGTGGAAACCTGATCATTTCGGGCGCCTTCGGTCTTTTTCGGCGGGAATCCGTGATGCAGGTGGGCGGCTACGTCCATGACACGGTCGGGGAGGACATGGAGCTCATTGCCGATCTGCGGCGCCAGGGCCAAGACCGCGGGACCGCGAGCCGGGTGGATTTCGTTCCCGACCCGGTGGCTTGGACCGAGGTCCCGGAGTCCTGGCGTGTGCTCGGACGGCAGCGGGACCGTTGGCACCGGGGTCTGACCGACGTGTTGCGCCGGCACCGGGGCGTTCTGTTCAATCCCCGATACCGGGCCCTGGGACTGGTGGTCTACCCCTACTACGTGGTGGTGGAGCTGCTGGGTCCGGTCGTGGAGGCGCTGGGGTTGATCGCCGTGCCGCTGGGCTTGGCCCTCGGAGCGGTCGATGTGACGTTCGGCGCGTTGTTTCTGGCGGTGGCCTATGGCTGGGGTGTGCTGTTGAACGTGGCAGTCATCGCTCTGGAGGAGTTGACATACCGGCGCTACCAGCGCTGGCGTGATCTGCTGCTACTGCTGCTCTGGAGTGTCGTGGAAGGTGTTGGCTACCGCCAGCTCACCGTTGTCTGGCGGCTCCTGGGACTGTGGCGTTATACCCGGGGCCGCAAGGACTGGGGCGTAATGAGCCGGAAAGGCCTTGGGACGCCGGCGCGGGCGTGAGGAAGCCGTCGCGGAAACTGGAGACTGTGGTACACCCTCCCTTCAACAGCTCGTGGTCCTGGGCGGCCCACGGCCCCTACGGGCCACCGTGATGGACGCGGCCGGCTCCAGGTGTTGGTTGGAGTCGGGTGATCTTGATTGGTCCAAAGGGCGGCGCCGAAGTTGCCGTAGCCGCAGTCCACGTTGCCTTTGACCGCGTCGGCCATGAGGGGAGCACCGATGTGGAGGCACCGCGGTATGCCCTAAGGGCGCCTACGGTCTTCGTGTCCTACCTACCATTTCGGGGCAAAAGGCCTCGAAGAACGAGGTCTTTAAGGAGTGCGGTGGCCCGGTCCGGTTCCCAACCGTGGACGGTCCGCAGGCGGAGATAGGTGCCCGGCACGATGCTGAACAGCAACACGGCAGCAGCTGCCGGGTCCGGCTGCTCGGCAAGGGTGGTGTCGGCGTCGCCGTCACGCAGTAGCCGTTCGAACGGAGCAACGTAGACCTCCGTGGTTGCGGCCGACATCTGGCCACCGATGGGGGTCAGGTCTTCCAGACCCGGATGTGTACCCGGTCCGACACCGGGCTGCGGGGATGATCCGAGCGCGGCGACCAGCGGAAGGTGCAGCTCAAGGGCGGCGCAGCAGGCGTGCAGCGCCGCGCAGAGCCGCTCCGCCCCGCTGCCTGGCCCGGTCAGTGCAGGCCACATCGCGGCCTGCCACCTGTGCGCAGCCCGGTCGGCCAGGGCCGCGACAAGATTCTCCTTAGTCACCCCGCGTCGGTAGAGAGTCACCCGTGACAATCCCGCCGTGTGGGCGACGCGCTCCAGGGTGAGTTCCTGCCAGCCGTTCTCGGCCAGAACCTCGGCGGCAGCGCGGAGGATGTCCTCGTTCAAAGCCGGTTCGCTCATGAGCGTTGCCTTTCTGAATCATATACGTTACATTAACGTATCAGGATCGTATCAGTACCGTTAACTCTTTGCCCCACTGTCCGAAGGAGCCGCGTGCGCATCGTCGTCGTAGCCAATGACACTCGAGGCGGCGTGCAACCCTACATCGCGTTGGGCGCCGGGCTCCAGGAGGCCGGACACAACGTACGCGTGGTGGCACCGGCGGACTTCGCGTCGATGGTTACCAGCCGGGGTCTGGCCTTCTCCGGCCTCTCGGGCAACTCCCAGGCCGATGCCCGGCGTGTGGGGTCGATGTCCAAGGGCGGCCCGATCGCGAGCATGCGTGCGGTGGCGGGCGAAATGACCACCCGCATGGAGGCCTGGACCAGGGAAACGCTCGAGGCGGGCGAGGACTGCGCACCACCTCGGCAACACTGGCCGAGACCGCCGCCATACTGGGCTACGCCGATCAAGCCCACTTCACCCGCGATTTCTCCCGGGTCACCGGCACCACGCCAAGCAAGTTTGCCGCCGAGCACCGGACGAGGAGCAGCTGAACAACGGCCCGAGAGCCGATCCCCTATCGGACGCCCGCACCCTTGGCACGGGCGGGAAGCTTTTGCGCATCGGTAGGCTAAGCCCATGGCGCTGGGGACGCGGCCCAGCCGCAGACAGTACGGCCACACGGAGTGGTCCTGGATGCCTACGCGTTCAACACGGGCTGGCTGATCACCACCTCGCTCCGGGTAGTTGCGGAACCGGGTGCGAGCGTTCACAATGACCTCATGCCTGCCGAGTCTTACTCCGCACCGGTTAGCGAAGAGCTGCAGTTGAGCCGTGCCGATGCGTATGCCCGCGGCCGCCAACTGCGCCGGACCACGCCGCGTAGTGCACTGGCCGAGCGGAGCACGGCACATCGTGACGCCGTCGCTCATATCCGCGAACAGAACGAAGACCGCAACCAGGAGCTGGTGCCCCTGCGGATGGAGCGCATGCTCGAGAACCCCTTCGCGTTCTACCGAGGAACGGCCGGGCTGATGGCCATGGACCTCGCCCGCGACTCGCACTCGGGGATCGTGGTCGCGGCATGCGGTGACGCGCACATCAGCAACTTCGGCTTCTATGCCTCCCCGGAACGCAAACTAGTCTTCGACCTCAACGACTTCGACGAGGCCGGCGCAGCCCCGTGGGACTGGGACCTCAAACGGCTCGTCACGAGCGTGGTGGTCGGTGGAATGCACGCCGAGTACACGGAACGCGAGGTGCGCAAGGCAGCACAAGGGACCGTAAGGGCGTACCGCAGCGCACTGACGACGATGCTGGAACGAAACCCGTACGAGCGCTACTACATGCATAGCAACATCAAATTCGCCCGCAGCCTCCTAAGCGCGGACGCCCAGAAGGTGCTGCACCACGCGATCAGGACGGCCACGAAGCGCACCAACCAGCGGGCCGTGCGTCGCACCACGCAGATAGACCACGACGGTCGCCTGCGTTTCGTTGAACGGCCTCCGGCAATGACGACTGCGCACGTGCTGAGCACCGACGTGGTACCGCGCCTGTTCGCCGAATACCGCCGCACGGTCAGTCTCGACGTCCGCACCGTTCTGGCCCAGTACACCCCCACCGATCTGGCCCGCCGTGTGGTCGGCGTCGGGAGCGTGGGGACCCGTTGCTTCCTGCAGTTGCTGCAGTCCCCCGACGGGGATGCGCTGCTGCTCCAGGTGAAGGAGGCCGGGCAGTCAGTGTTGCAACGTTACGGCGGCATCCCGCAGCCGAGCAGCAGCGCGCAGGATGTGGCGGCGCATGGTCAGGGTGCCCGCGTGGTCCAGTTCCAACGGGTGCTGCAGGCAGTGTCGGATCCGTTCCTAGGGCATCTGCAGACCGACGAACGCGACTACTACGTGCGCCAGTTCCACGACATGAAAGGATCGATCGACCTCGCGGGACTCGACTTTGTCCCGTTCTTCGACTACGTCCGCACGTGCGCACTCCTGCTCGCACGCGCCCACGCGCAAAGCCCCGCGGCAGGCCAGATCCTCGGCTACCTGGGCAAATCCGAGGCCGTCACCGAAGCTGTTGTCGACTGGTCGTTCAGCTACGCCCGGCAATCATTGCTCGACTATGAGGCCCTTCGCGCTGCGCACTGACCGTCAGGTGCGGACACTGACCGACCGCCTTCTAGCCACCCGGCCGGGGCACGCACATCCCTCGCCGGGAAGCACCCGCCGCAAGCGCGGACACGGGTGCGCGGCCGGCCCGATACGGCCACTGCGCTGGGGCGGAGATTGACCTCGGCATGCACCGCTGGTCCGAGGGCACCGCCATCGACACCACCACCGCCCCGTTACGTTCCCCGGGCAACTGGTCTTCGGAACAATCGCCGCCCTCGCCGAATTCGAACGCGAACTCATCTCCGAACGCACCGTCGGCGGAGGCAGAGATCGACCGGATCTGATCGAGGGCTTAGCCAGCTCCCATAGCCAAAACAGCGAGGACAGCGACGCCGGATACCCAGAAACCGGAGCCGGCGATGATGGGAAAAATGATGGCTCCGTCGGCGGGCTAAATGGTGGGAAGGCCATGGCAGCAAAGCCCACCAACTCCTACAACCTGCCCCCGAGGCCGGCCCCGCTGCCGACTGGCCAGGCTCAGCGAGCTCATGATCAACTTCGGATCAGTGGCCATGTCATGCGGTTCCCCCCCGCAGTCCTGCATGAACAGGTACCAGAGCGGAAAATCTGGACCGGCCGCAGGCCAGGTCAATCTAGATAATATTCAGCAAATCATGTTGTACACGGCCCAAGCCACCATGAAATGGTGAACGCGAAAACCCGACGGAAGGACGAACGAGGATGAACACCCAGAAGAGACCCCACAGTGCGCTACCAGGTCTGCCGTAGCCGGCCGCTCCCCCATACAACCGAATAGACCGTTTCCGGGACCCCACACACCCGGAACATCAGATCAGAGGCAAGAGTGTGGACACTGTCCACACCCATTTCTCCCCACCAGAGACCTCCCCCAAGCAGCCGCACCCCGCAATGACAGGGTGCGGCGCTTTTGTGCCCTGAAAAACTTGATCCTGTTGGAGAATGGGCGGGTCGCCCTCGTATGGATAGCGAAAGATCCGTGGAACGTAGCCAGTCAGGAAATGGGCCGCCACCGTTGGTGCGGTCTCCGGTCCGAAGCCGGCCCGGGAAACATTGGGCATAAACAACATGAACCGCGATGCTGGTTCATCCGCCCTGGCCCCCAGGCGGTGCTTCATGTATCGGGTGTAGAGCGAAGCGAACAGGGTCGCCGACACACGCGTCCGCCGGCTAAAGACGAGCAGCTTAGGCACAGCCCACAAGTACCCGATGGTCCCCACCGGAAGAAGCGCCATCTGGATCACGCGAAATAAGACAGCCGCCGCTGATCCTCGCCTTCGCCGCATCCCGCCCCGGTTCCTCCACGCGCCTGCCACCATGCTCCTCCGGGCCGCAGTAGCGGTCAACACACTTCACGAACTGCCCCTGACCGCGACACAGTTCTGAATGAGAGCTTCCCAGCAATCCAATGACGATCCAATTTGCACCTATTCGACCAACGCCCTGCATAGGTTTTCAGGAGGACGGCCTTGTCATCGCCGGACCGGCAACCCTCGCACGAAGGGTGCTTTCCCCAAAGCGGTCCGTTCAACACGTTCAACAACGTGCACCTCCACCTGGGTGTCCACCACACCGGCGTCCTTGAGCCCACCGGCTACGGCAGTCCGAACCCCCTCGGTGGAGGCTCCGGGCGCGAGGCCAGTGAGGAGCACGCGAAGCCCGTACGTCTCCTGGATGACCTGCCACCCCGCAGCCGCGGCTTGGTCGAGAATGTGGTGGAACACGATCGGGTGGACATTTACCGTGCCTGCCTTCCCTGGCAGCTGCAGGACGTCTTCGATGCGCCCTTCGATGCCCTCCAGAATCGTGAAGGCCCGTCCGCAGGGGCATCCTCGTCCGCCCAAACTCACGGTGTCCGACATTTCGTAACGGATAAGTGGAAGCGTGCGGGAGAACAGGACCGTGACGAGGAGCTTTGCCCCGGTCGTCCCCCGGGGCACGGGGTGGCCGGCTTGGTCGACGGGTTCGATGATGAGCAGGTCCTCGTAGAGGTGGCGGTTCCGGTAGGTGCAGGGTGAGGCGATTCCGGCCGTTTCGGTGGCGGCGTAGACATCGAAGGGCGCACTCCCCCAGGCGGCCTCCAGCTCGGCGGCGGTGTGTGGGCTGAGCACTTCGGAGGCGGACATCACGCCCTGGGGCGAGATGTGCAGGCGTCCGGCGCGCTGCTCTGCCGCGAGGGGCTTCAGTGCTGAGGCGTAGCCAACGAGGATCCTGGGCTGGAACCGGTTCAGCGCGGCGACCGTCTCGCCCATCGGTGCGGTGACGTCCAGACGGAGGGTGGGGACGAGTCCGGATCGCAGGGATGCACCGACGACGGCGGACTGGTGGGTGGGGACGCGGGAGCTCACCAATGCCATTTTCAGCGGGCGGGTCGGCCCGGCGGAGATCCCGGCCCAGTCGTTGGCGCGGGCGTAGGAGGCCAGGACGGTCCCCCATTCCGTGCGGTTCCAGATGAAGGTTCCCCGCCGGCCGGTGGTCCCGGCCGTTGCCGCAGCCCACCACTTTCCCTTCCACGGCAGCCCCGGGTCTCCCCCGCCCTGGATCAGGGACCGCAGGTGGTTTTCCAAATCCTCCAGCCTCAGGTCCGGTGTGGTGACGGCTTCGTCGAAGTGCTCCATTAGGTCCGCTTTCGTCACGGACGGCAACTGGTCCAGCGGGGCGTCGTGCAGACCGGCGTGATGGCGCCGGTAGAACTCAGAACCCGCGTAGGTTGCGCGGCGCAACTCCCCCACGGCGTGGTCCTGATGGGAAGCGATCCTGGCGGCGTCCCAGTGGTCCCGTCTCCGCCAGGCGGCGCGCAGGAACAGCACCCGGGAGATGAGGCGGAGGTCCATCGCGGTGGTCGCCTAGCGGGTCCCGGCCGGGGCCCGCGGCCGGGAGGTCCGCGCAGTGGTGGCCTCGGGCGTTTCCGGCCGAGGCAGCCTGAGCCTCTTGAGCAGGAGGGCGTTGACGGCGACCAGGAAGCTGGACCCGGACATCGACAGGGCCGCGATCTCCGGGCTGAGAACAAGGCCGGCGAAGGCAAAGACCCCTGCCGCGATCGGCAGGGCTATCGCGTTGTACCCCACAGCCCAGCCCAGGTTCTGCCGCATCTTCCGCAGCGTGCCGTTGCCGATCCGCAGGGCGATCGGCACATCCAGCGGGTCCGAGCGCATCAGGACGAGGTCGGCTGTCTCGATGGCCACATCGGTGCCGGCGCCGATCGCGATGCCGAGGTCGGCCTGGGCCAGGGCCGGGGCGTCGTTGACACCGTCGCCGACCATGGCGACTTTCTTCCCCGCCTGTTGCAGTTCGGCGATCTTCGCTGATTTGTCTCCGGGAAGCACTTCGGCGATGACGGTGTCGATGCCCAACTGCCCGGCGATCCTCCAGGCGGTCGCTTCGTTGTCCCCAGTGAGCATGACAACCTCGATCCCGGCCTCGTGCAGGGCCGCGACGGCGGCGGCCGAGGTTTCCCTCGCAGCGTCCGCCAAAGCGATCACCGCCGCGGCCTTGCCGTCGACGGCGACGAGCACGGCGGTCCGCCCGGTGGCGGCAAGTCCATCGCGGACCGCGGCCAGCGAACCCAGGTCGATGCCTTCGTTGGCGATAAGTCTGCGGTTGCCAACCAGCACCCGGCGGCCGTCCACGGTCGCGCCGGCCCCGTGCCCGGGAACGTTGAGGAAATCCGAGGCTGCCAGGGAGGGAGCACCCTGCGCCTGGGCGTGCCGGACGACGGCCGCAGCGAGCGGGTGTTCGGATTCCCGCTCCACCGCGGCGACAAGTGCCAGGAGTTCGTTGTGGTCGATGCCCTCCACGACGACTTCGGTGACTTCCGGTTCGCCCTTGGTCAGGGTTCCGGTTTTGTCCATTACGACGGTGTCGATCCGGGCGGAGACTTCCAGGGCGGTGGCGTTCTTGAACAGGACGCCGCGTTTGGCGCCGAGGCCGGTGCCGACCATGATGGCCGTCGGCGTGGCGAGTCCGAGCGCGTCGGGGCAGGTGATCACGACAACGGTGATGGCGAACAACAGGGCGGTCTGGATGCCGGCGCCGAGGGCGAGCCACGCGGCGAACGTCAGGGTTCCGCCGATCAGGGCGACCAGGACGAGCCAGAACGCGGCCCTGTCGGCCAGCCGCTGGCCTGGTGCCTTGGAGTTCTGGGCTTCCTGGACGAGGGCCACAATCTGGGCTAAAGCGGTGTCGGCTCCGACCTTGGTGGCCCGGACCCGCATCGTGCCGGTGGTGTTGATGGAGGCGCCGATGACTTCCGAGCCGGTGGTCTTGGTCACCGGAAGGCTCTCGCCCGTGACCATGGACTCGTCGACCTCAGACTGGCCGTCCTCGACCTCCCCGTCAACGGGGATTTTCGATCCGGGCCTTATCAGCAGCAGGTCCCCGGTCTGGACTTCGGAGGTGGGGATCTCGACTGTGTCGCCGTCGCGGATCACGACGGCGACCGGCGGGGCAAGCTCGAGCAGCGTGCGGATGGCCTCGTTCGCCCCGCCGCGTGCGCGCATTTCGAACCAGTGTCCCAGCAGCACGAAGGAGGTCAGGACGGTGGCGGCTTCGTAGAACACTTCACCGCCGCCGGCGAAGGTGACCCAGACGCTGTAAAGCCACCCGGTGCCCACGCCGATCGCGACCAGGACCATCATGTCCAGCGTCCGTGCCTTCAGCGCCCGGAAGGCGCCGTCGAAGAAGATCCAGGCCGAGTAGAAGATGACAGGAAGGGACAGGACCAGGGCCATGACGTCATCCCGGAGCCCGAACGGGGTCGGCGCTGTGAAGCCGAGCATGTCCCTGCCCATCGGGGACCACAGCGTCACACCCACTGACAGGATCGCCGCGACCAGGAACCGGTTGCGCATGTCCTTGACCATGTCATCCATCGACATTCCGCCGTGGTGTCCGCCGTGGCCCATCACGTCCTGCGGGGTCCGGGGCATCGCATCGTGCAGACCCGGGCCGTGGCCGGCATGGCTGTCCGCCGGAGCATCGACATGGCCGGGGTGGGCATCCGCCGTTTCCGGCGGATGCCCGGGGTGCATTCCCTGGTGATCCGGATCCGTCGGGTTCACATGCCCCATCGGATGCCCTGGACCCGGGTGGACGTGCCCGGACGGCTGGCCTCCACCGGCCTTGCCGGCGGTGTCATGCCCCGGCACGGAGGTGCGCCCTGTTTCTTCCATCGGGTAGCAGACGTGGTCGGGGACCGCTTCGCCCCGGCAGTGGTATCCGCAGTCCCGGATCCATCCGGAGATCTGTTCCACGGAGGTCACGGACGGGTCAAAGCCCACGGTCGCGGTCTGGGCGACCGGGTTCGCGTCGACGGCGGCGACGCCGGGCCGCTGCAGCAGGACGTGTTCCACGACTGCTTTGGAGGTGGCCCATTGCAGACCGCGGACTTCCACGACGGTGCGTTTCAGAAGCGCAGTCACCACTCCTCCTTCTACGCCGGTGCTGCCCGGCGGGACGGCCGGATCAGCAGGCAGGCTGCGGCTGTTGGCCGGTGCCGGTAGGTGATCGGGTGCGGGATTTGGGTCGGAAGGCAACGTGAGTCCTTTGGCAATGAGGGAATCCGGAGAGGGCTGCGGGCTCTGTCCACGCGTAGCCGGACCTTCATTGCGTAAGGGCTTTCGCCCGGGACGTCCTTTTCCGGTTAAGCAAAACATATACCCCCTAGGGGTATGCGTCAATGCCCCTGGTCCGCCATGGCGGCGGATGACATCCGGCATCCCTGGCGCCCTACCAGGATGTAGCCCCAGGTGCCCATTGCTGCCTCCTGACGGCGCGCAGGGGCACGAGTGCCCCTGCGGTTCACTATCAACCCGCCCGGCCTGCCGCATCAGAGTCCTTGGTCCCCTTGCCCCGGCCTCGCCGGCCGTGGGTCAGGTGGCCGTATTCCCCATGAGGAACTGCGGACTCTAAACCAGATGACGGGCGGGCCTGGCCTCAGGGGTCAAACGGGAGCCCGCAACTCCTTTGAACCACGCCAGGAACGCCGCCCCCTCCGAGGATAGGGATAGCAGGATGGCACTCTTGACTCTTGCCACTTATACCCCCAGGGGGTATGCTTTGAGTGTTGTAAGTGACGTGGTTTGTCCGGGCCCCAGGCCGCTACAGCCGTTCAATCACAACAGCCCCCATTATCCCTCGCTCCGAAGGACAACTGACATGTGCGGAACAACCGAAACACGAACCCAGCTCCCCCTGGCCTCCGCAGCGCAGCACGGCTGCAGCTGCTGCTCCCCCGCTGACGAAACACAGGCTGCTGCTCCGGCGGCGGCGGTTCAGGCTCCCGGCTCGCAGTACACCCTGGAAGGGCTGACCTGCGGACACTGCGTCCAGACCGTCGAGAAGGCCGTGTCCGGGGTCTCCGGCGTCGAGCTGGCAACGGTTGACCTGGTCCCGGGCGGCACGTCCCGCCTCAGTGTCACCGGCACCGCCAACCAGGAGGCGCTGATTGAGGCCGTGCGCTCCTCCGGCTACGCCCTGACCGGCGCGAAGTAGCTCCACGGCCCCGGCGAAGGCCATGGCTCCCGGATGTTTAGGGATTTCTCTGGGTGTTCAGTGGCCTCCGGTGTGCTCGCTTGTGTGGCCCGGGGTGGGTACCGGGCCCGGGGTCACGTCGCCTCCCGTGCCGCTGATGGCCGGGCCGATGACAAACGCTGACAAGGAGAACATGGCGGCGAATATCAGTAGTCCCAGTGCCGGTGCGACCCAGCTGCCGAACCGGCGGTAGAGGCGGACCAGCATCGGAATGGATGCCAAAAGCCCGAGGGCCCCGAACAATGCCGTCCCGCCGGATCCGGCCACCAGTGCGGTTCCGGCCAGCAGCCCGATATGGTGCAGGACGTGCGGAAGGAGACCCATGATCAGGCCCACCGCTCCGACCATCGTGTGCCACAGCGCGTGGAGCCTGCCCCGGAGCCGTCCCGCAGTCGGGGCCGGCCGCCGGATGCCGGTGGAAGGAGTGGTCACCGGTCACGGCCGCTGCTTTCGCCGGATGGGTTCCCCTTGCGAATCAACGGATCACTCATTCCTCGCCGGCGGTCCGGGACCGATTAGAGACCACGAGCAGCGGGCAGGGAGCGTGACGGAGGACCTGCGTGGCCACGGAGCCGAGCAGCAACCCGGTAAATCCTCCGAGACCACGGGAACCCACGACCAGCAGGTCAGCGTTCCCGGCGGCCCCCAGGAGCACGGCGGCCGCGTTTCCCTGGACAACCTCGCCGGTCACCGTCACACCTTCGCTGTCCACGCGCTTCAGGGCCTCGTTCTGGAGCTGACGGGCGGTCCGAGGGAAGACCTCCGCGTCCCAGACCAGGCCTTCCGTCCCGACGGTCGCGGGCGGGAACTCCCAGGCGGTCACGGCCCTGACCTGGCCGTTGCGCAACCGGGCCTCCGTGACTGCCCAGTCCAGGGCCAGGCGCGACGGGGCCGCACCGTCCACCCGGCCACGATAATGAATACCCCGTCGCCGCCCATGAGTGCCGCCGTCCGCCAAGTCCCGCAACTGTTGCCCTTAGTGTGGTCCCCGTAAGGTTTTACCCGCAAGATCGAACGTCCCGACCACGTGCACCGGCCGGCGACAGAAACAAAGTCCCTTAGAGGATCGTTCTACCGGTACGGGCCCTGCCGCAGGGCCGGTAGCCTTGAAACAGATAGCCCGCCACAGGAAGGAAGGACCGTCATGACCGCACCGGCACACGCCCCCGCGATCGCGTTCCTTCGCCGCGCCGGCCTGCTTACCGCGGTCCTGGCCCTCATTGCCGGGATTTTCGGTATGCACGTCATGACCGCCACCCATGCCATGCACTCCCCGGCCACGGCGGCAGCAACCGTCAGCGCCCATCACGACTCATCCTTTGCCGACCACGCGGGAGAACATCCTCCCGGACCACCCTCTGCCCCGGAGATGCCCGCGGCACAGGACGAATCGGGTGCCCGGACCGTGCAGTGCACGGACTCGAACAACTGCACCAGCATGCAGTCCATGACTGCGGCCTGCACCCCGTCGGCAAAGACGGGCTCTCTGGCCGCCCCACTGCCTGGCACCGGAATCATCGCCCGGAACAACAACGCAGGGACGCAGAGCACGATCAGCGCGCTGTGGTCCTATCTCCCCGGCAGCCCTTCACCGGCCGAGCTCTGCATCAGCCGAACGTAAAACGGGGCCCGCGCTGTGACCTGACCGGCGCTACTCCCTGCCTGACTCTCCTCCTCTGAGCCGGGCGCATCACTGATGCACACACCCCTTGGCGCCCACACGCCCACTGATATCTTGAAGGACTCAAAAAGCCATGATGAACACGAAGATCCTGACCCTTTCCGCGACCGCCATCGCTGCGGCATTCGCCCTCGCCGGCTGCTCAACCGGCCCCTCCGCACCGTCCGCCACCTCCAGCAGCCCGGCTTCCTCCGCCACCTCCATGCCGGGAATGGGCCAGGGCCCGGGGATGATGTCCAGCAGTGCACCGGCCGCCGCTACCGAACACAACGAGGCCGACACCATGTTCGCCCAGGGAATGATTCCGCACCACGAACAGGCCGTGGAAATGAGCGAGATGATGCTCCAGAAGAAAGGCATCCCCGTATCGGTCACCGACCTCGCCACGCGGATCAAAGCAGCCCAGGCACCGGAGATCGAAACGATGACCGGCTGGCTCAAGACCTGGAACGAATCCGCCACCATGGGTGCCGGCCACACCATGGACGGCATGATGGGTGAGGGCGATATGAAGCAGCTCGAGGCCGCCGAGGGCACTGAAGCGGCCAGGCTCTTCCTGACAGAGATGGTTGCCCACCACCAAGGCGCCGTCATGATGGCCCAGACCGAAATGTCCAAGGGGAAGAACGCCGACGCGATCAAACTCAGCAAAGACATCGTGACCGCCCAGAAAGCTGAAATCAAGGAAATGCAGGACCTGCTGGCCACCCTCTGACCGGTGTCCCAAGGCGCCGGCCCCCTCGCGGGCCGGCGCCCATCCTGCCTTTCCATTTCCCGTCTGAATCACTGGAGCCCCCATGCCCAATCCATCCCGTCCCCGCGTCCCCGCCACAGCTGTTCTGGCAGCCGGCGCCGGCCTCGTCCTTGCCCTGTCAGCATGCATCCCGTCCTCCGTCCCGGCGGGCCCCTCCCCCGCAGGCAGCACCGCCAGCCCCCTGCCGGACGCCCACGTTCACGGGCTGAGCGTCAGCAGCACCACCGGCCAGGTGCTCCTGGCCACCCACGATGGCCTGTTCGACATCACCAAACAGCCCGCTGCCAAAGTCGGCCCCACCAACGACCTGATGGGTTTCACCGGCGGCACCGACCACGGCGTCCTCTACGCTTCCGGACACCCCGGAGAAGGCTCCGACCTGGCCAACCCGCTTGGGCTGATCAGATCCACCGACGCCGGTAAAACCTGGGAAAAGCTCTCCCGTCAGGGCGAATCCGACTTCCACGCGCTCACCGCGACCAAATCCGGAATTGTCGGCTTCGACGGTGCACTGCGCACCAGCCCGGACGGGAAAACCTGGAACACGACGGCCGTGGATTTCGTCCCGGCCGCCCTCGCCGGAAACCCCACCAGCGACACTGTTCTGGCAACCACCCCACAGGGGATCCGCCGCTCAACGGACGGCGGTAAGACCTGGACCACGGTGGACTCCGGACCAGTGGTCCAGTTCGCCGCTTTCGCCAGCCCTGCCGAGGCGGTCGGAGTCGAACCCGACGGGACCGTCCACATCTCTGTGGACGCCGGCGGGACTTGGACCCGGAGGGGCAAAATCCAGGACACGGTCCAAGCTATTGCTGCAGTGAAAGGCCCGGAGGCAAGCCCATCGATATGGGCCGCCACGGCCAGCGGGCTCGTAGTCTCCACCGACGGCGGAGTCACGTTCCGTCCCGGCGACGCCTCGTGACCGCACAAGCACGGCAGGAACTGCGGCGAGGCCGGCCGCTGGTGTGAAGCGGCCTGCCTCTGCCCCCAGGCTGCCTCTGCCTGAGTATCAGCCGGCCTTCCGCCGACGGCTGCGAATGCGTAAACCGGCCCTGCTTACCGGGACCTCGGACCCTACCTGTCGGCCGAGGCCGCGCTAAGACTCAGAGTAACTCCCTGACGCGAAAGGCGCCGATCATGATGTGGGGTGGGGTCACGGACAAGGCATGGGATGGATGTGGCTCTGGGCTCTTCTGCTGCTCATTGGGATCGCGCTGCTGGTGTTGCTGGCGGTAAGAGTCTTTGGCGGCGGCGTCCGTAATGGATACGGACCTCCGGGCCCCGGGCCAGGCAGACCGCCGTCTGTCGAAGGGAGCAGGGCCCGCGAGATCCTGGATGAGCGCTTTGCGAGAGGAGAACTCACCGCGGACCAGTATCGCGAGCAACTCAAAGTGCTCCGTGAGGGCCGTTAGTGAAGCCCATCAGCCGCAGTCAGGCGCTGTTGTTGGGCGGGCTCGGCAGTGCTGGGACAGCGGCCGGCGTTGCCGGGCTGATCTGGCCCCTGTCGTCGCGGGCGGCTCCCGTTGGGGAGGCGAACTGACCCAGGCTCCGGAGGAGCGGAGCACCAACGGCCAGCTGCAGGTGCGCCTCGAAGCTGCGCCTGGACAGATTCTGCTGGCAGGCCGTCAGGCCGCGGCCCTTGGCTACAACGGCGGCATCCCTGGCCCGACACTGCGCGTACGCGCCGGCGATGTCGTGAGGATCGGGCGCGTCAACAAGCTGATCCAGGCCACCAAACTGCACGTGCACGGCCTCCACGTTTCCCCCGAGGGCAACGGGGACAACGTCTTCGTCGTGGTCGAACCGGGCAGCACCTTCGACTACGAATACAAACTTCCCGAGGACCATCTGCCCGGCGTGTACTGGTATCACCCCCACCACCACGGCATGGCGGCCAATCAGATCTTCGCCGGGCTCTTCGGCGCGATCATCGTCGACGACCCTGAACCCATCGAGGCAAGTGCGGAGCGGGTACTGGTCATTTCGGACACCACCCTGGACGGACTGGGAACATCCCGGAAGTCCCGGCGATGGAACGGATGATGAGCCGGGTGAACTGATCCTGGACAACCGTCAAAGCAACCCGCAATTCAGTGCCCGCCCAGGACAACGCGAACGGTGGCGCATCATCAACACGTGCTTGTCCCGCTACCTCCGCCTACGACTCGACGGGCAGCAGCTGCAGCTCCTCGGCATGGACTCCGGCCGCTTCCCTAAACCCGAGACAGTGGATGAACTTCTGCTGACGTCCGGAAACCGGGCAGACCGCCTCGTGACCACAACGGCCGGAGACTCCGTGCTGCGCGCGCGCTACCAGAACCGGAAAGCATGCCGGGAATGATGGGACCGGGATCCGGGACAACCCTTCAGACCAGCCGGACGGCGCCGCACTGGCTACCCTTCGCATGGCCGGCGATTCGGTCGCAGCCCTGGCGGCCGTGCCGGCCCAGCAGGGGCTGGGAGACCTGCGGTCAGCCGCCGTCGCGGCCCGCAGGCAGATCGTCTTGTCCGCCGGCATGGGCATAGCACGCCGGTCCGAGGCGGTCTCGGGGCTGTCATCGATGCTGACCATGCCGATGATCCGCCCGCCTGTCCGCTCACCCAAGGGCTTGCGGGTTTTTCGCTTGGTTCGCTTGGACTGCAGCAGGATCCCGGACTTCGCCAGCTCGCCCTGGGCAGGGCGTAGATCCACCGGTAAATGGCCTCCTGGGAGACGCTCCGGCCTTGCGCATCAGGGGATTTCACCATGGTCTCCACGCTGGCCTCTGACGCTTCCAAACGCAAACGCCCGGCGATCTGCCGCGGCGTTCTGGACCGGAACGAATCAGCCTTCACCCGTGCCGCGAGGACAGGATCGGTGTCCATCTTGCGGGCCTGGGGACGCCTGCGTTTCCGCTCCGCCGACACGTCTGCGGTGACGGGGCGGTAGCCACGGGTCCTGGTGGAATTCCGGCGGCGTTCACGCCACACGATCGTGTGGTCCCGGCTGATATCCGCACCGATCTGCCGATCCGTTTTACCGGCCTGAAGCCCCACTGCAATATCCGCCCGATCCGAAAAACTCAACGCCCTGCGCGCCACCGGCAATCCCTCTATTCAACGTGTTGTTGCTTCGAGGGCAAGACACCGCCGCTTTTGTTTTTCAAGACACTGGGCTGTTGAACTAAGAGACGTGTCGGCGTCCGTTTGTCCCAGGAATGACAGATTGGGTCTACAACCCCGACCCCCAAGCCACTGGTACAAAAGGCCTCTTTTGAGCTTCAGAATTGGCTGACCTCGGTGCTGCCGTGTGTGAGCCAACGACCTCGCGTGTCGGGGTCTAATCCAGGTCTGTGGTGAGGACGAGTTCGATCGCCTGTGCGAGCAGTGCGAGTTCGGCGTTCTCCTCGAGGTCCGGCCACTCCTCTTTGATCTCCAGAAGCTCGTGCAGGAATGACATTCCGGTGACGATGACCGCGAGCAGCACGGCCCGCTCCTTGGGGCGAGAGAGCCCGAGTTCGGTCATCATGGGCAGCATCATTCGACTGATGAAGATCTCGCGGAGCTGCGCTACAGCCTCGGGTTTCGAACTGGCTGCCCTCATCATTCCGAGGATGTTGCTGGCCTCGGGCGAGTTGACCGACTCGAGGATGCGGCGACTTATAGCCCGCGCAGCCTCCGCGCGTGGGAGAGCTGCCATGAGCTTTGGTGCAGCGAGAGCTTCCTCGCTCGGTGCGGGCATCGACGCCGCGAACAGGTGCTCTTTGCTGGAGAAGAAATAGATCGCAAGACTCGGATCGACTCCCGCGCGCTCGGCGATCATCCGCATAGTAGTCCGCTGATACCCGCGCTCGGCGAAGAGAGAGCGCGCGGCTTCGAGGATCTGTTGCTTGCTTTCGCTGGTCCCCCTTCGGCGACCTGCTCGTGCAGTGGTCATTGGCACATCCCGGCCTAGTGGTGGTCCTTGACATGCAATCGTAGCGATCTCTTGAAATTTTAATTCAACGGTCGTTCAATTAGGGCGTAGCAACAACATCCCTACCAGCGAACCAAGGGGCAATGCCGTGACTCAGTCCTTGACATCGCCAACGATTGCGACGGGCGTGACTCCCGAACGCCTTCGAGGCTTACGGCGGTGGAACATCGCACTCGCAGTCCTGCATCTAGGTCAGGCTGCCGCGCTTTTCTTCCTGACGAATGACTTCGCGATTCCGGTGCTCGCTTCGTATGTTGATGGTCCTCCCGGAGCAGGAGAGGAGGGAGGACTCGTAACTTCGACGCTGTTCGGGCTGACGATCGGGTATGTCCTCGTGGCATTCCTCGCTCTGGCTGGCATTGATCACCTGCTGACGGCGACGCTCGGCCGCAGAATCTATGAGCGTGACCTCCGGCGCGGCATTAACCGGTTCCGGTGGGTCGAGTACTCGTTCAGTGCGACCCTCATGGTCATCGTGATCGCACTCTACTGGGGCATCGTGACTATCAACGCTCTCATCGTCGTCGCCGGCGCCAACGTCGCGATGATTCTGTTCGGGTACCTTCAAGAGCGAATGAACCCCCCGGGCCGAACAACGACCACGATGGTCCCGTTTTGGTTCGGTGCGCTGGTTGGAGTGACTCCGTGGGTGGCGATGGGCCTCAACATCCCCCTGTACTCCGATGCTCCGGAGTACATCTTCGTCATCTTGGCGATTCAGGGCGTTCTCTTTTTCTGCTTCGGACTCACGCAGTGGCTTCAGTACCGGGAAATCGGCCCGTGGGCCAACTACGCGTTCGGTGAGAAGACGTATCTGGTGCTGAGTCTTGCGGCGAAATCTCTGTTGACGTGGCAGGTCTTCCTGGCCTCGCTCATCGAATGAGTAGGTAATTCCATGTGGATCTGGTATGCGCCGATAGGCTTGGCCGGCTTAGCCGTGGCTTCCGTCGGGAACGCCTTCGGCATGGATGGCTGGCACTGGGCAACGTGGGTTCATCAGGCCGGGAAGATCGCTTCCCTGCTCATCGTTGCCTGGCAGATCCTTCGCCGAGATAATGCCAACGTCGTCCGGCGACTGGCGATTGCGTTCGCTGCCCTTGTCCTGTTGGCCCCGATGATCCAGTCATGGTGGATTTTGTGGTTCATGCCGCTTTTCGCTGTCATCGGGATCCCCGACGGCTGGCAATCCAAAACGGTTTGTTCCCTGACGATCTTCTTCATGGTCTACGCAATCTCAGACCAGATCGAAGTCTTCCCATACCTGCAACCCGAAGACCTGACCTGGCCGCTTGCTTTCGCACGCAGTTTGGCGGCGATACTATCCGTCGCAGCCGGCATGTACATGATCTACCTTGACCCAAAAACCAAAGCAATGTTCAAAACGACATGGGCCAACAGCTAAAACGTCGGCTGGACCTGCACGCTGAATGCGCACTCTCCCAATGTGAAAACTCACCAAACCCCGCGGGGAGTCAGCTCGCGCCCTAAATGGGGCGGCGTCCCATAGCCGCCGCTGCCGAACTACCAGAATGGAGCCCGACATGGACCTTGAAGCCCAACGCGCCCACATGCGCCAAGGCGCAATGTACAACGACGTCACCCCGGAACTCATGGATTCACGAGAACGTACGGTCATCGCCACCAACATGTACAACGCCAGCTTCGGGCAGGCAACAGCTCAACGGGAACCACTTCTCGCGAAGATCCTCGGCTCCATGGGGACGAGAGTGCACTTCGAGCCCACATTCCGCTGTGAATTCGGCCACAACATCTCCATCGGCACAAACTTCTACGCCAACTTCGACTGCATCCTTCTGGATGGAGCCGACATCACAATAGGCAACAACGTGCTGTTCGGCCCGCGGGTTTCCATCTACACAACCAATCACGCCCTTGACGCCGGGGAGCGTGCCGCTGGCGCCTGCTACGCCAAACCCGTGCACATCGGTAACAACGTCTGGGTGGGTGGCGGCGTGACCATCAACCAAGGCGTCACCATCGGCGACAACGCCGTCATCGGCTCCGGCAGCGTCGTGACGCGTGACGTGCCCCCGAACTCCCTCGCTCTCGGGGTACCTGCAAAGGTCATCCGCAAGATCACCGACGCTGACCGCTCCGGCTACCTAGATGCCTGATCTTGTGTTGGTATCCACTGGTGGGCGGTGTCATAGCGTCGTAGCAACAACATTGGTTTGAGCGGTGGGAGTTGCTGG
>NZ_JASBQY010000026.1 GCF_029960645.1 Arthrobacter sp. AL12
ACCAAAATCAAGAATCACGCGGCAACCGCGTTACACCACGCAAATGGACTTGACCGGATGGGCTGGACGGCGCGGCCCCGCGGCGTGCGAGCGGCTCATGAAGACTGACACTCCCCCGGGCCAAGGCAACTACGACGCCTTTCTGGCGAGACTGGACGCTGCGACATCAAGTCTGAGCACGCGGGCGGCGTCGTTGGAGAGGGCGCTGGCGGCCGTCTCGTTGCTCCTGGGACCTTACGAATCGGCCGTCAGGAACTGGGAACGACGGCGCCTCCACGTCAGCGGCCACCTCACCCGGCACACCGGGTCGCCGCAGTCCTACACCGCGCTCGCCGAACTCCACGACGTGGCGGTCAACATGGAAGAGATGTTCCGGGACCGTGCCCAGCGCATCAGGGACACGGTATCGCTCATGCAGGGGCGTCGCGAGGCAATCGACAAGTCGCTGCTGGAACTGGAAGTGAGCCGGGTCAAACTGACGTCGTCCCGGCTGCTTTCAGAGGACCGCGAAATACTCAGCGCGGTCTTTTCCGCCCTCGCCGGTCCAGCCGTGGCCACCTCGGCCCTACCCGACCGGGGTCTGCTGAGCGATCTCAGGGAAGCACGCCAGGCGGTCATTTTGGCGGAAGCGCTGATGGAAGTGAAGGGGTACTGAACATGGACAATGCACGGCACGAACGATCCCGTCCGAGAAGTGTCGCCCTCGTCCGGTGGTCCCACAAACCCGGTGAGAATCCGCTGGTCCGGTTCGTTATGTTCAGCGTCTTCGCTTTGATCCTTTGCCTCATCCTGATGATTTTCATCCCCGGACTGAGGAACTTCGGGGCCGTTGTGTTGTTCACGGTCATTGTCGCGGCGGTCCTGACGAGTCCTTCGGTTTCGCGTCGAAGGGCCTTCATGACAGGGCTGACCAAGAGGGTAAACGACACGATCGCCGAGGTGACAGGCACCTGTGGTGACCAGCTGTCGGCACGGGAATTCCGGCGCATGATCAGGGGCGGCGAGCCCTTGTCGCTCCCTGTTGGCGGGGTGCCCGGGCTAAACCTGCATGTGGAACGGGTTGCATCGGCGGAAGCGGAAGCGCCGGAGAAATGGTGCGCAGTGTTCACCGTGGTCCCTCCAGAAACCGGGACCGACAGTTTCGATCGGCTGGTTGCCGCCGCGAATGACGCCGGCCCCGGCACCAACGGCGCCTAGGCCGCTGGCGTGGCGTTCAGGCCGCCCTTGGCGTATGCGGCCTGCCCGGCGTGCTGGAGGCAGTCGGCAATCGTGCTGACCAGCCGCACACCAAGGGTGACGGGCGGATCCCAGCGGGTATCGACGATGCGGTCGAAGTCAGCATCACCGAGGCCGGCCAGGAACGCCACGGTCTGGCGGTGCACGGCGTCGTAGTAGTCGAGCAGGAGCTCCGGCGGCGCCTTCACGGCGTCGACCTGGCTGCTCGAATGGCCGTACCCGGTGTCGCGCTCGGACAGCGGCAGCTCGAACCGGCCGGCGAACCCCTGCGAGGTCCAGACCTGTTCCAGGCCGGCGGCGGAGGCCAGTTGTGCGTCCTCGACCCGGCTGAGGTGCCAGATCAGCCACGCAATCGGGTTGCCGTTCCCCGACGGCCGACGGAGCAGAACGTCGTCGCTGGCCCCGTCGAGGGTGGCCGCCACGGTCTCGCGGATCCGGGCGAAGGCATCGAGCAGCAGTTCGTTGGATTTCATCGAGCTCCTTTTCTGCGCATTTTCGGTGAGCCCCCATGCTTGCATGGATGCAGCACCATGAGATAGGGCGCTTCCCGGGGTTTCGTGGATCCGGCATCTGACCCCTCCCCGCCTCGTTCGCGGCGTCGACGACGGCAGGCCAGGTTTAAGGGCCTGGTGATCCCGGGGAGCTGACCGGAAGCCCGCGGGCGGTTTGGCGGAGCACCCCACCGCAAATGCCCGCCAGGGCCTCCCGGTGCCCGTCCAGCCATGCCAGCCGCTGATCCTCGATGCGGATCTTTTCATAGTCGTTGCCGGAGAGGAGTTCCCCGTCCAGGGCACGGCTGCGCCGCCCGAGGCCCCGCTTCAGCCGCTTGGCCTCCAGCAGCAGCGGCAGTGCCTCCATCTCCGCCGCCGTGGGTCGCGTCTCCTGGCTGTAGGCCGCGAGCAGTTCAGCGACCCGACCGAGATCAAGCGCCACCTTGTTGTCGGCGTCCCCGGAACCGGTGTAGACCTTGCCTACATCGTGCACGGCGACGGCGAGGTCCAGCACCCGCACGTCCGGGTGGGCGCTGTCGAAGTCCAGGACCCCCGCCACCTGCCCGCCGTCGAAAACAAGGCTGCCGCGCCGGGCGCCGCCGTGGACCACCGTCCGGGGCAGCTCCGGCAACAAACCGGCCAACCGCGCCGCAACGTCCGCGGCCCGGGTCCGCAGGGCCGGATCAACGCCCGGCTCCGAGGCCCGGCCGATTAGCTCCCGTTGCAGCGCCGGCTCGGCCACCGGTACGGGCTGGTCGGCGACGACCCGGTGGTAGCGGCCGAGTGTGGCCCCCAGCGCCCGCACGTGTGCAAGCGAGCCGTCGAACGGCTGCCCCTCGACGCCGCGGGTGGCGATCCACCACCGGCCAAAGAGCTCGACATGATCGGCGCCGGTGCGGGCCGGGACCACCTCCGGCGCCGGGAACCCCCGCTTCCGGAGCAGCCGCATCAGGGCCAGCTGGCCTTCGAGTTCGTCGAGCGGCTTGGACCGGTAGGAGCGGCGCAGGTAATGGATGCCGTCCGCGGACGCCACCCGAAAGTGTTCGTTCTTTCCCCCCGGCACCAGGCTGATCGAGCCCCAGCCGCCCAGCGGCCACAGGGCGGCGAGCTCGGCCAGCGGGACTTGCCCTCCGGCACGGTCCAACAGCATGCCCGCCGCGCTGGTCATGCCCCGGCCCGCCCCTCGACCACCCGGTCGAACTCGTCCCGGTACAGCCTGAACTCGGTATCTCCGCCGTCCCGCCAGTCGGCCTCCCCGGATTTGATACTGCGGTTGACACTGTGGAGGATGTAGCGCGCCCAGTGGAAGCGCAGGTTCCGCAACAGGTCTCCGCGCGTCGCCTCGCGGTAGGTGTCGAGGAACGCAGCGCTCGCCTCGTCGGCCCGCCTGATGTCGCCGGTGGCGTCATGCACGCCCACCCGCATGCGGTGCAGGAACTCGGCGACATCGCGGGCCGGGTCAGCGGGAGCGCTGCGGTCCAGGTCAATGACGGTCACGGTATCCTCGGTCAGGAAGACATGGATCGGCCGGTACTGCCCGTGGCTCTGGACCAGGACGCCGTCCACGGTGTCATATGTGAGGCCGTCCAGCCGTTCGAGCATGCCCAGGGCCGTGTCGACGTAGCCGGGGTGGACGGCCGCCACTTTGGCCAGGCGCTTGGCCAGGCTGGTCAGCTCGCCGGTCACGAGGAGGGACTGCGGCGCCCCGACCCTCAGGTCCAGGCCGTGCAGGTGGGCCAGCCACGACCCTGCCCGGGCGGCGGCCCGGGTGAGGTCGGCGCCGTTCCCGCCGAGCAGCCCGGACAACGGCCGGCCCGGCGCGCCCCGGCACAGCAGGACCTTCTCCTCCCCGCACCAGGCCAGCGGCTCGACCGCCTGGTACGCGGAGCCGGTCCCCAGCCCGGCGCCGCGCAGTGCATGCAGCTTCGCGTGGACCGAGGGACCATCCGCGTAGGGAAAAAGCTTGGCGAACACCGGGGGCCCGCCGTCGAGTTCGACCTGCACGGTGGCGGCCCCGGAGCCGTCCAGTTGGATCACCTGTGTGGTCCACGTGCCGCCGCCTGCGGCATCCGCGCCCAGATGGGGGCGGACGTAGCGGTCGAGGAATTCCGGGCTGCGCACACGTTCGGCACGATCGACCAACTGCTCCTTCACTTGGCGGAACTGGCTGCGGATCTGGGTGCGGTTCATGCGTCCTCCTTCAGGGGTCGGTTCCGACGTCGAAAGGTCTCGCGGCGTGCCGCCCGTAGCCGGCGGCGCCGCCGTTGAGCAAGGTCCGGGGACCCGTGATCCCCTGGAGCAGGCACATCTCGGCGTAGAGACCGCCCGCCGCGATGAGGCGGCGGTGGGTGCCGCGTTCCACCACGCGTCCCGCCTCGAGGACGACGATCTGGTCCGCGGCCATCGCGGCGGCCATCCGGTGGGTGATGATCACGGAGGTCCGTCCGGAGCTGACCTGCCGGAGGGCGCGCAGCACGGCGTCTTCGGACCGGGCATCCAGGCCCGTCGTCGGCTCATCGAGCACCAGGACCGGGCAGCCCTGCAGGACCGCGCGCGCCAGTGCCAGGCGCTGCCTTTGCCCGCCGGACAGGGTGGCCCCGCGCTCGGCGAGGACCGTCTCGTAGCCGTCCGGCAGCGCCTGCACGAAGTCATGGGCTTGGGCCACGCGGGCGGCATGCACAACCTCGTCCATGGAGGCATCGGGCCGCGCGTACGCGATGTTTTCCCGAACGGACGCCCGGAACAGCAGGGCATCCTGCGTGACGAGCCCGACCTGCGTGTGCAGGCTCGCGCCCGTCAGGTCGCGCAGGTCCGCATCGTCCAGGAGGACCCGGCCGCTCGTGGGGTCCTGCAGCCGGCACAGCAGCGCTGCGAGAGTCGACTTCCCCGCGCCGGTGGGCCCCACGACCGCGAGGGTGGTGCCCACCGGCACGGTCAGGTCGATGTCCCGCAGGACGGGGCGGTCTTCGGTGTAGGCGAACCCGACCCCGTCGAGGCTCAGCTCCTTCCGCGGTGGGCCGGCCGTGCGGGCACCGGGCTTGTCCTGCAGTGCCGGGCGCCGGTGGAGCGTGTCGGCGATGCGGGCGGCGCGGACGCCGGCGCGGGTCAGCTGGGCGGGCAGTTTGGACAACGACCGCGTGGGTCCGAAGAAGTCACGCAGGTACGACGTGAAGATCACCAGGTCGCCCGGGGTGAGGGCGCCCGCCAGCACCCGCTGCGCGCCGAGCCAGACGAGGCCGGCGATGGCCACGGCCACCACCGAGTCCACCGCGGCACTGAAGGCGACGCTGGTACGGGCGGAGCGCAGCACAGCCGCAACAGAGGCGTCGGAACGTTCCCGGAAGCGCCGGGACTCGTGTTCCTCCCGTCCGGTGGCCTTGATCAGCTTGACCGCCACCAGCGATTCCTGCGCCAGCGACGCCAGATCGCCCTCGATCGCGCGGGAGTCCTCCTCCACCGCGCGGATGCGGGCGCGGAAGCTCGCGACCGTCAGCAGGAGCAGGGGCAGCACCAGCAGCAGCGCAACGCTGAGCTGCCAGTCCAGGACCAGCAGCACCCCCGCCATGCCGGCCAGCGTGAGGACGTTCGTCGCGGCGTCGACGAGCGTCACGGTGAGCAGCGCGCGCACCTTGTCGACGTCCCCGGTGAGGCGGGTCGTCAGTTCACCGGTCGGTGTCCGCTCGTGGTAGCCGAGCGGCAGCCGCTGCAGATGGTCATACAGCTTGGTGCGGATGGCTGCCGCCACCCGCTCGCCGACGGCTGCCTGGACGTAGCTTCGCGCGGCCCCGACCAGGGAGTCCAGGATGGCGATGCCGGCCAGGGCCACGACGACGAGGGCGAGGATGCGCTGCACGTCCTGGCCGCCCGGATCGCCGCTGGGCAGCAGCACTGCGTCGAAGAGATACTTCAGCGGCCACGGTTTGAGCAGCGCGACCCCCGTGCCGGCGACGGCCAGCAGCCCGGCCAGCACGCAGCCTGGCCACTGCGGCCGCAGGAACGGTCCGAAGGTCCGCAGGATCACACGTGCGCTCATCACCGGCACCGAGGAGGCGCCGGCCGGTCGCGCGGCTGCCGCGGGGCCGGGACGCGTGCCCCGGGTGACCTGTCCGCTCACCGGAATCCGCCCCCTGCCGCGGCCTCAGCGGCCGTTTCCCAGGCGTCGAGCCAGTCCGGCACGAACGAGGAGTCGCTGACGGGGCGGACCACGAGGCGGTAGAAGAGGACCTCGGCGAAGGTGCGGGCCACGTACGCCGGGGCGGTCCGGACGGCTGCGGCGCCGCCGCCGCCGGCGTCCGCGTAACCTTCCAGGAACGCATCCACCCACGGCACGGCCGCGGCCAGGTCCCCGTGCCGCGAGGCGCCCATGGTCAGGGTCTGCCCGATGAAGTGGCCGAGGTCCCGCGCGGCGGGGGCCCTGGCGGCCCGGTCGAAGTCGATGACCACGACCCGGTGCTGGTCCAGATGGATGTTCTTGGGCTGGAAGTCCCCGTGGGTCACCACCGGCGGGCCGCCGGCGCTGTTGTGGGCGGCCAGGGCCAGCGCCGCCAGGGTCGCGTCCCTGAGCCCGCCCAGGCGGGCTGCGGCATGCGGCAGCAGCCCGGCCAGCGCCGTGGTGTACTCGGTGAGCTTGAGCTCTTCGAAATCCGCGGCCAGGTCCGGCACCTGGACGCCCCGGACACTGTGCAGCCGCGCCAGCCAGCGTCCGGCCCGCCCGGCCTCGGGTGCGGCCGCTCCCGGGTCCCCGTCCAGGAGCGAGTGCAGGGTAGTGGCCGGCGCCTCCTCCTGCGCGAGGAGCTGACGGGCCGGGTCGAAGCCGTACGGGGTGGGGACCTGCAGTTCGGGGCCGTCGAAGCCGGCCTGGCGCAGGCTGTGGAGCAGCCGCGATGCCTGCTCGCCGCCTCCGGCCCGGTAACCCTTGCCGATCACTGCCAGCGGGGCCGAGGGGCCCTGGCCGGCGTCGAGCGTGACAGTCCACCGGACCACCGGCCGGCTGCGGGAGGCATGCACCACCGAGCGGGTGAGCACCTGCGCCCGGCCCGGCGGCAGGGCATCGAGCGGGGGCGGCGCGACGAGCAGTGCCTCGGCGATCGCAAGCCGCTCAGCCCGAGGAGTGCCGGCGGAGGTGGCCGCGACTGCCCCGGCGCTCACCGCCGGACTCCCACCGGGTCGCGGCTGCTCGGTTCTCCGGGCTGGCCGGCCAGCCGATCGAGCCCCGTCCGCATGGCCCGCGCGGCCACGTCGTCGTCGACGTCCCCGACGCCGATGAGCAGGTGAAAGGACCGCGCCCCGGCGTGCACGCGCACGAGGACCCCATGTCCGGGTTCGGGTCCTGCGGGGTCGCACCAGGTGGTGTCCTCGTCGTCGGCCAGTGCCAGCCACACCCCGGCCCCGCGGTTGCTGGCGCCCTGCCAGTTCCTTCCCCGGCCGCGCCGCAGCTCTGCCGAGCCGTGGCGGAGCAGCCGGTAGTAGTCCGGGGACAGGCACGTCTCGACCGTGATTCCGGGTGCCGCCGGCGGCAGCTCGTAGGCGACCAGCAGCGCGGTGCTGGTGTGGTCCAGGACGATCTGTTTGCGGAGCCTGTGCAGGGCACTGTCCGCCTGGACATTCACCAGCTCCACCCGAATCACCCCGTCACCGGTGTGGATTCTCGCCTCGTGGCGGTCATGGACTCCCCCGACGTCGGCGAGCCCGCCGGGGTGGTTGCCCGGGACATCCATGTAGCTGTTCAGGTCCTCCTGGCGGTTCCAGTCGTCGGTGGGGTTCCCGATCACCAGCACGCCGCCGTCCGGGCCTCGGCAGGCCAGGTAGACCAGGCGTCCGCCGCACGCCGGGGCCAGTACGGCAAAGAGGTGCTCGTTCCGCAGGACCAGCTCCTGGGTGCCGTCGTCATCAAGGTCGACCAGTTCGGCCCCGAGCGGGCGGGCGGGGCTGCCGAACCACCGGGCAGCGGCGGCCAGCACACCGGTGGCCCGCGCGTGGCTGGCCACCGCCTTGGCCCAGGCGGCCGGCGGGCGGCCCGGCTGCTCCGTGTCGTGCCACGCCGTCTCGTACCCGGATGCCAGCAGGTGTTTCCAGGCCAGCGCCGTGAGGCGCGGGTCGGCGCCGGCCCGTTCCGCGCCGGCGACCGCGCGGCGGGCCCGGGCGAGGTGCTCCTGGTACGGGCGCCAGGCCAGGTCCTGGTCCCAGCCCCGGTAGTCCTCCCCCGCGTGCCAGTCCTGGGCCAGTTCCACGAAGGTGCCGCGCTCGAGGACGCGGACGCCGGGGACCCGCCGGCGCTGGCGGAGCCACGAGGGCAGATCCACCGGCAGCAGGTGCGGCTGGGTGGCCAGCCAGCGCAGGAACTCCTCGTACCGTCCGAGGGCACTGGGGTGCCACGGGCCCACCCCGGCGCTTTTCTCCATGTCGTCGGCGTACACCAGGATGGTGTCATCGCCGGGGGCGGTCGGGAGTTCGGCGGCGCGGGACAGGCTGCGCCAGTGCCTCCGGTCGTCCGGAGGAATCCAGTACCGCAGCCGGGTCGACATCGGCACCACCTGCATGCCGTTGCCGCCCTCGATGAAGTACGGGCGCAGGGCGTCGGCTGGTGGCGGACTGGCCGGATCGGCGCCGTCGAAGTCCGCCCTGTCGCTGCCCCCGTGGGCGCCGCCGGTGGGATAGAGCAGCCGGTCATCGAGCAGGACGTACCGGTAGCCGCCGTTGGGCAGCTTCGGGTCGGTCAGGATCCCGGCCAGGCGCTCGGTGTCCCACACCCGTTCGGGGATCCAGCAGATCTCCAGGTCCTCCGGCGCGCAGCCCAGGTGACGGCGGTAGAGCCAGAACAGCTCGTGCAGCTGCCGCCGGTTGAACTCCGGGTCGAAGGCGGTGAGGACGTTCTCGGAGTACGTTCCGCCGATGAGCGAGAGCAGGCCAACCCCGCGCAGCCGGCGGACCTCGGCGAGGAACCAGGGGTGATGCCAGGCAACTGCTTCGACCATGGTCCCGGACAGGTGGAGGGCCACCGGCGTGCGGTACTTCTCGTGCAGCTTCAGCAGCGCCGCGTAGCCGGTCACGATCGAGGTGAGGCCTTCCCGGTCCTGATAGCCGTCGGTGACCAGGTACTGGTTGGCGTGGTGGACGAGCGCCAGCGGGAGCAGGGCCGGGCGGGGCCTCGACCTTGACGTCGGGGCCCCGGCCTGAGAGGCGCCTGGCGGCCTCGGAGCCCGTTCGACGTCGGCGCCCCGGGCACCGTACGGACCCCGGACGACGTGGGCGCCCCGGGCACCGTCCGGACCCCGGACGACGTCGGCCTCGCACCGCGAGCGCACTGCTTCGTCGTACAGCGCGATGTATTCCCGGGCGGGCGCCCGCCAGGAGAAGTCCGCCTCCATCGCCCGCTGCTGTAGCCGGTGCCATTCGGGCACGCGGCGGTAGATGGCGAGGGCGCTGTCCACCGCCGAGAGCATCGAGGCGACGCGCCGCTGGACGAAGACGAACCCCAGTCCCGCCGCCGGGTCCTCGGTGTAGTCCTTCACCGTGTCCGCGAGGCCACCGGTGCGGCGCACGACGGGGATCGTGCCGTATCGCAGAGCGATCAGCGGTGTCAGCCCGCAGGGCTCGAAGACGGAGGGCGCCAGAAAAAGGTCCGCCCCGGCATAAATCTGCCGAGCCAGCGGTTCCTGCGTGGTGGGGTGGTACGCCACGTTGCCGGCGAGACGCCGGACCGCGGCCTGCAGCTCACGTCGGTACCGGGGTGCCCCCTCGCCCATCACCACCACTTGGGCTCCGCGGGCCACGATCTGGTCCAGCGCCGAGGACAGCAGTCCGACCCCCTTCTGCGACACCAGGCGGGCAACCATGCCGAAGAGCGGACGGTTCGGGGCACGCTGCAGGTTGCTGACCCGCTGCAGGACTTCCTTGTTCGCGGCCTTTCCGGCCACGAACGAGCCGTCATAGCGGGTGTGAATCCACGGGTCCCGCCAGGGGTCGAACTCCTCGTAGTCAATGCCGTTGAGTATGCCGCGGGCGGTGTCCCCACGGGCGCGCAGCAGCCCGTCCATCCCTGCTCCCTGCGCCGGAGTAAGGATCTCCTGCATGTACCGGGGGCTGACGGTGTTGACCCGGTCCGCGAAGGTAATCCCCCGCTCCAGCAGGGTCCCGGCCGGGGGCAGCCCGATCAACTGCTCGGTGGCGGCCCCGACCCGCCCCTGATAGGCGATGTTGTGGATCGTGAAGACGATCCCGGTGCGCGCGAGTGCACGCCGGTACGGTCCCTGCCGGGCTTCCTGGGCCACGAGGCCGCAGTGCCAGTCGTTGCCGTGGATGACGTGGGGGCGCCATGGATCCAGAGCCGCCAGCGTCGTGACAGCCTTGGAGAACAGCACGAACGGCATCACGTCATCGTCCTGGTAGCTGTACGGGACCTCCCGGTCGAACCACCCTGGGAGGCCGAGTGTGAACACTTCCACTCCCCCCAGCGACGTCAGTCGCCGGACCACAACCCGCTCGGCGACGGGGCCCAACGGCACATCGAAGGTCAGCACCGGGCTCCCGCCGAGCCCCCGGTACCCCGGGATCACGAGGCGGACGTCGAAACCCAGCTGGGCCAGCCTCTTCGGCAGCGCGCTGCTGACGTCGGCGAGCCCGCCCACCTTGACGTAAGGATAGGCCTCCGCGCTGGCGAAGAGCACCCGGTGCGTCCGTGGCCACAGGGGCCCGGGGCGGAGGCCGAGTTCGTCGGGCTCGTCGGCGCCGGTCATCACACCGTGCCGGGGCGGCCGGGGCTTCGTCGGTGGCAGCGGGCTGTGGCCGCCGGCGAGCGCAGTGTCCATCACGGGGGTCCGCAAGTATTCGAATGGAGCCGGAATCTGCATTTGTCGCACCTCACTCAAAGGCGCTGAAAAGGACCTTCAGCGTTTGTGTGTGGAGTAAGTCTTGCCACGTCCGAAGAGGGGTGTCAACATCCCAGCGAAATGACGGCCAGACCATCCGGTTCGGGTGAGGTGCCGTCCGGCGACGCGCCTCTACAGTCAGGAGACGGGCGCCGGAAGGGTTCGATGGTGGCGAGGCCGCCCCGGCGGTCTGACAAGCCGGGGACCTGCCGCAGTGTGATCTTCAGCGCGTGGCATACGGGGGAAATATGGCGCCGGCGAATCGTGCAGGATCAAAGTCAGCTGCCGGCCTGCGGATGGTCCTCGGCTACTTCACGGTGAGCGTGATCTGCGGCATTCGTGCCGCCAGCCTCGTGGTCCCCGCCGTCGCCGGGGTCGGCGTCGAGGCCGCCAAACTGGATTTCTGCGGAATCCAGAAGATGGTCGATGCCGCAGGAATCCACAGCGGGCTGGATAACGCACAGGTCAACATGCATCAGCTGGGCACCCTGCTGGGCGCGATTGGGGTGGCGCCGCTCGTGCTGGCCAACGCGTTTGCCACGTTCGCCAATGATGGCAGGTACTGCGAGCCCGTCGCCATTCTCAGGTGACGGACGCGGCGGGCCAGCAGCTCCCGGCCCAGACGCCATCCTGCCGTGACGCCATCAAGCCCGACGTTGCCCGGGGCGTGAATTCAGCGCTGCAGGACGTGCTGAAAAAGGGGTCCGGCGTGTACATCAAGCCCAAGGTCCACACCAGTCTTCCGGTCGCGGCCAAGACCGGCACATCCAACACCAACGGCGCCACGTGGGTGGTCGGCTACACCACCGGCCTGGCCACCGCGTCCTTCTTCGGAGACGCTGTGGAAGGTCAAAAGCGGCCCGGACAGAACATCACCGTCAACGGCAAGTTCTACCAGAGCATTGACGGCTACATGCTCGCCGGCCCGCAGTGGGCGAACTACATGCTCGGAGTCGCCGGTCTCTATCCCGCCGAGGCCTTTCCGGCGCCACCCGAGTCGATGGTCAAGAAGTCCGATCCAAGGATAAGGATCGACGGGCGTCTCGCCGCCGCGACTCTGAGCCGGACCGGGCGGCACTGAGCGAGGCCGGGAAGGACTGGGCGGCACTGAGCGAGGCCGGGAAGGACTGGGCGGCTGGTTCCCCCGGCGGATCTTCAGACCACGCCGGGAAAGGAGCAAAGGGCCAGCTATTATGGAAATGTGACGCCGCCCGTTCTGGAGTCGGTATTCTGGAAGTGGTCAGGCAGCGGCCACACATGATTCGTAGAGAGATAGTGTCTATGACGAGCCACCTGGACGGCACCGCCGCTGTGAACATGGATTCCGGCACCACCGACGTCTCCCCCTCCGCAAAACCCATCCGAGACCGCGTCCAGGCATGTACCGCCGTGGCCCGCCGGACCGCTCCCCTCCGGGAGATGGCGGCTTGACGATAAACCGACAGGTTCCACAGGAGGTCCCGCCCTTGCAGATCTTCGGCAGTTTCCGTCGCTGGCCGCTGGTACCGTCGGACGAGCTGTACCGGCTCGAGGCCGCGCTGACGCAGTGCATGGAGCTCGCCGGGTCCGATGCGGCCCACGAACTTCTCACGCTTGTTTCGGAGGAACTCCGGCAGCGGGGAGCGGATGAGCATTCGGAAACCCGCCGCCTTAACGGGCAGGCCCCGGCGCCGCGGAACCCGGCAAGCGATAACTGACGCACCATCGCCCGCGCGGGCCTGGTCGCAAGACATCAGCTGCGCGGGCGTGGCCCGCCCCCAAAATAATGCGGGCCACACCCGTGCTGGCTGGATCCCTGACCCCGATCAGGATGCTTGACGTGGCAACAACCTTCTGGGACACGATGGGGCAGATTACGGAACATTGCATTGCCGCCGGCTACACAACTGCTCACGGGGCTCGGGGCGCGGCAGCAAGGCCGTAGGTCCTGCGCGACAGGGCGGTCGGTGCGACGCATTCCACCGGCCCGTGCCTGCTCAGGGGGTTGGGGCGGGGTGCTCGGCCCGAAGCTGGCGTCACCTGGGGTCTGGCTGTCATAAGGAGCTCTCCACGAAGCTGAGAGGCCGACTGCCTGACCGCCATCAGGATAACAAAAGGCCCCGCCGGGAAACACGGCACCCACTCACCGCCGGCGGATGTCCAGGGTGCAACCGCCGGCAGTAGTCAGAAAGTGAAGCCAGCGAGATCCTGGTTGGCCTCGTCCAGGTCGAAGGCCTTCGGGTCGAGGGTGTCGCCCGGGAGCATTCCCAGCCACTCCCGGTACTCCTGGTGGCCTTCGTGGTGCGGATCGTTGACCGCCTGCACAATGTTCGCCCACCCCCAGGTGCCGCCGCTGTCCTCCGCCGGCGCCATGCCACGTCCGGCGGTGCACCGCGGGAGCTGGCCGGCGTCCGCCGCCAGAATTTTCTCCGCCTTGACGGCGAGCACCCAATTGTCGCCGAAATCGTAGGTGTAGCCCATGCTGCTGCCCGCCGCCGGCAACAGTTCACCGACCCTCGCCGTCGATTCGTCGCGGGACGCCTCGCCGTAAAAATCGTTGTCACCGTCCGGATTCACCGGCGCATAGGCGGTGCCGCGGACTCCGCCGACCCGGAACTCGTGCAGGTGATAGTCCTGCCAGCCGAACACTGCCTGGATCACCTGGTGGAGCTGAGGGAGCGGCATGCCGGCCGGGACCAGGACGCGGCGCCAGATGGCCGGCTGCGAATCGTTGAGCGTGATCTTCAGCTGCAGAATCGGGGTCTCGGCCGTCCGCGGCGCATCGCGGACCGCGGCCAGTGCCGGGGCCGGAAATGTCGTTTCCGGATCTGCCGGGTTGTGCTCGGTCGGCCCGACGCCGCCCGGCTCGAACTCGGTCAAATCGACGTCGGCATCGTCCGGAACCTGTCCGATCCCCAGGTCGGCCAGCACCCAGTCGTCGTCGAAGACATTCGCGATGCAGCGGATGAGGGGCGGCGGCACACGGAAATGGGTGTCGATGGTCAGCAGCCCCAGCTCGGCGAGTTCTTCGAGGCGGCCCATGGCCACGCCGGTCAGCAGCCCGGCCATGGCCCGTTCCGCGGGCGGCGCGTTATCCGGGGCCGCAAGGACGCGCGCTTTCTCCGGCGGATCCGAAGTTGCCGCCGCGAGCAGGAGCGATGCCTGCAGTCCCGAGACCGTCCCTTCCCATGGCTGCGCCGGATCCCATCCGAGCACCGCCGTGTTCAGGAATTCGTCAACGAAGAACACCAGCTCCTGCAGCCGCTCCGAAGGCCCCCCCGCCAGGAACACCCCGGAATCCGCAGAGGGAACGACCTTCGTCGACGTGATCTTAATCTGCTCGGCCGCCTCCAGCGCGTTCCAGAGCTTGGCCAGCAGCGGCACCTCGTACATGCTCCGGACCGTGGGCACGGGGCCCGCCGAACCGGCGGTGCCCGGCAGCGGGGAACCGGACCGTTTGGTGCCACCCTTGACGGCGACGCCGACGCAGGCAGCGGCGGCTTCAATGTCCCGCAGGCGAAGCGCACCGGTTGCAGTGACGGGCTTCCCCTCGCCGATCCATTCGAGCAACGCCGTCGCCCGCCGGATGAGCGGCAGCCCGGAGAAGGCCGCCAGGGCAGCGTCATCGGGGATCTCCGGCACGTCGATGAGGCCCCCGCCGCCGTCGGCCTCCGCCGTCGTGTCGAGGAAGTCCATGACGGCCGCCAGCTGATCTGCCGAGCCGCTCCACCGGCCGGTCTCGACGAGGAATTCGACGAAGGCGCCAACGGAGTGGACGACGAAGTGCGTGCTCCCACCGATTTCGGCGGCCGCGGCGCCGGCAAGGTCATCGGCGGCGTCCAGCGCGGCCAGGATCTCGTCCGAGACGGCGACTGACAATCCAAAAGGTTCAAGGCTCGTCACGTCGGCCGCGGCGGTGGTGTCCATGTAGCGGCCCAGGACGGCCTTGATCGGCTCCAGGCATTCCAGGGCTGCAACCGCCGAGCCGGGTGAGACCTCCTCGAACCACCGGACAAATGCCGGCGTGAGCGCGTCCACGGCACGGTCGGCGCGGACAGCGCTCAGCGACCGGGGTGCGGAGGCGTGAGTGCCGGGACCGCCCGCGCCCCTGGTCTTGTGCCGGTTCCTGCCGTTCTTGCTCATGGTTTCCCCGTGTCTGTTTGCGAAATTGGTATTACGACGACGGTACTAACCCTGCGCGCGGCGTGCCAGTGCTTTGCGGGCTGAGGCGCCGCAATGTTGCAGCCGGCGCCTGCGGTAGTGGTGGGCAGCCGTCGATGGCCCCCGGGTTACGTGATCGTGGTGCCGCGGCGGTGTTCTATGGCGAGGATGGTGATGTCGACGGCGCCTGGGGCGAGGCCCGTGTGGCTGATGCTTTCGCGCACGCGTTGTTGCACTGCTTCGGCGACGTCGAGGGCGGTGTACATGATGTCGGTGGCGATATCGAGGTGGACGCGTGCGGTGCCGTCGCTGATTGTTGCGGTGACGCCGTCGTGCCGGTAGGTGCCGTCTTGACTGCCGGAAGTGCGGACGTGTCGCAGGGCGGCGGGCCCTAGCCGGGCCAGGAAGCCTTGGACGCTGGGTTCGATTCGGAGGACTCCGGGTGTTTCCAGTGTGGTGCGGGTGGCGAGGGAAGCGATCAGCTGGCTGGTGATGATGGCGCCTTGGAGCGGTGGGTCAGACATCGTACAGGTCCTCCACGGTGATGTTGACGGTCCCGGCCGCAATACCGACGCCGGCCGGGATTGCGTTGCTGATCTCCTGTCGCAGCGCCTCCGCCATGACGGGGATGTCGATGCCCGGGGCGGCGGCAACCCGAAGATTGACGATGAGGCGAGGACCGGCCGGGGTTGCCGTACCGGTGGTTCCGGACTGGTGGTCCTCACTGGCGAGGCCGGCTGAGGCTGGGCGTATTTCGATGCGGCAGCGTCGCGAGTGGACGCCGGGGATCGCTGCCGCCGCGAACCGGACGAGTGAGCTCAGGGCCTGTTCGCTGATCTCCGTGGCGCCGTTGTCTGCGGCGCGCAGGAGGATTCTGCTGCCGCGCCGGACTTCCGCGCGGGCTACGTCCATGATGGCGTTTTTTATCCCGGGGCGGGGTCTCAGCGCGGGATCGTGAAGATCGCTTTCGCGCAGGGCACGGGTCGCTGCACTGAGTCTTTCCAGCTGGATTCTGGCCGTTTGGCATTGTTTGCACTGTTCCTCGTGTGCGGTGGGAGACCGGTCGATGCTGGCCCAGATGCTGTCGATGCTGCGGCCGCAGCCGAGCCTGGGGATGTTGTCTAACGCCATTGGCTCATCCCTTCTGCTATCTGGTGCCGCGCCCGGGCGAGAGTGCCGCGCACTGCTGCCGGGCTGATCTTCAGTGTGACACCAATCTCGGCGTAACTGCGTCCGTGCATTTCCCGCAGGAGCCAGCAGGCCCGTTGTGCCGGCGGGAGCGTGTTCAGGAGGGCGGTCAGGCCGTCCTGTTCGGCGGACCATTCGGCCGCGTGGGCCGGATCCCACCCGGCCCAGACCGGGCTGGCACGGGCCCCTGGAATGGCGTCCATGTCATCCGAGCCGAGGATGCTCTCGGCACGGGCGGCCCGCTTGCGCAGCACGTCCAGGCACTTGTTGGTCGCCAGCCGAAAGATCCAACCACCGAAAGCATCGACATCAGCCAGCATGGGAAGACCACACCAGCTCGTCGTCAACGTCTCCTGCACGATGTCTTCGGCGTCGCCGCGGTCGTTGAGCATCCGATACGCCAGCCGAAAGAGCCTGAACTGATACGCGAGGACCAGGTGTTCGAATGCTGCCAAGTCGCCGTCCTGGGCACGGGCGACGATACTCCCCTCGTCCAGGTCCGGTTCGAAGCCGGGGCCATGATCATCCATGCATCGTCCATCCCGTCCTGAAACGCACCGGACCCTGTCGCCCCAATATGCCACAGCCGGGCGACACCGGGAACCGAACCGCGGCGCTGTGGCCCAGTGCGAAAAATAGTCTGAGCCAACACGTGACGATTCCGGCCGGGCTTCGTCTATATCGGTGTAAGCATGATCACCAGTCCGACGAGGAGTTGTTTTCCATGACCGAGACACCCAGAACCCCCGGAGCTTCCAGCGGCGTCATGGCCACACCCGAGGAGCAGAAGCGCGGCAGCGAACTGGCACCAGCGCAGGCAAGGGATGCACTGCATACTGATCGCGGTGCCACGACAATCGAGGAGACCGTGGTGCAGAAACTGGCCGGCATCGCCACCCGCGAGGTTCCCGGCGTGTACGCCATGGGCAGTGCCGGCCGGCGCGCGTTCAGCGCCCTGACCGAACGCATTCCCGGTTCCCAGACCAACGTCAGCGGCGGCGTCAGCGTGGAAAAGGGTGAACGTCAGACAGCCATCGATGTCTCCATCGTCATCGACTACGGGTTCTCCGTGGTGGAAGTCAGCCAGGGGATCCGGCGCAACATCATCCAGTCCGTTGAACGCGCCACCGGACTGGAAGTGCTGGAAGTGAACATCAACGTCACCGATGTCCACCTGCCCGACGAAGAGCAGGAAGTCCATCAGGTCCAGAAGACCGAACTCCAGTAACCGCCTGACACCGTGTCCCCCGCCAGGGGGAACGGGACGATGAGGAAAAGGATTGCTATGTCTACTACACGTTGGTGCGTGACGATAGGTCTGGTACTGGGCATCGTCCTGGGCTTCGGCGGCTGGCTTGCGCTGCTGGCCGCGGTGATCCTCGGATTCATCGGCCTGCTGGTCGGTCGGGTCGCGGAAGGAAAACTCGATGTGCAGGCCCTGTTCGGTCGAGCATCGAGCCGATGAACCCGCCAGGAGCACACGCGACGCCGTTGCCCCGGACCGGGGACGCCGCCGAGGATTACGGTGAGGCGGGCACCCGGGGGCAGACCGTCCTGGCTGCCAGGGTAATCGAGAAAATAGCAGGCCAGGTCGCCAGCGACGAATCCTCCGCCGGCGGTTCCTCGGGCGGGTTTCTGGGCATCGGAACCCGGGCTGATCTCTCCGCCCGGCCCAAGGCGTCCGTAGAACTCGCCGGGAACATCGCGACCCTAAGAGTCGAGGTCGGGATGCTGTATCCGGTGCCCTTACGCCAGGCCACCGAGGAACTGCGCCGCCGGATCGCGACCAGGGTTACCGAGTTGACCGGAGTCGACGTCCGACAGGTCGACATCAGGATCTCGTGGCTGACCACCGGCACCAACGGACGAAGGAGGCTGCTATGAGCCGGCACGACCAACGGTCCACGCCCCTGCGGCACCGGCCCAGCCGCGCGGTCCCGGCACTCATCGCCGGAACATTGCTCCTGGCCGCCGGCGCCGCGCTGGTCTGGCTGAGCGTCACCCGACTGGTCAGCGGCTCGTGGCCGACCGTGCTGCAGGGACCAAGCGACTGGCTCGCCGGGCTGGCCTGGAACGACCCCGCCGTACGGCAGATCGGGATAGCCGCCGTCGTCGCAGGGGTCATCCTGTTAATGTGTGCCGTGATCCCCGGACCGTACAGTGCCCTCACGATCGGTGATTCCGGCACGGGCGCCGGAGAATGGGCGCAAACGGTGCAGGAACAGGAGACAGTGATGACCCGCCGTGCCGTCGCCCACCTGGCCAAAGCCCGGTGCGTGCAGATCGACGGCGTCGGCTCGGCCTCAGCAACAGCCACCACCCGGCGCGTTCACCTGAACGTGACGACTTTCCTGCACGAGCCAGGGGACCTGCGCCAGCGAATCACCGACGCCGTGCGGGCCCGCCTGGAGGAAACCGGGCTCTCGCCGGTGCCTCAGGTTACCGCCACGGTCCGGTCCAGAGACTAAGACCATTCGCGCACCCGCCCGCCGCGACTACTTGAAGGATGGCTTTCGATGAGGCAGACCGCAGGAACCCTGAACCGGACTTGGCTGACAATTCTCGGCATCCTCTGCCTGGCGGCCGGCACCGCACTGATCCTGCAGGCCAGCGGGACACTGCCTACCCTCCTGAACACCGCCCCCGCATGGCAGTCCGTCGTCACCGGTGATCTGCACGCATTCCTCGCGCCGCAGGGGGTGGCGGCCGTCATACTGATCATCGGAGTCATCATCGGGGTACTGGGGCTGCTGTGGATCATCGCCCAGGTCCCGAGGAGAAACCCGGCGGGCGCCTACCGCCTCCATGGCGACGGCAGCCGGGGATTCACCCTCTGCGACCCGTCGGTCCTCGCCGCCGCCGTCGAAAAGCAGATCAACACCCTGCCCGGTGTCGTCACCTCCGCGGCGCTGCTGCGAGGAACCGCCTATGCCCCCGACCTGACCCTGAAGGTAACGGTCAATGACAGGGCCGACGTCCAGGATGTCATCCACCGCATCCAAACAACCACCCTGCCGGAGCTCTCAAGCGCCCTGGAGGCGCCCCTGCAGAGCAGCCGGCTGCAGATCGACATCAGCGGACGAACCCAAAGCACCGGAACCGTGGTGCACTCCACCGGCACTGTCGTCTACTAGCAACGTCGTCTACTTGCAACCGATCCCTTCAGCCGCTCAGGTGCCCTCTGGCTCTGTCCGGCGTTTGAGGTTCGTGAACTGGCGGGTCTGCATGACCCAGTGGGAGGGCTCCAGCAACAAAACACTCAGAATGGGCTGCAGCCATTTCGGCCGGAACGACCAGTACCCGCTGACAACGAGCCGGGCGCGCCCGCCTGCCGCGTCCTTCAGCTCGAACCCCCACAGCGAGTCCGTGAAGTACCGGGGCCGCTGTCCCGCAGGATCGAACGGGCGGCCCCGCAGATCAAGCGACATGCGCAGACCAAGGAACCGCTCCGGCTCCAGCGCCGCGACCTCCCACCACTGGCTGCCGTCCGGCGTGCCCGCCAGATGGTCGCCAACAGCAATGTCCAGCCACTCGGGGTGAATCGTCCGGGCGCTGGCGCGCCCGAAGTTGTCCAGCCGGTCCCAGCTGTACCAACCGGCCCGGTCGGTCCCCATCTGCGCCAGCCAGGCCCACACACGCGAGCGGGGCGCGTCAATGGTCACGGCCATGGTCCCGCTGCGGGTCCCGTCCGGGATGAGCCCGGCACCCGGATAGGGCCCGTTGGCTTCCGCTGCGGTGGCGCCGGCGCGCAGCAGGCGCGGCCGGACCACTGCCAGGTAGGCGGTCGCAACAGCGGCAGCAGCGGCAACAGCTCCGCGGGCCTGAGACGCCCGCTTTATAGCGCGGTGTGTCATCGTGTCTCCCCTCAGGGCTAAGGTGTTGCCGAAAGAATGCGAGGACGCGCCGGGACGTCGAAGTAGTTCCGAAGAGAGGTCCGGTCTACCAGACCGGGACTGGAGGCGGGAAGAGTCCTTGGCCCCCGACGTCGCCCTGGCCGAGGACCGCGCATGCCTGAGGACTTCCGGCACTGGTCCCCCGGCGGCGCGGCGGCCTACTCTGGACGCACATTTTAGGCTCGACAGCTGGACAAAAATGGCGCCGAAGAAACGGAATCGATCTGGTCTGGCCGCGGCCCTGTGGAGGGTCCTCGGATTCCTGACAGTGAGCGCCGTCTGCGGTGTTCTCGTCGCCAGCCTGGCGGTCCCCGGCGTCGCGGCTGCCGGCGTCGCCGTCAGCCGGTCAATCATCTTCTTCAACAACCTCCCCGCTGAGCTGGCGGTTGATCCGCCGTCGCAGTCAACCAAAGTGCTGAGCGCGGACGGGAAGCCGATCGCCACCTTCTTCGCTGAGAACCGCGTGAAGGTCAGGCTGGACGAGATGTCCCCCTACATTAGGGACGCGATTGTCGCCATCGAGGACAGCCGCTTCTACCAGCACGCCGGCGTCGACCCCCAGGGGATTCTCCGGGCGCTCACGACCAACCTGACCAGCGGCGACAGACAGGGCGCATCCACCCTGACCCAGCAGTACGTAACAAACGTGATCAATGAGTCCCTGATGTCGGCGGACAGGACCGATCAGGTCATCCTCAGCGGACAAAAGAGCATCGGCGACAAGGTGCGGGAGATGAAGCTCGCCATCGAGCTGGAAAAGAAGTTCAGCAAGGACCAGATCCTTGAGGGCTATCTCAATATCGTGTTCTTCAACCGGGACGCGTACGGCATTGAGGCCGCAGCCCGGCATTTCTTCAGCACCTCCGCCAAGGACCTCACCCTGCCCCAGGCCGCCCTGCTCGCGGGCCTCGTCAACAGCCCCAGCTTCTACGATCCCTCCGCTTACCCCGACAACGCCATCAAGCGGCGCAACCAGGTCCTGGACAAAATGCTCACAGACGGGAAGATCCGCCAGACTGATCATGACGCCGCCGTCGCCAGCGGTGTCGAGCTGAAGATCACCCCTGCCAAGCAGGGATGCTCGGCGGCTGACCTGGCGCCGTACTTCTGCGACTACGTTTCACACCTGATCCTCAACAACCCGGTGTACGGCGCCGACGCCACGGCCCGCCAGAGGACGCTGTACCGCGGCGGCCTGACCATCACCACGACGCTGGACAGCAGGCTGCAGGCGGCCGCGCAGGCGCAGGTTGACGCCACCGCCGGGGCCAACCCGGACAAATGGGGCGCGTCGCTGGTGTCCATCGGGCCAGGCACCGGCAGGATCCTCGCCATGGCACAAAACACCGTGTTCCTGCCCGCCCCCGGGAAGTTCGACACCCAGCTGAACTTCAATGTCGATGCCAAGGACGCCGACGGGAATGACCTGAACGGCGCCGGCGGGTTCCAGCCCGGGTCCACGATGAAACCGTTCACCTTCGCGGAATGGCTCAACGAAGGCAAGTCCATGGTCGCCGAGGTGGACGCCGCCCGGCGGACTTATCCGCTGGACTTCCCGTGGAAGTCCAGCTGTGGAAAGGTTCTCGGGGCCTACAACACAGCTGAAAAGGCCCTCGGCGCCGCGGACGACCTCCAGAACAACGACGAGGGCTACTACCGCAAAATGCCCGTCAATTACGGCCTCTACAACTCCATCAATACGGCCACCTTTGCTGAGGCCGCCGGGCTGGACGTCTGCGGCATCCAGAGAATGGTGGATGCCGTGGGGCTTCACAGCGGCGTGGACAACGCCCCGGTAAACATGCACCAGCTGGGCAACCTGTTGGGTGCCATTGGCGTGGCGCCGCTCCACCTGGCCACCGCGTTTTCCACGTTCGCCGCTGACGGCAGGTATTGCGCCCCGATCGCCATTTCGGGCGTGACCGATGCGGCGGGACGGGAGCTTCCGGCCCAGATCACCGACTGTCGCAGCGCGGTGAAGCCCGAGGTAGCCCGCGGCGTGAACTCCGTGCTCCAGGACGTGCTGACAAAGGGATCCGGGATCTACATCCAGCCCAGGGTCCACACCACTTTTCCGGTTGCGGCCAAGACCGGCACATCCAACACCAACGGTGCGACCTGGGTGGTCGGCTACACCAGCGGCCTGGCCACCGCGTCCTTCTTCGGGGATGCCCTGGAAGGCCAGAAACGGCCCGGCCAGAACGTCACTATTAACGGCAAGTTCTACAAGAACATTGACGGCTACATGCTCGCCGGCCCGCAATGGGCGAACTACATGCTCGAGGTCGCGCGCTTCTATCCCGCCGAGCCTTTCCCGCCTCCACCCGAATCCATGACCAAGCCCTGACCCGCCGCGTCCTGCAGGTCCGCCCCCGGCAGCAGGCCGGCGGCCGCCCGAACACCACCGAATGGGGGCCGGGTGCCCGTTACCTCTCCGATGTGCTGCGCCCGGATGTTGTAGCTTGACCTCATGAGCGAACACGTTGATGTGTTGATTGTCGGAGCCGGGCTGAGCGGCATCGGTTTCGCCAGCCGGCTGAAGCGCGATCTGCCCGGCAAGACCTTCACGATCCTTGAGTCCCGGGGGGCGGTGGGAGGCACTTGGGATCTTTTCAGATACCCGGGCATCCGCTCCGACAGCGACATGTACACGCTCGGCTACTCCTTCCGGCCCTGGGCCGGCGCCAAGGCCATTGCCGACGGCGATTCGATTCGCGAATACATCGAAGCGACGGTCGCGGACGAGGAACTCGCAGCGCGGATCCGGCTGCATCACCGGGTGGTATCGGCCGAGTGGTCCAGCGAAACCGCACTGTGGACTGTGACGGCCCTGCGCACGACCGGCGGCGAATACCAGCATGACGATCCGGGGGCGCCCGCCGGCCGGTCAGTCACGTTCACCTGCTCGTTCCTGTCCGTCTGCTCGGGCTATTACCGCTATGACGAAGGGTTTGCCCCGGTCATTGAGGGGGCCGGGACGTTCGCGGGATCGATCGTCCACCCGCAGCACTGGCCTGCTGATCTCGATTACGAAGGCAAGCAGGTGGTGATCATCGGCAGCGGGGCAACCGCTGTGACACTCGTGCCGTCGATGGCGGGCACGGCTGCCAAGGTCACCATGCTGCAGCGCTCCCCCAGCTATATCGCCCCCGTGCCGTCCCGGGATCACCTGGCCGACTTCCTTGGAGGCAAGGTGCCCCCTCAACTGGCGTACGACGTCGTGCGGGCCAAGAACATACTATTTTCCATGCTGACGTACCAGCTCAGCCGGCGGCGGCCGGAAATGATGAAGGCAATCCTCCGCAAGGCAGCCGCCGCCAAACTTCCGGAGGGTTTTGCGGTCGCCACGCACCTGGTGCCGTCGTATCAGCCGTGGGACCAGCGGCTCTGCGCGATCCCCAATGGTGACCTCTACCGCGCCATCAGCGCGGGCACTGCCGACATCGTGACCGACAGGATCGCGCGGATCACCCCGACCGGGATTGACCTGGTCTCGGGGAGGTCGATCCCGGCCGACGTGATCGTCACGGCGACAGGGCTGAACCTGCTCGTGCTGGGCGGGATGACTCTCCGGGTCGACGGCGGGCCGGTGGACGTAGGCAAGACCCTGACCTACAAGGGCATGATGCTCGACGGTGTTCCCAATTTTGCGCTCACTGTCGGCTACACCAACGCGTCGTGGACGCTGAAAGCGGATCTGGTCGCAGGCTACATCTGCAGGCTGCTGAAGTACCTCGACCGTCAGGACCTGCAATGGGTCACGCCCAAGGCCCCCGCCGGCGTCGCGAACGCCGGGCTGACATCGCTGATCGACCTGAAGGCCGGCTACATCCTTCGCGACGCCGACCGCCTGCCCCGGCAGGGCACCGGCTCGCCATGGCGGCTGCACCAGAACTATGTGCGCGACTTCGCCCTGCTCAGGGCCGGCAGACTGACGGACCACGTTCGTTTTGGCCGGCTTGGGCAGCCGGTCGCGCCGGGACGGGGAACCCCGGGGGCATGCCGGGACCCTCTCGCCCTCCCGGGAACAGCACATATCGACGTCGCGGGAACGCGCCTGCGCTACCGGAAGACCGGCACCGGGGATCCCGTTCTGCTCCTGCACGGCATTGGCCAGAGCCTGGAGGACTGGAACGAGCAACACGATCGTCTCTCGGCACGCCACACCGTCTACAGCGTTGACTTGCCTGGCTTCGCGTACTCCGACCGGGTCGCCGGGATGGCCACCACGGCGACGCTGGCGGGCGTCCTGCCCGCCCTCCTCGACGCCCTTGGGGTCCACGAGCCGCTGCCCGTGATGGGCAACTCCCTCGGCGGCGCCGTCGCCATGACGTTCGCTGCCGACCATCCTGACCGCGTCTCAGCCCTGGTTCTGGCCGACAGCGCCGGATTCGGCCGGGAGGTTGCACTGGTCCTGCGGCTGCTCACCGTCAGGCCGCTCGCCGCACTGCTCATGCGTCCCGACGAGGCAGCATCACGCCGCACGGTCCAGTCGATCTTCTGTGACAAGGAGCTGGCGACCGACGCCCGCGTCGAGCATTCCTTAGCCCTGTCACAGCGGGCGGCCCACCGCAAAACAACCCTCGACATCGCCCGCGATCTCGGAACGATCTTCGGCATCAGGACCGAATGGCGGACGGCCCTGATCGAGGCCGTTGCGCGCTTGGACGTTCCCGTGCTCGTGGTCTGGGGCGACCACGACCGCGTCCTCCCGTACAGCCAGCTGAGGGCGGCGACGGCGGCGTTGCCCCGCGCCGAGTCGCACGTCTTCTCGGCGACGGGGCACATGCCCCAGATCGAACGGCCTGATGAGTTCGCCGCGGTTGTGGAGGAGTTCCTGTCCCGGGTCCTGGCGGGCCTCCAGACGGCGGGCATCTGAACCGGACGAAGGCGAAAGGCGCATCTCCGACGTGGAGGTGCGCCTTTCGTGTGACCATGCGACGACGAGGTCGTTCAGGCGTTCGAGACCTCGATCGCCTTCGAACGGATGAACTCATGATCCTCTTGGGAAATGACCGTCTCGCCGTGCTGCCCGCTGGCAAGATCCTCACCCGCCGCCTTGGAGACAACGGCGGTGATGGTCCTGGGAAGGATCTGGCATCCCGGGTTGTCAATGAACCACTTACGCGTGGCAGGGTCCAGTTGGTCCCAATGGTCCTTGATGTGCATCTGACGATGCCGCCTTCCTTCTCGATGTGCGGTTCGGGGTGGAACATGGCGTGCTGCGAGGGGAATGGTCCTCGCCCCAGCCCCACAAGCCAACGTCGTGCCAATGTGGAAGACTAGGGCCATAGTCCCCCAATTCAAGGGTGCCGAGCCTCCATACAGATTTCAAGCCTTCGGTGGAAAATGTGCCCGCCGGACGCAAAATCAAACTCAGAGGCCGGCACGGAGATCCACGCCGCGCGAAAGCCCAGGGGGCGCAAATGCTGGTGATGAAATTGACGGTCGACGTCGCGGGGTTGACGGGCCGTGACGTCACCGACTTCATGGTGTCCTGCACCGATGAGCGGTACGGAACTGGTGGCCGGGCACCCACCTGCAGCTGCACGCGCTGGGGCGGGCCGCCGCCGGGGTGGATGACGTGGTGGTGGATGACGTGGTGGTGGATGACGTGGTGGTGGATGACGTGGTGGTGATCGACGAGTTCATCGGCCGGCGCCGGTTGCATCTGCGCGGAGACGTGGAGGCGGTCGAGCCGGGCCGCAGGCTGGTGTGGCGGTTCCGCAAGCTCGTGCCTCTCCCGGCGCGCCTGTCGCTGGAGCTCACCGCGGTACCGGGCGGGGTGTCCGTGCGCCACACGGTCACCCCCGGGTGGCCGGGAATCGGCCGTGCGCTGGACCCGCTGCTGCGGCTGTACTTCACGCCCCGGTTCACCGCGGACCTGGATGCCCACGTCCGCACGGAGTTCCCCTTGCTGCGGGACTATCTCCGGCCCGGTTCCGCATCCGGCACTGATAACTGACGCCCCGCCTCAGCCGGTCCCTCCTGGCCGCGGCCCCATCGGCGCGCTCGCTGATTACGACGGCGGCCCCGTCGGCAGGGGGATACCGGTGCGGTACTTGCCGCCGCTGGTCTGTTCCGGGGGCTCCGGGCAGACTCCACGGTGACGCGGGCCAGGCCCAGTTCGGTGAGCAGGGCGGCGATCCCTTCTCCCACGCCCGCCCGGACTTGTTCGGGGTCCGCGCCCGCGCCCGGAAGCAACCGCACCGAAATACTGGTGGGGGCAGTCTGGACGATATGCAACAGCTCCACACCTGGGGTCCGGTCGACGACGGTCCCCAGCGCCAGTGGCAGCACCGCCATCACGCCGCTGCCGCTGGCCGCGGGGAAGATGAGCACGTCCGAGGCCCGCCCCTGCACCCGGATCGCCGGCGCCGGGTCCCCGCACGGACACGGATCGGGCCTGACCCGGACGCGGTCGCCGACGTCGTAACGGATGATCGGCTGGACGCGATTGGCCAGGTTCGTGATCAATACCGCGGACGAAACCGTCCCCGGCGGCAACAGACCCAGGCCGCACTGCTCCCCCGGTCCCCGGGCACAATTCACCCCGTTGAAGGAGAAGAGGACGTCGATTATGTCTTGAAAAGGGCCGGCCTTGGAGCACCAATGCAGTTGCGTCTTAGGCATCCAGCATCCGAGAAATCTAGCCTGCGTGGTCCGCCAGATGAGCTCTTAGCGCATCTTCTCTAATCCAATTTCGGGACAGGAAGAAATCCAGAACACAGGACGCGGCAAGGGTCGCCCAAGAAACCCATATTGGTGCGAGACCCGCAAGGACGAGTGCCATTACCGCAAGGACCAAGGCACCAGAGGCGTAGTTATGGATGCGCCGCCCGGGAGTAGCGTCAAGGGCTTCTTGCCGCTCGTGGAAGTAGTTCAAAAAACTTAGTCCCTTCAAGGAATTAACGGTAGTTTCCGCCAGTGTATTGGAAGGCCATGGCGGCGATGGGTGCTGGGGCAATCTGAATGCATTCCCTTCTCCAGTTTTGCGATCACTGCCTGGGCAGAGATCTAAACTGCCAAGATGGCAAGTGCCCAGAGGGATACCGGCGACCACTTACCCGCCTACCTTCAGCACATTGGGAGAGAGCGTAGACATCGCCGTTACATTCCGGTTGAACTTGAGGAGAGGAAACCAACCGACCCAGCCGAAGTGGGGATCCACGTCCACCGGGTATGCCCAGACAAGAAACGCCTTCCTAGTGTGGGAGCCCAACTCCGATGAGCTGATGAATGGAGAACCGACCGCTGGCGTCCGAGGCCAAAGACCCCGGGCCCTTCTACCACGGCACCAAGGCTGACCTGAAGCCCGGGGACCTGCTTAAACCCGGTCATAGCTCGAATTTCGGGGAACGAAAGAGGGCGAATTTCATCTACCTCACTGCGACGCTGGATGCGGCTACTTGGGGAGCTGAACTCGGCGTCGGCGAAGGACCAGGCAGAATCTACCGCGTGGAACCAACAGGCCCCTATGAGGATGACCCCAATCTGACGGACAGGAGGTTCCCGGGCAACCCGACGAGGTCCTACCGCACGCAAGCGCCGCTACGAGTGGTCGAGGAGGTTCTGGGTTGGGAGCCGCACCCACTGAGGTGCTCCAAAACATGCGGAACCACCTTGAAGAACTTAAGCGGCCTGGCATCGAGGCAATCGACTGAACTCCCGCGCACCGGCAGGCATGTCCCGTGGCCCAACGGACGCCCTTCAACAGCTCCCGATCCCAGCCCGGGGGTCGACTCTCCGGGCCTCGGACAGCTGCCGGCCCTGCCCCAGGACGACGGGATGGACGAGAATTCGAAACTCGTCGATCAGGCCGTGCCGTATGAAAGTGGAGGCCAAATTGGCGCCACTCAGGGCGACGTCGCCCCCGGGCTGCGCCTTCAGTTCCGCGATTTGTTCAGGCACGACGTCGGGAATCACCGTGGTATTCCAGTCTGCCTGCGTGAGGGTCCGTGAAAAGAGGAACTTGGGCATCTCGCGCCAGATCCCGGCGAACTCCACGAGTTCCGCCGAGATGCCCGGATCCGGGCCAGCAGTGGCCAGTAACCGGCCATCAGAGCATGGGTGACTCGCCCGAACATGAAGGCACCCGTCGTACGGAACTGCCCGTTCAAGTGGCCGAGGATCTCGTCGTCCACCCGGTACCAGCTGAAGTCCCGGTCGGCCGTCTCGAGGAATCCGTCCAGGGACACCGACATCATGAGGATGATCTCGCGCATTCGAGAAGCCGCTCGTGGCAGCGAATGACGACGGCCCTCCGCGCGGCCCGCAGCGCTGCCGTGGTAGTCCCTTCCTGTGAAGCATCCCCAGGGTCCGGCCGAAGAA
>NZ_JASBQY010000027.1 GCF_029960645.1 Arthrobacter sp. AL12
ATAAATTGGTATCAACAAACTTGGCACACTATTGAGTTCTCAAACAACAGACACATTCGAAGTACTTTTCGAAACTATTCAATACAATTGAATTCTTTGTTTCGCTTTTTCTTCGCTGCGATATTTGAAGCTTATTTCATTCAAATCCACTTTGCAAATCCAGATTTTCATCTGCATTTCACTCGGTGGAACAATTGCGCCCACAAAAATGTGAAGCAATTTTTCATTCCTGCGCCGCGTGCTCCAGGGGAGCCGAAAGCGCTAGAAGAATTGCTTCTCTATTTTTGTTGGGGTTGGCCACCACTCTGCGGTGGCGACTCAAAAAACAATACACCCTCCTGCCCGACCTTGCAACTGGGCCGGACAGGCTTGCAACTGGGTCGGACAGGAGGGTGCAGGTGATGTGCGGTGCCGTTCTAGGCCGCGGACACTTCCACGGTGGCGAGGTTCTTCTTGCCCCGGCGCAGCAGCAGGTAGCGTCCGTGCAGCAGCTGGCCGGGCACGATCACGGCATCCGGATCTGCGACCTTGGCGTTGTTGACGTACGCCCCGCCCTCCCCCACGGTACGGCGGGCGGCCGACTTGCTCTCCGACAGGCCCGTGGCGACCAGTAGTTCGATAATGCCCAGACTGCCGGCGTCGACGGTGGCTGACGGGAGTTCGGACGTGGCCGCCTTGAGCGTGGCCTCGTCCAGGACGCTGAGGTCACCATTGCCGAACAGGGCGGCGGAGGCGGCGATGACCTTCTCCGTGGCATCCACACCGTGGACGAGAGAGGTCACCTCGTAGGCGAGCTTCCGCTGTCCCTCGCGGGCGAAGGGCCGCTGGGCAACCGCGGTTTCCATCGACTCGATCTCGGCGCGGCTCAGGAAGGTGAACACCTTCAGGCGTGCCGCCACGTCGCTGTCCGCCGTGTTGAGCCAGAACTGGTAGAAGGCGTACGGGCTGCACATCTCCGGATCGAGCCAGATGGCGTTGCCCTCGCTCTTGCCGAACTTCGTGCCGTCGGAGTTCGTGATGAGGGGGGTACCGAGCGCGTGGACGTGCTTGCCCTCGACCTTGCGGATCAGATCGGTGCCACTCGTGAGATTGCCCCACTGGTCCGATCCACCGGTCTGCAGGACACAGCCGTAGTCTCGGAAAAGCTGCAGAAAGTCCATACCTTGGAGGATCTGGTAGCTGAACTCCGTGTAGCTGATCCCCTCGTCGGAATTCAGCCGGTTGGCAACAATATCCTTTTTGATCATGGTGCCGACCCGGAAGTGTTTGCCGATCCCGCGAAGGAAGTCGATGGCGCTCAGCGGCGCGGTCCAGTCAAGGTTATTGACCATTTGTGCCGCGTTGTCACCCTCAAAGCTGAGGAAACGCTGGACCTGCGCCTGCAGCTTCCCGACCCATTCGGCGACCGTCTCGGGGGTGTTGAGCACCCGCTCGGCGGTCTGCCGCGGATCTCCGATCAGGCCGGTGGAGCCGCCGACCAGCCCGAGGGGCTTGTGGCCCGCCAGCTGGATCCGGCGCATCAGCAGCAGCTGGACCAGGTTGCCCAGGTGCAGGCTTGGCGCCGTGGGATCGAAGCCACAGTAATAGGTTGCGGGATCGCCGGCGAGGAGTTTCTCCAGCTCCGCCTCATCCGTCGAGACGTGGACCAGGCCTCGCCATTTCAGCTCCTGCCACACGTTGGCGAAGCTGGGGTCATTCTGCTGGGAACGTAGATCATTTAGCTGGGACACGGAATCTAAGTTAGCAGGATCGGGGCACCGTCAGCGCGTGTGACCGTCGGGCGACCGGGTCGCCCGACGGCGGGCCTCAGTCCTCGACGCCCGCCGGCACCCCGGCGGAGGCGATGAGCCGCAGCCGCTGGGTGGGCCTGGTCATGGCGACATACAGGTCGCCGACCCGGCCGTGCTCATGGTTGAGCATGGCCGACGGCTCCAGCACCACGACGCCGTCGAACTCCAGGCCCTTGGCCTCACGGGGGCTGATCACCACGATGTCCTGCACGTAGCTGCCGGCATCCGTACCGACGCGGCGTCCATAGACTGCCCGCAGCGCGGCGGTCGCCTCGGGGAGGAGCTCGCCGTCGGCAATGACGGCCAGCAGGCCGCCCTCGAGCGCGCCCAGCTCCTCCGGCAGGACCTCGACGAGCTTGCTGATGATCCCGCCACGCTCAACGCGGTCGATCACCGGCGCCCAGCGGCCCTCGCGGACCGCCTTCGGTGCGGACACCACGAGCCCCGCGGCGTTGGCCATCCGGGCGGCCGCTTCCGCGATCTGCGAGGGCGTGCGGTAGTTGACCGTGAGTTCCTCGAGCTGCCAGCGGTCGCCGAACATGGGAGCGAGGGCGCTGTGCCAGGAGTTGGCGCCGGCCACGGAACTCGTCTGGGCAATATCGCCCACAATGGTGAAGGACTTCAGCGGGCAGCGGCGGACCAGCAGGCGCCACTGCATCGGCGAGAGCTCCTGGGCCTCGTCCACCACAATGTGCCCGAACGCCCAGCTGCGGTCCGTCGTGGCGCGCTCGGCGGCGGTGAGCCGGGCTTCGCGTTCCTGGTTTTGGTCCACGAGCTCTTCGGCGGAGATCAGCACGTCCACGCCGGCTGTTTCCATGTTGACCAGCGTCTGCTTGGCATTGGCCAGGTCGCGGGCACGGTCGTGTTCCTGCTGGGCCAGTCCCCGGCCCGCGGCCGCGTCGAGTTCGCCGAGAAGTTCTGCGGCCTCATCCAGCAGCGGTACGTCCGCCTCGGTCCACGGAGCGTCGGCGGGCCGGAGCAGCAGTTCACGCTCGGCCGGGGTGAGATGGGGTGTGCAGGCCGCCAGGATCGCCGGCCTGCTGAGGAGTTCACCGATGAGCTTCTCCGGTGTCATCGGCATCCAGCACAGATTCAGGGCAATGCGGACGTCCCGTGCGGATCGGACGTCCTCGGCCAGATAGGATCGGTCGGCGTTGTTGCCGATGCTGCCGGCTTCCACGAGTTCCGTCATCTGCTCGGTCAGTTCGCGCAGCAGGATCTTGACGAACGAGACACGGGCCTCGTTGTGCGGCTTGCCGGTCGAACGGGCCCGGTCCCTGGCACGGCGGACCTGCCGGGGGGTCAGCAGAAGTTTGCGCCCGTCGACTTCGAGGACGCGGTTCTCCGCCGGGATGCGCTGCCGGTTGGCCACGGCGTTCGCCACGACCTCGGCCATGTCCAGCCGGCCCTTGATCGCCGCGACCGCGGAATCGGGTTCCGCGACGGCGTGGATGCCGGGCATGAGGCGCCCTACACTCGCCATCACGACGCCGGTTTCGCCGAGCGACGGCAGCACCCGCTCGATGTACTTCATGAATGACGACGACGGGCCCACCAGCAGGACACCTGCGGTCTTGAGCCGGTCACGGTGGGTGTAGAGCAGGTAGGCGGCGCGGTGCAGCGCCACGGCGGTCTTGCCGGTGCCGGGACCGCCCTGGACCACGAGGGCGCCGGAAATCGACGAACGGATGATCCGGTCCTGCTCGGACTGGATGGTCCCGACGATGTCCGACATCCGGCCGGTCCGCTTGGAATTCAGGGCAGCCAGCAGGGCGCCCTCGCCCTGGAGGGACTCATTGTCCGCCAGCAGGTCGGCGTCGAGAACGTCATCCTCGATCGCCTTGACCTCTCGGCCCTGCAGGATCAGGTGGCGGCGGCGGCGCACACCCTGCCGGTCGAACGCGGTGGCCTGGTAGAAATGCCCGGCCTCGGGCGCGCGCCAGTCCAGCATGAGGCGCTGGAGGTCGTCGGTGGTCAGGCCGATCCGCCCGATGTACTGGGCCTCCCCGGAGTCGAGGTCCAAGCGGCCGAACACGAGCCGGTCGTCGACGGCGTCGAGCTGCGCCAGGCGGTCCTCGTAGAGCGCGGCGAACGCGTCCCGCTCGGAGACGTTCTGCATGGTGCCCACCGCACCGGCACGCCGTACCTGCGCCAGCTGGGCGCGCTTTTCCGCCCGCAGCTCATCCAGCCGGGCGTAAAGTCCGGCCACGTAGTCGCGTTCATGGGCCAAATCAGCGTCGTGCATCGAACGTTCCCCTATCGAAAAAGACAGACCAACCATTGTACAACCATTTCGGCCTACCCATCGGCACATGTCTGTTTTGTGCAGGCATTCTACCGAGGCCCGCGGAATCGTCCATTCCTCCCGGCGGTCTTTTTGCCCGCGGACCGCGCGGCCTGGCGCGGGGCTGGAGGCGGGGCGGGCTGGGCTGGGGCTGGGGCTACAGGCGCAGCAGGGAGCTGACCCGGTGGCCGTCCAGGGCCGATCGCCCGCCGAGTTCGCCGAGTTCCATGACCACGCCAACGCCGGCCACGGCGACTCCGCACCGTTCGAACAGCCGCACGGCGGCGCCGAGCGTGCCGCCCGTGGCGAGGACGTCGTCGAGGATCAGGACGCGGCTTCCGGGAGCGAGGTCCGTGGTGTGCAGTTCCAGGGTGGCGTTGCCGTATTCGAGCGCGTAGTCCTCGGAGACCACCTCACGCGGCAGCTTGCCGGCCTTGCGGACGGTGATGACGCCGGTGCCCGTGGCGTACGCGGCCGCGGCAGCCAGCAGGAAACCGCGGGCTTCCACCCCGGCGACGGCGTCGAACTGGCCCTCGAACGGCTCCACCAAGGCGTTCACGACAGCCTTGAGCGCGGCACCGTCGGCGAACACCGGGGTCAGGTCCTTGAAGACGATCCCGGGCTTGGGGTAGTCGGGGATCGTGGCGCAGAGGCTGCTGATCAGCTCATCCACCGGTAGGGTGGTCGCATTCCGGGTCATCGTGGTCTGGTGCTGCTTGCTTTGATTCACCCATCAACCTTACTTGCTGCACCCTCGCCACCGGCCGGGCCCGTGCCTGTGGCTGGAGTTTCGTCGCTGGCCGGCGTGGCCGGTGACCGCAGGAGCCCGTGCGCGAGTCCGTAGCTGACGACTTCGAGCGCCTTGCTGAGCGCATGTTCCGCGTCGAACCGCCGGGCCGCCGCCGCACCCAGGCGGTCGTGGTCCTTCGCCCATTCGGAACGACGGAACCGATCAGCGTCGCCGTGCAGGAGCCGTCCGTAGAGAACGTCTTCGAAAACCTCGCGGCCGTCGTCCGGGGCCGCTCCGGGCATGTCATGCTGCCGGCCCTGGATCATCTCGGCGGTGAACAGGTCCGCCACCGCCTCCGTCCCCTCCGTGAGCCTGGAGTCTGCGGCATAGTTGCACAGGCGCAGCGCCCTCACCACCAGCTTGAGGGACACATGTTCATCCCGCACGATGAACTTCCGCAGCAGGGCCGCCCGGAACAGTTCCACCCACTGCCGGCGTTCGGCCGCCGGGGAATCCATCGGCACCGGTCCGTCAGCTGGCCTGAACAGCTCGACCATCCGGAAGTAGTCGGCGGCCAGCTGCGCAAAGATCTCAAGCCTCTCGAGCTCGCTGCGTGGTTTCCCGCGCTTGCCCTCACCCATCCGATGCCGTCCTCCCCCGCCGCCGATCCCAGGTAGACCTCCAGAACCAGCAGAACCACCAGAACCTACCAAACCACCAGAACCGCCGCAGCCGCCCGGCTAGGGGGTCCGCACCTTCGCCGCCTTGTAGCGGGACACGGTCGGGTCACCGCTCAGCCAGAAGCGCCAGGGGTAGTCGTGGGTGCCTCCGGCGCCGGAGACGCCGACGCGCGGCCCGGCGCTGACGTGCACAGCCTGCAGGGCGGGCAGTTCCAGTCCGAACGGGGCCTGGAGGGCGTCCCTGCCGCTGTCCGCCGTCGTGATTCCGAGTGATGTGGCGAGCCGGGCCGGGCCGCTCGCCAGGTCCTTTGGGGATTTCGACGCCGGCCGCCGGCTGAGTGCGAGCCGCTCGCCGGCCACAATCTCGCCGGCCCGCAGCAGCACGGCGGAGGCCACGCCGGCCGGCCCGCACACGATGTTGGCGCAGTGGTGCATTCCGTAGGTGAAGTAGACGTACAGATGGCCGGCCGGGCCGAACATCGGGGCGTTGCGCGCAGTCTCGCCGCGGAAGGTGTGCGAGCCGGGGTCCGGGTGCGGCGAGTCGTGCGGGCCCAGATAGGCCTCCACCTCCGAGATCCGCACGGACACCGGGCCGCCGCTCCCCTCGTGCGTCAGCACCGCGCCGAGTAGCAGTGGCGCCACCTGCCGGGCGTCCAGGGACAGGAGGTCCCGCAGTCCATCCGCGGGCGTCCCGCCGGCAGGGAGCCCACGGCCCGGCGCACGGAGTGGAGGCGTCAACGTCATGCTCCGACTTTAACAAACGGCACCCATCCCCCTCCACCGCCGTGTCCGATTTCCGCTAGCAGCAGTTCCCGGAAGCTGGCAGGATGAACCCATGGACTTCTGGCAGCGCTACCGGGCAATCGATGCCCGGGACACCCGGTTCGACGGGCAGTTCTACACCGCTGTCCGCACCACGGGCATCTATTGCCGGCCCTCATGCCCGGCGCGGACCCCCAAGTCGGGGAATGTCACCTTCTACGAAACGTCCGCCGCTGCGCACGACGCCGGGTACCGGGCCTGCAAGCGCTGCCTGCCCGAAGCCGTCCCGGGCACGCCGGCCTGGAACGTGCGCTCCGACATTGCCGGGCGCGCGATGCGGCTCATCAACGACGGTGTGATCAACCGCGACGGCGTGGAGGGGCTGGCGGCGAGGCTGGGCTACTCGTCGCGGCAGCTCAACCGGATCCTGAGCCATGAACTCGGCGCGGGACCACTGTCGCTGGCCCGGGCCGGGCGGGCCCAGACCGCCCGCACCCTGCTCGTGTCCACGGCCATGAAAGCCGCCGATATCGCCTTCGCCGCCGGCTTCAGCAGCGTGCGCCAGTTCAACGAGACCATCGGCGAGGTCTTCGCCATGACACCCTCGGCGCTGCGGGCCACGGCCAGGCCCCACCGTACGTCGGGCCCGGCCGCCCAGTCGACGACGGCCCTGGCGCTGAACCTGCCGTACCGCGAGCCGTTCGACCCGGGCATCTTCGGCTTCCTCGCGGTCCGGGCCATCCCCGGCATCGAGGAAGGTTCGTTCACTTCCTATGCCCGGACCCTGCGTCTGGCCCACGGCGACGCCCGCTTCCGGGTGGACTACGACGCCGGTTCCCCGGGCCGTCCGCTCGTACTGACCATCGGCGCCGTCGACCTGCGGGACCTCCCGCCCCTGCTCAGCAGGGTCCGCCGGCTGCTGGACCTCGACTCCGACCCGGTCGCCATCGACGGTGCGCTGGCGTCCGATCCGAGGCTCTCAACCAGTGTCGCCGCGACCCCCGGGATGCGGATGCCGGGCGCCGTCGACCCGCAGGAGTTACTGGTCCGGGCCATGATCGGCCAGCAGATCACCGTCGCCGCAGCCCGTACCGCCCTCACCCAACTGTCCGCGGCCGGCAGCGAGAGCCTGGTCCCGGCGGAGGGCCTGCACCGGCTGTTCCCGACGGCGGAGCAGATTGCCGGGCACGGTTTTGATCTGCTCCGCGGGCCGCAGCGCCGCATCGAGTCCGTCCGCGCGGCGGCCGCGGCGATGGCCTCGGGCGGGCTCGACTTCGGCTACGGCGACGACGTGCCCGCTCTGGAGTCCAAACTGCTGCCCCTCGCCGGTGTGGGGCCGTGGACGGTTGGCTACGTGGCAATGCGCGTGATCGGCGCCCCGGATGTCTTCCTGGCCAATGACGCAGCGGTCCGCAATGGCATCCGCTCACTCGCCCGGCCGACGAACGGCGCGGCAGCAGCCCCCGACACCCTGAGCCCTGATTTCCGGGAGCTCAGCCCCTGGCGCTCCTACGCCACGATGCACCTCTGGCGCGCCGCAGCGGCGGCCCAGGCCGCGGCGCGCAAACCGTCCCCGGCTGAGGCTCAGCCGCCACCCCCGGCGCCGCCGCAGGCTCCAACAAAGACTCCAGTTCAGGCTCCACCGCAGACTCCGAAGAAAGCGATCCGATGACAGCCCAGTTGTTGACCATGTCCACCCCGGACGGTCCGTTTACCATCATTGCCCGGGACGGGGCAGTGCTGGCCTCGGGGTGGACTGCCGTTCCCGGCGAGCTAACCGGCCAGATCCATCCGGAGCTGCTGCCCGTGGACTACCAGACCGTCACCGGGCTCGGCGGCATCTCGGCGGCCGTGGACGATTTCTATGCCGGGAACCCCGGGCCCGCCATGGCGGTGCCGGTGCTGCAGAAGTCCGGGCCGTTCCGGGGGCACGCGTGGGATGTCCTCCGGACCGTCGCGCCGGGACACCCCGTGACCTACACCGAGTACGCGGAGCTGTCCGGCAACGTCAAAGCCGTACGCGCCGCGGCCAGTGCCTGCGCCTTCAACGCCGCAGCATTGTTCGTCCCCTGCCACCGGGTGATCCGCACCGACGGCAGCTTGGGCGGTTTCCGCTGGGGGCTTGCCATCAAGGAAAGCCTGCTGGACCGGGAACGCCGGCAGGCCGCCGAGGTGGCGTAACGCCAGGTGCCGGGTGCCGAGGTGAGAGCTCGCGCCCATGCCGCTGCGGATCATGGGCCTCAAATGACATCTGAGCGCAGGACCCAGGGATGTGAGACCCGGCGGCGCAGGACCCAGCGGGCGTGAGTGCCGGGCGTGTGAGTCCCGGCGGCGTGAGTGCCGGGGGTGTGAGTCCCGGGGGTGTGAGTCCCAGGGATGTGAGTCCCGGCGGCGTGAGTGCCGGGGGTGCGCGCGTCCTAACGGGTGACGGGCACCCCGGCGGGCCAGGGCAGCAGCGCGGGGAGGTCCACGCCGTCGGCCGCCGCGGTGGCGCGCAGGCTGCCGAGGGTCGGCGTGCGTCCCGCGAGCCAGGCCGCGATATCGGTGAGCATCCCGTTGATGGCGGTCGACCGGCCGCCGGGGATACCGATCGACACGGCAGGCAGGCCGAGCGGCTGGAGCACGAAGCGCTGTCCTTCCGGCACCCGCGCGGCGAGGAAATCGAAGAGATGCTCGCAGAACGGCCGGCTCCAGGTTTCCGGGCCGCGGCCGGTGCCGAGGTCGGTCGTGTGGATGACGAGCTCGCGCCAAAGCGCCAGCCCCCCGTCGAAAACGACTCCACCGCGGAAGCTGATGGGCGCCTGCCAGCCGGCCTCGTCCAGCGCACCAAAGGCCTGCAGCGCCCGGTCCAGTGCGGCGTCCAGATCGGCCCGGTGCTCCGCGGTTGTGTGCCCGGCAGCCATTTCGATGGCGCGGGTCCGGCCCTCGTAACCGCCGTCATAGAGCCCGATGCTGTCGCCCCGCGCGGCGTATTCCAGCTGGCGGGCCATCGCATTGGCGATTCCGCAGACGTGGGCCAGCACGTGGCCGCGCGTCCAGCCCGGCAGTTCCGAGGGGGCCTTGATGTCCCCGTCCGAGAAGGTGGCGGCGATTCCAGCCACGACGCCGGCGGCGCGGCGGAGTTCGTCCAGGACTTTTTCCGGGGTGATGGTGGTCATGGCGATCATCCTATTACGAACGTCATACCAACACCGGATAAATGGCGATTAACTGAACGACTCTGGACCAAAGCGGTGGCGGAGGTGCCGGCGGTCGTGCCGGGCCTGCCAGAACTCGATCTCGCGGGGCCTAAGGGCGTACAGCTGCCAGTCCGGGTTGTCGCTGCCGTCCGCGCCGGGCCGGGCGTGCCAGTCAGCAGCCGAGGCCTCGGCGGACAACTCGACCACACCGCCGGTGACGCGGACCTGCCGGCCCTGCTGCTGCCAGAAGAAGTTCAGGGCCGCGTGCGGGTTGGCCGCGAGTTCGTGCCCCTTGCGGGACGCCCGGGAGGTCGCAAAGTGCCAGCCGTCGGCGTCGATGTCCTTGAGAATCAGCATCCGGGAGGACGGCCGCCCAAGCTCATCCGCTGTGGCGAGGCTGCAGGCGTTGGGCTGCGGCACACCGACCGCCAGGGCTTCAGCGAGCCACAACCGGAACAGCTCCGCCGGGTCCGCGGGGGCCGCATCCGGGTCGAAGTCCGGGAGCAGTTCGGGGAAATCGGGCAGGGCGCGCAGCAACTGGCGGAACGATTCGCTCATGCACCCACCTTAACGAGGAAAGTCCCGGCAAACACGACCACCAGTGGCCGCGCCTGCCGGGACTGCCCGGCGCTTGCTACCCCGCGTATCCCCGGACCGCGGCGAGCTCGGCCTCGAGGGCCAGCAGCTGGCGCTCGACGGCGGCCGGCGCGGTGCCGCCCTGGGAGTTCCGGCTGTTCAGCGAGCCTTCGGTGCTGAGGACCGTGCGGACCTCCGGCGTCAGGTGCCCGGAGATGGCGGCGTATTCCGCGTCCGTGAGGTCCCAGAGTTCGACGCCGCGGCTTTCGGCCTGCTTGACCGCGGCACCGGAGAGCTCGTGCGCCTCGCGGAACGGAACGCCCTGGCGGACCAGCCATTCGGCGATGTCCGTGGCCAGCGCGAAGCCCTGCGGCGCCAGCGATTGCATCCGTTCGGTGTTGAACGTCAGCGTCGCGATCATGCCGGAGACTGCCGGGAGCAGGACCTCCAGCGTGTCGGCGGCGTCGAAGACCGGTTCCTTGTCCTCCTGCAGGTCGCGGTTGTACGCGAGCGGCAGTCCCTTCAGGGTGGCCAGCAGCCCGGTCAGGTTGCCGATCAGCCGGCCGGCCTTGCCGCGGGCCAGTTCCGCCACGTCCGGGTTCTTCTTCTGCGGCATGATCGAGGAGCCGGTGGAGTAGGAATCGTGCAGGGTGACGAAGGAGAACTCCTTGGTGGCCCAGAGGATGACTTCCTCCGACACGCGGGAGAGATCCACTCCGATCATGGCCGTGATCCACGCGAACTCGGCGAAGACGTCGCGGGAGGCGGTGCCGTCGATCGAGTTGTGCGTGGCGGAGAAGAAGCCCAGGTCCGCGGCCACGGCCTCCGGGTCCAGGCCCAGGGAGGAGCCCGCAAGGGCGCCGGAGCCGTACGGCGAGACGCCGGCGCGCTTGTCCCAGTCCTGGAACCGCTGCACATCGCGCAGCAGCGCCCAGGCGTGGGCCAGCAGGTGGTGACTGAGCAGCACCGGCTGGGCGTGCTGCAGGTGGGTGCGGCCGGGCATCGCCACCCCCTGGTGCGCCTTGGCCTGCGCCACGAGGGCATCGATTGTGGCGAGCACGCCGCGGGAGATGATCCGGGCGTGGTCGCGCAGGAACATCCTCCCCAGCGTGGCCACCTGGTCGTTGCGGGACCGGCCGGCGCGGAGCTTGCCGCCGAGCTGGGTGCCGGCGCGCGCGATCAGTCCGCGTTCCAGCGAGCCGTGCACGTCCTCGTCGGACTCCGCCGGCAGGTAGGCGCCGGAGGCGACGTCCTCGTCCAGCCGGCCGAGGGCGTCCAGCATGCCTGCCAGCTCGGCGTCGTCGAGCAAGCCGGCCTTGTGCAGCACGCGGGCGTGCGCTTTGGACCCGGCGATGTCGTAGCGGGCCAGCCGCCAGTCAAAGTGCGTGGACTTGCTCAGCGCGGCGAGGGCGTCCGCGGGACCGCCGGCGAACCGGCCGCCCCACAGAGCACCGGTGTTGGTAGCTTCAGACTTTTGCTCAGCCACAGGGGCTACTTTCCGTCGACGCGGATGTCGCGGCTGGAGGCCACCTTGGCGGACATGCCCCACAGCTCGATGAAGCCGCGCGCCATCGACTGGTCGAAGGTGTCACCGGTGTCGTAGGTGGCGAGGTCGAAGTCGTAGAGCGAGGTCCCGGAGCGGCGTCCGTTGACGACCGCCTGGCCGCCGTGCAGGGTCATCCGGATGTCGCCGGTGACGTAGCGCTGGGTGTCCTCGATGAAGGCGTCGAGGGAGCGCTTGAGCGGCGAGAACCACTGGCCGTCGTAGACCAGCTCGGACCAGCGCTGGCCGACGGTGGCCTTGAAGCGGGCCTGCTCGCGCTCGACCGTGATGTCCTCGAGGTGCTTGTGCGCAGTGATCAGCGCCATGGCGCCCGGTGCCTCATAGATTTCGCGGGACTTGATCCCGACGAGGCGGTCCTCGACGACGTCGATCCGGCCGACGCCCTGGGCGCCGGCGCGGCGGTTGAGTTCCTTGATGGCCTGCAGCGGGGTGACCTTGACGCCGTCGATCGCGACCGGGATGCCTGCCTCGAAGGAGATGGTGACCTCATCGGGTGCCGGCGGGAATTCCGGGGTGGCGGTGTAGTCGTAGATGTCCTTGGTGGGGGCGTTCCAGATGTCCTCGAGGTAGCCGGTTTCGACGGCGCGGCCCCAGACGTTCTGGTCGATCGAGTACGGGTTCTTCTTGGTGGTCTCGATCGGCAGTCCCTTTTCCTCGGCGAAGGCGATGGCCTTGTCGCGGGTCAGGGCGAGGTCGCGGACCGGGGCGATGCACTTCAGGTCCGGCCCGAGGGTCTGGATGCCGACTTCGAAGCGGACCTGGTCGTTGCCCTTGCCGGTGCAGCCGTGGGCCACCGTGGTGGCGCCGAATTCGCGGGCGGCCTTGACGAGGTGCTTGACGATCACCGGTCGCGAGATCGCGGAGACCAGCGGGTAGTGGCCCTGGTAGAGGGCGTTGGCCTTCAGCGCGGGCATGCAGTACTCGTTGGCGAACTCGTCGCTCGCGTCGGCCACGTAGGCCTCGACGGCGCCGCAGCCCAGGGCACGCTGGCGGATCGTCTCCAGCGACTCGCCGCCCTGTCCGACGTCGACCGCCACGGCGATAACCTCGGCGCCGGTCGCTTCACCGATCCAGCCGATGGCTACGGAAGTATCCAGGCCACCGGAGTAGGCCAGCACAATACGCTCAGTCACTTGAAATGCTCCTTAGTTGTTTGGGGAAATGTCGGGGGAAAAGCTTGTCTACTGAAAGCCTGTCACATCCCTGTGGCAGGCCCAATCTTCAGGCCGGGAGCGGTCAGCCGCTGCCGGCTTCCTCGGCGAGCTGCAGGAAGCGGGCAGCCACGTCGGCGCCGCCGAGCGGGTCCCGGGTGACCAGCAGCACGGTGTCGTCGCCCGCGATGGTGCCCAGGATGGACGGCATCACCGAGTGGTCGATCGCCAGGGCCAGGAAGTTGGCCGCGCCGGGAGGCGTCCGGAGCACCACGATGTTGGCGGACGCTTCGGCGGTGACCAGCAGTTCCGCGCAGAGCCGGGCCAGCCGCGCGTCGAGGATCTCCTGGGTGACGCCGCTCTTGGCCGCGCGTTCCCCGCCCTCCCCCGGCACCGCGTAGACGAGCACGCCGTCCTTGCCGCGCACGCGCACCGCGCCGAGCTCCACGAGGTCCCGGGACAGCGTGGCCTGGGTGACCTGGACGCCGTCGTCCGCGAGCAGCGCCGCCAGTTCGGCCTGCGAGCGGACCGAGTCACCGGTGAGGATCGCGGTGATCCGCGCCTGCCGGGCCGTCTTGGTGGCCGGGCTGGCCCCCGGCGAGGCGGGCTGGGCGGACACTATCCGAGCGCCTTCGGTGCCTGTGTCCGATTCGGCGCCAGCCCCTCGACAACAGCCAGGCCGGAGCGGTGCATCAGCCACGCCATGAGTGCCTTCTGGGCGTGCAGCCGGTTCTCGGCCTCGTCCCAGACGACGGACTGCGGGCCGTCGATCACGGCCGCGGCGATCTCGTAGCCGCGGTAGGCAGGCAGGCAGTGCAGCACGACGGCGTCCGGTGCCGCGAGCTTCATCGCCGCCTCGTCCACGGCGTAGCGGCGGAACAGCTGTTGCCGGGCCTCCTTCTCGTCCTCCTGGCCCATCGACACCCAGGTGTCGGTGGCGACGACGTCGGCGCCGAGCAGCGCCTCGGCGGCGTCCACGGTGACGAGCACCGAGCCGCCGGTCTCCACAGCACGGTCTTCGGCCGCCGCGATGATGGCCGGGGAGGGCAGGTAGCCGTCCGGGCCGGCGATGCGGACGTGCATGCCGGCGGTGACGCCGGCCAGCAGGTAGGAGTTGGCCATGTTGTTGGCGGAGTCGCCGAGGTAGCTCATGGTCAGGCCCGCCAGGTCGCCCTTGTGTTCCTTGATGGTGAGCAGGTCCGCGAGGAGCTGGCAGGGGTGGTAGTCATCGCACAGGGCGTTGATGACCGGGACGCGGGAGTTGGCGGCCATGGCCACGAGCCCGGAGTGGGCGCCGGTGCGCCAGACGATGGTGGAGACCATACGCTCCAGGACCCTGGCGGTGTCCTCGACGGATTCCTTGTGGCCGATCTGCGCCTCGCCAGGGTTGATGATGAGCGCATTGCCGCCCATGGCGGCGACGCCGGCGGCGAAGGACACCCGTGTCCTGGTGGAGGTCTTGTCGAAGATCACGGCGACGGTCTGGCGCCCGCTGCCCTCGGCGGCGAAGGGCTGCACGCTGTAGGGGGCGGCCTTCATCCGGACGGCGAGCTCCAGGACCTCGGCCTGCTCGGCCGGGGTGAGGTCCGTGTCCTTGAGGAAGTGGCGGACCTGGCTGTTGGAAGTCACGGTCGAAGGCACGGTGGAAATGTCAGTCGCGGTCACTGGGCGTCCTTTGCGGTCTGGAGGAGTGCGGGCAGTGCCGCGAGGAAGCGGTCGGCCTGTTCGGTGGTGAGGATCAGCGGCGGCGCAAGGCGGATGGTGTGCGGGCCGGGGCTGTTGACGATAAAGCCCGCCCCGAGGCCGGCGGTCACGACGGCCGGGGCGACGTCGGCGTCGAGGTCGAAGCCGATCAGGAGCCCATCGCCGCGGACCTCGGTGACGCCGTGGACCGCGGCGAGGCCCGCACGCAGGTGCTCCCCCAGTTTCCGGACGTGGCCCAGGACCTGCTGGTTTTCCAGCACGTGCAGGGTGGCCAGCGCCGCGGCGGTGGCGACGGGGTTGCCGCCGAACGTGGTCCCGTGCTGGCCGGCGGTCAGCAGGGCGGACGTTTCCGGGCCGTAGGTGACGAGGGCGCCGATCGGGAAGCCGCCGCCGAGGCCTTTGGCGAGGGTCACGGCGTCGGGCATGATCCCGGCGTCCTCGCTCGCGAGCCACTTGCCGGTGCGGCCGATGCCGGTCTGGACCTCGTCCAGGATCAGCAGGGCACCGGCGGCGCTGGTGGCCTCCCGGGCCGCCCGCAGGTAGCCGGCGGGCAGCGGGCGGACCCCGGCCTCGCCCTGGATCGGTTCGAGGAAGACCGCGGCGACGGTGTCGTCCACCGCGGCGCGGAGGGCGTCGATGTCGCCGAAGGGAACGTGTTCGACGCCGCCGGGCAGCGGGGCGAACGGCGCCCGGTACGCTTCCTTCGCGGTCAGCGCCAGGGCGCCCATGGTGCGGCCGTGGAAGGCGCCCTCGAGGGCGATGACCTTGGTGCGCGGTTTTTCTTCAGATCCGGTGTTTCGCCGTGCCAGCTTGAAGGCCGCCTCGACGGCTTCGGTGCCGGAGTTGGCGAAAAACACCCTGGACCCGGCCGGGGCCCTGGTGATCTCCAGCAGCTTCTCGGCCAGCGCGATCTGGGTGGGGCTCGTGAAGAAATTGGAGACGTGGCCCAGGGTGGCGAGCTGGCTGGAGATCACCGAGGTGACGAAGGGGTGCGCGTGGCCGAGGGCGTTGACCGCGATTCCACCGAGGAGGTCCAGGTATTCCTTGCCGTCGGCGTCCCAGACCAGGCAGCCGGCGCCGCGGACCAGGACCCGCTGCGGGGTGCCGAAGACGCCCAGCAGCGAGGAGTTGTAGCGGGACAGCCACTGCGCACCGGTGGCGCGGGACTGGACGAGCTCCGCGACCGGGGAGTGCTCGAGATCCGTGGTGGGTGCGGTTTCGGTCGGGTTCATTTGTTCTCCTCGTCCGGGACGACCTGGGTGCCGATGCCCGCCGTCGTGAAGGTTTCCAGGAGCATCGAGTGCGGCAGCCTGCCATCGACGATGTGCGCGCGTTCGACGCCGCCGTCAACGGCCTTGAGGCAGGCCTCCATTTTCGGGATCATCCCTGACTCCAGGCCAGGCAGCAGCGCGCGAAGTTCCGAGGCGGTGAGTGAGGAAATCAGCGAGGAGCGGTCCGGCCAGTTGGCGTAGAGTCCCTCGACGTCGGTGAGGATGACCAGCTTCGAGGCGCCGAGGGCTTCGGCCAGGGCGGCCGCAGCCGTGTCCGCGTTGACGTTCAGCACCTGGCCGGTGGTCTGCGCCTGCTTGGCGCCCGGGTCGCCGCTGCCGTCCTCGAAGATTTCCGGCGCGACCGTGGAGATCACCGGGATGCGCCCCGCCGCGATGATGTCCAGGATTCCCTCCGGGTTCACACCGATCACTTCGCCGACCAGGCCCAGGTCCACCTCCTCGCCGTCCACGACGGTGCCGGTCCGGACCGCGCGGAGCAGGCCGCCGTCCTCGCCGGACATCCCGACGGCGTAGGGGCCATGGGAGTTGATCAGGCCGACGAGCTCGCGGCCGACCTGGCCGGTCAGGACCATGCGGACCACGTCCATGGCCTCCGGCGTGGTGACCCGCAGCCCGCCCTTGAACTCCGATTCGATGCCGAGACGGCTGAGCATGGCGTTGATCTGCGGGCCGCCGCCGTGCACCACCACCGGGTGGATCCCGACGTGGTGCAGGAAGACGACGTCTTCGGCGAATGCCCGGCGGAGCTCGTCGTTGACCATGGCGTTGCCGCCGTACTTGATCACCATGGTGGTGCCGGCAAAGCGCTGGATCCAGGGCAGTGCCTCGATCAGGGTGCCGGCCTTGCTCTGGGCGTCGGACATGGAGGTGGTCTCGCGGGTCTGGGTGTTCATATTGATCGTCCCTCCGGGAACTGCCTAGCTGGAGTAGGCGCTGTTTTCGTGGACGTACTCGTGGGTGAGGTCGTTGGTCCAGATCGTGGCCTCGGCCCCGCCGGCCTGGAGGTCGATCTCGACCAGAACCTCGCGGGGTTCAAGGTCCACGAGGCCGCGGTCATCGCCGATGCTGCCGTTGCGGCAGATCTGGACGCCGTTCATGGACACGTTGAGCCGGTCGGGTTCGAAGGCCGCGTCGGTGGTTCCGACGGCGGAGAGCACCCGGCCCCAGTTGGGGTCCTTACCGAAGATCGCGGCCTTGAAGAGGTTGGAGCGGGCGACGGCGCGGCTGACGACTTCGGCGTCCTTTTCGCTGGCGGCATTGAACGTGCGGATTGCGATGTCGTGGCTGGCGCCTTCGGCGTCGCCGATCAGCTTGCGGGCCAGTTCCGCGCAGACCTGGGTCAGGCCCCTGCCGAAGTCGACGGCGGACGGCACGGCACCGGAGGCTGCGGAGGCCAGGAGCACCACGGTGTCGTTGGTGGACATGCAGCCGTCCGAGTCCGCCCGGTCAAAGGTGACCCGGGTGGCGTCCCGGAGCACGACGTCGAGCATGTCCGGCTGGACGTCGGCGTCCGTGGTGAGGACCACGAGCATGGTGGCGAGCCCGGGGGCTAGCATGCCGGCGCCCTTGGCCATCCCGCCAATGGTGAATTCCTTGCCGTCGGCATCGGCGCCGATGAAGAGCGCCTGCTTGGGCACGGAGTCCGTGGTCATGATCGCGGTGGCGGCATCCGGTCCGCCGTCGGCGCTGAGCGCTGCCGTGGCGGCGCCGATCCCGGCGAGGATCTTGTCCATCGGGAGCTGCTCGCCGATCAGGCCGGTGGAGCAGACGAACACGTCGGTGGCGGAGACTCCGAGCGCCTCGGCGGTCTTCTCGGCGGTGGTGTGCGTGTTCTGGAAACCCTGCGGTCCGGTGCAGGCATTGGCTCCGCCGGAGTTGAGGATCACGGCGTCCACGCGGCCGTCCTTGACGACCTCGCGGGACCAGTGCACGGGGGCGGCGGCCACGCGGTTGGAGGTGAACACGGCGGCGGCGGCCTTGGCGGGGCCGTCGTTGACCACGAGGGCCAGGTCCGGGTTGCCGGAGGTCTTCAGGCCGGCCGTGACGCCGGCGGCGCGGAATCCCTGGGGGACGGTGATGCTCATGGTGCGACTCCCTGCAGATCGAGGCCGGCGGTTTCCGCCAGGCCGAGGGCAATATTCATCGACTGCACGGCCCCGCCGGCGGTCCCCTTGGTCAGGTTGTCGATGGCGCAGGTGACGATGACACGGCCGGTGTGCCCATCGAGTGCCAGCTGCATCACCGCATGGTTGGATCCCTGCACCGACTTCGTGGAGGGCCAGCGGCCTTCCGGGAGCAGGTGGACAAAGGGCTCGTCGTCGTACGCCTCGCTCCAGGCGTGGCGGAGTTCCTCCTCGGTCACACCGGGCCGGACTTTCGCCGTCGCGGTCGTGAGGATGCCCCTGCTCATCGGGGCCAGCGTGGGGGTGAAGGACACCGTGACCGGCGCGTTTAGTGCCCGGGAGAGCCCCTGCTCGATCTCCGGGGTGTGCCGGTGTCCGCCGCCGACGCCGTACGGGCTCATCGAGCCCATGACCTCCGCGCCAATCAGGTTGACCTTGGCGGCCTTGCCTGCCCCGGAGGTGCCGGACGCGGAAACGATGACGACGTCGTCGGCCTGCAGCAGGTGGTTGCTGAAGCCCGGGGTGAGGGCCAGCAGGGCCGACGTCGGGTAGCAGCCCGGCACGGCGATCCGTTTGGCGCCGCGGAGCGCCTCGCGCTGGCCGGGAAGCTCCGGCAGCCCGTAGGGCCAGGTTCCGGCGTGCGGGGTGCCGTAGAACTTCTCCCAGGCGGCCGCGTCGGTCAGCCGGTGGTCGGCGCCGGCGTCGATGACGAGCGTGCCGGCCGGCAGCTGCGCCGCGATCTCCGCGGAGGCACCGTGCGGCAGGGCCAGGAACACCACGTCGTGTCCGGACAGGTTTGCCACCGTCGTGTCTTCGAGGATTCGGCTCGCCAGACCGTGGAGATGGGGCTGCAATTCCCCTAGTCTGGAACCGGCGTTGCTGTGCGCGGTGATGGCGCCGATCGTCACGTCGGGGTGGCCGGCGAGGAGCCGCAGCACCTCGCCGCCGGCATAACCGCTTGCGCCGGAGACGGCAACAGAAATAGTCATAGCACCGACTATACAGCAAGAGTATGCATAGATCCCGATATTTATGCATCCATTGCTCCATGTCCGGGCCGGGCCCCGGAACGCCGCCGGCGGGCCCTCCGCACCCCCTCCAATCGTTCCGATCCGGGAGGGCAGTGTAGTGCCGGGCGTATGCTTGGTATAGGGTGACCCCCAATCTTGCAGTCCGAGTGTCGGGCGCAGCGTTGCCCGTTACAGTTTCGAGGCACGCGCTACATGACCCTCACCACCGCCACGCCGGAGCGACCGAAATCCCGTATCCGGCAGCCGAACGCCGTCGTCCTCAGCTACTCGGAACTCCTGAAAACCGTCAAGGCCGCAGGCCTGCTGGAACGCCGCGTCGGGTTCTACATCACGGTGTTCTCCGTTCTGGTCCTCCTGATGGCCGCCACGTGGGTCGGCTTCGCGCTGATCGGTGACAGCTGGTTCCAGCTCCTCATCGCCGCAGCCCTGGGCGTCCTCTGCACCCAGCTGAGCTTCCTGGCCCACGAGGCCGGGCACCGGCAGATCTTCGCGTCCCGCCGGGCCAACGACTGGGCGGCCCGGCTGCTTGCCACCTCGGTCGCCGGGATGAGCTACTCCTGGTGGGAGCAGAAGCACGGCGCGCACCACAACCACCCCAACGTGATTTCGAAGGACCCCGATATCGCCACCGGCGCGATCGCCTTCTTCCCGGAAGCCGCGGCCACCCGGCAGGGACGGTTCTCCTTCCTCACCCGCAAGCAGGGCTGGCTCTTCTTCCCGCTGCTGTTCCTGGTGGGCCTGGGCCTGCAGATCGATTCGGTCAAGTTCGTCTTCCAGCGCGCCAAGGTCACGCACCGCTGGGTTGAAATCCCGATCCTTGTGGTCCGCCTCAGCCTGCTGCCGGTGCTCGCGTTCACCTTCCTGCCCTGGGGCATGGCGCTTGCGTTCATCGCGGTCCAGCTCGCCGTCTTCGGTTTCTACATGGGAGCCTCCTTCGCTCCGAACCACAAGGGCATGCCGGTCCTGCCGGCCGACAGCCGCGTGGACTTCTTCAGCCGCCAGGTCCTGACGTCCCGGAACATCTCCGGCGGCCGCTTCATGGACATCCTGCTCGGCGGCCTTAACCGCCAGGCCGAGCACCACCTCTTCCCGGACATGGCCCGGCCGCAGCTCGACAAGGCCGCCGTGATCGTCCGCGAGTTCTGCGCGAAGCACCAGGTTCCCTACACCGAGACCACGCTGATGCAGTCCTACGGCATCATCGTCCGCTACCTCAACGACGTCGGCCTCTCCGCCGGACGCCATTTCGAGTGCCCGATGGCAACCGTCACCCGCCGCTACTAAGCTGCGGCGCGGTTCCACGGAGGCCTCGTGCCCGGCCATGATCTGCCTGTTTGACCCGAAGTGACGGCCGTTTAGCGGCCGTCACTTCGTCGTTGGCGCCCGTGTATCTAGGATGGGTGCAGGTTAGGGGCCAGGAACTCCGGGCCCCGGAAGTACTCAGTCCGGAAAATTCGGCCGGAAATTCAGCCAGGAAGTTCATTGCGGATCTTCCTGCCCAGGCAAGGAGACACAGGATGCACGCAATCGTCGCCCGCGAGGCCGGGGGTCCCGAGGTCCTCACGCTCGCCCCGGTGGGGCGCCCGGTGCCGGGTCCCGGCCAGCTGCTGGTGAAGGTCGCCGCCGTCGGGGTGAACTTCATCGACACCTACAAGCGCAGCGGCAGCTACAAGGTGGCCTATCCCTTCACCCCCGGCTCGGAGGCCTCGGGCACGGTGGAGGAACTCGGCGACGGCGTGACCGGATTCTCTCCGGGCGACCGGGTCGCCACGGCCGAAGGCATCAACTGCTATGCCGGCTACGCCCTGATCGATGAGGACAAGGCGCTGCCGGTCCCCCGCGGCGTGGATGACTTCACGGCCGCTGCGCTGCCGCTGCAGGGCATCACCGCGCACTACCTGATCAATTCCTCCTTCAAGGTCGAGCCCGGCCATACCGTGCTGCTGCACGCCGGCGCCGGCGGCGTCGGACTTCTGCTGATCCAGCTGCTCAAGGCCCGGGGCGCGCGCGTCATCACCACCGTCTCCACCGGCGACAAGGAACAGCTGGCCCGCGGGGCCGGCGCCGACCACGTGCTGCGCTACGAGGGCTTCGCCGCCAGGGTGCGTGAACTGACCGATGGGGCCGGCGCGGACGTGGTGTACGACGGCGTCGGAAAGGACACCTTCGACGGTTCCCTCGAGGCCCTGCGCATCCGCGGCACGTTGGTGCTCTTCGGTGCCGCCTCCGGGCCGGTGCCGCCGTTCGATCCGCAGCGGCTCAACGCCGGGGGCTCGCTGTACCTGACCCGGCCGACGATAGGCCACTTCCTGCGCAACGCCCAGGAGCGCCGCTGGCGTTCGGACGAGCTCTTCGCGGCAGTCGCCGGTGGAAGCCTCAAGGTCCGGATTGGCGCCCGCTACGACCTGGCGGAAGCCGCCCAGGCCCACGATGACCTGGAGCAGCGGCGCACCACCGGCAAGGTCATCCTGGTTCCGTAGCTCCTGCCGCCCGACGGCAGGGGGACACATCGGGAAAAGAGCGTGCGAACGACCGGCCGGAGGCGGAGTATTAACACAAAGCGAAGCCGGACACCTTCCGTTCACCTAGGCCGGAGAAGATCCCCCTGTGACTGAGCAACAACAGCAACCCCAACGCAACGGCCTTCCGCAGGCGATCGCCACGGTCAGCCCGGTCTTCCTGGCGCAACTTCCAGGGTCACTGGCCGCACCGCCCGAGCGGACCCTGATCGACATCCTCCACGACTCGGCCAGGCGCTTCCCGGATGCCTCCGCGCTCGACGACGGCCACCAGTCGCTAAGTTATGCCCAGCTGCTGTCGGCGGTCCGGGCCAAGGCACGGGAGCTGCACCGGGCGGGACTGGGCGCCGGGGACAAGATCGGCGTCCGGATTCCCTCCGGCACCAACCAGCTCTACATCGCCATCCTGGCTGTTCTCCTCATCGGGGCGGCATACGTCCCGGTCGACGCCGACGACCCGGAAGAACGCGCCCGGCTGGTGTTCGGCGAAGCCCAGGTCGCCGGAACGGTGCGCGCCGCCGGGGAGATTGTGAGCGAGGGTTCCCGGCCCCGCCCGTTCCCGGACCCGCGGCTGCCCGGCCCGGATGACGACGCCTGGGTCATTTTCACGTCGGGATCCACCGGAACCCCAAAGGGCGTCGCCGTGCAGCACCGCTCCTCGGCGGCCTTCGTCGACGCCGAGGCCCGGCTTTTTCTCCAGGACGAACCGGTGGGCCCGCAGGACCGTGTCCTGGCCGGGCTGTCGGTGGCCTTCGACGCCTCCTGCGAGGAGATGTGGCTGGCCTGGCGGCACGGCGCCTGCCTGGTCCCGGCACCGCGGGCCCTGGTCCGGACCGGCATGGACCTCGGCCCCTGGCTGATCAGCCACGGCATCACCGTGGTGTCCACCGTGCCCACCCTTGCCGCGCTCTGGCCGGTGGAGTCCCTGGAGAGCGTCCGGCTGCTGATTTTCGGCGGCGAGGCGTGCCCGCCGGACCTCGCCGAGCGGCTCGCCGTCGAAGGCCGTGAGGTCTGGAACACCTACGGCCCCACCGAGGCCACCGTCGTCGCCTGCGCTGCGCCGCTGGGCGGTCCCGGACCGGTCCGGATCGGCCTGCCGCTGGACGGCTGGGACCTCGCCGTCGTGGACGCCGACTCCGTGCCGGTCGCAGAGGGGGAAATCGGCGAACTGATCATCGGCGGCGTCGGCCTGGCCCGGTACCTGGACCCGGCCAAGGACGCCGAGAAATATGCCCCCATGCCCTCGCTCGGCTGGACGCGCGCCTACCGCTCCGGCGACCTGGTCCGCTACGAGGCCGCGGGGCTGATCTTCCAGGGCCGCGCCGACGAACAGGTCAAGCTGGGCGGCCGCCGGATCGAGCTGGGTGAGATCGACGCCGCCCTCCAGTCGCTCCCGAATGTGGCCGGCGCGGCCGCAACCGTGCAGACGACGGCGGCCGGCAACCAGATCCTCGTCGGTTACCTCTCCCCCGCCGGCGGCCGGGAGATCGATCTGGCGGCCGCCCGGGAGCTCCTCGGCGAGAGCCTGCCGGCTCCCCTGATCCCGCTGCTGACCGTGGTCGATTCGCTGCCCACCAAGACCAGCGGCAAAGTCGACCGGCATGCGCTGCCGTGGCCGCTGGCGGGGGCCGGCGCCGCCGATGCCGCCGCGGCCCCGCTGAATCTCCCGGACGATGCGGCCTGGATCGTGGAGCAGTGGAGTGCGGTGCTCGGCGGCGCCGTGTCAGACCTGGACGCAGACTTCTTCGCCTACGGGGGCGGGTCCCTCGCCGCCGCGCAGCTCGTCTCCGCCCTTCGCGTGCGCTACCCCACCATCACGGTGGCCGACATCTACGCCACCCCCCGGGTCGGGGCGCTCATTGACGCCGCGCGCCAGTCGTTGCCCGAGGGCGGCGCGGGCCCGGCCCCGGAACGCACGGTCCGGCGCACCGCCCGCAAGTCACAGGTCTTCCAGACCCTGATGGGCGTTCCGCTGCACATCCTGGTCGGCATGCGCTGGCTGACGTACCTCATGGCGGCGAACAATCTGCTCTCCGCCCTCGCCGGCTTCGCGGCGGCGCCCACGGTGTCCTGGTGGTGGGTGGGCGCCTCCTGGCTCGTCTTCGTCAGCCCTGCGGGCCGGATGCTGGTTTCCATCGCCGCCGCGCGGCTGCTGCTGCGCAAGGTGGTGCCGGGGACCTACCCGCGCTCCGGCCGGGTGCACCTGCGCCTGTGGCTGGCCGAGCAGATCCAGGACCTGGCCGGCGCGGTGAGCCTGGCCAGCGCGCCCTGGGTGCCGTATTACGCCCGGGCCCTGGGGGCGAAGATCGGCGACGACGTCCAGCTCCACTCGCTGCCGCCCGTCACCGGCCTGCTCTCGCTCGGCAGCGGTTGCAACGTCGAGCCCGAGGTGGATCTGTCCGGCTGGTGGATCGACGGCGACATCGTCCACATCGGCGCCATCCGGATCGGGCCCGGCGCAACGGTCGGCGCCCGCAGTACACTGATGCCCGGGGCCACGATCGGCGCCGGGGCCCGGGTGGAACCCGGCTCGGCCGTGCTGGGCAAGGTGAAGGCCGGGCAGCTTGTCGCCGGCTCCCCGGCCGAGCGGCGCGGCAAGGCCAAACACTCCTGGCCGGAGCCTCCGCCGGAGCACCGGCTGATCGGCCGGCTCTGGTTCGCCGGATTCGCCACCGCCTCGGCCGTCCTGGCCCTGATTCCCTATCTGTCCGCCGCCGCCGCGGCCCTCGTGGTCTTTGCCTTCATCCGCGGCAGCGCCTCGCTGACCGCTACGCTGCCGCAGCTGCTGCTGTCCCTGCCGCCGGCGGCCCTGGTCTGGTTCCTGTCCAACCTCGTGCTGATCCTCCTCACCACCCGGCTCCTGGGGCTGGGGCTGGCCGAAGGCTACTACCGGGTGCGCAGCAGGATCGGCTGGCAGGTCTGGGCCACCGAGCGGGTCCTGGACCTGGCCCGCGACCTGCTCTTCCCCATCTACGCCAGCCTCTTCACGCCCGTCTGGCTGCGCCTGCTGGGCGCCAGGATCGGCAAGAACGTCGAGGCCTCCACGGTCCTGCTGATCCCTAAAATGACCACCGTGGGCGAAGGCGCATTCCTGGCCGACGACACAATGGTGGCCTCCTACGAGCTCGACGGCGGCTGGTTGCGGATCGCCCCCGCCAAGATCGGCAAGCGCTCCTTCCTGGGCAACTCCGGGATGACCGCGGCCGGCCGCAACGTTCCCAAGAACTCCCTCGTGGCCGTGCTCTCGGCAACTCCCGCGAAGGCGAAGTCCGGGACATCCTGGCTGGGCAGCCCGCCGGTCCGGCTCCGGCGCACCGCCATCGCCTCCGACGACACGCGGACGTACCAGCCGCCGCTGAGGCTGAAAATCGCCCGGGCGCTGTGGGAGCTGTGCCGTTTTGTTCCCGTCGTGGCGACGGTCGCGATCGCCGCCGGAGTCCTCCTCGCCTTCGACTGGCTCGCCACGGTCTTCAATTACGGCATCGCCGCGCTCCTTAGCGGAGTGGTCATCCTGCTCGCCGGGGCCGCCGCAGCCGGCAGCGCCGTCGTCGCGAAATGGCTGCTGGTGGGGCGCATCCGGCCCGGCGAGCACCCGCTGTGGAGCTCCTTCATCTGGCGCAACGAGGTCGTGGACACCTTCATCGAAATGGTCAGCGCGCCCTGGTTCGCGCGCTCGGCCGCCGGGACCCCCGCCCTGGTCTGGTGGCTGCGGGCCCTCGGCGCACGGATCGGCGCCGGCACCTGGTGCGAGAGTTACTGGCTTCCCGAGGCGGACCTCGTGACCCTGGGCCGGAACTCCACGGTCAACCGCGGCTGCGTGGTCCAGACCCATCTCTTCCACGACCGCGTCATGAGCATCGACACTGTTACGCTCGATGACGGGGCAACGATGGGACCGCACGGAGTCATCCTCCCGCAGGCCCGGATTGGCAAGGGCGGCACCGTGGGCCCGGCATCCCTGGTGATGCGGGGTGAGACGGTGCCCGCCGCGAGCTACTGGATGGGGAATCCGGTGAGCCCGTGGGGCGGGCCGGCGTTGCCGGCTCCCAAGCCAAAGTAGCCCCGCGCTGTTCGTCCTGCACCTGCAATCCCGAAAGCCGGTTATGAGTCCCAGACCCCTGAGCCCCGCGGCCCCGGCGGGCGCCGGGCGAGGCCTGCCCGCCGACGATGCGGCCGGCTCCCCCGACCCCTACCTGCCGGGCCATGGCACGGATGCCTACCGGGTGACCCGCTATGAACTCGAGCTGGACTACAAGCTCAGCAGCAACCGCCTGAACGGACGCGCGGTGGTACACGCCGTGACGCAACGCCCCACCTCTGCCATTGTGCTGGACCTGACCGGTCTCCGGGCCACCAAGATCCAGCTCAGCGGGCGGAGGGTGCGGAAGTTCAGCCAGCGCGCCGACCAGCTCGTGGTCGTCCCCGATGCCGGCCTGCTGCCGGGTGAGGAATTCACCCTGGACATCCGCTACGAGGGCAACCCCACACCCCGCCGCGGGCTCTGGGGCGAAGTGGGCTGGGAGGAACTGACCGACGGCGTCCTCGTGGCGGGCCAGCCCAACGGCGCACCGTCCTGGTTCCCCTGCAACGACCACCCGCTGAACAAGGCCAGTTACCGGATCTCGGTGACCACTGATGCAAACTACCGGGCCGTCTGCAACGGGATCCTGATCGCCCGCACCAGCCGGTCCAGCCGCGAGACCTGGGTCTACGAGCAGTCCGAGCCCATGGCCACCTACCTAGCCACAGTCCAGATCGGCCGCTACGAGCTCCTGACCCTCAACCCCGTCACTGCGGCGGCGCAGGTGCCCCAGTACGCGGCCGTCCCTTCGGCGCTGGCCGACGCGGCCCGGGCGGGACTGGCACGGCAGCCCGAGATGATGCGCACCTTCATCGACTGCTTCGGCCCGTACCCCTTTGCCGAGTACACGGTCGTCGTGGCGGGCGACGAGCTCGAAATCCCGCTGGAGGCGCAGAGCCTGTCCATCTTTGGCCCCAACCACCTGGAGCACCACTGGGACTCGCAGCGGCTCATCGCCCATGAGTTGTCCCACCAGTGGTTTGGCAACTCGCTGACCGCGGCCTCGTGGAAAGACATCTGGCTGCACGAGGGGTTTGCCTGCTATGCCGAGTGGATCTGGTCCGAAGCGGCCGGCGTCATGACAGTGGCGCGCCGGGCGGCCAGCGCGTGGCGGAAGCTGAGCGCCGGCAAGCAGGACCTGCTCGTGGGCGACCCCGGGCCGGAGCTGATGTTCGATGACCGGGTGTACAAGCGCGGCGCCCTGGCGCTGCACGCCCTGCGCCTGCGCTGCGGGGACCTGGCATTCTTCTCCCTGCTGCACGAATGGGCCAGCCAGAACCGGCACGGCTCCGTCTCGACGCCCCAGTTCATCCTCACCGCGGACCACGCGACCGGCCTCGACACTGAGGCGCTGCTGCACCCGTGGCTGTACCAGGAGGCCCTGCCGCCGCTGCCGCTCAGCGGCTAGCGCAACTTGGCTGGACTGCCACCCTGAATCGACGTTCAGCCTGCCGTTCAGACGGATTGGATCAGGAAGGATTCCGGGTACGGACCACCGGAGCCCGGTGGCCAGCAGGGATCGTCCGTGTTCGCGGCAGGGAATTCGTGCCCGGAAGTGAAGTGGTCCCAGTCCGGGAAGGGGTCCGGCGGT
>NZ_JASBQY010000028.1:0-3543 GCF_029960645.1 Arthrobacter sp. AL12
CCGGAACATCATTAAACGGTCGAGAGCCCCCACCACACGGTCGGGGCTCTCCCGCGTTAAACCCCGGAGAGCCCCCGACCACACGGTCGGGGCCCTCCCGCGTTAAACCCCGGAGAGCCCCCGACCACACGGTCGGGGCCCTCCCGCATTTAACGGTCGAGCAACATTGTCGCAGCGGCCAGAGAGAGCTGCGGCTGAACACCAGCACGGCGAATTCCTGGGCCGGCCGGGTCAATCACGCGGCCGGGAAGCCCGGCACAACCAGAACCATGAAATGCACCCACGCAACAACGCCGCACAGCGGCCGCGGCGGAGGAGTTCCTGGGCGTGCTGCGGAAGCCTGACAGCGTCAGCTCGGCCGCCGGGCGGCTCGGCATCAACATCTCCACCTGCTCGAACTCGCCGAGCGCTACCGGCATGGCTTTCCTCAGCCCGACGCCAGTCGGCGAAACAGACTCACTACCGGAACAGCAAACCGGCCGCACCCGGGAAACTGCTCGATTACGCCGTTCCGGGGCGCTGGGAAGGTGCCTTCACAAACGGAGCCTCCAACCAGTCGGCGATCGCAACGCTCGTGGAACGCACACCACCCGCTACATGATGCTCATGCGCCGTCTCACAGACGACACCGCCCAATCCGTGTGGGACGGTCTCCTCAAGACCATGGCCACGCTGCCGCATCGTCTGCGCGGATCCCTGACCTGGGACCAGGGCGCGCAAATGGCCCTGCACAAGTCATTCGGCATCGCTACGGACATGATGCGTACTTGTGCCACCCCGCCAGCCCCTGGCAGCGCGGATTCAACGAGAACACCAACACGGCTTGCTGCGATCGATCATAGCGAAGTCGTTGGCCGTCCCAGATAGCCGTCAAATGCAAGGCGCGAATTCGCCGAAATGTACGCCCGCTTCCGGCTGTCCGTCAGTGGTGGGGAACTTTCCTCAAAACGTTGAGTGCGATTCTGAAGGCTGGACCATTGGTACCGTGTGGATCCACCGCTGGCCGCGTCGCCCCATGCCAGCGCACGTTTCTGCCAGCCGGACAGCCATCGTGATGGTCTGAGGATTCGCCTGCGGCGGCACGTGAACAGGAGCGGCCATGGCCCGAGGTCGGGGGGATGGGCAAAAGGATCCGGTGCATTGGGCTATATTTGATGGCTGAGCATACACGCAGTGACCAGAGCCCTACGTGGGGGCGATCGGTCCTGATGTGCATAAACACGGAGGACATTCGATTGACAGTCACGGCCACTCGTGCGGCCATCGCCGTCCTAGTTGTTGCAGCCACTTCCTTTATTTCGTTCTTCAGGCTGCCGCAGTCCGTCCTGGATACCGTATGGGCGGAAGACGGTCCTGTATTCCTACGCCAAGCCATGTCCGGGGGCGGTCCAAGTTCAATATTTGCCCCGTATGAAGGCTACTTGCACGTGTTGCCGCGGTTGTTCGGAGCGGTGATCGTCCGTTTCCTTCCGGTGGAAGATTTCGCCGTGGGCCTGGCCTATATCTCCTGCCTTGTCGTTGCCGTCGTTGCCTACCTGACGTTCCACTGCGCCTCCGCACTTACCGGTAACATTCGGGTGAGAATTGCCTGGGCGGCAATCCCGGTGCTTCTGAGCGTTGGGCCCTACGAAATTCTCGGCAACACGGCGAATATCCATTGGTATCTCCTCTGGCTCATGCCATGGCTTCTACTCAAGCCGGTCCGAAGCCGACCCGAAGGCGTCCTTCTGTTCTTGGCGGCTCTCCTGTCGGCGCTCACTGAAGTGATTTCTCTCGTGTTCCTGCCTTTAGCACTCTTGCATATCCGGCGTAAGGCGTTCTGGCCGGCACGGGCTGGCCTGATTATCGGTGCTGGCTTCCAGATCTACACGACACTTCTCTATCCGCGAAGCCCGAGCAACGGCCACCCCTTGGACCCGATGTCGGTTGTGCTGGGCTGGTTTATCAATATGGCCGGCGTGGTCTTCTTCGGATCGTCGCGCAGTATGGGAGTCAACATTGTGAATTTCGGGGCAGGCCCCGTGATACTCGCTTTTCTTCCAATTGCCGCCTCGCTCGCATATCTGTTGCTGAGATCCAAACACGAGCAACGCCTTCTGGCGCTGCTGTTCGTTACCGCGTCCTTCGGCTTGTGGGCTGCCTGCCTCGTGGCGAATCCGGGCGCTCAGTTCGACTATGTCCACTTCACTGAAAGCGACTGGGCTACGTCCATCCTGACCAGGTACTCGGCCATACCGGCGATGTTCATTCTGGCGCTGTTTCCGTTACTTGCAGATTCCCTGCAGGGTACCCGGCCCCGGGCATCAGCAGGGGTACTTGTGGCATTTGCTGTTCTGCTGGCCACGTCATACTTTCCCACGCAGGTGGCCAGGGAGCTGGGACCATCATGGCGAGAAGGAGTGCGCACGTCGCTGGAGGCATGCGTCGGGGCACAAGACTACGAGACTCGTCCTATTCAGGTTTCTCCCATTGGCTGGTCCAAATCGGGCCTGCTGATGCCCTGTTCCCGCCTGAGGCCTTGAAGGCCGCTGATACGTAGGTCCGGTTGTCAGGGGACATGGACAGCGGCTCCCGGGTATAGCGTCCCGAAGGCCACGCCTCGTGTGCCCTGCCGGATTGCGGTGTCGAAGATCCCGGACAGTGGGCCTCCGTAGAATCGGGGCCCGCCGAAAGTTGAGATCTCGACGCCGGCTAGCCGAGAGGCAGGGTCGACGCCGTGTGAAGGTCAAGGAACACTCAGTGTGCTGCTGCCCTCCATCTTTCTGCACTACGCGAGGACGCGAACGAGCAACTCCAGGGTTCTGCTCGAGGATGCCGGACGGCCACGCATATTGGCTAGCGCCCCTTGTTCGCACTGTGGCCCGAGATGGAGGTCGTCGTGGTCGCTGGCGCTTCACGAACCGTGAGGAGCCAGCTGGACACCGGGAGGGCCGAATCAGCCGTTGCCGTTAGCCGAGCGCAGGGGACTCGCCTAGAATTGGATGAGATGTACGGACTTCGAAGCGCTTGATTTCGGGTTGCGTAGGAACGAAACACGGAATAGAGCGGCTGCGATTGCGCCAGTGGTCAGCTCATAACAGGAGGAATCCAGCATGGCTGAGCACAACGACGGTAATCGCGGCGGCAACGACCGCGGCAACTTTGGCGGAGGACGCACTTCGGGCGGCGGTGGATTCCGCGGCACCAACAACTCCGGCGGCGATCCGCGTGGCTACCGGGCTCGTGACGATCGGGGCGCACAGGGGGACCGTCCTTCCTCCAGCGACCGCGATCGTAAGCCTTTCGGTGAACGTCCGGCGCGTGACGGGGACCGGAAGCCGCCGTACAGCGGTGGCGGTGACCGTGACCGGAAGCCCTATGGTGATCGTGCTCCGCGTGAGGGTGGCGGCGAACGCCGCAGCTTTGGTGCCGGTGGCGGCGATCGTGACCGGAAGCCGCCGTACAGCGGTGGCGGCGATCGTGACCGGAAGCCCTTTGGTGATCGTGCTCCGCGTGAGGGTGGCGGGGAGCGCCGCAGCTTTGGTGCCGGTGGCGGCGATCGTG
>NZ_JASBQY010000028.1:3643-25132 GCF_029960645.1 Arthrobacter sp. AL12
GTGGCGGGGAGCGCCGCAGCTTTGGTGCCGGTGGCGGCGATCGTGACCGGAAGCCCTTTGGTGATCGTGCCCCGCGTGAGGGTGGCGGGGAGCGTCGCAGCTTTGGTGCCGGCGGCGGGGACCGGAAGCCGCCGTACAGCGGTGGCGGCGATCGTGACCGGAAGCCTTTTGGTGATCGTGCCCCGCGTGAAGGCGGCGGGGAGCGCCGCAGCTTTGGTGCCGGCGGTGCGGACCGCAAGCCCTACAGCGGCGGCGAAAACCGGAAGCCCTTCGGCAGCCGAGACGACCGGCCTGCCCGCAGCTTTGACCGCGGCGACTCCGGTCCCCGCCAGTTCGGCCGCGACCGGGCTGAAGAGCGCCCTGTCCGCGTCCCCAACGCCCGGGACCTCCGCAGCGCCAACCGACCCGACCGCGAGCGTTCACCGCAGATCGACGACGACGTTACGGGCAAGGAACTGGACCGCGCCACGCAGCACCAGATCAAGACGCTCGAGGAGAACAGCGCCGAGTGGGTGGCCCGCCACCTCGTGATGGCCGGCCGCCTCATCGACGACGAACCGGAATTGGCCTTCCAGCACGCCCTGGCAGCCAGCCGCCGCGGAGGCCGCCTCGCGGCCGTCCGGGAAGCCGTGGGCCTGACGGCCTACGCCGCCGGACACTACGGCGAAGCCCTACGCGAGTTCCGCACCTACCGTCGGATCAGCGGCTCCAACATGCACCTGCCCGTCATGGCCGACTGCGAACGTGGACTCGGCCGGCCCGACCGCGCTTTGGAAATGGCACGCTCCGAGGAAGCCAAGGACCTCGACGCCCCCGGCAAGGCGGAACTGGCGATTGTGGCCGCCGGCGCCCGCACCGATCTGGACCAGCTCGATGCTGCCGTCTCCGAACTGGAAATCGCCCAGCTGGACATCAACCGGGCGTTCTCCTACAGCCCGCGGCTGTTCCGAGCCTACGCCGAAGCCCTCGCCGCGGTGGGCCGCACGGCGGAAGCGGAGAAGTGGCAGCGCCAGGCCGCCGTCGCCGAGAACGCCCTCGGCCTCGACGTCTCGGAAGACCCGGACATCATCGATCTTGGCTGGGACGAGGAAGAGGAAGCCCGCGAGGAACAGCAGCAGCGCCGGCTCCTCGCCGAGCAGACCGCACAGCGGTCCGCCGCGGCAGCCCCGCAGGAAGAGTCGCCGCGTGCCGCCAGCGCCGAGGCCGTGGCCGGCCTGCCGGAAACGACGGGGGCAGCCAACGCCCTCGACGAAGGGTCCGACGACGCCGAATCCGACTTCTGGGAGTCCGACGACGCCGAGTCCGATGAGGACTCCGTGGAAAAAGACGCCCTCGACCGCTCCGAGGTCCTCACCGGCGGCGAGTCCCGACACGGCGATGACTCCGGCGAGTCCGGAAACGACGATTCCGGGGACGAGTCCGGAGTCGACGAGTCTCACGACGCCGGCTCCCGCGAGCCGGAACGCTCCGAGGGCTGATCCGGAATGGCTTCACCGGAGCTGATCTCCGCTTTCGACGCCCTGCTCGCCGACCTCGACGGCGTCGTCTACGCGGGACCGCGCGCCATCCCTGGCGCCGTGGAATCGTTGCGCCGGCTCGCCGGGATCGGCGTCGGCCTCGGCTACGTCACCAACAACGCCTCCCGGACGCCGGCGCAGGTGGCGGAGCACCTGCGCGAGCTGGGTGCCCCGGCGGAGGACCACCAGGTGGTCAGCTCCTCGCAGGCCGCGGGCGAGCTGCTCGCGTCGCTGCTGCCCGGGGGTGCCCGGGTGCTGGTCACCGGCGGGGCCTCGCTGGCCCAGGAGATTGAACTCGCCGGTCTGGTGCCGGTCCGCAGTGAGGCGGAGCACCCTGTCGCCGTCGTGCAGGGGTTCCATCCGGACCTCGGGTGGAAGGATCTCGCGGAAGCCGCCTACGTCATTGCCGGCGGGGCCCTGTGGGTGGCCACGAACACGGACATGTCCATTCCCCAGGCCCGGGGCATGGCGCCGGGCAACGGGACCATGGTCGCGGCCGTGGCCGCGGCCACCGGGCAGCGGCCCCTGGTTGCCGGCAAGCCGGAGGCGCCGCTGTTCCACGCCGCCGCGAAACGCCTGGCCGCGGACCGGCCACTGGTCGTCGGCGATCGCCTGGACACCGACATCCTCGGCGGGAACAGGGCCGGTTTCGCCACCGTTGCCGTGCTGACCGGCGTCGACACGCGCGAAACGATCCTCGCCGCCCGCACGCTGGAACGGCCCGGCTACCTCATCCACGACCTCACGGACCTGTTCCGCCCCTACCCGGCCATTGCGGTCGACGGCGGGCAGCACCGCTGCGGCGCGGCTGCCGCCGTGGTGCACGGGCAAACGGTCCGGGTCAGCGGCGATCCCCGCGACCTCGACGCCTGGCGGGCCGCCTGCTCGGCCTGGTGGACCGCCAATCCCGAGACCGCCACTGCCCTGGCGCCGGTCCTGGAGTGGCTGGATCACTAGACTGGGGATCATGACCGAGCCGAACCACGTCACCGGGACGGACCCCATCACCGAGCCGAACCACGTCACCGGGACGGACCCCATCACCGGGACGGACCCCGCCGGGGAAAGCCCCCGGGTCACCTGGCCGGCGCTCCCGGCAGAAGCCGACGATCGCGCAGGGCACGATCCGTCCCGGGACCCCGCCGTCGGCGCACTGCTTCGCCGTCTCGGTGAACTTCCGGATCTCCCCGTGGCCCGCCATGGCGAGATCTACGCGCTCCTGCACGACGACCTGATCGCGGCTCTCAATGAGCCCATCGCAGCACCACCAGCCACAGGCCCGGCCGCGGCCGGACCGACCACCTCACCAGGGGATGCCACAAAATGAGCAGGCTTGACCAGGCCCTCGTCAGCCGCGGGCTGGCGAGGTCGCGCACCCATGCCGCCCGCCTCATCGCAGAAGGCAAGGTCAGTTCGGATGGTGAGGTGCTGGCAAAGGCCTCGCTTCAGATCCAGGACGATACGGTCCTCGACGTCGCAGCCGCCGACGAGGACAACTACGTCAGCCGTGCCGGGCACAAACTGGCCGGGGCGCTTCACGCTTTTCCCGCCGTCGAGGTCGGGGGCAAGCGGTGCCTGGACGCCGGGGCCTCCACGGGCGGATTCACCGAGGTGCTGCTGCGCCGCGGTGCTGCCCACGTCGTGGCCGTCGACGTCGGCCACGACCAGCTGGTCCCCGTCATCCGGCATGACCCGCGCGTTTCGGTCCACGAAGGCCTCAACGTCCGCTACATGACCCCTGAGGAGATCGGCGGACCGGCGGCGCTGACGGTGGCGGACCTGTCCTTCATTTCCCTCACCCTCGTGCTGGCATCCCTGGCGGCGTGCACCGAACCGGGCGGCGATCTCGTCCTGATGGTCAAACCGCAGTTCGAGATCGGCAAGGACCGGCTGGGCCGCACCGGTGTCGTCACCTCGGAGCGGGAGCGCCGCCTCGCCGTGGGCAAAGTCGCGGCGGAGGCCATGGACACCGGACTGGAACTGAAAGGCCTCGCCGGCAGCCCGCTGCCCGGCCAGGACGGAAACGTCGAGTACTTCCTGTGGATAAAGCGCGGGATTCGAACAGACCTGCCTAAGATCGAAGAGCGGGACGCAGCCGTTGCTGCGTTACTCGGAACAATCTGGCCCAAGTACTAGAAGCACCAGAAGGCGGAACCCGATGAGCAGGCGTGTCCTCATCCTTGCCCACACAGGCCGTGAGGAGTCCCTCAAGGCTGCCTGGGAAGCGTGCGCCCAGCTCCACGACTCCGGCATCATTCCCGTGATGCTTAAATCCGAACTCGGCGACATGATCCGCTTCTTCGGCCGCCTCGACCAGCCCGTCGAGATCCTCCATGATCACGTGATGCTGCCCGACGTCGAGCTCGTGATGGTGCTCGGCGGCGACGGGACCATCCTCCGGGCGGCGGAACTGGTGCGCGAGGTCGACGTGCCGCTGCTCGGCGTGAACCTCGGCCACGTGGGGTTCCTGGCCGAGAGCGAGCGGGCGGACCTGGCCCAGACCGTGGAATGGATCGCGAGCCGCGACTACACCGTGGAAGAGCGGATGACCATCGACGTCCAAGTCTGGGTCCGCGGGCAGAAGATCTGGCACACCTGGGCCCTCAACGAGGCCGCGATCGAAAAAGGCAACCGGGAACGGATGCTCGAGGTGGTCACCGAGGTCGACGAACGCCCGCTGACCTCCTTCGGCTGCGACGGCGTTGTCCTGGCCACCCCCACGGGCTCCACCGCCTACGCCTTCTCCGCCGGCGGACCGGTGGTGTGGCCCGAGGTCGAGGCGCTGCTGATTGTGCCGATCAGCGCCCACGCGCTCTTCGCCAAACCGCTGGTGGTCTCACCCCGGTCACGGCTCGCCGTTGAAATCCTGAACCGCACCGATGCCCAGGGCGTGCTCTGGTGCGACGGCCGGCGCTCCGTGGACCTCCCGCCCGGCGCGCGCGTGGAAGTGACCCGCTCCGCCACGCCCGTCCGGCTCGCCCGCACCCACCAGACGCCCTTCTCCGGCCGCCTGGTCCGCAAGTTTGAACTGCCCATCCAGGGCTGGCGCGGACCGATGCCGCAGGCCGCCACGGTCCATACCGGTCCGGTGCCGGTGATCCGCACGCCCCGGCCGAGGCCCCCCCTTCCGACGCCGCCGCAGGCAGGGCAGCCGAACGCAGGGCCGGGCGAGACTCCTGATCCATCGACTGCGAAGTGAACCATGCTTGAAGAACTGAGAATCCGCGACCTCGGTGTCATCACCGACGCTACGCTGCCACTCGGCCCGGGCCTGAGCGTCGTCACCGGTGAAACCGGTGCCGGCAAGACCATGGTGGTGACCGCCGTCGGGCTGCTGCTCGGCGCACGATCCGACGCCGGGGCCGTGCGCAGCGGCGCGAAGAGCGCCTCCGCGGAGGCGACGGTGAGGCTCGACGCCGGGCACCCGGCCGTGGCGCGCGCCCGTGAGGCCGGGGCCGAGGTCGAGGAGTTCGACGGCGGCGCGGAACTGCTGCTCGCCCGCAGCGTGGGCGCGGACGGCCGCAGCCGCGCCTACCTTGGCGGCCGTGCCGCGCCGGTGGGGGTGCTCGGGGAGATCGGGGAAACCCTCGTGGTGGTCCACGGCCAGTCCGGGCAGATCCGGCTCAAGAGCCCGGTCGCGCAGCGCGGCGCCCTCGACAAATTTGCGGGGGAGAGCCTCGCCGCAGCGCTCGGCAGCTACCAGGAGCTGTACGCACACTGGAAGTCCAGCCAGGCCGAGCTGGACGAGCTCCGCAGCGCCGCCCGGGAACGCCTCCGCGAGGCGGAATCCCTCGAGGTGGCCCTGGCCGAGATCGATGCCGTCGACCCGCAGCCGGGGGAGGACGAATCGCTCAAGGCGGAGGCCGTCAAGCTCGCCAACGTCGAGGAACTCCGGATCGCGGCCACCACGGCACACCAGGCGCTCATCGCCGAGGACTTCGGGGACGGCAACGACGCCACCGCCCTGGTCGATGCCGCCAAGCGCACCCTGGAGCACGTCGCCGAGCACGACGAGGAGCTCGGCTCCGCGGCCGCCCGGCTCGCCGAGGTCGGCTTCCTGCTCAACGACATCGCCACCGAACTGGCCAGCTACCAGTCCGCGCTCGACACCGAGGGCCCGGAACGGCTCGCCGAGATCGAGGACCGCCGGGGGGCCCTGGCGAAGCTGGTGCGCAAGTACGCCCCGAGCATCGACGAGGTGCTCGTGTGGGCCGAGCAGTCCCGGGCGCGGTTCCTTGAGCTGCAGGACGACTCCACCCGGATTGAGGCGCTGGAGGCAGGGGTGGCCCGGGCCGCGGCCGAGCTGGCCCAGCAGGCCGCCGGGGTCAGCAAGCTCCGCAAGAAGGCCGCCAAGGCCCTCTCCGCCCGCGTCAGCGCGGAACTCAAGGCCCTGGCGATGGCCGATGCTACCCTGGTCATCACCGTCGACTCCGGCGGGAAACCGGGGCCGCAAGGCGCGGACGAGATCTCCTTCCTGCTCCAGCCGCACTCCGGCGCCCCGGCCCGCCCGCTGGGCAAGGGCGCCTCCGGCGGCGAACTGTCCCGCGTGATGTTGGCCATCGAAGTGGTGCTGGCCGCCGTCGACCCGGTCCCCACCTTCGTCTTCGACGAGGTTGACGCCGGAGTGGGCGGCCGTGCCGCCGTCGAGATCGGACGGCGGCTGGCGATGCTGGCCCGGCACGTCCAGGTGCTCGTGGTGACCCACCTGCCCCAGGTGGCGGCCTTCGCCGACCAGCACATCCGGGTCACCAAGACCTCCGTGCGCGGCGCTGACGGTGCCACCGCCACCGGCTTCACCTCCAGTGACGTCCAGCTCCTCGACGAGCCCGAACGCGTCCGGGAACTGGCCCGCATGCTCGCCGGCCAGGAGGACTCCGAATCCGCCCGGGCCCACGCCCAGGAGCTGCTCGACGACGCCCGGCTTCTGCCGCAGCAGGCCTGAGCACCCCCGTGCGGCGTCCCGGCACCGGGAGGACAACCACAGCTGCTTGCCCCGAACAGACCCCTGGAGGCTGAATTGATGATAGGCTCGAACTCCGTGGTGCAGCGATCAAATTCCCGTGTAAATTCCCGGTTTCCGGGCTCGTCCAAGACGACCAAACACATCTTCGTCACCGGTGGTGTGGCGTCCTCGCTCGGTAAGGGACTGACGGCTTCGAGCCTCGGTCACCTCCTGCGGGCACGCGGTTTGTCTGTAACAATGCAAAAGCTCGATCCCTACCTGAACGTGGATCCGGGCACGATGAACCCCTTCCAGCACGGCGAAGTCTTCGTGACTGACGACGGCGCCGAAACGGACCTCGACATCGGCCACTACGAGCGCTTCCTCGATGAGAACCTCGAGGGCTCGGCCAACGTCACGACCGGCCAGGTCTACTCCACGGTCATCGCCAAGGAACGCCGCGGCGAATACCTCGGCGACACCGTCCAGGTCATCCCGCACATCACCGATGAGATCAAGCGGCGCATGCGGCTTCCCGCCGAGGGCAAGCACGCCCCCGACGTGATCATCACCGAAATCGGCGGCACCGTGGGCGACATCGAGTCGCAGCCGTTCCTCGAGTCCGCCCGCCAGGTCCGCCAGGACATCGGCCGCGGCAATGTGTTCTTCCTGCACGTCTCCCTCGTGCCGTACATCGGCCCGTCGCAGGAATTGAAAACCAAGCCCACGCAGCACTCCGTTGCCGCGCTGCGCTCCATCGGCATCCAGCCCGAGGCGATCGTGATCCGCTCCGACCGCGAAGTCCCGCAGCCGATGCGCGACAAGATCGGCCGCATGTGCGACGTCGACATCGACGCCGTGATCGGCTGCCCGGACGCGCCGAGCATCTATGACATCCCGAAGACCCTGCACTCCCAAGGCCTGGATTCCTACATCGTCCGCGCGCTCGACCTTCCCTTCAAGGACGTCGACTGGACCAGCTGGGACCGGCTCCTCGACGCGGTCCACAACCCCAAGCACGAGGTTGAAATCGCCCTGGTCGGCAAGTACATCGACCTGCCGGACGCCTACCTGTCCGTGACCGAGGCCCTGCGCGCAGGCGGGTTCGCCAACGACACCAAGGTCAAGATCCGCTGGGTCCCCTCGGACGAATGCGAAACCCACGAAGGGGCGGTCAAGTCCCTGGACGGCGTCGACGCGATCTGCGTCCCGGGCGGCTTCGGCATCCGCGGCCTCGAGGGCAAGCTCGGCGCGCTGAAGTATGCCCGTGAGAGCAAGCTCCCGGTCCTGGGCCTCTGCCTGGGCCTGCAGTGCATGGTGATCGAGTACGCCCGCAACGTGGTCGGCCTCGAGGGCGCGTCCTCGTCCGAGTTCGAGCCGGATTCTAAGTACCCGGTGATTGCCACGATGGAAGAGCAGCTGGACATCGTCGACGGCAAGGGCGACCTGGGCGGCACCATGCGTCTGGGCCTGTATGAGGCCAAGCTGGACGAAGGGTCCGTGGTCGCCGAAACCTACGGCACCACCAAGGTCAGTGAACGCCACCGCCACCGCTACGAGGTCAACAACAAGTACCGCGAGCAGATCGCCGCCCAGGGACTGGTGTTTTCCGGAACCTCGCCCGACGGCAAGCTGGTGGAGTACGTGGAGCTTCCCCGCGAAGTCCACCCGTACTACGTGGCCACGCAGGCGCACCCGGAGCTCAGCTCACGCCCGACCCGGCCGCATGCCCTTTTCTCGGGACTGGTGAAGGCGGCCCTGGAGCACCAGAAGGGCACCGGCAGCAAGGTCTCCAAGGCGGATACAGCCGGCACAGAGGCAGGCACGGCAGATCCAGCCACGGCCGCGCCGTCCGCGGCGAAGCCGTCCCCGGCCGTGTCGAAGTAACCCCCAACTGAATCAAAGGACGGCGCGATGCCCGGTAACCCTGAGACCCCCCAAGCTGCACGGCTGGTTTCGGATGAACCGAGCCCGCGCCGTCTTTTGTCGTCCCGGACGGTCTACGAAGGCCGGATCTGGGATGTGGTCAGTGACAGTTTCCAGCTCGACGACGACGGCGATCCGCTCGTCCGGGACTACATCGAACACCCGGGTGCGGTGGCGGTCCTGCCGATGAACGACGACGGCGAGGTGCTCCTGATCAAGCAGTACCGGCACCCCGTCGGCATGGACCTCTGGGAGATCCCGGCCGGGCTTCTGGATGTTGAGGGCGAAGACTTCGTGGCCGGCGCGGCACGGGAACTCGCCGAGGAAGCCGACCTCATAGCCGGCCAGTGGAATGTCCTGGCCGACTTCTTCAATTCCCCCGGGTCCTCCAGCGAGGCTATCCGCATCTACCTTGCCCGGGACCTGAGCGATGTGCCCGGCCACGAACTGCACGTCCGCACCGACGAGGAAGCCGAAATCGAGCTGCACTGGATCCCGCTGGAGGCGGCCGTTGAGGCCGTGCTCGAGGGGCGGCTGCACAACCCGTCCGCCGTCGTCGGAATCCTCGCCGCCGCGGCCGCCCGTGCCGACGGCTTCAAAAGCCTCCGCCCGGGCAACACCCCGTGGCCCGCGCATCCCAGCCAGCGCTGATGGCCGAACCGCTGATCGCCGAGCCCGCGGCTCCGGCCCGGCATCCGGAGCCTGCGCCGCAGGAGGCATCCGGTCCCGGGAAGACCGCCGCCACGGCCCAGCCACCGGCCCGGCCGCTGACAGCAATCGACCGCGCCATGACGGACTACCTGCAGCACATGGGCGTGGAACGGGGCCTCGCGGCCAACACCCTCTCCGCCTACCGGCGGGACCTGGCCCGCTACGCCAGGCACCTCGCCCATACGGGCCGCCAGCGCCCCGACGAGATCACCCGCCACGACGTCACCGGCTTCGTCCAGGCGCTCTCCGACGGGTCCGACGGCGGCTCCACCCTCGGGATCCGGTCGGCGGCCCGGACGGTGGTGGCCGTGCGCGGACTGCATAAATTCTGGGCCCTCGAGGGCGTGACTCCTACCGACCCGGCCAGCGACGTCCACCCGCCCATGCCGGGCAAACGGCTGCCCAAGGCCATCAGCGTCGACGAGGTCACCAGGATCCTGGAGGCGGTCGGAACAGACACCGCCACCGGCCTGCGCGACCGGGCCCTGCTGGAGTTCCTGTACTCCACCGGTGCCCGGATCAGCGAGGCGGTGGGCCTCGACGTCGATGACATCTCCCTGCCCACGGCCGGTCAGGACGGGGACGCCGGTCAGGACGGGGACGCCGGTCCGGCGGTCGTCCGGCTGTTCGGCAAGGGATCCAAGGAACGGCTCGTCCCGCTCGGGTCCTTCGGCGCCCGTGCCCTGGACGCCTACCTGGTCCGGGGCCGGCCGCTGCTGTCCGGCAAGGGCAAGGGGACCCCGGCCCTGTTCCTGAACGCCCGCGGCGGACGGATCAGCCGGCAGAGCGCCTGGACCATCCTCAAGACCGCCGCGGAGAAAGCGAACATCACCAAGGACGTCTCGCCGCACACTCTGCGGCACTCCTTCGCCACGCACCTGCTCGAGGGCGGGGCTGACGTCCGGGTGGTCCAGGAGCTGCTGGGCCACGCCTCGGTCACCACCACGCAGGTCTACACCCTGGTCACGGCAGACACGCTGCGGGAGATCTACGCCGCCGCGCATCCGCGGGCGCTGGGCTAAGGCGCAGGGACGCGGCGCGCCGCTAGGCTTGCCTTCATGGCCTCCACCCCCGTCACCCTATGTTTTCTGCTCCGCGACGCAGGCTCACGCACCGAGGTGCTGCTGGGGCTCAAGCGGACCGGATTCGGCACGGGCAAGATCGTGGGCATTGGCGGCCACGTTGAGGCGGGGGAGAGCGATGCCGAAGCGGTCGTCCGCGAAGTCTGGGAGGAAGCCGGCGTCGTTGTCCGGCAGGAGGACCTGGCCGACGCCGGCGCCGTCGAGTTCCTGTTCCCCACCCGTCCCGAGTGGAATATGTACTGCCGGCTCTTCACCACCCGGCACTGGGAGGGCGAGCCGGCGGAGAGGCCCGAGATAACGCCCGAGTGGTTCGATACCGGCGCGCTGCCGCTGCACCTGATGTGGCAGGATGCGGAGCACTGGCTGCCGGCCGCGCTGGCCGGGGAGGTGCACAACGTCGTCGTTGTCCTGAACGAGGACAACGAGACTGTGGCCTCGGTCGAAAAACTTACCGGGGAAATGTAACCCCGGCGGACCTGCCGGAAACAACACAGGTAGCCTGCAGCTCATCACACTACTTTTCAGGGGGATAAAGACGTATGCGGACTGGCCTGCCGGCTACAAAGTGAGCTTCAACTACCCGGCGGCGTGGCAGCTCGCTGACGCGTCGCTGGAGAGTTCTTCCCTTGCCAACGGGACGGGGACTTCCCTCACGGATGCGAACGGCAGGGAAGTGGCACGGCTGGCCCACGGCGACACCAACGACTGGAGCACCAGCGGCTGGCTCAACACTGCACCGTACAAGTTGCTCGACAGCCAGCCGATGCCCGGGCTGCCGGTAGATCCTGCGACACCGGAACAAGGAACCCCAAGGTTTGTCTACGTCGCCATGACCTCCGCAGCCAATGACGGGGGCCCCGTGCAGGCGGGGATCGGAGTCACGAACCGCATTGGCGGACAGGACGGGATAGGCTGCGTTCTTGACCTGGCCGTCGCGGGACCCGGTGCCCTGGAGTTTTACAGCTTCGGAAACCGCCGCCCTCCTGGCGGACCGCTCTGGGGGCTTTATAACTTCCGGACGATGGACGAGGCCCTGGCATTCAGCACCACGCAGGCCTTCAAGGACCTCAAAGCGGTCATCACCTCGCTCACCGTGACCAGGCTCTACTAGTGGCGTCTCCGCTGCGGTGCGGGCCCGGCAACGGGACACCGGCCGTGCGACGAATCAACAGCACACAAGATGGGGGACGGACATGGATCCGGACATAGATTCGACCAACGGGACCGCGGACAGGGTCTTCAGCGACGACGGAGTGGGACCGGGTTCCTCTGCGGCCGTTGCCCCGCGCCGCCGCTGGCCCTGGATCACGGCGATCCTGGCCCTTGCGGTGGCCGCGGGCACGGCCGGCGTCCTCGTGGCCGGCAATCTGGCGTCCGCACCGGAGCAGGCGGGACCGGCCGGAGGGACGACGGCTCCGTCCGCTTCGGCCTCGCTGTCGGCGCCTCCAACTGGGGCGACGGGCGCGGCGGCTTCGGCGAGTCCAGTCATCCCGCAGGACGCGGCAACATCCCCGGCAACCCAGGGTACCGTCGCCGGGCCCGCGCCGGGGCGCTACAGCAGCTCCGCCGCCGGAGTCTCCTTCGACCTGCCCGCCGGCTGGACGGCGGAGGAATCCACCGTCGGGGCCGGCGGCAATCCCGGGACCCGCGTCATCATCTTCAACGAAGCCCGCATGCAGGTGGCGGAGCTCTACCACGGCGCCGCCGGCGGGGTGGGGGGCGCATGCGGCCCGGGTCCTTACCCCATGGCCGAGCTGGACACGGCGCCTGCCCTGGGCAGCCAGTGGGCCACGGCCGCGGGCGTGCGGTTTTCCTACCGCGTCCTTGACATGAGGGCCGACGGCGGTGCCTTCGATTACCAAATCGGACTGGTCGACAACCTGAGTGGACAGCTGAAGGACAGCTGCCTGATGTACTCCTTCGCCGCCGGTGCGCCGCAGGGCACGCTGTCCTTCGCCAACCGGGCGGCCCAGAGTCCGGCACACGATGACCCCGTGTTCAACTCGCTGGCCGAGGCTAAGGCCTACCTCCTGGCACCCGAGTACCGGAAGCTCAAAGGCATGATCCTCAGCCTGGAGATGCGGGACTAGCAACAAACGACAAGCCGGCCGGCCACCTCCCCGAGGTGACCGGCCCGCCGTCGTGCGTGCGGCAGGAACCGGGGCTACGCCAGGTGCCGTTCCTCGACGCCGTTGTATTCGCTCAGCGGGCGGATCAGGGAATTCGCATCCAGCTGCTCCATGATGTGCGCCGTCCAGCCGGTGATGCGGCTGGCGACGAACAGCGGAGTGAAGGTCGGGGTGTCGAAACCCATCAGGTGGTACGTGGGACCGGCGGGGTAGTCGAGGTTGGGCTTGATGGCCTTGGCCTCGTCCATCGCCGACTCCAGGCCGTTGTACAGCCCCAGCAGTTCCGGCCTGCCGTAGTGCGCGATCATCTTGTCCAGGGCCGCCTTCATGGTGGGCACCCGGGAGTCGCCGTGCTTGTACACGCGGTGCCCGAAGCCCATGACCTTCTTCTTGTGCGCCAGGGCATCCTCCATCCACGCCTTCGCGCGGGTGGCGGCCTCATCGAGGGATTCCTCCGGACGGATGCCGATCTCATCGAAGGTGTGCATTACGGCCTCGTTGGCGCCGCCGTGCAGCGGGCCCTTCAGCGCGCCGATCGCCCCGGTCACGGCCGAATGCAGGTCCGAGAGGGTCGAGGTGATCACCCGGGCCGTGAACGTCGAGGCGTTGAAGGAGTGCTCGGCGTACAGGATCATGGAGACGTTGAACGCCTCGACGACCTCCTGGACCGGCTCCTCGCCAAAGGCCATCCAGAGGAAGTTGGCGGAGTAGCCCAGATCGTCGCGGGGCTCCATTGGTTCAATGCTGCGTCCGTCAGCGTGACGGCGGCGCTGGTCGTAGGACACCACTGCCGGCATCGCGGCGAACAGGTCCACGGCCTTGGCCATGTTCGCCCCGCGGGAGGAGTCCTCCGCGAGGGGGTGCCGGGCACCCATCACGGAGGCAGCCGTGCGGCAGACGTCCATCGGGTGCGAGGACGTCGGCAGCGCGTCGATGACCTGCTTGACCACGGGGTCCAGCGCACGTCCGGCACGTTCCCGTGCCGTGAACTCCGCCAGCTGCTCCGGATCCGGCAGTTCGCCGTTCCAGAGCAGGTAGGCGACTTCCTCGAAGCTGCACTTGGCGGCCAGCTCCTGCACGGGGTACCCGCGGTACAGCAGTGAATTGGTATCCGGGTTCACCTTGGACACCGCGGTGTAATCCACCACGACGCCGGCGAGGCCCTTTTTGATCTCTTGTTCAGCCATGCTGAAACTCCTTTGTTCCTGTCGCCTGTTGAACCGGCCGGAGCCGGAAGTCCGATGCGGGGGCTTACTGACCCGGGATCTGGAAATTGAAGACCCCGGTGTCGAAGCTGTTGTACGCCTCATAGTCCACGAGGTCATACAAACGCGCCCGGGTCAGCATGTTCCCGACCTGGGCCTCCTGGGTACCGTCAGCCTTGATCGATTCCAGCGTACGCTCCGCAGCGCCCATGGCACTACGGAGCAGCGTCACCGGATAGATGATCATGTTGACGCCGACTTCGGCGAGCTGTTCCACCGTGAACAGGGCACTCTGCCCGAACTCGGTCATGTTGGCCAGGATCGGCACGTCGACGGCGTTACGGATCGCCTGGAACTCGCTGAGGTCCTTCATGGCTTCCGGGAAGATGGCGTCCGCCCCGGCCTCCACGAGCGCCCTGGCGCGGTCCTGCGTTGCCTTCAGCCCGTCCGTGGCGCGGATGTCGGTCCGCGCCATGATCAGGAAGTTCGGGTCACGCCGGGCGTCGGCCGCCGCGCGGATGCGCTTGGTGGCTGTGTCCAGGTCCACCACGTTCTTGCCATCGAGGTGGCCGCAGCGCTTCGGGTTGAACTGGTCCTCGATGTGGAGGCCGGCGAGGCCGGCGTTCTCAAGCTCCTGGACCGAGCGGGCCACGTTCATCGGCTCGCCGAAGCCGGTGTCGGCGTCGACGATGCTGGGCAGGTCCGTCATCCGGGCGATCTGCCCGGCGCGGGTGGCCACCTCGGTGAGCGTGGTCAGCCCGATGTCGGGCAGGCCCAGGTCGTTGGCCAGGACGGCGCCGGAGATGTAGACCCCGGCGAAGCCCTTTTCCTCGATCAGCCGGGCCGAGAGCGGGTTGAACGCGCCGGGGAACTGCTGGATCGTCCCGGAGGCCAGGAGCTCGCGGAAGCGGACGCGCTTCTGCTCCGGGGTGACCTTCGAGTACAGCATTTAGAAGAGTCCCTTCGGTGCGGCGGCCAGGTCGATCACGCCGTCGGCGGCCTGGATGTTGAGCTGGTCCAGCTCACCGGCAGCCAGCTCGGGCAGGCGGGCGGCGGCGGCCAGGAAGCGGTCGATTTCCGCTTCGGCGACGAGGCCGGCGGCGAGGGTGCGGAACTTGTTCACGTACTGCTCCCGGGCGAACGGCCGGGCGCCCAGCGGGTGGGCATCGGCGACGGCGATCTCGTCGGTGATCACCGTGCCGTCCTTGAGCGTGATGACAACGGTCCCGCCGAAGGCCTTCTCCGCGATGTCCAGGGAGTGGTAGCGGCGGGTCCATTCCGGGTCCTCGACGGTGGTGACCTTGTGCCACAGCTCGACGGTGTCCGGGCGCGTGGCGCGCGCCGGGGCGTAGGAATCGACATGGTGCCAGGCACCGTCCTGCAGGGCAACCGTGAAGATGTACGGGATGGAGTGGTCCAGTGTTTCGCGGCTGGCCGTGGGGCTGTACTTCTGCGGATCGTTGGCGCCGGAGCCGATCACGTAGTGCGTGTGGTGGCTGGTCTTGATCAGCACGGACTCCACGTTGGCCGGGTCCGTGACCTCCGGGTGCCCGCCGTGGAGCTTGCGCGCCAGGTCGATCCAGGCCTGGGCCTGATACTCGGCGGAGTGCTCCTTGGTGTAGGTGTCCATGATGGCGCGCTTGGTTTCGCCCGGGGTCGGCAGCGGCACGGTGTAGGAGGCGTCGGGGCCGTCCAGCATCCAGGCGATGACGCCGTCCTCGCCTTCGTAGATCGGCACGGGGGAGGTCTGGCCGCGCATGGCCCGGTCCGCGGATTCGACGGCCATCTTGCCGGCAAACGCGGGGGCGTGCGCCTTCCAGGTGGAGATCTCGCCCTTGCGGGACTGCCGGGTGGCGGTGGTGGTGTGCAGGGCCTGGCCGATGGACTGGAAGATGGTCTCGACGTCCAGTCCCAGCAGGGTGCCGATGCCGGCGGCGGCGGAGGGGCCGAGGTGCGCGACATGGTCGATCTTGTGCTTGTGCAGGCAGATCGCCTTGACCAGGTTGACCTGGATCTCGTAGCCGGTGGCGATGCCCCGGATCAGGTCCTGGCCGCTGGCACCCACGTGCTGGGCGACGGCGAGGATCGGGGGAATGTTGTCGCCCGGGTGGGAGTAGTCCGCGGCGAGGAAGGTGTCGTGGTAGTCGAGCTCGCGGACGGCCACGCCGTTGGCCCAGGCAGCCCACTCGGGGGCAACCCGCTCTTCGATGCCGAAGACCTTCGAGCCCTGGCCGCCGGTGGTGGGGCCGTGGGTCAGGGCCTGGGCGCGGGCTGCGACGATCGGGGCACGGTTCAGCGAGGCAATCGCGACCGAGGCGTTGTCGATCACCCGGTTGATCACCATGTCGGTGACCTCGGCGGAGACGGCGACGGGATCGGCGGCCACCTGGGCGATCTTGAAGGCGAGCTGGTCCTCGCGGGGCAGGTTTTCCTCGCTCTTGTAAACGCGGACGTGGTGTTCCTTGACCATGGTGCTCCTTTGAATGCGGTTTATAGAGGTGGGTTGCTACTGAGGTGTGTGCGTGGCTTTGACGTGGGAAAGGCTGCGGTGCAGGTGGAGTGTGGTGGCGGCCTCCGCGAGCCGGGGGTTGCCGGCGGCGATCGCCTCGGCGATGGCGGCATGCTCGGCGGCGGCCGCAGTGAGCCGTTCGGCGTCGTCGGCCGCCAGCCGGCGGACCCGGACCAGGTGGACGCGCAGGCTGCGCATCGCCTGGGCGAGGTAGGAGTTGTGGATTGCGGCGTCGATGGCGGTGTCCAGCCGTCCGACCAGGCCGTAGTAGTCGTGCCGGGCCGGATCCCCGGCGCTGATCAGCGAGGGGGCCTGGCACAGTTCGTTGCGGAGCCGTTCGAAGGTTGCGGCGTCGCCGCGTTCGGCGGCCAGCGCCGCCGCCTTGCCCTCGAGGGTTTCGCGCAGCTCGAAGAGTTCGTCGATGTCCTCCAGCGAGATGTCGGTAACGACGACGCCGCGGCCGCCCGCCGTCGTCGTCAGGCCCTCCGCGGTGAGCCGGCTCAGGGCCTCCCGCAGCGGGGTGCGGGAGATGCCGAGCCGCTCGGACTGCTCCACTTCGGCGAGTACCGTCCCCGGCGCGAGGCGCCACTCGATGATGTCGTCGCGCAGGGCCGCGTAGGCCTTGTCACTGGCGCGCATCCTGACTCCTTTGTTGGCTGACGCTGTCCACTGTATACATGAATGTTCCTTTTGCCCAGTATTCTGCCTGAATTGAGGTCGGGGCTGGCAGCTTTGTATACATAGACCTTGTGCCGTGAGCCGGGACGGGGCTACCATGAGCACCATCACATCGTCGTGGACGGGACTCATTTTCATGGTTAGCAAGAATTACCGGGACAGCTACGCACGCAGCCTGGAGACGCCCGAAGCATTCTGGCTGGAAGCCGCAGGGAAGGTCTCGTGGACCACTCCACCGCAGCGTGCCCTCGATTCCGGCAGGAAGCCGCTGTACGACTGGTTCCCCGATGGCGTGCTCAACACCTCCTACAACGCGCTGGACCGCCACGTGGAGCAGGGGAGGGGCGGGCAGGACGCCCTGATCTATGACTCCGCCATGCTCGGCACGCAGCAGCGCTTCAGCTACGCGGAGCTCACGGACCTCGTCGCCCGGTTCGCCGGTGTCCTGCGCAGCCACGGGGTGGGCAGGGGCGACCGTGTTGTGATCTACATGCCGATGATCCCCGAGGCGGCCATCGCGATGCTCGCCACGGCCCGGCTCGGCGCCGTGCACTCGGTCGTCTTCGGCGGCTTCGCCCCGAAGGAACTCGCCGCCCGCATCCGCGACGCCGCCCCCGCCGCGGTGGTCACGGCCTCCGGCGGCATCGAACCGTCGCGCCGGATCGAGTACCTCCCCGCCGTCGCGGAAGCCCTCGGCCTGGCCGGGGTGCCGGAGACCCCCGTCCTGGTGAAGGGCCGCATTGGCTTCGCCTCCTCCGCCGCCGACCACGCCGGCTGGCTGGACTGGGACTCCGAGATGGCCTCCGCCGCGCCCGCCGCGCCGGTCGACGTCAAGGCCACCGATCCGCTGTACATCCTCTACACCTCCGGAACCACCGGCGCCCCCAAGGGCGTCGTGCGGGACAACGGCGGCCACGCCGTGGCGCTCAGCTGGACTCTGGAGAACATCTACGACATCGGACCCGGCGATGTGATGTGGACGGCCTCCGACGTCGGCTGGGTGGTGGGGCATTCCTACATCGTGTACGGCCCGCTGCTGGCCGGCGCCACGACGGTCCTCTACGAGGGCAAGCCCGTGGGCACCCCCGACGCCGGGGCGTTCTGGCGCGTCATCCAGGACCACAAGGTCAACGTGCTGTTCACCGCGCCCACCGCCGTGCGCGCTATCCGGAAGGCCGACCCCGAGGCCAGTCTGCTCGGCGGGTACGACATTTCCAGCCTGCGCACTCTGTTTGCCGCCGGTGAACGGCTCGACACCGACACCTTCCACTGGGCCTCCCGGATCCTGGGCGTCCCGGTCGTGGACCACTGGTGGCAGACAGAGACCGGCTGGGCCATCTGCGCCAACCCGCGCGGGCTCGACGGGCTGCCGATCAAGGCCGGCTCGCCCAGTGTGCCGATGCCTGGCTTCAAGCTGAACATCGTCGACGGGTCGGGGACGGACGTCGAGGCGGGGACGGAGGGCAACATCGTCCTGGCGCTTCCGCTGCCGCCGGGCACGCTCACGACGCTCTGGGGCGACGACGAACGCTACATCTCCTCGTACCTGCAGGCGTTCGAGGGCTACTACGCCACCGGCGACTCCGGCTACCGGGACGAGGACGGCTACCTCTTCGTGATGGGCCGCACCGACGATATCATCAACGTCGCCGGCCACCGCCTGTCCACCGGCGCCATGGAACAGGTCATCGGCCAGCACCCGGCCGTCGCCGAATGTGCCGTGATCGGGCTCGCGGACCCGTTGAAGGGCCAGCGTCCCAGCGGCTATGTGGTGCTGAAATCAGGGGTCGATGTGCCCGAGGAGATCCTGGTCAAGGACCTCATTGCGTTGGTCCGGCGCGACATCGGCGCCGTTGCCGACTTCAAGCACGTCACCGTGGTGGAAGCCCTGCCCAAAACCCGCTCCGGCAAGATCCTGCGCAAGACCATGCGCCAGATTGCCGACGGCGAGGACTACGTGGTGCCCTCCACGATCGAGGACGCCGGCGTGATCGAGCAGCTCATCGGAACGCTCCGGCCCGCCGCGGGGGAGTAGCTGCGGAGTAGCGGTGTCACGTGTCACGCTGAGCAGGCTTTTGGATCCCCCCTCGGCTCCGACGGCGTGATTCCGCTGCCGGGGCCGGGCGGCAGCGGCGAAAGTCTGCAATGAGTGACGGGCTATTTTCCGGCTGTCGCAGTTCTTCCCGGTATGGGGCAGTGTCAGTTTCCGAAGTCGTCTGCACGGAATGTGCACACTCATCTGCACGACCCACAAGATGTCCGTAAGGGGGAACCTCGAACGGGACCCTTTCGGGATTCATGAAAAACTCGGCCGTCTGCGTATAGGCTCCCATCAACGTCCACCTTCAGGGGAGCACAATGAAGCGCAATCGGTTGTGGCAATACACGGTTCCCCTCCTACTTCTCGGCATGCTGTTGACATCTTGCGGAGACACGAAAACGGGCGAACCGGGAACTGCCATACCCGCGCCCAGCTCCACCAGCTCGGCTACGTCCACCAGCTCAACCCTTGGCTCAACCAGCACAACGCCACCCCAAGAAACATGTACGGCGTTCCTACCAACGACCCAGTGTTCCCGATACGCCAGTGTTTCCGGCACGGCCGGCGGCAATGATCTACCCTGGGCGGCATCCGGCGGCGTCAAGGCATGGTTGACCTCCGTGAACGGAGAGCTTCAGTTGACCGCGGCTACCAGATGCGGCCCCCTGGGCGGGCAGGCGACAATCACCGGGAACACGCTTACTGTCAAGAACATTGCCACCGGAGCGATGGGGTGCGCGGGCGATGTCGGCGAACAGCACCTGTGGGTGATGGAGTTCCTGAAGCGACCCATCGAACTGACATTCAGCCAGGGCACTCTCAGCTGGAAGAGCGGAACAGACACACTCAGCTTCGAGAGCGAGTAACAGCCCCGCCCACCCACTTCGGTCTTCCTTGTGCGAACCGCAACTGGATAGGACGAACCGATCCCTAAGCATGGCCGCTCTCGTGGGACGCGCGTCCCTAAGTCGGCCCCGTTAAGGGATGGCTTATGGTGCATTGACAAGAAACCAGAGGCTCGCTGACAGTAGTTCATGGACACAACGGCGCGGGATAGAAGGATTCGGGTCGGCGCCGGAGCGGTCATGGTCGGCCTCGCCGTTCTGTCAGTGATCATAATTTTTAGCTCCGCCCAGCGCCCCGAGACGGACATCCTCCTGGTCGTCATCGTCAGCATCCAAGCCCTGCTCACTCTCTGCCTCGGTGCTTGGCTGGTGTCGGGCAAACGTGGCACGTCAGAATTGGTTCCGGTTCCCGGCCGCTGGAGAAGAATATTTCTCCTCCTGGTCATTCTGCTCGGCGCAGTGTTTTTTGTCTGGCAACTGGTAGTTGACCCCAGCGGGTTGCTGCCAGTCGCGTTTTGGCCAAGCCTGATCGCCTCGGCAATACTTTTGCAGTTCGGCGCCGGCCGCCATCACTTCCAAAACCAAGAGCAATGGACCACTGCCTTGTCCCCGGAGGACGCCCTTGCGACTCTATTGCGCGCTTTTACCCAGCCCGGATTGACCGTTCTAACTCAAGGTGCGGACGTCTGGGTCGAAATCAGCCAAGATTGGCAGGGCGACTGGCGTCACGGAGATGCTGCCGGACGACTTAGGGTTCGTCCTCACATCCGTTTCGTTATCGAGACCGCCGACGAGGGAACTCTCGTCACCGCATTCAGCCGAGAAGCCCAGTTGGGAATGTACGACGTGCTGAAACTAGCGGACGAGATGAGCGACTCCGGGGTTGCCCTGGCGAAACAAGCCACTTCCTCTTCGAGACCGGATGGAGAACGAGGAGACGCTAAACGCACCCTCTAATGCAACGCCGCCCGGTCTCATGAGCACTCGAAGGGCGTCCGCTCAAGGATCCTTTACCGAACGCTGCCGAGGAACCCCGCAATGCCTAAATCACGGCTCCGTGGTTGGGCCGCAGCCGTCGTAATCGCTGGGGGAGGCGTCCGGCCCAGTAACCGATCATCAGTCCGACGGTGGCGCCCCCGCCTGCGAGGGTCCAAGGGGAGGACCATGAGCCCTCCGGAGTGGGGATCGCGAAGACGACCACAACGGTGGCTACGCCCAGGACAAGTTCGACGGCAGCCTGCAGCGGCTTGGCCCGGTACTCCGGGTAGGCCAGCCGGACCAGGGGAATCACCGGCAGCAGGAACAGGCCCAGGCTGGGGAAAGGGTAGATCGCATTGAACGTGAAGATCACCAGGCCCAGCACCAGCAGGCCGAGGAACTCCAGCAGCTGGCCAATCCTTATCGGGTTCTCCGGAGTCCACCGACTCAGCAGCAAGCCCCAGGCCGGGAGCCCGAGCAACCAGCCGCCAGCCCAGAACCCTAAGTTCATCAGCGCCAGGGCAGCAAGAAGGACGCCGGGCAGCAGAAACGCACCGGCTTGTCGCAAGGGCAGCTTTCCGGTTGGGCCAAAGATGCAGGCCCCGATTAGTAGGTAGGTCACCACATAGCCGGGCAGCAGCCGTATCGGCGGCACCTGGGTCAGACCGAACAGGAGTAGCGCCATCGAGACGACCATGACGCATACAGCGGCGAAGGTCCATGGGCGGCGTGCACGAGCGGCTTTTGCATCCCCCAATGTCATGAATCGCACTCTACCGGCTTCGATGCTTTACCCCTGGAAACGCTAGCGACGTGGGGATAGGTGGACTGCAATGGTGCGGCGCCCGCAGGCCGATCCCCCAGCGGGCGAGGTCAAGTCCATTTGCGTGGTGTAACGCGGTTGCCGCGTGATTCTTGATTTTGGT
>NZ_JASBQY010000029.1 GCF_029960645.1 Arthrobacter sp. AL12
GGGCAACGAGCGCGAATCTGGCCACTCAGGAGACAACGCTGCTGACCTGCGCAAATCGCCAAAAGGGTTCCGGTGGGTGAGCCAGGAGAGAGCCATCATCGCCGGCTGGAAGGAAGCTGCCGACGCCGAAGGGATTAGCGACCCCAGCGAAGCCGAAGGGACAGTTGCCATTGCCCGCCGGGCCATGCTCACCATCCTCGCAGGCTCCCATCGGGAGCACCCGAACTACGAGCAGTGCTGGATACCCGGTCTGCCAACAGACTTAGCCAGCGAATCCGCGAAAGACTGAAGTGCACCGCCGTGTGGCAGCTGTGTAGGGGCGAACCGGATTACTCTTGGACGTCCAGGTCGACGTCGACTCTGTGGCTACGGAGGCGGAGCTTCCGCGCCACGGGACTGGGCACCTCGTTCGAGTCCGCTCTCCGCGGATTCGGGTGAAGATGCACCTCCGTGACACAGGGGTCGCCCCGTTCCGGTCCGCATGGGAGTCCACGGTGCCTGTCACGCTGCTGCCAGGGCCTCGGGAAGCTCGGTCAGCGCGGTGACTGTGAAATCAGGAGCCTGAAAGTAGATGGGGTAGTTTCCCCCATCCCTGTTCAGCCATGCCGTGCGCAGACCCGCGCGGGCCGCGCCGTGGATGTCCCATGGATGGACGGCGACCAGCACCATGTCGGCGGGGTCGGCCTCGCAGGTGGTGGCGGCATAGTCGTAGGATGCCCGTGCGGGCTTCCACGCTGCCGCGTCTTCGAGCGAGAGTAGCGACTGAAACTCGTCACGGATTCCGGCGGCGGTGAGCAGCTTCCCGGCGATCTGGGCAGAGCCGTTGCTGAGTGTGATGAGCCGGAACCCGGCGGCGAGTGCCCTGATTCCATCCGGGACGTCCCGATGTACGTTCAGGGCCGTCATGCCGCCTATGACATGCTCGACGGCTGCCTCAAGTGGCCGGTTGAGCCTCACCCCGGTAAGAAGTCCCCGGAGTGCCGCGGCCCCGATGGCGGTGAAGGATCCCTTCTGGCCGCTGGCCGTGAGGGCGAAGCCGTCACGCAGCAGCGTAGCGAACCAAAGTTTGGCCAGTTCAGCCGGCGCACCGATCTCGCTGAAGCGTTCGCCCATGGGGGCCATGTCAGAGAGAGTTTCGTTGACGTCAAAGACGATTGTTGGCATGGCGTCGGTCATGAATTTTCCTTGTACTGGGGGCTGCCGAGCTCAAACGGGCCACCGCGTATCCGCCGCTCACGAGTGTGCTGATCACGGTCACAGAAGGCTATTGACATGACATCACCCCACGCACGGACCATTGCCCGTGCCTAGCCACGCCCTTAGGGGGAGCCAATAAAACAGTTCTTTACCCTTGGAACAGCTGCACCCTTTCTGAGAGGTGTCGTGTAGGGACTCCACCGAAGCGTTCCATAAGGGGAGCAGCTTGGTTGGGGGCGCCGAAGAGGGCAAAAGGAGGGTGTGCACCATGTGCATACCCTGGGCCGGATTGCGGAGGTTCGCGGGGGAGCGGCGGATATTTATGGGCGGGAACCAGGTTCGAGTCCCCCTCGGGCACAGTGTTCCCCAGGTCACGGGCCTTTTGGTGTCTTTTCGTGTGGACAGTGTCCACGCTCTCGCCTCTGATCTGATGTTCCGGGTGTGTGGGTTCCTGGAACGGCCTATTTGGTTGTGTGGGGGAGCGGCTGACTACGGAAAACCGGGTACCGCCCTGCGGGGTCTCTCCTTGGTGTTCATCCTCGTTCGTCCTTTCCGTTGGGCTTTCTCGTCCACCAGTTGATGGTGGCTAGGGCCGCGAACACCATGAGCTGCTGGCTATTCGTTGGATCGACCCAAGTCTGCGGCCGGTCCTCTGAATTTCCGTTCTGATACGTGGACATACAGGAATGCGGGGGGAACGACATGACATGGCCACTGACACGTTGTGACACGCCGTCCCGAGGCGTCCAGAGCCACATGAGGGGCCGGGCCTCGGCCGCGGCACGCAGGGCCTAGAACGGCGCACAGCCCGTGTTCACACACGTCCGCCGACGGTCGTGAACCCTACCATCAGCACTTTCTCACCCTGGCTTGTGGCGCCAATGCCCAACCACAGCCCAACGAGGCCCTCACATACCGGTCAGAAGTCGCGCTCTAGTCAGGTCCGGATCTGGCTACGACAACAACGATCAACGCTCTAGCCCCCAGCTGACCCGGCCCAGGCACCGAAATTACCGGTCCCACCGCCTCCGCGGTCGTCGTCTTTGCCGCAACGTTTGCAGCGCTTGTATAGGGCGCCATCGTCGGCATGTTCAACATGCCAATCGTGCTGAATGTTCAGCTTGCACAGCAGGTTCTTGAGCATGGTCCTCTCCGATCGAATCGATCGACTGCCGGCTGCGGTCGGTAATCTAATCATCGCCTTCGCGCCGCCGCCGCGGAAGACACAACTGGAGTCCTTTGTCCCCTTTTCAAATCAACGGGTCACGCTTAAGTGGATGGACAGATTGCCATCCTCAAATGCAAATGTTCCTGTGGCAGCCCTCCCTGTCCGCCCTGACCGGAAACTTTCCTGCGGCCTTTGGTGGCCGCTGGTTCGCGATTCCGGCCGAGCCGGGCCGGGAGGTGCCACTGAAAGGGGAACCCAAGGGCGGAGCCCTTGCATCCAGGAGGCAATTCCGGCCAGTCCTGGAAGCTGTCCGGGAGCGGCACTGCGGTCTTCTATGTCAGTGCTGACGACCTGGGCCAGCGCATCCTCGTCATTTGCGGCAACGGCTGCAAGGAGCCGCTCGTACGCCGGCCGCAGTTCATCACTGTTGCTCATGGTTCCTCCTCGAACGACGCATCCTGGTAGCCGAAATTGCTGTTACGACCAAGTTTCAACGCCGCGACGGCCAGGCACAAGGGCGTCTTCTATTCCTGCGTCCGCCTCCCTCCCGAGTGACAGCCAGAGGTTTTGCCCGGCTTGTCAGGTGCCCTGCTCGCGCGGGAACCGGTGTCCAGTTGACGGAACACGACCAGAACGGCCCCAGGCTGGAGTCCGGTTCGAGTCCTACCTCGGGCACGTGGTTTGCCTGTTCAGGGGCTTGGTCAGCCAGCACGAGTTCCATGGTGGTGGACATGCTGCGTTGCTGGGTGACCGTGGCGGTCAGGTCGGTGGGGTCGATCCCGGCGGTGCCGAGGATCGTGTCGAGGGAAGTCATGCACATCATGTGTACGGACTGTCGTCGGGCCTTCCCAGGGCGGGGCGGGGAGGGAGGGGACCCCCCTGCTCCTGCCGGCCTGTTTACTCGCCGCTGTAGCTCTGTTCAGGCCACTTCCAACGGCCGTCAGGTGTGATTTCGTAAGACACGTGACCGAACAGGAGATCACTCGTACCGGCAGGGTTGCCGCCGTGGGCCACGTAATATGCCTTTGTCTCTATGCCGCGTTGCTTGAGGAATCGCAGGAGCCACCACACTGACGCCGCCGCGCACAACAACGGAATGCCGATCAATGCCCATTGACGTACCCCGGCCCAGTGAAGGATGAACAAGGGGGCCACGCCTCCAAGGCCGACGAACAGGGCTAGTTGAAATCCCATGGAGAACTTGAGCTCAGCGTTGGAGGGCCGGCTGTCAATGTCGAAGAGGGGATCGTCAGGGTTTTGCACATTGCCATTCATATCAGAAGTTCGGCGGGAGCATTTCGTTAACAGCGGCGCGCTGTCAAGCAGCCGCCGGCCGACTGTGTCATGGCGACTATCGTGGGCTACTGCATGACTCGCGACCAACGCGCACCTAATCCAAAGTTCAGGACAACCCGCGCTGCGCGGACGAGTCTCGCCACGCACATCAGGCGCATAGCCTTCCCCAAATGACGACAGATGCGGGTCTTCGGGCCGTTCCACTCAGGCAGATCGGGCGGCAACTACGGCGCTGCGCTCAAAGAAGATAGGGCGAGCTGCCAATGCGGCCGTCAGCGTACCCAGGACCCCATGCAGCACCCGATCCGTACGGACGTGTGATCGCTTCAAGGAAATGCCCGTCAGGATCCGAGAAGTAGACGCCGCGTCCGCCGTCGTTGTGGTTGATCCGCTGCTGGCGAGACCGTCCCGGGTCTGCCCAATAGGGGATGCCCTGGGCCTGAATCCTTGCCAAGATTCCATCGAAGTCCTCCTCGCTGACCAGGAAGGCGTAGTGCTGCGGGGAGATGGGCCGGTCTGCCGTGGCGAAATCGAGGGCCACTCCGTGGTCGAGGGGTACGGTCATGAAAGACCACATCGCTTGGGGTTTCGGCAGTCCGAGCACGTTGGCCAGGAACTCCGCCGAATGGCGCTTGTCCGTTGCGTAGACGATGGTGTGGTTGAAAGTGACTGTCATGGTGACCTCCGAGGGTGTTTAGTCTGCGACCATCTACGTCCAGCGCCCTTCAGATTTCAAGAGCGGCCGCCAGGTCCTTGAAACCTTCATAGGTCAGCATCTGGTAATTAGGGCTACCAGGGGCTGATCAGGCCTTGGCGACCGGCAGCACCAGCATGTAGCCGGTCGGCATATCGCTGCTCCAGCGTCGCGGCTCGCGGACGACGAACTGCGTCGCCAACTGTTCGGGGGTGAGCAGGGCGTTGGGCTCGGGGGACGGTCCCCACTGGTCGTCGCCGTACGGGTAGAGCGGATCCTGGACGCGGATGCCGGTGACCGGGAACTCCGGGAACTGGTCGGGGTCGCCGAGTGACTCGAAGCCGCTCATCACCCATACGTGGCGGCCGCGCCACATGACCAGCCCGACCGGCCGATCCGTGTCGGCAATGGCGCGCGCCGCGGTCTGCAGCGCTTCCTCATAGTCGGCGACGCTCACGACGGCATACGGCCCCGTTCCGACCTCGGTTAGCACCTCCGCCCAACCCAGGGGGTTGGCGCCGTTGAACGAGTTGAACGACCGTGCCCGGGCCATCTCCCACAGCTCGCCCTGCTGGACGCGATCGGTCCACGTGACGGCCCCGGTGTCGTCGATGAGGTTGTGCATCATCTGGATGCTCGCCGCCACACACCAGTCAAAGGTGTACTGCGGCACGAAGTCACCCTCCTGGTAGAGGTTGAGGGCGAACGCCTGGGGCACCGGGGGCGGCGTGGGAACCGGTGTCGGGGTGGGGGAGGTGGGACGGTGAGGAGCCGGGACGTCATCGCGTGCGGCCTGCGGGGTCGATGAGGTCTGGATCGGTGGATCGGCGGTGGCCTCATCGAATCTGATCGTTGGCGCGCAGGCCGAGATGAGGCTCGCCAGGATGACGAACCAGACCAGAAGACGCAGCCGGGCACCGATTATGATCGGTCCAGCATATCGCGACGCGGCCGGAATGCGCCGTGCCAGCGATGGCCCCCGGGGGGGGGGGGGGGGGGCTCAAATGCCACCAGCGACCTGGGTTCCCCCCCGAGTCCAATGGAATCCTCCCGGAGGCGGGGTGTGGGTCCCAAAGTCCCGTTGACCGGTGGACCGAAGTCCGGGGCTTGGAGTGCAATTCGGGGGACCGCAGCAGCTGATGTGGCCATCCGGTGACAGCACCCGGCGGGAATTTTCCGTCCGGGCCGGCGTTAGGTCTGAGTATGAAAGCCATCGTGTACCGTGCCACCGGCGATCCGTCTGTTCTCGAGCTCGTCGACCGCGAGATCCGCGCCCCGGGGAGAGGGGAGGTGCGCGTGCGGATCGTGGTCTCCGCTGTAAACCCCACCGACTGGAAATCGCGCCGCGGCGCCAGACCGGGCCAGCCCTTGCCCTTCGCGGAGGTCGTTCCGAACCAAGACGGCGCCGGAATCGTGGACGCCGTCGGACCCGGCGTCGAGCATCTCCACGTCGGTGACAGGGTCTGGGTGGCTTTGGCCGCCTACCAGCGGGCCGACGGCGGGACAGCCCAGGAGTTCGCCGTCCTGCCAGCCGAGCGGGTCTTTCCGCTCCCGGAGAATGCCGGGTTCGACCTCGGCGCAAGCCTCGGCGTTCCCGCAATCACCGCCCACAGGGCCCTGACCATCGCCGAGGACGGCCCGCGGCGGCTGCGCCCGGGAGCCTTAAACGGCAAAGTAGTTCTCGTTGCTGGAGGTGCCGGCGCCGTGGGCCATGCGGCGATCCAGCTCGCCAAGTGGGCCGGCGCCGTTGTGGTCACGACCGTGAGTGGACCGGCTAAGGCTGCGCTGGTCACGGCCGCTGGGGCTGATCACGTCATCAATTACAGGGAAAGCCACGCGGCCGCGGAGATCCGTCGGATTGCTCCCGAGGGCGTCGATCAGATCGTGGAGGTGGCGCCCGCGCAGAACGCGGAACTCGACCTGGCAGTAATCCGCAACCGCGGCTCCGTCGCGGTCTACGCCAATAACGGCGGCGATCAGGTGACCCTGGACGTGCGCAGGCACTTCAGCCTCAACGTCCGCTACCAGTTCGTGTTGCTCTACACCGTTGGCATGGCGGCGGTGCACGCCGCAGCCGAGGACATCAATGCGGCCATCGCCGAGGGTGCCATTCGGGTGGGAGAGGTGGCGGGTCTGCCGCTGCATCGCTTTGACCTGGCTGACACGGCTGCGGCCCACGCGGCGGTGGAAGAGAGCATCGTCGGCAAGGTGCTGATCGATGTGTCGGCGGGCTAGCCGATAACGCCTCGGGAGCCTCGCGGGGGTCATCACGCCGCAAAAGCCGCGGCGCTGAGCCGGACGGCAGGTGATGCATAGGGTCGTTCCCGCGTTCCCGCCAGCACTCCATACCTTGGCGGCTTTGACGGGTCTTCGAAATGGTGGACCTTCAGCCCGCCGCGTACACGCGGACCCAATCCACCCGCATCTCCCCGGCGCCGTTGGCAGTGCTGTCAGGGAACCAGTCCAGTTGTAAGGTCTGGTGCATCGGACCGGGAGGCTGATGCGCGGGGTCGGTGTCTTCAAACCACTTCACGCCATCGACGTAGCCCACGATTCCCCGCGGAGACCAGTCAACCGCGTAGTTGTGAAACTGCGTTACGTCCAGGGGCTTGGACGACGACGTCTGCAAGTTCGAGCACCCGTAGTGGTGGAAGAACTTGATGACGTTCCAGTCGCCAGTCGTTTCCGCGTAGTCAATCTCGCCGTCACACGGCCAATTTTCACTATCGGGCCACAGGATGGACACCATATGGTATTCGTTATCACCGGACCCGGCCGCCCGGACTTCCCACCGCCCGTACTTCTGGTTTGCAAACTTCGCGCCCATCCCAGCTGTCGTGCCATCCTGGGTTCCAGTCATGACCATTTTGGAACCATCCACGGTAACCTGCTGAGGACTCCGGAAACCGTTGCCCGCGTGGCCGGCACTGCTGTAGACGTTCCACTTCGTGGCGTCGGGCGCACCTGTATAACTAAACTCGTCCCCCGCTACACGCGCGCCCCACACCCGGACTACGGCCGCCTCCGTGGAGGTTACCGTGTCAGGCGCAGTCGTCACCACCAGTCTTGGGCGCAGGGCGGGGTTCGACGATTCCTTTGACTTGAACCCGATCCACTTCCGCGCGTTGCTTTCCAGCTTGAAGTTCTGTTCGCCGCCCTTCGCGTTGACGCCCTTGGTTACATCCCATTCAACCCAGGAGCCGGTGGCGAATCCGCCGGCCTTCCCGAGCCATGTCCCGCGTGCCGGTGCGCTATTCCAAGTGACTCCCCTCTCTGTCCAGCCGCCAGATGTAGTAAAGACATCCACGAATTCAGTGGAAGTTGTAGATGCCTCGGAATACGCCCGAAGTTTGGCTGAAACAACGTGTTCGCCAGCAGGAACTTGCACGGAGAACCGTAGGAGCGAGTTCCGCCAGATATACGCGCGGCCTTCTGTAGATAAACGGATGCTGGACCCAAAGTTCGAAGTCGCTCTGTCCGCCTGCACGTAAGTGTCCATGACTAACGTGGTTGTCGCTGCGGCGCTTGCGGTTGTCGGAGTGATGACTGCGAACATAATCAGAACGGACGATGCAACCGCTACGCATTTACGCCGGAACATCATGCCACGTCGGTTCTGCTGAGTTGGCAACGCCTGAACGCTCGTAGCCTTCATATTGATCGCTGTTTCTACTAGGGATTTGATGTAGCCGGCTGCCCGGAGCCAGCGTCGACAAAGAAACAACGAAGGCTTAATGCGAGGTATCTCAATGGGTAAACCTGGAACAAAATTTGAGCAATCGATCCCCTCAAGACCGAACGGTGGGATGCCATGGTTATGCAGCGTTGGGTTTCAGGTCAGCGTGGCCGGCCAGAGGACCCGCGACCGACCCGACGGCCTTCTTGATCCGCTGGGAACCGTTTCGTCAACCGGTCACGGATGGGGGATGGTTTGATTGGTCCGTGCGCCGTCTAAAACGCCTTATGGTTTTCAGCCTGTTCGCGGTGTGCGTCATCACCGCGTTCTCGTTCTGGGTGAGCCGTCAGCCCGGCGCAGGCGCCCGCGGTGCCCTTTCTCCACCTCCGCGGGCGGGGGCGGAACTTGAAATTTTGTCGGCCGGCATTACCACCGCCGTGAACGTAACCCCGAGCCCGGATGCCCAGTGGCTCCTCCGGGCCGCCGCGCAGACCGGGATCCCTGCCCGCGCGCTCCGGGCCTACGTTGCTGCGGCCGTCACAGCCAACGATTCCGCTCCGGAGTGCGGGATCGGCTGGAACACCGTGGCAGCCGTCGGCTTCGTCGAATCAGCGCACGGAACTTACGGCGGCGGCAGCCTTGACGCCGCAGGGCAGGCGAGCGGCCCAATTGTGGGCCCGAGCCTCAATGGCGTTGGTTTCGCCGCCATCGCCGACACGGACGCGGGAGTCCTGGACGGCGACGCCCGCTGGGACCACGCCGTCGGACCCATGCAGTTCATTCCCTCCACCTGGCAGCTTGCAGGGCGGGACGGGAACCGGGACGGAGCAGCGGACCCGTTCAATATCGACGACGCCGCCTTCAGCGCGGCGACCTATCTGTGCGCCCACGGCCGTGACCTCTCAACCGCCCAAGGATGGACCGACGCCATCTACTCCTACAACCAGTCCGATCGCTACATCCGCCAGGTGCGGGCCCAATCCACCGCATACGCCGCGAGGACGGGCACCGCCGATTAGGTCCCCGGGCGGAAGGCCCCGGGCGGTGAACGCCGAGGGGGCCCGGTGGATCCACGGCGGCGCCGCGGACCTCGAGCGCCGCATTGATGGGGCATCCGCGACGCGGTTCCGGTTGCATCGCGGCTTGATTCCGTTGTCGGTCTTGAGTCGTTGGGCTCGGTCACCATAAAGTGATTGCGAACCACAAGCACTTCAGGAGATGACATGTCACTCGTCCGCGTGCATAACTTCTCAGTCTCCCTCGACGGCTTCGGCACCGGCGAGGACCAGCAACTCGACGCTCCGTTCGGTCACGCAGGCTCACGGCTGATGGAGTGGGCTTTCGAGACGCGCACGTTCCGCGAGATGGGCCTCCACGGGGAGTCGGCGGGATCTTTCGGCGTCGACGAGGCGTTCGCCAGTCAGTGGGGGCCCGGGATCGGCGTGGAGATCATGGGGCGCAACAAGTTCGGCCCTCTACGCGGTCCCTGGGAGGACGAGGAATGGAAGGGATGGTGGGGCGACAACCCTGTCTTCCACACCCCTGTCGTTGTTCTCACACACCATCCCAGGCCGGTCCTCGAAATGGAAGGTGGGACAATCTTCCATTTCCTGGACGCCGACCCCGTCTCCGCGCTCATGCAGGCCCGTGCCCTGGCCGGTGACCTCGATGTCCGGGTCGGCGGCGGCGTCAGCACGGTCCGCCAGTTCCTCGAAGCCGACCTGATAGACCACATGCACATCGTCCAAGTGCCGGTTGTCCTGGGCCGGGGCGAACGGCTCTGGGATGGACTCGAAGGACTCGAACAACGCTTCGAAATCGAAGCGACCCCTTCTCCAGCCGGAGTTCTCCATTTGGTCTTCACCCGTCGCGCCGCCCGGTAGGCCGACATGGGGGGCGGGTGGCTCGCCCTCGCTATTGCCGGTGTGTCAAACTTTGGCCTTAGCGTTAGCCCGTTCCGCGGCCGGATTGCGGGGTTGCCCCCCGGGGCCCGCGTCCCCGGAAAATCGCCAGCCGGGCTCGCGCTCAGGAATGACGAACTCCGTCGCTGCCTGGAGTTCCATGCCAGCAATGTGACACAGCCTGCGAATCCCGGAGGCGTAATTCCCTTAGAACAGCGGCCAGGGCACCGCCGACATCTCACCGCTCGGAGCCGGAAACCGACCTGCCAGGCGCAACCGGGCGCAACGCGCGGCGAGCGATGCGATTTCTTCGGCGCTTAGCAAGTTCGCCAGGTCTCGGCCCAGCCCACCGGGCAGTCCTTCGCTGACACGATCTATGCCGTCGTGTTCCTCGGCGGTCAGAGCGTCTCCCAGCCATCCCCACAGCACCGTGCGCAGCTTGTCGTCATGGTGAAAGGTGAGCCCGTGGTCCACGCCGTGCCGGTGTCCGTCCGTCATTGCCAGAATGTGGTTGCCTTTGCGGTCGGCGTTGTTGACGACCGTGTCGAACACCGCCATGCGTCTGAGCGCTGGCGAGTCTTCGTGAACGAGGGCAACCATCCGTCCGTTCTCATCCCGTCCCTCGAGAACGTATTTCCAGCCCGTCTCCGGCACGCAGTCCGTCGCGACCAGGTTCACGGCGTTTTGGGCGGGGTCCTGCTCCTGCCAGAGCTGCACCATTCCTTCGCCAAGCGGACCATCGCGCAGCCAGGTGTGCGGCACGACGTTCCAGCCGAAGACCTGCGAGACCAGGTAGGCGGCCACCTCCCGGTGAGCCAGGGTGCCGCGGGGAAAATCCCACAGCGGACTTTCGCCTGCTATCGGCTTATAGACGACGACCACGTCGCCGATCCTGCCCAGAAATGTAGCGTTTGAAGCCGTCGTGATGCGGCCGGTGAGCGTCAGCTCGGAGGTCACTAGGTCCGGCACCGGCATCAGACCTCGGGAAGGGTGCAGATGTGCCCGTCGGCGTCTATGGGGTAACCGCAGCGCGGGCACGCCGGACGCCCGGCGCCCACGATCTCACGGGTGCGCTTGGCGAATGCGCGGGCGGTGCCGACCGGCATTCGCACCAGCAGCATTTCGGGTTCGTTAGCGCCGTCTTCATCAAGCGATTCGTCGTTGTCATCACCATCGACATCGGTGAGGGGGTGGGCCTCAATTACGACCTGGGCCGTGGTTGGGTCCCAACCCAAGCTTATGGCGCCGGTGCGGAACTGCTCCTGAACGGCCTCGAGCTGGTCATTGTCAACAAGTTCAATGGGAGTACTCGTGGGAACGCTGAAGGGGTTGCCCTCGACGGTGATGAGCTGGTCGAGAATTTCGTCGATCTTCTCCGCCAGCAGAGCCGACTGCTGCTTCTCCAGGGCAACACTCACGATCTGCGTCCCTGCGCGCACCTGCAGGTAGAAGGTGCGCGCCCCCGGAAGGCCAATGGTGCCAACGACGACCCGATCAGGCCAGGCAAACTCATGAACACGTGTAGGCATGTCAGTATTCTAGGCACATGAGGTTCATGGCGCCTTCTGCCCTGCACCGCCGCCCACCGGCGCATCGCCAGACTGGATGCCGTTCGACAGCCAGGACAGATCACCGGCGTCGGTGTTGGTCGCGTAGACGCTCGGCCGACTAGCGCCATAGCGCACGATCGATACCGAGGCGGGGCCAACGTTAATTCGCTGGAACAGGTCAAGGTGCATGCCGAGCGCGTCGGTGAGGATTGACTTGATGATGTCACCGTGACTCACCGCCACCCACACGGCCCCTGGCCCGTACTCGGCTTCGAAGGCTGCATCGTGGCGTCGAATCGCTGCCACCGACCGAGTCTGCATTGCGGCCATGGATTCACCGCCGGGAAAGACGACGGCGGACGGTTGCGACTGCACAACCGGCCACAAATCCTCGGTCGCGAGATCACTGAGCGTGCGGCCCTGCCACGCGCCGTAATCGCACTCGATGAGATCGAGATCGACCGGCGCGTAGGGCGTGCCAGCCTGGCGATCGAGGATGAGCTGGGCGGTCTGCTGACAACGCTCAAGAGGGCTCGACACCACCCCGACTATGGGCACGGGCGCGAGGCGTTCTCCGGTCAGAGCCGCCTGGTCGCGACCGATCTGGTCCAGGCTGACGCCGACGGCCCGACCGGCCAGCAGTCCAGTGGCATTGGCTGTGGTGCGGCCGTGCCGCACGAGGATAACTGTCGCCATCCACCCAGCCTAACCACCCGCCGCTCGATGGCCGGTGTTAATCGTACCGGGTCGCGCGTCTAGGAGGCAGACAAAGAACTGGCGGAACCCTTCAAGCACGCCGACGGAGGACGTCCTGTACCCGCTCCTGCGAAGAGAAGCCCCAATGGTTTGTGTTTTGAGGTTTCAACTAATTCCGATGTCAGAAATCACCGCAGCAGCTCAGAATCGTATGCTGGACATCTAAGGCCCAAACAGCACTAGGGCTTCATCCGCGGAGGGCTCCACAATGTACGTATCGCAGACCAACAACGCGAGACAAAAGTTTAAAAGAGTTTACAGAAAAGGTCACGGCACTTACAGAACCGATGCGCTGACTACGAATTATGTCATGGACCGCGCCGCTGTAGCCATGCTTGCAGCAGCCTCTGAAAACTTCAGCAGCCCAAGCGATGAAGTGGATTACTTCTTGATTGTTTCTTCAGGGATCATCACCAAGAAGTCCTTTCTCCGTAGAAAGAGTTTCTTCAAGATCGTTCTCTCAGGCGATGACTCAGAAACCTACACTGTGATTCTTACTGAGATTACGGCAGCGGGAATTCAGGTAGATCGTTCCCTCAAGAAGTTCTGATCCCCGCTCCAGAAGTCGGGCAAGTCTCCCGCCGCAACCCCAACGCCCCGCTCTATGACGAGGCAGCTCCAAACGGGGTGGGTAAAACCGATACGGCAGAACCCGCCCGCGGCCAGTATGGCCAGCATGAGGGAATGGGGCGCCAAGCATCCCGGTCTGCTCGCTATGCTGGACGGCGTCGCCGGCTGCTCGCTGCTTAAGGCGGAAAGACAGTGTCGAGGAGACCGTGGCGCTGATGGCGGAGCGGACAACGCTGACTGCTTGTCCTACGCACATACATGGGCCCGACGCTGCTGCAATTGGGGAGCCGTCATCTTCCGGGGATCCTCCCGGTCCTCACCGGCATTGGTAATTAGGCCAATGTTTTATGCCGTAATTTTGCTTAGGTGAGCCTGATCTAATACCATCGTCGGGGTGACCACGCAGCTTGATTTCATGCGGGTGCCCTTTGCCGCGGATCTTGCGAGCTACGGGGACCGACCCGCCATTCTCACCGACACTCTGACGTTGACCTACCGGGACCTGGCGGAGCGCGTTGCCGATCTGGCCTTCCGGCTAGGCACCGAACGGCGCCTTATTGCGCTGGCGGCAACCAACGACCTCGAATCGCTCGTTGCCTATCTGGCGGCACTGGCAGGCGGGCACCCCCTGATCCTCCTGCCCGAGGACAGATCAGCTGCCCTGGAATCCCTCGTTGCAGCCTATGACCCGGACGTCATTGTGCGGTCCGGGAACGGGCGCACCGTCCTTGAGGAGCGCCGGCCGGGCACCCGGCACGAGCTGCATCCGGATCTTGCCCTCCTGCTGAGCACCTCCGGGTCCACGGGCTCTCCAAAGCTTGTGCGTCTCTCGCATGCGAACCTGCAATCCAATGCCGAGTCGATTTCCGAGTACCTGAACATCGGCCCAGATGACCGTGTGGCGACGACGCTGCCGATTTCCTACTGCTACGGGCTGTCGGTGATCAACAGCCACCTCCTCCGCGGTGCGGGAGTCGTCCTCACCAATCTTTCCGTCGTTGATCCCTGCTTCTGGGAGCTTTTCCGAAACCGCGGTGCGACGGCGTTCGCAGCGGTTCCCTACACCTTCGAGCTGCTGGAACGGGTGGGGTTTGCGGAGATGGAGTTGCCCACCCTGCGCTACGTCACCCAGGCCGGCGGCCGGCTCGCACCGGAAATGGTGCAGCGCTACGCCGGGCTCGGCGGCCGGCAGGGCTGGGATCTTTTTGTGATGTACGGCCAGACGGAGGCCACCGCCCGGATGGCATATCTGCCCCCTGAGCTCGCGGCCACGGTCCCCGGAGCCATTGGCATCCCCGTCCCCGGAGGCGCCTTCCGCATCGATCCCGTTCCCGGCCAGGAGCATGGCGAGCTCGTCTACACAGGCCCGAACGTCATGCTCGGCTACGCCGAGACGGCCGGGGATCTCGGAAAGGGCCGGAGCATCAACGAGCTCCGCACCGGCGACCTCGCCCGGCAGCACCCCACCGGAGTCTACGAAGTCGTGGGACGCCGCAGCAGGTTCGTCAAAATCGTCGGATTACGCGTTGACCTCGGGCAGGTGGAGCGGCTACTGGCTGACCTCGGCGTGCAGGCAGCCAGCGCCGGCACCGACGACGGCCTCGTCGTCGCGGTCGAGGGTGACCACGACAAGCGCCTGCTGGGCAAGGTCCTGGCCCAGGGTATGGGGCTCCCGCGTGCCGCTCTCCAGATTCACACGGTCCAACATCTTCCGCGCCTGGTCACGGGCAAACTGGACTACCGGGCTGTCCTGGCACTGTCCCGTCCCGAGCCCGAACCTGCGCACGTCGACACGGCAGCCGACGGCCCTGGCAGCGTCCGGAGGATCTTCGCGGACGCCCTGGAGGTGGCCGACATTGCCGACGGCGACACTTTTGTCTCGCTCGGCGGGGACTCGCTGTCCTACGTGGCGGCGTCGGTCCGGCTGGAGCACGCCTTGGGACAGGTGCCGCCGGACTGGCACGTGACTCCGGTCCGGGATTTGGAAGCGCGGCCCGGCAATCTTCCGGCCCGGAAGCTGCGGCGATTCTTTGCCCCGCTTGAGACGAGCATTGTGTTGCGGGCTGTGGGGATTGTCCTGATCGTCAGTACACACGTCGGCTTGTTCAGCTGGCAGGGCGCGGCTCATGTGCTCATGGCCGTGGCCGGGTACAACTTCGCCCGCTTCCAGCTCTCGGGGGAGCGTCTCCAGCGCCTGCGCCGGCAACTGGCCAGCCTGGCCAGAATCGTCGTGCCCAGCATGGCGTTCATCGCCGCCGCTCATCTGGTCACCGATAACTACACGCCTGCCAACCTCCTGCTCCTGAACGCCATAATCGGGCCGGAGGCAGTCACCACGCAGTGGCACTTCTGGTTCATCGAAATCCTTGTCTACCTGCTCCTGGGAATGACAGCCCTTCTGGCGGTTCCCTGGGCGGACCGCGCCGAGCGGCGTTTCCCCCTGCTCCTTCCGCTGGCCATGACCGGAGCCGGACTGCTCACGCGCTACGAAGTGGTGAACCCGGGAGTGCCGCACACGGCGCCGGCCCTCTGGCTCTTCGCGCTGGGCTGGACCATTGCACGGTCCCGGACGGCGGCCCAGCGGTGCATGGTCTCAGCCATTGCGGCGCTGACGGTTCCGGGGTTCTTCGAAAATACAACCCGGGAAGGGACGCTCCTCGCCGGGATCCTGATTCTCATCTGGCTGCCCAGCATCCCGGTGCCGAAGGGCCTTCGCCGGCTCATGGTGGTGTTGGCCAGCGCCTCCCTCTACGCGTACCTCGTCCACTGGCTGGTCTACCCGCCCCTGGCCGGGATAAGTCCGGCACTGGCCGTGGCGGCGTCGCTCGCCGCGGGAGTGGCCTACTGGGACCTGTGTATGCGCGTGATCAAGGCCGCCACCCGCCGACGGACCCGGACAAAGAAATCCCACAACAGAGTTCTCCCAGCCACGGCGCCAACCGCCTGAATCATGCGCCGGACCATCCTCACCCGTGGGCGAAAGTTGCACATTTTCATGATGGAGGCCACGGAATCCGTGAGATTTCTCGGCGCGGAGCCGAACATCTGATCCGATCCTCGCCGACACGATCAACGCCGATGCGGCCGCCGTCTGGCGGCTGCCCACTGGCTGTCAGCACATTAGGGCGCGGGGCTATGCCTCGCTGATGCAAGGGCGTCAGGGCGTCAGGGCAGAGCCCCTGGCCGTTCCGTCGTAGCCGCCGGCGGGGGGCTTCAGCCCGTAGATACCCCCGATGGTCGGCGCGACGTCGGCGGTCCGGGCGGCTTCTGACGACACCGATCCTTTCACCACCCGCGGGTGGCCGCCGGAGACGAAGAACGGGATGGGCTCCGTGGCGGGGTGCCCGTGGTTGCCCGGGATGGGATTGGACGCCACATACGGGTCGGAAAAGCGCCAGCCCGCGCGGCAGTAAGCCACCAGGTCCCCGGCCTCGTCGCCCAGTCGGAGGTCTGACGGCTTCTTGACCGACAGCACACCCTCATGTGCGCTGACCAGCTGCTCGACGGCGGCCAGTCCGGCCGCGCGGTCCGGTTCGGGACCGGTCCAGTAGAGCAGGTCCGCGCCGCCGTTCTGGGCAATCGTGATATTCGCCTGCAGTTCCGGACGGGACTGGAGGATGAGGTTGATCGAGATGAGGTTGCTGGGGATGGACCAGTCCATCGAATGGTCGGCGAGCACCATCACCACGCTGGAGTCCCATTTGCCGGTGTTCTTGAGGTGGTCGATGAAACGGCCCACCTGCAGGTCCGTGGCCGCGAGGGCGGCCTCGCGCGCTGCCCGCAGCGTGGTTCCGGAAACGTCTGAGTGGCCGACGCGGTCGATGTCGCCCAGGTTGGTGAAGACGAAATCAGGGTCCGGCCCGCTCACCATCGCCAGCAGGGCGTCCATGGTGGCGGCGTCGGGCGCGTGCCCGGTCACCGGAAGCACAGGCTGGGGCTCCCACCGGTAGCTGGCGCGGGCACCGAAGATGCCGTAGAGGTACTTCTTGCTGAGCACCGATCCGGTGGTGAGCCCGCGCTCCTGTAACCGCTCCAGGATGGTCGGGAAGTGCAGGTCGGTGGACCGGTCGAGGTCGCGGACCATCCCTTCGACCCGGTCGAAAATCGAGTTCGAGGGAACGCCCGAGCGGTCCGGGCGGACCCCGGTCATCATCATGACGTGGTTGGGAATGGTCTCCATGACGGGCAGGGAGCGTGCCGCCGGGAAATTGGTGCCAGCGGACCGCAGGGCGGCCAGTCGCGGCGTCAGGGCGGGCGTGATCTCGTCGGGGCGGCAGCCGTCCACGACCAGCACGTAGCTTCGCGTCCGTCCAGCGGCGGGGGCAGCCCAGGCGGTGCCCTGCGCTGCCGAAAGGACGACAGCGGCGCCGCCGGCAGCGGCGATTTGCAGGAACTGACGGCGGCCCGGCGCCGAAAGCCTGTTGCCCGCGGGTGCTCCCGGCTGCGGTGAACGCCTCACTGGATTTCTCCCTGAGCCGGCGTGACTTTTCCGGTGCCGGCTTGAACATTGAAGGATGTGGACAGTGCGGCGCCTGAGCTGGCGGAGGTGCGTTCGGCCAGGACGAACCAGTCCATCCGGACGCCGGCGGCTGTGACCTCCAGGACGGAGTAGCCGTGCGAGTCAAAGTCCAGGTACTTCACGTGCGGGTTAGCCGCCTTGATGGCATTCTCGACGGCGACGGATCCGGTCCGGGGCGGTAGGTTCAGGATGTCATCGAGGTTGTCGCTCGTGACTGAGGTGCAGACGAGTTCCGCGGCCACGGAATCGCCGGTGGCCGGGTAGCTGGCCGGGTCCGCGGGGATGTCGCAGGCCCAGCCGGAGTGGATGTCGCCGGTGAGGAACACGGTGTCCTTGACGGCGCTATCGCGCAGGTGGCGGACCACGCGGTTGCGGTCCGCCTCGTAGCCGTCCCATTGGTCCACGTTGTAAGGCACGCCGCTGATACTGGTTCCGCCCATCAGCTTTTGCACACCGCCCAGCTCTGCGGTGTTCAGCGTCGAGGGGACACGCACGGGGGCAATCATGACGGGGTTGCCCACGAGCTTCCACTGCGGGCCCGTGGACGTGAGGTTGCCCAGCAGCCAGTCCATCTGGGAGACGCCTGTGATGGTGCGGTCGGGGCTGCCGATTGCAGGATCGGTGCCATTGCTGGCCTGCTGGTCGCGGTAGGTGCGCAGGTCGAGCATGGACAGGCTGGCCAGGGAGCCGAAGTCCAGGCGGCGGTAGAGCTGGCCACCGGCCTCGTAGCGCACGGGCATCCACTCGGCGTACGCCTGGTGGGCGGCGGCGAAGCGCTCACCCCAGGCGCCTTCGGCGCCGGGGGTGTGATTTTCGGCCCCGCCCTTCCAGGCGTCGTTGGCCGATTCGTGGTCGTCCCAGGTCACGATAAACGGGGCCGCAGCGTGCAGGACCTGAAGGTCGGGGTCCGTTTTGTACTGGGCGTGGCGGCGGCGGTAGTGCGCCAGCTGGGTCATCTCGAAAGCCGGATCGTGCGGACGGACCAGCACGTCGCGGGCCTGGTAGTCGCCGGGTGCGTATTCGTAGAGGTAGTCACCGAGGTGGAGGACGGCGTCGAGGTCACCCCGTGCGGCCAGGTGGCGGTAGGAGGAGAAGTATCCTGCCTGCCAGTTCGCGCAGGACACGACGCCGAATTTCAGCCGGTCCACCACCGCTCCCGCGGCCGGTGCGGTCCGGGTACGGCCCACAGGTGAGACCTCCTGCCCGAGGATGAACCGGTACCAGTAGCTCGTGGCGGCCACCAGGTGGCCCGCCACGACCTTGACGGTGTGGTCGCGGGCCGGGCCGGTGGAGGCCGTACCGCGGGCCACCACTTTCGTGAACGCTGCATCGGTGGATATTTCCCAACGGACGGAAATGTCCGGGCCGGCACCGCTGCCAGGTATCGATTCCGGGGTGGGCGTGACGCGGGTCCACAGCAGCACGCTCCCGGGCATGGGATCTCCTGAGGCGACCCCGTGGCCGAAGACGCCGGTCTGGGAGGCTGAAAACGCGCCCGCGGGAGTGCTGGTGGCCATGGTTCCGGCCACGGCGGCGACTCCTGCTGAACGCAGTACTTGACGACGAGTAAAGGTAGTCATGACTTCCAGTATCCGGATGATTCCGCCACAAACCGGCGGTTCTGCCCTCAGTTAACCGCACATTCGCCAAGAGTTCTCTGTGGCGCAAGCTGATCCCCGCCCTTGGATCGCTGCAAGGTCGTTCGACACGTTTCGTGCAGCGTTCCTTGGTTGGTTTGGTGTCTGCGCCGAAGTGTTGGGAGCCGCCCGTGGTTCCCCACGCTCGAGATCCTCAATGCGGTGGCCTAAGCACACGCAGGGGGGTTCTGGCGGACGCAGCCGGGTCATGCGGCCGTCGGCTGATCGGACCAGGGCGAAGCCTGGGGTATGGCCAGCATTTGGGAACGATCATGAACGGAGGGTTCGGCGTCCTGATAGCCAGTGTCAATGGCCAATAGTTTGTGCCCACGGGCGGCCAGCAAAAACGCCCGCTGGTGGCCATGAAAACTGCCCACTCATGGCCACCAGATCCGCCCACCGGGTGTTCGGTGGCGTTGGCCATGTTGGGATGTGGGTTTAGCTCATTGGGGTGACTCCTTTTCCGGCGAGGGCCTGGCTGAGGCGGATCGATTCCCCTGAGGTTTGGCAGACGTGCGCGTGGTGCAGCAGCCGGTCGACGGTGGCTGTGGCCAGGGTTTTGGGCATGAGCTCGTCAAAGCCGGCGGGATGCAGGTTTGAGGAGACCGCGATGGAGCGCTTCTCGTAGGCGGCGTCGACGAGGCGGTAGAGGCCCTCGGCCGCGTCGGTGCCCACCGGCAAGAGGCCGATATCATCGACCACCACCAAATCTGCGCGCAGGATCCTGGCGACGACTTTCGTGACGCTGTCATCAGAGCGGTGGGCGCGCATGAGAGCCCCGAGGTCCTCGAGCCGGAACCACGCGACCCGCAGGCCGGCCTCGACGGCCTGCTGGCCGAGGGCTTCAAGGAAGAACGTCTTGCCCGTGCCGGAGGGGCCACAGATCACGACGTTTTCCTTCCGCCCGATCCATTCCAGCGTCCGCAGCGCCTGCTGCGTCGGTGCCGGGATCGAGGAGGCGGCCGGGTCCCAGGTGTCGAATGTCTTCCCGGTCGGGAAGCCCGCGGCCTTGCGCCTGGTGGCGAGCATGGACCGGGACCGGCCGGCGACTTCCTCGACGAAGAGGGCTTTGATGACCTCGGCCGGTTCCCAGCGCTGGGCACGGGCGGTCGCGATCAGTTCCGGCGCCAGCGCCCGGGCATGGGGCATCTTCAGCTGCCGCATCAGGGCCTCCAGCTCCGGCGCCAGTACGGGTGCTGTGGTCGGGACCGGGCTCACGCGCTTTCTCCCAGCGTGCCGTCAACACCGGCGGCACCGGGTGGGCGGCCGATCGCCGCCCACGCGGCGGTGCCCTGGGTCAGGGACCGGGTCTCCCCGGCGGCATGGGTGGTGGTGCGCGTGCTTGCGGCGTTCAGGATCGAGGCCAGGTCCTTGTTCGCGAAGCGGCCATGGATAGCTGCGGTCCCGAGGGCCTGGTCGACTTCGGCCTGTCCGGCGATCTTGGCCAGGGCGACCGCTTCGGCCATCTTCACGTTCATCCGGGCCGTGCCCGCCGCGGCGGCCTCGAGCAGCCAGGTGCGGGCGCCGGCCCCGATGCTAAGGAACTCCGCTTCCGCGGCGTTCCGGGCCTTCACCGCGTATTCGCCCGGGATCCTCGGCCTATGGTCTGGGAAGTGGGCGTCGTTGATCGCCGGGCTGCCGGGCCGGGCGCGCCGGTGCCGGGCGACTTCCACCGGCCCTTGGCTGCCGTGGTGGACGATGATGACCTGCTCGTCGGGCCCGGCGCCGTGGGCGCGGACGAACACCCGCGCGCCGAGCAGATACGCCGGAACGGAGTACTGCCCGTTTTCGAAGGTGACCATCGGCGTGTTCTCCGGGACGGCCCGGGAGAGCCCGAACGCGACGGTGTGCGCGGTGTCCGGGATCCGGTGCAACCGCGGCGCCTCCTCGGCCAGCATCGCGGCGGGTTTACGGCGGGTGGCGCGGTGCTCACGGTTGTTGACCTCGTCCATGAATGCCTGGCACGCCTGTTCGATCTCGGCGAAGGAAGCGTATTCGGCGCGCAGGTTGGTGTCCTTGGGCACGATGTCTGCCTTGGCGAGCTTCACCGAGGACTCCACGCCGCACTTGGACGCAGGGTCCGCCGGCTGGCAGGTCAACACCGTCACCCCGTAGTGCCGGGCGAAGTCGACCGTCTGCTGGTTGCGGACCGGGACCCCGGCAACATGGGACACGGTGACCGTTTTCTCGTTATCGGTCAGGACGTAGGTCGGTGCGCCGCCCAGGACCCGGAAGCTGCGGTCAAGAGCTGCGAACACGCTCGGCGCCGTCCGGTCCCGCAGCGCTATGACGATCCTGAAGCGGGACCATGCCAGCCAGGCCACGAACAAAACGGTCTTCTTCCCCTCGATCACTGGGCCGTCGCCGAAGTCGTACTGAAGCCACATGCCCGGTTCCGTGATCCAGGGCCGGTGCACGCGGACGTGGCCAAGACGCCAGGCGGCGCGGACCTGCGCGACGGCCCGGCGGGTCGAGCGCTCCGAGCCCTCGTAGCCGAGGGCCCGGAGCTTCTCGTGGGCCTTGTCGGCGCGGATCTTGCCCTTGGAGGCCTCGATCCATTCCTCGATCTTGGGCAGGAAAGCATCGGTGACCCGGCCCCGATAGACGGGTTCCGCGATCGGCTGGCCGGCGTCGCGGGCAGCGACGTGCCTGGCCACCGTGTGGTGCGAGCAGCCGGTGAGTTCCGCGGCGGCGCGCAACGATCCGGTCAGATCATACGCAGCAAGTATTTCCATGATTTCTCCGTCAAACTTCATTAGGGCCTCTTCCCGGGCGACTTTGGTGCGACTAGACACCGTCATCAAACCCCGGGGAGAGGCTCCCGCCGCTTAAGCGGCAGGGTTCAGTAAGGAAGTGGGCAGATCTCATGGCCACCGACGGGCAGCTTTCATGGCCGTCAGGCGGATTCAAGGGGTCGATGCAACACCCGAGGTCAATTGGTTATCAGTAAACCA
>NZ_JASBQY010000002.1:0-134060 GCF_029960645.1 Arthrobacter sp. AL12
TCGCGCTGCAACTCCCGATAATTCGGAGGTGTTGCAACGATCGCTTGAACCCGCCTCAGTGGGCAGTTCCGTGGCCGCCTATGGGCAGTTTTTCATGGCCGCTAACAAGCCAGCAACCAACTGTGTTGCAACGACCCTTAGATTCAAGAAACCAACATGCCGCAGCCGGTCATTTTCAACATGCCGCGTTCAACATGCCGCGCCCGGTCATTTTCAGTCTGCCGTTGCCAGTTGTTCGTTCTCCCGTTATCAGTTGGCCACTGTGAAGGGAATTACGACTACCCCGGAGTTTGTCGAACCCAGCGTATTGTCACGGCACGACGTCCGGAGGTGTAGCTTATGTACTCCATTGGTCAGAGTCCTGGTATCTATCGAGATGGGGGCGGACCCGAAGGGCTCGGGTCCGTATGGACCTGCGGCGTCCCAAAGGACGGTTCCGGGGTTGGACGGAACGGCGTGAAAGTCCGGGTCGATCGAGATGAATGAGTGAGTTGCCGGGCGGGAGCCATCGGGGTGAGTGGTCAGGCCAACTACGGGAGTCCAGATACCTGATACCGGACTGTCTGGAATGGGAACTGACCGGACCGAGGCCTCACAGTACAGGGCGTGGGTGTACCATCCCTTGCCCCGCAGGAACGCATGCCTCGATAGGTCGGACAGAGACTTGCCGTTTTGGATGTTGACTTGCCCGTTGAAGCTGGTTTGCATTTCCTTGCCGGCCGGCTCCGGGACGAACGCGCGAAAACGGACCTCCTGCGTGCCGGAATGGTTGAATGCAGAAATTGGCCGCGAGAACGTCAGCCAGCGCTCACATGTTCCGGTACATACGAAGTCACCCTTGCCGGTTCTGGACGGGCCGGGGCAAGTGAAGTTCGCTGCTGTCGCCCGCAGGTAACACTTCTGAACGGTGGTTTCGGTGTCCGAGGTTTTGAACACCATCGAGACGTAATTGGCCTTGCCCGGGTTGTCGTGGAGGATAACCCGCACATTAACGGTGAGGTTACCCGAACTGATCGTTTCACGTTCAGGGATGCAGGCCCCCATGTGAACATGGCCGGTATTGGTGGTGGAGTTGTTGGCTTGGTCCGTGTCCGGCATCCACCACGCTTGACTTTCCACGAACTGCCGGGTTTCGCTGTACGTCGTGCTATCGGCGGCAGGGGCACCCAGGCAAGGTCCGGCCACAGCTAGAGCAGCACCGGAACTCAGTCCAGACATGAGAGCACTGGTCAACGCAACACCAATTACCAGCCCTAAGAGTCGTCTCATGACCGTCCATCCCTCCACGTACCTGTTTGCGTCTCTTGATTGTTTCTTGCATTGGGGTTCCTTCATGCCCCCGTTCTTTCGGAGTGGGCCATGTGCCAGCATTACGGGCGCGTCGCGGTCGTCAGCCCATGCCCAGCACGATGAAGGCCGGATGCGTTGAGGCCTCGGCTCCTTCCGCAGGCCGGGCCCGGAGGTGCGGCGTATGTCGATTCGGGAGTCTGCGCGCCTACGTTCTGCCAGTTGCCGACGTCCCAGCGCCGAACCGTGACGTGTTCCGATTGGTATTGAGGCCAAATGAGATTTCGCCAGTATATGCCCGGGATACGAGGCAAACCAGTGTGGCAGGGGGTTCCGATACTTCGATATTTGGCTGGTCTACCCGTTCTCATCGAGGGACGACGAAACCGGAGCCGCTCCGTAGCGCGGATGAATCTATCTCTCGGCGAATTTGGTCACTGGCACTGCTGAGCATTTCGGCCAAGGGCCGGGCGCGAACTACAGTGGCCGGAGCCTGAAGGATCCGCGCGGGCCGAGACTGCGGATCGTGGCCCACTCTGCTGCCGCGCTCGTCTCGCACCGCGCAGCCGAGGCCCCTGGGGTGCCGCGGCCGACGACGGGACAGCGCTCGGCGACGTTGCCGGGCTTGCTGACATCGTCCGCCGGCGCGGGACGCGCTACGGGCTTGAGCACTTCGGTGTCGACCTCGGGAAGACGCCGAGCGGCTGCTCAGTCATCGAGATCAGCTGCTTCCCGGTGACGCGGGCGCCCCCGACGGGGCGCGCGGATCTCCGGCTTCATCCTCGAACGCGCGAGAGCTTCCTGACCCCGTACGGTCCCCGATGGCTGGGTCTACCTGTACGCGTGCCTCTTCCGGGCGTTTGGAACCGGTGGTGAAGCGCGACGGTATAGAGCTCGGTCAGGACAGCGAGGGCTATGCGAACGCCGAGGACTGCGGGGATGCCCACATGGTCCAGACGAGGCCGGCGAGGACGCGGCCTGTTGCTTCGCCGAGGTCTTCCGCTGCGCTGAGTCGGGATAGCGTCGAGGCGCGGCGGTGTGGGTGTTGTTCTGCGGCCTCGGCCATCATCGCGCCCCAGGCTGGCCGGAAGGCGGCCTTGCCGACGTCGTCGGCGGCCCTTGCCGACGAGGAATCCGGCGAAGGTGGGGGACACCAGCCAGATGCAGGAGGAGGCGATGCTGCCCAGAGCGCGCATTCCCAGGGCCAGCCGGGTGTTTCCGCGGTCGGCGAGCCATCCCCACAGCGGCCCGGACAGAGAGATGGCGGCGGTGACAAGGTAGATGCCACCGGCGGCGGCCGCGGGCACTCCGGCGTATTCGACCGCGAAGACCGGCAGGAGGCTGGTCATGAGGTCGGCGGTACCGGCGGCGAGGAACCCGAAACCAGCCAGGGGTGTAAGCCGACGCCACGAGCCCTGTGGGGCGGTGGAGGGGGACTCGGAGGCGTGGCAGAGGCCGGCCATTGCCGGCCCGCGCAGGCGCCACAGGATTAGCAGGAGTGGCAGCACCGATATGGCGGCAGCTGTGACAAACACCCACGCGTACACGCCGACCAGGACGGTGATCAGCACACCGGCGGTGAACCGCCCGGCGGCGCCGGCGACCGTCTTGGCGGTTTGTTACCACGCGAATCGCCGCGCGACTGCCTGTTTGCCGCCGAGGCCGGACAGCACCGACGCGGCGGCAGGGTCGCGCAAGGCGATGGCGACACCGTGCACACTGCGCACGGCGAACAGCTGCCACGGCGAGGAGCTAACCACCAGCAAGAGTATGGCGACGGACCGCAGCGCCACGGCGATGATGTAGGCGCGGCGGACGCCCATGCGGTCGACCAGTGGTCCGACCAGCGGTTACAGCGCGATCGCGACAGCGAGATTGGTCGAGAGCAGTAGGCCGATGGCGGCCAGAGACATGCCCAGAGAGCTCGCGTAAAGGGGGAGCGCGAAGCTGACGATGCCGAATGCGAGGCGTGAGCCAAACCCTTCAGTAATCACGGTACCCAGCGGCGTGGTGAGTGGTGGCCGACGTTCGTATGTATTCGCCCGGGGCTCATCAGGCCAGATCCGCCCCCAACCCGATCTCGGTTTGCTCGTGTATCACCGAGGCGATCTGGGCCGCAACTTGGTCATGGCAGCCCTTGTAGCCGGGGAAGTAGTTGACGTCAACCACCACGGGGCCTTAGAGGCTCTCGATGACGTCGACCCCGAACAAGTCGAGGCTGAAGGCTGTCCGCACCTTTCTGGCGAGGTCGTTGATGGCGTCCGTGACCGGTACTGGGCGGCCATACCGTGTGAAGGAATCGGCGGCAAAGCGCTTGCGCACGGCGTGGACGTGGCTGCCGGCGACATAGACCTTCAGGTCTTCCCCCGGACCAGGCACGACGCGCTGCACTATGACCGTCTCCGGAGTGGGCGGCAGGGACCGCAAGTGGGCGGCGCTGTGGACGATGTGGACACCGATGCCGCGGTGCCCGCTGTGCGGCCTCACGATAACTGGCCCTTCCTCGAGCAGGGGTGCTGCCAGGGCCAGGTCCCCGGTCAGCCAGGTCTCAGGCGCCATCACTCCCGCCCTCCGCAGCGCCTGGGAAGCGTGGACCTTATCCTGGGCGCGCAGGCACGCCGGATATGCGTTCAGGATCGGCAGGCCTTGGTCGTGGAGCATACCCGCGAGGCTGAGGGCGAGTTCGGTGTGGGACTTCAGCAGATATAGGTCGGCATCCGGAAGGAACCGATCGGTGCGAAGCAGCCGGGCCTCGGGGATCCACCCGTCGGCGACGTGACCTGCAGCAGCGAGCAGGCGCGAGACCTTTTCGACAACCGGACTGGGCACATCCGGTACCCGTTGGGCGAGCAGGAAGGTGATCCTCATGAGCCGACCGCCCGCCGGGCGACGGCCGGGCCGGCGTCCTTGGCCTCGACGGCGGACGTGGTGGTGGCGGCAGCCTTGGCGTAGATATATTCGGCCAGCCGCAGCGCCCCGTCGGGTACACCCTTGAACCCAGGAAACGGGTTGACGTCGACGACATACGGTTGGCCTCGGCTGATGACGATGTCCAGACCGAACAGGTCGGTGCCGATGGCTTCGCTGACCGCGCGGGCAATGTCATGCACTTCCGGAGTCAAGGTGAACTGTTCTCCCTGCTTCTGCTCATACGTTCTGGCTGGCCACTGTCGTTTGATGCCGAACATCTGACCACCGATGCAATAAAGCTTTCGGTCCTTGCCCTGTCGTGGCAGGTACCGGGTGGATCTGGTTGCCCAGGCTCGAAGCCTTCGGGAACCTCAACGCGGGGCGTCTCACCCGGCGGAGAAGGCTCTGCTGCTGCTGCCCCAGGCTCTATGTGTGCCGACATCGTTGTCCACGGCGGCCTGCGCTGCCAATGGGATTTCGGGCAGCGATTTAGTGGATTCTTCTACGCTGCCAGGGCTGGCTGTTGCAAAACCCCTCGATATGGCGAATAACGTCGAGACGGGCTTGTGATTTAGTCGCGTAAACGGTCCGATAAAAGGCGCGTGTTTTTTCAGGGCTGAGAAGAACGATTCGACCATGCTGTTGTCTCCGCATCGGAGGAAGACCCGCATCCGGGCGCAGCAGGGGCCGGACATCCAAGTGTCGGGCCGGGGTTGATCTCCGGCGGAACAACTGGGCCCAGGCTTCATTCGGCGCCGGGCACGCCGTCCCCTGTCCCTTCCACTGACCTGAGCTTCCGGCGTCTGCGCCGTCGCCGGACGATCACCAGGCCCAGCACGACGATGGGGACCAGCACCCAGCCGCCGATGTCGAGAGCATCACCGATGGCCCGGGCCAGCGCCCCGGCCAGATAGGCGAGCACGCTGAGGCTCGCTACCCAGGCAATGGACCCCGTAATGGTCCACAGCAGGAATGTGGGCCACGGCATCTTGGCAGCCCCCGCGGCAATGGCGCCCCAGAGCCGGACGACAATGACCCAGCGGCCGAAGAACAAGGCTGAGCCGCCGTGCCGATCGAAGAAGGACTCCAGCTGGGCGATGCGGTTCTCGTCGGCGTGGAAGCGCTGTGCAAGTTTCAGCATCAACGGGCGGCCCCCCACCCGCCCCAGTACATAGCCAATGGTGCTCCCGAGCATGGCGCCCAGGCTGCCGACCGCGATAACGGCAGTAAGGTTCAGATCTCCGTGGCGCGCCGAGGCGTAGGCCCCAAGCAATACGGCCACGGCGGGAAGCGGTACACCGGCGCACTGGGCCAGCACAATCACGAAGACGCCGAAGTAGTACCCCCATTCGTCCGCGACGCCTGCTTCCGCGGCGACGAAGCCTGCCAAGCCCAGCGCCACGAGACGGAGGGCAGCTAATCCGGTCATCGCTCACACCTCACTCCGCTGCCACGCCGTGGTTCGAAACGACGGTCCCCGCGCTGGCCAAGGTTGTTCTCCAGTCGTGCCGCGCGACGGGGATGGCCCCGGTATACCCTGATGGCCCGGGCCGCGTCAAGAGCACGCGGCGGCCACAGCGGGCAGTGACACGGCCCGGACAGCCGCCCCGCCGGCGCCGCCGGACTGCCGGAACAGGACCGCAAGCCCTCCCCGGTGCGCGAGGTCACCCGGCGCGGATGAGGTGCCGCACTGCACCCGGGGCGCAGGATGGAGCCGGGGCGATCCGTCGGATCTCGATTGGCAGACCGCTCCTGGCCGTCAGGAAAATCAACGGAATGGGTTCTGGCTTCACGACACGACTGCGCCGGCCATGAGGCCGATGGCAGAGCATTCAACGGAAAGCGGTCGGCACGAAGAGTACTGCCCATCATCCTGTCGCTTCAATTGGCTGGACCGGTTGGGTCACTTTCGCCGGAGTCATTCTGATCATCAACGGCGTGTTCAGCGGCCTTCAAGGTCTCGTCGCGCTCACCGGGCCCGACACCTATTATTTGTCGACCCCTGGCGCGCTCTTCATCTTCGATGCCAAGGGGTGGGGCTGGTGGAATGTGGCCCTCGGGGCTTCCCTGATCCTCACCGCCGTCGCGCTCTTCTCCGGTGCAACGTGGGCCCGAGTCGTCGCTGTCGTCGTTGCGGGCCTCAGCGCGGTCGTTCAACTGATGCTCATTCCGGCCCAGCCATGGTGTCCCTGATCGTCATCGCCGTCGACGTGCTGATCATCTACGCGCTCATCGCCCACGGCGACGAGCTGCGGACCGGCGAAACGCCGTCGAACGTCGACTCCTGAAACGGAACGCAGCGGGTTTCCTCTCAAACCAGCTCTCGGAAACTCCTCGCCGACCAGCCGGTAGGGATCCATGCCGAAATCGTCCGCACTTGAACGGACCACGGCCCCTGGCTCTGCAGGACAGGCTCCTCGTTTCGATCCTCGTCACGTCGAGGGTCCCCTGATCTCCTTCCGCAGGGTGCGGAGTCCCGGAGTCCCGGTCCCAAGCCCTCCGGCGCCGGCGAAGGCTCGATCCCGGGATGAGCCTCGCGGCGGCCGGGACCGGACCCGATCTCCGCGACGTCCCCGGTCAGCGCTGAAAGAGGCTGTAGCCGAGAAGGAATAGCCCGATCACCAGCGTGCCGATCGCCGCGATCCTGCGGCCGTTGCGCTGCAACCAGTTGTAGAGGGTGGTCAATGGTACTTGGGCGCGCTCCGGAGAGCGCAGCCAGACCGCGACAGGAACGACGACGGCGGACTGGGCCACGGCGGCGTAGGCGAGGACCAGCAGGCTACTTGGCAGTGGCGGCAGTGCCCGGACGCCAATCACGGCACCTGCCGTGACCGCCAGGAGGATCGCCTTGGGACGCAGGTTCAAGCCGAGGCCGAGGAGCACGAATTCCCAGGGCCGGGCGGCTTGGAACCTCAACTTCATTTTGTCCAGCATGGCGTTATCCCGCCGGTCCCTGCCCACGAAGAGGTAGATGGAGTAGCCAATAAGCATTGCACCGATCACGAGACCAAACTGTGCCACCACTTCATCCTTCAGGCGCGGCCTGACGGGCAATAACTGCAGACCCACCGCCGCTAGGCCCACGAACACAATTGAACCTGCGAGGCTGCCGATCAGGAAGGGAAGGGCGCCGCGGCGTGGACTGGGGGAGAGCAGAATCATGATCGTTACACTGACGGGCACTGTACTTATCGCCCCGGCGAGGGCGAAGAGCATCAGGCTGGTGAGGGTGCTCAGCATGCGGCTCTCACTTGCCCCGGACAGCCCGCCGACGGCACGTCATGCCTTCGTGTCACTGCCCGTGTCCGAGCGGCCCGGCCGCGGCCGGCCGCGGCGGGCGCGGATCGCATCGTCTTCCTGCCTGAGAAGCAGTTTCACGTCCTTCTGGTCTCCCGTCAACGCTCGCCACCATGAGAGGGACGGGTCGGCATCGAGCAGGATCGTGCGCACGAAGAGTGTCAGGGGGACGGCGAGGATGGCGCCGACGGGACCCAGAACCACGGTCCAGAACAGGACCGATACGAAGGTCAGAGTCTCACTAAGCGAGACAGCACTGCCCACGTACTTGGGCTGAATGATCGACTGGATCACGGCGTTGATCCCGCCGTAGATGATGATGATGGCCCAGACGGTCGGCCAGCCCCCGGCGAGGAATCCAAAGAACAGCGGCGGGACGATCGCGATGAAGTAACCAATGTTGGGGATGAAGCTGCAGATGAAAGACAGCAATCCCCAGAGCAGGGCGCCGGGGACCTGCAGGATGACCAGGATCAGCCAGTTGAACAGGCCCTGGGCGATCCCGAGGACCGTGGTGGCGACCAAATAGCGACGTACTCCGGTTCCAAAGCCGATGAACGCGGAGACCAATGCCGGCCGGTGGTGGTTCAAATGGGTCAGGATCGCGGGTACACGCGATCCGTCGACGGCCATGAGGATCAGCATGGTCAGGATGATCACGAGGCTTCCCAACAGGCTCGCTATGTTCCCCAGCAGACCGCCGAGGAACGCGATGATGCGGTCCGGAGTGAACCCATTCAGAACCTCTTGGGCTTGTTCCGGGCCGAAACCTAACGACTCCAGTGTCGCGGCGATGTTCGCGCCGAGCTGGGACATTTGGGGCGCGTATTGCGGCAGCAGTGCGGAGAACTGGGCGAGGGAGCCAACGAAGACTGCGGCGAAGGCAACCAGCAACCCGAAGACGGCCGCTATCGTGGTCCCCGTGGCTATACCCCGCGAAATTCCGCGCGCCTGCATCCAGCGTCGAATGGGATGAACACAGAGGGTGAGCACGAACGCAAGAAATACCGGGGTGACGATTCCCCTTACCGCTCCTAGGCCGAAAGCCACGACGGTTGCGCCAGCCAAGGCGAGCAAAATTGCGGCGGTGCGGGGGAGGGCTGGGCGTAGGTCGGACTCCGATGATGCCGGCTCCATTGTGCCCTCCTTGGTTCAGTCTGGCCCTATTTCAGGGGTGCGGAGGCGTGATGAGGAGTGGGGTTCGCCGCCTGCGCGCCGTCCCATGATCGTTTCCCATCGGTGTCAAACCCGGGCTGGGTCTGTGAGTCGGGTGTCATGGGAGCCTCCTCGGCCGGTGGTGCCCGGCGCGGCGAGTCTTTTCTGCGCCGTCGTCCAGGCATTCATTAAGTGTGATGGCGGCATCTATGAGCGCGAGGTGCGTGAACGCCTGCGCAAAGTCGCCGATCTGTGGCAAAGGCCTCACCCCTCGGACGCGTGCTGAAGTGACCGCCGCGCCGCTGGTCCAGCAGCGAGACGAAGATGCTGGGGGAGTCGAGGCGTGGACTGCAGAACCAGTCAAGCGTGCCGTCTGCTCCTGATCCGCTCAAATCCTCAGGTACAACTAGTGTTTGCTCCGCCCGGCACGGGCGCCTCACCCCCGGGGGGTGATCCTGGGCCCTTCGCCGCTGTAACAGTTGAATCGCCCAAAACAGGATCTCGGCCGGCTGACGTCTGCGGTCGGCACTGTGAGTACTGCCCATCATCCTGTCGCGTCAACTGGCTGGACCGGTTGGGTCACTTTCGCCGGAGTCATTCTGATCATCAACGGCGTGTTCAGCGGCCTTCAAGGTCTCGTCGCTCTCACCGGGCCCGACACCTAATATTTGTCGACCCCTGGCGCGCTCTTCATCTTCGATGCGAAGGGGTGGGGCTGGACCGGGTCGTCGCTGCAAAGGGTGCTGTGCTCACCACCCGGCGGTCCCCGGCCCGCCCTTGAACGGACCAACGACCTGCGTGGTGATCCAGCCGCCGTAGAAGTCACCTTCCTGGGAGGTCACGTGCTCGCCGTTGACCTCGCAGGAGTCCATCCGACCCGGGTAGAGGGCCACCCGGGTACTGAGCGACTCGAACCCCCGGGTTGGTTCCGGGTAGGTCCACCCGGCACGGGGAACAACGACTCCGCCGGCAACGACGTCGAAGTAGTGCGCTTCCCCCTTGAACTCACAGAAGCTGGTGCCCCCGACCGGGACGAGCACACCGGCAGGGAATGATTCCAATGGCAAGTAGTAGACAGGCGGATGACTCGTCTCCAGGACGCGCACTGCATCGGTGGTGTCGGCAATCACCTGACCGCCAAGCCGCACGATAACCCGTTCGGATCGTGGCTCGACCCGTGGCGGCCGCGGGTAGTCCCACACCGATTCCTGACCGGCCTCGGGTTTGATGGGCTGGGGGCGTCGGAAGAAGCCGGAAAAACCTTGAACAGAAGTCATGTCCCCATGATCTCATTCTCTGCTGGGATACCACCGGGGACGCAGGGGAGGTCTCGGCTGGCTGAGGTGGCGGGGAGGGGTCACGTTGGTTGCCCCGGCCGGGGTCAGCCCCGGCAATGCAACAAGGGGTAAGCGGGACCGGGGCGAATGGCCCGTGACCGCGAACTCGGTGGTCTTCAGGATTGGCAGATGACGAAGCGACAACACATGAAAAAGCCTTACCGCCCAGCCGCAGTGTTCGCTGGGCTGGTGGCATCGGGTTTCCTGTTCCGGCGCTTTCAATTGCGGTGGGGTGCCACCCCGCCGAAGCCGGCGGCGGGCTTCCGGGCGACCACTTCCTGTCCGCTGCCGGTCTGCAGTCAACGCGGGCGATCACCATCGAGGCTCCGGCGGGTGCAGTGTGGCCCTGGTTGGCGCAGATGGGCCAGGGACGCGGCGGACTCTACAGCTACGACTTCCTTGAGAACCTGGCCGGCTTGGATATCCACAGTGCTGACCGAATCCATCCGGAGTGGCAGGACATCAAGGTCGGCGACCGATTTCACCTGGCACCGGCTGCTTCCGCAGACCTGGAAGTGGGGTTGGTGGCGCCGGGCAACGCCGTCGTGCTGCGCGTTCCTCCCGGTTCCAGTTCCGGCCCGTTCGATTTTTCCTGGGCATTTGTCCTGCGGCCACAGTCCGACGGCACCACCCGGCTGCTGGTGCGGGAGCGCTATGCCAACCGGCAGTGGTGGGCCCGGTGCCTGGTCGAGGCGGTGGAGGTTGCCAGTTTCATCATGTCCCGGCGGATGCTCCACGGTATCCGGTGCCGCGCAGAGGGCAACGGTTAGCAGCGTTCCTTGAGCCTCCGGGCGAAGGGCCGTCACCGGTCGTCCGGGCGGGCCCGGTCAAGCCCGGTCAAGCCAATCTCTGAGCAACGCCGCGCGGAGGTCAGGCCGCTCGTGCATGAGTGCATGGCCCCCGCCGTCTGCTACTGCCAGAGTGGCGTGCGGGTAGCGCTCGGGTAAGTCCAGAGCGTCGGTGTAACCAACGACCGAATCGCGTCGTCCGGCCGCAATCAGGGTCTGCGCCGGGAAGGTGCCCGGTCCGACGTCGACCATCCATCCGGCGAAGATCCGGCCCAGCCCAGGAGCATCGACGAGCCTGGAGCCCGGCACGATATGGCTGCGGTAGCGGCGGGCGGTGGCCGGTGTGCGCACGACGAAGTATTCCTCGAAACCTTGCCGCTGCCCAGGTTCGAGTTCGTAGTGGGCATCAGCGTCCTGAAAAACCACCTGGTGGTCGGGCACATTTTGTGCGCGCTCGGCGACGGGGCATAGCAAAGCCAGGGCGCGCACGGTGTCTGGCCGCTGCGCGGCCACGCCGCGCGCAAGATATGCGCCGTAGGAATGCCCACGGAGCATCACCGGTCCGGCCTCCAGTCGATCGATGAAGTCAGCGATGAGCGCGACCACGTCGTCGTTGCAGGCCAGGTCCCCGGTTGTGGAGCGGCCCATTCCTGGCAGGTCCGGGTAGATCCGCCGGTAACCCGGACCGGGGACCACGGCCTCGATCGCCGCCTCTATTTCGCGGTGATCAACACCGGCGCAGTGAAGCGCCAGAAACGGCACGCCGCTACCGTGCTCGACGCAATGAATCAGGACGCCATTGAGACGCAATGAATCAGGACGCCATTGATCCGTCGCTCCATGTCAACATCGTATTGACCGAACCGTGGAAACAACACCGCCCAGCCATGTGGCCTCCCGGGGCCGCCGTGTCAGGGCCCAGGCCGCCCCGGCCACTCTTTGCCCGCCCACGGGTCGTAGTCGGCGATGAGTTCCTCCTGTGGCGGGCGCTCCTTCTCGGCGACGTGCTGCAGGTTCACCCGCACCCGGTACCAGAGCGAACTCGATCCCCGCATCCCGTCGACGAGTATATCGGCGGGATGCAGGGCCGGGACGAGGTCCGCATGCCGGGCCTTCCATTCATCGAGCGCCGTGAGCGCCTCGGCCTTGGTCTTGGTTCGTGCCACTTCGATCAGCGGCATCACCGACTGCCGGCGGCCCGAGCCGTCGCCGCTCCGCGGCGGTTTCTCGGCAGGACCGAGTTCGGCAGCCAGGGTGAGGAGCCCGTCGAGGGACCCGACGGCGTCGTCGATGCCTTCGTGGGGGTCGCCCACGACGGCGAAGCGGTCAAGCACCGTGGGCACCGTGAATTGCTCCGGGCGGGTGGAAGCCACCTCGTCCCAGGTGAGCGGTGTCGAGACCCGGGCGTCGGGCAGCGGCCGGATCGAATACGCCGACGCCACGGTGCGGTCCTTTGCGTTCTGGTTGAAGTCGACGAACACACTTTCGCCGCGCTCCTCCTTCCACCACCGCGCGGTGCCAAGGCCAGGGACGCGGTTCTCCACCTCCCGGGCGAGGGTCTCCGCGGCGAGCCGGACGTCGCGGTAGGGCCACAGGGCGCGATGCGCACCAGGATGTGGAGTCCGCGCGACCCGCTCGTCTTCGGCCATCCCACCAGCCCGACGTCGTCGAGCACCTGCCGCGCGACGTAGGCGACGTCGACGATCTGGGACCAGTCGACCCCCGGCATCGGATCCAGGTCGACCCGGAGCTCGTCGGGGTGCTCCAGGTCCTCGGCGCGCACGGGGTGCGGGTTCAGGTCCAGGCAGCCAAGATTCACAACCCACGCCAGGCCCGCAGCATCCCGGATCACGGCCTCCTCGGCCGACGTCCCCGACGCGTAGTGCAGCGTCGCTGTGTGGATGAAGCCGGGGTGGTTGTCCGGCACGCGCTTCTGGAAAAACGGCTCGGCGCCAATCCCCTTCGGGAAGCGCTTGAGCACCATTGGCCGCCCGCCGGCGCCCCGCAGGGCACCCTCCGCGACGGCCAGGTAGTAGCGAACCACGTCGAGTTTGGTCAGCCCGGGCTCGGGGAACACCACCTTGTCCGGACTCGGGATGCGAACCTCCATGCCGGCAATGTTGAGGACCTCGGCGGGGGCCTTGGACGGGTTCATTCCGCCACGTTAGCAATGATCGGATGTCCCAACCAGGCCCGCTGCACGGCAAGCGGATTGACCCGAAGGGCCGCCGCCTGCCGGGCACGACGGGTCTGCACTCAGGCTGCGTCCCAGCGGACCGGGAGCGTCTTCACCCCGTAGACGATGGTGCTGTCCATCCGTTCAAGGTGTGCTCCCGGGGCGAGGGTCAGGCCGGGCAGCCGGGTGAGGATGGCCTCCAGCGCGATCCGTGCTTCCAGTCGGGCCTGCGGGGCACCGAGGCAGAAGTGAACGCCGTGGCCGAACGCCAGATGCCGGATCTGGCCGCGGTCGATGTCGAACCGGTCAGGCCGCTCGAACTGCCGCTCGTCGCGGTTCGCGGAGCCGATCCACGCCACCACCGGGGCGCCGGCCGGAATCTCCGTATCGCCCAGGGTGGTGTCGGCAACGGTGACCCGGTACATGGACTGGACGGGGGACCGAAAGCGGAGCACCTCTTCAATGGCTGGGGGAAGCAGCGATGGTTCCTGTACCAACCGTTCGATGGTGCCGGGCACTTCGGTGAAGCACAGAACAGCGTTGCCGATCAGGTTGGTGGTTGTTTCATTGCCGGCGACGAGCAGCAGGGCGCAGAAGCCCAGCAGCTCGGCCACGTTCAGCTTCTGCCCGTCAATCTCGGCGGCGAGCAGGTTGCTGATCAGATCGGGACCGGGCCGCCTCCGGCGCTGCTCGATCAGGTCTAGGAAGTACCCGGTCATCTCCACGTTGGCGGTCTGGTGGTCCTCAGTCGCCGCGCCGGTCCGCGTTTGGCTGACGATGACGTCGGACCAGTGCTTGAAGCGGTCGCGGTCAGCGGTAGGGATGCCCATGAGTTCGGAGATCACGATGACCGGCAGCGGGTACGCCAACGCCTGAATCAGGTCGGCTGTTCCGAGTGAAGCGATCCCCGCCAGAAGCTCGTCGGTGAGCTCTGAGATGCGGGGGGCCAGCGCGTCCACAGATTTCGGCGTGAACGCCTGGGTCACCAGGGAGCGCAGCTGCCGGTGCCTCGGGGGATCGGTGGTGATCAGGCTCGACGCGAAAAGATGGCCTGTCTCGGATGGATCGTCGCCGCCCATCCTCGAGGAAAATCTGGCATGTTCGGAGAGCACCCGCTGCACGTCCTCATACCGGAAGACATGCCAGCTTCCGGATTCCTCGTCGTGAAAGACGGGGGCGGATTCCCGCATTCGCTCGTAATGGGGAAAAGGGTCCAGCGGATACTCACTGGCCGGGGCGAAGTCCATGGCTGGCCTCCCTGCTCAGCCCGGCGGTCTATCGGCCCTGATGACCGTCGGGGCGTCGAATTGATGGACCCGTGGAACCCTGAGTTTATTCGACGCCCGCTCCGCCTGTCAGTAGCTAACTGGGCGGCACCACCCCGGGCTTTTGGAACTACCAGGAGCGTCAGTCCACCTGAGCCGTCAGGCCGGCGGCCTCGATCGCGGTCGAGGCCGCCGTCTCGTCATTGTCTGAGCTGTCGCCGCTGATGCCGACGGCACCCATGATCGTGCCGTCTTCGTCGCGTACCAGAACGCCCCCGGGCACCGGGATGAGTCGGCCACCGAGGGCGGCGGCCGCCGCCGCGATGAAGTAGGCCTGCTGCTCGGCGCGTTCCATGATGGCGCGTGAGCCCATCCCCAGGGCCAACGCCCCGTACGCCTTGCCTTGGGCGATCTCGAAGCGGTTATTCGAGGCGCCGTCCTGGCGAGCGGCGGCCAGGACGTGGCCGCCGGCGTCGAGCACGACGACGGTCAGCGGTTTGAAACCGTGCTGCTGGCCCGCCGCGAGGGCGTCGGAAATGATGGACTGTGCGGAAGCCAATGTCATGTTCATGATGCGTTCCTCGCCAGGTTGTGGGTGTTTTTCTGCGCCGCACGGCGCCGGTGCAGGACAGGCTCGGTGTAGCCGGATGGTTGAGCGGCGCCGTCGAGAACCAGTTCGCGGGCCGCGAGGAACGCCTCGGTATCGAACGCCGGGGACATCGGCGTGTAGGCAGGGTCGGAGGCGTTCTGCTCGTCAACGACCGCGGACATTCGCCGCAGTGACGCTTCAACCTCTTCCTTGGTCACGATGCCGTGCAGGAGCCAGTTGGAGATGTGCTGTGAGCTGATGCGGCAGGTGGCGCGGTCCTCCATCAGAGCCGTGCCGTGGATGTCCGGGACCTTGGAGCACCCGACGCCTTCGTTCACCCAGCGAACCACGTATCCCAGCGTGCTCTGGATATTGTTGTCCAGCTCGTTGCGCCGGTCATCGGTGGCCCAGTCGTTGGGGTCACCGACGGGGATGGTGAGTAGTTGCCGCAGGGTCGAGCGGCGCTTCCCGGCGAGTTCGGCCTGCCGGGCATCAATGTCGACCTGGTGATAATGGGTGGCGTGCAGGGTCGCGGCGGTCGGCGAGGGGACCCAAGCGCAGTCGGCACCGGCGAGCGGGTGAGCGCTCTTCTGGGCGAGCATGTCCGCCATGTTGTCCGGAGCCGCCCACATGCCCTTTCCGATCTGGGCCCGACCGCTGAAACCGCACTCCAGTCCGATGTCGACGTTGGCGTCTTCGTAGGCCGCGATCCAGCTGGAGTGACGCATGTTGGCTTTGCGGACCATGGGCCCGGCGAGCATTGAGGTGTGGATCTCGTCGCCGGTGCGGTCCAGGAATCCGGTGTTGATGAACGCGACGCGGTCCCGTGCCTCCCAGATGCACGCCTTCAGGTTGGCAGAGGTGCGGCGCTCCTCGTCCATGATTCCAATCTTCAGGGTTAGCGGTTCGAGGCCCAGTACGGCCTCGGTGCCGGCAAGCAGGGCGCAAGCCACGGCGACCTCAGTCGGACCGTGCATCTTCGGCTTTACGATGTAGACCGACCCGGCCCGCGAGTTGTGACCGGCGTGCGGCCCGCGCAGGTCGTGAACGGAGCCGAGACCCGTGAACAGGGCGTCGAGGATCTCCTCGGGCACCGGAGCGCCCGCAGGGTCGAGTACGGCGTCGCTGGTCATCAGGTGGCCTACCTGACGGATGAGCAGCAGCGAGCGGCCGGGCAGGGTCAGCTCCGATCCGTCGGGTGCAGCGTAGACGCGGTCGGGGTTGAGCCGCCGGGTGGAGGTACGTCCGCCCTTGGCGACTTCGGCGGTCAGGGTGCCCTGCATCAGCTGCAGCCAGTTGCGGTAGCCCGCGACCTTGTCCTCGGCGTCGACCGCGGCCACGGAGTCCTCAAGATCCATAATCGTCGTCGTCGCGGACTCCAGCACAATGTCCTTGACACCGGCCGGGTCGCCCGAGCCGATCGGGTGGCCGCGGTCGATCTGGATCTCCACGTGCAGTCCGTGGTGCACAAGCAGCACGGACTCGGGCTCGTCCGCGGCTCCCCGATAGCCCGCGAGCTGTGTCGGCTCGGCCAGCCCCTTCGGGCCGTCCGGCGTCTCGGCGACGAGGGCGCCGTTGACGATCCGGTAAGCGGTGACATCAGCGTGAGATACGAACGCCAGGGGCGTGTGCTCATCCAGGAACTGCCTCCCGCGTGCAACGACGACGGCGCCGCGGACCGGGTTGTAACCGCTCGTGCGTTCGCGCCCGTCGGCCTCGTCGATGACGTCGGTGCCGTACAGCGCATCGTACAGTGAGCCCCAGCGGGCGTTGGCCGCGTTGGCCGCGAATCGTGCATTCAGCAGCGGGACCACCAACTGGGGACCGGAGACGGTCGCGATCTCGGAGTCAACCCGGTCGGTCGTGATGCTGAAGTCCCCGGGCTCCTCGACCAGGTAGCCGATGGAGCGGAGGAAGTCTTCGTAGTCATCCGGATCCACCGGCGCAGTGCCACGCGAACGGTGGTACTCGTCGATCTGCTGCTGTATCCGGTCACGGATGCCCAGCAGATTCTGTACCCGCGGAGAGAAGTCCGCGATGAGCGCGGCAGCGCCAGCCCAGAATGCCTCCATCTCGATCCCCGTACCCGGAAGTGCTTCGTCCCGGACGAAGGCGTAGAGCTCTTCGGCGACGCTGAGCCCGTTGGTCTCCAAATGATTAGGCATACTGGCCACCCTTAATAATTCTCGTAATGTGGAAAGAAACTACCAATATATAAAACCTAGCCAGCGCAGCGTCACCTGTCAACGCCGAATCCCGCCACGGCAAGATGCGCCGCCGCGCCGGGCGGCACTTCTTGACTGTGATTTGAATCGCACGTATTCTCTAGCATCTGAAAGATTAATTTCACAATGTGGAATCCCGCGGGCCGGGTGGACTGCTTGCCAAAGGGCCAATGCAGAGCCCTCGTTTGCTTGGAAAAACAAAGGAGTTTTTGTGAGTCCAAGGTTTGAGCCGTTTCAGCAAATCATCGATCCGATAGTGGGTTCCCTAGCCATCTCAGCCATGGTGGCCGCTCTTCCACTGCTTTTGCTTTTTGTTCTTCTCGGGGTTTTTCGAGTCAGGGCGCCCAAGGCGGCCATCGCGAGCCTGTTGCTGTCCGTTGTACTAGCCATCGTGGGGTGGCGAATGCCGTTTGGCCAGGTGCTCAGCGCCGGCGCCCAAGGTGCTTTTTATGCCCTTTTTCCGATCCTATGGATCCTCATCAACGCATTGTGGGTTTACAAGCTCACGGTGGACACGCCCTGGTTCGAGGTTTTGGGCCGTACCATCCGCTCCATTTCAAATGACCTGCGCATTCTGTCGATCCTGATCGCCTTCTGTTTCGGCGCGCTGCTTGAGTCGCTGGCGGGCTTCGGCGCGCCGGTTGCGATTTCGGCTGCGATGCTTATGGCTGCCGGGATGAAACCATTGAAGTCAGCCATCGTCGCGCTGCTGGCCAACACCGCCCCCGTGGCCTTCGGAGCGATGGCCGCTCCGATCATTGCCCTCAACGGCGTTACCGGCATCCCCCTTCAGGACCTCAGTTCCATGGCCGGCCGCCAGACACCCTTCATCGCCGTCATCGTCCCGCTCATCCTCGTCTTCATCGTTGATGGCAAGCGGGGACTCCGGCAAACCTGGCCCGTGGCCCTGGTATCGGGCATCGTCTTCGGCGTGTCGCAATTTCTTGCCTCGAACTTCCTCGTGGTCGAACTCACCGACGTCGTTGCCGCACTCGCGACCGTCGCGGCGGTCCTGCTCATGTTGAAGTTCTGGCAGCCGGCGGAGATTATCGGAATGAATGACGTCGCCGACAGCGACGCTGCCGACGTCCGGCCTGTCAGTGTTGGCGCTCAATCCGGCACCGGCTATGGGACGTCCTCCGGTTTGGGCGGGGTAAGTCGAAATGGTGCGGCCGCACAGGCGAGCACGCCCGGAAAAACCAATGGCGCCGCGGTAAGGCCGCCCAACGGCGAGGTGTGGATGGCTGTTGCCCCGTATCTGATCATTATGGCCGTGTTCTCCATCGCACAAATCCCGGCTGTGAAAGCCTGGCTCACGTCCGTCGGGTCAGTCACGTTTGAATGGCCCGGGTTGGACGCCGTTGATCCTGATGGGAAGCCGGTCGCCGCGCACAAATTCAAACTTGACCATTTCAAGGCCACGGGGACGATGCTGTTGATCTCGGGAATGATCACTATGGCGCTGTACAGGGTTGCACCCCTTCGGGGTGTCCGCATCTATCGCGACACGCTGTTCCAGTTGCGGTGGACTATCGTGACCGTCACCTCGGTCCTGGCGCTGGCGTTTGTCATGAACGTCTCGGGGCAGACCAACTCACTGGGAATCGCGCTGGCGTCGGCCGGGGGATTCTTCGCCTTCTTGTCCCCGCTCCTTGGCTGGATCGGAGTTGCGCTTACCGGCTCGGACACCTCGTCCAACTCCTTGTTCGGGCAGCTGCAGGTGACTGCCGCCGAGCAGACAGGACTCTCGCCGACGCTGATGGCGGCGTCCAATTCGTCAGCAGGAGTGTTGGGCAAAATGCTGTCGCTGCAGAACCTGGCCGTGGCCTCGGCGGCTGTTGGGCTGGACGGGGCGGAAAGCGTTCTGTTCCGAAAGCTCATCGGCTGGAGTCTGGCACTGCTGGCGTTCATCACCACACTCATTGTCCTGCAGTCCACCCCGGTCTTGGGATGGATGGTTCCTTAGTGAACCCTCAACGTCCCGTGCGGCAGGCTGGCGGTCTCCGAAACGTGTCCGGGGCGTTGCCAATATTGAAAAAGAATCAAAGAAGCGAAAGAGAGCAGGCCCTGTGAGTACTAACGTTAGCGAGATCAATTCAGAGGCTGGGGCAAGGCTCGTCGCCGCGGCCCGGCACGGTTCGACGGCGGAGGCCGACCGCAGGAACGTCAACACCGACCGGTCCGGGTACACGCCCGGCACACTGCCGGACGGTGTCGTGTACGCGACCAGCATCAACGACGTCGTTGAGACAATGGTCCGCGCGACTGCGGGGAGCATCCCCATTGTTGCCCGAGGTGCCGGCACCGGCCTGGCGGCGGGTTCGGCCGCGAAGGCAGGCGAGATCGTCCTGGACCTATCGGGGATGAACCGCATCCTGCGTCTGGATCCGATGGAGCAGATCATCGTTGTCGAGCCCGGCATCCTCAACGCGGAGGTCAACGCCGCCGCCGGCGAGCACGGGCTTTTTTACGCCCCGGATCCCGCCAGCACCGCCATCTGCTCCATCGGTGGAAACATTGCCACCAATGCCGGCGGTATGCGTTGCGCCAAGTATGGCGTCACGCGTGAGTCCGTCCTGGCGCTGAAGGTTGTCCTCCCGGACGGGCGCCTCCTCGTGACGGGCCGGGAAACGATCAAGGGCGTTACCGGGTATGACCTGAACGCCCTCATGATTGGATCCGAAGGGACACTCGGGGTCGTCGTTGAAGCGACTTTGCGTCTTCGCCCGCTCCCTGTGGCGACGGCAACGGTCGCAGCATTCTTCCCGGACATCGTTGCCGCCGCCCAAGCCGCCTCGGCCATCATCGCTGCACGGATCACGCCCTCCGTGCTGGAGCTCATGGACGGCCCGACCCTGGCGGCTGTCGATGCCGCACTGGGGACGGACTATCGAAGCCGCGGAGGTGCCTTCCTCCTCGCTCAGACGGACGGGTACGGGGCCTTCCTGGAACAGGAGGTGCTGATTCAAGCCATTGAACCGCTCGCTTCGTCCTATGAAAAGGCCACAGACCCGCAAAGGACGGCGGAACTTCTGAGAGTGCGTCGAGAGGCCATTCCGTCCCTCGAATTGCTGGGCAACGTCTGCATCGGTGATGTCGGTGTTCCGCGCGGACGCCTGGCCGAGATGGTCACCGGGATCGAGGAAATTTCACGCCGTACCGGAGTCCGGATCTTCACCGTCGCCCATGCCGCCGACGGCAACCTGCACCCGATGATCGTCCTTGACGAAGGCCAGCCCTCCACGGAGGGACCGGCGAAAGATGCGCTTGGTCAGATGTTCCATTTAGCCAGGAGCTTGGGCGGAACACTCACCGGGGAGCATGGAGTTGGAATCCTCAAACGCGACTGGCTGCACGACGAACTGGGAAGTGACTCCCTCGAGCTGCAGCACGCCATCAGGAGAGTTTTTGACCCGCTCGGCATCCTCAACCCGGGCAAGGCAATCTAGGGGTCTCGACCTGCACCTGGCACGGCGCAACTGCTGCCCTTTGAGCAGCAGTTGCGCCAGCGGGGTCGGGGAAAGTCGCATTGGCAAGGACCCGGGCCCGTGGCAGCGGACGCCGCTCCGGGCCCGGGGCGGGTTCTCAGGGAGGGTCTTGCGTGTCAGGATCAGGTATGCCCCACCGCCTGATGCTGCTGGACACCGCGTCGCTGTACTTCCGCGCCTTCTACGGAGTCCCCGACACGATCCGCCGCGCCGACGGCACTCCGGTGAACGCCGTGCGCGGCCTGCTGGACATGATCGCCCGGCTCACCGCCGACTACGACGCGACGCATCTCGTGGCGTGCTGGGATGACGACTGGCGCCCGCAGTGGCGGGTTGACCTCATCCCGAGCTACAAGTCGCACCGGGTGGCGGCGGAGGTCGTTGCTGGCCCCGACATTGAGGTCGTGCCCGACGCCCTTGAGGCGCAGATTCCGATGATCCGCAGGGTGCTCGAGCTCGCCGGCATCGCCGTCGTAGGCGAACCCGGACACGAGGCCGACGACGTCGTCGGCACCTACGCCAGCCACGCGCAGCTCCCCGTCGACGTGGTGACCGGTGACCGCGACCTGTTCCAGGTCGTGGACGATGCCCGTCAGGTCCGGGTGATCTACACCGCGCGGGGTATGAAGAACCTCGAAGTCCTCACCGACGCGGTCGTCGTTGAGAAGTACCGCGTGCTACCCGGGCAGTACGCGGACTACGCAACACTCCGCGGCGACAGCTCCGACGGGCTGCCGGGCGTCGCCGGCATCGGCGAGAAGACCGCCTCGTCGCTGCTCGGCGAGTTCGGCACCCTCGACGGGCTGCTTGCCGCCGCGGCGGACGCGGGAAGCGGGCTGTCCGTGTCCGTGCGGTCGAAGCTCGCAGCGGCCACGGACTACCTCGCGGTCGCGCCCGCCGTCGTCAACGTCGTCCGCGACCTGAAGCTGCCGACGCTGGAGCAGGCGGGTGCGCAGCTGCGCCCTGTCGCCGGCGATGCGCGCGCCGAACTCGAAGGTCTCGCGACCGAGTGGAACCTCGGCGGCTCGGTCACCAGACTCCTCGAAGCGCTCGACCGGCGTCGCTGAGGGGATGCTGCCCCGCGGCGCGGGCCCAAGGCCTGAGCGTGCGGTGCCCCGTGATGACGGCGATTAGGACCACGGCGCTGATGCCACAAGCGCGAAGAGCGGTTCGAAGTCGTACATGCGGGTGCTGTTGCTCATAACAACGATGCCGAGACCGAGTCCGGGGTAGAGACGCATGACGTTCCAGAAGCCGGCTCCGGCGCCGAAATGCTCCACCCACTGCCCCGGGGTCTTCGTCGGCCGGCGGAACCAGCCGGTTCCGTGATCGAACGGTTGGCCCGCCTGGTCAATCGTGCGCATGCTGCGGGCCGCCCCGGGGGAGAGGACCCGGGTTCCGTCGATCTCGCCGTCGCAAAGGTGCAGGCGAAGGAACCTGCCTGCATCCAGGACATCGCCCACCAGGCCGCCGTAAGCGGGCCCGTCCACGTAGAAGGGGTTCAGTGACAGGTACGGCCCGTGTCGCTCCCCGGCGATCCCGCCGGGGAGCATGCCGCGCAGCAGCGGGTCCGCGATCCGGGGAGCCTTGACGTACCCGGTCGCGGGGGCCGCGCCGTCCTGATAGCGGTATCCGGTGTGATCCATCCCCGCTGGCCGCAGGACGGACTGGCGGACATAAGCCTCGAAAGGCATCGCGGATGAGGCCGCGATGACCTGACCGGCGGCAAGGTAGCCGACGTTGGAGTACCTGGCACTGCGCCCGGGCGGGTACCGGTAGGCGCGGCGCCTGCCCATCAGACGGCGGAGCAGGGCCCCGGGATCCGGCGGATCCGCGTCGGCCGGGTGCACCCAGCGGATGGGCATCGGGTTGCCGAGTCCGGCGGTGTGGTTGAGCAGTTGGCCCACGTTCGGCGCCGTCGTCCCGGCCGCCCGGAGGTAATCCACGTACTCGTCGACCGGGGCGTCCGGGTCGAGGCGGCCCTCGTCAACGAGCCGGCACGCCGCCGTCGCGGTCACAATTTTGGACATGGAGAACCACAGGTACGACGTCGAGGCGGTTGCCGGCGTCGTCGCTGCACGGTCGGCGAGGCCGTAACCGGCGGCAAAGAGCAGTCGATCGCGATTGACCACGGCCACGGACAGGCCCGGGACGCCGTCCCGGCGCATCATCGTGGTGACGGCCGCCGTCAGGCCGCGGGGTGGTCTCCCCGCTGCGATGTTTTCGCCCGGCGCGCCCGGGTTGGCGCCGTCAGTCACCATGGCTTATCCCCTTCGCCTCGGGTGCACCGGGTCTCCACGCTATGTGGCCGGGCGTGATCAGCCCAGCTTCAGACCGCCGAATGCCGGTGTCAACAGACGGCGGAAGTTGTGATGACATCCGGACCGGAAGCAGGGTCTTGACGCGGCGATCCCAAGCGGAGGACGCTCGTTTCAGGCCCTCCGGCAGTCCCGGGCCAGCAGTGGCACGGCGCCGCAGGTCCACACCCTTGAACACCGACCTGAGGAGAGCCCCCATGAGCCCCCAATTCAACGAGCTGCTGACCCGCCAGGTTGGCAATGAGTTCGCGGCCTCCCAGCAGTACATCGCCATCGCCGCCTGGTTCGACGGACAGGACCTGCCCCAGCTGGCCAGGCACTTCTACCGTCAATCGCTGGAGGAGCGGAACCACGCCATGATGATGGTCCGCTACATCCTGGACCGCGGCATCAAGATCACCATCCCGGGAATCGACCCGGTCCGGAACGACTTCGCCTCGGCAGAGGAACCGCTGGTCCTGGCCCTCGCCCAGGAGGTTGAGGTCACCAACCGCATCAAGGAACTGTTCGCGGCGGCGCGGGCGGAAAACGACCCGCTGGGCGAACAGTTCATGCTTTGGTTCCTCAAGGAACAGGTCGAGGAGGTGGCATCGATGTCCACACTGCTCAATGTCGCACGCCGGGCCGACAACCTTTTCGACGTCGAGACGTTCCTCGCCCGCGAACGGGTGGGCGACGCCGGCCAGCACGGGGGAGGGCGCGGCGGACACCACGGCCACGGAGGCGCCCACGGGGGACCCTCCGACGACACGGGAACGCCGGACGTCGCCGGCGGTTCGCTCTAGGCTCCGTCAAGAATGGCGCTGAGCTATGCCTTCACGGCCACGCTGTGGCACTATCCGGGCGAAGCCGGGTGGCACTTCCTCACCCTTCCGGAAGAACTTGCAGCGGAGATCAGGGAAGACACGGTTGCGCTCCGTCGGGGCTTTGGTTCGGTCAAGATCACGGCGAAAGTCTCGGGCCACAGCTGGTCCACGTCGCTCTTTCCCGACAGCAAGAGCGGGACCTATCTGCTGCCGGTCAAAAGGGCCATCAGAACGGCGGCCGGTCTCGAGGCAGGGGACCGGGTCGCGGTTCACCTGGAGGTGCCCGACTCCGGCTGAGCACCCCGGGATGCAGTCCCTGTTCCTCTGGCGCGTGCCGGCGATGGAGGCGAGAATGGGCCCGTGGTTCCGCTCGCCCCGGACGAGGACGGCCTTTCGATGAAGGCCGCCGCCCGCAAGATCCAGCGCATCTACCTCACGCTGACGCTGGGCAATACCCTCGCGGCTTCCTTCATCTGGGGGATCAACACGCTCTTCCTGTTGGATGCCGGTCTCAGCAACTTTGAGGCCTTTGCCGCGAACGCGTTCTTCACGGCCGGTATGGTGCTCTTCGAGGTGCCAACCGGGGTGATTGCCGACGGGTGGGGGCGCCGCGTCTCTTTCCTGCTCGGCACCGTGACGCTGGCTGTTTCGACCTACCTCTACTACCTGCTCTGGCAGTCGTCCGCCCCGTTCTGGTGGTGGGCGGTGGTGTCGGTCTTGCTCGGTCTGGGCTTCACGTTCTTCTCCGGCGCGGTCGAGGCATGGCTCGTCGACGCGCTGCGCTTTTCGGGCTATGAAGGCGGGCTGGAGGCGGTACTCGGGCGGGGACTCATGGTCTCGGGGGTGGGGATGCTCGTCGGCTCGGTCGCCGGCGGAGTGATAGCGCAGGCCACCAATCTGGGCGTGCCGTTCCTGCTGCGCGTGGGTGTGCTGCTGGCGATGTTCGTCGTGGCCTTTGCCCTCATGCGCGACGTCGGATTCACCCCGGAACGTTCGACCCATCCGCTGCAGGCAACCCGCGCCGTCCTGTCCGCCTCAATCGAAAACGGATTGAAAAATCCGCCGGTCCGTTACGTGATGCTGGCAGCGCCGTTCACTGCCGGCGTCGGGTTCTATGTGTTCTATGCCCTCCAGCCCTACCTCCTTGAGCTGTTCGGCGACCCGCGGGCATACTCCGTGGCAGGCCTGGCGGCGGCACTCGTGGCGGGAGCGGAAGTGCTCGGCGGCTGGCTGGCGCCCCGCATCCGGCGCCTCGTCCGCAAACGCACGACGGTGCTGATTCTGAGCAGCATCATGAGCGCCCTCATTCTGGTCGTTCTCGGGTTCACCCGAGTGTTTTGGGTAGCCCTGGTGCTGCTGGCGCTCTGGGCCGTAGTCGCCTCGGCGGGGACCCCGGTGCGCCAGGCCTACCTGAACGACATGATCGCCTCGAAGCAGCGGGCGACGGTGCTGAGCTTCGACTCACTCATCGGCTCCAGCGGCGGAGTCGTGGTGCAGCCGGCGCTTGGCCGGGCAGCCGACGTGTACGGCTACCCTGCCTCGCTGGCGATCGGCGGCGTGATCGAGTTGATCGCCGTGCCCTTCCTGCTGGCGAGCCGCCGGCAGCGCCACCAGTCCGATCAGGCCAACGCACCGACCAGCACCACGGACGTCGGATCCTAGCCCCGTCCGCGGCGGCGCCGCCGCACCCTGCGGCCAGGACGTTCCGGCAACCCCAACAGCGATGTCGGACGGTCCCTGTTGCCTCACGTCAATACAAGAACGACGGCGCCCACATGGAGCAGAAGAACTGGTCCCGGGTACGTCAGCTGGTCGGCTACCTTCGCTATGACACCGCTGCGGAACTGGAGCTGCTCAACGAGATCTGGGAGCTGGACCGGATCTTCACCAACTACCTGCTGCCCCAGCAAAAACTCATCGCCAAGGTCCGCCACGGAGCCAAAGTGAGCAAAACCCATGACCGGGCCGCGACCCCGCACCGTCGCGCCGCAGCCGACCCGGCCCTCGCACGGATGCCCGTGATCCGGATGAACGCCTGCTTCAAGAAGATCCGGCCAGCTGCCCTCTCAGTTGCCCGGACGGGACCGGGTGAAGGTGATGCGGTGCTGGATGCAGAACTCGAAGAGCTCGTTGTTGATGAACTCACTGCCGTTATCCGAGTCGATGCCGATGACGGGAAACGGGAAGACCGCCAGGATGTGCTGCAGGGCCGCGAAGACTTGCTTCTGAGCCCCTGTTCGGCACGGACCGGTTCACGGTCCAGCCGGTCGCGATATCCGTGACCGTGAGTGTGAAGCAGAACTGGCCGGAACTGTTGGACCCGTCGTGGCTGACCAGATCGATCTCCACGAAACCCGGCGCCGCGTCGTCCCACTGGGCCCAGGTGCGGACCGGGATCTGGGACTTCAGCAGCGATCCGGGCTTGGTATGGGAGCGGCCATGCGGCAGGAGCTTCGCCCGCTGGCCCGCCAGCCGCCGGTCGATGGTCGCGGCGCTCATGCGGGCGAGCAGCGCTGCCTGACCGTCGGTGATGTCCAGGGCCTTCTCGGCCCGCAGCATCGGCACGAGATCCGGCAGCATCGGAGCCAGCAGCTTGCCCGCCGGGGCCCGCAGCACTGCCCAGCACAGCACGAGTCCGTCCTGGAGATCAGCCCCGTAAACCGGTGCACGACCCGGCCTGACGGGCCGTGGCCGCGGCGGATCGAGCGCATGCCGCAACACCGCCCGGGCATAATCCCGGTGCCAGCCAGTCAACTCGACTAGCTCATCCAGGATCCGCCCCTTCCTGGCCCGGTCGCCTGCCCGGTAGGACTCGGCCAGATGCTTCGTGACAGCCTTGCGCTCACCCGTCGTTAATCCCATTCCCAATGATGTCCGCGGCCAGCCTTGCCGGACCTTTTCCCATGAGGCAACGTATCCGGCTACGCGGAGGTTTTTTATGAGTCAACGCGCGGTCTTGACTCCCGCGGCCCCGGGCCTACGATAGTGCGCATCAGCACCATGCGGGGAGCAGCCGGGTATTGTCCATCGCTGACGCTGAGCATGTTGGTGACCCCGGCAAACGAGGCCCGGGGCTGGCACGACGGAGCCGGATGCACCGAGTTGCCGGCGGACGTCGATTACATCGTGGATGGCAGCTGGGGTGACTTCCAGGAACCTGATCAACACAGATCAAGAGGGAGAAACAATCATGCTGAAGGATCTCGAAATTGTCGCAGTCCTCCCCGCGAAGGACATCGTTCGGGCGCGTAACTACTACCGTGACGTGCTGGGACTGGAGCCTGCCGACACCATGGACGAGGAGAATCTGCTGTACCGCTGCGGCAAGGGAACGGCTTTCCTGCTCTACCAGACCGACAATGCCGGAACAGCGAAGAATACCCAGATGGGCTGGGTAACAGGCGACATCGGCGCCGAGATGCAGAATCTGCGCAGCCGCGGTGTCGTGTTCAAGGAGTACGACTTTCCTGGCCTGAAGACCGAGAATGGGATCGCTTCGACTCCGGCAGGCAAGGTGGCGTGGTTCCTGGACAGCGAGGGCAACATTCTCAATATCTCCGAAGGCCTGTAGGGCTGGAGCCTGAAAGCGCCGCCCCTGCATCACTAGGGGGCTTTGCGGGGACGGCGCATGCCTTACGGTACTTTGTCACCCGGTGATTCTCCCTGCGCCCCGACGGCCTCTTCGGGGAGGCGTCCGGTGATGAACAATGCGGCGATCGCCAGCAGCGCGGTCAGAGCCAGCGCGGCCCGCAGCGCTTCCAGGCGGGAGCCGGAGTTGACCGCCATGATGGCATCGGCGGTCTCCTGGTCGACTCCGGCATTGTCCAGCGCCTCCCGGAGCTGCGTATCGGAAATGAACGGGACACCGCTGGCCAGCTGGACCGAGGCTTGCTCCTGCACGGAACTCGGAACGGCGGGGTTGTTCTGGATGCCGGCCATGAACGAAGCGCTCAGGGTGGCGATCAGTACGGACCCGATCAGCGCGGTCCCCAGGGATGCCCCCAGGTTGGTGGCCGTGTTCTGCAGCCCGCCGACCTCCGCGCTCTGTGAGTCGGGAACCGCGGAGACGGTGATGGCGCCCAGCTGCGAGGACAGCGCCCCCAGCCCAAAGCCCATCAGGAGCATCGGGATGGCGACAATGCCCGCGTTCGCCCCCGGGTCCATACCTCCCACGAGGATGAGGATGCCAATGGTCATCAGCATCAGCCCCAGCCGGACGACCCGGCGCGGGTTGGCGCGCGGCCGGAACTTGGGGATTCCGACGGCGGTCAGGATCAGCGCCACGGATAGCGGAAAGATCCGGATCCCGGTCTCCAGCGCGCTAAGCTCCAAGACCACCGACAGGAACAGCGGGATGGTGAAGAACACGCCAGCCTGAATGAGGAATTGAGCGAAGAATACGCTGAGCCCACCGGTAAGACGCTCGTTCCGGAAAAGCACGGGGTCGATCAGGGGTTCGCCCCCGATGGAGGCCAGGTGCGACGTCCGTCGCAGGAACACATAGAGAACAAGCAGCCCGCCGATCAGCAGCCAGACCACCGGGGAGAGGCCGAGGACCGTTGGCGCGCCGGACTTGGGCTGCACCCAGCCCCACTCACCCGAACGCAGCACCCCGTACACAACCATGCCCAGTCCCGCGATCGACAAGGCGGACCCCACGTAATCGAGCCGGACCTTGGCCGGTGGCACGTCCTCAACCTTGCGCAGGACCAGCAGAATCGCCAGGACGATGACAACCTCGCCGACGAAAACATACCGCCAGGAGGCAAACGTGGTCACTGCGCCGCCGATGAGCGGGCCTGCAGCGACTGCCATGGCGCCCGCTGCAGCCACCAGCCCGTAGGTCGCGGCCCGGCGATCGGGCGGGAAGTTGGCCGCGACGAGCGAGACGATCGCGGGCATAATCAGTGCTGCGCCGACGCCCTCCAGGAGGGACCAGCCCAGAAGCAGCACTCCGAGGTTTGGCGCCAGCGCCGTCGTCAGCGAACCGGCGGCATAGATGATCAGGCCGAGGGCAAATGCGCGGCGGCGGCCCAAGATGGTCCCGACTTTGCCGCCGGTGATCATGAGCGAGGCCATGACGAGGGTGTACAGGGTGATCGCCGTTTGGATGCCTGCGATGGTCGTTCCGAGGTCCGCGGCCACCGTGGCCATTGAAACGTTCATGACCGAACTGTCGAGCGTCATCAGGAACTGGGCGGATGCCAGCACCGCCAGGACCAGTCCGGACCCAGTCCGTGTTGTTGTCGTCGCCACGGGACTCACGGCTTCGACCTCTTACGCGTGCCGTTTGCCATTGCGCGCATGACGTCATGCTCCGCGCACGCGCATAGCCTGTCAAGCGCGGTGTGCTACCCGCCAGACCCGAGAATGGCCCGGTTCCGGGCGTCCGCAGGGCCATGCGCGAAATATCACCCCGCCGATGCCTTACCTGCCGCGGCCTTCCGGGCCTACAGTTGGGCATGTACAGGCCGTCGACAGGAGTGCCCCAGTGATTACCCTGCAGATCGAACACCAGGTCCGGGACTTCGGCATGTGGAGGAGGGCCTTCGACAGTGACCCCCTGAACCGCGCTGCGTCGGGGGTGCGATCGTACCGGATTTCGCGTCCCCTTGACCAGGAGGACTACGTGATGCTGGAGATGGATTTCGATACGCAGGCAGCTGCCGTGGATTTCCTGGGCAGGCTCCAGAACGACACCTGGAAGACCGGTGTGACGGCGCCGGCGCTGGTCGGTGAGCCGTCGACCAGGATCATCGAGACGGTCGCCATCGAGAAGGTGTCCGGCCTCTAAGCCCGCTGTTCACCTGGCCGGGACTGCGGGCTCGGCTCGTCGCGCCGAGTTCGCGCGCGAGCAGGCTGCCCTCTGCGTATCCGATGGCTGCGGAGCCGCTGGAGGCGCCGCAGGATATTCTGTTTGTATGACTGCCGCAGCCCCCTCCACCGTCGCCTTAGACGGACGCTTCGCCCGGGAGCTCGCGGAAATGGCCATCCCCTGGCGCGCAGAGGAGGCGCCCGACCCGAGGCTCCTCGTGCTCAACGAGCCCCTGGCTGCTGAGCTGGGCCTGGACCCCGGCTACCTCAGGGACGCCGACGGGGTCCGCCTGCTGGTCGGCAATCTGGTCCCTAGCGGTGCCACTCCGGTGGCCCAGGCCTACACCGGCCACCAGTTCGGCTGGTTGGCCCCCCGGCTCGGCGACGGCCGGGCGCTGCTGCTCGGTGAGATCACGGACACGGACGGCCAGCTGCGCGATTTCCATCTCAAGGGCTCCGGGCGCACGCCGTTCGCCCGCGGCGGAGACGGTTTTGCAGCGGTCGGCCCGATGCTGAGGGAGTACGTCGTGAGCGAAGCGATGCACGCCCTGGGCATCCCCACCACACGCTCCCTCGCCGTGGTGGCGACGGGCCGCCCGGTGGTCCGCGACACCATGCTGCCGGGCGCCGTGCTCACACGGGTCGCCTCCAGCCACCTGCGCGTGGGCAGCTTCCAGTACGCCCGGGCCACGGGTGACCTCAACCTCCTGCGCCGCCTGGCCGATCATGCGATCGCCCGACACTACCCCGGCGCCGCGGACGCCGAGCAGCCCTATCTCGCCCTGTTCCAGGCGGTCGTCGCCGCTCAGGCGTCACTGCTGGCCCGGTGGATGCTGGTGGGATTCGTCCACGGGGTCATGAACACCGACAATATGACCGTCTCCGGCGAGACCATCGACTACGGGCCCTGCGCCTTCCTGGACGCCTTCGACCCGGCCACGGTCTATAGCTCGATCGACGAGACCGGGCGCTACTCGTACCGCAACCAGCCGGTCATGGCGGAATGGAACCTCACGCGGCTCGCGGAGTCCCTGCTGCCCCTGCTCCACGAGGAGCAGGCGCAGGCGGTCGCCCAGGCGCAGGAGTCCCTCGGTGCGTTCCGCCGGCAGTACAGTTCAGCCTGGTCCGCCGGCATGGCGGCCAAACTCGGCCTGCCCGCCGGGTTCGACGACGGCGTCGCTTCGCCTCTCGTGGACGAGGTGCTCACCCTGCTCCAGGCGGGCGGGGCTGATTACACCTCGTTCTTCCGGAGCCTCAGCGCGGCCGCCCGGGGGAACACCGAACCGGCGCGGAGCCTGCTGCCCGATCCGTCAGCGTTCGATGCCTGGTCCGCGCGCTGGAGCGCCCTGGGTCCCGACGCCGACGTTATGGACCGGGTCAATCCCGCCTACATCCCGCGAAACCACCTGGTGGAGGAGGCTCTCGCCGCCGCCACGGGCGGCGATCTGGGTCCGCTCGAACGCCTCCTGGACGCGGTGACCAGGCCCTTCGAGTTGCGCCCCGGTTTGGGCCGGTACGCCGCTGCCGCGCCCGGGGACTTCGGCGCCTACCGGACGTTCTGCGGAACCTGAGCCGTAAGACCGGACGCGTCGCGCGGGATTCCTCCGACCGGGACAAGTCGGGCCAGTTGCCCGCCGTGGACGGCCCGCGTGGGCCGGGACTCAGGCGAGCGAGAGAAAGAGCTTTTCCAGGTCCTTCGTACTCATGCCTGAGTCCTTCCGGACCGCGCACTGCTCCAGCCCGCTGGCAATGATGGCGAATCCTGCCCGGTCCAGCGCTTTCGAGACGGCGGCCAACTGCGTGACGGTGTCCTTGCAGTCGCGCCCTTCCTCCAGCATCCGGATGACGGCCCCCAGCTGTCCCTGAGCGCGCTTCAGCCGGTTGATTGCGGGGGCGAGTTCGGCTGAATCAAGGTCCATGAGTCTCTCCAAAGCTAGGGATGGCTATGCTCAAGAATATACCCCAGTGGGTATTTTTGACTACCCCCCGGGGTATCTGTAATACTCGGTGGGGTATTCAGTTGTTGGTTAGATCGTCTCGAAAGGACACCCATGACGCCCCCTTCCACTTCCTCCACCCAGGTTTCTTCCGCCCCGCCGGCGGTCACATCGCTGGCTCCGGAAACGCTGCGCAGCTGGTTCGAGGAACACCAGGACCTCATCGTGATCGATGTCCGTTCGGCCGCCGAGTTCGAAAACATGCACATCCGCGGTTCCTACAACGTCCCGCTGCCGTTGCTTTCCGAGCACACTGAGGAATTGGCAGCCCGGCTGGGCAGCCGCGTCGTGCTTGTCTGCCAGTCCGGAGCGCGGGCCGAGCAGGCACGGCAGCGCCTGGGCGGCGCCGGCATCGGCACCGGCACCGCCTATGTGCTTGCAGGCGGCGCCCCCGGCTTCGCTGAGGCAGGCGGTGACGTGGTCCGCGGCAAGGCCCGCTGGGACCTCGAACGCCAGGTCCGGCTCGCCGCCGGCTCCCTCGTGGTTCTGGGCCTCGCCGGAGGCAAGTTCGTCTCGCCGAAGATCCGGCTCCTCGCCGGAGCCATCGGCACCGGTCTGACCTTCTCGGCCGCCACGAACACCTGCGCCATGGGCCAGGCTCTCTCTGCCATGCCCTGGAACAAGACCGCACAGGAGCCGACCCGCGAGTCCGCCATCCTGCAGTTCCCGGTCGCAGGATCCCTGGCCACGAACTTCAAGGCCACGGAGTCCAAGGCCTCATGACCGCCACGCTGATCCTTACTCTTGCCCTGTCGGTGCTCATCGGGCTGTCGCTCGGAGTGCTCGGCGGCGGCGGATCCATCCTGACGGTGCCCATCCTGGTCTACGTGGCCGGGTTCGAAGCCAAGGAAGCCATTGCCGCCTCCCTGTTCGTGGTCGGCGTCACCTCGGCCGTCAGTGTCTTCAGCCACGCCCGCGCCGGCCGTGTCATGTGGCGCACGGGACTGCTGTTCGGCGCCGCCGGAATGGTCGGTGCCTTCGTGGGGGGTCTTCTGGGGGGGCATATCCCCGGCCAGATCCTCCTCATCGCATTTGCCCTGATGATGGTAGCCACCTCCATCGCCATGATCCGCGGCCGCAAGAAGAAGGCCGCTGCCGGCACCGAGGCGCCCACGCACACCGACCTGCCGCTGTTCCGTGTCCTGCTCGACGGCCTCGTCGTCGGCCTGGTCACCGGCCTGGTCGGCGCCGGCGGCGGATTCCTGGTGGTACCGGCCCTGGCGCTGCTCGGCGGCCTGCCGATGGCAATCGCCGTCGGAACCTCGCTCGTTGTGATCGCGATGAAGTCCTTTGCCGGCCTGGCCGGCTACCTCACCACCGTTGAGCTGGACTGGGGGATCACGCTGGCCGTGACGGCGGCCGCCGTCGTAGGCACCCTGATCGGGTCCAAGCTCGCCGGACGCATTCCGGAAGCGGCCCTGCGCAAGGGCTTCGGCTGGTTCGTGCTGGTGATGGGCGCGTTCGTCCTCATCCAGCAAGCCCCCGTTGACCTGCGCGGACCGATCGCCCTGGGCGTCGCCGGAGCCGCGGCCGTCGCGGCCGCAGTCTGCTGGTTCTTTGTCAGCGCCTGCCCGCTGCGCAAGTCCACCCGCACCACCCGCAAGGACACCCAGCCCACGCCGGTCTGAGTCGACCGGCCCACCCATCAGCCACTCCTGAAACGAAAGGCATCACCATGGCAGAAATCAGCATCACCGAAACGGACCAGCGCCGCAACCGGGCGCAGGTCCTGGACGTCCGCGAGGACTTCGAAGTCGCCGAGGGAATGATCCCTGGCGCAATCCACATCCCCATGGGCGAACTGCAGGCCCGCCTCTCGGAGCTTGACGCCGCGGTCCCCGTGATCGCCATCTGCCGCAGTGGCAACCGAAGTGCCCGTGTGGCGGACGCGCTCAACACCGCCGGCTTCACCGCAGACACCATGGACGGCGGCATGCTCGCCTGGAACCGCGCGGGCCTGCCCACCACCTGATCCGCCCCTGACCCGCAGTTCCCGCACAGCCGCTGGGCTGACCACCCCTTGCAGAATACCCCCGGGGGTATTATTGTTGTTAGTAGTCGACGGGGGAGACGCCCCATTTCTTTACGAAGGAGAGCACATGCTTCTGGAACGCATTTATGATGAGGACCTTGCCCAGGCCAGCTACCTGATCGGCTGCCAGGCCAAGGGCGAGGCCGTGGTAGTGGACGGCCGCCGCGATATCGCGGTGTACCAGGCGCTGGCGGCGAAGAACGGCATGAGGATCGTCGCGGTCGCCGAGACCCACATCCACGCCGATTACCTCTCCGGCACCCGGGAGCTCGCCGCCGCGACGGGGGCGAAAATTTACCTCTCGGGCGAGGGCGGACCGGACTGGCAGTACGGGTTCGAGGGCGAGCGGCTCTTCGACGGCGACACGATCACCCTGGGCAACATCAGCATCCAGGCCCTCCACACCCCGGGCCACACCCCGGAACACCTCTCCTTCCTGGTCACCGACGGCGCGTTCAGCGACCAGGCCGGCTACCTGCTCTCGGGTGACTTTGTCTTCTCCGGGGACCTGGGCCGCCCGGACCTGCTGGATGAGGCCGCCGGCGGGATCGACACCCGTTTCGCCGGTGCGAAGCAGCTCTTCGCGAGCCTGCGGGACAAGTTCCTGACCCTGCCGGACTACGTCCAGGTCCACCCGGCGCACGGTGCAGGCAGTGCCTGCGGCAAGGCCCTGGGCGCGATCCCGTCCTCCACGGTCGGCTACGAACGGCTCTACGCCTGGTGGGGCCCGTACCTGGCCGCCAACGACGAGCAGGGCTTCGTCGATGAACTCCTCGACGGCCAGCCCGACGCGCACGCCTACTTCGGGCGGATGAAGCGGGAGAACCGTGAGGGCCCGGCCGTTATGGGCGACCGCGCCCCGCTGCAGGAACTGGACCTCGCCGCCGTCGCGCAGGGCCTGGCCGCTGACACGCTGACCTTCATCGACACCCGTCCCAACGACCAGGTCCACCGGGGCACCGTGACCGGGTCCCTAAACGTCCCGGCCGGCAAATCCGTGGCCAGCTTCGGCGCCTGGGTCGTGAACCCCGAAACCGACAAGAACCCGCTCGTGCTCCTCGCCCCCGACCGGGACGCCGCGCAGGACATGTGGGACCACCTGGTCCGGGTCGGGATCGACGACGTCGCCGGCTACGTCACAGGCTTCACCGGCCTGCCCACCAGCACCCCGAAGCTGATCTCCCCCGAGGAGCTCGAGGGATTCGAGGCCGGCATGATCCTGGACGTGCGCAACCGCACCGAGCACCAAGCCGGGCACATCCCGGGCTCCCACCAGCTCAGCGGCGGCCGCGTGATGTGGCACCTGGACGAACTCCCGGCCCAGGGCACCATCGTAAGCTACTGCCAAAGCGGCGTCCGGAACTCCGTCGCGGCCAGCGCGCTGCGCCGCGCCGGCTACGACGTCGTCGAACTCGACGGCAGCTACAACGCCTGGACCGCCCACCTGCAGGCACGGGAAACCGTCCCCGCCAGCTGACCCGCACCGCCGGCATCCCGCCGACCGGCACCCCATGGCGGCGGCCCTGACGCCAGGGCCGCCGCCACACCTCGTCCCCACCACAGGGAGCACCATGAACTCCGGCACCACCAATCCGCTGCAGCAGCGGCACCGCCGCACCGGCCCCACGGTGGGCCTTAGGCAGAACCTGGCGCAGTTCATGCTCCTCGTCGCCGTCAACGCGCTCGTCGGCGGCACGCTCGGCCAGGAACGCACGGTGCTTCCGCTGCTGGCCGGACAGGTCTTCCACCTGGATCTCTACACGTCCGCGTTGACCTACATCCTCGCCTTCGGCCTCGCCAAGGCCGCTACCAACTACTTCGCCGGCACCCTCTCGGACCGCTACGGCCGCAAACCCGTCCTCGTCGCCGGCTGGATCATTGCCCTGCCCGTCCCGCTGATGCTGATCGTCGGACCGGACTGGGGCTGGATTGTGGCGGCCAACGTGATGCTGGGCATCAGCCAGGGCCTCACGTGGTCCACCACCGTCATGATGAAAATGGACCTGGTCGGCCCGGAACGCCGCGGCTTCGCCATGGGCCTAAACGAAGCGGCCGGCTACCTCGGCGTCGCCGGCACCGCCCTGGCCACCGGCTACATCGCCGCCGCTTACGGACTGCGGCCCGGACCGTTCCTGCTCGGCGCCGCCTACATAGCGCTCGGCCTTGGCCTCTCCGTCCTCGCCGTGAAGGAAACCCGGGGCCACGCCCGGGTTGAAGCAGCCAACCACACGTCCGCCCACACCGGTGCCCACGGAGGCCTGAGCAACCGGGAAATCTTCACCCTCACCAGCTTCCGGGACAAATCACTGTCCTCGGTCAGCCAGGCCGGCATGGTCAACAACCTCAACGACGGCCTTGCCTGGGGACTTTTCCCGGTCTTGTTCGCCACCGCCGGACTGACCATCGAAAAGATCGGCATCCTGGCCGCCGTGTATCCCGCCGTCTGGGGCGCCGCGCAGCTCGTCACCGGGGCCCTGTCGGACAAGTACGGCCGGAAGTGGCTGATCGTGGGCGGTATGCTCCTCCAGGCCGCCGCCCTGGCGACGATCGCTGTCGGCCGGGACTTCGGGATCTGGCTGGCCGCTGCCGTGTTCCTTGGCCTCGGCACGGCGATGGTATACCCCACCCTGCTCGCTGCCATCGGCGACGTCGCGCACCCGGGATGGCGGGCCCGCTCCGTCGGCGTCTACCGGCTTTGGCGCGACGGCGGCTTCGCTGTCGGCGCGCTGCTCTCCGGCATCATCGCCGACGCGTACGGCATTCCGGCCGCCGTCGGCGTCGTCGCAGGACTCACGGCCCTGTCAGGCCTCCTCGTGGCCGTCCGCATGCGCGGCACCGACCACCACCCACGGTCCGACCGGGCTAAGGCTCCAGGCAGACCGTGATGTCAAGGTAAATGCCGTTGGTGACCAGGCGGTCCGCCAGGAACTTGGCGAGGCTCGCCTCGGTCGCGGTGTGCTCGCTCTTAGCGATCGCGCCCCGCAGGCAAGCCATCGTCGCCGTGGACTTGACGGTGGACAGGGGTGCACGGTGGTCGGAAACCAGCCGCTCAATATCCGTCCGGAAGGCCTGCTGGTGGCCTTCCCGTGCGGTGGCGAGCAGGGTGAAGGGTACGAAGGCAGTCGGCACGAAGAATCCTTTTCTGGCGGCGGCCCCGTGGCCGTCCAATGAGAACAAGTCGTCGAAAGTTCCGGCTATTCCACGAACTGGTGTACTGAGTCCGAGCTCACCCGGCGGGCTCCCCGGCCTGACGGGGAGCGACGGTGACGGAGGAGACCAGTTTCAGCCGGGGATGCAACTGGTCATCGCCATCCACGACGCCGGTCTGCCACCACAGTTTCAGCCCCTCCGGGGCAACCTCCAGGCAGGCCAGATTGTTGTCGAACCAGGGCCCCTTGAGGCCGGACCAGCGAAACGGCGGGTCAGGGACCTTTGCCGAGCGGGCCACCAGGGCGCCTACCGGCGTCGCCAGGCCATAGGACATGATGGCCGCGAAGGACCTCATCAGCCGGGGCAGCGGGTTGCGGATGGGGGAGCAGACGGCCTGCACGATCCGGCTGCCCGAGGAGCGCTCAACCTCCGACACGTAGGAATAGTGGACGTCTCCAGAGAGAAAAGCGATGGTTTCCGGCGCCGGGCCCCGTTTGCCGTCGGCGACCTCGGTCACCATGGCCGCCACTTCCTGGAAGCTGTTCTGGAAGGCGCCCCAGTGTTCCAGGTCCACCGCCTGGCGCAGCTTTTCCCCGGCACGGGCAGCAGGTTTCCCCCACGCACCCTGGGATATGGCCTCATTCCAGGATTCGACGTAGTGCAGGCCCATCGGCAGCAGGAAGGGCAGTGACGTCGCCACCAACAGGTGGCGGAAACCGCCGTGCATCCGTCCGTCAAGCCAGGCCATTTCCGCCTTGTCCAGCAGGGCGCGGTCGTCCGGCGTCAGGTCCCGGGCGGCCCGGGAATCCACCACAATCAGCCGCGTGTCCCCGAAATCCCGGCAGTAGCTCCACCGGTACGATACCGGGTCCTGATCGGCCCGGTCCGCGAAGCTGTCCAGTGCGGCGCTCACGTCGATCTCGTCCTCGCCCGCGTGGTCGGCAATTTTCTGCCAGATCGGGTCCCCGGCCCGCTCCTTCGGTGAGAGGTTCCCCAGATGCTGATAGACCCAGTACGAGGCCAGCCCCGCGACAATCCGCCCGTGCCACCAGGAGGTGGCCTCCATCTCCTTTTTCCAGCTGAGGGAGGTATTCCAGTCGTCGCGGATGTCGTGGTCATCGAAAATCATGGCGCTGGGCAGGGTGGACAGCAGCCACCTGTTTGCGGGGTCTGACCAGGCCAGATTGTAGAGGTGGGCGTATTCCTCATAGTCCTTGAGCTCCTCGCCGGGCGGTTCATCGATGTCCCTCCGGGAGCGGATGAACTCCTGCATCTGCTCGCTGGTCAGGTCGGCGTACACCTGGTCGCCGAGGAAAGCCACCAGATCCGGCCACGACTCATCACCGCCGGAAGCCATCTTCAGTGCGTACGCGCGCAGCGAGTCGACGCCGTGGGTCCGGTTGCCGGGCTTATCGTGCGGCACACTGGTCCGGCAGGAGCCGAAGGCCATCCGCAGCGGCTTGCCGGGCTGCAGCGTCGCGATCATGGACGGCGGGAACTCCGAGGCGGGATCGGGCCAGACCTGGCTTCCGTTGATGGCGAGGGCGTACGGCGTGACTGTGCCAGGCTCCAGCCCGTCCAGTTCCACCAGGGCGTAATGGTGGCCGTGGACGGCGAAGGTGGCGGTTACCCAGTCCCTGCCGCCCGCGCGAAGGGTGACCCGGGCAGCAGCCCGGGTCTCAACCCAGATGCTCGCTGAGGTCTCATCCACGTAGCGCATCATGGGGCCGAGCACGAGGGGTGAGGTAGTCATGACTCAGTTCTACCTGCTCGGCACCGGTGCGGCCATGCTTTGGCGGCAAGTGACCCAGCGGAGCGGCTGATCTTCGTGATCGTGCAGGGCCGGCCGCCCTTGCTCTCCAGCGAACCGGTAGTCCGCCCCGCGGCGCCGTGGCGTAGGTGGCGGTGGCGCGCCGCGACGTCACGGGGCCGGGCGGATAGACTGGCAGGCACTATGGATGACCCTCCCTCACATATGCCCTTGCCCCTCCACTTCCTGACCGGAATACCGGCCACCGCAGGAGAGGGGCGCCCGAATGTATGAATGGATCATGATCGGCGTCGGCCTCGTCCTGACAGTCGGCACGGGAATGTTCGTTGCCTCCGAATTCGCCCTGGTCAACCTGGACCGCAACGACCTTGAGGCCCGCCAGGCGCGCGGCGAAAAACGGCTGACGCCGACCATCAAGGCCCTCAAGATCACGTCGACGCACCTCTCCGGCGCGCAGCTCGGCATCACGTTGACCACCCTGCTGACCGGGTACACTTTCGAGCCGGCCATCAGCAAACTGCTGAGTGGACCGTTGGCGAGCGCCGGTGTCCCCGAGGCCGTTGTCCCCGGGGTGGGCGCCGTCGTCGGCATCTTCCTGGCCACGATTTTTTCTATGGTGATTGGCGAACTCGTCCCCAAGAACTTCGCCCTGGCGCTGCCGCTGGCCACGGCAAGACTGGTGGTTCCGTTCCAGACGCTGTTCACCACGGTCTTCAAGCCCGTGATTGTCCTGTTCAACAACACGGCAAATTCCATCATCAGGTCCTTCGGCATCGAACCCAAGGAGGAGCTCTCGGGCGCGCGCAGTGCCGAGGAATTGAGCTCCCTGGTCCGTCGCTCCGCACTGGAAGGCGTCCTCGACCTGGACCACGCTGCCCTGCTGCACCGGACACTGCGGTTCTCCGACCACAGCGCCGCCGACGTGATGACCCCGCGCGTGCGGATGGCCACGATCGGAGCCGACGACACGGCCGAGCAGATCGTCAGCCTGGCGACCGCCACTGGCTATTCGCGCTTCCCGGTGATCGGCCGGGACCGGGACGACGTCGTCGGTGTGCTGCACGTCAAACAGGCCTTCGCGGTGGCCCTCGACGACCGGTCGGGCGTCTCTGCGTCCGACCTGATGATCGAGCCGCTGCGGGTGCCTGAATCCATGGGCGTCGACACCCTCCTGGGTCTCCTGCGCCGGCAGGGCCTGCAGGTGGCGATCGTCTCGGACGAGCATGGCGGCACCGCCGGCATTGTCACGCTCGAGGACCTGGTGGAGGAAATCGTCGGGGAGCTCGAAGACGAGCATGACCGTGCCCGCACCGGCGTCGTGCGCACGGGCCGTTCGCTGACCTTTGATGCCTCCCTCCGGCCGGATGAACTCCTGGACCGGACCGGCATCACCGTCCCGGACGGCGAGGAGTACGACACGATGGCCGGGTTCGTTACTGACCGGTTGGACCGGATTCCCGAACTCGGCGACGAGGTGGCCATCCACGGCGGGACGCTGCGGGTGGAACGCGTAGTGGGGACGCACGTCGAGCGGCTCCGGTTTACCCCGGACGAATCCAGGGAACCCCCGCGGAGCGCCCATGACCGGATCATCGACAGTCTCACCCAGGAGCTGACCCATGAGTGAATATCTGCCAGGCATCATCTGGCTCGTCGTCCTGCTGGTCGTCAACGCCTTCTTCGTCGGTGCCGAATTCGCCGTCATCTCCGCCCGGCGGTCGCAGATCGAGCCGAAGGCCGAGGCGGGAAGCAAAGCCGCCAAAACCACCCTCTGGGCGATGGAGCACGCCACCCTAATGCTGGCGACCAGCCAGCTTGGCATCACGGTGTGTTCCCTGGTCATCCTGAACGTCTCAGAACCGGCGATCCACCACCTGCTGGAGATCCCCCTGGGCCTTACCTCCCTGTCGGCCGAGACGATCGGGATCGTCGCGTTCGTCGTTGCTCTGCTGCTGGTGACCTTCCTGCACGTGGTGTTCGGCGAGATGGTGCCGAAGAACATCTCCTTCTCCGTTCCGACGCGGGCGGCGCTGCTGCTGGCCCCGCCGCTGGTGCTCGTGGCCCGTGTCTTCAAACCGGTCATCTGGACCCTCAACGGCATCGCCAACTCGATTCTGCGGCTGTTCAAAGTCGAGCCGAAGGATGAGGCGACCAGCGCCTACACCCTAGACGAGGTCGCGAACATCGTGGAGCAGTCCACCCGGGACGGGGTGCTGACGGATACCAGCGGGACCCTGACTGCGGCCTTCGAATTCACGGCCAAGACCGTCGCCGACGTGGAGGTGCCGATCGATTCGATGGTGCTGCTGCCATCGACGGCCACCCCGGCCGACATCCAGCGGGCGGTCGCGGCGCACGGCTACTCCCGTTACATCCTCACGGACGACGACGGCGCCCCCACCGGCTACCTGCACCTCAAGGACGTCATGGACCTCACGACGCCGGCCGCGTTCCGCGAGGCGGTAGCCGCCAAGCGGATCCGGAAGCTGGCCTCAGCCTTCAGCGGGAGCGAGCTCGAGGACGCGCTGGCCGTGATGCGCCGCACAGGAGCCCACGTGGCCAGGGTCTTTGACGCCCATGGCACGACAACGGGCGTGCTGTTCCTCGAGGACATCATTGAGGAACTCGTCGGCGAGGTGCAAGATGCCACCAGCGCTTACACTCCTCGGACCATCTGAAATACCGGACCGAACCGGCCGCCTTGGCCGGATCCTTCACGGAAGTTGAGCACCATGACCGTTTCCCCCCTTATCTGGGCCGTCACCATTGCCGTGATCCTGGCGCTGCTGGCCTTCGATTACTTCTTCCACATCCGCAAGGCCCATGTGCCCGCGCTTAAGGAGGCCGCCGCGTGGTCGGCCCTCTACGTGGGCCTGGCCGTCGTCTTTGGTGTCCTCGTATGGATCTTCGGCGGCACCGAGATGGGGTCGGAGTACTTCGCCGGCTACATCACGGAAAAGGCACTCTCGGTCGACAACCTCTTTGTCTTCCTGATCATCATCGCAAGTTTCCGGGTGCCCCGCGAAGACCAGCAGAAGGTGCTGCTCTTCGGCATCATCTTCTCGCTGATCGCCCGCACCGGGTTCATCCTCCTGGGCGCTGCGCTGATCAATTCCTTCGCGTGGGTGTTCTACATCTTCGGACTGATCCTGCTGATCACTGCGGGCAACCTGCTCCGGCCGGACGCCCACGGCGAGGACACGGCCGATAATTTCATGATCCGCATCGCCCGGAAGCTCTTCCACACCACGGAACACTACGACGGGGACAAGCTCTTCACCATCCAGAATGGCAAGAGGGCGCTGACGCCGATGTTGCTGGTCATGGTGGCCATCGGCGGAACCGACATCCTGTTTGCCCTGGACTCAATCCCGGCGATCTTCGGGCTGACCCAGAATGTGTTTGTCGTGTTCACCGCCACGGCGTTTTCCCTGATGGGCCTGCGCCAGCTGTACTTCCTGATCGACGGGCTCCTGGACCGCCTCATCTACCTCGCGTACGGCCTGGCGGTCATCCTTGCCTTTATCGGGGTCAAGCTGGTGCTCCACGCCCTGCACGAGAACAACCTGCCGTTCATCAACGACGGCCAGCCGGTTCCCGTCATCGAGATCAGCACGGCCACGTCCCTGACCGTCATCGTTGGGGTGCTTGTCCTGACCGTCGTGGCGTCGCTGCTGAGCAAGGCCGGCAAAGCCCAGACCTCCATCAACAATGCGCGCCGGCACGCCGTCAATTATCTTGACCTGGAATACACCGCCGATTCGTCCGAACGTGAGCGCATCTACCGGCTGCTGACCGATGAAGAGTCCCAGATTCTGGGCATGGATCCGAAGTACCGCAACAAGGCCAAGGACATTGACAAAATCCGGGCGCTGGTCGCGGAAGCGCACCGGCAGCACGAGGAGTACCTCGCACGTTAGGGTGCCGGGCCCGGCCGGGTCTGTGGCCCGTGCGGCCTCAGGCGGGCCCGGCCGGGTGGCCGGTCAGTGCGAACTCAGGCGGGGCCTTGCGGACTCAGGCGGGGCCGGCGGGGGAGTGTTCCCCGGCGGGCCCTCCGAAGGCACGGGTGATGGCGGCTTGCAGTCGGGCCAGCACCTCGGCCGGTGTCCCGTCGGCGGGGATGCTGGTAAACCCCGGGAATTCCGGGAGGGATCGGTACGCCCCGCGCAGGGACTCGAGGTCTTCGAGCCGCTCGGAGTCGGTGCCTCGCGCGAGGACCCGTGCGTGCGCTTCGCGGGGGGCAATGTCGAGGTAGATGAGCAGATCGGGCTGGGGGAGCGCACGGATGAGAAATGGAAGCACCCGGCCCCGGGGCAGTCCGTGCATCCGGCGCAGCGCGAGCTGGCAGTGCAGGTCCCGGTCCATGACCACCAGGCCGTGAAATCGCCTCGCGCGGCGGTGCGAATTCAGGACGTTAACGGTCCGGACTGTCGTTTCAAGAACGTCCGCCAGCCGCGGAGGCACGTGAACCCCGAGCCTGGCACTGATGAGGGACATCTGTCGGCGACCGGCATAATTTCCGAGAAAAAGGGCGCCGTTCCCCTCGCCACGGGCGGCACCTACCAGGGCGCGTGCCGCCGTCGTTTTTCCTGAACCGTCAATTCCGGTGAGCACGATCAGCAAACAATCTCCTTGGGTGGGGTGAATGGTGGGCCGCTACCCTCCCCAACGAATGGAAGCTCGGCTTGATCCCCCGGCTGGGCGGTCCGCGGTGCCGCGGTGCCGCGGTCAGAGATTGTGCGCCAGCAGTTCGAGCCCGATGACCACCAGGCTTAACACTACTTCGGCAAACATGATCAGGGCTTTGTGGCGGAACGGCAGGTCGAGTCGCCGGATCGCGAGGTAGCCGACGACGAGGAGTGTTACCACAAGGACGACGGTTGCCCACTGCAAGGCCACGGCAGTCGACCAGAGTCCGAGGCCGGCCGCCGTGAGGAGCAGGAGCGGAGTCACCAGGACGCTGAGGGCCTCCGTGCTGACGGCGATCATGTGGTGCAGTTCCTGGCCGCTGGGGAGCTGGGCGTGGACCGTCAGATGGCTCAGCAGGTCCGCGACGAAGATCCCGAGCAGGGAACCTATGACCACGATGCTGAGGGTCACGGCCGCGGCAGCGGGCGTCGTCTCGTCTGCGTGGCTCCGCAGGGCCAGCACCACAGCCAGGCTGGTGAAGCTGATGTAGACGCGCTCTTTGAGGCTCGCCGCGCGATGGACGGCAGACAGCTCAGGCCGCCCGGCCGGTTCGATGGCATTCATCGGGGGAGTCCTGTCTGTGCGTGGGACGGGATCGTCAGGTGCCGGGAGCCCGGTACCCGACCTCCGCGGCCATCCGCAAGGCGTCCAGCGTTTCGTCGACGGTCAGCAGCACCGTTGTTTCCAGCGAACTTAATGCTCCGCCTCCCGTGATGGCCAGCGCCACCGCGGCCATGGACACGTTGTTCGGGGCCTCCCACAGGTTGTAGCCGTCGTGGCTGCCGAAGGCGTACCAGAAGCCGTGGAGCTTACCGCCGACCGATTCGATATAGGCCTGGGCGGCTTTGCCGCGGTCTTCCGGGTTCTGGATCATCCTGGCCCAGGTCTCAGGGGTATAGCTGAACTTCGACAGATAGAGCGGCATCGTCTTTCCCTTTCGTTCGCTTCCGGGAGTACGGATTACCCAAGGATGGCAGTCCGCTGCCGGCCCAGCAATGGCAGCCGGCGGTCAGGGAGAGGGCCGGGGGACGCGCCGATCAGGTGCCGCAGCTCTCGAGACGTTGGATCAGAGCGTCAAGGATCGGCAGTTGGCCGCTGACCAGCCTGCTGCGGGCCTCCTCCACCCCGGTCCATGTGGCATCGTCGACCTCGGGGTAGTTCCGGACCGTGCCGGATCCCTTCGGCCACTCGAGGGCGAAGGTGTTGCTCAGGATCCGTTCGGGAGCAAAATCGGACTCGGCCGTGAAGACCGTGATGACCTTTCCCGAGGGTTGCCGGAAGGCGCCGAGTTCGTCGTAGCTGGCGGACGGTGCAGGGGTCCCCACTTCCTCGCCGAACTCGCGTTCCGCGGCGGCCAGCGGGTCCTCGTCTGGAAGGTACTCGCCCTTGGGAATCGACCAGGCGCGGGCATCCTTGCGCGCCCAGAACGGTCCGCCCATATGGGCTATCCACACCTCAACGTCGCCTCCTCCGCGCCGGCGGTACAGCAGGATGCCAGCGCTCCGAACTGTCATGGCGCACGTCCTGTCCGGGGCGGCCCGGGGTAGTGGTCCCGCACTGCCCCGCCGCCGCTGGCCGGGAGGAACTGGCGGTTCCGGATCCGTGATTCGCCGAAGTCGATGGCCAACGGGTTGATGGGCCATGGTCCGCGGCCCCTCGACTTGGGGCGGCCGACGGCGATGTGCGGTGTCCAGCGGGGGTACCGGAAACCGAGGGCGCCTGAGCCGAGGATGAAGTCATCGACGTTGTCCACCAGCAGCTCGTCCAGCAGTTCATGCAGCGACGTCACGAGGGAAACCTGGTAGTCCCGCACATGCGGGGGCACCTCCACTTCCAGCCCGCTGACGCGTCCGCCGCCCAGCAGGACCAGACGCTTGGACGTCCCGGAAAAACCTGCCAGCACGGGCAGCCCTTCCAACCAGGAGACCGCCGTGGCGGCGGCGTCCTCGGCGGTGGTGATGCCCCTGGTCCACTCCGCGACGTCCCGGGCGAAGTCCGCCAGGACGCCGATGTGCAGCAGGGTCAGGTGCAGCCCCTGTTGCCGGCGCAACGCGTCGACCTGGCTGCCCAGTTCCTCGTAGTCAGCGGGTCCGGAGCCGATGGTGAGTACCGGGACCTCCAGCGTGATGCGCGGCGGTGTTTCCATTCGGTCCCCTCCTGTCCGCAGTGGCTGCTGGCTCTCGGTGCCATTATCCTCCCGGGCGGCGAACCTGGCAGGTCGAATCCGGCCGGTGCCATGGCAGAATAGCCCCGTGAGCAGCCCGATCCAGCCCCAGAGCGGAGCCGATGACAATGTCGCGCCGGGGCTGCCGGCAGCCCCGGCGTATCCACAATTGCGGCTCAATATCGCTGCCCTCGACAACAACATCCGGGTGATGGCCGCCTGGTGCCGGCAGCGGGGCGTGGAGCTGGCCCCCCACGTCAAGACAACGATGTCCGCGCCGGTCATCGCCCGTCAGCTGGCTGCCGGCGCCGTCGGCGTCAGTGTCGCCACTGCGGACCAGGTCGCAGCGGCCCTGGGCTGGGGACACCGGCACGTTCTTGTGGCCAACGAGATCGTGGACCAACGCGGCCTGTTGCGTCTCCGCTCCTGGCTGGAGGAAGATTCCGGGAGGGAAATCCGGTGTTTCGTGGATTCCGCTGCCGGTGTCGAGGCGGCAGCCCGGGTGTTCGCCGGGGCCACCGTCAGCCTCGAGGTGCTGATCGACGTCGGGACACCGGGCGGCCGCACTGGTACCCGGAGCCTCGACGAGGCCCTTCGCCTGGCTGGGCTGGTCCACGGGACGCCAGGCCTCCGGCTCGTCGGTGTTGCCGGCTACGAAGGCGTCGTGCCCAACAGCCGGTCGGAGTCCACGGTGGACGCCGTCGACCGGCACTGCAGGCTGGTGCGGGATGTCTATCTGGCCGCCGCGCAGTACTTCGAGACCGCCGCCCCCGTCTACTCCATGGGCGGGTCCGCCTTCCCGGACCGCGTTGTGGAGTACCTTCCGGAGGACAGCCTGGTGCCCGGAACCCGGAGGATCCTCCGGTCCGGCTGCTACGTCACCCACGATCATGGCACCTACGCCAGCGTCAGCCCGGTGCCGGGCCTAATTCCCGCGCTGTCGGTCCGGGCCGTCGTCCTGTCCACCCCCGAAACGGGTATGGCCGTCGTCGGGGCCGGCAAACGGGACCTGCCCTACGACGCCGGGCTGCCGGTCTTCCTGTCAGCCCACACCGCGGACGGCGCCTCCAGGGACGGGGCGACCGCCGAGGTGCGGAACCTGTTCGACCACCACGCCGTCCTTACCGGGGTGAGCGGGCTGGACGTCACCGATGTGGTCGACTTCGGGATATCCCACCCCTGCTCGGCGTTCGACCGCTGGCCCGAATACGTCGTCACCGACGGCGGCGGTCAGGCCACCGGAGTGTGGCACACGGATTACAACCGGTCCTCCGTGGCCGAGAGCCGGTGGCCGTGACGTGTCGCTGCCGCAGGCTTTGGGGCAGCGCTACCGGCCCGGTGACCGGAAGAGGCCGACAGCCCGGAACAGCCCGAAACGGACGGACTGGGCAGCGGACTCCAGCCGGCAGGGCCCGTTCCAGATGATGAAATTCGGGTAACGGTGCGCCCCGGGGCGGCCGGCGATCCGGCCGGCCGCGTCCCGGACCGCGTGCAGATCCCCGACCGTCAGGGGAAGGGGCGCTTCACCGGGGTGCCGGGTTGAGCCGAGCGGAAAGTCCCTGAACGCCCGGGCCGACATTTCGATGTGGGCGCCAAGTACCGCCCTGACCGGATGTGCCGCGCTGAAGTCGCAGAGGGCACGCAGCGAATCCTCGAAGGCCGGAAAATCCTGCACATAGAGCCGGCCGGGATAGACCGTGTCGCCGGTGAGCAGCATGCCCGTGGCCTCGTCATAAATGGCGACGGCGGAAGGATGGTGCCCCGGCGTCGGTATCACCTCAAGCACCCGGCCGCCAAGGTCCAGGCGGGCCGTGCCGCGGGGCCAGTCGGCGATCCCGAAGAACGAGGCAACCTCCGCGGCGGAATGTCCCACGACGCGGGTGCGGGGCCGGTCAGTGAACTGCCCGTCACCGGCGACGTGGTCCCCGTGGGCGTGCGAGTGGGCGACGATGAGTTCGTAACCAGCCCTGGGGTGTGCGCGCAGCCAGCCGTCCATGAGGGTGTCCACTACCGCCCGCAGGGGAAATCCGGAGGCGTCAGCCGTCGCGCCCGTATCAAGAAGGAAGGCACGGTCCTCGCCGAACAGCAGATAGAGGAACGGTGCCTCGAAATTCGTCTTGATGCTCTGCCGGAGCAGAACCGTGCCGGGCGCGGCCTGGTGCACCTGGATCGGCGGGGCCGCGCCGCGGCGCCCGGACCCCGTACCCGCGTACCAGCGCACATCAAGATCGAGTTCCGTCACGGCGCTGCTGATCCGTCCGCGGCGTCCACGGCCTCCCCGGAGCCGGCGGCGCCGGAGGAGCGGACGATTTCGTCGGCGTGCTCCGCAATCCAGGTCACCAGCGGAAGCAGCACAGCGGCAAGCTCCCGGCCACGGTCGCTGAGGCGGTATTCGACCCTGGGCGGGATGACCGGCTGGGCCTCGCGATGGAGGAAGCCGTCCCCTTCCAGTGTTCTGAGGGTTTGGGCGAGCATCTTCTCGCTGATGCCTTCGGCCCGACGTCGAAGTTCGCTCCAGCGCTGCGGGCCGTTCCACAGCGCGACCAGAATCAGCACGCCCCATTTGCTGGAGACGTGATCGAGGACCGTGCGGCTGGGGCAACCGGCCGGAAAGATCCCATCTGCGCCCTGCCGGGGAGCCAGGACGCCCTCTGTACTAACTTTCATAGCAGTACCTTACTTCAAAGTGCGTACTCTCTTTCGGGAAGTATCGCCGTCGCGGTGCCGTTTCGTATGGATATCAGCCATGCCCGTGAAAGGACCATCACGACCATCGTTATCACCGGCGCGACCGGACAGCTTGAGGGCCTAGCTGTTGAAGCCCTTCTCGAAAGCGGCGTGCGTGCCCGCGGGGCAGATCGTGGCCGCCGGACGGGATCTGGCCAAGGTCGCAGACCTCGCCGGCCGTGGCGTCCAGGCCCGCCAGATCGACTACCATGACCCGGCCTCCCTGCGGCGGGCCTTCGCCGGTGCCGGCAAGGTGCTGCTGATCTCCGGCAGTGACGTCGGCCAGCGCCTTGAGCAGCAGCGGAATGCCATCGAGGCAGCCAAGGATGCCGGCGTAGGGCTGATCGCCTACACCAGCATCGCCAACGCCAGCCGCACGGATTTGCAGTTGGCGGCGGAACACCAGGCCACGGAAGAGGCCCTGTCGGCATCCGGTCTGCCGTTCACACTGCTCCGCAACGGCTGGTATCTGGAGAGCTACACGGACCAGCTGGGCAGCTACCTCCAGCAGGGCGCCATGCCGGCAGCGCGGGAGACGGCCGGGTCAGCGCGGCCACCCGAGCCGGCCATGCCCGCGCCGCCGCGGCGGTGCTCCTCCGCGATGACCAGGCCGGGAAGGTCTACGAGCTCGGCGGCGACGTGCCCTTCACCCTCTGCGAGCTGGCGGAGGAAGTCAGTGCCGCCGCCGGGCGGCCGGTGACCTACCGGGACCTGCCCGTGACGGAATACGCGGAGCTGCTGGTGGGTGCCGGACTGCCCGCCGGCTACGCGGCCATCCATGCGGACAGCGACCGGGGCATCGCGCGGGGTGAACTCCTCGTCACCAGCGGTGACCTCAGCAGGCTCATCGGCCGGCCCACGACTTCCCTGCGCGAGGCGGTGCGGGCGGCTACGGCCGTGAACCGCGGCTAGGCTCCAGGCCCTTGCCGGGCGTCTCAGGAGCCCGATCACGCCTGGCGGCAGAGGCGCCCTTGGCCAGTGGCCAGGGGGCCGACGACCGCTGGGGGAGAGAACCCCGGTCTCAGAGGGCTCTCATGCGTCGCCGACCCCGTCTCACACCGGACCCCACGGCCCGGCAAGTAGAGGTACTCGGTCCCATACGCCGCAACGTTACAGCAGGGGCGCGGACCTACTACCATTCAACACCTTGTATGCAAGAACGGCGAGAGGAATCTGGTGTGCTTCACAAGGTTCGGTGGGAGCGATTCATCCTTGCCGGGTGACGGCACCGGGCCCGGGCGGTCGTAGCGTTGGCGGTATCCGGAATCAGACCGAGCCCGCGGAGTTTCGCCCCAGCAGGACGAGCCGCCGGTGACGGCGGCTCTCCGGGACCCCCACAGCCCAGGCGAGGCGAAGTGAAGGATGATGACACTGAAGAAGCATGGTGCAGTCACGGCCGAGTCGCGGGCCCTCGTCATCGGCAGTGCGGGCTTCCTTCTCCTCGGCGTGGTCGCGTTCCTGCTGGTGGGGCGGGAGCCTGTCGCCTTGTCCGGACGGGGTTCGGCGGGCGACATCGCCGCGCTCGGGACGGCGGTCCTGGGTGCCGCAGCGGTGGTGGCAGGTTCCCTACAACGCCGTGCACAGGAATCTTCTGAGCCCGCCGCGGGCGGCCGGACACGCCATAACATCGACATCGCCGCCCTCGCGCTGGCCCATGCCTGTGTCTTTCTGCTCGGCTGGCTGGCGCTGTTCTCGATTTTCCAGCGGGCGTTCGCGGGTGCAGTGCTGTACCCCCTGGCCGCGGCAATCCTCGTCGGGGCCACGGGGGCCATCAGTGCCTACATCGCGTACCTGTCGGCAGTCACCATGAACGCCTACCGACTCGCCGCGCTCCTCGCCGTCTTCCTCGTCACGGGTGTGCTGACGAGCATGCTCACCGCAGAGGACCCGCAGTGGTGGCAGGAAAACCTCAGTGCCCTGGGCACGAGTTCCGACGTCTCCGGAGCGGCGTTCAACGTCACGCTGATCGTTGCCGGCGTCGTGGTCACCACCCTGGCCGGATACTCGACCAGGACGCTCCAATCGACGGCGGACACCGCGCCCTCGCGCCGCCGGGTCCGGCGGCTGGAAGGCGGCATCATCCTCATCGGCATTCTCCTCGCCTGCGTGGGATTGTTCCCCGTCGATGAGCAGTTCTGGCTCCACACCGCGGCAGCGTCCGGCATGGTGGTGGTGTTCGGAACCCTGATTGTCCGCATGCGGTCGCTGGTCCCCTCGATCCCGGCGACGTTCAACGTGCTGGGGCTGGTCTTCCTGGCGGTCATCGCCTTCGCCGTGGTGTTGTACTTTCCGGTCGGCTACTACAACCTCACCGCCGTGGAGCTCATTGCCGCTTCGCTGGTCTTTGCCTGGCTGATCGTTCTGATCCGCAACCTCGCCGCCGTCGACGTTGACGAGCTCGCGGCCGACCCGCCGGCACATCCGCAGTCCCAGCACACCGACACCGCCGGCAATACCGCGGCACCCGGAACGGACAGGACCGCCACGGGGTCCTAAAGAGAACGCGACAGGGGACGAGAGATGAAGAAATCGCAGCGGGGACGCCCGACCGGGCTGCCCATCGCCGGCCAGCTCCGCTCCTACGACCACGACTGGCTGAGGGGCGACCTAATCGCCGGGCTGACCGTCGCGGCCCTGATCGTTCCCAAGAATCTTGGGTATGCCGGAATCGCGGGGATCCCGCTGCAGAACGGACTCTATGCGGCGGCTGCCGGCGCGATCGTGTACGGGATCTTCGGCTCGTGCCGGCAGATCTCGATGGGCCCAAGTTCGGGCCTGGCGGCGGTGGCCGCGAGTGCGGTGCTCGCGGCCAACATCACCAGCGGGCCGGATGTCGCGTCGTTCGTCGCTGGAATCACCCTCGCCTCAGGAGTCCTGTTCCTGCTGCTTGCCGTCCTCAGGATGGGCTGGATTGCGCAATTCCTCTCGCGGGCGGTGGTCACCGGTTTCCTCTTCGGCGCGGCGATCGACGTTGTGATCGGGGAACTTCCAAAGCTCACCGGCACCGAGGTCACCGGCTCCAACCCGATCCAGGAACTGCGGTCGTGGCTCGGGACCCTGAGCGAGGCGCACCAGACCACTGTCGTCGCGGGCGTTGTCTCGCTCGTTGTGGTCTTCGGGCTGAAGGCGATCGCGCCCCGAGTCCCCGGCGCCCTGGTCCTCGTGGTGGGCGGACTGCTGGCGGCGGCGGTGTTCGATCTCGGGGCCAAGGGAGTGGCGCTGGTGGGTGATGTGCCCAGCGGGCTGCCGCGTGCGGAAATCCCGGACGGCCAGCTGATGTGGGACAACGCGGGAACCGTGGCCCTCGCGGCGGTGGCGCTGGTCCTGATCGGCTTTTCCCAGACCGCGGGGGATGCGCGGGCGTTCGCCGCCAAGCACCGCTACCAGATTGACATCAACCAGGAGTCCATTGCCCAGTCGTTCGCCAACATGGCCGCGGGGATCTTCAAGGGGATGCCCGTGTCGACGAGCCTGTCGGCGAGTTCGCTCAACGACCACTCCGGAGCGAAGACCGGCCTGGCCTCACTCACCTCCGGTGCCACCGTCCTGCTCACCCTGCTGTTTCTGGCGCCGCTCTTCTCGATCCTGCCCAAACCGGTGCTGGCGGCGCTGATCATCGAAGCCGTTGTCATGGGCATGATGAACGTTCCGGAGATGCGGCGGCTGGCCCGGGTGCAAAGGTTTGATTTCTGGATTGCCGTCGCAGCCATTGTCGGCACCCTCATCTTCGGAGTCCTCGCGGGCGTCATCATCGGGATCGGACTCTCGCTCATCTGGCTCATCGGGGTGGCGACCCACCCGGAGATGCCGTCCCTCGGACGGGAACGGGGCACGCAGGTCTTCCGCGAAGCGGCCGAGCATCCCGGTGACGAGGTGATTCCCGGGGTAGCCGTGATCCGGTTCGACGGCGGCCTCTTCTTCGCCACCGCGGACGCACTGGAGGATCGGCTGCGCGAGACGATCCACTCGACGTCCGGCCTCACCGGCATCGTCCTGGACTGCGGCGGGATCAATTTCGTCGACTCCCAGGGCGCCGCGAAGATGGCAGACATCGCGGACCTCGCCCGGGAGGCCGGCATCACCCTGCGCCTGGCCCGGCTGAAACCCGCCGTCCGGGCCACCCTGGCCAGGGACGGGGTGATCGAGCGCAACGGCGCGGAGCGAATCCACGGCAACATCTACCGTGCAGTGGAGGCGGAAGAGGCTGCGGCGGACAAGGCGCGCGACGAGCAGCAGGGGTAGCAGCCTGGCCGCAAGGTCACCCGCCGGGAATGATCTGCCCGGCATACCGAGTGGCTAGCTTTGGGGGAGCGGCACAGCACATCCGACAAGCCCGGGAGTCGATGAGAGATGAAAGAGCCGAACGACGACGGCACCCTGGCGGAGCGCTCTAACACTCCGGCGGAGCCCTTTAACAACAGGCTCGCGCTGCTGCTGGCGATGGCGATGTTTGTGCTGGTGGTCGACACATCGATCATGAACGTTTCGATCTCCGCAGTGGTGAGGGATATTGGCTCGACCGTCAGCGGCCTCCAGTCAGCGATTGCGCTCGAAGCGCTGGTTTCCGCTGCTTTCATCCTGATCGGCGGAAAAATCGGCGACTTGATCGGGCGGAAGCGCGCCTACGTGATCGGGCTGGTCTGTTACGCCATCGGCGCCGTGGCGATGACGATCGCGCAGACCCTCCTGCCGATCATCATCTTCTGGGCCGTGATCGGCGGCCTGGGCGCCTCGCTCCTGCTGCCCGCCATGCAGTCCCTCATCCACGGCAATTTCGAGGGGGCTGCGCAGAAACGTGTCTATGCGCTGGTCGGGGCCTCGGCGGCGATCGCCGCTGCGGTGGGGCCCCTTCTCGGCGGGTTCATCACCACGTTCCTGTCCTGGCGCGTCGCTTTCATGCTTGAGGCCCTGATCATCGCGGTCGTGCTGTCCGGCATCAAACTCGTTCGCGACGTGCCATTCGAGGGATCCCGGGAACTGGATGTCTTCGGATCGATCCTGTCCATCGTGGGCATGGGCGGCGTCGTGCTCGGCATCCTGGTCTGGCAGGAAGGCGGCGAATCGGTGGGCGCACTCCTGGCCGTCGGCGCGGTCGGACTCGGCGGCTTGGTCTACTGGCTCATTCAGCGCAAACGCCGCGACAAGCCGACACTGCTGGACCCGGATCTCTTCCAGTCGAAAGCGTTCCGCTTTGGTGCCACGGGCCAGCTGCTCCAGCAGATCGCCCTCGGCGGCACGATGATCGTGCTGCCCATCTACCTGCAGATGGTGCTCGGATACAACGCGATGCAGTCGGGGCTGTCGATCGCCCCGCTTTCGCTCACGATGTTCGCGGTGGCCATGCTCGCCGGGAAGAGGCCCGGGACGCGGCGCCCGGCGAGCCTCATAAGGTGGGGCTTCCTGCTCCTGATTGTGGGTCTGGTGGTGCTGGTTCCGATCGTGCCGCGCGCGGACTCCGGCTGGTGGCTCCTGATCCCGCTGATCATCGCAGGTGGTGGCCTGGGGCTACTGGTATCCCAGCTTAACAACTACACACTGTCCCCCATTTCGGACGAACGGGTCAGCGAGGCCGCCAGCGTGAACTCCGCCGCAGGGTCGTTCGGTCTGTCGTTCGGGCTGGCGTTCGCCGGCGGCATCATGCTGGCATCGCTCTCGTCCATCTTCATCGGCATGGCCACGTCCAGCACGGTACTCGCGCCCGATCAGCAGCAGCAGGTCTCGCAGAGCCTGGAACAGGACGCGCAGGTGATGAGCGATGCGCAACTCGAGGAACTCCTCGCCGGCCAACCGGAGGACGTCGCGGACGAGATCATCCGCATCAACACGGAGGCACGGCCCCTGGCGCTCCAGGTCGCATTGTTCATTCCGATTCTTGCCGGCCTCGCCGGCCTCGGCACCTCCTTCCGCATGATGAGGCTTCAGGATTCCAAGCCTTCCGGTGCCGGGGAAGGCGCGATCCTGGGTTGAGTTTTGCCGGTGCCGCTCCCACCCGGGAATTCACCCTCAGCGGATGAGGAATTCGCCGGGGTTCCGGGCAGAAGATGTTTATACCGGCCAATGGTCAGGCTGCCAGGCGACGACCCAGACCTGCAGTTAGCTCCATTCCCACCCGAGGCTGCGTCCACGTACAAAGCCCACATCCATTGAAAGTAGGGAAGCCAAATGAGTTTCTGGGATAACTTTTGGGACATTTTCTGGTGGTTCATTTATGTGTACGTTTTCTTCGCGTTCCTGTTCGCGCTGTTCGCTATCATTGGGGACATCTTTCGCGACAAGGAGCTGAACGGCTGGTTGAAAGCAGTCTGGATCGTGTTCCTGGCCTTCCTGCCGATCCTGGGCGTCCTGGTGTACCTGATTGCCCGCGGCAAGGGCATGACCGAGAGGATGACGGAACGCTCCCGCCAGCACCGGGAAGCCTCGGAAGCGTACATCCGCCAAGTGGCCGCACCGAGCCCAACCGAAGAGATTTCCAAGGCCAAGGCCCTGCTGGACTCCGGAGCCATCAGCCCCGACGAGTTCGAAAAGATCAAAAGCAGCGTCGTGGTCTGACGCCCGGCGCTCTGCCGTCGCAGCTCTGAGCGGTACCGAAAGGTCCGTTCAGAGCTGCACTACGGTGTAACAGGGTCCGTTGGGGCAACGGCGGTTCCCGGACGCTGGTTTGAAACCTCGCCCTTGTCGCGCCGGAAGCACGGGGTCTCATCGAGCATCTGCTGGGCCTCCGGCGGGGAGGCATCTTTGATGGACACCGGGTGGCCATCCGGGTACTTTTCTTCGGACAACGTATCGATCTTCATGAGCGCAGGCCAACGTTGCAAGCGATCACGTCAACGGAGGTGTCAGGTGTCAGCTCATGACCCTGGTCTTGATCCTTTGGAACTCGTCAGGGCTGATGGTTCCGGAGTCCAGCAGGGCCTTGGCCTTGGAGATCTCCTCGGTTGGGCTCCCAGTGGCTACCTGGCGGATGTACGCATCGGCGGCCTCCTGGTCTTGACGGGCCCGTTCCATGGACCGCTCGGTCATGCCCTTGCCGCGGGCAATCATGTACACCAGGAGCGTCAAGAACGGTACGAAGGCCAGGAAGATGAACCAGACGGCTTTCCACCAGCCGCTCAGTTGATGGTCGCGGAATAGGTCGGCGATGACAATGAACAGCGCGTATAAGAAGGCGAAGATTGCATAGACAATAAAGAACCACCAGAAGATATCCCAGAAATTTTCCCAGAAACTCACTTGGCATCCCTACTTTCGATTGTTGCGGCTTGAACCTTTTTGCAGGCTTGTCCGAAATTGGCGCCGGATACACGCGCCCGTAACTGTCGTCAGCACTGAACATCGGTCACGAGGTCGCTCAGTGCGGCCTGGACGTTGGCAGCTTCGGCCCGAAGAGAGTCGGCCGCCGCGGTGAGTGTGGTGACGTTGTCGATCTCATTGACGGCCGAAGCGAACTTGTCCTCAGCCGACCTGACGGCGTCCACCCGCCCCTTGGCCTCGCCCCCTATCGCCGTGACAAGGTCGTTGTAGGTCTTGACCACCCGATCCCGTGCCGCGCGGACCTGCTCCACCGTGGCGCCCGGCACGAGGGCTTCCTTGAAGCCGGTCAGGGCGTCGGCAAGGGCATCTGCGGCGGCGCAGACCGGGGAAACGGTTGCCTGCGGAGTGGACGTGCTCGATTGCGGCGTGGAGGTGCCCGCTGGAGGGCTGGCGGTCGTGCAGCCGGCGAGAAGCGCGGACGCGGCAGCGAGCGCCTGCAATCGTGCCAGGACAGGTTGTGGTCTCGACATTGGTAGCCCCTCTCAGATGGGCATTCGCCTGGCAGCCCAAACAGTGCAGGTAAGACCATCGTTAGCCCGTGCCGAGCCGCGTGGATCATCCTGCGGGGGTGATATCGGGGGCCGCTGCAGGCACGTATCGGCCCCACAACAGGGGCCCTCCGATCCGCTCCGCCTCGTCGGTAAGCGGGCAGGTTCGGGGCCGGAGGACTCTGTTCCGGCGGGGGGAGGATTGTGGGATGATGCCGTCATGCGCGGCAAAGAACTGATGAATTCGCTGGCTATCTGGAAGCTTGGGGCCTGTTCACATCCACTCGCCTACGGCACGGGCCGGCCGTGAAAACCGCACAGGGCCAGGAACACAAAAATTTGATCGCCCGTGCCCGCTCCGCAGGGCGGGAGGCGCGGAATTCGCTGCCACGCAAGGATTTCGCCGCCCTCACGCTGCCGGAGCGGGACCCTGTCGGAATCCTGGAAGGTCAGCATGCCACCCGTCTGGCTGACCTCATACCGGTGCGAGTGGGGCGGATGCTGGAAACGCCGTTTTCCTTCTACCGCGGTGCCGCAGCAGTCATGGCCCATGACTTGGCCGAATCCCCGGTCACGGGTCACACGCTTTGCTGGATAAAGGACGTGAAGGGTGATGACGGGCGGAAACGGGACTTCTACATCGGCCAGTTCCGTGACATGAAGGGCTCCTTCACCCTGGCGGAGATGAACGACCAGGAGACCTCGGACTACGGCAGTCTGTGCGGGGCCTACTCGCACGGGCCCACTCGCAAAGCCCCGGCAGCGCCTTCCTTCACGGGTATCTGGGCGGCAGCGAAGCCTTCGACGATGCGCTGGCAGATTGAGCCAGAAGCTTTGCGGACCAAACGGAAGCCGACCATGCCGCGCTGGAACAAGCGGTCCAATCGGGGCGGCTGCCCGCTGAACGCGGCGTGTAGCGTCTGGGAGGAATGGCCATGACTTTCTGGGACTTCTTTTGGCTCATGATTTCGTTTCTACTCTATGTGTCCTATCTGGTGGTCCTCTTTCTGATCGTCAAGGACATTTTCGCTGATTCCACACGTACCGGATGGAGCAAGGCAGTCTGGGTGCTGGTTCTGCTTTTTCTGCCGGTTATCGGTGGTCTGGCCTATCTGATAGCCCATGGGCAGTCCATGTCCCTGCGGCAGGCGGCCCGGAACGATGTGGCAAGGGAAAATCTCGACGACTACGTCCGCCGGATGGCCGGGACCAATCCCGCCGAACAGATCGCCCAGGCCAAGACCTTGATGGACGACGGCGCACTGACGGCCGAGGAATTCACCGCGCTCAAGCAACGCGTGCTTCGCCTGTAACGCGGTACGCCGGACATCGGCGGACGCCTCACCCGCGGGAGGTGATGCGCGGCCGCCTTGCCCGGTGCTGGAATTGTGAGGATACCCACCTGAGCAGAAGGAGAATGACATGTGCCGCTGGCTCGCGTATTCGGGTTCTCCCGTGCGATTGGAGGACCTCCTGTACAAGCCCGCCAACTCGCTTGTGATGCAGAGCAAACACGCCCGTATGGGAGTTGAAACCACGAATGGGGACGGTTTCGGCGTCGGCTGGTACGGAACCGCGCCGTTTCCCGGCGTCTTCCACAGCACGGAGCCTGCGTGGCATGACCGAAACCTACGTGAGCTAGCAGGGCAGGCCTCGGCCGGCCGCGTCTTCGCGCACATCCGGGCCACGACCGGCACGGCTGTCCAGCAGACGAACTGCCACCCGTTCCGCCACGGCCGGTGGCTGTGGATGCACAACGGTGTCCTCACCGACTTTCCGAAGATGAAGCGGGATCTGGCCATGGCCGTCGATCCGAGCCTCTTTCCCGAGATCGAGGGATCGACGGACTCGGAAATGTTCTTCTACCTTGCGCTGACCTTGGGCCTGGAGCAGGAGCCACGGGCGGCGGTCGCTGCGGCGGTGGGACTCATCGAAGACGTCGGACGGCGTCATGGCATCGAACATGGGATTCAGATGACGGTAGCAACTACCGACGGCGACACCACGTGGGCGTTCCGCTACTCCAGCGAGGGCACGCCCCGGTCACTCTTTCACAGCACCGACATCGCAACACTTCGCGCCCAGTACCCGGACCACCCGCTGCTCCACGATCTCTCGGACGATACCCGGCTGGTTGTATCCGAACCGCTGGGGGATCTTCGCGGGGCCTGGCAGGAAGTTCCGGAGTCCACCTGCGTTGTGGTGCACGGGGGCGGAGAAGACTTGTTCGCGTTTGCTCCGTCAAGAGCGTAGGGCCGGGATCGGTTCACGACCCCGGGGCACCGGATCATCGCGGTGAACGGCGAGCGCCTGCGGGTTCCTCAGGGAAGGGGGCGGGTTGGAGTCAAATCCTCCGGCGGCCCGCCCGTCACGGAGCCGGTTGCCGGGCCGGAGCCGTTTGCCTGGCCGGCAACGACGGCAGGGCGGCACAGCAGCTCAATCAGGAGAATCACCAGCACCGCAAGGACCGCCGTCCAGATGGCAACGGCCGCCGTCGGGTACTGCCAGAGGATCAGGACCAGCACGGCGACGCCGATGATGACGGCTTCAAGGATCCGCCGGTAGCGGGCCAGCCAGTGTTGCCATGGTCTGGCCTGCCCGGCGCCGACCTTTCCGGTCAGGTAGTCCCCGGCCCGCGCAAGTCCTTGCCGGACGGCCTCGGCCGGGCGCGAATGGCCACTCAGGAATGCGGCTACAGCGATCAGCAGACCCACCACAAAGACAAACCGCACACCGGTTCGGAGCGGTGTCAGGAGGGTATCAACGAGGCTTTGAGCTGCCGCCGGGGAGACTGTGGCCGACGGGATGGTACCCAGAAAGATGTCCAGCCCGATGGCAAGCCCGAGGGCCAGCACTGCCATGGCCACTGCCAGGGCCAACCCCACGCGGCTCGTCGTACGCCGTCTCCAACCCCGCGGCGCCACCGCGATGGCGCCGACGGCGCTCAGCACTGTCACCCAGGCCAGTATGGGGGCCGTCCTGTCCAGCGTACTGATGGCTTCGGTGGCCTTCAGCAGTTCGGGAGACTGCAGCAAGGTGATCTGCGCATCAACCTCAGGGATCCTGGATGCTATGTCCACCCCCTGCTGGACAAGGATGGTCTTGACCCGGGCAATGATCTCTTTGGTGGAGATCGTCACGGTGCCGCTCTCATCGATGGCGACGGTGCCGCCGGTGTTTCCGGTGGCAAGGTTGACGATTCCCTGGTGCGCGACCCGGTTGACCTGGATCCACAGATCCTGGAACTGTGGGCTGGCGACGAATTTGGAGACGGCGGAATGGATGAGCGACTTGGTCTGCTCAGCAATAGCGGGCGCCAGCCCCGAGATCACCGCTGCGACCCGCGGTGCGACGTTGCCGAGTTCCGTCATGGCATCCCGGGTGATGCCTTCAATGTCCACTGCCTCGGTGATCTGGGTGGTGACCTTGTTGGAGATCTCCGCCTGGATGGCAGGGTCCGAGGCCAACGGTGCGACTGTGGCCACGTAGCGACCAGTATCGAGTATTTCGCTTCGCAGATACAGGGCGGGCACAGCCGCGCAAGCAAAGACGGCAGTCAGAACGACGAGGACGATCGCAACTATGCGTCGAGCCAAACCTGCGCCCCCTCCGGGAGGTCTAAGGCTTGTCGTTCTGGCATCGTCGCGTTCGAGCTCCAGCCGCGCAACTTCGGCGCGCAACCGCAGTATTTCCTCCTGCTCAGGGCTGGCCGGGATTCCGGGGGCATCATGGAGTGACATGAGCGCACCCCGCCTGATTGGCGTCTTGTCGCGTGGGCTCGACTGTCGAGCCCAGGCGGACCGGATGAGCCGGCGCCGCCTTCAACGCGTTGATAACGGCGAAACTGCGGGATCGCAACACGGGAACCACCTCCAACGTCTGGGTTTGCGGTGAGGAATGCCTGGCTTTCCCAGGCTGATTTCACATCAGGAGCCGGGCCTTCGCTGTGGCGAATTCGTCATCAGTGAGGAGTCCCGCACTGCGCAGATCGGCGAGCCGAGAGAGCTGGTCCGCCAGTTCCCCTCCGCCTGCCGGCGGGGGAGGGGCTGGCGCGGACGGAACGGGCGGGGTCCGGGCACCAGGGACCGCTGTTTCCTGTTCCCGTCGGGCTGCTGGGCGATTTGCTGCAGCGGCTGTCACCCGTGGAGTGCCCGATATAGCAGCCGTTCGAGAAACCGTTCCGAGCAGCCCGGGGCGGCCGCTTCTGGCAAATGGCATGAGATCGTTCCCTTTGTCGGTATATCCCGTTCAGCTTGTGGTGACGCCATCTGCTTCGATGGCGATGACTGCATCTTCCTGCGGAATTCTCGCCTGCAGTGCCGTCACACCACCTGAGCGCCGCACCTCCTCTGAAAGTCGCTGTGCCCAGCGGTGTTCGACGACGGCGACCAGCGCTATTTCGTTGTCTCCGATTGTTTCCGCTGCCAGCTCAAGGTCGGCGTCGTTGAGAAGAGTCAGCGGCCGGGAATCACGGATCATGCCGGACCACGCCGCTGGCAGGTCATCCTGCAAGTCACGGACGTGCACAACTCCCTGCCCATCCCGGCTGACCAGGGCCAAATCCGCCAAGGCCACCGCACCGGACTTAACCGTCTCGCTGAGTGCTTTGATGACGGAGGCGTCAATGGTTGGTTTCGGAAAGGCACAGATAATCACTTCCAATGGGCCGATCTTCATGCGAGGCTCCTGTTCCCTGGCGGGCAGTCGTGACAATTTTCATTGTCCACGTGGCGTGCGGGCCCAACCCCACCCGCCCAGGGTGATCTGGCGCCCCGGCGCGAGAAACTCCGCTCGCAGCGAGTGCGGGCACCGAGGGCAGCACCCGCCTCCGGGGGTCTGGTCCGGGTGGCGCAGCCGACGTCGCCGCGCGCATTTCACGGCCCCCGTCAATCCCGCGGCAGCTGCACTCAGCGCACAGCGCTCCGCTCATCCGTTCGGGGTGAGCCCCGGCATTACCCGTGCAGCCGCTTTCCTGCCGCGAAAAAGGCGACCTTCGCTATCAAGACGATGGCACCCATTCCAGCGATCATCTGAACCGTCACGACTGCCCGTGCTAGCTGACTGACCGGCGTAATGTCGCCGAACCCCACCGTGGCGAACGTGACCGTGGTGAAGTACAGGGCGTCCGTCCGGCTCAACGGTTGGGTAAAGGCCGACGGGTCCGTCACAGACATCGACACGTACAGCAAAGCGAAGAGACACAGGAACATCAGGATGGTCTCAACGACTGCCTCGGCCGCGCGGATCTGGGGTACTTCGGCGGCGACGATCATCCGCAATTGCAGGGCCCAGGAAACCAGAAACGCGAGTACAACAAGGCCGAGCCGGATCCACGCCCCCGCGGGGCTGCTCTCATTGAATCCGCCTACCGGAAAGGCAAAGTAGAAAAAGAGGATTGCTGCCAGAAAAACCGCCAGCCGCAGGACGGCGACGAGGACAACGTGTCGTCTGGCGGCTTTATCGAGTTCACGGACAAAGACCGGATTCTTTCGGCTCCCCTGCTTAGCGGCCATGACCTGATGGTACTCCCGGGCGGACGCATAGTTCCCGGGCCCTGCGGCACCTAATTCCGGGTCTCTGCGGTACCGCTCGTTTGGCCGGATTTGTGGCTCAGAGGGTGCCATACAAGGACCTTATGCCCCTGTTGAACCCAATTTGGCGCTCCTACGATAAAGACGTGGGACTGACTCGAGTGTCATTATCCGTGCCGGGTCCGCAGTCGAAGACCCGGCCACCTTTACGCGGTCTTGGGGCGTTGGCGCGGCCTCGGCTGCACGGCGCTTTGACTGCAGCCGCCGATGCCCACCGGCTGACCGTCGTCGCGGCCCCGGCCGGCTACGGCAAGACAACCTTCTTGGGCGACTGGGCCCGCGACTGCGATCTGCCCTGCGCCTGGCTGTCGCTCGACCGGTTCGATGCCCAACCGGCACGGCTCTTCCAAGGGGTAGTCGGGGCTATCCAGGCCGCCGCCAGCCAACTCCCCATGCCCGGCAACAACTCTCTGCTGGCCCTGGATCCGAGTCTCGCTGACGATCGGGCTGCGTCTTACGACCTCCTGCTCGGCGCCCTTGAACAACTCACGGAGCCGATGGCGCTGGTCATCGACGATGTCCATCTGGCCGGGCCGGAACTGTCCGGCGGGATCGTCGGGGTGCTCGCCGCTTCAGCCCCGCCGACGCTGCGGCTGGTCCTTTCCGGGCGGGGCCATCCATCCATCCAGTTGGAACGGCACAGGTTCGGGGAAGGTCTCGGGCAGCTCGGTTCTGCTGAGCTCGCCCTAACACAGGATGAAGTTGCCCAGCTTGCCTCTTCGCTGGGACAGGACGCTTCGTTCGATGCTGAACCTCTCTGGAGGGTGACTGCCGGATGGCCAGTCGCCGTCCACGCAAGCCTTACCGCCTTGGCGCAGGGCCGTCATGTGCCGGGCAGGACAACCAACACTCCTCCCGAGAACCTGCCGCTTTCCGACTACATTGCCGAGGAAGTGCTGGACCAGCTTGACGAGCCGCTGGCAGACTTCGTCCTGCGCGCAACAACGTGCGACTGGCTGGGCCGCCGGCTCGCCGTCGAACTTCATGGCCAGCCCGACGGCGGCCTGCTCCTAGAGTCCTGCCTCCGCAACGGTCTGTTCATCGAGGAGTACGAATACCGCGACTGTGAATCCATGTACCGGTGGCACTCCCTGTTCGCTGCGCAATGCCGGCGAATACTGGAACGGAGGGACCCGCTTCTTGCCGAACGTCTCCACCGCATCGCGGCGCGGTACTACCAGGACACGGACGTCTCGGAGTGCGTGAATCAGGCGCTGCAGGGGCAGGCGCCCCGCCAGGCCGTTGTGTCAATCGGAGGGCACTGGCTGGAGCTCCTGCTGCAGAACGGCGCACCCGCCCTTGAGCAAGTGTGTCTGGACCTCCCCGCACCGTGGAGTGCAGACGCCGAGATGCTGATAATCAGGTCCGTCTGCCGGGAACTTGACGGCGACAGCGGCGGGGCCTCGGAACTCAGGCAGCGTGCTATGGCGCGTACGGGTGAACTGGATGCCGCGCGGCGCGGCATGCTCGACAGCTGCCGTGGCCTTTTCGAGCCGGTGCCGGCCACGGCCACCGGCCGGCTGGACTTGCGCCTCGCGGCCGAAGACGCACGGGCACTTCCCGAATTCCCGTCGGAAGCACACCCCGGCACCTCCTCCACAGGCATGTTCCTGCTGGCCCAGGCCGAGTTCAGGCTGCACCGCGCCGGACACCAGGCGACCGTATTGCTCGAATCGGTCGGAGCCGACGTCAGCGGTCAGCAATCGGAGCAGGCGGAAATAGTCGCCGATGCGGATTTGGCTTTGGCGTCCGCCGTCACCGGCGATCTCGTGACTGCCGACGAGCTTGCGACGCACGCGTTGGAGAGGGCGGATGCCTGCGGCTGGACTTCGCAGGACCGAATGGCGTCTGCCTGGCTGGCGCGCGGCATCGCGTATTACTGGCGGGACGAGCTGAAGGGTGCCCGGGCCCATCTAGTCAAGGCCCTGCGACTCGGGGACAAGCTGTCCGCGCTCTGCGCCCTCGGTGTTGTCTATCAGGTTCTGGTTGACTGCGCCTCCGGCGACGGTACGCATCTGGCGGACTCCAGCGCTGCGCTGGAGTCCCTCCACGATCGGGGGCTTTATGGTGTTTCGTGGAATGACTTTTACACCATTGCCCGGGCGAAGCTCGCCGAAGCCAGAGGCGACCTGGACAGCGCGCTTGCTATCGTCGAGCCAATGGGAGCCGGCGGGCACGCGCCGCTGGTGGAAACGCTGCTCGCGGAACTCCTGCGTCGCGGCGGCGAGATCAGCGCAGCCCAGCGCTGCGCCAACGAACTGACCAGTCAGCACCGCAACCGCTACCTCGACACCAGCATGAGCCTGACCGAGGCGCTCCTGGCCCATGGGAACCGGGACGAGGCCAGGACTCACGAGCGGATAGAACATGCTGTCTATCGCGCGGAGCCCCAGTCCATCCTGCGCCCTTTCACCGAGCGGCGGGATGACATCGCGGAGCTGTTGATTCGGCACGCCGTGTGGGGCACCACCCATGAGTCGTTTATCGCGGCCCGAATGGCACACCACGCGCAAGGCCACCCGCACCTCCGGACACGGTCATACTGGACCCTCACCGACCGGGAACGCGAGGTCCTGGCCTATATGCGTTCAGTCATGACTGCGGCCGAGATCGCCGAAGCCCTTTTCATTTCGGTGAACACCGTCAAGACTCACGAACGGTCCATCTACCGCAAACTCGGTGCAGCGGGACGGCGCGATGCACTGAAAACGGCGGCGGAACGCGGGATCGTCTAAGCCGCGCGGCCCAGGTTGCCGGCACGGAATGTCACCCGCTAGGGGTGATGGCCGTCACCGGCAAGGGGCCAACAATCGTGGTACTGGCCCACATTGAAGTCACGTCAACGTTCACGCGTTCCGCCGCAATATTGAGAGCAGGGAAGTCAAATGAGTTTCTGGGAGAACTTTTGGGATATTTTCTGGTGGTTCTTCACCGCATGCGTGTTCTTTGCGTACCTGTTTGGGGTATTTGCAGTCATCGGCGACCTCTTTCGCGACCACGGGCTGAGCGGATGGTGGAAGGCGGTCTGGATCTTCTTCCTGTGCTTCCTGCCCTTCGTGACACTGCTGGTCTATCTGGCCGCCCGCGGCGACGGCATGGCCGAGCGGTCGATCGAACGCGCCCGTCGGGACCAGGACGAAGCTGATTCCTACATCCGCAGGGTCTCTGCCGCGAGCCCTGCCGACGAGATTTCCAAAGCCAAGGCTCTGATGGACGCGGGAACCATCAGCCCGGAAGAGTTTGCGAGGATCAAGACCAGGCTTTTGATCTGACGGCGTGCTTGAGGTGCTCCCGAACCCGGGGGACCGTCGTTTTCCCGGCAGAAGGGCCCCAGGTAAGTGCGCGACTTTCTTAACGACTCCGAAACCATCGCTTTGCTCGCGCTGGCGGTCCATATTTTCCTGGTGGCCATGGCCGCTGTCCTCGTCTCGATGAACCGTCGCCCGTCGTCGGCGATTGCCTGGGTGCTCGCTATCATTTTCATACCACTGCTCGGGGCAGTCGCATATCTCTTTGTCGGATACTCAAAACTGCCCAAGCACCGCCGCGACAAACAACGGGAGGTAAATGACCTGGTCCTGGCACGGACAGAGGGGAGTCCACTGGTCAGCCGTGGAGTTGACTGGCCCGAGTGGCTGCATTCGCTGGTGGCATTGAACCGGAACCTGGGGGCGCTCCCCATGGTCAAAGGCAACAGTGCCGAGCTCCTGCCTGACTACAACGGCACCTTCGATGCCATGATCGCGGAGATCGAGTCGGCCGAGAGCTACGTGCACGTGGAGTTCTACATTCTTGTCCTCGATTCGACCACGGAACCGTTTTTTCAGGCGCTGGCCCGGGCCCGGGCGCGGGGCGTCGCGGTGAGAGTGCTCTCTGATGACCTGGCGGGCCTCATGTTCCCGGGTCGCAAGGAAACCATCAAGTACCTCCGGGATGCCGGGGCGGAATATCACCCCATGCTGCCGCTGCGGCCGTTCCGTGGCCAGTGGCAGCGGCCGGACCTGCGCAATCACCGGAAGATCCTCGTCGTCGATGGTCGCGTCGGATTCACCGGATCGCAGAATGTCATCGACGCCAGTTACCTCAAGAAGGGCAACGTCAAACGCGGGCTGCAGTGGCACGAGCTGATGGTGCGTCTCGAGGGGCCCGTTGTCCGCGAGCTGGATGCGGTCTTCGCTACTGACTGGTACAGCGAAACGGGTGTCCTTTTGCCGTTGGATTCGCCGTCTCGAGTGCTCGACCCAGGGTCAACTCTCATCGACGCACAGGTGTTGCCCAGCGGCCCCAGCTTTGACAATGACAACAATCTGAAGCTCTACGCCGCGCTCATCCATAAGGCGGAGCGCCGTGTCAGCATCACCAGTCCGTACTTCGTGCCGGACGAATCCATCCTGATGGCCATCGTTACGGCCGCAGCCCGGGGACTCAGCGTTGAGCTCTTCGTTTCTGAGGTTGGAGACCAAAGCATGGTCTACCACGCGCAGCGTTCGTACTACGAGGCGCTGCTCCGCGCCGGCGTCAGGATCTACCTGTACCGGGCCCCCCAGGTGTTGCATTCCAAGCATTTCACCATTGACGAGGAGGTTGCGGTGATTGGGTCCAGCAACATGGACGTCCGGTCGTTCAGCCTTAACATGGAGGTGTCGGTCCTGGCGCATGGGCGCGGCTTTGTGGACGCAATCCGCAGGATTGAGGACGGGTACCGGGTCAACAGTTTCGAACTCCAACTCCAGGACTGGGTCCGGCGGCCGGTAGCCCAAAAAGTGTCCGACAATCTGGCCCGCCTGACGGCATCCCTCCAATAGCGCCGGAGCGGCTCGGGCCGGATGGCGCCGCGCCTACCGGGCTGCGTCGGTGAGCAGCTGCCGGAATTCCGCTTCCGTGTTCAGGACCAGTTTCTTGCCATTGAGGAAGAAGGTCGGTGTGCCGGTGACCCCCAGTGCCGTGCCGTCCCCGGCGTCCTTCCGGATCCGTTCCTTGGTGCCCTCGTCCGCCACTGCGGCGTCGTACCTGGCCAGGTCGAGCCCCAGATCCTGCGCATAGCCGCGGAACACGGCGGCCTGGGATTCCTGCTTCCCGCCCCATTGTGGTTGCGTCTCGAAGAGTTTCGCTGCCATCTGCTCGTATTTGCCTTGCTGCGCGGAGGCCTCCACTGCCAGGGCGGCAGTCCCGGAGTTGCGGTGTCCGGGGAGGGGGAAGTAGCGGTTCACGAACGTGATCCGGTCACCGTACTCCTTTTGAGTTCCTCGACGAGCGGGTGGGCGGCGCGGCAGGATTCGCATTCGAAATCCAGGAACTCGACCAGTTGGGCCTTTTCGACTGCTGGGGAGGTGAGACGGTGGCTGTCCCCGCGGACCAGCTGCGCATCGGCGGCCGGCTGCGAAGCTTCTGGTGCGGGCCTGCTGGTCGTCAGGGCCGCGGACCAGACGAGACCGGCAGCGACGATGGCCGCCAGCAGGATCCAGAGAACCAGGCGGACCTTCTTCGCCGGGTCACTCGGGGTCGGGGTTGGTCTTGTCGGGGTCTGGGTCATCACGTGCGGGCTGCTTTCCTGGTCGCGGTGGGCGGTGGGCGGTGGGCGGCGGGTGTCGTTTGAGGCTGCGGATGCAAAGGGGCGTCTGCGACGCTGGATTGCTAGCCGGCGCTTCGTGGCGCAAACATGATCACGGCCACGCCAAACAGGCAGACCACGGAGCCGATGATGTCCCAGCGGTCGGGCCGGAATCCATCGAACATCATGCCCCACGCGAGCGAGCCGGCCACAAAGACGCCTCCGTACGCTGCGAGGATGCGTCCAAAGTGCGCGTCGGGCTGGAGGGTCGCCACGAAACCGTAAGCGCCCAGTGCGAGGACGCCCAGCCCGGCCCACCACCAGTCCTTGCCTTCGCGGACCGACTGCCAGACCAGCCAGGCGCCGCCGATTTCCGCTGTGGCGGCGAGCACGAACAGCAGAACCGATTTTGCGATAGTCACGCCACCATCATGGCAGGGGGCCTGCGGGCCGGTAGCAACTCACGACTCCGGCGGCCAGTTCTGAGGGTCATTGAGGACGCATCCCAGGCGGCTGCATTGCCGGGCACTCACCCTCCAGTCGGGCTGGCTGGAAGCCGCAGCGCGCTCGTCTTTCCAGGTCGGGATGACCCGCGAACCGCACTCCCGGCAAGGCGCCTCCACGTGGGCGCGCCTCTGCGCTTTGTTCATAATTCCCCCCAAGAAACTCACCAGAATATAGCCCTAAATCGAACGAATGTACAAACTAACGGTCCGCTGGCGGCGATCGGGAAGCCGTCAACGACCGATCGTTGCAGGGTGTAAAGTATTGAGATTGTCGTGCGGGGAATACCCGGGCGGTTCCGTCTGTTGAACAGCTATCCGACACGCAATCCGAAGAAGAGAGAATCACGGCAGTGGCAACCGATTACGACGAAGTACGTTCCGACGTCAAGGAATCGCAGGACAGGTCCCTTGAGGCACTGCAATCTGCGAATGCTCCGGACGCCCGCAGCGTGGCACGCGAGCTGGACGAGACGGATTCGCTGGACGACTCGATCGTCCCCGGCGGAGAATTTGTCGCCGAGGAACTCATCGTCCAGGTCATCCCCCAGGCGGAAGATGAATTTACCTGCTATTCCTGTTTCCTGGTCCGGCACCGGTCCCAAATCGCGCGGGAAAAGAACGGCCACGCATACTGCGTGGACTGCGAGGGCTAGTATCAGCTGACAAATCAGCTGCAGCGCCGGCAGCGCACTCTGTGACGGGACCACGGGAGCACCTACAATCGGCGCATGGCTGTACTGGACTGGCTGCTGGATTCCGATCCTTCCGTTCGATGGCAGGCGCTGCAGGATCTTGCTGGCGCGCCTGCCGACGTCGTGGCCGCGGAGCGCGCAAGGGTGGTGGCCGAAGGATGGGGCGCCCGGTTGCTAGCTCTGCGCGGCGAGGACGGCCAATGGTCCGGGGGAGCGTATTTTCCCGCGCAGGGCGGCGACTCCGACGTCGGGCCCTCTGACGGAGCCGACGCGACGGACAGCCCGGAGGATTCCGGCGGCCCCGAAGGAGCCGGCGAAGGGGTGCAGCCCTGGACCGCCACCACCTACAGCCTCCTTCAGTTGCGTGACTTCGGCGTCGACCCCGACAGCGAACAGATGCGCCGGGCCGTGGCCCTTGTGCGGGACAACTGCCGCTGGGAGGAGGGCGGACAGCCTTTTTTCACCGGCGAGGTCGAGCCCTGCATCAACGGCATGGCCGTCGGGCTCGGCGCCTACTTCGGCCAGGACGTCAACGGCGTGGTCGCCCGTCTTGGCAACGAGCAGCTCGACGACGGCGGGTGGAACTGCTGGGCGGAGTACGGCGCCGTCGTGTCCTCGGCCGCGACCACGATCAACGTGCTTGAAGGCCTGCTGGCGCACGAGCAGTCAACCGGCGGGTCCGCGGAATCCCTCGAGGCGCGGCGGCGGGGCGAGCAGTATCTCCTCGAGCGACGGCTGTTCCGCCGCAAAAGCACCGGCGAGGTCATTGATCCGGCGTGGCTGGAGTTCTCCTTTCCGACGCGCTGGCATTACGACGTGCTCCGTGCCCTGGAGTATTTCCGGTCCGCCGGCGGACCTCCCGACCCGCGCCTGGCCGAGGCAATCGAGCTGCTACGGTCCAAGAGGCAGACCGACGGCACATGGCTGCTGGAAAACACCCATCCCGGGCAGGTCCACTTTGAGCTTGAAGACGGAGACGGGCGGCCCAGCCGCTGGAACACCCTGCGAGCGCTGCGGGTCCTGCGGTGGCACCAGGACGGAGCGAGCCCGTAGCCCACACTCCGGGCACGTGACCGCCGCCGTTTCCGGTCGGACTATGCTGCGCCGGTCCATCTGGGCGATGATGCTGCCCGTCGGATGGTCTTGGCGCGGGTGTGGAAGGCGTCGGCCCGCTTAGGCCAGTCGTGGCGGGCCTGCGGGGCCCCGACGCCAGGCGCTGATTCCTGGACCCGGCCCTGCGCTCCGGCCTCGGAGCACAGGTCGCTGATCAGCCCCATCCCGGCGCACTCCCGCACGGCGGCGATGCCAGCCACCGCGGCTGACTTGTCGCGGAACGCCGCCGACACGGCCATCACCGTGCCGTCCGGTGCCTTGAGCCGGAATCGGAACTTCGACTCCGCGTCAACAAACAGTTCAAATGTTCCGGCCATTGCCATCCTCCCGGTTCGGGAAAGCCTGCCCCTCGGCGGCACTACCGTGGATCAGGCCGGGACGCATCACTGCGTCCGTGTCCCGGTGCTCTCGTCGACCGATCGCTGAAGATCAGTTCATCTTGTGATATCCAGTCTGTTGCCGGCCGCCGGGACCCACAAGACAAGGCACGTAAGCCCTGGGTAAAAGCTGTGCAACAACGGCTCAGACGTATTTGGTGAACCAGGCCAGCGTGTCATTCCACGCGGCGGTGGCCTGCGCTTCGACGTAGCGCGGCCCGGTGTCATTGTGGAAGGCGTGGTCGACGCCGGGATAGACGGTGAGCTGGTGCCGGACGTCCGTGGCGGCCAGGGCATCCCTCAGCGCCGGCAGTGCGCCGGTGATCCGCTGATCGAGTTCGGCGTAGACCCCGAAAACCGCCGGCTTGATGGCAGGGACTTTCGCCAGGTCGGGGGAAGGCCCATAGAAGGCCGCCGTCGCCTTCAGCCCGGGAAGCTCCGTCGAGGCCTGCCAGGTGATGCCGCCGCCGAAGCAGTATCCGGTCATGGCGATCCGCCCCTCTTCGACGAACTCCTTTGTCTGCAGGTAATCAAAAGCCGCCGCGAAATCGGCGACATGGCGCTCGGCGCCGGCCGCCGTCAGCGCTCCGGGGACGGCATCGCGGTCCATCCCCGCGGTCCCGCCTTCCCGGCTGAGCAGGTCCAGCGCGAGGGCAGCGTAGCCGGCCTTCGCGAAACGCCGCGCCACGTCCTCAATGTGCGGGGTCAGCCCGCGGTTTTCGTGGCAGATCAGGACCGCAGGTCCGGCGGCCCCCGCCTCCGGCCGGGCAAGGTAGGCGCTGATTTCGGTTCCCCCGGCAGGGAACCGGACGGTCTCTGTCACGATGCCCGGCGCTCCCTCGGGAACCGAGAGCGGGCTCTTAGCTCCGGGCACCGGGCCCAGGGACGCGGTGCCCGTCCCCATGCCCGACGTCGACGGGCTGGGAGTGGGCATGGGGTCGGTGCTGCGCGGGACTTCCTCCGGCGTGCAGCCCACCAGCAGCATCGCCGCCGAGGCTGCGGCCATGCTCCCGGTAATGAAAGCCACCCGGCGCGTGAACGTCCGCTGGCTCAGGGCGCCCGCGCGGTAATCGTCGAAGAATTCCTCGATCAGGTATTTTTCAAACTTCCCAAGCTTGGTCATGAAAGGCCTCCTGGAGTGTGGGCACATCCTCCTCCGAAGTCCCTCATCCGGCAAGGGGAAACCGGCAACGGAAATCCCGGATGGGGCGGCCGCCTACGTGCGGTCCAGCTTTGCCTGCGTCGATGACCAGCCTTGCTGGTGCAGCCGCTCAAAACCGTCGAGGAGGAGGTCAAGGGCGAATTCGAACTCGAACTGGTCGTCGCAGCCGTGCCCGACCACCGACCCTGCATCGTGGTCCATCGACGTGGCAATCGCGACGATGTTCGGATAGCGGGCCGCCATCTGCTCGAGCATGGCGGTCCGGGCTTCCGGTGGAATCTCCGCCGGGGACCCCGCCGTCGGGCCCGCCGGGGCGTCGAACAGCTCCTGGGTGAACCCCCACATGCGGCCGCCGATGGCATGCATTACGTGGTGCGTGAGGTCGGCGGAGAAGCCGCCGGCCAGGAACATGCCGGTGAACGAGTCCATGTAGCCAAGGACGGCGGGCGCCTTGTTGGTCCGCGATTCGATGGCCTGCCGGGCCCAGGGGTGGCGCTGCAGAGCCTGCCTCGCCGACAGCACCCTCAGGCGGACGGCGCTCTTCCAGTCCAGATCCGGCGCCGGGGGGTCGATCTCGCCGATAAGGGCAGCGACCATACCGTCGAGCAGTTCGTCCTTGTTGGCGACGTGCTTGTAGATCGCCATCGGCACCACCCCGAGCTCCTCGGCGAGGCGGCGCATGCTGAGCGACTCGAAGCCCGCGGCATCAGCGAGTGCGACGGCGGCCTGCAGCACGCGCTCCCGGTTCAAGGGCGTGCGGGCTGTGGCCTCCAGCTGCTGGGTCATCCCGACAACCTTTCCCTAGCGGCACCCTCTTGACAAGTGTACGCCGTACACCTACGGTTGGGCCAATCGGGTGTACGCCGTACACCAGCTGAACTGAGGACCAGGCCATGACAGAAAAACCCAGCAATGCCCTCCAGCCCACCGGGCACCCCAGGGAACGTGGCGGACCCTCGTGGGCCGTACCAGTCGCCCTGATCCTCCTGAGCCTCATTCCGGTGATCGCGGGGGCGTCGCGGATGACGGAGCTGGCCGGGGGAGCCGCCCTCACGCCACAGAATGCAAGGTTCTTCGCCTCGCCGGTTCCCGTCGTGGTCCATATTTTCAGTGTCACCATCTACAGCCTGCTCGGGGCATTCCAGTTCGTTCCCGCGCTGCGGGGCAGGCGCGGCTGGCACCGCGTCGCCGGGGGCATTCTCATTCCCGCTGGCCTGTTCGCCGCCCTCTCCGGATTGTGGATGTCGGCCTTCTACCCCCTCCCGGACGGCGACACCGACGTCCCGGTTCGGCTGCTCTTCGGCTCGGCAATGCTGGTCAGCATCGTCCTTGGGGTGATCGCGCTCAAGAACCGGGATTATGTCCGGCACGGCGCGTGGATGACGCGAGGTTATGCGATCGGCGTCGCTGCGGGAACCCAGGCCCTGGTGATTCTTGCCTGGATACTGCTCGTGGGAACGCCCGATGAGCTGACCCGGGCGCTGCTGATGACGGCGGCCTGGGTGATCAACGTGGCCGTGGCAGAGTACGTCATCCATCGGCGCGCCCGACTCTCGACCCGCGCGCACGGTCCTGCCGTCCGCTCCGTCCAAACCGTGCGCTCCGTCCGCTCCGTTCGCTCCGCTGCGGGGGTGGCCCGATGAAGGCCGCCGTGTACCGGCAGTTCGGCCCTCCGGACGTCGTGCGGGTCGAGGAGATAGCCAAGCCACTGCCCGGCAGCAACGAGGTGTTGGTCAAGGTGCATGCGAGCACGGTGAGCGCCGCAGACCACCGCGCGCGCGGCCGCGATGTTCCCCGCGGGCTGGGTTTGCTGGCCGCGCCGGCGCTGGGCATCTTTCGGCCGCGACGCCGCGTGCTGGGCATGGACGTCGCCGGCGTCGTCGAGGCCGTCGGTGCCGATGTCAGCAAGTTCCAGCCGGGCGACGCGGTGATCGCGATGCTCGGCGCCAGCTTTGGCGGGCATGCCGAATATGCGTGTGTCCCCTCGGAAGGCGCCATCACGGCCAAACCCCGCAACATGACGTTCGAGGACGCCGTGACACTCGTTTTCGGCGGCCTCACCGCGCGGGTCTTCCTCGGCCGCGCAGGCGTCAAACCTGGCGACACGGTCCTGGTCAACGGAGCCTCCGGCGCCGTGGGAACGGCCGCCGTGCAACTCGCGAAGCAGCTCGGTGCGCATGTCACGGGCGTGAGCAGCGCAGCCAATGCTGGTTTGGTGGCGTCTCTGGGCGCGGACCGGGTGCTCGACTACTCCGCCGTCGACGTCACGACGGAGGGCAGGACTTACGACGTCGCCATGGACTGTGTCGGCAATCTCCCGTTCGAGCGGGCCGCGGCAGCGATCAACCCCGGCGGGGCACTGCTGCTCGTCGTCGCCGACCTTAAAGCGATACTGCTGGCCCCCTGGCGGAGCCGGGCGAGCGGCAAACGCGTCACCGCGGGCCGCGTTCGGTACACGGCCGAGGATCTGGCGTTCCTCGTCCGCCTTGCGGAACAGGGGCACTACCAGTCGGTCAGGGACCGCAGCTACGACCTTGCCGACGTCGTTGCAGCGCACCGCTTCGTCGACGCGGGGCGCAAGAGGGGCAACGTGGTCCTGCAGATGCCCGCCAGCACAACAGCCCGAGTGTCTTAATTCGACATGCTAATGCCCCACTCCAGCCACAACTCCGTAACATAGGAGAAAGTACAGCCGCCAGCTTGCCAAGCTCATCGAAAAGGACTATTAAGGTGCCCCTCGAATCATTGCCCGTCCTGGACCTTTCCCAATTGAGTGCAGGCCCGGAGGAGGCCTCGCGGTTCCGCGATGACCTGCGCAACGCCATGCACGAGGTCGGCTTCCTCTACCTGGCCGGCCACGGTATTCCGCAGGAGCTGACGGATTCCATCCTCGACGTCTCCCGCCGCTTCTTCGAGCTCCCCGACGAGCAGAAGCTCGCGGTCGAGAACGTCAACAGCCCGCAGTTCCGGGGTTACACGCGGGTCGGCGGCGAGCTCACGGACGGCGCCGTCGACTGGCGGGAGCAGATCGATATCGGCGTCGAGCGTGCTGTCGTGCATCCGGGTCCGGGCGTCGCCGATTACTGGCGTCTCGAGGGGCCCAACCTGTGGCCGGACGCCCTCCCCGAAATGCGGGACATTGTCCTGGAGTGGACCGAGCGGCTGAGTGACATTTCGCTGACCCTTCTGCGTGCCCTGGCGGTGTCCCTTGGGGCGCCCGAAAACACGTTCGACGAGGCATTCGCGGCGCGGGCCTTTCCCCTCCTGAAAATTGTGCGGTATCCGGGGGAGTCCAACCCCGAGCCCAAGCAGGGGGTGGGCTCGCACCGCGACGGCGGCGTCCTGACGCTGCTGCTCGTGGAGCCTGGAAAGGGTGGGCTGCAGGTCGAGTATCAGGGGCAGTGGATCGACGCCCCGCAGGTGCCGGGAACGTTCGTGGTCAACATCGGCGAGATGCTGGAACTGGCAACCAACGGGTATCTCAAAGCGACCCTGCACCGGGTGATGTCGCCCCTGCGCGGTAGCGACCGTATATCGCTTCCGTTCTTCTTCAACCCGGCGCTGGACGCGACCATGCCGCAGCTCGCGGTCAGCCCGGAGTTCCAGGCCAAGGCCCGCGGCCTGTCCGTCGATCCGACGAACAGCCCCATCCTTGAAACCTACGGCGACAATGCCTTGCGCTACCGGCTGCGGGCCCACCCGAACGTCGTCGCCGAGCACCACTCGGACCTGCAGAACAGCTGAGCCGCCCGCTCACGCCGCCGCCGGCTCGATCACGGTGAGGACCGACGCCGGAAGCGGCGCCCCGGAATGCCTGGTCCAGTCAAAACGGGTCGGGAGCCATTGCCAGCGGTGACGGGTAGGCTCCATGTCCTAGAGAAGGTCAACACGTCCTTGGGGGAACCTTGTTCAACCGCATCCAGACCATGATCATGCTGGGACTAGTCCTGATTGCCGTTGGGACGGCCGTCGCCGTTGCCGTGCGCGTCGTGTCATTTTCACGCTACATGCGCCTTGAGGATCTGGGCCTGGATGTGGATCCGGCCTTAGGGACCGGACTGTTCAGCCAGATCGTTGCGCCCACCACGGCCGAACGGACGATGTTCTACGCCGCTGTTGCCCTCATCCCGGTCGGTCTGGTGCTGCTGATCCTCGCGTTGCGCAGACGGCCGCTGGCCGGCGGATGACCGCTGAACCGGTCCACCGGGGGAAGCAACGCGGGGTCAATTCCAGCCCATCCTGCGTTTGGATTATGGGCGCGAGGTGACCCCGCGTTGCTGTGGGGTTGCCCCCGGTCAGCGGCTTGGTCAGCCTTGGGTGATGGTCAGCGGCTTCTGCGGAAGGACGCACGACACTCGATCGAGACCGCCGTCGGCGCCTGCAGCCCGGTTGTTCCTGCCGGTGTCGTCGCACCAGTCGATGTTGAAGGGCATTGCCGTGATGGCCGACTGTCCCGCAGCGGTCCGGGTGGGGACTTCAAAACTGTAGGTGAAGCCCCCTGCATCGCCCATCGGGGCGGTCGCCGTCATCACCTCCACGCCGGCGGCATCCGTCATGGCCACCTGGATGCGGGCGTTCGCCCCGTAGCGCGGGTTGCAGACAGCATCCGGAGCCGTCACGGTCACGGTGTCGCCTGGTTTCGCGCTCGAGGGCGCCACGGAAAATGCCGGCGGGAAACAGGGCAGCTCCCCGTCTCCGGATGTTGAACCCGCGCAACCGGAAACAGCGACCACCAACAGCGCCAGGCACCCTCGGGCGACGACCAGACCCGGGACTCTCCGGCGTCGGGCATGACCGCCGCCGGAGGTGGCGAAGGCGTCGGCTATGCCCATGCCTCCCGTAAACGCGACGAACCAATGGGACGGCGCCGCGAGGACGATCAAAGCCAGGTAGCCGGCGATCACATCGCTCGCGCGCGGAGTTTTCGTGAGGATTGTTGCTATCAAGGCAACGGCAGCCAAAGCGACTCCGACAGCACTCCAGGCGATCACCCGGGGCGCGCCCAGGGACTCACCGGCGTCGGCAAGGGCTGCGTATATTTCGGCAAGCGTTGCACCCGGGACCGCGGCCAGAGGATTCCACACCAGTGTTTGGAACGCGCCGGCGATCGAATAGGCGGCCAGCGCCGCGGATCCTACCCCCGCCGCAAGGACGGCCCTGCCCTTGGGAACATCTCCCCCGTGAACCATGGACAGAAGCTATCACCCGCCGGCAACCTGTTGTGACGCGGAGCCCGGCCCCGGGCCTCCCCGTGAGAACTGCTCGGGATGCGCCCGCAACGTCGGAGCCAGCCTTCCGGGCAAAATGCTGTCCTTGATTTCGCACAATGGTTATCCTGTCGATTATGGACGTGCTGGCAGCCCGCGGTACGGGCCCCCGCTAATGGACTCGACTGGCCACGGCCAGCCGGCCGCGGCGGAGAGGGACTGGCCGCCCGGACCGGTGGTGCTGGGAGTGGCCTGGGAACCGTCTGACTCCCTGATCCGGGCCGGCGCCAGCCTGGCTGCAAGGCTGGACGCCCACCTCATTTGCGCCTACGTGGATCCGGCCAGTTACCTCACGGAGTGGGAACCCGCAGCCTCAAGGACAAGCGCATCGCTGGATCCGGCCGTCAACAATGAGACGGACTTTCCCTCCGGCCACGTACGGGACCTGCTCCAGGCCATTCTGGGCCCGCCGGGCGAGGAATGGTCCTTCCGGGTGCTGAACGGCGCCGTCGCCCAGGCCCTTGGGCGGCTGGCGGCAAGCACGGATGCCTCGCTGCTGATCGTCGGGGGACAACGTCCCGGACGGCTCCATGCCGTGGAACGGATGCTGGAGGGATCTGTCGAAGCGGAGTTGTCCGGTCTGCAACACAGACCCGTGCTGGTCATTCCACCGCCGCGCCGCTAACGCCGGGGGTCCAGGTGGCCGCCTATTTCCAGCGCAGCGGCTCGGGCGGAGACGAGTTCCACGTGCGGAAGAACCGCTCGCGGGATTCCTCGCCGGCCGCTTGTTCCAGGGCATGCAGCCGCCCGTAGGTGAACGCACTTTTGCCGCGGTGGGTGGCGGCCAATTCACGCAACAGCTCCTGGGTGACGACGCTGTCATGGTGATCGCCCAGGCTCTCCTGGATCTCTTCGGCTGCCCGTGCAAGTCTGGTGGCCCGTTTCCCGAATATCGGGGCAGCCGCTTCTGCCGCGTAGCGCAGGCGCTTGGCGCTCTTCCGGACTTCATGGAGTGCGGCGTCCGCGGCTGGACTTTCGGAATCGGCGTCAAGGGCAAGCACCTCCTTCTTCAAGCGTTTGCGCTGCTTCGACACGAGCCGGCCCACTGTCTGCAGGGCTTCCTTCCCGGCAGTCTCGGTCAGCGGCGGGTCCGCCAGGAAGGCATCCAGCGCATCGAGCAGCCGGAAGTAGCGCGCACTCTTCAGCGCAGTCAGACCCTTCGCGCGGGCGTCGTGGGCCGCGGCGTCGAAGTGCTCCTTGATCTGCCGCGCCGCCGGACCCAGCAATAGCTCCGGCGGCTCTGCGCCGACCAACTCCAGCAGACGGGCCTCCATGACCTCGTTGTCCCGTGCCTCACCCACGGTGCCGGCTAGCCATTGGAGTTCTGAGCGCAGCGAGCCGGTGACGTCGCTGTCGGCAAGGTTCCGGAAGGTAGCCAGTGCGGATCGCATCCGGCGGGCGGCCACCCGGAGCTGATGGACGGCGTCCGGCGCGTTTTCCCGGACCCCTGGGTCATGTTTCTTGAGCGCCTCGACCTGCTGAGCCAGATAGGAAAGGAGCACCGCGGACGCCGGTCCCTCGGGTTCTGGTCCGGGGGCAGGTTCACTAACGGCGGGATTCTGCTCGCCCAAGCCGCGGGCGAGTTTGGTTGGCATCGCCGACTTTTGGCGGCCTGCCTCGGCGAGCAGCGCGTCGGCGCCCCTGAGCAGCCGCTTGTGGCCGTCGATCAGCTCGATTTCCCACTCCCGCCACGTCGAGTGTGCCTGCGGGTCCAACAGGGTCTGGGCATCCACGCGGTCATCACTGAAGTCGGCCAGGGCGGTTCCATCTGATGCGAAGAGTCGCCGCGTGGTGCGCCGGGTGTTCAGCCTTGCCACCGGAACCAAGTCCTGGTCCCTCGTATGGACAAGGACGAGTCTTCGTAGCCGCCGAGGCACCGACTCAGGATTCTTGCCGAACGGCACCGTGAATTCCTGACGTTCCCCAACCGCCACGGGGAGTTTCAAGTGCCATCCGTCGTCGTGTCCGCCGGTCCGCCGGCGCAAGGTGATCCCGCGGGACGCCAGTGCCAGACCGGCTGTATCAAAGTAGACGGCGTCAAGGGATTCGTCCTCGGGTGGCCCGACCTGCTCCACCCCCGGCAACGACTCGAGGACCGGCAGTTCATCGTTCTCGCCGGCGTCGTATTTTCGCTCCACCTCGAGCATCTCGGAACCGGCCATGGGCCAGACTAGGCCCCCTGGAGCAGGAACCGCATGAGTCAAAGGTCCCGGAATCGATGCGAGGCAGCGTTCAGCGACGAAACGACCGAGGACGCCTCACCGGCAGGCGGGCGGAACACGGCGTCCGGCTTTGTGGGGACAATGGATGTGTGACTACTCCGGCTGTTCCGCTGCCCCCTGCTCCCGCGCCGTTCAGGCTGGAGGTCATTGGGTCCGGCCTGGCCTTCGGGCCCTCGCTCGGCGATCTGGCCGAGGCGTTACAGGCCGGCGGCCCGGGCGCGACCGCCGTGGTGCAGGCGCCGCCGGGCACGGGCAAGACAACGCTGGTCCCTCCGCTGCTGGCCAACCTCGCCATCGATGCAGCAGGGCAGCAGGGGCGCGCGGCCGGGTCACGCATCATTGTCACCCAACCGCGCCGGGTGGCCGCACGCTCTGCAGCCCGGCGGCTCGCTGCGCTGGACGGCAGCCGGCTGGGGGATCGGGTCGGATACACGGTCCGCGGCGAACGCCAGGCGGGCCCGGGCATGCTGATCGAATTCGTCACCCCGGGCATCCTCCTGAACCGCCTGCTCGCGGATCCGGGACTGGAAACCGCCGGTGCCGTCATCCTCGATGAAGTCCACGAACGCGGCCTCGAAACCGACCTGCTGCTGGGCATGCTCACCGAGGTCCGCCAACTGCGGGGCGACCTCGCACTCGTCGCCATGTCCGCGACCCTGGACGCGCCGCGGTTCGCCGCCCTCATCGGAGCGGGCAGCGACGCGGAGGACCCCGGCGCAACGGGCCCCGACGCCGGCCGCCCGGCGCCGGTCGTCGACTGCCCGTCCGCGCTGCATGCGTTGGCGGTGGACTGGGCTCCGGCCGCGGTGCCACGGCTGGATGAGCGCGGGGTGACGCGGGCCTTCCTGGACCATGTGGCCGACACGGCCGCCTCATCGCATGCTGCAGCACTCGTGTCGGGCCTGGACATTGACGCCCTGGTGTTCGTCCCGGGGGCGTGGGAAGTGTCCTACGTCGCGGCCCGGCTGCGCGGCCGCACACCCGCGGAGGTCCTGGAGCTGCACGGGCAGATCGGCGCGGCAGAGCAGGACCGCGCCGTGTCCGGCCGGGAACCCGGCGGCAGCCCGCGGATCATCGTGTCAACGTCGCTCGCCGAGTCGTCCCTGACCGTCCCGGGCGTCCGGCTGGTCATCGACTCCGGGCTGTCCCGGGAGCCGCGGCGGGACGCGGGCCGTGGAATGTCCGGGCTGGTGAACGTGTCCTGCTCCCGCGCTTCGGCCGAGCAGCGCGCCGGGCGGGCTGCCCGCCAGGGACCGGGACGGGTGGTCCGCTGCTACGACCAGAAGACGTACGGCGCCGCCCCGGCGCACCCGACGCCGGAGATCGCCGTCGCGGACCTCACCAGCGCCGCCCTGGTCCTGGCGTGCTGGGGATCGCCCTGCGGCCGCGGGCTTTCACTGCCGGACGCCCCGCCACAGTCGGCGATGGACGAAGCCGTTGAGGTGCTGCGGGAACTCGGCGCGGTGGCACCGGACGGCCTGGCCACGGATCTCGGCAAGGCGCTGGCCAGGGTACCCGCTGATCCCCGGCTGGCCCGGGCCCTGCTGGACGGGGCAGCCGCCGTGGGGGACCGCACCGCCGCGGAAGCCGTCGCGCTCGTCGCCGGGGACCAGCGCGCGCCCGGCGCCGATCTGCCCCGCCTCCTGGCCGGCCTGCGCACGGGCAAGGATCCGGCGTCCCGGCGCTGGGCGGACGACGTCCGGCGGATGGAGGCGATCGCACGCCGGGAGCGCTCCGGCGTCGTATCCCCACCCCTCACGGCAGCCGTCACCTCCCGCGACGCTGTCGGCGTCGTCGTCGCCCTCGCCTTCCCGGACCGGGTGGCGCGCAGGGTCCCCGGAGAAGGCCCGGAACGCTACCTGCTCAGCTCCGGGACCCGGGCAGGGCTCCCGGCCGGAAGCTCCCTGTCCGGGCACGAATGGATCGCCGTCGCCGAAGTCTCCCGGGCCCAGGGGCGCGACGCGGCCGGGACGGGAGCTGTTATCCGCTCGGCAGCACCCCTGACAGCGGACACGGCCGAAGCCGCCGCCCGGCACCTCCTGAGTGACACCGTGGAGGCCATGTTCAGCCAGGGCCGGGTCACAGCCCGGAAGGTGCGCCGGCTGGGCGCGATCGACCTTTCCTCCACGCCGGTGCGTCCCTCCGTCGCTGAAGGACGCGAGGCAGTAGCCCGGGCGCTGGAAAAGGAAGGGCTGGGAACGATTGGATGGTCGACGGCGGCCGACGCCCTGCGCCGCCGGCTTGCCCTGCTGAACCGGGAACTCGGGGATCCGTGGCCGGATGTGTCCGAGCCGGCGTTGCTGGCCCGCCTCGGTGAGTGGCTCGCGCCGGAACTCGAGGCACTGGCCGGCGGCGCTGCCACGGGCGGGATTGACCTGGCCGATCCCCTGCGGCGTCTGCTGCCGTGGCCCGACGCCGCCCGGCTCGGGGAGCTGGTCCCGGAACGGCTGGAGGTGCCGAGCGGTTCCTGGGTCAGAATCGACTACCCCGACGTCGGTGATGACGGCGCCCGCCCGGTGGTCGCCGTCAAGCTCCAGGAGTGCTTCGGCTGGGACCGGACGCCGCGCCTCGTGGCCGGAAGGGTGCCGGTGCTGTTCCATCTGCTGTCGCCGGCCCGGCGGCCCCTGGCCGTGACGGATGACCTGGCGTCGTTCTGGTCCGGGCCCTACGCGCAGGTCCGCGCCGAGATGCGGGGCCGGTACCCCAGGCACCCCTGGCCGGAGGATCCGTGGTCCGCGCCGGCGACCTCCAGGACCAAGAAACGGAGCTGAAGCGGGGGCGGCTGTTACGTGATTGTGACGCGGCTCACCGCGTGTCGGGTATCCTAGAGGAGGTCATGCAGTCGGCCGCACATGCTCCACAGGGGAATTTCTACATGACTAGCAAACTCGGCATCACCGTCGCCGTTGACCTCAGTTCGGAATCCGCAGTCGTATCACCGTTGGGCCAGCTCACCGTTCGCAACGTCCCAAGCCTTATCGCAGTTGCCCGCCGGACAGGATCATTTGGGTATGGCCTCGGCGTCGTCGTGGACCTGCGCAGCCTGACCGCCGCCGACCCTGAAGCCGTGACGATGATCCGTGATTCGGGATGGCAGGGAACCCATCTGCTCGAATCCGGCCCCGCCGGCCGGGTGCGCGCAGCATGAGGCCGGAACTGGCCCTCGGATACGGTTCCTTCGCCCACGCCCACGGCGCAGACCTGATGTTCGACGCTTTCCGACGCTGGCCCTTGGTGCCCTCCGCGCAACTGGTGCGGCTCCGCTCGGCGCTGCTGCAATGCGTCGAACTCGCCTCACCGGACAACGGCAGGGACCTGTCGGAGTCCGCCGGAAAGCTGTTGCGGCTCGTCACCGAGGAGCTGGACCGCCGCCGCAGCGGCCACCCGGCCGGTCCCGCGCAGCTGCCGGCAGGATTTCGGCGCGCACGGCGCCGCCCTCACGCATAGATGGTCGGTATGGCGGGTTCGCCCCGCTGGAGCCGGTTCACGACGGCGGGCAGTTCGGCCATGGTGTCGGCATGCCGGCTCCGGGCCCGCACCACGGCCCCAGGTCCGGTCCATCCGGGAAGGAGCTCGCCGGCCCGGATGAACTGCTGCAGCAGTGGCCTGCCGCGGGGTTCCTCCGTTGGCGGGTGGCCAACCCCGAGGACCTCGTGGGTGGCCGTGCCGGAGCCGTCGAGCCGGCGTACCGCATGCTTCCGGCCGCCGACGTTGATCTTGTTCCTGGAGCTCTTGGCGACTGCGATGAACTCCCCGGCGTCGTTGGTGCGGCTGACCAGCTTGTAGACCATGCCGGCGGTGGGGGCGCCGGAACCCGTGACCAGTGCCGTGCCGATGCCGTAAGAGTCAGCCGGCGCGGCCTGGAGCGCCGCCACGGAATATTCGTCGAGGTCGGACGTGACGACGATCTTCGTGTGCACGTTGCCCAGGTCGTCCAGCAGCTCACGGACCCACCGGGCCTGCGCCAGCAGATCCCCGGAATCGAGCCGCACCGCCCCCAGCTGGTCGCCGGCGAAGTCGACGGCGGTCCGGACGGCCGCTTCGACGTCGTAGGTGTCCACCAGCAGTGTGGTCCCGGGTCCGAACGAGTCCAGCTGCGCCCGGAACGCGTCGCGTTCGGTGTCGTGCACGAGCGTGAAGGAGTGCGCCGCCGTGCCCACCGTCCGGAGGCCGAAGCGCCGGCCGGCTTCCAGGTTCGATGTTGCGGCGAAGCCCGCGATGACGGCCGCCCGGGCAGCCGCAACGGCGGCTTCCTCCTGGGCCCGGCGTGAGCCCATTTCGATGCAGGGCCGTCCGCCGGCCGCGCTGACCATCCGGGAGGCTGCCGAGGCGATGGCACTGTCATGGTTGAGGACGGACAGCACAAAAGTTTCCAGGATGCAGGCCTCGGCGAAGGTCGATTCCACGATCAGGACGGGGGAGTAGGGGAAGTAGGCCTCGCCCTCGGGGTAGCCCCAGATATCGCCGGAGAACCGGAAGTCCGCCAGCCGGGCCAGGGTGGCGGCATTGACGACGCCGGTCCGGTCCAGGAACTCCAGCTCCGCCGGGCCGAAGCGGAAACTGGCGAGGCCCTCAAGCAGCCGCCCCGTTCCGGCCACGATCCCGTACCGGCGTCCGTCCGGCAGCCCGCGGGCGAACGCCTCGAACACGGTCCTTCGCTCCGCGGCCCCGGAGTGGAGGGCCGCCTGCAGCATGGTCAGTTCGTAGTGGTCGGTGTAGAGGGACGAACTGGGGCGGTCCCAGGCCGGCGAGGTGTCCATGATTCACCCTAGTCCTCGATGGCCGGGCTCTTCAGTTGTCCCGGGTCTTCGAGTACCTTGTCCCCATGGCCAAGGACGAAGCCACCATCACGGTTGACAGCCCCAGCGGACAGCGGAACCTGCGGATCTCCAGCCCCGGCAGGGTCCTGTGGCCGCAGCTCGGGCTCACGAAGCTGGACCTCGCCCGGTACATTGTCGACGTCGGGGACGCCTTCCTGGCGGCGAACGGCAACCGGCCCGTGACCCTCCAGCGTTTCGGCGGCACGATCGAGGGCGAACAGTTCTTCTCGAAGAATCCGCCGCGGGGTGCCCCGGACTTTGTGCGCTCGGTGATGGTGGTCTATCCCAGCGGGCGCTCGCACACGCAGCTCGTGATCGATGAGATTGCCGCCGCGGTCTGGGCGGTGCAGATGAACACGGTGGTCTTTCATCCCTGGGCCTCGCGGACCGGCAACCCGGACAACCCGGACCAGCTCCGGATCGACCTCGACCCGCAGCCGGGTACCGGATTCGAGGACGCCGTGCCTGCCGCGCAGGAACTGCGCTCCGTGCTGTCCGAGGCCGGGCTGGAATCCTTCATCAAGACCTCCGGCAACCGGGGGCTGCATGTGTTCGCCCCGATCGAGCCCGGCCGTGAGTTCCTCGAGGTCCGGCACGCCGTGATAGCCGCCGCCCGCGAACTGGAGCGGCGGATGCCGGACAAGGTCACCACGGCCTGGTGGAAGGAAGAGCGGGGCACCAGGATCTTCGTCGACTTCAACCAGGCGAACCGCGACCGCACCATGGCCGGGGCCTACAGCCCGCGCGCCCTGGCCGGTGCCACAGTTTCCTGCCCTATCGGCTGGGATGAGCTGGATCACGTCACCACCACGGACTTCACCATCACCACGGTGCCGCAGCGACTCAAGGCCACCGGCGACCCGTGGGCCCAGATGCATGCGAAGCCCGGCACGATCGGCGTCCTGCTGAAGTGGTGGGAGCGGGACGTCTCGGACGGGCTGGGGGAACTGCCCTTCCCGCCGGACTTCCCGAAAATGCCGGGCGAACCGATGCGGGTGCAGCCCAGCCGGGCCAGGAACAAGCCGTAGGGCGGGTCACACGCCCAGCAGGCGCTGGCCGTTGAACCAGCAGACCATCCGCAGCCAGTCGTCGTCGAGCCGGGGCTCCTTGTCACGGAGCCGTTCCAGCGCCTCCAGCTGATGGGCGTAGGCGTACGGGATGTTCGGGAAGTCGCTGCCGAGCACAAGCCGCTCCGGCAACGCGGCCAGCCGCGGCAGGAGCTCGGGCGGGAAGGGCGCGGCGGCCTCGAAGAAGTCCGTGAAGACCATGGTGGTGTCCAGGTGAATGCGGGGGTAGGTCTCGGCCAGGTCCAGGAACTCGCCATACTCAGGGGCCCCCAGATGGGCGACGACGGCCGTCAGCTGGGGATGTCGGCGCATGACACCCTCAAGCTTGTCCGGGCCGGTGAAGCCGGGACGGGGAACCGGGCCGCTGCCGACATGCACGACGACCGGAACGCCGGTCTCGGCCATGAGCCCCCAGACGGGGTCGAGGACCGGCTCGCGCAAATCGAATCCGCCCACTTGCGCGTGGATTTTGAAGACCCGGGCGCCGCGGTCCAGTGCCGACCGCACCTGATCCAGGACACCGTCCTCGGGAAAGAACGTGGCGCTCGGGACACAGTCGGGCTCTGCTGCAGCCAGTTCGAGGGCAAAGTCGGTGAGCTCCGCCGCCATGCCCGGGCGGTGCGCGTAGGTCAGTGCGGTGAAATGGCGCAGCCCCAGCTGCCGCAGGCGGGCCAGCCTGCTCGCCTCGTCCGTGCGGTAGGTAATGGGCCAGGGGCGCCCGATGAGGGGGCCGGCCTCGTCGAAGTGCGCCCACACCCGGCGCAGCATCCGCTCCGGAAGAAAATGCGTGTGGATGTCGATCAGGCCCGGAATCCCGAGCCGGCCCCACCACTGCGGCACGTCAGCGTCCCGCATCGTTTCCGCGGGCACGTCAATTGGGTTGTTCACGCCCACAGTCTGCCACGCCGAGCGGTGCGCCGTGCCGTGCGCCGGGCAGTGCGCCGGGCAGGCGCGCCAAACGAGCGGTGCGGCACCGGCCTAGGCTCAGTTCAGCGCCGGATACGTCGCCAGGATGTAATCGGTGGCTGCCGGACCCGTCATGCGGAGCCGGCTGCGGCCGGGAGTGACGCGATGGGCCTTCAGGGCAGCCCAAAAACCCGTAACCGGGTGCGGTGCGGCGTTGTGCAACATGCACCAGCTGATGTAAAGACCGTAGAGCTGGTCTTTCCTCAGCGAGTTGCCGTCGTCGGTTCCTTCGATGGTTGCCTCGGCAAGGAAGCGGTCGATGTGGGCAGAAGCAGTCAGTGAAGCGGCCATGGTTGGCTCTCTTCCGTGCTGTGCGGTGAATGCTGCCGTGCGGCTACAGCAGCGTTTTCTTCGACGCCGTGCACAGGGCGACTAAGGGGTTGGCCCGAAAGCCAGGAGCCGGTGTCATCCCGGCAGGTCTACACTGTAGATATTAGGCGTAGACTACGTGTTAGGCAAGTGGGGCCGCGGTCGCGGCGCCTGGCCCGAAGCTTGAGGAAGTGGCACGCACACCATGACAATCCCGCAGCAAACCGCAGGCGACGCTGCCGGCAGTGGTGCCCGGAAGATCCGCCTCAGCCGCGAGGTTGTTCTCGCCGCCGCGCTAAAAATTGTCGACGACGAGGGGCTGGAGGCGTTGACCATGCGCCGGTTGGGGCAGGCCCTGCACCGGGACCCGATGGGGCTGTACCGTTACGCCGCCAACCGCGCCGCGCTCCTGGACGGCGTCACCGAGCTCGTCCTGGACGAGCTGGCAATCTTCGGCGACGACCCGGACTGGCAGGGACAGCTTCGACGCATCGCCCACGACCTCCGCCTGCTCGCTCTCCGCCATCCCAATGTGGTCCCGTTGCTGGTGACCCGACCGCTCTCCACCCCGCTGGGGCTCCGTCCGCTGGGCACCCTCCGGCCGCTGGAGCAGATTCTGGGTTTACTGATCGACGCCGGCTTCACGGCCTCCAATGCCCTGCACGTCTACCGGGCGTACTACGGTTTTCTCTACGGCCACATCCTCAACGAACTCCAGGAGTTCATCGTGGACCCCGACGAAAACGAGGCCCTGCTGCGCCTTGGCCTGCACCGCCTTCCGCCAAAGGACTTCCCGCGGCTGCGCGCACTGGCTCCCCAGCTCGCCGACTATGACGGAGCCGCGGAACTGGATGAGGGGATAACGATCCTTCTGTCCGGGCTCTCGGCCCACCTTGCCTCCCCGCCGATCAAGAAGGACTGAGGGCACGATGTTCATTCTCTTCGGACTCAAGACAGTGCAACACGCCCTGCGCGGCCGTCCGGCCAGTTGCCGGCGCTGCGGGCAGTTAGTTCACCACGGCCTGGAAGAGCGATCCACCAGGTTCACGCTCTTCTTCGTCCCGGTGTTCACCACGTCGCGGTCCTACCGCATCACGTGCTCGAATTGCGGAACAGTCAACAGCCTGGCGCGGCGGCAGAAGAACTCCCTGGCACGCTAGTGTGAGCGCTGCACGGGTGTGCACAGGTGTGGCCCGGCGGCAACTGAGGGCATTGCCGCCCGGAGGAGTCAGCGGCGTCGGAGGGTGCGCAACACGCCGCGGACCGAGTATCCGACGGCACACACGAGCGGCACCAGTCCGGCGAGGATAGCGATGCTGTTGGGGCGGAACGACGCCTGCCCGTCCCGCCCCCTGCAGTACACGCCCAGCGGGAGTACAAAGCCGCCACCACCGCCTCCGGCAGCTGGCCCTTCGCTGGCCCCGGCAGCCGCACCGGCGGGGCCAGGCCCGGAGTTTCCGCCGCCGCCGAAGCCAAAGGAGACCAGGGCCACCGGGATCAGTTCTTCACCGTCCACGGTCACCGCCGGTCCATAGGCCCTGGACACACCCACGTTCCTAAACGTCTCCGCGAGAGACGACAGTGCTTCAGTCATGCCACGACCATAGGTGCCCTGCGCGGGCGAGCGCCAGAGGCGTTGGCCCCGGAACCGCAGCGCGGCAGGGCCATCCGTCCCCTGTTCGCCTGCGGACCGCCGTATAGATTGGAAGCGGACTAAGGCGCCGGAAGAAGGGCCATGATCATGAGCGATAAGACCGGCGTGGCACCACGCCTGGCGGAAGTGCTCTCCGTCGTCCTGGGCACGGCGGAGATCCCTGTACGGCTGAAGGCCTGGGACGGTTCGGAGGCCGGACCTGCCGGCGCGCCGGTCATCGAGTTCCGCTCGCAGCGGGCGCTCCGCCGGATGCTGTGGTCGCCCGGGCAGCTCGGCCTCAGCCGCGCCTACGTTGCCGGTGACATCGACGCCCCGGGCGACGTTTTCGCGAGCTTCGCCGCTCTGAGTTCCACCGGCAAGTTCACCGAGCCCGGGCCGTTCCGGCGTCCCACTGTCCGCGAACTGGCGAGCATCCTGAAGAACGCCGCCCTGCTCGGTGCCCTCGGTCCGAACCCGGCGCCACCGCTGGAGGAAGCCAGGATCGTCCGCGCCGGCCGGCGGCACACCCGGACGAGGGACGCTGCGGCCATCTCGCACCACTACGACGTCGGCAACAACTTCTACGCCCTGGTCCTCGGCCCGTCGATGGTCTACTCCTGCGCGGTCTGGCCGGACGAAGGCACCGGGCTGGAAGCCGCGCAGGACGCCAAGCTCGATCTGGTCTGCCGCAAGCTGGGGCTGCAACCCGGCATGAGGGTGCTGGATGTCGGTTGCGGCTGGGGGAGCTTCGCCCTGCACGCGGCGCAGAACTACGGAGTCGACGTCGTGGGCGTGACACTCTCGGGGGAACAGGCGGCCATGGCGGGCAAGCGGGTGGCGGACGCGGGCCTGACGGACCGGGTGGCCATCCGCGTCCAGGACTATCGCGACGTCGTTGACGGGCCGTTCGACGCCATCAGCTCCATCGGCATGTCCGAACACGTGGGCCGCGAAAAGATGCCCGGGTACGTCGCGGGGCTGCACGGGCTGCTCCGGCCAGGGGGCCGGCTGCTCAACCACGCCATCTCCTGGAACGCGGGGCCCACTGCTCCGGATCCGGACTCCTTCATCCCCCGCTATGTGTTCCCGGACGGCGAGATGCTGGCGCTGGCGGAGATGGTGGGAGCGCTGGAATCCGGCGGACTGGAAGTCCTCGACGTGGAGGCCCTGCGCCGCCACTATGCCTTGACCCTGCGGGCCTGGATAGGGAATCTGGAGGAGCACTGGAGCGAGGCGGTGCTTCTGGCCGGTGAGGGCCGGGCCCGGGTCTGGCGGCTCTACATGGCCGCCAGTGCCCTGGGCTTCGAGTCCGGAATGACCGGCGTCAGCCAGATCCTGGTGCAGCGGCCCGGCGGCGACCAACCGCCGCTGCGCAGGACCGCCTGGCTCTGACGCCGCGGATGCCTGTGCCTCAGGCGGGACGGTGCGCGGCGATGAAAGCCGCGGCGGATTCCGCCAGTGATGCCCCGACCTCTTCCGTGCTGCGCCGGGTCCCCTTGACGTCGAAGGTGTGGCCGCCGCCGCCGCGCCACTCCAGGGTTGCAGTCGGACCGATCCTTGCCGCGACGGCTTCCAGCAGTTCCGGCGTGGCAAACGGGTCGCGCGTGCCTTGCAGGAAGAGCATCGGCAGGGTCAGCCCGTAGAGGTGCTCATCGCGGAGCTTCTCCGGCTTGCCCGGGGGATGCAGCGGGTAGCCCAGGTAGATGAGTCCGGCCGCGGGCATCCCCTCGGCGACCGCCATCGCGGCCATCCGTCCGCCAAAGGACTTGCCCCCGGCCCAGAGCGGTTCACCCGCCGACCGGGCAGCGGCGTCGGCCATGGCCGCGCGCCAGGCCGCGATCGCTGCCGGCGGCTTGTCGGGGAACTTCCGCCCGGCTTCCCGGTAGGGGAAATTGAAACGGAGGGTGGCGATGCCCAGCCCGTTGAGGGCGCGGGTAAATCCGGCCAGGAAGGGGTGTTCCATGCCGGCCCCCGCCCCGGGGGCGACCACCAGGGTCGCCGCCGGCGTCCCGGGACGGGCGTAGAGGCCCGATATGGCGGACTCACCCACGCTGATGGTGACGGGCAACTCGGGGATGGTCATACCTCCATCATGACGCCTGGACCGGGTGCGGATACCGCCGTGCGATGGCTAGGCTGTCGTTATGAGCAACACCGAGGTGGCACCCCAGGAGATCCTGTGCGAAACGGATCACAGTTGCGTGGGCGTGGAAGTTCTGGTGCCCCGGCAGGTCCCGCTGGGCGGGCCGCGGGCCATGGATGTCAGACGGACGCTGCCGCAGCGCCAGCGGAGCCTCATCGGCGCCTGGTGCTTCCTTGACCACTACGGCCCGGACCGGGTCGGTGAATCTGGGGGCATGCACGTGCCGCGCCATCCGCATACCGGCCTTCAGACGGTCAGCTGGCTGTTCACCGGCGAGATTGAGCACCGCGACTCTGCCGGGTTCCACGCCGCAGTGCGGCCTGGTGAGGTCAACCTGATGACCGCCGGGCGAGGCATCAGCCACTCGGAATTTTCGACCCCACAGACCGACGTGCTGCACGGTGCGCAGCTGTGGGTGGCGCTGCCGGACAGTGTCCGCCAGATGGAGCCCACGTTTGAGCACTACCGCCCCGATCCGCTGTCCGGACCAGGCTGGGTCATGCGGGTGTTCCTGGGATCCATGGCCGGGTCCACCTCGCCGGTCACCACCCACACACGACTGCTCGGCGCTGAAGTACTGCTGGACGCGGGGGCGACCCTGACCCTGGACACCGAGCCGTCCTTTGAACACGGGCTACTGGTTGACGCCGGAGCCCTGATGGTCGACGGCCACCCGGTCGCCAAGGACCACCTCGCCTACCTGCCGGCCGGGCGCACCTCCCTGGCACTGGCTGCCGGCGTCGAACCGTTGCGCGTGCTCCTGATCGGAGGCGAACCCCTGGGCGAGCAGATCGTGATGTGGTGGAACTTTGTGGGACGCAGCCATGAAGAAATCGTCGCGTACCGGGCGCAGTGGCAGGCGGAAATCGGAGCCGAGGAGGCGCCCGCTGCTGCCGGGACGGGATCCGCAGGCCTGCGCTTCGGCACTTTCCCCGCGGGTGAACCCGCACCGCTGCCGGCACCTGCGCTCCCGAACGCCCGGCTCCGGCCCCGGGACTGAGGCCCGTCGCTGGGCTCCATTCGGCCTCTGACCCTCGGGAAACCGGATCCCAACGAGAACCGGAGAGGTGCCGGGTTTCTCCGCGGCGACCCCAACCAAGCAACGCGGGGTCACATCGCGCCCATAAAGGGGCTCCGGAGGGGCCCGGAGTCACCCCGCGTTGTTCCGGGGGCGGGACCGGGTCCGTGGTGTCGTGCCGTCTAATGCATTGGCGACGGGTCCACGTGCGCCCTCGTCGGCCGCGACGGCGCCATCTCCTGGCTGTGCATCCCGGAGTTCGACAGCCCGCCCTTCCTTGCCGGAATCCTTGACCTGGAGAACGGCGGCCGTTTTGAAATCGCCCCGGTCTCCATCCGCTCCGCGGCGCAGCGTACATGGAGGACTCCAGCGTCCTGGTCACCACGCTTGCCTCTGACCGCGGCACCCTCCAGATCACCGACTGCCTGACCCTCCGCTCCGGCGCCGACCTGGTCGAACCCGTGCCCGCGGCCGCAGCGAGCTGCTCCGGCACGTCCAGGCGGTGGGAGGCGACGTGCGCCTCCGTATCCGGCTGGTGCCCATGGCCGGCGCCACCTTTGACGAGCTCGCGGGCTGCTGGCGCTTCGACTGGGACAGCGGCCGTGTGTCGGAGATGTATCTGTGGTCGTCGGTGGAACTCACACCGGACGGGCGCGGACTGTCAACGGAGCTGACGCTGCGGGCTGGGGAGACCATCACGGCCACCCTGCACTGGTCAGGGCAGTTCCGTCTCCGGTAGCATCCGGATCCGAGGAAGCTCATCGGCCAGACGATAGCGGCCTGGCTGCGCTGCGCCTCCGCACTGGACTGCCAGGGGTCCCAGGCGGACCTGATGAAGCGCTCGGCGCTGACCCTCAAGCTGCTGGGCCACGCAGAGACGGGCGCCATCATGGCGGCCGCGACGTCCTCCCTGCCCGAGCGGCCCGGAGCACCGCGCAACTGGGACTGCCGGTACACCTGGGTGCGGGACGCGTCCTTCTCGAATTATGTGTTCCGGTGCATCGGCGACCGCAGCGACGCGGAGGTCTTCCTCGCCTGGGTGCTGACGAATGTGGACAGGGATGGCGCACTCCACGTGATGTACGCCTGGATGGCTCGCAGCCGCCGGAGGTGGTCCAGGACCCGCTGCTGCGCGGCTACCGCGGGTCTGCCCCGGTCCCATGGGGGAACGGTGCCATCCACCAGCAGCAGCACGACGTCTACGGGGAGATCATCGATATCGCGTACCAATGGTCGAGCAGCGGCGAGCGCGTGGACGCACGGCTCTGGGCCGCCTGGTTCCCATCGTTGAATTGGCGATCACCAGCTGGCGGAACCCGGACAGCGGCCCCCGGGAGATCCGGGCCATGGGTCGCCCGTTCACCTACTCTGCTGCGCTCTGCTACGTTGCCGTGGACGGGGCCATCCAGATTGACCACAAGGTAGGCTGCCCTACCCGAAGGGGAGGTGGGAGGCCGCGGCGAGGGAGAGCTGCGTGGCCACGCTGACGCAGTCACGGAACCCGGAACTGCAGACCTTCACCGAACACCTCGGCGGCAGCGGCGGCGTCGACGCGGCACTCTTGACGCTGCCGGTCCGCAACGTCATAGGCTTCGACGATCCGCGGAAGGTCGCCACCGCCGAGGCCGTCGCCGAGGGCCTGGACGTCGGGAACGGGCTGCTCTACGGCTACCTCCCCGAGGTGTCCCCGGACGGACTCCCAGGAGGCGAGGGCGCATTCCTGCTGTGCGCCGCCCCTCCAGCCTGCCCTTCGGCCGGTGGCGGGAGCCGGGCCCCCGAGGCGAGGAGGGCCTCGATCGCCCGCGCGGGTCCCGGGCGTGAGGGCCAACATGCCTGCCCCAGGCGGCAACCCAGGCCGCGGAGCAGAGCCAGTTGCCCGGGATCCTCGATGCCTTCGGCGATCGCCTCCAGGATTTGAGCTAGTACGACAGTCCCACGATGCCCTCGAGCCGGGCGGCGGTCGTCGGCGTCCCCGGAGAGGAAGGAGCGGTCTCTCGAGGATGTCCGCGGGCAGGTCGGCCAGCGTGCTCAGCGACGAATAGCCGGTCCCGAAGTGGTCGACGGCGATGCGGACCCCGAAGCTCTTCAACCGGTTGAGCGCGGCCATGCCCCCGTCGACGCTGCTGGCCACTGCCGTTTCGGTGACCTCCAGGACGACCTTGTCCGCCTGCGAAGCGGGATCCCTCAGGATGGTTTCAATCGCCGCCAGGTTCGGGGGCTGGGCAGCTGGAGGGAAGAGAGGTTGATGGAGACCCACAGGTCTCCGCAGTGGCTCATCGCGGCCCGCCAGGAGGCGGCCTGGCGGCTCGCGGTGCCCAGTACCCAGCGGCCAATCGCTTCCCTGTCTCCGGTCTCTTCGGCCAGCGGCATGGCTACCGCGGTGGCAAGTTCCGCGCGGAGGGCTGCGCGCTGCGCCATCCTGTTGTACCTTTGGCATCGAAGCGCTGGTAGCGTCCCTTGCCGCCCTGCTTGGCCATGTACATTGGCGAAGTCCGCCTGTCGCGAGAGCTCGGCGGGCTCTCCGGTTTCGGGCTGACGAACCCATACTCACTGAAACCTTCAAACGCACCTCACCGACAGAGAACGGTGGCCGCAGCGCGTCATGAATCCGTTCCGCGATAGCGGCTGTGACCGATCCGTCGGCGTCGTCCGCGACGACGATCGCAAACTCATCCCCGCCGAGGCGGGCGGCGAGGTCGTGGGCCCGCACGCAACCCTTTAGACGGCCGGCAAGCTGGACCAGGAGCGCGTCGCTGCCTTCGTCCCCGAGTGAGTCGTTGACGTCTTTGAAGTCGTCGATGTCAATGATCAGCAGGCCCTCGCGCCGGACCCTGCGTCCGGCGGCGGGCTTGAAGGAGGCCGCAAGTCGCTCCGTCAACGCCGCACGGTTTGCCAGCCCGGTCAGCGGATCAGGGGAGGCGCGGTGGGTCAGCGCCTGGTGGCTGTCGAGGACCGCGGCGGCCATGGAATTGAACGCCCTGGCCAGTTCGCCGAGTTCGTCGTGTCGGACGACGTCGATGCGGTGGCTGTAGTCTCCGGTTTGCAGTTTCAGAACGCCGCTGTGCAGGCCCTCGATGGGCCGGATCAGGAACCTGACCATTCTGCCGCGGACGTACACGACGCCGGCCGCCGCCAGCCCGAACAAGGCGCTGCGGGCGGCGATGACCATTGCTGGAGTCCGGCACTGGAGGCCAGCCCGGATTCCAACGACTCCAGGGCTGACCCCTGGATCCCGTCGAGCAGGGAACGGACGCCGCCGCCCGGCTCCGCGAGACCCGGAGACTCCGCCACCTGGTTTACCGTGAGGGCCTGCAGCTGGCCATCCCACAGGCCGTGTTCCGCGAGGCCGTTCTGCCACTCCGCGCGCGCCTGGCTCGCGGCGGCGCTCATGTCCCGCTCAGCCGACAGGAACCGGATGGCGTCATCGAAGCGGCGGTCAAGCTCCTGCCGCTGTTGCAGGAACGCCGGGCGGTCGACCCCGGCGCCGGACAGGAGCCCGTGGCCGGCCAGTTCGTGGGAGTCGAGGGCGGAGCGCAGCTCCGCGCCCGTATCCGACACACCTTGGAACTGGGCGGCGGTTTCCTGGACCTGGTCAGCGACGCCCCTGACTCCGACAATTGTTGCCAGGGCCCCCACGAGCAGCGCCACCAGCATCAGGCCGAAGGCCCTCGACCATTCCGTTTTGAGACTCCAGCTGCGCGCCGGGCGTGGGGTTCCGGTGCCAACGCCAACAGCTCCGGTCCCGGACGTGGCGGTGCCGGAGCTGTCAAAAGCAGAAGAGGAGCGTATCGGAACGCGCCGGGCAGGGCATGCGCGGGCGGCGTTCTGGCGGAAATGTGAAGCGGGCCGTTAGCTCATGCAGTCAGCGCAGTACGAATGCCCTGCCTTCTCGCGGGCGAGTTGCGAGCGGTGCCGGACGAGGAAGCAGGAGTAGCACATGAACTCGTCGTCCTTCTGCGGGATGACGGTGACCGTCAATTCCTCGCCGGACAGGTCGGCGCCCGGCAGCTCCACACCTTCGGAGGTGTCAGCCTCATCGAGCTCGCGGGTTACGCTGCGGGCGTCCGGAGCGTTCGCGGAGCGAAGAGCCTCCAGCGAGGCGTTGCGTGATTCCGCAACGTCGGATCGGACTTCGTCATAGTCGGTTGCCACCTGGTAAATTCTCGATTCCGTTGTTCTGGGTTTCCCGGAATTGAACGGTACAGCATCTATCCGTTAATTGGCTGGGTGTACAGGGACGGCGCGCAGTGACGCTCATGACACCGGTAATCACAACAGCGAAGCCCACGCAGCCGGTGTGTGGCTGCCGCCGGGGCCGTTCAGGTGTTCGATGATCTTCGTCCGGATTTCACGTGCCGTTCACGCCACGGTCCTAGGCTTATTCTTCAAGCATCGTCCGCCAGAAGGGATCCGTGATGGCCGATATCGCCGCAGTACTCGGAAGGCTTACGCCAGAGGAATTTGATGGCCTCCGGGCCCTCGGCCCGGCAGGGCACCTGCCGAGGCAGCTCACCGACGCCCTCGACCGTGCGGCCGGCGGTCCGGGCGCGGGCCGTGGGTACTACGTTCCCACCGGCAGCGTCAGTGCCACGGGCGGGCCCCACTTTGTCCTGCGCAGCGACGTCTCCGGCTGGTTGTTCGGTTCCGCTGCCCCGGTGCCACACGCCCACGGCGACGTTTAGCCGCCGGGGCTGATTTCCACCAGGGCGGTTCTGCTAGCTGGCGACCCGGATTAAGAGCGGATCCATCGGCTGCCCGGCGGCATACTGGCCGTCGAAGAGGTCGGACCCTTCCGGCGAGACGACGACGTCGACGTGTTCCCAGACCAGGGAGCCGTCGTCGTGCCGGGGTTGCGACGGGCTGAGGAATGCGACGGCGGTACGGTCCTGGCCGCCGCCGTCGCCGGTGCTGATGGAGAGCACGCCGCTGCCGACCGTGAAGGTGATCCACGGGTCCAGTAGCCGGACCAGCAGCATCCCGTGGTGGCCGGCGAGCCGGACGTCACCCCGGAAGCGCAGCACGCCGGTGCCGCGGGCGACGTCGTAGTCGGAGGATTCGGGGCTGAAGCAGAACAGGGATGATCCGGCCACAGTCGCACCCTCGGTCGCCGAAACGGACCCGTCCGGCAGGCTGGTGATGTAGTCGATGAAGCTGCGCTTGATGCCCCAGATTAGGCCCAGCGCAGGCAGCGGATCGGGCGAAGCGGACGCTGGGCTCACGTATGTTCTCCTGTGGCTGAAAGGCTGGTCCTCTGAGCCTAGCGGCGGATTGCCCGCAGGATGAACTGCCGCCCGGGTGGCATGACATCCGGGGTATTTCTCTGAGGGCGTAGGGAGGGCCGGACTACCTCTGACGGGCCGGTGGTTGACTTGAATAATTACCAGATCCAGGAGGTGCGCTGTGGCCACTGCCACCAACCGGGTCCCCGCCTCTGAGGCGTCCGGGGAGCCGCTCGATTCATACTCCGCTACGGTCATCCGCGTAGCCGCTGCTGTGACCCCTCACGTGGCCGCGCTGGAAGTGGGTGGCGCCGGCCGGCACGGTCAGTTCCGCATGGGTGCCGGCTCCGCCGTCCTGTTCACCTCGGACGGGTACCTCCTCACCAACGCCCACGTGGTGGGTGGCGCCCAGAGCGGCAGTGCGGTGTACTCCGACGGGACCCGCACCGCGGTGGAGGTGGTTGGCTCCGACCCCCTTTCGGACCTTGCTGTCGTTCACGGCAGGGCCCCGACGGCGACCCCGGCGGATCTTGGCGATGCGGAGTCGCTTAAGGTCGGGCAGTTGGTCATCGCCGTCGGGAACCCCCTGGGACTCTCGGGCTCGGTGACCGCCGGTGTGGTCAGCGGACTGGGCCGTTCCATACCGGTCTGGTCCGGCCGTAACAGGCGCGTGATCGAGGACGTCATCCAGACTGACGCGGCACTCAACCCGGGAAGCTCCGGCGGGGCCCTCGCCGACTCGCGCGGAAGAATTGTTGGCATTAACACCGCTGTGGCCGGCGCAGGGCTGGGCCTGGCGGTTCCGGTCAACGCCACGTCGCGGCGGATCATTGCGGCGCTGCTAAAGGACGGCCGTGTCCGCCGGGCCTATCTCGGGCTCGTCAACACCCCGGTCCAGCTGCAGCCCAGTGCAGTGGTCCGGACCGGGCACCGCGAAGGGCTGCTGGTGGTTGAGGTCCTTCCCGGTTCACCCGCCGAGCGGTCGGGACTCCGGGCGGGCGATGTGCTCCTTAACGTGGGCACAAAGCCGGTTTCCAATGCGGAAAGTTTGCAAAAGCTGCTGTTTGCTGAAGCGATTGGCGTACCGCTCGAGCTGGCGGTGCTGCGCGACGGAACGGAAATTCGGGTACTAGCCGTCCCCGAGGAAATGACCGAGAAGTAACAGCGGCGCCGCCGCCTGCGGCCGCCGCAATTTCCCTCACAATTGTTCACGAAGGCGTGATGAAGCCACCTACGAGACACTCTCACGCTTATACGAGTGAAGTTACTTACCCGACATCACCTGTACTCAAATTACTTGCGGCGGATACTTGCCGGCGCCCCGAGATGTACCCGACTTTCCGCGCGGTAAAGGAACGGGTAGGTGCATTCCTTGTTGTGCCCCATTTTGCGTGTAACGGTTTCCCTAGATAGCCGAAGGAAGTGGGTCTCAAGACATCGTTCCAATAATTCCTTCTGGCTCTCCGAAATACGACTAAATGATGCTGGGGATATCGGAGATTATGGTGGACAATTTGGGCGGTTCCACGCCGGCAATTTCGGTTCGACTATTCGGAGCATTCGAGGTCCGGCGAAGTGGCGCGGTACTCAGAGCCGCGGACATGGGAGGCTGCAAGCCGCGGCACATTCTGGAGATCCTGTTGCTGAATCTGGGCACACCTGTTTCCAAGACGCGCCTCGTGGAGCTCCTGTGGGGACCGCAAGCCAGCGACGGCGCGGTCGCCACCCTGGAGAGCTACGTCAGCGGCATTCGCCGGGCGATCCAGCCGGGCAACACCAAGTCCGGTCCCCTCCGCACCGCGAACGCCGGCTACGTGCTGGATCCACAGCTGGTGGAACTCGACCTGTCAGAGTTTCACGGTCTCGTCCGCGCGGCCCGGCAGTCCGCGCCGGCCGAGGCGCACGTTCTCTCAATGCAGGCCCTGGAGCTGGCCGCAGAACCGCTGCTGGGCTTTGAACTCGTCGCCGACTGGGCAGAGGAGGCGCGGACCCGCCACGCGGCCGAGAAAGTCGCGGCCCTGATTCTCGCGGCGGAGACCGCCGCATTCCTCGACAAACCAGAGCTCGCCATTTCGCTGGCACAGACCGCCGTCCGGTCCGAGCCCCTCAACGAACGAGCGTGGACCATCCTTGTCGCGGGATACGAGCAGGCGGGACTGCCCGTGGAGGGCCTGTCCGCCTACGAACGCTGCCGCCGGCTGTTCGACCGCGACCTGGGCTGCGCCCCGGGACCGGCCTTGCAGGCGGCCCACTTGCGATTGTTGCGGCAGCGCGCCGAAGGAAACACCGAGCTCTCGGAAGTCCTGGCGGCGCTGCTGTATCTGGGCGAACGGCTGCACGGACCCAAGTGCACGCAGCTTGCCGCCGAGGAAGCCCGGCGCATGCAGGAGAACGCCGGCCGGGTCCTCGACGCCTTCCTGCAGCAGGCGCTGGCTACGACAGGCTGACCCGGCCTGCCGCCTGATGCAGGCAACCGGCCCGGTTAGTCACCCCGCTTTGACCACCGTAAGCTCGGCCCAGTGGGTGGTGTACCGGGGGACAACATTTCGCGTCTCATAGTCCAGTCCGGCCCACCCCGGGTCCCGGCGTGGCCAAGGCCGATGGAGCCGCGCCCGTAGCGCCGGCTGACCTCCTCCAGCAGCGAGCCGATGCCGCGTTCCTCTTGCGGGTTCTCGAAGACCGCCAGCGGCGACTGGTGTCCGGTGGGGCGAAGATCGGTGACCATGATCCCCGCGCGGACGTACCGGAGGCCGTCGTCGACCTTGGGGAGCAGGGCGTACGCCGCCCTCGCCAAGAGAACCGGGTCAGCGGTGGGCATCGGCAACGGCACACACACCGACGGGTAGGAGCTGGCGTGCCGGCTGTAGTGGGACGTGGCGGCGAACGCGGTCAGCACCTTTGCCTGCAGTTCGTGCCTGGCCAGCCGGGCACTGGAACGAACGGACGATTTCGGAAATTGACGGAGCAGCCAACATTTGGCAGAGCGAGAGCATGCTGGCTCTAGCCGTTCTGCACGACGTCGAAGGTGACGTTGAGCTCCAGCTCACCAATGAAGCCCCGTCGGCGTCCAACATGACGCTGCTCTTCGACGGCATCCTTTCGACGGGGCGCAGGCTTGTTGAGGTCCAGACGGTGTATTTGCACCGCATCACCGGAATCAGAACCCTGACTGAGGAACTGCCGCTTCGCATCTGGGGTGACGACCCACGACAGCCTGAACACGTTGTGATCGAATGTCTGGGACTCGTGGAGCTTTCCTAGAAAGGATCCAGAGCAGCCAGTGGCCTCCGACGTTGAAGCGTCGCTCCGGACACTGTCCCCTAAGACCGGGTCGAAAAGGGGACGAAGTATTCCTGCTGGACCGGCCAGCGGCCCAGCATCTGGGCCGTGCGCAGCGAGGGCAGGTTCCCCGCGTGGATGTGGCCCCAGACGGTGTCCGCACCCGAGCGTTGACCGGTCAGGAACGAGGACTGCACCGCCGGAGCCAAGCCCTTGCCACGCAGACGTTCCGTCAGGAACATGTCCAGCATGCAGACGGCACGTCGGCCAAAGAGCGGCGAGATTGTGGCAGCAGCCAGCCCCGCAAAGCCGTGGTCGTCCCCGAGCGACATCAACAGGCCCTGGTCCGCTGCGTCTTGGAGTCCCTCCTGGTCGGACTCCGAGACAAATGAGGCAAGCTCCGGGGCGTCGGACCGCCACGCTTGATGTTCATGCTGGTAATGGGCGAACACTTCAGCCGCCGCTTCCGGCCAGGAGATCCTCAGGGTCCCGGTCAGGTCCCGGTCGTCCGCCCTTGCCGCCGCGCCGAGGGACCCGGCCATAACTGTTGTCCAGTTTTCTGCGGGGGAGAGCTCGAGCCCGGGCTGCTCCCAGAAGGTGAAACCGCGCGCTCCAACACCGCGGTAGGCCTCGGTAACCTGGGCGGCCACGGCATCAACAGCCTCAGCGTCGCTCACCCGGGCAGTAGTTTTCACCGCCACGAAGGGGAAGCCCGGATCGAGGTTGCGGTATCTGAGGCCTGAAACGACGGTGCGCTCGTCGCTGGCTTCCAGCAGCCGTTCGGTCATGTCCCGGCTGCTGACGCCGACTCCCAGCCGGCCGATCCTGGCCGCCGCGACCTCCGGCGAGGCAAGGGCGGCGAGAGACCCGACGTCGTCGATCTCTGCCTGCGCTGCGTCCCCAGCGTCATACCCGGCAGGAAGATAACCGAGTACCGGGTGTGCAAACGCGGCGAGCTGGTGGTCCGGCAGTCCGAAGGCGTTCATTGATCCCTAGGCTACCCGAGCAGGCCCTTGCCCCAACCGGCCGACGGCATTCGGTTCAGGGCTCCACCACGTCAGCGACCTGAAGAGCCGTCCGTTCAGCAGCCTTCCAAGCGACGAACGCACCAGCCAGCCAGTGACGAAAACCGGACGTGATGTCATTGTCGCCGCCTGGCATGACGCCCGCTTCCCCGGAGCGGCTTCAGCAGATGGTGATGTCGTCTCTACATGGAACCTGCCGACAACCATCGTCGGAGCCTTCGCGATTCTCTCGGTGATCATCGCGGCCTGGGTGTAGCAGATGCCGCGTTGGCCGCCGTCGGCGTGGTCTCGCGGCGCCGTCACCAACCGCCGCGCGTCGGCGTATGTCCCGTTCGGGCATCGTCGGGCATCGCCATTTCGGCCCGCAGGCCCAGGAGCCGGATCGGACGGCCCGCTTCGATTCCGGCTGCGAGGTCCAGGGCCCGCGCAAGGATCTCGTCCCGGTCGAAGGTCTCAGGAATCTTCCTCGCGTGGGTCTTGGTGAGGAACGGCGCGTACCGCACCTTGAGGGTCAGTCCAACTACGGGCCGGCCTTCGGCGACAACATCCTCAAGGACGCGCGCTGTCAGCTCCCGTACGGCGCCGTCCACCTGGGCGGGCTCGGTCAGGTCCCGCTGGAAGGTGGTCTCCCGGCTATGCCCGCGGGCAACCCACGGGGTGTCGTCCACAACGCTGGCACCGTCCCCGCGCCCGAGCTCCGCGTACCAGGGACCCATCCTGGGACCGAACTCCGGGACCAGGTCTTGGGGGTCGGTCGCGGCGAGTTCGGCGACGGTGTTGATGCCAAGTTTGGCCAGCCGGCCCGACACCTTGGTTCCGACGCCCCACAGCTCCCGGGTGGGCCGGCTGCCCATGACCTCGAGCCAGTTCCCGGCGGTGAGACGGAAGACGCCGGCCGGCTTGCCGAAACCGGTGGCGACCTTGGCTCGGACCAGGGTGTCGCCGATGCCCACACTGCAATGCAGCTGCGTTCGTTCGAGGACAGCGGCCTGCACCTGCCGGGCGTAGGCTTCCGGGTTCTCTGTCTCAATGCCGACAAACGCCTCATCCCAGCCCAGCACCTGCACGGTGGCGCCGGGCTGCGCGCGCAGGGTGGCCATCACCGGTTCGGACGCCGCGAGATAAGCCTCGTGGTCGACGGGCAGGATCACCGCGTCGGGTACTTTCCGGGCCGCGATGCGTAACGGCATTCCGGAACCCACGCCGAACGCCCTGGCTTCGTAGGATGCGGTCGACACCACGGCTCGTTCCGTGGGGTCGCCCCGGCCGCCGACGATGATCGGCCTGCCCGCAAGCTCCGGCCGCCGGAGCACTTCGACCGCCGCGATGAACTGGTCGAGATCGACGTGCAGCACCCACCGGATTCCGCTCACGCCACCAGTCTGCCCTAAACATCCCTGGCAAGCATCGGCTCACTACCGAGCTTGGCCGCTGGCCTTCGGTCAGGAGAGCCAGGACGATTCGGCGGCGCCTCCGACCCCTAAGCAGCCGCCGAGTTAGCTTCGTCACGTGACGGTCGTTCCTCAGAAATCCGGGCCCGGCGGGCCCCATACTTGGATTGACCCCGGCGGACTTTGGCCCACCGCCCGGTATGAGGAGGGTCCATGAAAACCTTGAAAATTTTGCAGAGCACCGTGAAAAGCACCGTCACGAACGAGTACTTTCCCTCGGCGGCGGTGTTCGCCGGAGTGGTTCTCTTCTGGGGCATCGGCCTCTTCGGCGGGCTGTCCCTGCTCAGCAACCACCAGACGCTGCTGACCACGCTCAGCTGGTTGCTGTTCGTCTACGCCGCGGCGGTTCTCACGCCCCTCGCGGGACTCGTGGCGGCAGTGGACCTGTCGCGACGCTGGCTGCGAAACCGGGCGTCCGGCGTCGCCACCTCCGCCGAGACCGCGTAGCCGCCAGGGCGCCTATTCGAACCGGGACGGGTCGCCCATGCCGCGCCGGACGATTTCCGCCACGCCGCTGGAGTAGTCGATCACGGTCGTCGGCTCCGCGCCGCAGTCGCCGGAATCAATGACGGCGTCCACCACGTGCTCGAGCCGTTCCTTGATTTCCCAGCCCTGCGTGAGCGGCTCTTCCTCATCCGGCAGCAACAGCGTGCTGGAGAGCAGCGGCTCGCCTAGTTCGGCCAGCAACGCCTGGACCACCGGGTTGTCCGGGATACGCACACCGACCGTTTTCTTCTTCGGGTGCAGCAGCCTCTTGGGAACCTCCTTGGTGGCAGGCAGGATAAAGGTGTAGCTCCCTGGGGTGACGGCCTTGATGCTGCGGAACACGTCGTTGTCGATCTGCACGAGCTGGCCGAGCTGGGCGAAGTCCTTGCAGACCAGGGTGAAATGGTGCTTGGCATCAAGGTGGCGGATGGCCCTGATCCGGTCCAGCGCTTCCTTGTTCCCCAGCTGCGCGCCGAGCGCGTAGCAGGAGTCGGTGGGATAGGCGATCAGCCCGCCGGAACGGACGATCTCCACGGCCTGGCTGATGGAGCGCGCCTGCGGGTTTTCGGGGTGAACATCGAAGTATCTCGCCATGGGACGAGCTTACGCCCGACGGCGGCCCGACCGGCCCACTTGCGGCCCGACCGGCGGCTCGGAGTCCGCCGGCGGCTGAGGCTCGCGGAAGCACGTGCTGCACACCCCGGACGGCCAGCGCCGTGCGCGTCCATGGCGACCAGCATGAAGGCCAGGGCGGTCATGGTCAGCGCGTTGTAGAGCAAGCTGGCGCGGATGGCCCCTCCGGCGCGGCTGCCTTGCCCCGACCCGGCGTCGGGTGCATGCGGCCCGGCGGTCACAGGGCGGCGTGAGACCGCACGGAGGGCGGATCACCATGCGGCCAAGTTGAAGAACAGGATCTGGGGGAGTGCGGGCCACTGGAATCCGGGGACGAGCATCGACACCATGGCGACCAGCATCGCGGCATGGAGTGCGAAGCCGACCCGGGCGGCCGGCGGCGACTTACGGCCGGCACGGACCGCCGCGTACAGCGAGGCTGCCAGCAGCATTGCCGCCAGCGCCCAGCGCAGGACATCGGTTCCGATCACGGTGCCCGGTCAATGCTGCTCGTCGTGGTGGATCCGCTCGTGGAGTTGCCGGAGCGGCTCCCCGCTGCCGCTCCACTGCTTGGCGATGAACTCCGCGGCGATCGACACCGCTGTCTCCTCGGGGGTCCGGGCGCCAAGGTCCAGGCCCACCGGGCTGTGCAGCCGCGCCAGTTCCGCCTCGCCCAGGCCGGCCTCGCGCAGTCTGGCGATCCGGTCCGCGTGGGTCCGGCGCGACCCCATGGCGCCGATGAAAGCGATCGGCGGGCCGCACAGGGCAACTTCCAGCAGCGGTATGTCGAACTTCGGATCGTGCGTGAGGACGCACAACACGGTGCGTTCATCCACCAGGCCCTTGTCCAGCTGCTCGGCGAAGTAGCGGTGCGGCCAGGCGTTGATTACCTCCGCCGCATCGGGAAAGCGTGCGGGGGTGGCGAACACTGCCCGGGCATCGCACACCGTGACGCGGTAGCCCAGGAACGCGCCAAGCCGGGCCAGCGCCGCGGCGAAGTCGATCGCGCCGAAGACCAGCATCCGCGGCGGCGGGGCATAGCTCGCGAAGAAGACCCGCATGCCGGTGTCCAGCCGCTCCCCGTCCGGGCCGTAGCTCAGGACGCCGGACCGGCCCGCGGCGAGCAGGCCCTGGGTGTCATCGCCCACGGCCTGGTTGGCCCGCTCGGAACCGATGTTCCCCTCGAAGCCGTCCGGCCGCACGACCAGGTGCCGTCCCAGCCAGTTGCTGTCCGGGTGTTCGATCACCGTGGCGACCCCGACGCGCCGGTCCCCGGAGATGTCCTGCCGGACGGCGTCGAGTTCCTGGAAGCTGTGCCGGGACACCGGCTCGACGAAGATGTCGATGATTCCGCCACAGGTCAGGCCGACGGCGAACGCGTCGTCGTCGCTGATCCCGTAGCGCACCAGGACTGGAACGCCGTCGGCCTTGACCTGGGTGGCCAGCTCGTACACGGCACCCTCGACGCAACCGCCGGAGACCGAGCCGACCGCTTCGCCGCCGGCGGTGACGAGCATCGACGCGCCGGGGAGCCGGGGCGCTGACTTGAAGGTGCTCACCACGGTGGCCAGGCCGGCGGTGTCACCCTTCTGCCAGCCCGGCATCATGGCTGCCAGGACATCACGCACGGTCGGTCTTCAGCCTTCCGATCGCCCGGACCAGCCGGAACGCGGAGCACCGGCCCGCCCAGTAGGAGAGGCACGCCACCACCGCCACGAGTGCCAGGACCTTCCCGGGGCTGGACAGCTGATCCGCCGCGATGCCCTTTGCCAGGCTGAGGGCGTCCAGGCTCCCGGCGAGGGCAGGCGCCGGGGCGGGCGCGGGAGCAGCCCGGGGTCCGGCGGGCGGGGACATATGGGGAGACACCTGCGGGGCCGCTGCGGGTACGGCGCTCGCCGGCACACCGGGAAGTTCCGTCGCCGGGGCCGGGGCTGTCGCCGCCGCGACCTTGGCCGCGGCGGCTTCCGCCTCCGCCTCGGCGTCGAGCCCGGCCGCGGGCACGGGTTCCGGCAGGTCGCCCGTCTCTGACGTTCCGGCGGCAGGCGCGGTGATCATGGCTTGCAGGTTGCTGGCGAACAGGGCCATCATCTGCTCGGTGACACTGCCAATGACGCCCTTGCCCATCGCGGCGGCCTTGCCGGACAGCGACAGCTCGGCGTTGACGGTGCCGCGCGTGGTGCCGCCGGCCTCCTCCGTCAGCTGCAGGGTGACCGTGGCCTCGGCGGTGCCCTGGCCGCGGGTCTCCTGGGCTTTGCCGCCGAGCACGGCGCGGTGTTCGGCGGCGTTGCGTTCGATCACGTTCAGCAGCCCCTTGTACTGCATGTTCACCGGACCCAGCTTCACGGTCATGCCCACCTGGTAGGCGTCGTCCGAGAGCTTGTTCAGGATCCGTGCACCGGGCACGCAGCCGGCCACACGTTCGAAGTCCATGATGGTGTCCCAGACGGTGTCGATCGGTGCGACGACCGAGAAAGTGCTGTTGATCTGCATTAGGTCCCTCTTCCCTTGCGTGATGACTGGCCGTTGAGTGATGACGGGCTGTCGCCGCGGATTGCGGCCGCGACCTCTGCCAAAGCGGTGTAGCTGTGTCCGCTGACGAAGGCGTCGCAGTACGGCAGGGCCGCGGCCATGCCGCCCGCCAGCGGCCGGTAGTGCGGGGCGGCCTTGCGCGGATTGACCCAGATGATCCGGTGCGCCAGGCGCCGCAGCCGCGCCATCTGGGCCGCCACCTGTCCGGGGTCCTCCTGTGCCCAGCCGTCCGAGAAAATCAGTACCACCGCGCCCCGGGCCAGTCCCCGGCGGCCGTGTTCGTCGACGAAGAGCCGGATACTGTCGGCGATGCGGGTGCCGCCGGCCCAGTCCGGTGCGGCCACGGCGGCACGGGCCAGGGCCGCATCCGGATCGCGCAGCGCCAGCTGCCGGGTCAGGCGCGTCAGCCGGGTGGAAAACACGAATGCCTCGGCGCCGGCTGTTGCCACGGCCCCCTGGAGCAGCGAGACGAAGATCCGGGCATACGGCTCCATGGAGCCGGAGACGTCGCACAGCATCACCAGCTTGCGGCGCTGCTCCCGGCGCCGGGCGTACAGCAGCCGCGTGGTTTCCGTGCCCGAGCGCCGGGCCGCGCGGACCGTGGCGCGGACGTCCAGCCGGGCGCTGCTGTGGGCGGACTTGCGGGTGCGGCGGCTCAGGCGCGTCGGGGTGGCGAGCAGCAGCCGGGACGCCAGCCGCCTGATTTCCAGGACTTCCGCCTCGGTGAGCTGCGCGAAGGACATCCCATGCAGCCGTTCCTCGGTGGAGGCCATGGCCAGCACGGCCTCCCGTTCCGGGGCGTTGCGGTCCGCGCTGTCCGGTCCCGCGGAGGCAACCGCCGGCGCCTTCTGCTGAGGCGCTGTCGCCTGTCCGGGGGCGCGGTCCCCGGCCGGGGAGGGCCGGGTGCGTGCCTGCTCGGGGCTGCCGGGCGGGGCCGGGGGTGCGGCGCTGCCGGTGTGTGCGGACGGGTCGAATCCGCCGCGGAAGACCTCGGCGAAGACGGCGTCGAAGACCGGCAGCTGACCGCGCGCGGACACCAGCACCACCCGGGACACCCAGTAGAGGCGTTCGACGTCGGTGGGCGGGAGCAGGCGCAGGGCCTCGGCCAGCCGGACGGCTCGGTCGGGCGAGCACATCAGGCCGGCCCGGCGCAGGGCGGTGACGAACGCCGCGGACAGGGTGGCGGCCTCCACCGTGGGGGGTGCGGCGGCCGTGTCCCGGGTGGTCCGTGCCATTACCAGGCTCACCCGCCCGTGCCGGCGACGAGCCAGTCGGCCCCGCGGGCGCCGACCAGTTCCAGGTCATCGCGGTTCTTGACAATGGAGCCGAGCGTCCGGTGCGCCGTCGTGGCGTCGATGTGGTCGATGCCCAGCACGGCCAGGGCGGACACCCAGTCGATGGCCTCGGAGATTCCCGGCGGTTTGGCGAGGTCCAGGGTGCGCAGTCTGGTGATCACCGCGGCGGCCTGGAGCGCCAGGGGGCCGCTGCTGGCGGGCACGCGGCGGCGCACGATTTCCGCGATCCGCTCCGGCCCGGGGTAGTCGATCCAGTGGTAGAGGCAGCGCCGGGTCAGGGCGTCGTGCAGGTCCCGCGTCCGGTTGGAGGTCAGGATGACGATCGGGGGGTGGGTGGCCCGGATGGTGCCCAGCTCCGGGATGGTGACCGCGGCCTCGGCAAGGAGTTCGAAGGTGAAGGCCTCGAACTCGGCATCGGCCCGGTCGATCTCGTCCAGCAGAAGGACCGCGGGGCGCGGACCGGGATGTTCAATCGCCTGCAGCAGCGGCCGGCGCAGCAGGTACTCCGGGCCAAAGAGGTCCGTCTCGGTGACGGAGGCATCCCGGACTTCCGCCAGCCGGATTCCGAGCAGCTGGCGCTGGTGGTTCCACTCGTAGAGGGCCTCGCCGGCGTCGATTCCCTCGTAGCACTGCAGCCGGTACAGCGGCGTGTCCAGCAGCTCGGCCAGGGCCTTCGCCGCCTCGGTCTTCCCGACGCCCGCCTCGCCCTCCAGCAGGATGGGCTGCGGCAGCCGGACGGCCAGGAACAGCGCCGTGGCCAGCCCGACGTCGGCCAGGTAGTCCCTGCTGTCCAGCGCCTCCATCAGCGAGGCGACGTCGGGAACCCTGCGCTGGACGTCCTCCTCCGCGCCGGTGCGCGCCGCGGTGGTCATAGCGCGCCCTCCAGACCGGCGAGGACCCGGCGGTAGTCCTCTTCCGTGTCAACGTCCGGCGGGACGGGTCCTGAAACCCGGAGTTCGACGACGTCGCCGGCCCGCTGCTCCAGCAGTTTCCAGACTCCCTTGTCGCCGTGCAGGGCGCCCAGTTCCGGGAGCATCCGCCGGGTGAATGCGAGGGGGTGGCCGACGCCGTCGTCGTAACGGCAGACGGCGATGCCGGGGGCGCCCTGGCCGGTGTCCGGCCCGCCGGCGAACACCAGCTCCAGCAGGGGCCGGACGGTGTCGGCCCGGACGCCCGGCTGGTCCCCGAGCAGCAGGACGACGGCGTCCGTGTCCGGTCGGAGCGCGGCGATGCCGGCGGCGATCGAGGAGGAACAGCCCGCGCCGAAGTCAGGGTTGAGGACGATCTCGCAACCGGTCGTGTCGACCGTACGCTGCACCTCCCCGGCGGCACCTCCCAGAGCCAGCACGGTCTGGTCGAAGCCGCAGTCGCGGGCGGCCGCGAGCGCGGCGTCGAGGAGGACACCGTGGCCGTAGGGGAGCAGCTGTTTGGGCCGGCCCAGGCGCCGCGACGCCCCGGCCGCCAGGATCAGCCCCGCCGTCCGGTGCGCGGGGGCTGGGCGTTCAGGGGGTGAGGGCATAGCGCTCCGGATCTTTGCGGAAGGCCGCCCGGCAACCGGGCGAGCAGAAGTACACGGTGACGCCGTGGTGCTCGAGCTGCAGCGAGGCGTCCGCGGCGACGGTCATGCCGCAAACGGGGTCCACCGCCGTCGCCGGGGTGTCAGCAGCGGCAGCAGCAGCACCAGCCGCCGGGGCCGGGGATGCCGTGGCCGGCGCAGCCGCCGTCACCGTGGCGGCGTGCCGGGACCTGGCCCGCTCCTGGATCAGCTCGGCGAGGATCGAGAGCGCGATCTCACCGGGGGTGCGGGCGCCCAGCTGCAGTCCGGCGGGGGTGAAGACGCGCGATCGCAGCGCCGGGTCGACGTCGAGGGATTCCAGCACGGCGGCCCCCCGGGTTCCGCTGGCCACGAGTGCGACATAGGGCACCCCGGCGCGCAGGGCCGCCTCGAGCGCGACTTCCTCCGCCTTGCCGTGCGAGGCCACGATCAGCGCCGCGTCGTCGGCCCGCGGCGCCACTGATTCCCCGTCGGTGAGTTCCACGGCCAGGCCCACGCCGGCGCCGAGGGTCTCCAGGGCCCGGGCCACGGGCGTGGTGCCGACGACGACGACCCGGGGCGCCGGGATGTGCGGCTGGAGGAAGATTTCGATCGCCCCGCCGCTCAGGCAGGGGTTGGAGACCTCGACGGCGCCTTCCCCGGCGGTGCGGGACGGCTCGCCCGGGACCACACGCAGCAGCAGGGGTTCCTGGGAGGACAGGACCTGCCGGCTGTACTCGCGCACCGAGGACTCGACGCAGTTTCCGCCGACGAAACCCTGGATCTCGCCGCTGGACAGCACCAGGGCGGTGTCCCCGGCGTGGGCGCTGGTGGGATGCTGGGCGCGGACCACCGTGGCGTGCACGAACGGCTCGCGGCGGGAGGCGAGGTCGTTCGCCCGGGCCGTGAGGGAGTCTGTTGTTGTGGTCATCCTAGATCGGCGGCCTTGCCCGGCCCTGCATTGCGGCCCAGACCCGGGCCGGGGTGCAGGGCATGTCCATGTGAACCACCCCGTACGGGGCCAGCGCGTCCACGACCGCGTTCACGATCGCCGGGGGAGAGCCGACGGTGGCGGACTCGCCGATGCCTTTCGCGCCGATGGGGTGGTGCGGGGACGGGGTGATGGTGAAGCCGGTCTCCCAGTCAGGGACTTCCATCGCGGTGGGGATCAGGTAATCCATGAAGGACCCGCCCAGGCAGTTGCCGTCGGCGTCGAACTCGATGATCTCCATCAGGGCCATTCCGACGCCGTCGGTCAGCCCGCCGTGCACCTGGCCCTCGATGATCATCGGGTTGATCCGGGTGCCGCAGTCATCCACGGCGATGAAGCGGCGCACCTTGACGTGCCCGGTGCCCGGATCGACGTCGACCACGCAGATGTAGGCCCCGAAGGGGAACGTGAGGTTCGGCGGGTCGTAGGTGACCTCGGCGTCGAGGTTGCCGTCGACCCCCTCGGGCAGCGCCATGGTGCCGTGGGCCGCCATGGCGATTTCGGAGATGGTCTTCCCGGCGCCGGGATCGCCCTTGACGAACCAGCGGCCCTTCTCCCATTCGAGGTCCTCCGGCCGGGTCTCCAGCATGGCCGCGGCGATCAGCTTCGCCTTCTCCCGCACCTTCCGGGCGACGAGCGCGACGGCGCCGCCGCTGACCGGCGTCGAACGGCTCCCGTAGGTGCCGAGGCCGAACGGTGTCTGGTCGGTGTCGCCGTGGACGACGTCGATGTCCTCCGGCGGGATGCCGAGTTCCTCGGCGACGATCTGCGCGAAGGTGGTCTCGTGGCCCTGGCCCTGGCTTTGCACCGAGAGCCGGACGACGGCCTTGCCGGTGGGATGGACCCGCAGTTCGGCGCCGTCGGCCATGCCGAGGCCCACGATGTCGAAGTGTTTGCGCGGGCCGGCGCCCACCGTTTCGGTGAAGAAGGAGATGCCGATCCCCATCAGTTCGCCGCGCTCCCGCTTCTCCCGCTGCTCGCGGCGGAGCTCGTCGTAGCCGGCCAGCTGCATGGACAGCCGCATGGCCGGTTCGTAGTTGCCGGAGTCGTAGACCCAGCCGGTCTTGTTGGCGTAGGGGAACTGTTCGGGCTTGATGAAGTTCTTCAGCCGCAGTTCCGCCGGGTCCATCTCCAGCTTGCGGGCCAGGATGTCCACCATCCGCTCGACGAGGTACACGGCTTCGGTGACGCGGAAGGAGCAGGCGTAGGCGACGCCGCCGGGTGCCTTGTTCGTGTAGACGCCCGTGACGGAGCAGTAGGCGGCCTTGATGTCGTAGCTGCCGGTGAAGATGGAGAAGAAGCCGGCCGGGTACTTGGTGGGCTGGGCGGTGGCGTTGAACGCGCCGTGGTCGGCCAGGACGTTGGTGCGCACCGCGAGGATCTTCCCGTCCCTGGTCGCCGCGATCTCGCCCTGCATGATGTAGTCGCGGGCAAAGGAGGTGGACATCAGGTTCTCCGAGCGGTCCTCCACCCATTTCACCGGCTTGCCGGTGACGATCGACCCGACGACGGCGAGGATGTAGCCGGGGTAGATGCCGACCTTGTTGCCGAAGCCGCCGCCGATGTCCGGGGACACCACGCGGATCTTGTGCTCGGGGATCCCGGCGACGATCGCGAACAGCGTGCGGTGCGCGTGCGGGGCCTGGGTGGTTTCGTAGAGGGTCAGTTTGCCGTCGACGGCGTCGAAGTCGGCGATCGCCCCGCAGGTCTCCATCGGCGCGGGGTGCACCCGCGGGTAGACCATCTCCTGGGAGACGACGACGTCGGCGCTCGCGAAGACGGCTTCGGTTCCGGCCTTGTCGCCCATCTCCCAGTCGAAGATGTGGTTGTCCGTCTTGCCCTCGATCTCGTCGCGGACCACCGGGGCGCCGGCGTCGAGGGCCTTCCTGGCGTCGATGACCGGGGGCAGGACGTCGTATTCGACGTCGATCAGCTCCAGCGCGTCGCGCGCGGCGTAGCGGTCCTCGGCCACCACGAACGCGACCTCCTGGCCCTGGAAGCGGACCTTGTCCGTCACCAGGACGGCCTGGACATCAGCGGAGAGGGTGGGGGCCCAGGCGAGCTTGAGGCCGAGAAGGTCCTTCCCGGTGATGACGGCGAGGACCTTGGGGTGGGCGAGGGCGTTGGTGGTGTCGATGGAGACCAGCCGGGCGTGCGCCACCGGGGCGCGCAGGATGGCGCCGTGCAGCATGCCGGGCAGGACGATGTCGTCCAGGTAGTTGCCTTTGCCGCGGACAAAGCGCGGATCCTCCTTCCGCTGGATCCGGCCGTAGCCGATCGGGCGGTCCTCGTCGCCGGCCGCCGGGTTGCTGGGCCGTTCGTGGATGACGGTCATGCCTTCACCTCTGTGTCTGCTGTTTCTGCTGTTTCGGCCGGGAGGTCCTCGATAACGGTGTCCGTGCCGTCGATGACCTCGTCCACCGTGGCGTCGGTGTCGCCGCCCGCAGGGTGGGCGGCGGCCCACTGCACCGACCTGACGATCGTGGCGTAGCCGGTGCACCGGCAGATCTGGCCCGAAATGGCCTGCCGGATCTCCGTGGTGTCCGGGTGGGGGTTCTTATCGAGCAGGGCGCGGGCGGTCAGCATCATCCCGGGCGTGCAGAAACCGCACTGCAGCCCGTGCTCCTCCATAAAACCCTGCTGGACCGGGTCCAGGGTGGCGCCGTTGGCGAGGCCCTCGACCGTGCGGACGTCGTGTCCGGCTGCCATCGCCGCGAGGACGGTGCAGGACTTCACCGGCTGGCCGTCCATCAGGACCACGCAGGTCCCGCAGTTGCTCGTGTCGCATCCCCAGTGGGTCCCGGTCAGGCCCAGGACTTCGCGGATGTAGTGGACCAGGAGCACCCGGGGCTCTATATCGCTGGTGACTTCGTTGCCGTTGACGGTCATGCTGATCTGCATCCGCTTCAGCCTTCCTGTGTCTGGGCGGCGCGGGTACAGGCCTGCCGCAGTACCCGCCGGGTGAGTTCGTCGGCGAGGTGCCGTTTGTAGTCAATCGGGCCGCGCTGGTCGGCCACGGGGTCGCAGGCCGCCGCGGCGAGCCGTCCGGCTTCCACGAACAGTTCCTCCCGGGGCTGCTGGCCCCGGAGCAGTTCGGCGGCCCCGGAAATGGTGTGGTCGAGTCCGAGGGCGGTGAGTCCGACGGCGGCGTCGGCGATGGTGCCGTCCGCGGCCAGCGTCACGGACGCACCGGCGGCGCCGACCGCCCAGTCGCCCACGCGGCGTTCAACCTTTTCGTAAGCGCTGCCGGACCGGGGGCGGATGGGGATACGGACCTCGCACAGGATTTCGTCCTGGCCCACCGCCGTCTCGTAAGGTCCGCGGTGGAAGTCCGCCATGGCCAGGATGCGCTCGCCGGCCGGTCCGCGGATCACCGCTTCGGCACCCAGCACGTCGCAGACCGTGGACAGGTCCTCGGCCGGGTCGGCCTGGCAAAGCGAGCCGCCGATCGTGCCCCGGTTCCGCACGACCGGGTCGGCGATCACGGCTTCGGCGTCCCGGACGATGGGGAAGAGCGCCGCGATCTCGTCCGACTCCAGGAGCGTCGTGTGGCGTGTGAGGGCGCCGATGCGCAGTTTGCCGCCGTCGCGCAGGATGAAGTCGAGTTCGTACAGGTCGTTGATGTCGATCAGCCACTCGGGCCGGGAGAGCCGGAGCTTCATCATCGGCAGGAGGCTGTGGCCCCCGGCGATGACCCGCGACTCCGCACCGTGGCGGGAGAGGAGCTCAAGGGCGTTGTCCACGGACGTGGCCCGAACATAGTCGAAAGGAGCCGGAATCTGCATAGTCCCCACCTCGTGCCAGGGCGCTGGCAACGTCGCGCAGCACCGATTTCAGGCCAGTCTTGCCCTGCCCGGGACGGAGTGTCAATATCGTCATAAGCGAAAGGTTATGACGCCGTGTCGATGACATTGAGCCAGCTCCGCACGTTCGCTCTCGTCGCCCGTCTGGGCTCACTGCACGCTGCCGCGGAGACCCTCGGCGTCAGCGAACCGGCGGTTTCCTCTGCCCTGTCGGCGCTCCGGCAGGACCTCGGCGATCCGCTCTTCGTGCGCGCCGGGGGTGGCATTGCGCTGACTCCCGGCGGCCGGGCGCTGGCCGAATATGCCCAGGACATCGTCGGACTGGCGGACCAGGCCCGCTGGGAGGTTTCCAACGCCACGAACGACGCCGGGCGGCTGAAGATCGTGGCCACCGCGCGCTTTGCCGAACATGCGGCCGGCCGGCTGCTGGACCTCTTCACGAAGCGGGTTCCCGGCGCCTCGGTGGACGTGGTGGTCGAGTCCGCCGAGGACCTGGCCTCGCTGCTGCACGAACGGGCGTACGACATCGCCCTGGGTGCCCGGCCGGCGGCGCCGGCGGGGACCGCGGTGGCCAACCCGGGACTGAACTGCGTGCCGTTCCTGCGCTACCAGCGCACCCTGGTCGCCGCGGCGGGGCATCCGATGGCCCGGCTGCCCGGACCCTTGTCCGTGGCCCGGCTGCTGGACCGGCCGTGGTTTGCCGGGCCGGCGGGGATCCAGGAGCACTCGGAAGAGGGCCGCTGGCTGGCGTCGATGGGGGTGGCGCCGGAGATCATCCGGCTCAGCAGCGAGACGGAAGCCCTGGCGGCGGTGCGGGCGGGGGAGGGCATCATGCTGGCGCTTGGCCACATCGTCCGGTCCGAACTCCAGGGCGGGGTCCTCGTCCGGCTGCCCGTCGTCGGGACACCGGTGACCGGGTTGTGGTGGGCGAGCACCCTGGACAACCACCGGACCACCACGATGGCGCGGACGCTGCAGCGGTTCGCCGGAACCGCCGACGCGACAGCGGCGATGGTGGCCCCCGGTGGCTCCCGCGGACTGGAACGCCGGGGATCCAAGTTCCACGTCGCACTGTGGAGCTGAGGCAGTTTCAGGGGACTGCTTCAGGGGACTGCTTCAGGGGACTGCCGGTTCCGGCGTCCGGTTTTGCCTGTGTCGCGTTGCGGAAGCCCGGTGTCGGTGCTAACCCTTGTGGGGAACGCCAACCGGCTGACGCACCAATGAAGAGGAGCAACAATGACTTTGACCCGGGACGAAGACAGCGCACTGCGGCACTGGAGCGCCCGCCTGATCCAGGCACTGCAGATCCTCGATCTGGAAGTAGACCACGACAAGATCGTCCAGGTCGCGGACGAGTCGCTGAAAGCCGTCGGGCCGCACGCGGACGCCATCAGCGCGTTCATCGTCGGGTACGCCGCGGGAACCGCGTCGACCGACGGCAGGAAGAGCACGCAGGATGCCGTCCACGCAGCATCCAACAAGGTCCTCGAGCTCTGCGAGCACGGCGAGTCCGGCGGCCCCGACGAAAAAGGCTGGGCCAAGCGCGCCCAGTAGCCGCAGGATCCAGCCCCCATGGGACATGCCCTCCCTGAGCGCCCGCGGATGGACATATTGGCATGATGTCCAGTGGCCGCGGCCAGAGTGGGGCATGTTCCGTGGAGGATCTGGCAGCCCCCGCGGAGCGTGCCCGCGGGGTTGCTCCCTACCGCTGGTGGGCCGCGCCGGATGCCACGGTGGTCGAACCGTCCGGGCTCTGGTCCTCGCTGGGTTCAAGCCGCACGATCACGGCCTTGGACACCGGGGTGTTGCTGCCTTCGGCCGTGTGGTTCAGCGGCACCAGCACGTTGGCTTCCGGATAGTACGCCGCCGCGCAGCCACGGGCCGTCGGGTAGGAGACCACCCGGAATTTGCGGACTATACGCTCCACACCGTCCTGGTACTCCCCTTTGATGTCCACGAACATACCGTCCGCCAGGCCCAGCTCGGCGATGTCGTCCGGATTCACGAACACCACATGGCGGCCCTTCTTGATGCCCCGGTAGCGGTCGTTGTGCCCGTAGATGGTGGTGTTGAACTGGTCATGGGAGCGCATGCTCTGCAGGATCAGGGTGCCCGCCGGCTTCTCCACATGTTCCAGGTCATTGACGGTCAGCACTGCCTTGCCGGTCGGGGTGGGGAAGGTGCGCGAATCCCGCGGGCCGTTCGCCAGGATGAAGCCGCCCTCCTGCCGGATCCGCTCGTTGTAGTTCTCGCAGCCGCCGACGACCTGCGAGATGTGGTCCCGGATCAGGTCGTAGTTCTTCTCGAAACCGTCCCAGTCGGCCTTGATCTTGTCTCCAACCAGCGCCTTGCCGAGCCGGCTGACAATCGCCGGTTCGGAGAGCAGATGGTGCGAGACCGGTTCAACCTTGCCCCAGGACGGGTGCACGGCGCAGACCGTGTCCTCCACCGACACAAACTGCGGGCCGGACTCCTGGATGTCGATTTCGCTCCGGCCCATCGTGGGAAGGATCAAGGCTTCCGCGCCGGTCACGGTGTGGGACCGGTTGAGTTTCGTGGAAATCTGCACGGAGAGTTCGGTGTTCTGCATGGCCGCTTCGGTGGCGTTGGTGTCGGAAATGGCGCCGACGAAGTTTCCGCCGAGCGCGATGAACGCCTTGATGCCGCCGTCGCGCATCTTGTTGATGGTTTCCACCGCGTCCACGCCGTGGTCGCGGGGCGGCTCGAAGCCGAACTCCTCGCCGAGGGAGTCCATGAAGGACTGCGGCATCTGCTCCCAGATCCCCATGGTGCGGTCGCCCTGGACGTTGCTGTGGCCGCGGATGGGCGAGGCGCCGGCGCCGGGCTTCCCGATGTTCCCGCGCAGCAGGAGCAGGTTGATGATCTCCTTGATCGTGGCCACGCCCTTCTTCTGCTGCGTGATGCCCATGGCCCAGGTGATGATGACTTTCTCGGCCTTCAGGTACCGGGCCGCGAGTTCATCGATTTCCCCGGTGCGCAGGCCGGTGGCCAGCAGGACCGCGTCCTCGTCCAGCAGGCTGAGGTGTTCCTTAAGTTCGTCCAGCCCCTCGCAGTGCTCGGCGAGGAATGTATGGTCCAGCACGGTGCCCGGGTTCCGGGACTCGGCATCGAGGACACGTTTGGAGATGGCCTGCAGCAGCGCCATGTCGCCGCCGATGCGGATGTGCAGGAACTGGTCCGCGATCTCCGTCCCGCGCCCGATGATGCCCTTGACCTTCTGCGGGTTCTTGTACCGGCGCAGGCCGGCCTCCGGCAGGGGGTTGACGGCGACGATCTCGCCGCCGTTTTCCTTGCACGCCTCCAGCTCGGTCAGCATCCGCGGGTGGTTGGTGCCCGGGTTCTGGCCCATGACGATAATGAGGTCAGCCTTGGCAAAATCATCAAAACTGACGGTGGCCTTGCCGATGCCGATGGTCTGGCCCATGGCCCAACCCGAGGACTCGTGGCACATGTTGGAGCAGTCCGGCAGGTTGTTGGTGCCATAGCCGCGGACCATCAGCTGGTATAGGAAGGCAGCCTCGTTGGAGGTGCGTCCACTGGTGTAGAAGGCGGCTTCGTCCGGTGAGTCCAGGCCCTTGAGCTTGTCCGCGATGATCCGGATCGCCTCCGGCCAGCTCACCGGCTTGTAATGGTCCTCCCCGGCGGGCTTGTGGACCGGCTCGGTGAGCCGTCCCTGCATGCCCAGCCAGTACTCGGAATGCGTCCGGAGTTCACTGACGGAATGTTCCGCCCAGAACTCCCGGCCGATGACCACCGGCGTCGCCTCCCAGGTGACGGCCTTCGCGCCGTTCTCGCAGAACTCGAAGGCCTTGCGATGGTTCGGGTCCGGCCACGCGCAGCTGGGGCAGTCGAAACCGTCCTTCTGATTCATCGCCAGCACGGTCTTGCGGGTGCGGTTCAGGCCCATGTGTTCGATCGCGGGCTTCATGGAATGCAGCACCCCGGGGATGCCGGCGGCCCAGCCCTTTGGACCGTCGCCGACCACGAGGTCCTTTTCGTCGTTTTCCTCGACCTGGGGATTTTTGCGGGTCACGTGAACTTCCCTTCTGCAACCACCGCCTGCTCAGGCCGTGGGTCTCTACTAATAAGCACCCTACCTTTTGGCCTGTTACAGGCCTATCAGCTGCTTCGGAGCGCCGCAAGGGATCTGCCGTCGACGGCGGCGCCACCGTTCCGTAGCATGTGCAGTACGCGGCACGGCTGAAGTGACTCCAGCAGTGCCGCCCGGAACCGAGGGGGCCGTCCATGCCGGAGCACCGGGGACCGTCGGGGCCAGGGGAAACGTTGGAGGGCTTCACCGAGTCGACCTTCAGCCACGGCAGCATCCACCACCCGGTCGTCCGGGGCCGTGCGGGCCCGGCCGTGATCCTGATCCACGAGGTTCCCGGGATCCACCCGGGCGTGCTGGACCTCGGCCGCCGGCTGATCGACTGGGGCTTCACTGTCTACCTCCCCTCGATGTTCGGGCGGCCCGGCGGAAAAGCGGGCGAGGGCATCGTGAAGTCCATCGCGAAAGTCTGCATTTCCCGTGAGTTCGCCGTGCTGGCTAACCCGAGCAGCCCGGCCGCGGGCAGGCTGCGGGCCCTCGCAGTCCAGGCCCACCGGGAGTGCGGCGGTCCCGGCGTCGGGTCGATCGGCATGTGCATGACGGGCAGCTTCGCCCTCGCGATGGCGCTGGAACCCGCCGTCCTGGCGCCGGTGATGAGCCAGCCCGCGCTGCCGGCGGGCCTGACCGCGCGGAGGCGGGCCCCCGTCGGGCTGGACGACGGCGAACTGGCGCGGGTGAAGGCGCGGACCAGCCAGGGACTTCGGCTCCTCGGCGTGCAGTTCAGCAACGACCGGGGGTGTCCGGCGGAACGTTCCGCCACCCTGCGGCGGGAATTCGGGGCAGGCTTCGAAGGCATTGAGATCGATTCGTCGCCGGGCAACCCGTATGGCATGGCCCCGTCCGCGCGCTGCGTCCTGACGGTGGACCTGGTGGACACGCCGGGGCACCCGACGAAGGCTGCGCTGGAACGGACCATCGAGTTCATGGAAGAGCGGCTGCGGCCGGACACGGCGGCGGCAACGGCAACAGAGGAGCAGGAATGAAACTCATGACAGTGGCATGGACGGCGGCTGCGACCGCCGCAACGGCAGCGGCCGGCGGAATAGCGACGGATCCGGACAGCCGATGGTACCGTCGGCTGCGCAAACCGGACTGGCAGCCGCCCGCCATCGCCTTTCCCGTGGTGTGGACGGCGCTGTACGCGGACCTGGCCGTGAGCTCCGCCGTCGCCCTGGAAAGCGGCGGCGCAGCCGCTGACACCCCGGAAACCCCGGGCGGCAGGATCCGACGGCGGGATTTGGCCGCCTACCGGGGAGCCCTGGCCGCCAACCTCGTCCTCAACGCTGCATGGAGTTGGCTTTTCTGGCGGGCCCGGCGGCCGTGGCTGGCCGCGGCGGAGTGCGCCCTGCTGACGGCGAGCAGCGTCGACCTGGTGCGGCGGACGCACCGCCTGAACCGCGGCGCCGGAGTGTCCCTGGCCCCCTACGCCCTGTGGTGCGGCTTTGCCACCGTCCTGTCAACGGCGGTCGCGCGGCTTAACCCCGGATCGGGCCGCGAGCGGTAACCGGGCCCCGGCACGGGCGGACGCTCCGTTCAGTGCCCGGCGACGAGGGTGTCGCGGATTTCCCGGCGCAGGACCTTGCCGATGAGCGAGCGGGGCAAGGACTCGAGCACCACCACCCGGCGCGGCACCTTGTAGGCGGTCAGCTGTTTCCGGGCAAAAGCCAGGAGCGCGTCGGGATCGATGCTGGTACCGGGGATCGACACCACGGCGGCGACCACGTCCTCGCCGCCGCCGGGGCGCGGCAACCCGACGACGGAGACTTCCGAAACACCGGGGAACGTGGCGAGGACGTCTTCCACCTCACTGGGTGAGACGTTGAACCCGCCCGTGATGATCAGCTCCTTGATCCGGTCCCGGATCGTGACGAAGTAGTCGTTGTCCACGGAGACGATGTCGCCGGTGCGGAACCAGCCGCCGTCGAGCAGTGCCTCCTCGGTCTCCTCCGGGCGGTTCCAGTAGCCGGAGAACACCTGCGGGCCGCGGATCAGGAGTTCCCCTTCCTCGCCCGGGGCGCGGTCCAGCGCGACGTTCCGTGGATCCACCACCCGGATGTCGGTCAGCGGAAACGGCACCCCGACGGTGCCCGGTTTCCGGCTGGGGCCGAAGGGGTTGCCGATCGCGATCGGGGACGTCTCGGTCAGTCCGTAGCCCTCGATCAGGTAGCCGCCGGTCGCCTTCTCCCAGGTCTCCACCGTCGACGTTGGCAGGTTCATCGCACCGGAAATCGAGAATCGGATGCTGTCCAGCCCGATGCCGCGTTCCGCCGCCGCGGCCGCGATCCGGTCATAAATCGGCGGCACGGCCGGGAGGAAGGTCGCCGGGGACTTCTTGAGGGCCTTCAGCACCAGGTCGACGTCGAACTTTGGGAACAGGACCAGCTTCGCGCCGATGCTCAGGGCGAACGTCATGCACAGCGTCAGACCGTAGGCGTGGAACATCGGCAGTACCGCGTAGACGGTTTCCCGGCCGTCCTTGAGCCCCGGCACCCACGCCCGGCCCTGCGCGGCGTTGGCCTGCAGGTTGGCGTGGCTGAGCATGGCGGCCTTGGGCAGTCCCGTGGTGCCGGAGGTGTACTGGAGGACGGCGAGGTCCCGGGCCGCGGGGCGCGGATGTTTCCGCTTGAGTTCTCCGGCGTCGAGAAGCTTCCGCCAGGGGAGCACCGGCCGCGCGGCGGGGGCCGTCCGGCCCCTCGGCTGGCCCCCGCCCAAGGAGAGGGCGGCTCGTGCCTTGCGGGCCGCCGGAACCGGGAGCCGCAGCGCCAGCCGCTGCAGCAGCGGCATCGCGGGGATGAGTTCCACCGAGACGATGCTGCGGAGCCCGACGTCGGCCGGCAGCTGGCGGACCCGCTCCACCGCCTTGTCCCAGACGATCGCCACGGCGGCCCCGTGGTCCTCGAACTGGTGGCGCAGTTCCCGGTCCGTGTAGAGCGGATTGTGCTCGACGACGACGGCGCCGAGGCGCAGCACGGCATGGAAGGCAACGATGTGCTGCGGGCAGTTCGGCATCACCAGGGCAACCCGGTCGCCGGCCTTGACGCCGAGTTTCTCCAGCCCGGCGGCGGCCCGGCTGATCAGTGTGCCGAGCTCGCGGTAGCTGGTGCGGGCGCCGAAGAATTCCAGGGCGGTCTTCGACCCGTAGCGGCGCACGGAGCTATCCATGAGGTCCACGAGCGACCCCTCCGGGAGCACCAGGTCCGCCGGAACACCTGGACTGTAGGCACCGGTCCACGGACGGTCACGCCAGGGCTGCCCAGGCTGCCCGTGCTCGCCGGCGTTGCCGTCCGGGCCTTTGCCGTGGGGCGCCGTCCGCATGGATTTCTTCTTCATCATCAGTCCTTGCCGCTGGTATCCGCCGGGTGTTCGCGAGTAAAAGGGCCCGCCGGGAAATACTACCGGTGCCCGTGCGCTGCCGGAGCCGGGACGCCCGGCGCGGCCGGCGCCGGGCCCTGCACTGCGGCGCCGCGGCGGCGGTGCGGCACGTGACTTTTGGCCCTAGGGGCGGTTCCTCGGAGCCACCGACACGGTCACCGGTTCCAGGTACCTGCTTGAGGCCGGCGGCAAACGCGTGCTGGTGGACTGCGGCCCCTTCCAGGGCTACAAGCGCAGCCGCGAACGGAACCGGACGCCGTTCCCCGTCCGGCCGGCCTCGATCGACGCCGTCGTCCTGACCCATGCGCACCTGGACCATACCGGCTATGTGCCCGCGCTGATGCGGGACGGGTTCGCCGGGGCCGGTGTTCGCCACCGCCGGAACCACGGACCTGTGCAAGCTGCTCCTCCCCGACAGCGGCTACCTGCAGGAGGAGGAAGCCCGGTATGCCACCCACCGCGGATCGTCCACGCACAGTCCGGCCCTTCCGCTCTACACCGCGGCCGACGCGGTGAAGACTCTCAACAGCTTCAGGATCCAGGATTTCGACGAGCCACTGGATCTCGGCGGGGGATGGAACTGACGTTCCTGCCCGCCGGCCACATACTCGGCGCCGCGCAGGTCCATGTCCGGATCGGCTCACGTTCGGTGCACTTCACCGGGGACCTGGGCCGGGCGGACGACCCGCTGATGTACCCGCCCCGGCCGCTCGTCGCGAGCGACGTGCTGGTCACGGAGTCCACCTACGGGATCCGGAAACACTCGACCGTGGATCCTGAACAGCAGCTCCGGGACATCATCAACCGGGTCGCGAAGCGCGGTGGCGTCGTGCTGTTCGCCGCGTTCGCCGTCGGCCGGGCAGAAACCCTGATGCTGTATCTGTCCCGCCTGCGCAGCAAGAACCTGATCCCTGATATCCCGGTGTACCTCAACAGTCCGATGGCCATCGATGCGTCCGGGATGTACCAGCGGCATCCCGAGGAGCACCGGCTCAAGGAGCAGGAATACATGAACATGTACAAGGTCGCCAAGCTCACCCGCTCGGTCGATGAATCCAAACTGCTGAACCTCCGCGGCGGCCCGATGATCATCATCTCCGCCAGCGGCATGCTCACCGGCGGAAGGGTCCTGCACCATCTCGCGGCCTACGGGCCGGACCCGAAAAACGCCGTGATCCTCAGCGGCTACCAGGCCGGCGGCACGCGGGGCGCCACCCTGGCGGCCGGCGAGCGGGAACTCCGGATCTACGGTGAGGACGTCAAAGTCCGGGCTGAAGTGATCCAGATGGAAAGCCTGTCCGCGCATGCCGACGCGGATGGCATTATCTCGTGGATGCGGGCCGCGGAAAAGGAACCCCGGATGACCTACATCACCCACGGCGAACCGGACACCTCTGATGCCCTGCGCATCAGGATCAAACGTGAGCTTGGCTGGCGCGCGCGGGTCCCCGAACACCTCGAGCAGATTTCGATCGAGGAGCCCCGATGACTTCCGGCGTCGCCAAATCCTCCGTCCTGTCCGAAATCCATTCACTGGCCCGGCCGCTGAAGACGGACCGGGACCTCAACGGGCTGGTCCGGCGGGCGGCGGACTGCCGGTTCGTCGCGATCGGGGAAGCCTCCCACGGCACCCACGAGTTCTATACCTGGCGTGACACCCTGAGCCGGCGCCTCATTGAAGAGGAAGGCTACACCTGGATCGGGGTCGAGGGGGACTGGCCAGACTGCTGGCGGATCGACCGCTGGGTGCGGGGCGAGACGGGGAAGGAGCAGGGTGTCCATGCACTGCTGGCCGGCTTCGAACGCTGGCCCAGGTGGATGTGGGCGAACGAGGAGGTTGCCGCGTTCCTGGACTGGCTGCGCACCTGGAACCTCAGCCGCCCGATGAGCCGGCGCGTGGGCTTCTACGGACTCGATGTGTACTCGCTCAGGGCTTCGCTCCGGGAGATCATCGGCTGGCTGCAGGACAACGTGCCCGACGCCGTCCCCGCCGCCCTGCGTGCCTGGCAGTGTTTCCTGCCGCACCGCGAGGACCCGCACAAGTACGCCTGGAGCACGCGGCTGGTGCCGCAGTCCTGCGAGGCTGACGTCATCGCGCTCCTTGCCGAGGTGAGGAGCCGGGTGTCCACCCCCGGCGGGCACGACGAGGCCGCCTTCGGCGCAGTGCAGAATGCCGAAGTGGCCGCCAACGCCGAGCACTACTACCGGATCATGCTCCGCGGCGACCGCCAGTCCTGGAACGTCCGGGACCACCATATGGCCGACACCATCGACCGGCTCAGCAGGCACCTTGGGCCCGACTCGAAGGGACTCATCTGGGAGCACAACACCCACGTGGGGGATGCCCGGGCCACCGACATGGCCCAAGGACGGACTCGTCAACGTCGGCCAGCTGCTGCGCGAACGGCACGCCGCGGACGGCGTCATGCTGGTGGGCCTTGCCTCCCACCGGGGCGAGGTGATCGCCGCGGACGCCTGGGGAAGTCCGGAACGGATCCTGCCGGTTGCGCCGGCCCGGCGGGGCAGCCATGAAGACTTCCTGCACGAGGCCCTGGGGGTGCCGTCGGTGCTGGAATTCGGTGAGGACAGGTCCGGCCCGTGGCTCTCGACCTGGCTCGGCCACCGGGCTATCGGTGTGGTTTACCATCCCGAACGGGAGCTCGGGAACTATGTTCCGACCCGGATCGGGGAGCGCTACGACGCGCTGATCTGGTTCGAGCACACCCATGCACTGCGACCGGTGCACCTGGAAGGACCGCCGAGGGAACCGGAATTCGAGACGGAACCGACCGGCTTCTAGTCCGCTGGCTGCGGCGGACAGCGGGCCGGCGCAGGCCTCCGGCCACGCCGGGGCCAGCGGAGAGCAGGCCGCTGAGCGCGCCGCTGAAGGAGTACAGCCCGGTGGGGGCCGCCGTTGACCCGCGGGGGTGGTCCATGAAGGCTCCTGTCCGGCAACGAGTCGTGCTGCACGGCTCGACGCTACGCACGGGGCCCCGGGGGAGTGAGGGGCTTAAGGCCCTAACCGGGGGTCAGGGCCCGGCGCACACTGAAGTGTCGGCGGACTCTCGGGCTGCCGCCCGGATCATGGCCTTGCAGAACTGACCGCGCCAGGAAAAGAGCAGGAGTCAGAATGAATAAACCAATTGTCGTCGGTTTCAACGCATCAGCCGGCAGTGAGGCCGCGCTGACGTGGGCCCTCCAACGGGCAGGCGGCTACAAGCTTCCGGTCACCATCATCCATGCCGTGGACGACCGCTGGATGTCCCCGGATTTCCAGTACCACGAGCTGATCAGGCAATCGGGCATGGACCTGCTCCAGAAGGCGCAGGCCAGCGCCGCCGAGCAGGCGCCGGACGTGAAGGTGGACATCCAGTTACGTCATGGCAGCGGCGGATCGGTCCTGCGCGAAGTGTCGAAGGAAGCATCCATCGTGGTCGTCGGCGAGCACGACAGGCACTGGATGGACGGCGGTCCGCTGACGGACCGTGCCCTGCAGATCGTCTCCGCCTCGGAAATCCCGGCGGCGGTGATCCCGTTGAAGCGCGGGAGTGACCACGGCGTTGTGGTCGGCGTGGACGGCTCCGAAGAATCCCTGCAGGCAGTGGACTTCGCCGCGGCGGAAGCAGACCGTGGAGGCGACGAGCTAACGGTAGTCCTCGCCTTCCGGCGGCCCGGCCGCTGGATCGAGAGCCAGTTGCCGAAAAGCGGACTCGCCGAGACCCTCCTCGAGGAGGACCGGATCGTCCTGGCCGAATCCGTGGCCGGACTAGGCGATAAGTATCCGGACCTCGTCGTCCACCAGAAGCTCGAGACCGATACCGAACCCGCCAAGGCACTGGTCGAAGCGGCCAAGGACGCCCGGCTCCTCGTGATCGGCAGCCGCGGACGCGGCGGCTTCTCCCGGATGGTCCTCGGGTCCACAGCGCACGCCGTACTGCTCAACCTGCCGTGCCCAACCATCGTCACCCGGTTGCACAAGGTCAAGCACAAGGACTGAGCGGCAGAGGAATAAGGCCCGCAGGACAGTCCTCTTTAGCGAGGGGGCTGGCCTGCGGCGCGACCCTTGAGCCTGCCCGGGACGGATGCGAGGACGATGCCGTGGAGCCCATCTTGGATTTTGTCGGTCACTTCTGGTGGCTCATCTTCCCCCTGAGCGGCCTGTTCGGCGGCTGGGCCCGTTCCTGGTCCAAAGCCAGCGAACAACGGCACCGGCGACGGGTCGAGCTCTATAAGCTCCGGAACCATGCAACCGAACTGGAAGAGGCCGGCCGGTCCCAGGTCCGGCAGCTCATGGACGGCCACGACGCCGTCAACGGCCGCTGGCTCGACTACGAGCTTGACGTCGGGAAACTCATCGACTTCCCGGTCATGACCGATCTGCGCGAACCCTTGACCGTGGCGTTCCTGCGGGCCAAGCGGACGGCCGACAGCCTGCGGCCGGGAGCGCCGGAGGACGTCACGACGGCGGCCCGGCTGGGGGAGTACCGCGAGGCCGTTCACAGCTTCGAACTGGCTTTCGACATTGCGGAGCGGGAAGCCCGGCGGATCAAGGACAGCAAGTTCACCGGACCGGAGCGGGATCGCCTCGCCACGGCGCGCAAACTGCTGCGGATCGCTTCGGATGGTGCCGCGACACCCGCGGAGCGGCAAACCGCGTACAAGCGTGCGCGGCACGAACTGGACGGGCTTATTGTGCTGCCGGACGCGACGCTCGCCGCGCTTGAGCAGACGGTCGCCGGAATGATCGGTGCGGGCGGAAAACCCGATGTCCACCAGGGCTGACGGCAGCGGGCACATGTGCGCAGACCCCCGGGGAAGCGCCCTTTCAGGTCGTTTTGCACTGCTCCCTTTCCCCCGTACGATTTAGGACGTCGAGCTACTTTGCTGAACGCTGCACTCCCTCCCGGTAAATCGTGGATGAATCGTGCGGCAACGGGGAATGGAACTTCTGACCGTCGACTCTGCAGATTGGGCAACAGGTGGAAATCACCATCATGGTGGCGCTGGTAATAACGCTGGCGCTTTTTTTTGACTTCACCAATGGATTTCATGACACGGCCAATGCGATGGCCACGCCCATCGCGACCGGCGCCATCAAACCTAAAACGGCTGTTGCCCTTGCGGCGGTGCTGAATCTGGTGGGGGCATTCTTGTCCACGGAAGTGGCGAAGACCGTGTCGGGCGGCATCATCAGGGAAGGTTCTGACGGTATCCAGATCACGCCGGACATCATCTTTGCCGGTCTGATGGGCGCCATCCTCTGGAACATGATCACCTGGCTGAAAGGCCTTCCGTCGAGTTCCTCGCACGCACTTTTCGGCGGCCTGATCGGGGCGGCCATCGCCGGCATCGGCATCCACTCAATCAATTTCGAAAGCCTCATGCAGAAGGTGATCCTCCCGGCAATCTTCGCGCCGATCATCGCCGGGGCAGTTGCATACCTCTGCACCAAACTGGCCTACGCGCTGACCTCCCGCCACGACCCGGAGACCGGCAGTAAGCTCACACAGAAGCGCGGCGGCTTCCGCAACGGCCAGGTCTTCACGTCCAGCCTCGTGGCCCTGGCGCACGGCACCAACGACGCACAAAAGACCATGGGCATCATCACTCTGGTACTGATCGCCGCTGGCACCCAGGCGCCTGGTTCCGGACCGCAGTTCTGGGTCATTGCCTCCTGCGCCTTAGCCATCGCGATCGGCACGTACTCCGGCGGCTGGCGGATCATCCGCACCATGGGATCCGGGCTCACCGACGTCAAGCCCGCCCAGGGCTTCGCCGCCGAAAGCAGCACGGCGTCCGCGATCCTCGCGTCCTCGCACCTGGGCTTTGCACTGTCCACCACCCAGGTGGCCTCCGGCTCCGTGATCGGGTCGGGCATGGGCCGCCGCGGCACCACCGTCCGCTGGGGAATGGCCGGAAAGATTGCGATCGGCTGGCTCTTCACCCTCCCTGCCGCCGGGCTCGTGGGCGCCCTCACCGCCATGCTGGTGCAAACCGGCGTCGCCGGCGTTGTCATCGCCGCCGTAGCCGGAACCGGTGCGGTGCTGTACATGTTCCTCCACTCCAAGAAGTCTCACGTCGGACACCACAACGCCGTCGGGGTTCAGGAAGCCGGCGCCGCCGTGCGCTTCCGCAAGAAGAAAGCCCTCGCCGTCAGCCGCACGTACAACAAGCCGAAGGACGAACTCTGATGAAGTGGCTGGAACTCGTTCAGGTGGCCGGGGCAACGCTTGTCTCCGCAGTGACCGTCGTGGTCCTGTACTCCCTGGGCGTCCGCCTCACGGCCACCGCCGGCGACGTCAGCGAAAGAAAGCCTGCCTGGCTGCGGCCGCTCGCCTACGCGTGCTTCGCCCTGTGCGGACTGGCCGTGCTGTTCGGGCTGTACCTGATCATTCCCTACTTCAGCAAGTAGCCTCCGGAATTCCGTGCCGTGCGCCGGCGCACGGCACGTCCGGGGCCCGCACCGCCGGGGCCCGGAGGATGGGCACCCCGGCCGGGATTGGCTAGGCTGGGCCCATGTCTGGATTCCAGTATTTTGTCGCGTCCTCGCTCGACGGGTTCATCGCCACCGCCGATGACCAACTGGACTGGCTGCTCCAGTTCGACGGGTTCGCCGGGGGCAAGGACAGCTACGACGCCTTTATGGCCGACGTCGGCTGCATCGTCATGGGGGGCGACACCTACGCCTGGCTGAGGAAACACGAACTCGGCAACTGGCCGTATCCCGCCACACCGTGCTGGGTGTTCACGCACCATGAGCTCGCCGCCCCCAAGGATGCGGACGTGACCTTTGCCCGCGGCCCGGTGGCCGAATTCGTTGCGGACCTCAGGGCAGCAGCGGGGGGCCGGAACGTCTGGATCGTCGGGGGAGGGGTCCTGGCAGCCCAGTTCGCGGACGCCCGTGCGCTCGACGAGATGATCATCTCGATCATTCCCGTGGTCCTTGGCAGCGGCAAGGCTGTGCTGCCCCTGAAGGGCCCGACGGCGCCGCTGGAGTTGCTGTCCTCGCACACCATGGGGCGGGGCATCGTGGAGCTGCGGTACCGGTTCGGGCCCGCCCCGGCGTAGCCTACGCCCGCGCACCGCCCGCGCGGGCGGTGCCAACCCGGGGCGGAGCCCACGCTCGCAGAACCTAGCCGGCGGTGTTGCGGATCAGGTTGGTGATGCGCGCCGTGGACAGCCGCCGGCCCTGCTCGTCCCTCATGACGATCTCGTGCGTGGTCAGCGTGCGGCCAAGGTGGATCGCCGTGCACGTGCCGGTCACGATGCCGGCGGTGATGGCCCGGTGATGGGTCGCGCCGACCTCAATCCCCAGTGCCTGCCGATTCGGCCCGGCGTGCATGCCGGCAGCAAACGACCCCAGCGTCTCGGCCAGGACCACGTGGGCGCCGCCGTGCAGGATCCCTGCCACCTGGGTGTTGCCTTCCACCGGCATGGTGGCGACCGTGCGCTGAGGGCTCATCTCCAGGAAACGGATCCCCATCTTCACCACCAGGGCCCCCACGCCGTATTGCCCCAGCCAGTCGTGCATGTCCTCGGGAATCCCGGCAGCCGCCAGTTCGGCCGCGAACGGGCCCGGCGTGAAATTGTCCTTCATGGGAACTAGGCTGGCACCTGTGAGCGAAACTACCAAACCGGCCCTTGCCCCCCTTCCGGCAGACAGCGCAGCAGACATTCTCCCGGCCGCTGAGACCGAATCCGTGATTGCGGCCACGCCCGTCCGGAAATCCAGCCGGGCAGCGGAGTCGGTTTCCGCCACCGTGGCGCCCGTCATTCCCATTACGGACCAGCCGCGCCTTCTGGTCCTCGACGGGCACTCCATGGCGTTCCGGGCGTTCTTCGCCCTGCCCGCGGACAAGTTCTCCACCGCGACGGGCCAGCACACCAACGCGATCCACGGGTTCACGTCCATGCTCATCAACCTGATCAAGGAGCAGAAGCCGACCCACGTGGCCGTAGCCTTTGACGTCTCGGACGACACCACCCACCGCAAGGCCGAGTACAGCGAGTACAAGGGCGGACGCAACGAGACCCCCCGGGAGATGAGCGGCCAGATTGACCTCATCGACAAAGTGATGGGCGCCTGGGGCATTAAGACCATCAAGATGCCCGGCTATGAAGCTGATGACATCCTGGCAACGCTCGCCGCAATGGGTGAAAAGGCAGGCTTCGAGGTACTCCTCGTCTCGGGCGACCGTGACGCCTTCCAGTTGATTACGGACAACGTTTTTGTGCTGTACCCCAGGAAGGGCGTCAGCGACATCCCCAGGATGGATGCAACGGCCATCCAGGAAAAGTACTTTGTCAGCCCCGCCCAGTACTCGGACCTCGCCGCCCTGGTGGGGGAGTCCGCGGACAACCTTCCGGGCGTCCCCGGCGTCGGCCCCAAGACGGCGGCCAAATGGATCAACCTGTACGGCGGGCTGGAGGGGGTCCTGGCGAACCTCGAAGCGATCGGCGGAAAAGTGGGGGAGTCCCTGCGCGAAAACGTGGACGAGGTCAAACGGAACCGGCGGCTGAACAGGCTCCATACGGACCTCGACCTCCCCGTGACGCTGGACGAGCTCGCGGATCCGCGGCCGGACCAGGCCGCCCTCGAGGACCTGTTCGACGCCCTCGAATTCAAGACCATCCGGACCCGGCTCTTCGCCCTCTACGGCAGTGAGGTTTCCGAAGCAGAGCGGGAAAGCCTCGACACCCCGGACTTCGTGGTCCCCGCCGGCGCCGCCGAACTGACCGCTTTCCTCGAGTCCGGGGCGGGCAAGCGTTCGGCCGTCGCCGTCGACCTCGTGCCCGGCAGGATCGTTGAGGATGCCGCCGCCCTGGCCATCGTCCATGACAACGGGGCCGCCTACATTGACCTCGCCAGCCAGGACGCCGCCGCCGAGAACGTCCTGGCCGGCTGGCTACGGGACACCGGCGCGGCCAAAGTCATGCATGGCTACAAGGCGGCACTCAAGGCCCTCTCCAGTCGGGGCCTGGGCCTGGAAGGCGTGGTGGACGACACCTCAATATCCGGCTACCTCATCCAGCCGGACCGCCGCAGCTATGAACTCGCCGAACTGGCCCAGCACCACCTCAACCTCAGCGTCTCGACCGAGGCTGCCAAGGCCGGCCAGCTTGAGCTGGCGTTCGACGGCGATGACGCCGCCGCTGCCGGTGGGCTGGTCCACGTGGCCGCCGTCGTCGGGGCGCTGAGCCGGTACTTCGAGACGGAACTGGCCGAACGCAAGGCCCAGGACCTCCTGACCACCCTCGAGCTGCCTGTCAGCCGCGTCCTTGCCGACATGGAACTCGCCGGAATCGCCATAGACATGGCCCGCATGGACGAACAACTGGCGGATCTCGCCAAGGTGATCGACAACGCCCAGGAGCTTGCCTTCGCGGCGATCGGCCACGAGGTGAACCTCGGGTCTCCCAAGCAGCTGCAGACCGTGCTGTTCGAGGAGTTGGGGCTGCCGAAGACCAAGAAGATCAAGTCCGGCTACACCACCGACGCAGCGTCGCTCAAGAACCTGCTGGAGAAGACCGGGCACGAATTCCTGGTCCAGCTCATGGCGCACCGCGAGTCCTCGAAATTGCGCCAGATGCTGGAGTCGCTCAAGAAGTCCGTCACCGACGACGGTCGGATCCACACCACCTACGCGCAGAACGTCGCAGCCACGGGCCGGATCTCCTCCAATAACCCGAACCTGCAGAACATCCCCATCCGCAGCGAGGAAGGCCGGCGCGTCCGCGGCATCTTCGTGGTCAGCAAAGGCTATGACTGCCTGCTGTCCGCGGACTACTCGCAGATCGAAATGCGCATCATGGCCCACCTTTCGGGCGACGCCGGGCTGATCCAGGCCTACAAGGACGGCGAAGACCTGCACCGGTTCGTGGGCTCCAACATCTTCCATGTGCCCACCGACCAGGTGACCAGTGCGATGCGTTCGAAGGTCAAGGCCATGTCCTATGGCCTTGCCTACGGTCTGACCTCGTTCGGGCTCTCCAAGCAGCTTCAGATTTCCGTCGACGAGGCGCGGACCCTCATGAAGGAGTACTTCGACCGGTTCGGCGCCGTCCGCGATTACCTCCGCGGCGTGGTGGACCAGGCGAGGATCGACGGCTACACCTCCACCATCGAAGGGCGCCGCCGCTACCTCCCGGACCTCACCAGCACCGACCGCCAGCTGCGCGAGAACGCGGAGCGCATCGCGTTGAACTCGCCCATCCAGGGCTCAGCCGCGGATATCATCAAGCGGGCCATGCTGGGCGTTTCCGGGGCCCTGGCCGAACAGGGCCTGAAATCCCGGATGCTGCTGCAGGTCCATGATGAACTGGTCCTCGAAGTGGCCCATGGCGAGCGGGATGCCGTGGAGAAGCTCGTGACCGAGCAGATGGGCTCGGCTGCCCGGCTGACCGTTCCGCTCGACGTCCAGATCGGCGTCGGATCCAGCTGGTACGAGGCCGGGCACTAGTCATCCAGCCAGCGCGGCGCTGGGGTCCCCTCCGGGGTTCCCGGGGACCGCAACATTTTCAGGGGGAGCAACTCGTGGCAGAAAAGTACGAAATCCGGCGGTTCCGCGCGGCCAAAAAGGGCCAACCGGACTTCGCGCTGGGAGTCGCCTGGCTGCGCGGTGTCGGCGTCGGGTTCTACGACGAGCGGCACAAGGACGAATTCGTCGACAAGGTCATGGCCATGTACCGGACGGACAACCGGGAGATGACCGGGGTCTACCAGACGGGCACCGTCGCCGCGCGCTCCCTGGCGGCCGACATTCCGGTGGCCACCTTCGGGACGCTGCGCAAGCACCTGAACGTCGGCTACGGCCGGCAGCTCGAGGCGCAGCTGATCACCGCTGTGACCGTCCGCGGCACCCACCGCCGGCAGGGACTCCTGCGCCGGATGATGACCGAGGACCTTGCCGCGTCGCGGGCCGACGGCCTCGCGATGGCTGCCCTGACAGCATCGGAGGCCTCCATCTACGGCCGGTTCGGCTTCGGCGTCGCAACGTTTGAGCGCAGCATCAAGGTCAACACCGGACCGCGGTTCCGGCTGCGGCACACCCCGACGGGTTCCGTGGAGATCGCCGACCGGAAGGTCCTGCTGGAACTGGCACCCGTGGTGTTCGAACGCGTCCACCGGGCGACCCCGGGTTCCCTCGTGCGGCAGGACGCGTACCGGCAGCGGAGCTCGGGCACACTCGGCCAGGACGGCGCGGAGGACGAGTCAATCCGGTGCGCGCTGCACTACGACGCCGACGGCGCCGTGGACGGCTATGTCGCCTACAAGTTCTCCGGGTGGGACACCAAGCCTCCCGCCATGGAGATCATCGACCTCGTGGCGGCCACCAAGTCCGGCTACCTGGAGCTGTGGCAGTTCCTCGGCAGCCTTGACCTCATCGACCGGGTCGCCTGGGCCGAGGCGCCCGTGGACGATCCGCTGGCGTGGGCCCTGGAGGACCCGCGCTGCATCGAGTCCAGCGAAAACGGCGACATGCTCTGGCTCCGGATCCTCGACACGGCCAAGGCCCTGGGCGCACGGCGCTACTCCGCCGACGGCAGCCTGGTGCTGCGCGTCACCGACACCCTTGGGTTCGCGGCCGGCGTGTTCACCCTGACGGTGCGTGCCGGCGAAGCCAGCGTCGCGGCGGCCCCGAACGGCGCCGACCCGGAGCTGTCCCTCGACGTCGCGGAACTCGGATCCATCTATCTGGGCGCCGTCTGCCCGGTGACCCTGGCCGCCGCCGGGCGGATCACCGAGCACGCGCCCGGGGCGGCGCTGACAGCGAGACTCATGTTCGCCGTCGAGCGCGCACCGCACTGCCTGACGCATTTCTAGGCGGATCCGGGCCGACCCGTTGCGCTTTGACCGGTGTTCCCGGATACGACTAGACTAAACGGGCGTGTACTACGTGCGCGCATCTACAATCCACAAATCAGGATGACCCGGCGATATGCCGTGTTCTGAGCCCGTGTCGCCGACGCGGGCGCAGCGGTTTGCCTGACCGACTAACTATCCACAACGGAGCCCCTACTACATGACCATCACCTCCACCGAGAAGCCCGGTACACCCGTAGTCGCCATTAACGACATCGGTACCGCTGAGGACTTCCTCGCAGCAGTCGACGCCACCATCAAGTACTTCAACGACGGAGATCTCGTCGAAGGTACCGTCGTCAAGGTCGACCGCGACGAAGTTCTGCTCGACATCGGTTACAAGACCGAAGGTGTCATTCCCTCCCGCGAGCTGTCCATCAAGCACGATGTTGATCCCGGAGACGTCGTCTCCGTTGGCGATCTCGTCGAAGCCCTGGTGCTCACCAAGGAAGACAAAGAAGGCCGCCTGATCCTCTCCAAGAAGCGCGCTCAGTACGAGCGTGCCTGGGGTGACATCGAGAAGGTCAAGGAAGAAGACGGTGTCGTCACCGGTACCGTCATCGAGGTTGTCAAGGGTGGTCTTATCCTCGACATCGGTCTGCGCGGCTTCCTGCCCGCATCCCTCGTCGAGATGCGCCGTGTGCGCGACCTTGCTCCGTACATCGGTCAGAAGATCGAAGCCAAAATCATCGAGCTGGACAAGAACCGCAACAACGTTGTGCTGTCCCGCCGTGCGTGGCTCGAGCAGACCCAGTCCGAGGTCCGCTCCACGTTCCTCAACAAGCTGGAAAAGGGCCAGGTCCGTCCCGGCGTCGTTTCCTCCATCGTCAACTTCGGTGCCTTCGTGGACCTGGGCGGCGTAGACGGCCTCGTTCACGTTTCCGAGCTGTCCTGGAAGCACATCGACCACCCGTCCGAGGTTGTCGAAGTCGGCCAGGAAGTCACCGTCGAGGTTCTCGAGGTCGACCTGGACCGCGAGCGCGTTTCCCTGTCGCTCAAGGCCACGCAGGAAGATCCGTGGCAGACCTTCGCCCGCACCCACGCCCTTGGGCAGGTTGTGCCGGGTAAGGTCACCAAGCTGGTTCCGTTCGGCGCGTTCGTTCGCGTTGAAGACGGCATCGAGGGCCTGGTCCACATCTCCGAGCTCGCCGTGCGCCACGTTGAGCTGGCCGAGCAGGTTGTCTCCGTTGGCGACGAGCTGTTCGTGAAGGTCATCGACATCGACCTCGAACGCCGCCGCATCTCGCTGTCCCTCAAGCAGGCCAACGAGGGCGTCGACGCCGAGTCCACCGAATTCGATCCGGCTCTCTACGGCATGGCCGCTGAGTACGACGAAGAGGGCAACTACAAGTACCCGGAGGGCTTCGATCCGGAGTCCAACGAGTGGCTTGAAGGCTACGAGACGCAGCGCGCCGCCTGGGAGCAGCAGTACGCTGATGCCCAGACCCGCTGGGAAGCCCACAAGAAGCAGGTTGCCCAGCACGCTGCCGACGACGCTGCAGCTGCAACGTCAGGTGAGAGCGACTCCGGCACCACCAGCTACTCCTCCGAGCCGGCTGCAGCCGAGACCAACACCGGTGGCGGCACGCTCGCTTCCGACGAGGCGCTTGCAGCACTGCGCGAGAAGCTGACCGGCAACTAATTGCCTCCGGTCCTCGGGGAGCCCGCTTCCTGAGGTTTGGCAGTTGGTAGCTTGAAGTAGCACCGTGAAGGTGGCCGTCCCTGCGGGGGCGGCCACCTTTTTCGTGGGGCATGCCCCGCGGGTGCCTGCCCGGGTGGACATGCCCAGTGGTGCACGGCTATCCGAGGTGGACATGCCCATTCCTGGCCTCGATCCATGGACATAGGGGCACTATGTCCAGTCCCGGGACTGGACGCGGGGCATGTCCCGTCATGCGTCTCCGGTGTGCCAAGGAGAATGCCCTCTCTTGCCTCCGCAGCGTGGACACAGTGGCGTTTTGTCCAGCCCCGGGTCCTTGCGCTGGGCATGTCCCGAGGTCCCGAACTGAGGCCGCCTGGTGCGTGGGCTTCCGCCGAGGCAGGGTCTCGACGGCGATACACCATCGAGGTGGACGCCGTTGACGCCCTGAGCGCCGAACTTGCGAGCGGCGGCGTCGGGCTCCTGAACGGAGGGATGGACAAACTGGGGGGACCCGAACGGCCAGTGTCCGTGATCCAGACGGCCACATCGGAGAAATTGCGGCCGGGGCCGCCGGAGCCGCCGGAGCCGGGGGAGGGCATGTCCAGTCGC
>NZ_JASBQY010000002.1:134160-350658 GCF_029960645.1 Arthrobacter sp. AL12
GCGCCACGCGGATGGGCACAATGGGCCTATGTCCAGCCACTGCGGCCACGGTGGGCATGTCCAGTGGGGGCCGGGCGTCGAGGGAGGGCATGTCCAATCGCGCGCCACGCGGATGGGCACAATGGGCCTATGTCCAGCCACTGCGGCCACGGTGGGGCATGTCCAGCCAAGCGCGTGTGGTTACGTGGGGGCATGTCCACTGGCAGGGCAGGCGGTGGGGCATGTCCAGCCGGAGCCTCAGCGCAGCGGGATTCTTGCCCTGACCGGGACCGCTGCGGCGTCGGAGGCTTCGCCTTGCTCGAACTCGGCCCCGGCCGAGCGCAGGAGCACCAGCGCGGCGGCATTGCCCGCTGTCGTGTCGGCCTCCAGCACGGCGGCCCCGGACGCGGCGGCCCGCTCCATCACCAGGCGCAGGGCCTCCCGTGCGATGCCGTGGCCTCGGAAGCTGCGGCCCAGCCAGATGCCCGTTTCCAGGGAGTCCGGTCCGGTCCGTTGGAGCCGGATGGATCCTGCCAGTTCCCCGTCCGAGCTGATCGCCCAGCTCTTCTGCTGCGCGGGCCCGTCGAGCCCCGCGGCGGCGTGGTGGTACTCGCGGAACCAGCTGATCCGCTCGGAGTTCCAGCCGGAGGCGCTGCCCAGGGGAGGGGTCACCTCGTCCGGGTCGGCGTCCTGGATCGCGACGTTCAGGAGCCGCTCGAGGACCGGCTCCGTGACGTCTGCGAGCCGGACACCGGCAGGGGACGGCTCAGCCGAGGGGGACATCGATCCACTCCGTTTCTCCAGGCAGCAAGTCGGCGGTTCCGGCGGACAGGGCCGCTACACGTTCCCCCGCCCGGGCCAGACCCGCCGGATCATCCGGCAGGGCAAGCCTCAGGACAGTAGTCTGCGCCTCATAACTGGTTTCGGCCATCACATAGCCCGCGGCGCGCAGCTCGTTCTCCAGCCGCCCGGCCGCCGTGTGCCGGACCGCCACCGCGCAGATCCGCAGCCGGCGGCGCTGCGCGAGCAGCGCCCGGTCCAGGGCAGCGGAGACGGATACCGAGTAGGCCCGAACCAGTCCGCCGGCGCCGAGCAGGATTCCGCCGAAATAGCGGACGACGACGGCCGTCACATCGCTGAGGTCCGTCACACCCGGGGCCGTTTCGCGTTTCAGCAGCGCGTCCAGCATCGGGGCGCCCGCGGTGCCGGACGGCTCGCCGTCGTCGTTAGCGCGCTGCACAGCGCGGTCGGGACCAAGCACGAACGCGGAGCAGTGATGCCGCGCATCGTGGAATTCCTTGCGCAGCCCGGCGAGGATGGCGCGGGCCCCCTCCTCGTCCTCGGTGCGGTGCAGCACTGTGATAAAGCGGGAGCGTTTCACTTCGATCTCGTGGCGGAACTCCGGCCCCGCCGCCAGCGTGGTGTACACGGAGGCCCTGCTCTCGGGGAAATCCGCATCTTCAGCCACCGGATCAGTTTAGTCTGGAGGGGTGCTGAAAATCGGGTTGACGGGCGGCATCGCCTCAGGGAAGTCCGTGGCCGCCGCACGGCTGCGCGAACTCGGGGCCGTGGTGATCGACGCCGATGCCCTGGCCCGTGAGGTCGTGGAACCCGGAACGCCGGGACTCGCCCAGGTCGTGGCTGCCTTCAGCAAGGCCATCCTGGCGCCCGACGGCGGCCTGGACCGGCCGAAGCTCGGCGCCCTCGTCTTCGGCAACCCGGAACGCCTCGCCGTGCTCAACGGCATCATCCATCCCCTCGTCAGGGAGCGCGCCGCCGCGCTGGCCGTCGCCGCCCCGAAGGGCGCCGTCGTCGTCCAGGACATCCCGCTCCTCGTCGAGACCGGCCAGGGCGCCAACTTCCACCTGGTCGTGGTGGTGGACGCCCCGGACGACGTCCGGGTGCAGCGCATGGTGCAGCACCGGCACATGACCGCCGCGGACGCCCGCGCCCGGATGGCCGCCCAGGCCACCAGGGCCGACCGGCTGGCAGCAGCCGACGCCGTCCTGGATAACTCCGGCGCCAAGGAGGAGCTGCGGGACGCGGTGGACCGGCTCTGGAAGTTCCGGCTGGCACCGTTTGCCGTGAACCTGGCCAGGCACCGCCTCGCACCGCGGACCGGGGGGCCGGTGCTGGCGCCCGCCAACCCGGACTGGCCCGCGCAGGCCGCCCGGCTTATCGCTCGTCTGCAGGCGGCGGCCGCCGGGGATATCCTCACCCTGGACCACGTCGGTTCCACGGCCGTCCCCGGACTGCCCGCGAAGGACATCCTGGACCTCCAGCTGGGCGTTATGGACATGGCCGCCGCGGAGCGGATCGGGCCGCTGCTGGCCGACGCCGGCTTCCCCGCCTGGCCCGGCATCCTCTCCGACAACCCCAAGCCCTCCCGTCCGGACCCGTCGGACTGGCCGAAGCGGCTGCACGGCAACGCGGACCCCGGCCGGACGGTCAACCTCCACGTCCGCGCCGTGGGTTCCCCGGGCTGGCGCTTTGCGCTCTGCTTCCGGGACTGGCTGCGCGACGACGAGGCCGCGCGGACCGACTACCTGGCCGAGAAGCGCCGGGTCGCCAAGCTGCACGGCGTGGACAAATCCACCGCGCGCTACGCCGCCGACAAGGAAGCCTGGTTCGCCGGGCAGGCGGCCCCCCGGATGGAGGCGTGGGTGCAGCGCACCGGCTGGCACCCGCCGTCGTACCACAGCCCCGGGCCAGGGGACGCTCCGGGGACCGACCCGGAGAGGGGCCCGCGCGGTACCGCCCAAAGCTGAATCCGGGCTCAGTGTCGGGGGCCGGCGGTAGATTAGATGCATGAGTCTTGCGCAGCAGATCAACCGTGTCGTGGCGCCCTTCGAGGTCATCAGCGAATTCCAGCCGGCCGGTGACCAGCCGGCCGCGATCGCGGAACTGACCGAGCGGATCAAGAACGGCGAGAAGGACGTGGTGCTGCTCGGTGCCACCGGTACCGGCAAGAGCGCGACGACGGCGTGGCTGATCGAGCAGGTCCAGCGGCCCACCCTGGTGATGGTGCAGAACAAGACCCTCGCCGCGCAGCTCGTCAACGAATTCCGCGAGCTGCTGCCCAACAACGCCGTCGAGTACTTCGTCTCCTACTACGACTACTACCAGCCGGAAGCGTACGTGGCGCAGACGGACACTTTCATCGAGAAGGACTCCTCCGTCAACGAGGAAGTCGAACGGCTCCGGCACTCCGCCACCAACGCGCTGCTGACCCGCCGTGACGTAATCGTCGTGGCCACCGTGTCCTGCATCTACGGCCTGGGCACCCCGGAGGAATACATTGCCGGCATGGTGACGCTCCGCAAGGGAGCCCAGATGAACCGGGACGATCTGCTCCGCAAATTCGTCTCCATGCAATACGCCCGCAACGACATGGACTTCCACCGCGGCACGTTCCGGGTCCGCGGCGACACCGTGGAAATCATTCCGATGTACGAGGAGCTGGCGATCCGGGTCGAGTTCTTCGGCGACGAGATCGAGAACATCTACACGCTGCACCCGCTCACCGGGGAGATCATCCGGGATGAGACCGAGATGTACGTATTCCCGGCCTCGCACTACGTGGCCGGTCCGGAACGCATGGGCCGGGCGATCAAAAGGATCGAAGACGAACTCGCCGAGCGGCTCAAGGTCCTGGAGAGCCAGAACAAGCTCGTGGAGGCGCAACGCCTCCGGATGCGCACTACCTATGACCTGGAAATGATGCAGCAGATGGGCTTCTGCAACGGCATCGAGAACTACTCAAGTCACATCGACGCCCGCGCCCGCGGGACCGCGCCGCACTGCCTGATCGACTACTTCCCGGACGACTTCCTGCTGGTGATTGACGAATCACACGTCACCGTGCCGCAGATCGGCGCCATGTATGAGGGCGACATGTCGCGAAAGCGGAACCTCGTGGACCACGGCTTCCGGCTGCCCTCCGCGATGGACAACCGGCCGCTGAAGTGGGACGAGTTCCAGGACCGCGTGGGACAGACCGTCTACCTGTCCGCCACGCCGGGCAAGTATGAGCTCGGCAAGGCTGACGGCTTCGTCCAGCAGATCATCCGGCCCACCGGACTGATCGACCCCGAGATCGTGGTCAAGCCAACCAAGGGCCAGATCGATGACCTGCTCGGTGAAATCAGGACCCGCACGGCCAAGAACGAGCGCGTCCTGGTCACCACCCTGACCAAACGGATGGCCGAGGACCTCACTGACTACCTGCTCGGCCACGGCGTGAAAGTGGAATACCTGCACTCGGACGTGGACACCCTGCGCCGGGTGGAACTGCTCCGCGAGCTCCGGATGGGCGTCTTCGACGTGCTGGTGGGCATCAACCTGCTCCGCGAAGGCCTGGACCTGCCCGAGGTGTCGCTCGTCAGCATCCTGGACGCGGATAAGGAGGGCTTCCTGCGCTCGTCCACCTCGCTGATCCAGACCATCGGCCGTGCAGCCCGCAACGTCTCCGGCCAGGTGCACATGTACGCGGACCGGATCACCGATTCCATGGCCCACGCCATCGACGAGACCAACCGGCGCCGCGCGATCCAGGTCGCCTACAACACCGAAAAGGGCATCGACCCGCAGCCGCTGCGGAAGAAGATCGCAGACATCACGGACCAGATCGCCAAGGAGGACGCCGACACCCGCGAACTCCTCGCCAACGCGGGCAAGGCCCGCGGCAAGGGCAAGGGTTCGGACAGGATCCGCGCGGACGGCCTCGCGGCCGCACCGGCCGAGGACCTGGTGGGGTTGATCGAGCAGCTCACCGAACAGATGCACTCCGCCGCCGGGGAGCTCCAGTTCGAGCTCGCCGCACGGCTCCGCGACGAGGTGGGGGAGCTGAAGAAGGAACTGCGCCAGATGCAGGCCGCGGGGCACGCTTAGGGTAGGGTTGGGCGGACGTAGGGGAGTATCCCAAGCGCTACGATCGTCAACACGCACGGCACAGATGCCCTGCCGGGCGCAGCGGGCAGCCAAGCAGAACCGGTTTCGTCAGTACCGGACACTCAGGCAAGTCGGAGAGACTTACACCGCACAGTCACACCCTGCGAAAGGTATCTTCGTGCCCGAACTTCCCGTCTGGTTTGAGATCGGCTCCTTCGTCGTTCTCGGCATCATCCTTGCCATCGACCTGCTGCTGGTCCTCAAACGTCCGCACGAGCCCTCCATGAAGGAAGCCGGCCTGTGGGTGTCCTTCTACATTGCCCTTGCCTTGGTCTTCGCCGGTGCCATGTTCGCCTTCACCGGCCCGGAATACGGCGGCCAGTTCATCGCCGGCTGGGTGACGGAGTACAGCCTCAGCATCGACAATCTTTTTGTCTTCATCATCATCATGGCCCGCTTCTCGGTACCCCGTAAGTACCAGCAGGAAGTCCTCATGGTCGGCATCATCATCGCGCTGGTCCTCCGCGGCATCTTCATCCTCCTCGGCGCCGTCGTGATCGAACAGTTCAGCTGGGTCTTCTACATCTTCGGTGTCTTCCTGCTCTGGACCGCGTGGAAGCAGGCCCAGGACGGCGGTGAGGACGAGGAGGACAAGGAAAACCCGCTCATCGCCCGGATCCGCAAGGTCCTGCCGATGTCGGAGAAGTTCGACGGCGGCAAGCTCCGCACCGTGGTCGACGGCAAGAAGGTCTTCACCCCGATGCTGATCGTCTTCGTCACCATCGGCCTGACGGACCTGCTGTTCGCGGTGGACTCCATCCCGGCCATCTTCGGCCTAACCCAGAGCGCGTTCATCGTGTTCACCGCCAACATCTTCGCCCTGATGGGCCTGCGGCAGCTGTACTTCCTGCTCGGCGGCCTGATGACCCGCCTGATCTACCTCAAGCACGCACTCTCGGTGATCCTCGCGTTCATCGGCGTGAAGCTGGTCCTGCACGCCATGCACGTCAACGAGGTGCCCTTCATCAACGGCGGCCAGCACATCGAGTGGGCCCCCGAGATCCCGACGTACGTCTCGCTCGGCGTGATCGTGGGCACCATCATCGTCGCCGTGATCGCAAGCCTGGTCAGCTCCAAGGTCACGCAGTCGAAGCTCGATGCCCGGCTCGAAGAGGACTCCCGCAAGAGCCTGACCGACGCCGAATAGCACTCACGGTTCGGCTAGGCCCGGACCGTGAAAATTTTCGACGCTGCAGCAGTCAACGGTACGCCGCTGGACCCGCAACGGGTCCAGCGACGTACCGTCTGGGTGCTCAGCAGCGCTCAGCTCCTCAGCGGCGTCGGCAGCGGCGCCAGCCTGCCCGTGGGTTCGCTGCTGGCCGTCCAGCCCTCCGGCTCGACCGCCTGGGCCGGCTCGGTCACCACCGTGATGACCCTCGAGAGCACTCTCCCCGATCGTCCTCTGGACCGTCCCAACGGGCACATCCAGGTCAGGGGCGTCGACGGCACCGGACAGCGCCAGTACCTATACCACTCCCGGTGCCGGGAGCTGAAGGACCGCGAGAAGTTCGAATGCGTCCTCGCCTCGGCGTCCGGGTGGACGGGCGGGACGACTTCGCGGGACCGGCGCGGCCCCCACTTCACCGCGAAGGATTTACGCACCTGGCCGGGAACGGTGACCGCCGCGGGTGCGGGATGGCCGTGGGCGGTGCGCCGGCTCCGCAGGGACGTGAGGCCCCGTGCTCAGGACAGCCCGACGTAGGTAGCCGAGTATCCGAAGCCGACGACGTCGTCGCGGCCGTCTCCGTTGACGTCCCCGAGCAGGCGGGGGAACCGTGCCGGGTCCCAGCCGGCCGCCCGGCCGAAGGAGGTGGACTTCAGCTCCGGCCCGACCAGGAAGTTGTCGTCCCCGTAGGCCACGAGCACGCCCGCGTTGCCGAAGCCGACCACGTCCAGGATCCCGTCGCCGTTGATGTCCCCCAGCTTCCGGGGGTGCCGGTCGACGCGCCACCCCTGGGCGTACCCGAAGTCGGCGAGCTCGACGGTGACCGGGAGGTACTTCGGCTCGCCCGGGGCGAAGGCCCGGGAGTAGGCGGCGAGCACGCCCGCGTTGCCGAAGCCAACGACGTCCGGGATCCCGTCGCCGTTGATGTCCCCTATCTCCCGGGGGTGCCGGTCGACGCGCCACCCCTGGGCGTACCCGAAGTCGCGGATCTCCAGCGCGGGCTGGGTGAACGTGTCCCCGAGCTCCGAGAAGTAGGAGACGTACGTGCCGGCGTCACCGAAGCCGACGATGTCTGCCGTGCCGTTGCCGTCCATGTCGGCGAGCATCCGCGGGTGCTTGTCGACCCGCCAGCCGCGGTCCCAGCCGTAGTTGTCGATCCGCTTGCCGGTGCCGTCGAAGGTGCGGTCCGCCCGGCCGTGGGAGATGGTCACGCCGGAGTACCCGAAGCCGACGATGTCCGCCGTTCCGTTCCCGGAGAGGTCGGCCAGCTCGCGGACGTGCTGGTCGACCCGCCAGCCCTGGTTCCAGCCGAATTCGCGGACCTTGAGCTGCGGAGCGGTGAAGCTGCCGTCGGGCTGCGCGTAGGAGACGATCACGCCGGCGTTGCCGAATCCGACGATATCGGCGCGGCCGTCGCCGTCGACGTCGGCGACCCTCCGCGGGTGCCGGTCGATGCGCCAGCCCTGCGCGGTGCCGAAGTCGCTGACCTTCAGCACCGGCGCGGCGAAGGTGCCGTTGGCCTGGCCGAGGGCGACGAAGACACCGGCGTCGCCGAAGGCCACGACGTCGGCGCGGCCGTCCCCGTTAACGTCTGCGAGCTCTCGCACGTGCTGGTCGACCCGCCAGCCGTCGACGTAGGAGAGGAACGGCTGGGTGGACACCGCGTGGGCCGGTCCGGCGAGGGCGATGCCGGTGGTGGCCAGCGCGGCCGCGGAGAGCCCGGTGAGCAGCCGGGCTGTCGGTGAGCGTTTCATGGTTGAAACTCCAAGTTCCGAAGAGCGGGGAACTCTGTCCGGATCGCCGGACGGCGGGTGAGACGCCGATCGGTCCGACCGACCGGAGACTTGCCGTGGGCTCGGAGGGGGTCCCGGGACCGTGGTCCACCGGTGACCGACTCCCGCCGAGCGGACGGAACTGCTGGTGGGACCAGTGTAGAGCCGTTCGCATGCAATCGGTAAGTGTTCTCCGGACCGTGCCGGCCGAGGACGCCCAGCAGCAGGACCGCCTGACCGAGGCGGGTCAGGCGTCACACCAGACAGATCAACACCAAGCCTGCCAGCGGGTACCAGACCTGCGTGCATGCGGGTCCCGGGCACCGAAAGGGGCCGGCCCGGGTCAGTCCCGGACGGACCGGGTCAGGCCAAGGAGCCGGGCGAAGATGCCCTCGCCGTCGTCCGCGATGCCGTCATGGTGGAAGTCAGCGGACTCCCAGACCTGCAGGCCCCGGACGGCCGCTGCCGTCTCGAGCGACAGCCCGCGGTCGACGTAGATGTCGTCGGTGTAGACGGCAGCGGCCACCGGGACCGTGTTGAGCGCGAGCCGTTCCGGGTCGTAGAGCGGGGGCCAGTCGTCCTTTTCGGCGAGGCGCCGGGCGACGTCCTGCAGCGGCCGGAGGGCGGTATCCTGCTCGAAGTACCACGGGTAGACCATTTCGCCGGTGAGCAGCGGCTCGGGGGCCGCGGGGGAGAACTCCGGGAAATCCTGCAGCACCCGCCAGGCGGCCCAGTCCGTGGACTCGCACTGGCCGTAAATCGACTCGTGCATCAGCGCATAGAGGGGGTTGGCGGCGCGGGACACGAGCCCGCGGACCTGGTCGCGGAACGCGTCCGAGAGGCGGTCCCCGGCCGGCGTGCTGACGAAGGCATCCTCCAGCAGGTGGTGCAGGGCATCCACCCGGGTGTTCCCGCCCAGGAAGGACCCCACCATCTGGAAGCGTTCCACGGTGAGCCGTTCGCCGTCGGGCAGGTATTCCTCCGTGTTCCGGAGGTGCCGGGCGATCCGGGTGACCGCAGCCCGGTCCTCGGGGTACCGGCCGAAGTATTCGGCGTTGCGGGCCGCCACGCGCGCGAAGGTGGCCCGGTAGACCCGGTCCGCGGGCCCGGCGAGGGGCGCGAGACCGCCGGTGATGAGGGCCTCCCGCAGGCCCTCCGGGGCGAAGGAGAGATAGCTGAGGGCACAGAAGCCGCCGTAGCTCTGCCCGTAGATCGTCCACGGCCCGGAGCCCAGCGCCAGCCGGATGGCCTCGGCGTCGGCGACGATCGAGTCCGCCCGGAAGTGCGCGAGGTAGTCCGCCTGGTCGGCGTCGTTCCCGCGCAGCGGCAGGGTGTTCCGGTCGACGGCGGCGGACAGGCCGGTGCCGCGCTGGTCCAGCATCAGGATCCGGAAGTCCTTGGCGGCGGCCTTGCTCCACCCGCCGAGCGCCGGGAGACGGTTGCCGCGTCCGCCCGGGCCGCCCTGCAGGTACAGCAGCCACGGGAGCTCGGCGGCCTCAGCCTCGCTGTGGTCTGTGGAGACGTACTCGCGGGCAAAGACCGTAATGGTCTCGCCCGCCGGCGCGCCGGCGCCGAAGTGGTCCAAGGGCACTTCGAAATAGTGCTCCGCGGTGCGCATCCCGCGGTATTCGTGCCGCGCCTTGATGGTGTGCGGGGCGGTCGGCCGTGCGGCCTCCAGCAGGCCGGCGGCAGCGGTCCCGGTCAGGGGCCGGCCCGGCAGGGGAAGGCCCGGCAGGGGAATGTCAGCCCGGGGCAGGTCAGCCATGGGCGTGGACTTCCCGCGCGGCCGCGAAGGCTTCCAGGGCGGCGCCGGTCAGCCGGAAGGTGGACCATTCCTCCATCGGGCTGGCCCCCAGCCTCTTGTAGAAATTGATGGAGGGCTCGTTCCAGTCCAGGACGCTCCACTCGACGCGGGCGTAGCCGCGGTCGACGGCGGTCGCGGCGAGATGCTGCAGGAGCGCCTTGCCATGGCCTTCGCCCCGGGCCTCGGGGCGCACGTACAGGTCCTCGAGGTAGATGCCGTGGACGCCTTCCCAGGTGGAGTAGTTCAGGAACCAGAGGGCGAAGCCCCGGACCTCGCCGGCCTCGTTCTCGGCCATCGCCGCGAACACCCGCGGGTGTTCACCGAACAGCACCCCGGCAAGCATCTCCGGGGTGTTCCGGACAGCGTCCGGCTCCTTCTCGTAGACGGCGAGGTCATGGATCATCTGCAGGATATCGGGGACATCGTTCGCCGTCGCGGGCCGGATTACACTCATCCCCCGAGTTTACTAGCGCCGGGCCGCTGATGCCGCTCCGGTTCCCGGACCGTCAGAGCCGGTTCACGTCCGTGACCCGGACGACGGCGGTTCCGGTCTCGTCCGAGGCCCCGAGGTCCACCTCCGCGGAGATGCCCCAGTCATGGTTCCCGGCCGGATCCTCGAAGATCTGCCGGACCTTCCAGCGGCCCGGCTCATCGGTGATGATCAGCAGACCCGGGCCGCGGGCGTCCGGGCCGGTGCCGATGTCGTCGTGTTCGTCGAAGTAGTCATCCAGCACGTCCTCCCACCGTTCGGCATCCCAGCCGGAACCGGCGTCGAGCTCGCCGAGGGCGGTGGCGTCCTCGTCCGCGAAGAGCTCCACCCGGCGGAACATCTCATTGCGGACCATCACACGGAAGGCGCGGACGTTGGAGGTCAGCGACGGCGGCGGCGGCGGGGGAGCGTCGTGCGGCGTCGGCGCCTTGCCGGAGGTCAGCTCCTCCCACTCATCGAGCAGGCTGGAGTCGACCTGGCGGACCAGCTCGCCGAGCCACGCGATGAGGTCCTCGAGGTCTTCGCGGAGGGCGTCCTGCGGGACGGTCTGCCGCAGCGCCTTGAAACCGTCGGCAAGGTAGCGCAGCACAATGCCCTCGGAACGGGCCAGTCCGTAGAACTGGACGAACTCGCCGAAGTTCATCGCCCGTTCGTACATGTCCCGGACGATGGACTTGGGCGCGAGTTCGAAGTCGCCGATCCACGGGGCGGCCCGGCGGTAGACATCGAACGCCTCGCCGAGGAGCTCCGCGAGCGGCTGCGGGTAGCTGACTTCCTCCAGCATGGCCATGCGCTGGTCGTAGTCGATGCCGTCGGCCTTCATCGCCCCGATCGCGTCGCCGCGCGCCTTCTTCAGCTGCGCGGAGAGGATCTGCCGGGGCTTCTCCAGCGTGGACTCAATCACGGACACGACGTCAAGGGCGTACGACGGCGACTCCGGATCCAGCAGCTCCAGTGCCGCGAGGGCGAAGGGTGACAGCGGCTGGTTCAGGGCGAAGTTGGCCTGCAGATGGACCGTCAGGCGGACCGTGCGGCCGTCCGCTCCCTGCTCCTGCGGCGGAATCCGTTCCACGACCCCGGCGGCCAGGAGCTCCCGGTAGATGCCCAGGGCCTTCTTCATGAGCTGCAGCTGGGAGGAACGCGGCTCGTGGTTTTCGGTCAGCAGGCGGCGGGCGGCCTTGAACGGATCGCCCGGGCGTTCCATCAGGTTCATCAGCATCGCGTGGGTCACGCTGAAGCTGGAGGTCAGTGGATCCGGGACCGAGTCGACGAGGCGCTTGTAGGTCGGTTCGCCCCAGGACACGAAGCCCTCGGGCGGTTTCTTCTTGACCACCTGGCGGAGCTTCTTCTGGTCGTCGCCGAACTTGGCCGTGGCTTTCGCCATGGCCTTGACGTTCTCCGTGACATGTTCCGGGGCCTGCACCACGACGGTCCCGGCGGTGTCGTAGCCGGCCCGCCCGGCGCGGCCGGCGATCTGGTGGAACTCCCGGGAGTTCAGCAGCCGGGTGCGGACGCCGTCGTACTTGCTCAGCGCCGTGAGCAGCACGGTGCGGATGGGGACGTTGATGCCCACGCCGAGGGTGTCGGTACCGCAAATAACCTTCAGCAGCCCGGCCTGGGCGAGCTGTTCCACGAGCCGGCGGTATTTGGGCAGCATGCCGGCGTGGTGGACGCCGATGCCGTGCCGGACCAGCCGGTTGAGCGTCTTGCCGAAACCGGCCGCGAAGCGGAAACCGGCGATCAGCTCGGCGATCTTGTCCTTCTCCTCGCGGGTGCAGACGTTGACGCTCATCAGGTTCTGGGCCCGGTCGATCGCCTCCACCTGGCTGAAGTGCACCACGTAGACGGGGACCTGCTTCGTGGCGAGGAGTTCCTCGAGCGTCTCGTGCACGGGCGTCTGCTCGTAGTAGTAGTGCAGCGGGATGGGCCGCTCCGCCGAACTGACGGTCGTTGTCGGCCGTCCGGTCAGCTCGGTGATGCCGGCCTCAAACCGGCTCATGTCGCCGAGCGTGGCGGACATCAGCAGGTACTGCGCCTGGGGGAGTTCCAGCAGCGGGACCTGCCAGGCCCAGCCGCGCTGCGGGTCGGAGTAGAAGTGGAATTCGTCCATGATGACGGCGCCCAGCTCGGCGGCCGCACCTTCACGGAGGGCGATGTTGGCCAGGATTTCCGCCGTGCAGCAGATGATCGGGGCGTCCTGGTTGACGCCGGAGTCGCCGGTGATCATACCCACGTTCTCGGCGCCGAAGATCTCGCACAGGGCGAAGAACTTCTCCGAGACGAGGGCCTTGATCGGTGCGGTGTAGTAACTGCGCTGTCCGCGGGCCATGGCCTGGAAGTGCACCGCGATCGCGACGAGGGACTTCCCCGAGCCCGTGGGCGTCGCCAGGATGACATTGGCACCCGCGGCGAGCTCCATGACGGCCTCGTCCTGGGCGGTGTACAGGGCCAGCCCGCGGGTTTCCGTCCACTCGACAAAGCGGGTGTAGAGCTCGTCCGGGTCCAGACCGGCCGGGCCGGGGACTCGGGCGGCCGGGGCGGGGAGCTGATCAACAAGTTTCATTGCTCACCAGCTTAGTGGCCGGAGCCGCGGCCACAGGCTGTGCCCGGGGCCGGTGCGCCAGGGTCGCGCGCCTCCTGGGCTGCCGTTCCCGCCGGGGTTACGCTTCGGACGTCGCGTCGTTCGCCGGTGACTGGAGGAAGCAGTGAAATGGGATCCCGCCACGTACGTGCAGTTCGGGGACTACCGGGACAGGCCGTACTTTGACCTGACGGCCCGGGTCCATGCGGACGCGCCCCGCCAGATCGTCGACCTCGGCTGCGGTCCCGGCAACCTGACGGCCACCCTCGCCGAGCGCTGGCCCCTGGCCCGGGTCACCGGTCTGGACTCCTCCGCGGAAATGCTGGCCCGGGCTGTCGGCCAGGCGGAGCGGCTGCCCAATCTGTCCTTCGGCGAGGCGGACATCGCTGGCTGGATGCCCGCCGCGGACACGGACGTCGTCGTCACCAACGCCGCGCTGCAGTGGGTTCCGGGCCACCGGGACATGCTGGCGCGCTGGCTCGCGGCGCTCCGGCCCGGCGCCTGGTTCGCGCTGCAGGTCCCCGGGAACTTCAATTCGCCCTCGCACACGCTGATGCGCGGGCTGGCGGAGTCCGCGGCGTGGTCGGGACGTCTCGCCGGGGTGCTGCGCCACGAGGACGTTGTGGGCGAGCCGGACGATTACCTGGCCATCATGCTCGACGGCGGCTGCGACGCGGACGCGTGGGAGACGACGTACTTCCAGCTCCTCCCCGGAGCGGACCCCGTCCTGGAGTGGGTGCGCGGCACCGGACTCCGGCCCGTGCTCGCTGCACTGTCCGCCGCGGACGCCCGTGAGTTTGAAGCCGAATACGCGGCGTTGCTGGCGGAGGCCTACCCGGCCGGGCCGTATGGGACGGTGTTCCCGTTCCGGCGGATCTTCGCCGTGGCCCGGAAGCGGGGCTGATCCGCAGCCGTGGTTCCGGACCGGCGTGACAGGCCGGACAGCGTATGACTGCGAAGCACAGTGTGAGGGTGCTTACAATGTCGAGGCAGCGTGGGGGCGGCTGCCTTGGTCAATCCCGATCCGTGCCCTGACGTAGCGATGGAGGTTCGGTGCTTATTGGGCTGACGGGCCGGCTGTTGGCCGACCACAAAGGGGCCGTGCTGGCCATCGTGGTGCTGCAGCTCGTGCAGACGACCGCGAACCTCCTCCTCCCCACCCTGAACGCGGCCATCATTGACAACGGGATCGTCCGCGGCGACATCCCGGCGATCCTGAACCTGGGTTCCTGGATGGCTGCAATCGCCTGCGCGCAGGTGGCGGCGGCGATCGCCGCCGGGTATCTCGGCGCCGTCGTGGCGATGGAGCTCGGCCGCAAACTGCGCGAGGACCTCTTTGCCAGGGTGCAGTCCCTGTCCTCCCAGGAAGCCGGAGCCTTCGGCGCCGCCAGCCTCGTCACCCGGGCCACGAACGACGTCGCGCAGATCCAGAACCTCATGGTCCTCGTGTTCACGATGCTGGTCGCGGCGCCGGCCATCTTCATCGGCGGCATAGTGCTCGCCGTGCACCAGGACATCGCGTTGTCCGGCATCGTCGTCGCGGTCATTCCGGTGCTCGCGGTGATCATGGTCCTGATCGTGCGCCGCCTGGTCCCGCTGTACCGGCAGGGCCAGGAACTCATCGACCGGATCAGCAGGGTGCTGCGCGAGCAGATCATCGGCGCCAACGTCATCCGGGGCTTCGTCCGCCAGGGGCACGAGATACGGCGCTTCGACGGGGCCAACCGGGACCTGACCCGGAACAACCTGCGTTCCGCGCTGCTCGTCGCCGGAATGATGCCGCTGATCATGCTCGTGGTCAATCTGTCCTCAGTCGGTGTGGTCTGGTTCGGCGGGCACCGGATCCAGTCCGGTGACATGCGGCTGGGGGCGCTGACGGCGTTCATCGCCTACATCCTGCAGATCCTGATCGCGATCATGATGGCGATGTACGTCTTCATGACGGCGCCCCGCGCGGCAGCCTGCGCGGAGCGGATCCAGGCCGTCCTGGACACGGCGCCGGCAATCACGGACGGCCCGGGCGGAGCGGCTCCCGAGGGCACTGCCGTGGAGTTCAGCGACGTGTCCTTCGCATACCCGGGCGCCGAGGCCCCGGTCCTCGACGGCGTCAGCTTCACGGCTGCTCCCGGGACCGTGACGGCGGTCATCGGCGCCACCGGCTGCGGTAAGACCACCCTGCTGAACCTGCTGCCCAGGTTCCTGGAGGCCACCGCCGGGCACATCCGCATCGGCGGATGCGATGTCCGCAGCCTGCCCCTGGCAGCGCTGCGGAGCATGGTCGCCGTCGTTCCCCAGCATTCGTACTTGTTCTCCGGAACGCTCGCCGGAAATCTGAGGATGGCGGCGCCCGCGGCGACGGACAAGGATCTGTGGCAGGCGCTGGACACCGCCCAGGCCGCGGAGTTTGTCCGGGAACTGCCGCTGGGCCTGGAGTCACCGGTGAGCCAGGGCGGCACGAATTTCTCCGGCGGTCAGCGGCAGCGGCTGTGCATGGCGCGGGCGCTGCTCCGCCGGGCACCCGTCTACCTGTTCGATGACAGCTTCTCAGCGCTGGATTACGGCACCGACTACCGGCTCCGCGAGGCGATGGCGCCGCTGCTGCACAAGGCCACCGTCCTGATCGTCGCCGAACGGGTCGCCACGATCGTGGACGCCGGACTGATCCTGGTCCTCGAAGACGGCCGGGTCGTGGCGCAGGGAACACATCTGGAGCTGATGGCGTCGTCGCCGAGCTACCAGGAAATCGCGGCGTCGCAGCTGGTGCCGGAGGAAACCCTGTGACCCGTGAACCGGCGCTCGACGCCGGGACCGACGCCGGGACTGACGCGCCCGCCGTCCGTGACGCCCGGGACCACCCCCTGGTGGACGCGCCCTCCGGCGGACGCAACAAACCCTTCCCGGTGGTGTCCCCTGGGGACACCGCCGGGAAGGGCGCCCGGTTCCGCTGGCGTACCGCCGGACGGCTGCTCGGGCTGCTGCGGCCATCGAAGTGGCGGATGGCTTGCGTCATCGCCGCCACCTGCGCCTTTGTGATGCTCAATGTGGCGGCGCCGAAAATACTGGGGGACGCCACCGACGTCGTCGTCGAGGGCGTGGTCGGCGGATCCTTCGACCAGGAGAAACTGGGGGTCCTGCTGGCGGCGGTGTCCATCATGTATCTGGGGGCTTCCCTCTTCAGCTGGATCCACGGAGCCTTGACGGCCGTGGCGGTGCAGCGCCTGGGCTACGGGCTGAGGGCCTCGGTGGAGGAGAAGCTGCACGTCCTGCCGTCCAGCCACTTTGACGTCCAGCACCGCGGGGACGTGCTGAGCCGCGCCACGAACGACGTCGACAACATCGCCCAGGCCCTCAACCAGCTCCTCAACCAGCTGATCCTGTCGCTGCTGATGCTCTCCGGGGCCCTGGCCATGATGCTGTGGCTCTCCCCGGTCCTGGCCGTGATCGCGCTGGTCTCGGTCCCGGTGTCCACCCTCATCACCGTTCTGGTGGCCCGGCAGTCCCAGGCCCATTTCACCGAGCAGTGGGGGAGCACCGGCGAGCTGAACGCCCAGCTGGAGGAGTTCTTCACCGGCCACGAGGTCATCAAGGCCTTCGGGCAGCAGGAGGCGGCCGCGGCCACTTTCAAGGACGGCAACGACAAGCTGTGCCGTGCCAGTGCCCGCGCCCAGTACGTGTCCGGCGTCGTGCAGCCCCTCATGGTCCTGGTGTCCAACCTCAACTACGTCGCGGTCGCCGTCGTCGGCGCGCTCCAGGTCCTGTCCGGCGCCCTGACCCTTGGCGGCCTGCAGGCGTTCTTCCAGTTCAGCAGGCTCTTCAGCCAGCCGATGGGACAGATCGGCGGCATGCTGACGATCATGCAGTCCTGCCTCGTGTCGGCCGGGCGGGTCTTTGAGCTCCTTGACGCACCGGAGATCACGCCGGAAGCGGCCCCGCGCCCGGCGGCCCGGACGGCGGCGGGTGCGGCGGGCGGTGCAGCCGGGGCCTCCACTGCGGCGACCGCCGTCGGGCATGCCGAAGCCGGGGTGCCGGCGGCCGGGCGCGCCGGCCGGGTCACGTTTGAGCGGGTCACCTTCGGCTACCGGCCCGGCTCGCCCGTGGTCCGGGACCTGTCCTTTGCCGTGGAGCCGGGCCAGACCGTGGCGATCGTGGGGCACACCGGCGCCGGCAAGACCACTGTGGTGAACCTCCTGATGCGGTTCTACGACCTGGATTCCGGCCGGATTACGGTCGACGGGGCGGATATCGCGGAGCTCCGGCGGGATGAGCTGCGGGCCAATTTCGGCACAGTGCTGCAGGACACGTGGCTGTTCACCGGAACCATCCGGGACAACATCGAGTACGGCCGCCCCGGCGCGGGCGACACCGAAATTGTCGCCGCGGCGCAGGCCAGCCACGTGGACCAGTTCGTCCGGGCCCTGCCTTGCGGCTACGCCACGATGCTCGGGAACGACGGCGACTCGCTGAGCCGCGGCCAGCGCCAGCTGATCTCGATCGCCAGGGCGCACCTGGCCGGGCGCAGCATCCTGGTCCTCGACGAGGCCACCAGTTCCGTGGACAGCCGCACCGAGGCGCAGATCCGGCAGGCCATGCGGCGGCTCCGGCAGGGACGCACCAGCTTCGTGATAGCCCACCGCTTGTCCACCGTCCGGGACGCTGATCTAATTCTCGTCATGGACCAAGGACGGATCGTTGAACAGGGCACCCACCGGCAACTCATGGCCAGGGGCGGGCTGTACCCGAATCTGTACGAGGCGCAGTTCGCCCGCCGCGAACACCGCAAGCACACCCAGGAGCCCGGACAGTGACCCCCACCGAGACGTCCATCACACCGTTCCCGGGTGCCTGGCGGCCCAACCCGGGCAGCTCCGTCCCGCTGTTCGAACAGCTCCGGCTCAGCATTATTGAACGGGCGGACAACGGCACCCTGGCGCCCGGGACCAAGCTTCCTGCCGTCCGGAGCCTGGCCGGCGAGCTGGGCGTCGCCCCGCATACCGTGGCCCGTGCCTACAAGGAACTGGAGGCTGCCGGCGTTGTGCTGACCAGGGGCCGGAACGGGACGGTGGTCTGCGCCCGGGACGAGGCCTGGAGTTCCCTCTCCGCTGCCGCCGCCGAGTTCGCCGCCGCAGCAAAGGCCCGGGGCGCCAGCTTCGCCGAGGCCGTGCAACTGCTCGCCGCCGCCTACGACCGCGAGTAGCGCACCATCAACGCACCGGGCGGCCTGGCCCGCCCGGCGGCCCGGCCGGAAATGGAAATTCGAAGAAGTTTTCGATTAGCATTGGTAGCGTGCCTAAAGCCGTAGCTGAAAATCCAGCCGTTGATTCCCCGCCCTCCGCAGTTCAGGAGAGCCCAGTTCCGATGGACTCCGCTGCGATGAGTCCGGTCAAACCGGGCGGCGCGGAGGAATCCCGCCCCGCGCTCAAACGCCCGGACATGTCCCGGCTCATTGTCAAGGGAGCGCGCGAGCACAACCTGCGCAACGTCGACCTGGACCTGCCGCGCGACTCCATGATTGTCTTCACCGGGCTCTCCGGGTCGGGCAAATCGTCGCTGGCCTTCGACACGATCTTCGCCGAGGGCCAGCGCCGGTACGTCGAATCCCTGTCCGCCTACGCCCGGCAGTTCCTGGGCCAGGTGGACAAGCCCGACGTCGACTTCATCGAGGGCCTCTCGCCCGCTGTGTCCATCGACCAGAAGTCCACCAGCAAGAACCCCCGCTCCACCGTGGGCACCATCACCGAGATCTACGACTACATGCGCCTGCTGTGGGCCCGTGTCGGCCGCCCGTACTGCCCCGTCTGCGGGGAGCTCGTCGCGAAGCAGACCCCGCAGCAGATCGTCGACCAGCTGCTGGAACTGCCGGAGGGCACCCGCTTCCAGGTCCTGGCCCCGGTGGTCCGCGGCCGCAAGGGCGAGTTCGTCGAACTGTTCAAGGAACTGACCGCGAAGGGCTATTCGCGGGCTCGGGTCGACGACAAGCTGATCCAGCTGAGCGATCCCCCCAAGCTGGGCAAGCAGTTCAAGCACACCATCGAAGTGGTCGTGGACCGCCTCGTGGTCAAGGAAGGCATCAGCCAGCGGCTCACCGATTCGGTGGAAACCGCGCTCGGCCTGGCCGAGGGGCGGATCCTCGCCGAATTCGTCGACCTTGACGATGATGACCCGGAGCGGCTCAGGGCGTTCTCCGAGCACCTCGCCTGCCCCAACGAGCACCCCCTCGCGATCGACGAGATCGAGCCCCGTTCCTTCTCCTTCAATAACCCCTTCGGCGCATGCTCGGCCTGCAGCGGCATCGGCACGAAGCTGGAGGTCGACGAGGAGCTCATCATCCCGAACGGGGAACTGTCCCTCGCGGAAGGGGCCATCGCGCCGTGGTCGCTCGGGACCGCCACGACCGAATACTGGAACCGCCTCCTCGGCGGTCTCGCCAAGGAACTCGGTTTCTCGATGACGACCCCGTGGGACAAGCTATCCGAGGACAGCCGCCAGACCGTGCTGCACGGCAAGGACCACAAGGTCGTGGTGCAGTACCGCAACCGCTTCGGCCGGGAACGCAAATACAGCACCGGCTTCGAGGGCGTCATCCAGTACGTCCACCGCAAACACCTCGAAACCGACTCGGACTCGGCCCGCGACCGCTACGAGGAGTACATGCGGCAGATCCCGTGCCCGGCCTGCAACGGCGCGCGCCTGAACCCGGCGTCGCTTTCGGTGCTGATCAACGGCAAGTCCATTGCCGAGGTCGCCGCCCTGCCGATGCGCGAATGCGCCCACTTCCTGGACAACCTCGTCCTCACCGGCCGCGAGGCCCAGATCGCGAACCAGGTCCTCAAGGAGATCCAGGCCCGCCTGACGTTCCTGCTCGACGTCGGTCTGGAGTACCTGAATCTGGAGCGCCCGTCCGGCACCCTGTCCGGCGGGGAAGCCCAGCGCATCCGGCTGGCCACCCAGATCGGCTCCGGCCTCGTGGGCGTGCTCTACGTCCTGGACGAGCCGTCCATCGGCCTGCACCAGCGGGACAACCGCCGCCTGATCGAGACCCTCACCCGGCTGCGGGACCTCGGGAACACCCTGATCGTGGTGGAGCACGACGAGGACACCATCCAGGAAGCGGACTGGGTGGTGGACATCGGACCGGGAGCCGGCGAACACGGCGGCATGGTGGTGCACTCCGGTTCCTACAAGGGGCTGCTGGAGAACACCGAGTCGCTCACCGGCGACTACCTCTCCGGCCGGAAACGGATCGAGATTCCCAAGAAGCGGCGCAAGTACGACAAGAAGCGCGAACTCAAGGTGGTCGGCGCGAAGGAGAACAACCTCCTGAACGTGGATGCCACCTTCCCGCTGGGCCTGTTCACCGCGGTGACCGGGGTGTCCGGCTCCGGCAAGTCCACCCTGGTCAACGAGATCCTTTACAAGGTCCTGGCGAACAAGCTCAACGGCGCCAAGCAGGTGGCGGGGCGGCACAAGTCCATCCAGGGCCTCGAGCACCTCGACAAGGTGGTCCACGTCGACCAGAGCCCGATCGGCCGGACCCCGCGGTCCAACCCGGCGACCTACACGGGTGTCTTTGACAACATCCGCAAGCTCTTCGCCGAGACCACCGAGGCCAAGGTCCGCGGCTACCTGCCGGGCCGGTTCTCCTTCAACGTCAAGGGCGGCCGCTGCGAGGCCTGCTCCGGCGACGGCACACTGAAGATCGAAATGAATTTCCTGCCGGACGTCTACGTGCCCTGCGAGGTGTGCCACGGCGCCCGGTACAACCGCGAAACCCTGGAAGTCCACTACAAGGGCAAAACGATCGCCGATGTCCTGAACATGCCGATCGAGGAAGGCGCGGAGTTCTTCGCCGCCTTCTCGCCGATCGCCCGGCACCTGAAGACCCTCGTCGACGTCGGACTCGGCTATGTCCGGCTGGGCCAGCCCGCCACGACGCTCTCCGGCGGCGAGGCGCAGCGCGTCAAGCTCGCCGCGGAGCTGCAGAAACGCTCCAACGGGCGCAGCATCTACGTGCTGGACGAACCCACCACTGGCCTGCACTTCGAGGACATCCGCAAGCTGCTCCTGGTCCTCCAGGGCCTCGTGGAAAAGGGCAACACGGTCATAACGATCGAGCACAACCTCGACGTCATCAAGAGCGCGGACTGGGTCGTGGACCTGGGCCCCGACGGCGGGTCCGGCGGCGGACGGATTGTCGCCTCCGGAACCCCGGAACAGGTGGCCAAGTCCACGGAAAGCCACACGGCGGCCTTCCTCGCCGAAATCCTGGCCTGACGGGGCCCGGCCCCGGTGCCTCCGCGCTGTTTCCGCGGAGGCACCGGGGCGGGGCCCCGGATACATTCCCACTGCGGCATGCGAGTTTCTGGCATCGGTGCTCTCATGAGAAACTAGGCCGGTGACGCAAACAACAGTGCCCGTGATCTTCGACCTGGACGGCACTCTTGTCGATCCGGCCGGAGGGATAACGGACGGAATCGCAGCGGCCCTCACCGAGCTTGGACTCGGGGTTCCCGAGAAGGCCCTGCTGGATGCCATGATCGGCCCGAAACTCAGCCATTCCCTCACGGACATCGCCGGCGTCCCGGCCGAACGGCTCGACGACGCCATCCGCATCTACCGCGCTCACTACCGCGCCACGGGCATCGGCCAAAGCCTGCTCTACCCGGGAATCCGGGCGCTGCTGGAATCCTTCGTCGAGGCGGGCCGGCCCCTCGCCGTCGCCACCCAGAAACCCGAAGGCATCGCCCGGACTGTCCTGGAGCACCACGGCATCGCCGCCCTGTTCCACACCATCCGCGGCTCGGCCGCCGACGAGGCGGCAGCGGCCGGCGTGCCCTCCGGGAAGGCGGCGATCGTGGCCGCAGCACTGGCGGACCTCTCCGGCCACCACGGCGTGGACACCCGGCATGCCGTGATGGTGGGAGACCGTGCGCAGGACGTGGCCGGAGCGGCTGCCAACGGAATGGACTGCATCGGCGTAGGCTGGGGCTTCGCTCCGGACGGCGAACTGGACGCGGCCGGCGCGGTGCAGATCGTGCACAGCAGCGCGGCCCTCCACGAGACGATTGCCCGGCGGGATCCGGGACGGGCCACCGCCGGGAAACCGGATGCAGTGACCCCTGACCCGATGACCGACGCCGTAGACGAGGTGCACACCGATGGCAATGTTTGATGCAATCCGCTGGACCACGCGGGGACTGGTGACCTCGACGTGCCGGCCCACGGTAATGGGACTCGAAAACGTCCCCAAGGAGGGCCCGTTCATCGTGGCCCCCAACCACCTGTCCTTCCTGGACAGCGTGATCGTCCAGGCGCTCATGCCCCGGCCCGTGGCCTTTTTCGCCAAAGCGGAATACTTCACCACCGGCGGGGTCAAGGGCAGGGTGATGAAGTCCTTTTTCGAGGCTGTCGGCTCCATCCCGGTGGAACGCGGCGAACAGGCCGCCAGCGTCCAGGCGCTCAAGACGCTGCTGGAAATCCTTGACTCCGGCAAGGGCGTCGGCATCTACCCGGAGGGCACACGTTCCCGCGACGGGATCCTCTACCGCGGCCGCACCGGCGTCGGCTGGCTGGCGCTGACCACGGGAGCCCCGGTGATCCCGGTCGGACTGATCGGCACCGAGCACCTCCAGCCCGCGGACAGCAAATCGGTCAAGCCGCAGCACTTCACCATGAAAGTCGGTGCACCGCTGTACTTCGACAAGACCGGTCCGGACCACTCCCTGCCCGCCCGCCGGCAGGCCACCGACCGCATCATGGACGCGATCGCGGAACTCAGCGGCCAGGAACGCTCCACGAGCTACAACCAGAGCAAAACCGTTGATTAAGAACAGGACCAGCACGGCCTGATCAGGGCGGCCTGACCGCCAGGGGGCGCCGGCCCGGGGCTGACCGTCCGGGGAACGTCCGCAGGCTCAGTAGACTTGAACTGTGGCAGATCCAGCGAGTTACCGACCCCAGACGGGTGAGATTCCGACCAATCCGGGCGTGTACCGCTTCCGCGACCCGCACGGCCGGGTCATCTATGTCGGCAAGGCCAAGAACCTCCGCGCGCGGCTGAACTCCTACTTCGCCAACCCTGCGGGGCTGCTCCCCAAAACCTATGCGATGGTCCATGCGGCCAGCAGCGTCGAGTGGACCGTCGTCGGCAGCGAGCTTGAGTCGCTGCAGCTCGAATACACCTGGATCAAGGAATTCAAGCCCCGGTTCAACGTGATGTTCCGGGACGACAAAAGCTACCCCTACCTGGCCGTCTCCATGGGGGAGAAGTACCCCCGCGTCCAGGTCCTGCGCGGCGAACGCCGCAAGGGCACCCGCTACTTCGGCCCGTACACCGCCGGTGCGATCCGCGACACCATGGACACCCTGCTGCGGGTGTTCCCCGTCCGCAGCTGCAGCCCCGGCGTCCTGAAACGGGCCGAGGCCAGCGGCAGGCCCTGCCTGCTCGGCTACATCGACAAGTGCGCGGCCCCCTGCGTCGGCCGCATCTCCGCCGAGGACCACCGCGCCCTGGCCGAGGACTTCTGCACCTTCATGGGCGGCGAGGCCAAGCCGTTTGTCACGCGGCTGGAAAAGGACATGGCCGCCGCCGTGGCGGAGCTGGACTACGAGCGGGCGGCGCGGATCCGCGACGACATCGTCGCGCTCAAGAAGGTGTTCGAACGCAACGCCGTCGTCCTCGCGGAGGGCACCGACGCCGATGTCTTCGCCCTGCACGAGGACGAACTCGAAGCCGCCGTGCAGGTCTTCCACGTCCGCGGCGGCCGGATCCGCGGCCAGCGCGGCTGGGTCGTCGAAAAAGTCGAGGACTCCACCACACCGGACCTCGTTGAGCACCTGCTCCAGCAGGTGTACGGCGAGGAAGCCGGACTCCAGGGCAGGCTGCCCCGCGAGGTCCTCGTCCCGGCGGAGCCCAGCAACGCCGCGGAGCTGTCGCAGTGGCTCAGCGGGCTGCGCGGGGCGCGGGTCGATGTCCGTGTACCGCAGCGCGGGGACAAGGCCGCCCTGCTGTCCACCGTCCGGGACAACGCCGAGCACGCCCTCAAGCTCCACAAATCCCGCCGCGCCGGCGATCTGACGCTGCGGTCCCAGGCACTGCAGGAACTGCAGGAGGCCCTCGAGCTGCCGGTCGCGCTGATGCGGATCGAATGCTTCGACATCTCACACGTCCAGGGCACCAACGTGGTCGGTTCCATGGTGGTGGTCGAGGACGGGCTGCCCAAGAAGTCCGAGTACCGGAAGTTCTCCGTCACCGGCGCCGCCGCCGCCGACGACACCGCGGCCATGCATGACGTGCTGACCCGGCGGTTCCGGAACTACCTGCAGGAGAAGACCGTCCAGGCCGACGCCTCCCGGCAGCCGGGCCATCAGGCCATGCTCACCGCCACGGCGGACGCCGCCGTCGCGGCTTCCTCCCCGGTGGCCGTCGCCGACACCACGACCCCGGCGCCCCGGACCAGGTTCGCCTACCCGCCCAACCTCGTCGTGGTCGACGGCGGCAAACCGCAGGTCAACGCGGCCGCCCGTGCCCTGGCCGGACTGGGCATCGACGACGTCTACGTCGTCGGGCTGGCCAAACGGCTCGAGGAGGTCTGGCTGCCGGACAGCGACTTCCCGGTGATCCTGCCGCGCGCCTCGGCCGGGCTGTACCTGCTGCAGCGCGTCCGCGACGAGGCCCACCGCTTCGCGATTTCCTTCCACCGGCAGAAGCGCGGCAAGGCGATGACCGTGTCCGCGCTCGACGGGGTGCCCGGTCTCGGGGAGTCCAAGCGCAAGGCCCTGCTCGCCCAGTTCGGCTCGGTCAAGAGCATCAGGACCGCCAGCGTCGAGGAACTTACCGGCGCCAAGGGGATCGGCCCGTCGCTGGCAGCGGCGATCGTGCGGCACTTCAGCGACGACGACGGCTCCGCCACCGTGCCCGCCATCAACATGACCACCGGCGAAATCCTGGAGACTTAGCTAGCCCCGGCAAACTTAGCTAGGGTAAGGACTTGGGAAACGGCGCGCGGCAATTCCAGCAAACAACGACACTGCGGGCCGCTCCCGTCGCAAATCGGGAACAACAGCACAGCAGAATGGGGCTTCACTGATGGCAGAGTCGACGGCAGAATCCGGGACGGAGTCGGACGGCATGACGCCGGTCAAACCCGTCGAGGCCGAACTGCTCGTGGTGACGGGCATGTCGGGAGCCGGCCGGAGCACCGCCTCGGACGCGCTGGAGGACCACGGCTGGTACGTCGTGGAGAACCTCCCCCCGCAGATGCTCGGCACGCTCGCGGAAATCGTGTCCCACGCGCCGGGCTCCATTTCCAAGCTCGCAGTGGTGATGGATGTCCGGAGCAAGGAGCTGTTCGCTGACATCCGCACCGCCCTGCGCAACCTGGAAGCCAGCGGCATCGGGTTCCGGGTGCTGTTCCTGGACGCGAACGACGACGTCCTCGTCCGCCGCTTCGAACAGGGCCGACGCCCCCACCCGCTGCAGGGCGGCGGCAGGATCCTGGACGGCATCGCCGCCGAACGCGAACTCCTGCAGGAACTGCGCACCTCCGCCGACATCGTGCTGGACACCTCCACCCTGAACGTCCACGGCCTCGCCACCGCGATCACCGAGCTGTTCAGCGAAACCGGGCCCGTGGCGCTCCGCCTCAACGTGATGAGCTTCGGCTTCAAATACGGGCTCCCGGTCGACGCCAACTTCGTCGCCGACGCCCGCTTCATCCCCAACCCGCACTGGGTGCCGGCGCTGCGTCCGCACACCGGGCTGGACCAGGACGTCAGCGACTATGTCCTGGCGGCGCAGGGCGTCAGCAACTTCGTGGAACGCTATGTGCTGGCGCTCGAACCGGTCCTCGACGGCTACCGGCGGGAGAACAAGCACTACGCCACCATCGCCGTCGGCTGCACCGGCGGCAAACACCGCTCCGTGGCCGTCGCCGTCGAGCTGTCCCGCCGCCTCGCGCAACACCCGCGGGTCACCGTGACCACCACCCACCGGGACCTGGGCCGCGAATAATGGCGCTGCTCACCGGTCCACTGCCGCTTCTCCCTCCGGCCAGCGCCGCCTTCGCCAGCCAGCAGGACAAAGGTCCCTCCGTCGTGGCGCTCGGCGGCGGCCACGGCCTGGCCGCGTCGCTGTCCGCGCTGCGCCTGCTCACGTCCGAGCTCACCGCCGTCGTTACCGTCGCGGACGACGGCGGGTCCTCGGGCAGGCTGCGCGAGGAGTACGGCGTCCTGCCGCCCGGCGACCTCCGGATGGCCCTCTCGGCGCTCTGTGACGACACCGACTGGGGCCGCACGTGGCGCGACGTCATGCAGCACCGCTTCGCGCCCGGCAAGGGCCGCGGCGGGTCCCTCGACGAACACGCCATGGGCAACCTGCTGATCGTGACCCTGTGGGAGCTCCTCGGTGACACCGTGGCCGGCCTGAAATGGGCCGGGGCGCTGCTGGGCGCCCGCGGGGAGGTCCTGCCGATGTCCAGCGTCCCGCTGACCATCGAGGGCCAGGTCCGGGTCACCGCGCCGGACGGCAGCCAGGCGCTGCAAACCCTGACCGGGCAGGCGAAGTGCGCCGTCGCCGGCTCGCTGGAACGCGTCCGCCTGCTGCCCGAGGATGCCCCCGCCTGCATCGAGGCGCTTACCGCGATCGAACTGGCCGACTGGGTCATCCTGGGCCCCGGCTCCTGGTACACCTCCGTGCTGCCGCACCTGTTGCTGCCGGAAATGCGCGATGCGCTCTGCAACACGGCCGCCCGCCGGTGCCTCACCATGAATCTCGCAACGGACACCAAGGAAACCCTCGGCATGTCCGCCGCCGACCATTTGCGGGTGCTCCGGGACTACGCCCCGGACTTTACGATCGACGTTGTCCTGGCCGATCCGGCCTCCGTGACGGACCGCGCCGATTTCGAACAGGCAGCCGGGATGCTCGGCGCCGAGGTGGTGTTGGGTAAAGTGGGGGCGTCGAGCCGCCGGCCGATCCACGACCCGCTGCGTCTGGCAACGGCGTACCACGACATTTTCGGGAACAGGTAGGAAAGTGCCATGGCACTGACAGCATCAGTCAAGGAAGAACTTTCCCGGCTGGACATCAAGAAGTCCTCGGTCCGCAAGGCTGAAGTGTCCGCCATGCTTCGGTTCGCCGGCGGACTCCACATCATCTCCGGCCGGATCGTGATCGAGGCCGAAGTCGACCTCGCCTCGACCGCGCGGCGGCTGCGCGCCGCCATCGCCGAGGTTTACGGGCACCAGAGCGAAATCATCGTTGTATCCGGCGGCGGACTGCGCCGCGGCAGCCGCTACGTCGTCCGGGTGGTGCGCGACGGCGAGGCCCTCGCCCGCCAGACCGGCCTGCTGGACGCCCGGGGCCGCCCGGTCCGCGGCCTGCCCTCGGCCGTGGTGAACGGATCCGCCGCCGACGCCGAGGCCGTCTGGCGCGGCGCCTTCCTGGCCCACGGCTCCCTCACCGAGCCCGGCCGGTCCTCCGCCATGGAGGTCACCTGCCCCGGCCCCGAGTCGGCCCTGGCCCTCGTCGGCGCGGCCCGCCGGCTCGGCATCCAGGCCAAGGCCCGCGAGGTCAGGGGAGTGGACCGCGTGGTGATCCGCGACGGCGACACGATCGCGGCGCTGCTGACCCGGATGGGCGCCCACGACGCGCTGATGGTCTGGGAGGAACGGCGGATGCGCAAGGAAGTCCGGGCCACCGCCAACCGGTTGGCCAACTTCGACGACGCCAACCTGCGGCGTTCGGCGCAGGCCGCCGTCGCCGCGGGCGCCCGCGTGGACCGTGCCCTGGAGATTCTCGGCGACGACGTCCCGGACCACCTAAAATACGCCGGTGAACTCCGTGTGGCGCACAAACAGGCCAGCCTTGACGAACTCGGCCGCCTCGCGGACCCCGTCATGACCAAGGACGCCATCGCCGGGCGGATCCGCCGACTGCTGGCCATGGCGGACAAACGCGCCCAGGACCTCGGAATCCCAGGCACTGAAGCCAATGTGACGCCGGAAATGCTGGACGAGTAGCCTCTCCGCGGAAACATCTGCAGAATCGGATCGGGCCGGCGGGAATACCTTAGGGGGACCGGAGGCTATGCCCACTGGATTCCGATCCAGAGACTTCCGGGTGCCACAACATCCGGATGCACAATCCGAGAGTTACCCAACGGACAACCAGTCCACGACATTGGAGGATTTTGTGACCGAGTACGTACTGCCCGAACTCAGCTACGACTACGCAGCGCTGGAGCCCCACATTTCCGCGCGGATCATGGAGCTGCACCACAGCAAGCACCACGCCGCCTACGTGGCCGGCGCCAACAACGCACTCGCCCAGCTGGCCGAGGCACGCGACAAGGGCGATTTCGCCAACATCAACCGCCTCTCCAAGGACCTCGCGTTCCACACCGGCGGGCACATCAACCACTCGGTGTTCTGGAACAACCTGTCCCCGGACGGCGGCGACAAGCCCGAAGGTGAGCTGGCAGCCGCCATCGACGACGCGTTCGGCTCCTTCGACGCGTTCCGCGCGCAGTTCAGCGCCGCGGCGCTGGGCCTGCAGGGATCCGGCTGGGGTTTCCTGGCCTACGAGCCCATCGGCGGCAACCTCGTCATCGAACAGCTCTACGACCAGCAGGGCAACGTCGCGCTCGGCACCACGCCGCTGCTGATGCTGGACATGTGGGAGCACGCCTTCTACCTGGACTACGTCAACGTCAAGGCCGATTACGTCAAGGCCTTCTGGAACATCGTGAACTGGGCCGACGTCGCCAAGCGCTTTGACGCCGCCCGCAAGAACGCCACGGGCCTGATCACGCTTTAACACCGCCGGGCCCCTGGTCTGTGTGACGGGGTTCACCAGCCGGTAACAAACTTCACAATTCGGGCCGAATGGCTCAAATCGTGGACGGTCTGCCCCCGCACTTGCGGGGGCAGACCAAGTTAAACGTAAGATGGGTCACGGAAGGCGGTTAGCCTTCAGCAATGTGGCTGGTCGCCCTCCGATCTGTTAATCATCTCTGCCCAATGGCGTGCGGGATCTGTTAGTTGGCTTGAGCGCCTTCTCAACTAGTCGTGCTTGCAAAAGCACCAAGGAGACTGAAAACGTGACCACCCGTATTGGTATTAACGGCTTCGGCCGTATTGGCCGCAACTACTTCCGCGCCGCACTTGCCCAGGGGGCAGACCTCGAGATCGTGGCCGTGAACGACCTCACCAGCCCGGAAGCCCTGGCCCACCTCTTCAAGTACGACTCCGTGGGCGGGCGCCTGCAGGAGACGATCGAGGTCAAGGACGGCAACATCGTCGTCGACGGCAAGACCGTCAAGGTCCTCGCCGAGCGGGACCCGGCCAAGCTGCCCTGGGGCGAGCTCGGCGTTGACATCGTGATCGAATCCACCGGGTTCTTCACCAAGGCCGCCGACGCGCAGAAGCACATCGACGCCGGCGCCAAGAAGGTGCTGATCTCCGCCCCCGCCTCGGACGAGGACATCACGATCGTGATGGGCGTCAACGACGGGCTCTACGACCCCGCCGCGCACCACATCATCTCCAACGCCTCCTGCACCACCAACTGCCTCGGCCCGCTGGCCAAGGTGGTCAACGACGCCTTCGGCATCGAGCGCGGCCTGATGACCACCATCCACGCCTACACCGCCGACCAGAACCTGCAGGACGGCCCGCACAAGGACCTCCGCCGCGCCCGCGCCGCCGCCATCAACATGGTCCCCACCTCCACGGGTGCGGCCAAGGCAATCGGCCTGGTCCTCCCGGAACTCAAGGGCAAGCTCGACGGCTACGCCATCCGCGTTCCGGTTCCCACCGGTTCCGCCACTGACCTGACCGTCGTCGTCTCCCGCGAAACCACCGTCGAGGAAGTCAACGCAGTCCTCAAGGCAGCCTCGGAGACCGCGGAGCTCAAGGGCCTGCTGACCTACACCGACGAGCCGATCGTCTCCTCGGACATCGTCGGCGACCCGGCGTCCTCCATCTTCGACTCCGGCCTGACGAAGGTGATCGGCAACCAGGTCAAGGTTGTTTCCTGGTATGACAACGAATGGGGCTACTCGAACCGCCTCGTGGACCTCACGGAGCTCGTCGCAGCCAAGCTGGGCTAGGGTAAGACTCATGACATTCCACACCCTCAACGAACTGATCGCTGATGGTGTCCGCGGGCGGTACGTTCTGGTCAGAAGTGACCTGAACGTGCCGCTCGACGGCTCTACAGTGACTGACGACGGCCGCATCAAGGCCTCCCTGCCAGTGCTGGCGAAGCTCACGGACGCCGGTGCCCGCGTGCTGGTCACAGCACACCTTGGCCGCCCCAAGGGCGCCCCTGAGGACAAGTACTCGCTCAAGCCCGCCGCGGCGCGGCTGGCCGAGCTTGCTGGCTTTAAGGTTTCCCTGGCGGCGGACACCGTCGGGGAGTCCGCCCGGGCATCCGCCGCGGCACTGCAGGACGGCGAAGCCCTGATCCTCGAAAATGTGCGCTTCGACGCCCGCGAAACGTCCAAGGACGACGCCGAGCGCGGCGCTTTCGCGGACGACCTGGTGGCCCTCACCGGCACCAACGGCGCCTTCGTGGACGATGCCTTCGGTGCAGTGCACCGCAAGCACGCCAGCGTGTACGACGTCGCCACCCGCCTGCCGTCCTATCAGGGCGACCTGGTCAGCACCGAGGTCGAGGTGCTGCGCAAGCTCACCACGGACACCCAGCGCCCCTACGTCGTCGTGCTGGGCGGTTCCAAGGTCTCGGACAAGCTCGCCGTGATCGACAACCTCATCGGCAAGGCAGACACCATCCTGGTCGGCGGCGGCATGCTGTTCACCTTCCTCGCCGCCGCGGGCCACAAGGTGGCCGGCAGCCTGCTGGAAGAGGACCAGATCCCGGTCGTGCAGGACTACCTCAAGCGCGCCGCGGACGCCGGCACCGGGTTTGTGGTTCCCACCGACGTCGTGGTGGCCAGCAAGTTCGCCGCCGACGCCGAGCACGAGACAGTGCCGGCCGACGCCATTGAAGGCAGCAGCTTCGGCGCCCAGGGCATCGGCCTGGACATCGGACCGGAATCAGCGGCAGCCTTCGCCGAACAGATCAACGGCGCCAGGACGGTGTTCTGGAACGGCCCCATGGGCGTGTTCGAGTTCGCGGCCTTCGCAGCGGGCACCCGGGCCATCGCCCAGGCGCTCACCGAGACCGCGGCGTTCACCGTGGTCGGTGGCGGCGATTCCGCCGCCGCAGTCCGGACCCTCGGGTTCGCCGATGACCAGTTCGGTCACATCTCCACCGGCGGCGGCGCCAGCCTCGAGTACCTTGAAGGCAAGGAACTCCCCGGCCTGAGCGTCCTGGACCGCTAGACCCTCCGGCCGGCAGGGCGCCCATCCCAGGACGGGGCGCCCTGCCGGCCGCTCCACTGCTACGACCTTTTGGGAGACCACGTGACTACTTCAACCAACGGCACCTTCGACCGCACGCCCTTCATCGCGGGCAACTGGAAGATGAACATGGACCACGTCCAGGGCATCACCCTCCTGCAGAAACTGGCCTGGACCCTGTCCGACGCCAAGCACGACTACAGCCGGGTGGAGGTCGCCGTCTTCCCGCCGTTCACCGACCTCCGCGGCGTCCAGACCCTGGTCCAGGGCGACGAACTGACCATTGTCTACGGCGGCCAGGATCTCTCCCCGGCCGACTCCGGCGCCTACACGGGTGACATCTCCGGGCAGTTCCTCGCCAAGCTCGGCTGCAGCTACGTCCTTGTCGGGCACAGCGAACGCCGGACCATCCACCACGAGTCGGACGAGGTGCTGAACGCCAAGACCAAGGCAGCCTTCCGGCACGGCATCACCCCCGTGCTATGCGTCGGTGAAGGCCTGGAGATCCGGCAGGCAGGAACACACGTCGACCACACACTGGCCCAGCTCCGCGCCGGCGTCGAGGGCCTCACCCCCGAGCAGGCTGCCGAGCTTGTCGTCGCCTACGAGCCGGTCTGGGCCATCGGCACCGGTGAAGTTGCCGGGCCGGACGACGCCCAGGAAATGTGCGCCGCCATCCGCGCCGAGCTCGCCACGCTCTTCGGGGCGGACGTCGCCGCCAAGACCCGGCTGCTCTACGGCGGCTCGGTCAAGGCCAACAATGCCGCCTCGATCCTCAAGGAACGCGACGTGGACGGATTGCTGGTCGGTGGTGCCAGCCTGGACGCCGCCGAGTTTGCTAATATTGTCAGGTTCGAGAGTCACCTGCTGACGGATTAGTCCGGACACCGTCGTGGCCCCCGCAATCCAAATCTTCTGAAAGGCCGTCGTGGACGTTCTTCATGTCATTCTGCAGGTCCTCCTGGGTATCACCAGCCTCCTGCTGACCCTGCTCATCCTGCTCCATAAGGGTCGGGGTGGCGGTCTGTCCGACATGTTCGGCGGCGGCATGAGCTCCGGGCTCAGCTCCTCCGGGGTGGCCGAACGGAACCTGAACCGTTTCACGGTCATCCTCGGCATCACATGGGGCGTCGTGATCGTCGGCCTTGGCCTGATCATGCGGTTCAGCGGCGGCGACTCCTAACTCCCCTCCGAAAACTTCATATGGGGTCCTTTTGGCCCTGCCTTGCCTCGGGAACTCCGAACTACACTGTGGCTGACTGCACGCGCATTCCGTCCCCAAGTAGCCAGGAGTTCCCGATGCTGCATTCCGCCTCCGGATTCCGGGGCATCCGCGTAGGAGCCACCGAAGGGGCCTCGCCCCGCCACGAACCGCTCCACGGCGCCGCCGCCCGCACACCCCGCATCCGCGTCAGCTACCGCTGCGCCAAGGGCCACGAGACGCCGCTGGTCTTCGCCCGGCTGCCCGAGGACCAGATCCCCGGGGTCTGGGACTGCCGCCGCTGCGGCGGGACAGCAACCCGGGACGAGGCGCAGTTCGCGCTCGAGGAAGTTCCGGTGGAAGGCTTCAAAAGCCACCTGGAATACGTTAAGGAGCGGCGCTCCAGCCAGGACGCCGAAGACGTGCTGGCCGGCGCGCTCGAGAGACTGCGGGCCAGCCAGGCCCTCCCGGAGGGATAAGACAAAGAGATCGCGCCGGGGATAGCGCCGGGCAGGAGCGCTGCCGGGCTAACTCTTCCGGACCAGCTGCTCCGGAACCCGGGCAGCCGCGTTCTCATCGATCAGCCAAAGGGTTTCGTTCCGCCCCCGCGGGCCGGCCGCAGGCACCTGCACCGGGTTGGCGCCCGCAAGGGCCAGCCCCACGGCGCCGGCCTTGTCCTCGCCGGCGACCACCATCCAGACTTCCGAGGCCGTGTTGATGGCGGGCAGCGTCAGGGACACCCGCAGCGGCGGCGGCTTGGGGGAGTTGCGGACGCCCACCACGGACAGTTCCTTCTCCCGGATGCCTGCCTGTTCGGGGAAGAGCGACGCTACGTGCGCGTCCGGCCCAACCCCCAGCAGGACGATGTCGAAGCGGGGGAGCGCCGACGGGTGCTCCGGCCGGTCATCGGACATGTCCGCGGCGTGTTCCGCTGCCGCCGCGTCGCTGAGTTGGCGGGCGTAGTCCGCGGCCGCCTCCTCGGGAGTGTCGAAGTCGCTGGCGGACCCGGGCACGTGGATCCGGGCCGGATCCGCATCTATGCGCGAGAGCAGAGCCTCATGGGCCTGGCGGGTGTTGCGTTCGGGGTCGTCGGTGGCGACGAAACGCTCATCGCCCCACCAGAAATTGACCTTGGACCAGTCGACGGCCGGAGCCGCCGGCGACTCGGCCACGGCCTTGAGCGAGCCGATGCCCATCGACCCGCCGGTAAGCACCACCGTCGCCTCGCCGTGCTTGTCCTGGATGTCCACCAGCTTGGTGATCAGGCGCGCCGCGATGGCTGCCAACAGAACGGACGAATCGGGATGGATGCTTACTCTGGGATCAGCGCTCACTGGGACGGACACTCCTTAGATTGGTACGTGGCAGTCCAATAGTAATCACTTCACCGAACACTTCGTCCGGATCCAGGCGGCGCAGCTCTTCGGCAAGGCAGTCCTTGAGGCTGCGGCGCGGCAGTGAGATGCGCTGGACCGGCTGCCCGGGCTGGCTCAGTTCCGCCACGGTGAGACCCGGCCGGAACAGCTGCACGTCCCCTGCGGTGCGGGTAAGCCGCACCCGCCGGATCCCGGTGCCGGCCGGGTCCGCCACGATCGTGACCGGAGCGTCCAGGGCCAGCGTGAGCCAGGCCGCCAGCAGGATCGTGCTGGGGGAGTCCGAGGCGCCTTCAACGGCGACCGCCGTCACCGGGGAACCGTTCACCTGGTCCAGGACCGCGGCGAGCTGGATCCGCCAGTTGGTCAGGCGGGTCCAGGCCAGGTCGGTGTCGCCGGCCTTGTAGGTGCGGCGGATGTTGTCCAGCGCCCGCTGCGGATCGGACTCGTTGGCCGAGTCGGTGATCCGGCGGTGCGCGATCCGGCCGATGGAGGTCTGGCAGGCGTTCTTCGGGGCGCCGTGCGGCCACCAGGCCACGATGGGCGCGTCCGGCAGCAGCAGGGCCGCGACGAGGGATTCGCTTTCCTCCGCGAGTTCGCCGTAGCCGCGGAGCAGGATGACCTCGGAGGCCCCGGCGTCGCCGCCCACCCGGATCTGCGCATCGAGCCGGGTCGGGGCCTTGGCGCCGGCGTCGGCGAGGACGATGATCCGGCACGGGTGCTCCCGGCTGGCCTCGTTGGCGGCCTCGATGGCCTCCTCTTCCAGCCCGGATTTGGTGACGACCACGAGGGTCAGCACCCGGCCCAGGGCGATGACGCCGCCCTGTTCGCGCAGGGCCATGATCTTCTTGGAAATCTTGGAGGTGGTGGTGTCGGGAAGATCTACGATCATGGCCTTCTCCAGGTTCGTCCGTCACGGGCAAGGAGCTCGTCGGCGGAAGGAGGGCCCCAGCTGCCCGGGGCGTAGGGTTCGGGCTGTTCGGCCAGGGACGCCCAGTAGTCCTCGAAGGGGTCCAGGATCTTCCAGGACAGTTCGACTTCCGCGTGGCGCGGGAACAGCGGCGGCTCGCCGAGGAGCACATCGAGGATGAGCCGTTCGTAGGCCTCCGGGCTGGACTCCGTAAAGGAGTGGCCGTAGCCGAAGTCCATGGTGACGTCGCGGACTTCCATTTGCGTGCCGGGGACCTTGGACCCGAAGCGGATGGTGGCGCCCTCGTCGGGCTGGACGCGGATCACGACGGCGTTCTGGCCGAAGTCGTCCTCGCCGTGGTCGGTGAAGAGCAGGTTGGGGGCGCGTTTGAGCACCACGGCGATCTCGGTCACCCGGCGGCCCAGCCGCTTGCCGGCGCGCAGGTAGAACGGCACCCCGGACCAGCGGCGGGTATTGATGTCGACCCGGATCGCGGCGAACGTCTCGGTCGTGGAGTCGGCGGGGATGCCGTCCTCCTCAAGGTATCCGACGACTTTTTCGCCGCCCTGCCAGCCGCCGGTGAACTGCCCGCGCGCCGAATGGGTGGAGAGGTCCTCGGGGAGCCGGACGGCGGCGAGGACCTTTTCCTTCTCCGCGCGGAGGTCGTCGGCGTTGAAGGAAATCGGTTCTTCCATCGCGGTCAGCGCCAGGAGCTGGAGCAGGTGGTTCTGGATGACGTCGCGGGCCGCTCCGACGCCGTCGTAATAGCCTGCCCGGCCGCCGGTGCCGATGTCCTCGGCCATGGTGATCTGGACGTGGTCCACGTAGTTAGCGTTCCAGAGCGGCTCGAAGAGCTGGTTGGCGAAGCGCAGCGCCAGGATGTTCTGAACCGTCTCCTTGCCCAGGTAATGGTCGATCCGGAAGACCGCGTCCGGCGGGAAGACCGACTCGACGATGTCGTTGAGCTGCCGGGCCGACTCGAGGTCGTGGCCGAACGGCTTCTCGATCACGACTCGCCGCCACTTGTCCCCCTCGGCCTGGGCCAGGCCGTGCTTGGACAGCTGCCGGCAGACCAGCTCGAAGGCGTTCGGCGGGATGGAGAGGTAGAACGCGTGGTTGCCGCGCGTTCCCCGCTGCTCATCGAGTTCGTCGATGGTTTCGGACAGCCGTTTGAAGGCGTCGTCGTCGTCGAACTCGCCCTGCACGAACCTTATGCCTTCGGCGAGCTGCGTCCACACCGTTTCGTCGAACGGGGTGCGGGCGTAGGCCTTGACCGCGGTCTTCACCTCGGCGGCGAAGTCCTCGGTCTCCCAGTTCCGCCGGGCGAAGCCGACGAGGGCAAAGCTGGGCGGCAGCAGCCCGCGGTTGGCCAGGTCGTAGACGGCCGGCATGAGCTTCTTGCGTGCGAGGTCCCCCGTGACGCCGAACAGGACCAGCGACGACGGTCCGGCGATACGGTTCAGGCGGCGGTCCCGCGGGTCCCGGAGCGGGTTGCCGGCAGGCCTTCCCGAGCGGGTCGCGGAACTGCGGCCGCCATTGTGTTTGTCTGGCATGGTTGCGTGGGTGCCTTAGCTTTCGGAGGAGGGGACTGCCCGGCCGGCCAGCGTGGAGATGATCTCCTGCAGCTGGCGGACGCCCGCGGCGCGGTCCGTGAGGTGCAGTCGCAGGACCGGGCGGCCGTGTTCGGACAGCACCTGCGCATCGCCGGCGGCCTGCGCGGAGATCAGCTCGCCGAAGGTGAAGGGACGGTCCGGGATGGCCAGGTCGGTGGCGGAGGCGGCCGTCACCTGCAGGAAGACGCCGATCGCGGGTCCGCCCTTGTGGAACTGCCCCGTCGAGTGCAGGAACCGCGGACCCCAGCCAAAGGTCACCGGGCGGCCGCTGACGGCTGCCAGCTGGTCCCGGACCCCCTCAAGGGGTGCGTAGGCGAGCCGGTCGAAGTAGGCCTGGACGCTCAGGTAGCTGTCCGGACCAAGTTCGCCCAGCAGGGCGCTGACCGCTTCGGCAGCGGTGCCCGCGCCGCCGAGCCAGTCGCCGCCGCGGACCTCGACGGCACCGTCGGTGAAGGCCGCCGGCGTCGGTTCGGGCTGGGCGTCCAGCAGGCCGCGGGCGGCCACCTTGGCGGCTTCGACGTCGGGCTGGTCATAGGGGTTGATGCCGAGGAGGCGTCCGGCGACCGCGGTGGCGAACTCCCACGTCATCATCTGGGTGGGCAGGCCGCCGGCGATCGCGACCTCGTTTTCGCCGAGTTCGACGTCGGCGTCCGCCGCGACGACGCGGATCACCAGGACGTCGGGGGCTCCGAGGGTGGCCTCCGGGGAGGACGGGCCGGCGACGACCGGCAGCACGCCGGTGCCGAGTTTTCCGGTGGATTCGGCAATAAGCTGTTCGGCCCAGTCCGCGAAGCCCTTGATCCCGGAGCCGTCCTCGGCGATGACGATCTTGTTGCGCAGCGGGTTGGTGCCGCCCAGTGCCGAGCCGAGGGCGAGGCCGATGTTTTCCTCGCCGTCCTCATTGAGGACCTCGGCGGCTTCCTCCGCCTCGTCCAGGAAGGCCTGGATGTCCACGCCGGCGAGTCCGCAGGGCACCATCCCGAACGCGGTGAGCGCCGAGTAGCGCCCGCCGACGGTGGGGTCGGCGTTGAAGACGGCGCGGTAGCCGGCCTCCCGGGAGGCGGTATCCAGCGGCGAACCCGGATCGGTGACGATGATGATGCGGCTCTTCGCGTCGAGGCCGGCCTCGGTGAAGGCGTGCTCGAAGATCCGGCGCTGCGAATCCGTCTCCAGGGTGGAACCGGACTTGGAGGACACCACAATCGCGGTTTCGGCCAGCCGGTCCGCGAGGGCGGCGGCGACCTGTTCCGGATCGGTGCTGTCCAGCACGGTCAGCTCGACGCCGGCGGTTCCGGCGATGACCTCGGGGGCCAGCGAGGATCCGCCCATGCCGCACAGGACAATCCGGCTGACGCCGTCGGCGCGCAGGGCGTCGCGGAGGGCCAGGATGTCCGCGACCAGCCGCTGGGAGACGGTGGCCGCCTCAACCCAGCCGAGCCGGACCGAAGCCTCGGCCGCCGCGTCGGGACCCCACAGGGTGGGGTCCTTGGCGAAGATCCGGGTGGCGACTTTGTCTTCCAGCAGGGCGGTCAGGTGCTGTTCGTGGGCCAGGCGGGCGGCGCCCGTGGCGTCGTAGCTGAGAGTGGTCATGGGACTATGCGTCCTTCCGTGCAGCGGCGAGGGCTGCCTCGACGTCGGCCAGCAGTTCCTTCCAGCTTGCCACGAACTTGTCGAGGCCTTCGGACTCGAGCACCGCGACGACCTCGTTGTAGGAGATGCCGAGGCCATCGAGGGCGTTCAGGGTGGCGTTGGCGTCGTCGTAGCCGCGGCTGATCGTGTTGCCGGTCACGGCGCCGTGGTCGAAGGTCGCGTCGAGGGTCTTTTCCGGCATGGTGTTCACCACGCCGGGGGCCACGAGTTCCGTGACGTACAGGGTGTCCGGGTAGGCCGGGTCCTTGACGCCGGTGGAGGCCCACAGCGGGCGCTGCGGGAGGGCGCCGGCGTCGGCCAGGAGGGCCCAGCGTTCGGTGGAGAAGAGCTCCTCGTAGACCTGGTAGGCCAGGCGGGCGTTCGCGAGGCCGGCTTTGCCCTTGAGGGCGCGGGCCTCGTCGGTGCCGATGGCGTCGAGGCGCTTGTCGATTTCGGCGTCGACGCGGGAGACGAAGAAGGACGCGACCGAGTGGATTTTGGAGAGGTCATGGCCGTTGTCCCTGGCTTGCTCCAGGCCGGACTGGAAGGCGTTGATGACGGCGCGGTAGCGCTCGAGGGAGAAGATCAGCGTGACGTTGACGCTGATGCCGGCGGCGAGCGTGGCGGTGATGGCTTCCAGGCCCTCAAGGGTCGCCGGGATCTTGATCAGCACGTTGTCCTTGTTGACCTGGGCGTACAGTTCCTTGGCCTCGGTGATGGTGCTGGCGGTGTCCCAGGCCAGGCGCGGGTCAACCTCGATCGACACGCGGCCGTCGACGCCCTTCGTGGCCGCTGCCACCGGGGCGAAGAGGTCGCAGGCGTCGGCGACGTCGGAGGTGGTGATCGCGAAGACGGTCTCCTCGACGCTGGCGCCGGAGGCGGCCTTGGCGGCGATGATGTCGTCGTAGTCGTGGCCGGTGGTGATGGCCGCGTGGAAGATCGACGGGTTCGTGGTGACGCCGACGACGTTCTTCTCCTCGATCAGCTTGCGCAGCGTGCCGGTGGACAGCCGGCCGCGGGAGAGGTCATCGAGCCAGATGGAGACGCCGGCGTCGGAGAGCTGCTGCGTGGGGGTGGTGGTGCTCATAGTTAACTCCTGAAGTCTGGGGCCGCCGCCCTTGTGTTGGGGCGGCGGCCCGGAAAGCGTGAAGTTGGGGTCAGGCCGGAAGGCCGGCGAGGGATTCCCTGGCTGCGGCGGCAACGGCCTCCGCGGTGATGCCGAATTCCTGGAACAGGCGCTTGTAGTCCGCCGAGGCGCCGAAGTGCTCAAGGCCGATGGAACGGCCGGCGTCGCCGACGAATTCCTTCCAGCCCAGGGCGAGCCCGGCCTCGACGGACACCCGTGCCTTGACTGCCGCCGGGAGCACCGTTTCGCGGTAGGCGGCGTCCTGCTTGTTGAACCACTCCACGCACGGCATCGACACCACGCGGGTGGGGATCCCCTCTGCCTGGAGCGCTTCGCGGGCGTGCACGGCCAGCTGGACTTCCGAGCCGGTGCCGATCAGGATGACCTGCGGCTCGGCGGTCCGGCCGTTGGCCGACGCCTCCGCCAGGACGTAGCCGCCCTTGGCGACGCCGGCGGCGGAGCCGAAGGTGTCACCCTCGGCGTCGGACGTTCCGCGGGCATAGGTGGGAATGTTCTGGCGTGTCAGCACGATGCCGGCAGGGTTCCCGTGGTTCTCGAGCATGACCTTCCAGGCCGCCGCGACCTCGTTGGCGTCGCCCGGGCGGACGACGTCCAGGCCCGGGATGGCCCGGAGCGTGGCGAGCTGCTCCACCGGCTGGTGGGTCGGTCCGTCTTCGCCGAGGCCGATCGAGTCGTGCGTCCAGACGTACAGCGACGGGACCCCCATGAGGGCACCGAGGCGGATCGCCGGGCGCTGGTAGTCGCTGAAGATCAGGAACGTGCCCGAGAACGCGCGGGTGCGCCCGTGCAGGGAAATGCCGTTCACGATCGACGCGGCGGCGTGCTCGCGGATGCCGAAGTGCAGCACCCGTCCGTAGGGGTTGCCCTTCCAGGCGGCCGTGGAGCGGGAGGCCGGGATGAACGACGGCGAGCCCTCGATGGTGGTGTTGTTCGATTCGGCGAGGTCGGCGGAGCCGCCCCACAGCTCCGGCATCACCGGGCCGATCGCGTTCAGGACCTTGCCCGACGCGGCGCGGGTGGAGACGTCCTTGCCGGCTTCGAAGACCGGCAGGGCGGCGTCGAGCTCGGCCGGGAGCTTTTTCGCCTCGACGCGTTCGAGCAGCGCGGCGGCCTCGGCGTTGGACGACTGCCAGGCCTCGAAGGCTGTCTGCCATTCGGTGCGGGCGGCCGCGCCGCGGTCCGCGGCTTTCCGGGCGTGGGCCAGGACGTCGTCATCGACCTGGAAGGTGCGCTCCGGGTCGAAGCCGAGGACCTTCTTCAGCGCGGCGACTTCCTCGGCGCCGAGGGCGGAGCCGTGAATCTTGCCGGTGTTCTGCTTCTTCGGGGCCGGGTAGCCGATGATGGTGCGCAGCGAAATGATGGACGGCTTGCCCGTCTCGGCCTTCGCGGCGAGGAGCGCGGCATGCAGTTCCTGCACGTCCTCCTTGTATTCCCCGGTCCGGGTCCAGTCCACCCGCTGGGTGTGCCAGCCGTAGGCCTCGTAGCGGGCCAGGACATCCTCGGTGAAGGCGACGTCGGTGTCGTCCTCGATCGAGATGTGGTTCTCGTCGTAAATCACCACGAGGTTCCCGAGCTCCTGGTGCCCGGCGAGGGAGGAGGCCTCAGAGGTCACGCCTTCCTGCAGGTCGCCGTCGGAGGCGATGACCCAGATGGTGTGGTCGAACGGGCTGGTGCCCTCAGCGGCGTCGGCGTCGAACAGCCCACGCATCCGGCGCTGGGAGTAGGCGAAGCCGACGGCGGACGCGAGGCCCTGGCCCAGCGGGCCGGTGGTGATCTCGACGCCGGCGGTGTGCTTGTATTCCGGGTGGCCGGGGGTCAGCGAACCCCAGGTGCGCAGCGCCTCAAGGTCCTTCAGTTCCAGGCCGTAGCCGGAGAGGAAGAGCTGGATGTACAGCGTCAGGGAGGTGTGCCCGGGGGAGAGGACGAAACGGTCCCGTCCCAGCCAGTCGGGGTTCTTCGGGTCGTGCCGCATCAGCTTCTGGAAGAGAAGGTAGGCGGCCGGAGCCAGGCTCATGGCGGTGCCGGGGTGGCCGTTGCCGACCTTCTCCACCGCGTCGGCGGCGAGGACACGGATGGTGTCCACGGCGCGCTGGTCCAGGCTGGTCCAAGACAGTTCTTGCTCTTCCAAATTTGGCACGAAAACCGGGCCCCTCTCTGTGCTGATGGCGGGTGGTATGGTCAGTCCCGTCCGGGGCACAGTTCGGTGCCCGCTGCGGTACGTACCAGCCGTTCACCATCGAAACGTTGATCTATCCTTCAGCGGCGCGCGCCGGGACACACCTGCATAAATCTGCAGGAAGGTGCATCCAGCACTGGGGAAGCCTTTTGGCCGTTCCTGTGCGCGCTGATCTGCAGACAGCTTAGCCCTATTCCACCGGGCGGGTGCGGTATATCTCACCAATTGGACCGGATTTCGGCTTATATGAATCACCGGCGTCCGCGGCGGCTGTGAGCCCGCGTTAATATGTTCGAATCACGGCTCCCCGCCGGCAGTGTTCCCGGGACCCGCCGCGCTGTGCCTGCACGGTATGATGGTTCGTGGCTACCAACGGGGGCGGGGACACGCCTGTGCGCTGCGCGAGGACCCCTCCGATATGCAACCCGCGTTGCGGAACCAGCCGGACTGAACAGCCAGACAGAACAGAGTGACTGCCACCGTGAGCACAACAGATACGCCGCTGAACGCCTCTCCCATCCGCGGAAGAACCGGCTTCGCCCGCAAAGCCAAGGCCTATCTGGCGCTCACGAAACCCCGCGTCATCGAGCTCCTGCTGGTCAGCACCCTGCCGACCATGATCTACGCCGAGCGCGGCTTCCCGTCGATCGGCCTGATCGTGGCAACCCTGGTCGGCGGTGCCTTTGCCGCCGGCAGCGCGGGCGCCTTCAACTGCTATATCGACCGGGACATCGACAAGCTCATGCACCGCACCGAGAACCGGCCGCTGGTCACCGGCGAGGTCACCCCGCGTGAGGCGCTGATCTTCTCCTGGCTCCTCGGCGCGGCGGCGATCGCGATCCTCTGGTTCGGCGCCAACCCGCTCGCCGCCTGGCTCGGCGTCGGCGCCATCGTCTTCTATGTGGTCATCTACACGATGATCCTCAAGCGCCGCACGGCGCAGAACATTGTCTGGGGCGGGGCGGCCGGCTGCTTCCCGGTGCTGATTGCCTGGGCCGCGGTGACCAACACGGTCGAGTGGCCCGCCGTCGTGCTCTTTATGGTCATCTTCCTGTGGACGCCGCCGCACTACTGGCCGCTGTCCATGCGCTACGGCGAGGACTACCGCAACGCCAACGTGCCGATGCTCGGTGCGATCGCCGGGGCCAAGGTTGTTTCCGTCCAGGTGGTCCTGTACGCGTGGGCCATGGTGGCGTGCTCGCTGCTGCTCGTCCCGGCCGGCGGCGCCGGCTGGGTCTACACCGTCACCGCGGTACTCGCCGGTGCCTGGTTCCTCTTCGAATCGCACGGCCTGTACAACCGGGCGCAGGCCGGCGACGTGTCCAACAAGGGCGCCATGAAGGTCTTCCACGGCTCGATCAGCTACCTGACCCTGCTCTTCATCGCCCTCGCCGTCGACCCGTTCATCGGTTCCCCCCTCATGGGCGGCTAGCCCCAGCCCTCCGCGACACACCAACGCGGGGTCACTTGCGGCCCCATTCCGGGCGTCCGGATGGACCGCAAGTGACCCCGCGTTGTTTTGTACGACGGTGCGTGCGGCCGGGGTGTTGCGGCTACTTGACCGGGCTGCTGCGGGCCAGGTCGGCGGCGTTGGTGGCCGCGCTCATCAGCAGGGCGGCGGCGAGCATGTGCGCCGCGACCAGGAGCGCCGGGATGCCGTTGTAGTACTGCGTGAAGCCGATGGCGGCCTGCAGCACTGTGACGCCCAGAAGCATCATGACGGCGGTGCGGAACGGGCCGGGGGTCCGGTCGCGGATGACGAGGTACAGCGCGAACAGCGCCCCGGCGGTCACCAGGTAGGCCGGCACGGCGTGGATGTGCGAGAACAGGTCCCAGTCCAGGTTGTTGCGCGGCGCATCGGCGTCGCCCGCGTGCGGGCCCGCTCCGGTGACCACAACACCCAGGCAAACGGCCAGGGCGGAGAACAGCGCGACGGCGGTCATCAGCGGGCGCGCGACACCCGGCAGGGCCGGCAGTTCAGCGACCCGGAAGCGGCCCGTCCGCCCGTAGGCACGGTTGACCAGCAGGGTGGCCACGACCACCAGCGCCATGGAGACCAGGAAGTGCAGGCCGACGACCCAGGGGTTCAGCTGGGTCAACACCGTGATGCCGCCGATGACGGCCTGCGCCGGGATGCTGGCGAGCAGGCCGAGGGCCAGCAGGAAGAGGTCGCGCCGTTCCCTGCGGAGGTTCCAGAGGTACACCAGCATGGCGACGGCGACGGCGGCCAGCGCGAACGTCAGGAGGCGGTTGCCGAACTCGATGATGCCGTGGATGCCCATTTCCGGGGTGTTCACGAGCGACGCGTCCGTGCAGCGCGGCCAGGTGGGGCAGCCCAGGCCCGAGGAGGTCAGGCGGACCGCGCCGCCGGTCACGATCAGGACGGTCTGGCCGATCAGGGACAGCACCGCCAGCCGCTGCACCGTCTTGTTGACCGTGACGGGCAGCCAGGCGATGTTCCGGGACGCGGTAAGGGGAGGGCGGGAGGCCGTGCTCACAGATTTCTCAATTCCATTTGAACCATCGGGTGGCTGCGCCGCCGGCGATCGCCGTCCAGAGCAGCAGGACAAGTACCGGGACAGGACTGACGGTCCCGGACAGGAAGGCTTCGCGCATGGCCTGTCCCAGGGCGCCGGAGGGGAGGAACTGCACGATCGACTCCAGCAGGGCGGGCAGCCGTTCGGCCGGGATCACGATCCCGCCGAGGGCACCGAGCAGGATCCACAGCAGGTTGGTGATCGCGAGGGTCGCCTCCGGACGGACCGTTCCGGCGACGAGCAGGCCCAGCGCGGTGAAGGCCGCCGCACCGAGCACCAGCAGCACGAGGCCCGGGGCCCAGCCCAGCGGATCCGGCTGCCAGCCCAGCAGCAGGGCCACGGCAGTGACCACCAGCACCTGCAGCGCCAGGACCGCAAGGACCGCAAGGATCTTCCCGGCGATCAGCCCGGTACGCCCCAGGGGAGTGGTGGAAAGGAACCGCAGGACCCCGTAGCGGCGGTCAAAACCGGTGGAGATGCCCTGGCCGGTGAACGCGGTGGACATGGCACACAGCGCGAGGATCCCGGGCACGGCAACATTGATCCGGCTCGCGCCGAACCCGTCCAGCAAGGGCGTGACCGTCAGGCCCACCATGGCCAACAGCGGCAGCACGACCGCCAGGATCAGCTGTTCGCCGTTTCTGAGCATGGTGACCGTCTCGTACTTCCCCTGCAGCACGATGCGCCGCAGCAGTGGCGCCGGGGCGCTCCCGAGGGTGCGGGCCGGCGCGGCGCTGCCGGGCCGTGCGCTGCCCAGAGCGGCACTGTCGCGGGTCATCGGATCTCCCTTCCGGAGATGTCGAGAAAGACGTCCTCAAGGCTGCGGGCTTCAAGGCTCAGCGAGCGGGGCATGATTCCCCGCGCAGCCCACCACGCGGTGATCGCCGCGAGGTCCGCGGCGGTCAGCGCGCCGGTGGCGGCGTAGCTGCCGGCCCGTGCCTCGGTGACGTTGACGCCGTCGGGCAGCACCCCGGTGAAGTCCAGCCCGGGGTCGGCCTCGAACAGCAGGGTGCGGATGTGCTGCTCCCCGGCCTCCGGCGGGAGGGGGTGCTGCAGGAGTTGGGCGACGGTCCCCTCGGCCACATTGCGGCCGGCGTCGATGATGTAGACGTAATCGGCGAGGCGCTGGGCGTCGTCCATGAGGTGGGTGGTCAGGACGATCCCCATCCCGCGGTTCCGGAGTTCGGAGATGAGCTCGAACACAAGCTGGCGCGACTGCGGGTCCAGGCCGGCGCTCGGCTCGTCCAGGAACAGCACCTCGGGGTTGCCCACCAGCGCGGCCGCGAGCGCGAGCCGCTGCTTCTGCCCGCCGGAGAGCCGCCGCACGGACGTCCGGCTGAAGGAGTCGATGCCCAGGCGCTCGATGAGCTCCCCGACCGGCCACGGGTCCTGGTACATCCCGGCAACATGCTTAAGCAGCGGAATGGGGCGGGCCGACGGCGGCAGACCGCCGTCCTGCAGCATCACCCCGACGCGGGCCCGCAGCGCGGCCCCCGCGGTGTCCGGGTCCTCGCCGAGGAGGCTGATGCTGCCGTGCGTGCGTTTCTGCAGACCCTGCGCGCACTCGATGGTGGTCGTCTTTCCCGCGCCGTTGGCCCCCAGCAGGGCCGTGACCTGTCCGCGTTCGGCGACGAGGGAAAGGCCGCTGACCACGCGCAGCATTTTGCCGTCGAGGGTGGGCAGCGGCCCAACATCCTTGACTAGCCCGCTGATGGACAGGACGGGGGATTCGGGGGATCGCACCACAGCATTCTACGGGATGTAGTACGTGCCGTTCCGGCCGTCGGCGGGACCCGGGCCGGGGAACGGCGCGCGGGGGCGGCTCCGGGGTGCCGCTCCCGCAGGGGACCGAAGATCTGCAGGGGGCCAAAGATAGCCATGCCTTACTGGTCCGGGGGACTAAATTACGACATGATTGTGTTGTGTATTCCATGAGCCCCTCAACTTCTGTTGCGCCCGCCGGGCGCGGCCGTCTGCGTGCGGCGTCGACCGCCGCGTCGGCGCCAGCGGAATCGGTGACACCGGGACCAGTGACACCGGGATCCATGGCCGCCCAGGCGGCGACCGCTTTCCCGGCGGTCGACGCCGAAGAGCGCACCCGGGACCGCGTACTGAACGCGGTACTGGAACACGGCCCCATCAGCGCCGCCGAACTCGGCGACCTGCTGGGTTTCACGCCAGCCGCGGTCCGGCGGCACCTGGACCACCTCTCACGCAGTGGCGTGATTGAGGTCAAGCGCGCAGCCCGCGCCGGCGCCGGGGCAGGGCGCCCCGCCCGCCGCTATGTCCTGAGTTCCCAGGGGCAGTCCACGCTGGGCAACGACTACCTGGACATCGCCACCCTGGCCCTGCAGCGCCTCGGCGAAATGGCCGGGCCCGACGCCGTGCGGCAGTTCGCCGTCGAACGCTTCGGGGAAATGGAACGCCGCTACGCGCCGGAGATCGACGCCGCCGGCCCGGACATCACCGCCCGCGCCCGGGCGCTGTCCGAGGCGCTGAGCCGCGACGGGTTTGTGGCCTCCACCACCTCGATCGAGGCCAAAGCCCCCCTGCCGGCGGCACTCTCCAGCGTGCAGCTCTGCCAGGGACACTGCCCCATCCAGCAACTTGCGGCGCAGTTCCCGGTGTTCTGCGACGTCGAGACCGACGTGTTCTCCCGGCTGGTCGGCGTCGACGTCCGCCGGCTCTCCACGCTGGCACGCGGCGGGCACGTCTGCACCACCCACATACCTACAGGCCGTCCGGCGGCCAGGGGGCCTCACAGCCCCGCAACCACCCCGGGCAGCCTGGACGAAGTATCCAACCATCTGCAAGAAAGGCCGTGATGACGGACCAACTATCAGAGAAGAAGGTTGCTGAATCCACTGTGATTTCGGAGATTCTCGAAAAGAATCCCGAGCTCCACGGAATCGGAACCTATGAGTACGGCTGGTCCGACAAGAACGACGTCGGAGCCAACGCCCGCCGCGGCATCAACGAGGACGTCGTCCGCGACATTTCGGCCAAGAAGAGTGAGCCGAAGTGGATGCTGGACCTGCGCCTCAAGGGTCTGAAGTACTTCGACCGCAAGCCCATGCCGACCTGGGGCGCTGACCTCTCCGGCATCGACTTCGACAACATCAAGTACTTCGTGCGGTCCACGGAGAAGCAGGCCAACACCTGGGAAGACCTGCCCGAGGACATCCGGAACACCTACGAGAAGCTGGGCATCCCGGAAGCCGAGCGCAGCCGCCTCGTCTCCGGTGTCGCCGCCCAGTACGAGTCCGAGGTCGTCTACCACCAGATCCGCGAGGACCTGGAACAGCAGGGCGTCATCTTCCTGGACACGGACACCGCGCTGCGCGAGCACCCGGAGATCTTCCAGGAGTACTTCGGCACCATCATCCCGGTGGGCGACAACAAGTTCGCTTCGCTGAACACGGCCGTCTGGTCCGGCGGTTCCTTCGTGTACGTGCCCAAGGGCGTCCACGTGGACATCCCCCTGCAGGCCTACTTCCGCATCAACACGGAAAACATGGGCCAGTTCGAGCGCACGCTGATCATCGCGGACGAGGACTCCTACGTCCACTACATCGAGGGCTGCACCGCGCCAATCTACACCTCGGATTCGCTGCACTCCGCCGTGGTGGAAATCATCGTGAAGAAGGGCGCCCGCGTCCGCTACACGACCATCCAGAACTGGTCCACCAACGTGTACAACCTGGTCACCAAGCGCGCCATCTGCGAAGAGGGCGCCACGATGGAGTGGATCGATGGCAACATCGGCTCCAAGGTCACCATGAAGTACCCGGCCGTCTACCTCGTCGGCGAGGGCGCGAAGGGCGAGACCCTGTCCATCGCATTCGCAGGCGAAGGCCAGCACCAGGACACCGGCTCGAAGATGGTCCACATCGCGCCGAACACCAAAAGCTCCATCGTTTCCAAGTCCGTGGCCCGCGGCGGCGGCCGCGCCGCCTACCGCGGCCTGGTCCAGGTCCGCGAAGGCGCCAAGCACTCGGCCAACACGGTCCGGTGTGACGCGCTCCTCGTGGACACCATCAGCCGTTCGGACACGTACCCCTACATCGACATCCGCGAGGATGACGTCACGATGGGGCACGAGGCCACGGTGTCGCGGGTCAGCGAAGAGCAGCTGTTCTACCTGATGTCCCGCGGCATGCGCGAAGACGAGGCCATGGCGATGATCGTCCGCGGCTTCATCGAGCCGATTGCCCGTGAGCTGCCGATGGAATACGCCCTTGAGCTGAACCGCCTGATTGAACTGCAGATGGAAGGATCGGTCGGTTAATGACTGACATCACTACTGAAAAGGCCCGCATCGGCGCGCCCTCAGCCAAGCCGTTCATCAACGGCTTCACGGAGGAAGGCGAAAGCCTTTCACCGCTGAACGCCAGGGAGTCCAAGGCCCCGCTCGCCGGCGAGGCCGTCAAGCGGCACTCGCACGGCGGCGGCGTCGGCATTCCGGACAGCTCACGCGCCGGACGACTGACCTCCTATAAGCTCGCGGACTTCAAGCCGCTGACCGGCATGGAGGAGGACTGGCGCTTCACCCCGCTCAAGCGCCTTCGCGGCCTGCACACCGAGGTCCTCAACGGCACCGCACCGTCCGTGAGCGTCACCGCCCCGGACAGCGTCACCGTTGAGACCGTCGGCCGTGAGGACCGCCGGATCGGCTCCGCCGCGATCCCCGAGGACCGCGTCTCCGCGAACGCCTGGGAAAACTTCACCGAAGCCACCGTCATCACGGTCCCGGCCGAGGTCCAGGTCGACGGCGAGGTCAGCGTCCTGCTGACCGGCCAGGGCACCGCGGCCTCCGCCCAGCACGTGGTGATTGTCGCGGAGAGGTTCTCCAAGTCCGTTGTCGTCCTGGACCACCAGGGCACCGCGGTCGTGGCGGAGAACGTCGAGATCCTCGTGGAGGACGGCGCGCAGCTGACGGTCATCTCGCTCCAGGAATGGAACGACGACGCCGTGCACGCCTCCTCCCAGCAGGTCAAGCTCGGCCGCGACGCCAAGTTCAAGCACATCGTCGTCAGCCTCGGCGGCGACCTGGTGCGGGTCACCCCGTCGGCCCGCTTCACCGCCCCGGGCGCCGAAGTGGAACTGTTCGGCCTGTACTTCGCCGACGCCGGCCAGCACCTGGAGCAGCGCCTCTTCGTGGACCACGCCGTCGCGAACTGCAAGTCCAACGTCCTGTACAAGGGCGCCCTGCAGGGCCGCAACGCGCACACCGTCTGGGTGGGTGACGTCCTGATCCGCAAGGAAGCAGAAGGCACCGACACCTATGAGGCAAACCGCAACCTGGTCCTCACCGACGGCGCCCGCGCCGACTCCGTGCCGAACCTGGAAATCGAGACCGGCCTGATCGCCGGCGCCGGCCACGCCAGCGCCACCGGACGGTTCGATGACCAGCACCTGTTCTACCTGATGGCCCGCGGCATTCCGGAAGAGGTGGCCCGCCGTCTGGTGGTCCGCGGCTTCCTGAACGAGATCATCCAGCAGATCAAGGTTCCCGCCATCGAGGAGCGCCTCACAGCCGCCGTCGAACGCGAACTCGCGGCAACGAACCACTAGTTCGCAGCACTAGAGAACACGGAAAGCATCAATGACTGAACAGCCAAGAGGCGAGCTCGTCTGCAACGCCAGTGAGATCCAACTCAAGCAGGCGCTGCGGATCCTGGTCGACGACTACCCTGTCGCGATCGTGAAGGACTCGATGGGCGAGATCCATGCCATCGGCGACACCTGCTCGCACGCCGACATCTCCCTTTCCGAGGGTGAGGTGGAAGGCTGCAAGATCGAGTGCTGGGGCCACGGCTCCCAGTTCGATCTGCGCAGCGGCGAGCCGCTCCAGCTGCCGGCCTATGATCCTGTCCCGGTTTTCGCCGTGACCGTCCTGGATGACGAGGTCTACGTGGACTTCACCAACGTCCTGAACGGCGCCGAGGCCCCGAACTTCAGCTAGCTGCCGGCAGCCGGCAACCCGCACAACAGAACTTATCGACAAGAAACCGCACAGTGCCGGAGGGCACCGTGCAGAGGAGAACAAGGCATATGTCTACTCTTGAGATCAAGGACCTGCACGTCAGCATTGACACCGAGCAGGGCACGAAGGAAATCCTGAAGGGCGTCAGCCTGACCATCCGGACCGGCGAAACCCACGCCATCATGGGTCCGAACGGTTCCGGCAAGTCCACCCTGGCGTCCACCATCGCCGGGCACCCGCGCTACAACGTCACCTCCGGCACCATCACGCTGGACGGCGAAGACGTCCTGGCGATGAGCGTGGACGAGCGCGCCCGCGCCGGCCTGTTCCTGGCCATGCAGTACCCCGTCGAGGTTCCCGGCGTCAGCATGACGAACTTCCTGCGGACCGCCAAGACTGCCATCGACGGCGAAGCACCCAAGCTGCGGACCTGGACCAAGGACGTCAAGGCCGCCATGGCGCAGCTGCGCATCGACGCCGACTTCACCCAGCGCAACGTCAACGAGGGCTTCTCCGGCGGCGAGAAGAAACGCGTCGAGATCCTTCAGCTGGAACTGTTCAAGCCCAAGTTCGCCATCCTGGACGAGACCGACTCGGGCCTGGACGTCGACGCGCTCAAGGTCGTCTCCGAGGGTGTCAACCGCGCCCACGCCGAGGGCAAGATGGGCACCTTGCTCATCACGCACTACACGCGGATCCTGCGTTACATCAAGCCGGAATTCGTCCACGTGTTCGTGGACGGCCAGGTAGTGGAAGAGGGCGGCCCGGAGCTCGCCGACCGCCTCGAAGAAGAAGGCTACGACCGCTACGCCACCGGCGCCGGAGCAGCCACCATCGCTGCCGCGTCCGCTGCAGCACAGGCCTAGTTAGGACATCACCATGACCGAACTCAATGTGGCCCGCACGAGCCTCGAGGATGTCGAAGAAGCACTCAAGGATGTGATCGACCCTGAACTGGGCGTGAACATCGTTGACCTCGGGCTGCTGTACGGACTGAAGTACTCAGACGACGACGGCGCCCTGCTGATCGACATGACGCTCACCACGGCCGCCTGCCCGCTCACCGATGTGATCGAGGAGCAGGTCGGCAAGTCCCTGGATGGTGTCGTCGACGAATGGCGCCTCAACTGGGTCTGGATGCCGCCGTGGGGTCCGGAGCGGATCACCGAGGACGGCCGCGACCAGATGCGCGCGCTGGGCTTCAACATCTAGATCCCCACCGCCTCCCTTGCCTCGCTTCGCTCGGCCAGGGAACCCTCCCCGCTACCTCCCCAATCTCGCACGCTCGTTTGGGGCCCCTCGGTAGCGTGGGCCCAGGCGGCGGAGGCCCCTGACATGAAAACGACGGCGGCAGGTCCCCTTCCACGGAAGGGGACCGGCCGCCGTCGTCGTTCATCGATTGCTCCGTAGCGGCCCTTCAGGGACCCCTAAACGGCAGTTACGGAGCAGCGGACCGGGTTACGGGGTGGCGACGGCGAAAGTGTCGCACTGGTTGATGTCGCCGGTTGTGTAACCCCGGTAGAACCACTGCTGCCGCTGCGCGCTGGACCCGTGGGTCCAGGACTCGGGCGAGACCCGGCCGGTCGTCGCCTGCTGGATCCGGTCATCGCCGACAGCCGAGGCGGCCGACAGGGCGTCCTGCAGGTCCTTCTCCGTCAACGGATCAAGGAACGGCAGCCCGGTCTTGGGGTCCTCCTGGGTGGTGGCGTAGCGGACCCACAGTCCGGCGTAGCAGTCGGCCTGGAGTTCCACCCGGACAGCCCCCGATTCCGGTCCCTGGGGATCCTGCTGGGCCTGGTCGAGGTTCCCGAGCACGTTCTGGATGTGGTGGCCGAACTCGTGGGCCACCACATACTCCTGTGCGAGCGGTCCGCCGGAGGAGCCGAAGCGGTCCACCAGCTCCTGGAAAAAGCCCGGGTCGAAGTACGCGGTGGTGTCCGCGGGGCAGTAGAAGGGCCCCACCTCCGACGTCGCGGCGCCGCATCCGGTGTTGGTGCCGCGCGTGAAGATCACGGTTTCCGGCTGCGGGTACTGCTTGTTGTACTGGGCGAGGTAGGCCGGCCAGAAAGCGTTCAGGCTGTTCACCGTGCCGACGATCCGGCAGTCCAGGCGGGCATCCGCGTCGGCGCCGCTGGCGCAGGCCGGAGCCGTGCCCTGGCTCTGCGCTCCGGGGTCCTGCGTGGTGCCGGCCAGGCCTTCGAGCAGGCTCGGATTGATACCGAGCAGCGCCGCGATCAGCAGGATAATGCCGCCGCCGATCCCGCCGCCGACTTTGGCGCCGCGGCCCATGCCGCGCCGGTCCTGGACCTGCGAGGGATCCAGTTGGACGTTGTCATTAAAACTCATGCTGTCACAATATCGCGTCCCCGCTTTCGGGCCGCCCCGGCCCGGTAAAGTTGGTCTGATGCCTTTTCTCGACAGACTCCAGCGCTGGGCCGATGACCGCCCCGATGGCACCGCCGTCGTCGTGGCCGGCCAGCGCCTGAGTTGGGACGAACTGCGGGACACCGCCGCCGGCCTCGTGCCGGGGACCTCCGCCGTGACCGTTTTGTCCGAGGAAAACTCCCTGCACTTCGCCGCGGCATTCGCGGCCGCCGTCGCCGGGGAGCGGCAATGCGCCGTGCTGGACCCGGCGTGGCCGCAGCCGCTGCAGGACAGCATCAGGGACCGGATCCGGGAGACCGTTCCGGCCTCGGCAGCACCCATCTCCGTTCCGGGACTCGCGGACGGGCCGGACCTCGTCGACGGGCCGCCGGGCACCCCGTTCCTGCTCGGCCTGACCTCCGGCACCACGTCTGTCCCCAAAGCCTTCAGCCGCTCGCGCCGGTCCTGGCAGCTGTCCTTCGACGCGTCGGTGGAATTCTTTGGCCTGGCCGCTGACGACAGGACCCTGGCACCGGGGCCCCTCGCGGCCAGCCTGAACCTCTACGCCCTGGCCGAATGCCTGTACGCCGGCTCGGAGTTCCACACCCTGGCCCGGTTCGACGTCGGCGACGCCCATGCCGCCGTCAGCCACGACGGCATCACGCGGCTGGTCCTGGTCCCTACGATGCTGCGGATCCTCAGCGAACGCGGACTCAGCGGCGGGGTCGACGGCTCGGGCATCCGCAGCATCATCTGCGCCGGCTCAAAACTGGACGCCCGGACCCTGGAAGCCGCCCGCCGCTGGGCGCCCAACGCGACCATCTTCGAGTACTACGGCGCCTCGGAACTCAGCTTCGTCTCCGGCGCCGGCCTCGCCCCCGGCCAGCAGCCAGATCAGCGCGGCACCGGGATCGGCAAGCCGTTTCCCGGCGTCGAGATCCGCATTCTCGACGACGGCGGGGCCCGGCTGCCGGACGGCACCGACGGCAACATCTGCGTCCGCAGCGGCATGGTCAGCGACGGCTACCTCTGGGGCGACGACGGCCAGGCCCTGCAGAGCTTCGAGGGCTGGCACACGGTGGGGGACCAGGGCTACCTCGACGGCGAGACCCTGCACATGCTGGGCCGCCGCTCGGACATGATCATCACCGCCGGCACCAACGTCTACCCGCATGAGGTCGAGCTGGCCCTGGCCTCCGTCCCCGGCGTGGCCGCCGCCGTGGCCGCGGGCCTCGCGGACGAACTCCGCGGCCAGAAGGTCGTCGCCGGCATCGTCCCCTCGCATGGCGGGCTGACCGCCACCCAGCTCAAAGCCGGCGTCGAGGACGTGCTGGCACGGACCAAACGGCCGCTGGACTACTTCGCCCTGGCCGAGCTTCCCCTGACAGACCGCGGCAAGCTCAGCCGGGAGCTGCTGCTCGACTGGATAGCCCGCGGCGACCCCCGGATCCGGCGCCTTGGCTGAGGCCCCTCCGCGGAGACTCCCCGACGACCGGCAGCCGGTCATCATCGCCGCCCGGCGCACCCCGATCTGCCGCGCCCACGGCGCCCTGAAGACACTGCACGCCCATGAACTGCTGGCCCCCGTGCTCCGCCGCCTGCTCGCCGACACCGGCGTGGCCCCGGCATCGGTCGCGGATGTCGTGATCGGCAACGCCGTCGGCGGGGGCGGGAACGTGGCCCGGCTCGCTGCCCTTGAGGCCGGCCTGCCGGTCAGCGTCCCCGGCCTCACGGTGGACCGGCAGTGCGGGTCCGGGCTCGACGCGATTGCCCTGGCCGCCGGGCTCGTGGCCGTCGGCGGCGGCGGCGTGTACCTGGCCGGCGGCGTGGAGAGCATCAGCACGGCACCTCTCCGGGCCCGCCGGGACGCCGGCGGCGCCCCGGAATTCTTCGCGCGGGCGCAGTTCGCACCCCTCGGCCTGGGCGATCCGGACATGGGGGTGGCCGCCGAAAACGTGGCCGCACGCTTCGGGGTCAGCCGGGAACGCCAGGATGAGCTGGCGCTGCGCAGCCACCGGCGCGCCCTGGCGTCCGCCGCCGCAGGGTTCTTCGACGCAGAGACCGTCCCGCTGCCCGGGGTGCCCGGACCTGACGGCCCCCGTACGGTCAGTGCCGACGACGGGCCGCGGCGCGGGCTGACCGCCGCCGTGCTGGCCCGGTTCCCTCCGGTGTTCGCCGCCGGCGGGACCGTCACCGCCGGGAACTCCTGCTTCGACGCGGACGGAGCGGCCGCCGTCGTGATCACCTCGGTGGAACGCGCCCGCGGGCTCGGCGCCGCCGACGGCCTCCTCGTGCGGGGCACGGACACGGCCGGCGTGGACCCGCAGCTGCTGGGCATCGGGGCGGCCCGCGCGGCCCGGCGCCTGCTGGAAAACAGCGGGGTCGCGGCCGCGGAGCTGGGGCTGGTCGAGTTCAACGAGGCGTTCGCATCGCAGACGATCGCGTGCCTGGAGGCGCTGGGCATCGCCCCCGAACGCGCCAACGTCGACGGCGGCGCCCTGGCCTTGGGGCACGCCTACGGGGCATCCGGCGCCGTGCTCGTCACGCGGCTGCTCGCCCAGGTGCGCCGCAGCCCAGCCGGGGGGCAACTGGCCCTGGCCCTGGTCAGCATCGCCGGAGGCATGGGCACCGCCGCGCTGCTGGAGTACCGCAGCCTCGCCTAGCCCGGTCCCGCTCCCGGCTCCGGGGGACATGCCCATTTTGGGGCCCGGCCAGTGGACATAGTGGGTATATGTCCGCTCGCCGCGCGGTGGGGGGCGCATGTCCGGTGGTCCCGCGGCTTCCGAGCCCAGCCGCTCACCACTCCTCCGGGGGACATGCCCATTTTTGGGCCCGGCCAGTGGACATAGTGGGTATATGTCCGCTCGCCGCGCGGTGGGGAGCGCATGTCCGCTGGGGAGGCAGGTCCGGTGGGGGCTCGGGGTCCGGTGGGGGCTCGGGGTCAGGGGACCGCATATCCCGCGGCGGGGGCGGTGGGTGGTGCATGCTCCTCCGTGTCGGCCTCGCCCAGGCCGCGGGCGGCGAGGGCATCGCCGGTCTGCCGGGCGAAGGCCACCGTGGTGATGAAGACCGGGAGGATCAGGGCCCGGGGGTTGCGCTCCAGCCCGCGGGCCCGGGCGGAGTCCCGGACATCGCTGTAGGCGCCGGCGATGAAGGGGATGCTGCGCAGCATGATCGCGATGGTCAGTGCGAAACGCTCCGGGTCCGCACCGAACCGCTGGAACGGCTTCGCCAGGGAAGCGACACCGTCCAGCAGCCGCTGCACCGCGGTGGTGGCCGTGAGGACGGACGCCGCCACAATACAGACCAGCACGTTCAGGACAATCCGCGCTGCGGTCGGGCCGCCGAGCTGCCACCACTGGAGGAGCCCGATCGCCGCCAGGACCGGCAGCACGGGCCGGACCGCCCGGAACAGCCGCGACACACCCGCCCCGCTGAGCAGGAACAGGGAGCACATCACGGCCAGGGCGGCGGCCGCGGCGGCCCAGTCCACAATCAGGAACGACGCCATGCCGCAGCCGACGACCAGCAGGAACTTCAGCCACAGCGGCGCACGGTGCAGCAGGGAGCTGCCCGGCACATAGTTGGCCAGCAGGAACCCGTGGCCGCTCACGGCTGCCCCGGACGCGGCGCCCGCTGCGGACTCTCGAGCACCGGCAGCACCGGCAGCACCGGCAGCACCGGACGTGCCGCGTCCGCCGCTGCCCCGGTTGCCGGGAGCCCCGCCGCGCACAGCGCACGGTAATGCGCGACGGCGTCGGCCGGCCCGCCGTCGAACACCACCGCCCCGGCGTCGACCACAAGGACCCGGTCCAGGTCCAGTGCGAGCTCCAGGTCGTGGGTGGAAAGAATGACCTGCTGGCTCAGCCCGGCCAGGGTGCGGCGCAGCAGCTCCCGGTTGCGCAGGTCCAGCAGGGTGGACGGCTCGTCCAGGACCAGCACCTCCGGGTCCACGGCGAGGACCGCGGCGAGGGCCAGGAGCTGGCGCTCCCCGCCGGAGAGCTCGTAGATGCTCTGGTCGGCCAGCGGCAGCAGCCCGAAGCGGTCCAGGGTTGACTCCGCCTGGCGGCTGCGTTCGCGGGCGTTCCGGACCGAGCGGCGCAGGGACAGTTCCACGTCCTCCCTCCCGGTCGGCATGACAAGCTGGGACAGCGGGTCGGTGAAGACGAAACCGACGCGCCGGCGCACCTCCCGGACCGAGCGGGCCGTGTCCCACTTGTCCACCGTCACGGTCCCGCTGCTGGGCAGCACGAGTCCGTTGAGGAGCCGCAGCAGGGTGGACTTGCCGGAGCCGTTGGCGCCGATGATGCCGATCCGCTGCTCGGTGAGCCGCAGGGTCAGCTCCGCCAGCAGGGTTTTCGGCGCGGGGCGGCCGTCAACCGCCACCCGTACCGCAACCCGGTCCAGCGCGATGAGACTCACGGCCGGTGAACCACCGTGGCGTGCGGAGCGAATGTGCCGGCCGGGGCACCGGCCCCGGACCGGATGCGGCGGATCAGCAGATCCGGAAATGCCTTGTGCAGGGCCAGGGCAATGGTCACGGCCAGTACGTTCTTGATCACATCTCCCGGGTAAAAGACCAGGTCCACGAGGAACGCCTTCGAGAGGTCCAGCTTCGCGTTGACCATCATGCCGAGGATGCCCAGGCCGTGGACGAAGATGATGCTGCTCACCATCGCGGCCGCGAAAAGCAGGACCGCGCGCAGCCGGCCGGGACGGCCCGCCGTCCGGCGCAGCACGAGGACGGTCAGCCAGCCCGCCGCCGTCGCGGCAACGACGAAACCGATGATGTAGCCCGCCGAGGGGCCGGCCAGGACCCCGAGCCCGGCGCGTCCGCCGCTGAAGATCGGCAGCCCGGCGAGACCGAGGAGAACATAGAGCCCGACGGCGGCGAACGCCCTGCCGGGGCCCAGGGCCAGGCCGGTGAGCATCACAGCGAGCGTCTGCACCGTGATGGGCACGCCCATCCCGGCCACCGGAATGGCGGCAATCAGGGCGGAGCTGGCCACGAGCGCGGCGAAGACCGCGATCAGTCCGAGGTCGGTGGCGTTCCAGCGGTTCCGTTGCCGGGCGGGGGTGGCGGCTGCGCTGCCGGTGCTCTGCGTCATGGGGAGTTCCTATCGGGAGTAAATCGGTTCTGCATCTAAATCTGACTCTACGAGCATGCAGGGGCGGGTTTTTTGTAGGTCCTCCACTATCCGGGGGACCGATCGCTGGAGGGCCGCACCATAGCCTCCCGTGGTTCCGGGCAGCGCCAGGCGGGCGCCGCCGCCGTCCGGTGTTTCCGGCCGCGGGCGTGGGACTTGTCAACGGGCGGAGGCTGGGCCGGTAGACTTAGGCAGGCCGTTCTCTCGGCCACACTGCCCCGGCCCCCTCCAGATACCACCGTTGTGCCGCGGCGTTCCCTGTTGTGAAAGGCCTTAGCTGCATTGATTACCGTCCAGGATCTCGAACTGCGCGCCGGCGCCCGCCTCCTTATGGACCAGGTGAGCTTCCGGATCGACAAGGGAGACAAGATCGGCCTTGTTGGCCGTAACGGTGCAGGCAAGACCACGCTGACCCGGGTGCTCGCGGGCGAAGGCCTGCCCGCCGGCGGAAAGGTCACCCGCAGCGGAGAGATCGGCTACCTGCCGCAGGACCCCCGGACCCCGGACATGGAACAGCTGGCCCGCGACCGGATCCTGTCCGCCCGCGGTCTGGACATCGCCGTTGGCAAACTCCGGCAGTCCCACGAGGACATGGCCAGCGACGACGCCGAGGTCCAGCGCAAGGCGATGAACCGGTACGACCGGCTCGAGTCCGAATTCCTGGCTGCCGGTGGCTACGCTGCCGAGGCCGAGGCCGCAGCGATCTGCTCCAACCTCGCCCTCCCGGACCGGCTGCTGAACCAGCCGCTCAAGACCCTTTCCGGCGGCCAGCGCCGCCGCGTGGAGCTCGCCCGCATCCTGTACTCGGACGCCGAAACGATGCTCCTGGATGAGCCCACGAACCACCTCGACGCCGACTCCATCACCTGGCTGCGCGAGTTCCTGAAGAACCACCAGGGCGGCCTGATCGTGATCAGCCACGACACCGAGCTGCTCGAGGCCACCGTGAACAAGGTGTTCCTGCTCGATCCGAACCGTGCGCAGATCGATTTCTACAACATGGACTGGAAGCGCTACCTCCAGCAGCGCGAAACCGATGAGCGCGCCCGCAAGCGGGAGCGAGCCAACGCGGAAAAGAAGGCCCAGGTCCTCTTCGACCAGGCCAACAAGATGCGCGCCAAGGCGACCAAGGCCGTCGCCGCGCAGAACATGGCCAAGCGTGCCGAACGCCTGCTGGGCGGCCTCGAAGCCGTCCGCGCGACCGACCGCGTGGCAGCCCTGCGCTTCCCGGATCCCTCGCCCTGCGGCAAGACCCCGCTCACCGCGGACGGCCTCAGCAAGTCCTTCGGTTCGCTGGAGATCTTCACCGACGTTGACCTCGCGATCGACCGCGGCTCCAAGGTGGTCATCCTGGGCCTCAACGGCGCGGGCAAGACCACCCTGCTGCGGATGCTCGCCGGCGTCGACAAGCCCGACACCGGCCAGGTCGTTGCGGGCCACGGCCTGAAGGTCGGCTACTACGCCCAGGAGCACGAGACACTCGACGTGGACCGGACCGTGCTGCAGAACATGCGCTCCTCCGCCCCGGACATGAACGACGCTGAAGTGCGCAACATCCTGGGCTCGTTCCTGTTCTCCGGCGACGACGTCGACAAGCCCGCCGGTGTGCTGTCCGGTGGCGAGAAGACCCGCCTGGCCCTGGCCACCATCGTGGCCTCCAGCGCGAACGTGCTGCTCCTCGATGAGCCCACCAACAACCTCGACCCCGCCAGCCGCGCCGAAATCCTCGGCGCCCTGAGCAACTACACCGGCGCCGTGGTGCTCGTCAGCCACGACGAAGGTGCCGTTGAGGCGCTGAACCCGGAACGCGTTGTGCTGCTGCCCGACGGCATCGAGGACCACTGGAACGAAGACTACCTGGACCTCATTACCCTCGCGTAGCCCACGCACCGACTGGCAGGTGTGGCCGTTCAGAGCCCTCGAAACTGCCACAGCTGCGAGGCAGTTGGGTCAGCGGACGGGCATCTCTTCGGCGGCGGTGATTCTCTGTAGCTCCTCGTAGCTGATGGAGAACATCGAGTGGTGGTCTCCTGCCCCGGCCCAGAGGACCTGGTGGAATTTCAGGGACTCGTCCAGCAGGGTCTTGATTTTCTCCGGATGCCCGACCGGGGCGACGCCGCCCACTTCCTGGCCGGTGTGCTCCAGCACGAACTCGGGGGAGGCGCGGCGGATTCTTCCGGTGCCCAGCTGTGCGGCGACCTTCCGGACATCGACTTTGGCGGCGCCGCTGGCCAGGATCAGCAGCGGGGCGCCCTCAAGGTCGAACACGAGGCTGTTGGTGATCGCCGCGACCTCGCAGCCCAGCGCCGCAGCCGCCGCGGCCGCCGTCGGGACGGTCGAAGCGAACACCGTCACGGTGTCCTCGGCGCCGAGCACGCTCAGCGCGCGCTTCACCCGGGCCACCGGCTCAGGGACCACGGCGGCCACTCCTCAGAACCCCTGAGCGTCCAGGATGGCGTCTTCCTCATCCTCCGCGGTGGCGTTCTTCCGTTTGCGGGGGACAGGACGACGGCGGGCCACCGGGCCGCTGGAGTGCATAAAGGCGGCGGCAGAGTCTCCGTCTCCGGACTGGGCTTCGGCGTCCTCGGCGTCGATGGCGGCGTTCCGGGCCTGCTGGCGGGCCGCGTAGCCAAAGCCGATGAACATCAGCACGCCGAAGGCGAACCACTGCAGCGAGTAGGACAGGTGGGTGCCCTCCTCGGTGGAGGGCTTGGGGAACGGGAAGGGCATGTCCGCTGCTGCCGGGCTCTCCGAGGCCAGCTGCCCGTACGCGCCCGTCAGCAGGGGGTAGCCCAGCTCCGCGGAGTAGCCGGCGAGATCGATCGAGGCCAGCTGCCCTTCCGGGGCGCCGCGCTGGAGCTCAGGCTCGGCAGGTTTGAGCCTGGCGACGACGGTCACGGTCCCCGGCGGGGGTGCAGGAACCGCGTCGGGGCTGCCCGGATTGTTGTTGCCGATCGGCAGCCAGCCACGGTCAATCACGACGGTCTCGCCGGTGAGCAGCCTGAACGGGACGACGACTTCGTAGCCGGGCTGGCCGTTAAGCGGGCGGTTGCGGACGATGCGCTGCCCGGCGACGTCGTAACGGCCCTTCAGCTCCACCTGGGTCCATTCGCGTTCCGCCGCCAGCGAGCTGAACTGGTCCTTGACCTGGGCGAACGGCACGGGCGTGGCGGAGTAGTTCGACGTGACCCGGTTGATTTCGGCGAGCGTCTCGGCGCGGCGGTCCATCTGCCAGCGGCCCAGTCCGACGCACGCCGCGGCAAAAATCGCGGCCAGCAACAGATACCCCAGCCACTTGCTGGAGAAAAGAAAACGGTACATTCAGCTTGCCCTGCCTGCCGGGTTTAATGCCACGGTGTCCTTCCAGAGCCCGCGGGTCTGCAGATAGTCCTCGAGCCAGGCCCGGTGCTCTCCGCAGGCCAGCCAGATCTTGCGCCGTTCGGGGGTGTGGATCTTCGGGTTGTTCCAGAGCAGCTGCCATTCGGCGCCGTGCCGGCACGCTTTACGGGAGCAGACGGCTTCCGCCGGTCCGGGGGCCCCGCCGTTTCCGGTGAGGTCAAGGATCTTCATGACGCGGCCCGTCCGTGTCCGCCGTCGTCTCCGCCGGGGGCGCCGGGGCCTCCGGGGGCGCCGGGGCCTCCGGGGGCGCCGGGGACTTCAGGACCGCCGCGGCCATCTGTCGGAGCGTCATCTTCGTCGACGAGTTCGCCCTGCAGCAGCGTCATCGACGGGTCGTCCGGCACCGCGCCGCCCTGGCCGGCAAGCCCGGCGGCCGGTGCATCGAGCTGGGCCAGCGGCGCGGAGTCCAGCAGCGAGTCGGCATGAACTTCCGCCGTGTCGCTTCCGTTGGCGATGATGACGGCAAACCAGGGCAGGAACACGGCCCCGATGACCGGGAGGATCCTCAGCCAGCCGTCCACGACAAAAATCAGGATCAGGCACACCATGCGGATACCCATCGCCACGGCGTACTTGATCATCCGCTGGCGCATCTCTTCAGAGTGCGCGGCGGCGGCGTCCGTGATGCTGTGAACCTCGGAATCACCGGACGGTTCTTCCGGGCTCCCGGGCACAGGAACACCGGGTCGGTTTTTTAGTGTCAAGGCTGTCAGATCACGCTCCCAAGGCTTACTCCAATTCTCTCACCAACGGGAGAGCCGCCCAAACGCGGGCGGCACCGGGCGCTAAGATCGGAGGCAGGAAAAACCCGCCCCCAGCGCGGCGCCGCCCCGCCGCAGAATTCCGGAGCCCCACCATGTCTGAAACAGCACCCACCGGCCGCAGTGTCCTGATCACCGGCGGAAACCGCGGGATCGGCCTTGCCATCGCCGAAGCCTTCCTCGCCAACGGCGATAAGGTCGCCGTCACGTACCGCAGCGAGTCGTCGCTCCCGGCAGGTATCCTCGGCGTCAAGGCCGACGTCACGGACGAGGCCTCCGTCGACGCAGCGTTCACGGAAGTGGAAGCCGCCCATGGCCCCGTCGAGGTGCTGGTGGCCAACGCCGGCATCACAAAGGACACCCTGCTGATGCGCATGAGCGAGGACGATTTCACCTCGGTCATCGACACCAACCTCACCGGCGCCTTCCGTGTCATTAAGCGCGCCTCCAGGGGCATGATCCGGGCACGCAAGGGCCGCGTCGTCCTGATCTCCTCCGTCTCGGGCCTCTACGGCGCGCCCGGCCAGATCAACTACTCGGCGTCCAAAGCCGGCCTGGTCGGCATCGCCCGCTCGCTGACCCGCGAGCTAGGCGCCCGCGGCATCACCGCGAACGTCGTGGCCCCGGGTTTCATCAACACGGACATGACGGCGGAACTGGCCGAGGCAACCCAGAAGGACTACCTCTCCAAAGTTCCCGCCGGCCGCTTCGCCGAGGCCTCCGAGGTCGCCAACGTGGTCCGCTGGATCGCCAGCGACGAGGCCGCCTACATCTCCGGCGCCGTCATCCCGGTCGACGGCGGCCTCGGCATGGGCCACTAGGACTTTCAGCCCTTAGCCCGGCCGCTGCCGGGGTGTGTAATGGGGCTACAGCCCCTGGCCACACCTCGGCAGGGGCATGGAATCAGGAGGACAATCGTGGCTGAACTGAACAAGTGGGTCCCGTCGGACGTGCTGGATCCGATCAAGCGTTTCCTTGACGGGGACCTGACCATGACACCGTCCATCAAGGTCGAACAGTTCGTGGACGGCACCACCCTGGTGGTCCGTGCGGAGGTTCCGGGAATTGATCCCGACAAGGACGTCGATGTCTCCGTGAGCGAAGGCATGCTGCACATCCGGGCGGAGCGTGCGGAGAAGACCGAGCACAAGAGCAAGGACGGCTACCGCTCGGAGTTCCGCTATGGCTCCTTCTCGCGCAGTGTTGCGCTGCCGCCAGGTGCCAAGGAAGAGGACGTCACCGCCACCTACAAGGACGGCGTGCTTGAGGTGCGGGCACCGGCCCCCGTGGCCGCCCCCGACGCGACGGCCAAGAAGATCCGCATCGACCACATGTAGCACGGGAGTCGGCGCCGGGCGGGGGCCACATCGGTCCGCCCGCCCCCGTGCGGCCGCCAACTGCCCCCGCACCGGCCTGGGGCCTCCCGGCGCGTCTCAGCACAACGGCGCCTGCAACGGCGTCGCACCGCCCGGCACGGGCCTCAGCACACCGAAACGGCGTCCGACCGCCCGGCCTCAGCATGCCGCCGCACGGGCCTCCCGCAGCCAGCCGGCAACCTCGGCGTCGAGGTCCTGTTTGTTGTGCAGCTCCAGATGGTGCATCCACATCCCGGGCAACGGGTTGGCGATCTCCTTGAACCTGGCGGAATCAATGCGGCGCGGGAGCGCGATCGACAGCACGGCAGGCACCCCGGAATCAACGTACCGCCCGGGCCACCAGACGTACGCGAAACCGCGCCTCTCCCGGAAGGCCACCTGGCTTTTCGTTGCCCGGACCACCGGCGGGACGGGCACGGCCAGCAGCCTTTCCACGGCATGAAGCAACTCCAGGCCCCGCGGCGAGCCGCTGAAAACCTGCTCCGGCGTGGACTCCTCACTCACGCTCCGCGGCACCATTTCCCCTGATGTCCGGCCCTTTGCCCGGTCTCTCGGCACGCACCGCAAGCACGGTCCATGACCGCGATCGTACGCCCGCGGGCCGGGCCGGAACTAGCCTGTTGTGTCTTCTTTGTGGAACCCGGACAACGGAAAACGCCGGCACCGCTGGCATGATGGACTGCAGACCCACCGTTTTTGGACGTTTGGAACAAAGGAGCTCATATGGGACTGCTGGACAACAAAACTGCAATCGTGACCGGTTCGTCGCGGGGCATCGGCGCTGAAGTCGCCAAGGTCCTCGCCGCCGAGGGTGCCGCCGTCGTCGTGAACTACCGCCAGAAGGCGCCCCGCGCCAACAAGGTTGTGGCGGAAATCGAAGCGGCCGGCGGCCGTGCCGCGGCCGTCGGCGCCGACCTCACCACCCAGGAAGGCGTCCAGGCCCTGGCCAGCGCCGCGATGGAGAACTTCGGATCTCTTGATGTCCTGGTCCTCAACGCCTCCGGCGGGATGGAATCCGGCATGGAGGAGGGCTACGCGCTCAAGCTCAACCGTGACGCGCAGGTGAACATGCTCAACGCTGCCGTGCCGCTGATGCCCGAGGGCTCCCGGGTGGTCTTCGTGACGAGCCACCAGGCGCACTTCATCAACACCGTGCCCACCATGGAGAACTACGAGCCCGTGGCCCGCAGCAAGCGTGCCGGCGAGGACGCACTGCGCGAGCTCGTCCCGAACCTGGCCGAGAAGGGGATCTCCCTCGTCGTCGTTTCCGGCGACATGATCGAGGGCACCGTCACGGCCACCCTGCTGGACCGCTCCAACCCGGGCGCCATCGAGGCCCGCCGTGCCGAGGCCGGGAAGCTGTACTCGGTCACGGAGTTCGCCGCCGAGGTCGCCAAGATGGTCACCGCCGAGGTCGAATCCGGCCACACCGAGTATGTCGGCGGATCCGACTACTTCGACAAGAGCAGCAACTAACAGCCATCAGGGGCACGCGGTAAAGCGCCACGCAGTCAAAAGGCACGCGGTAAACAGAAACGCGGTCGGAGCGCAGTAAGCAGGTGAAGGCTGGGGCAACCGCCCCGGCCTTCACCTGCTTCCCGGTGGCCGGGAATTGTCTCAGACGCCGGCGATGTGCCGCACGGCGTCGAGATAGGGCATGTTCACTGCGGCATCCGCGACCGCGCGGACGGCCGGTTTGGCGTTGAACGCCACGCCGATCCCCGCGGCGCCCAGCATGTCCAGGTCGTTGGCGCCGTCGCCTACGGCAATCGTGTGCTCCATCGGGATGCCTTCCCTGGCGGCCCAGGCACGCAGGTACTCTTCCTTCGCCGCCCGGTCAATCACCTCACCGATGACTTTTCCGGTCAGCGCGCCGTCGACGATTTCAAGTTCGTTGGCCACCCAGTAATCCAGTCCAAGACCCTCCGCGATCGGCTGCAGGATCTGGTTGAAGCCGCCGGAGACCACCGCCACCACATGGCCCGCGGCGTGGAAGGCTGCCACGAGCTCCGCCGCGCCCAGGCTCAGTTTCACCTCGGCGCGGACGGCATCGACGACGGCGGCCGGCAGGCCGGCGAGCACCGCCGCCCTCGCATGCAGGCTCTGTGCGAAGTCGAGTTCGCCGCGCATGGCGGCCTCGGTGACCGCCGCGACTTCCTCGCGTTTGCCGGCGTAGGCGGCGAGGAGTTCAATCACTTCCTGCTGGATCAGGGTGGAATCCACGTCCATGATGAGGAACTTCCGCCGGGCACTCCGGAGGGCGGCGGGGACGATCGCCGTGTCCACCCCGGTGGGGCCGTGCTCTGCCGCTGCCCGGCGCAGGTCCGCCAGCGCCGTTACCCGGTGGTCCGGGCCGGCGGCCAGGTCAATGCTCCCGTCCGCCGTGTAGACCTCGAAGCGGTCGTCTCCGGTGCGGGTTTCCGCGTCCAGCGTCACTCCCGCCGCCACGAGCAGCGACCGGAGCCGGTGCACCTCGGGATGGGTCAGTTTGGGGGCATAACTCACGGCGGTCACGAACAGGTTCATGGCTGCAATCCTAGCGATCACGCCGATGCGGCCCCGAATCCGTTGCGCCCCGGTGACGTAGCGGCAGCCGGGCGGCCGGCCCGCCGCGCGGGCCTGGCGCCGTCCCGGCGTTCCGGTTATCAGTCGTCCGCTGTTTTGTCCTAGTGTCTACTCCTATGAGTGATGTTCTTGAAATGGCCGCAGTCAGCGTTGTACGTGGGGCAAAGACCCTGCTGGACAAGGTCGACTGGCAGGTCAAGGAAGGCGAGCGTTGGGTGATTCTGGGCCCCAACGGCGCCGGCAAGACCACTCTGCTGCAGCTCGCGGCCGCGCGGATCCATCCGACCAGCGGCATGGCCGGCATCCTGGAGGAGATCCTTGGCGACGTCGATGTCTTTGAACTCCGGCCCCGGATCGGCCTCTCCTCGGCCGCGCTGGCCAACCAGATCCCGGAGCACGAGAAGGTCCTCAACGTCGTCGTGACTGCCGCCTACGGTGTGACCGGACGGTGGCGCGAAGGCTATGAGAAGGACGACGAGCGCCGCGCCTTCGCCCTGCTGAACGAGTGGGGCATGGGGCCGCTGCTGAACCGGCCGTTCGCCTCGCTGTCGGAGGGGGAGCGCAAGCGGGTCCAGATCGCCCGGGCGCTGATGACCGATCCCGAGCTCCTGCTCCTGGACGAACCCGCCGCTGGACTCGACCTGGCCGGCCGCGAGGACCTCGTGCACCGGCTCAGTGAACTTGCCCGCGACGAGGCGGCCCCGGCCATCGTCCTGGTCACACACCACCTCGAGGAGGTCCCGCCGGGCTTCACCCACGCCATGCTGCTGCGCGACGGCGGCGTGGTGGCCCAGGGCCCGATCGAAGGCGTCCTCACGGCCGGGAACCTGAGCCTGACGTTCGGGCTGCCGCTGGACGTCAGCGTTGCCGCCGGCCGCTACACGGCCACCGCGCGCCGCTGACCGGGCCGCTGACCGCGCGTGGAGCTCCTCAGTAGTGTCCTCATTTTCTTCGCCGGGCTCTGGGCCGGCACCATCAACAGTGTGGTCGGTTCCGGCACCCTGGTGACCTTCCCGGTGTTGATCGCCCTCGGCTTCGCACCGGTCACGGCGTCCATCAGCAACGCGATGGGCCTGGTGGCCGGGAACGCCGCCGGCGCCTGGGGCTACCGCAAGGAACTGTCCGGACGCGGCAAGCAACTGCTTAAGCTGCTGCCCGCCTCCCTGCTGGGCGGCATCTCCGGCGCCTACCTGCTGCTGCACCTGCCCGAGAAGGTCTTCTATTACGCCGCCCCCGTCCTGATCGTGCTCGCGCTGCTGATGGTCGCCTTCCAGCCCCGGCTCCAGCAGTGGGTGCGGGACCGCGAACAGAACCCGGAACACGCCATCCGGGACCGCAGCCACGGCGTCGTCCTTGTCGTCCTCGTGTACCTCGCCGGCGTATACGGCGGCTACTTCGTCGCGGCGCAGGGCATCCTGCTGGTCGGCATCCTGGGCATCTTCATGACCGGCACCATCCAGAACGCCAACGCCATGAAGAACTTCCTGGTCCTTGGCGTCAACATGGTGGCGGCGGCCTCCTACCTGCTGTTCGCCTCCGGCCGGATCGACTGGGCCGTCGTCGGGCTGATCGCCGTGAGCTCACTGATCGGCGGCGTGATCGGCTCCAAGGTGGGCCGCCGGCTGTCCCCGGTGGTGCTGCGCGGTGTCATCTTCGTCCTGGGCCTCGTCGCGCTGGGGTTCATGATCGCCAACCTGTTCAAGTGACCCTGGCCCTGTGACCGCACAATCTCCCGCTGAAATGACCAGCCTGTGACATTCCACCGCCTTGAATCCGCCGCTGACCCCCGGGTCTCGGACTACACGCAGCTGACGGACGTGCACCTGCGCAAGCTCCGCGAACCCGCCGAGGGCATGTACATCGCCGAGTCCTCCCGGGTGCTCCGCCGGGCCCTCGCGGCGGGCCACATGCCACGGTCCTTCTTCCTCGCCGAGAAGTGGCTTGCGGACCTCTCGGACATCTTCTCGCAGTACCCGGACGTTCCCGTGTACATCGGCTCCGCCGCGCTACTCGAGGAGATCACCGGCTTCCACCTGCACCGCGGCGCGATGGCGGCCATGCAGCGCCCGGAGCCCGTGCCGCTGTCCGAGCTGCTCGCCGGCGCCCGCCGGGTCGCCGTGCTGGAGGACATCGTGGACCACACCAACGTCGGCGCGATCTTCCGCTCCGCCGCGGCCCTGGGCATCGACGCCGTCCTCGTCTCGCCGCGCTGCGGGGACCCGCTGTACCGCCGCAGCGTCCGGGTCAGCATGGGCGCTGTGTTCCAGGTGCCCTGGGCCCGGCTGGAGGACTGGCCGGGGGACCTGCAGATGCTCCGCAGCCAGGGCTTCACCGTGGCCGCCCTGGAACTTACCGGCGACGCCTTCGACCTCGACGCGCTGGCGGCGCGCCGGCCGGAGAAACTCGCGCTGGTGCTGGGCACCGAGGGAGCCGGGATGAGCGAGGGCACCCTCGCCGCCGTCGACCTCGCCGTGAAGATCCCCATGCGCGCGGGCGTTGACTCCCTCAACGTCGCGGCCGCGTCCGCCGTCGCATTTTGGGAGTTGCGCCCCAGGGATGAACCGCAGCCCTGAACCGCAGCCCTGAACCGCTGCATTGAAAAGGCTGCATTGAACAGCACCGCTGGTCAGTGGCGCTGGTCCGGCGGCGGAGGCGCCGACTTTCCGCTATGCTTGATAGCTGGCCGTCCGGTGCATTCCGCCGGCCATCCCATTCATACCTGGCAACTGGCAAAATCCAGTTGTGCGAACGAAGGTCCAATTATGAAGACTAATACTCACCCGAAGTACGAAGCTGTTGTTTTCAACGACCTGGCTTCCGGCGTCAAGTTCCTGACCAAGTCCACCGTGTCTTCCAAGAAGACCATCGAGTGGGAAGACGGAAACACCTACCCGGTCATCGACGTCGAAATCTCCTCCGAGTCCCACCCGTTCTACACGGGCAAGCAGCGCATCATGGACTCTGCCGGCCGCGTCGAGCGTTTCAACGCTCGCTTCAAGGGCTTCGGCGGCAAGAAGTAACTTCTTCTCCCCAAGGTCTTTTGGAAAAGCCCGCACCGGTGACGGTGCGGGCTTTTTGCGTCCTGCGCTGAACCGCTCCGTGCGGCAAACTCCGGCGCGGCCGGTGCGTGGCAGGATTAAGGGCATGACATCCTTTCCCCCGGTCCCCGGCTCCAGCAGCACTGACGACGGCGGCGCCCGCCACCACGGGGAGTACAAGGTCCCCGGCGGAAAACTCGTCGTCGCCGATCTCGACGTCGTCGACGGCGTGCTCGCGAACGTCTCGCTCAGCGGGGACTTCTTCCTTGAGCCGGACGAGGCGCTGCCGGCGATCAACCGGGCCCTCACCGGACTGCCGTCGGATGCCGGGGCCGCGGACATCTCCGCAGCGGTGGCGGCGGCCCTGCCGGCCGGGGCCGTGCTGTTCGGGTTTTCCGCCGACGCCGTGGCCGTCACCGTCCGCCGCGCCCTCGCGAAGGCCACCGGCTGGGCGGACCACCACTGGAACATCATCGGGCCCTCCGTGCTGCCCACCCACGTCAACGTCGCGCTGGACGAGGTCCTGGCCGAGGAGGTCGGCGCCGGGCGCCGCAACCCGACCCTGCGGTTCTGGGACTGGGAGGAACCGTCCGTGGTGATCGGCAGCTTCCAGTCCGTCCGCAACGAACTGGACCCCGCCGGCGTCGAACGCCACGGCATCAGCGTGGTCCGCCGGATCAGCGGCGGGGGAGCGATGTTCATGGAGGCGGGCAACTGCATCACCTACTCGCTGTACCTGCCCCAGACCCTGGTGGACGGCATCAGCTTCGCCGACTCGTACGGCTTCCTGGACGCCTGGGTGATGGCGGCCCTCCAGGAGATGGGGATCAGCGCCTTCTACGTCCCGCTCAATGACATCGCCACAGAACACGGGAAGATCGGCGGCGCCGCGCAGAAGCGGCTCGCCAACGGCGGCATGCTGCACCACGTCACCATGAGCTATGACATCGACGCGGACAAGATGGTCGAGGTCCTGCGGATCGGCAAGGAGAAGCTCTCCGACAAGGGCACCCGGAGCGCCAAGAAGCGGGTGGACCCGCTCCGGCGCCAGACCGGCCTGGCCCGCACCGAGATCGTCGCGGCCATGATGAAGGTCTTCGCCGAACGCTACGCCGCGACCCCCTCGGAGCTCACCGAGGCCGAACTCGCCGCCGCGCACCACCGGGTCGATGCCAAGTTCGGCACGCCGGAGTGGCTGCACCGCGTCCCCTAAGCCCCGCCACCTTCGTCGGTTGCTCCGTAACTGCCGTATAGGGTCCCCAAAAGGGCGGCTACGGAGCAGTCGATGGTGGGTTTGCGGCCGGAGTCTGCGCGGTGAGGGAGCGGTGCAGGTGGCTGCGCTGTTCGATGATGATGCGGCGCAGCGCCCGCGGGGCGTCCGGGTGGTCGGCCAGCCAGGTGTCCGTCCGGACGATGACCGGGTGCGTGTCCGGAGTGCTGCCGTCCAGGTCCTGCCCGGCGGGGTAAAGCCCGCGGACAATCCGGCTGGCGATTTCGATGCTGCGCCCGGCCCAGACGTCCTCCAGGCAATCGAAGTACCGGTCAATGAAGCCGCCCAGCAGGGCCGCCGGGCCGGTGTTGAAACCGGCGATGGTCGCGCTGAGCAGCTGGTTGGACAGCGAGGTGCCGTGCACCGCTTCCGTCCAGGCCGCCTCCTTGACGGCAGCCTCGGGGCGGGCCGCGAGTGCGGTGGCGTGTCCGGATTTTCCGGCGGCGGTGTTGTCGCGGTCCAGCTCCCCGTCGAGCTGAGCCACGGTGGCCTCCCCGTTCGCCGCCAGGGCGTGCCAGAAGTTCCAGCGTAGCTCCGCGTCCACGGCCAGGCCCTCAAGGACCGTGCTGCCGGCCAGGATGCCGCGGATCAGGTCAAGCCGGCTGCCGTCATAGCGGCTGGCGGCGGCCACCGTGCGCGCCCACGCCAGCTGATGGTCGGAACCCGGCACGGCCAGCCGGAGCTCGTCCGCCGCGAGGGACAGGAAACCGCGGCGGACAGCGGCCCGCTCGGCCACGGGGACGTACCGTTCGATCGCGGTGGCCGCGTTGCCCAGGACAGTGAGCAGCACGCCGATGCCTGATTCCGCGGGCCCGAAGCGCTGGACGGCGTCCACGTACAGGGACGACGGCGTCACGGCGTCACGCGCCGAGTCCCAGAGGGCGGTCCAGCACAGGGCCCGGGCCATCGGATCACTGAGCGCGCCCAGGGAGGCCCGGACGGTGGCCTCGGAGTGCGGATCCAGCCGGACCTTGGCGTAGCTGAGGTCCTCATCGTTGACCAGCAGCAGGGCCGGCGTCGGCTTCCCGGAGAGGGCTGTCACCTCGGTCCGGGCCCCGTTGACGTCGGTCTCGACACTGTCGGTGCGGACCAGGGCGCCGGCGCCGTCCATCCCATACAGGCCGATCCGCAGCCGGTGCGGCCGCGGCTCCTGCCGGCCCGTCGTCGGGTCCGCGGCGTCCTGGATGATCGTGAGTGTGCCGAGGACGCCGTCGCGCTCCTCGATCTCGCTGGTGAGGGTGGAGATGCCGGAGGTCTGCAGCCACTGGCGGGCCCAGTCCGCGAGGTCCCGGCCGGAGGCGGCGCTGAGCGCGGCCAACAGCTCCGCCAGGGTGGTGTTGCCGTAGGCGTGGTCCTTGAAGTACTGGCGCGAGCCGGCCACGAAGGCCTCGAAACCCACGTAGGCGACCAGCTGCTTGAGGACCGAGGCACCCTTGGCGTAGGTGATGCCGTCGAAGTTCTGCTTGGCGGCTTCGAGGTCGGGGATGTCGGCGACGATCGGGTGGGTGGTCGGCAGCTGGTCCTGGACGTAGGCCCAGGCCTTGCGGTTGTTGGCGAAGTTCACCCAGGCCGTGGCCCAGTCCGTGGTGCGGTCCACGCCGAGCGTTCCCATGTAGTCCGCGAAGGACTCCTTGAGCCACAGATCGTCCCACCACTGCATGGTGACGAGGTCGCCGAACCACATGTGCGCCATCTCGTGCAGCAGGGTGTTGGCGCGGGCCTGGTACTGGGAATCGGCGGCCCGGGAGGTGAAGACGTAGCTTTCGGTGAAGGTCACCAGTCCGGGGTTTTCCATGGCGCCGAGGTTGTATTCGGGTACAAAGGCCTGGTCGTACTTCCCCCACGGGTATGGGAAGTCGAAGAGCTCGTTGAAGAAGTCCAGGCCGTTCCTGGTGAGGGTAAAGAGGGCCTTGGGGTCGAAGGACGGCGCCATCGAGGCGCGGCAGTAGAGCGCCAGCGGCACGTCCACCCGGGTGCCGTCGTCGTATTCCCTGCTCCAGGAGTCCTCGGCCTTGAAGTACGGGCCGGCCAGCACGGTGGTGATGTAGGTGGACATCGCCTTGGTCGGGGCGAAGTCCCAGCGGCTCGTGTCCGGGCCGCTGGCCAGGGGCGTACGCTGCGTTTCGGTGCCGTTCGAGGCCACCTGCCACGCCGAGGGGGCCGTGACGTGGAAAGTGAATTCGGCCTTGAGGTTGGGCTGTTCGAAGTTGGCGAAGACCCGGCGGGCGTCGGCGGGCTCGTACTGGGTGTAGAGGTAGCACTGGCCGTCGGCCGGGTCGAAGAAGCGGTGCATGCCCTCCCCGGAGGTGCTGTACAGCGCGGTGCCGGTGACAGTGACCTGGTTGTCCGCCTGCAGGTTGTCGAGCCGGATCCGGGACCCGTCCGCGACGTCGGCGACCGCGAGTTCCTTGCCGTTGAGGACAACGCTGTGCACCTCGCTGCTGATGAAGTCCAGGAAGGTCGAGGCGCCGGGTTCGGCCGCGGAGAAGGTGATCACGCTGCGGCTCGGGTAGGCTGCGACGTCCGGATCGGCAGCCTGCCGGACGTCCAGGGAGACGTCATAGCTGTGGGTGGTGATCAGGGCTGAGCGGGTTGCGGCTTCATCGCGGCGCAGGTTCTGGTTCGACACCCCGCTATCTAATCATGAGGAACGCGGCTCCCAGCCCCAGCCCGGCGATCAGCAGCCAGGACGCCAGCGCGGCCAGCAGGGCCCGCGCTCCGGTGTGCAGCAGCTCGCCCACCCGCACCGCCGAGCCGAGGCCGAAGAGCGCCATCCCCAGCAGCACGTCCTGCAGGACCGCGGCGGCGTCCAGGGTGCCGGGGGAGAGCCAGCCCGTGGTGCGCAGGGCTGCCAGGGCGACGAAGCCGAGCACGAACAACGGGACGATGGGCGGCCGCTTCAGTCCGGTGCCGGGGGCGGCGCTGCTGCGGTGGTGCAGCCCGGCGGCGGCGACCATGGGCGCCAGCAGGATCACCCGGGTGAGCTTGACGACGACGGCGACGGCCAGCGCCGACGCCCCGGCGGTCTGCGCGGTGGCCACCACCTGGCCCACGTCGTGCACCGACGCCCCGGCCCAGGCGCCGAAGACTGCCGGGCTGAGGCCCAGCGGCCGGATCAGCAGCGGCAGCACCCCGATGGCGAGGGTGCCGCAGAGGGTCACGAGGGCCACCGGCAGCACGGCGTCGTGCTGGCGGATCCGGCGCGCCGCGGCCATCGCCCCGATCGCGGAGGCCCCGCAGATGGAAAAGCCGGTGGCAATCAGCAGCGCTACCGGCGGCGGCAGCCGGAACAGCCGGCTGATGCCGTAGGTCCCGGCGAACGCGGCCAGGACCACACCCGTGATCAAAAGCAGCGCGGCCCAGCCGAGTCCCAGCACATCGACGAGGCTGACCTTCAGGCCCAGGACCACGATCCCGGCGCGCATCAGGTGCTTGCCGGCGAAGTCCAGGCCCGGACGGCCCTGGCCCGCGGTCCAGCCGGACAGCCCCGGGACGTTCGCGGCGAGCAGCCCGAATGCCACCGCCAGCGTCATGGCCGGAAGCACCGCCACCATGCTGTGGACGGCGAGGGCAAGCACGACGGCGGCGGCCGCGGACAGCAGGCCCGGAAGCAGGCGCGGCAACTGACCAGCCCGGAGCAGGAGTGTGAGCGTAAACGGTGGCACGTGTCTACATTGACGCAACCGCCGGGAAATACCGTCACCGCCACGGCGGCCGCCGCCGGGAGCGCGCCGAAATGATTTCGCAACAAAAAGGTGATTGTCTAGTGACATGTCTGACCTATTCCAGGATTACTCAGTGGCCGCCGGGCGCTCCGGTGCCTACGACGAGATGTTTACCCCCGAGCAGCAGCCCCGGCAGTCCTACGGGCAGGTCGCCGGAGCCCTGCGTGAACTCTCGCTGGCTGATGTCACCGCCCGCGCCGATTCCATGGCCCGGACCTTCCTGGACCGCGGTGTCACGTTCGACTTCGCGGGGGAGGAGCGTCCCTTCCCGCTCGACATCGTGCCCCGGGTCATACCGGCCGATGAGTGGACCGTGCTGGAGAAGGGCGTGGCGCAGCGCGTCCGTGCCCTGGAGGCGTTCCTCAATGACGTCTACGACAAGATGACCGTGGTCGCCGACGGTGTCATCCCTCGCCAGCTCGTCACGACGAGCGCCCACTTCCACCGCCAGGTGCACGGTTTCGAACCCGCCGGCGGCGTCCGGGTGCACATTTCCGGCATCGACGTGGTCCGCGACGCCGCCGGGACGTTCCGGGTCCTGGAGGACAACGTCCGGGTCCCCTCCGGTGTCAGCTATGTTCTGGAGAACCGCCGCGCGATGGCCAAGGGCCTGCCCGAGGCCTTCGGCCAGCAGCTCATCCGGCCGGTCGAGGAGTATCCCCGCCGGCTGCTGTCCGCCCTGCGCAAGACCGCACCGACCGGCGTCGACGACCCGACCGTGGTGGTCCTGACCCCCGGCGTCTTCAACAGCGCCTACTTCGAGCACACGCTGCTCGCCGGCCTGATGGGCGTGGAACTCGTCGAGGGACGCGACCTCATCTGCCGCGGCAACCGCGTCTACATGCGCACCACCGCCGGTGAACAGCGCGTGGACGTGATTTACAAACGCATCGACGACGAGTTCCTGGATCCGCTGCAGTTCCGCGCCGATTCCATGCTCGGCTGCCCGGGCCTGGTCAACGCGGCCCGCGCCGGGGGCGTGACCATAGCGAACGCCGTGGGCAACGGCGTCGCCGACGACAAGCTCGTTTACAGCTACGTCCCGGACCTGATCCGCTACTACCTCAATGAAGAACCCGTGATCGCCAACGTGGACACCTTCCGGCTCGAAGAAAAAGCAGCCCGCGAAGAGGTCCTGGACCGTCTCGCTGAACTGGTGGTCAAGCCCGTGGATGGTTCCGGCGGCAAGGGCCTGGTGATCGGTCCGGACGCGACCAAGGACGAGCTTGAGGCCCTGCGCAAGCGTGTCATCGCGGACCCGCGCGGCTGGATCGCGCAGCCGGTGCTGCAGCTGTCCACGGTTCCCACGCTCAGCGGCGACCGGTTCGGCCCGCGGCACGTGGATCTGCGCCCCTTCGCCGTCAACGACGGCGACGACGTCTGGGTCCTGCCCGGCGGCCTGACCCGGGTGGCGCTCAAGGAAGGCTCCCTGATCGTCAACTCCAGCCAGGGCGGCGGCTCCAAGGACACCTGGGTGCTGGCGGACTCCCCGGAGGTGCCGGTGGAGGTCCTGCCGCGTCCGGCCATCACGGTCCGCGAACGGGTCTCGGTCTGGCCCGTCGAGAGCAACTGGCGCGACAGCCAGAAGGAGCAGCAGCAGTGACCCGCGGCACCGTGTCGGTCCCTGTTCCGCCAACCCATTCTTTTCAGATTTCCGATCCGCTGGAGGTAACCGCGAATGCTTAGCCGTATCGCCGAGTCATTGTTTTGGATCGGCCGCTACGTGGAACGGGCTGACGGCACCGCCCGGATCCTCGATGTCCACCTTGAGCGGCTCAACCACCTGCCGATGGAGGAGCAGCGCAGCGTGGCGCAGGAACTCCTCGCCGTCATGGGCGCCCGGGCGCAGAGCGAGGACTTCGGCCTCCCCGAACTGCTGAACGCGCTTGCGTACGACAAGCAGAGCGCCACGTCCATTGCCGGTTCGCTGGGCGCGGCACGGGAGAACGCCCGGCGTGCCAGGGAGACCGTGTCGTCCGGGCTCTGGGAGAGCCTGAACACCACCTACTACGGACTCAACCAGCACCGCAAGGACGTCGTCGGCACCTACCGCTTCTGCAACTGGGTGCTGGAACGCACAGCCATGGTCAGCGGGCTCGCGGACACCACGGTCAGCCACGACGAGAGCTGGCAGTTCCTCGTCCTGGGCCGTTCGCTGGAACGCGCCGACATGACCGCGCGGATGCTCTCCACCCGGGATGTGCTCTCCGCGGGGATGTCGTGGGTGAACATGCTCCGCTGCGCCGGGGCCTACGAGTCGTTCCTGCGGACCCGCCGCGCGGCCTTCGGCGACCAGCACGCCGCCGAGTTCCTGCTGCTGGACCGGCTGTTCCCGCGGTCCATCGTGTACGCACTGCGTGACGCCGACGAGTGCCTCGCCATGCTGGACCCCTCGGCCCAGCGCGTCGGCTTCATCAACGACGCCCGCCGGATCGTGGGACAGGCCCGCACCTTCCTGGAGTTCCACCGCACCGATGACCTCATGTCGGAACTGCCGGAGCACATGGAGCGCGTGCAGAAGGCCGTCTCGCAGGCCTCGGACGCCATTTCCCGTAAGTACTTCAATCAGGCAGACGAACTGGCCTGGGTGGGAGAAGTTTCATGACCCGGCTGAGCATCATCCACAGGACGGCGTACAAGTACAACAAACGCGTCACGCTCTCCTACAACGAGGCCCGCATGACCCCGCTGACGGATCCCCAGCAGGTGGTGCTGGAATCCTCCCTGAAGGTCTCCCCGTCCCAGGCGGCCGTGAGCAGCTACCGCGACTACTGGGGCACCCGCGTCACAGCCTTTGACATGCAGATGCCGCACGAGCACCTCGAGGTCCTGTCCACCACCACCGTCGAGGTGCACCGGGCGGAAAGGGTCCCGGCGGAGGCGGACATCGCCGGCTGGGACGTCCTGGAGGCCCCGGAGACCCTGAACAAGTTCAGCGACTGGATCCCGCAGTCGCAGCTCACCGGGCCGGGCGCCGAGGTGCTCGGGATCATTCCCGGCGTCGTCGTGGACCGCAACCCGCACGAGGCTGCCCTGGCGGTCTTCGACTGGATGCGCGGCGAAATGACCTACATGAAAGGCTCCACCGGCGTCACCACAAGTGCCGAAGAGGCCTGGAACCAGCGCCAGGGCGTCTGCCAGGACCTGGCGCATCTGGCCATCGGGGCGCTGCGCAGCCGGGGCATCCCCGCCCGCTACGTGTCCGGCTACCTGCACCCGCGGTCGACGGCGGAACTCGGCGAGACGGTCGCCGGGCAGTCCCACGCCTGGCTGGAATGGTGGGACGGCGAATGGCGCAGCTGGGACCCGACCAACCACAAGCCGGCCGGTGACTTCCACGTGACCGTGGCGAGGGGCCGGGACTACCGCGACGTGCCCCCGCTGAAGGGCATCCTGTCCGGCGGCGGCGGCTCAGCCCTCAGCGTGAGCGTGGAGATCACCCGCCTGGCCTGATTCCCCGATGCGCTATCACTTCCCGCTGTTCTGGGTCCCCAGAACAGCGGGAAGTGATAGCGCATCGAAGGGTAACCGGGGGTTATTCGAGTCCGGAGCGGGTGGCGTCGTCCAGCGGTGTCCACCAGGTCAGCGGCGGGACCACCTTGAACCGGCGTCCCGTCACGGTTTCCGGGGTGATCCTGACGAAGTGCTCCTTCTTGCCGGCCTGCCACGGGAACAGCAGCAGCCCCACGGTGTCCACGACCTCCTGCTGGTTCTGCACCGGCGCGGCCTGTCCCTTGATGACCACACTCCAGGCGATGCCGCTGTCGGCGTCAACGCCGTCGGCCTCCACCGCCACCGGGGTATCGCTCGTGGCCGCCTGGAGCTTGGTGCCGTCCGCCGTGCGGAACACCAGGGTACCGTGGTCCACCTTGTAATTGATCGGGAAAATGTCGGGATGGTCGTCCACCCAGACCGCGAGCCTGCCCACGCTGACGCTGCGTAACAAACGCCAACATTCGTGATGGTCAAGGTTTTCAACGTCGTGGGCCTGCTGGGTTTTTTCCGGCTTCGGATCAGTACTCATGCCGGCGAGCCTACGCCAGGCACGCGGCGACAGGGTAGGGGATAAGGTCACAATCAGAAGCAACGTGATCCGATGTCTAGGGCCTTTGCCCCCGTTTCGGGGTATTCTGGCATCACTGTCGTCAGCGCGGACGATTGTTGTGTTCGTTGTATCGAATTGGGGCCAGGAGCATGCATTCAATGGGGGAACGACCAGACCCGACCGCCACTGAGCCGCAACCCATGATCGACGGTGTCCTCAGGGGCTTCGTTTCCAGGGCCGAGGAGCTGCTCCAGTCCCAGGAACGGATGGCCGGGCTGCTGGAGGCAGTCGTCGCCGTCGCCGAGGACCTCAGCCTCGATGCTGTGCTGGAACGGATGGTGCAGTCCGCCTGCCGCTTGCTCCATGCCCGCTATGGCGCCCTTGGCGTCATCGGCGACGACCACGCGCTCAGCCACTTCATCACGGTGGGCATCGACCAGGAGATGGCCGACAGGATCGGGCCCCTGCCCACCGGCCACGGAGTACTGGGCCTCCTGATTTCCGATCCCCGCCCCCTCCGGCTTCATGACCTGCACAACCATCCGGAATCCTACGGCTTCCCGGCGAACCATCCCCCCATGAAGTCCTTCCTGGGCGTCCCCGTGCGGGTCCGGGACGTGGTATTCGGGAACCTCTATCTGACAGAAAAAGAAGACGGCAGCGACTTCACGGCCGAGGACGAGGGACTGGCAGTGGCCCTGGCGGCCGCCGCGGGCGTCGCCATTGAGAATGCCCGTCTCTACGACGACGCCCGGCGTCGGGCCCGCTGGCTGGAAGCCTGCATGGACGTCTCTGGGCTGATGCTCAGCAGCGACCGCGACTACACCTCCGGCGGGCTGGACCCCATCGCAAGCCGGGCCCTGCAGGAATCGGGGTCGCAGCTGGCCCTGCTCGTGGCGCCCGCCGCCGACGGCCACGGCCATATCGTCGCCGGTGCCGCCGGCGCAGGCAGTCCGCAGTTCTCCGGCCGTTCGCTGAGGCTCGATTCGCCGTTGCTGGAAAGTGTCCTGGACGGCGGCGAGCCGGTGGTGTTTGAGAACGCTTCCGCCCTTTTCGGAGGGATCGACAGCGGGATCACCGGTCCGCTGCTGGCGGTGGCCCTGAGCACCCAGGGAGCGCACCACGGGCTCCTGCTGCTGATCCGGGACCCGAACGCGCTGCGCTACGCTCGCACGGAGATCGAGATGGGGGCCGTCTTCGGTTCCCATGTCGCGCTCGCCCTGGAGCTCGCCCGCGTTCACCGGCTCCGCGAGGAGCTGCTGGTTTTCACCGACCGGGACCGGATCGCCCGGGACCTGCACGACCTCGTGATCCAGCGGCTGTTTGCGGCCGGACTCAGTGTCCAGAGCCTGACCCGTTTTACCAAGGACGAGCTTGCCACCGAGCGGATCCGCAATATCACCAACGAGCTTGACGAAGCGATCCGAAGCCTGCGTGACACCATCTACTCGCTCAAGAGCAGCAGCGGGGGAACGGAAGCGCTCAGCGGACGGATCCGTCGGGTCACGCGCAGCTCGGCGAAGTACATGCCGTTCACTCCGCGCCTGATCATCACCGGCCCGGTGGACGCCGTCACGCCGGACAAGGCGGACAATGTCGTGGCCGTGGTCTCCGAGGGGCTCAGCAACGCCATCAGGCATTCCGGCGCGGACACGATTTCTGTATCAGTGGGTGTGGTCAAGGGCCGCGTGACGGTGGTCATCACGGACAACGGAGCCGGCTTCGCCGAACCCGAGAAACGCCGGGGACTCGCCAATCTGGAGGACCGCGCCCGGATGCTGGATGGCGAATGCACCATCACCAGCGCCCTCGACGCCGGCACGAGCCTTGAGTGGTCGGTGCCGCTCTAGCCGCAGGCGGCGGCGGCGCGGCCGTCAACGGGCGGGCCCTGTGCGGCTAGCGGACAGTGTGTGGGCGGTTGGTTTCGGCATGGCTTCCGGAGGCCACCGGTGAGGAGGGCCCGGCGATGAACACAGCGGCCTGGGTCCGGCGTTCGAATCCCAGCTTGGCCAGCAGGGATGATACGTAGTTCTTGACGGTCTTCTCCGCGAGGAACATTTCCGCAGCAATCTGGCGGTTCGTGAGCCCGCCGCCCACCAGTTCCAGGACCCGGCGCTCCTGCGGCGTGAGGGAGGATGTCCGGGGGTCCACCTCCTCGGCCTCGACAAGGCTGTCGACGACGCCCGCCGCGACGCCCTCCGCGAAGAGAGACTCGCCGGCAGCCGCCCGGCGCAGTGCCCCGATCAGGTCGGTGCCGCCGATTTCCTTGAGCACATAGCCGCTTGCGCCCGCCAGCACGGCGCCGCGCAGGGCCTGTTCGTCATCGAAGCTGGTAAGGATGATGCAGTTCAGCGACGGGTCAACCGAGCGCACGTCCCGGCATACCTCAATCCCGGTCCCGTCCGGCAGCCGGGCGTCGAGCACACTGACGTCCGGATGGAGCGCCGGAATACGGCGGGTGGCCTCGACGGCGGAACCCGAACTCCCGACCACCAGGAAGCCCTCACCCTCGAGGAGCTCCTGAAGTCCGCGCCTGACGAGCTCGTGGTCATCCAGGATGAAAACACGGATGACGGCCGGCGCTCCGTCGGGTGCAGTGAGACCTGCATCTGCCCAGGCAATCATGATTCTCCTGTCCGGCGGCTTGCGCTGCCATGAATGGTGAGGTGCTCCCCAGCCTGATTTCGCAGATGGCGCCTGCGGGTCGTGCCTGTTAAATCCATTGTCGCTGACCCAGGTGCCGCCGTCGCTGCCGATTGCCGCCTGGTCCCCGTTGTTACGTCCGTTCAACCATTGTCCGCTCCGGGAGCCTGTTCGGTCCCGGAGACTGCAATTCTTCTCCGTGTCCAGGGCCCCGGCAAGGGTCATTGGTCCCGCCGGGGCAGGCCGGCGGGCTGTCCCGGTGACTTCCGGCCCTAGCTGCTTCCGCGGCCCGCGCGGCACTATAGGCTGGACGCGACCGCCGTATGACGAAGGGATCTGCCATGACCGAAGCCAGGGACATCCGGACCATTGTGGTGGGGGTTGATGGTTCCGATGCGTCGGTGGAGGCGCTTCGCCAGGCCCAGGGACTTGCTGTGCCGCTCTCGGCGACGCTGGTGGCGCTGGCCAGCTGGGACGTCCCTCCGGTGTATGACGGTTACGTCGCGATGGGAATAGATGACTTCGATGTCCGGGCCGGAGAGATACTGCAGGAGACGGTGGAGAAGGCCTTCGGGGTGGATACCCCGGCCAACGTCGAGAGCCGCCTCGTCCAGGGCCACCCGCGGCACACCCTGATTGAGGCCAGCAAGGACGCCGACCTGGTGGTGGTGGGGCGCCGCGGGCACGGAGGCTTCGGCGGAATGCTGATCGGATCGGTGAGCTCTGCCCTGGTGGCCCACGCCCATTGCCCCGTCCTGGTCGTCCATTCACCGGAAGTGAAGGCCGCCAAGTAGGAACGGCCCGGCCCGCTGATCGAACGGCGCCTTAACCGACCGAAGCCCTATTCGGCCTAATCGAACGGTGCCTAATCGAACGGTGCCTAATCGAACGGTGCCTAATCGAACGGTGCCTATTCGAACGGTGCCTATTCGAACGGTGCCTATTCGAACGAGGCGCGGCGGGGATCGGAGAGCCGGGTGCTCCACAGGTCCGGCCGGTTGACCTTGAACCGGCGCCCGGTCAGGGCCTTCGGGGAAAGCCGGACGTAGTAGTTCTTGTCGCCCGGCTGCCACGGTTCCAGCAACAGGGAGTCGACAGTTTCCTTCTCCTGCTGGCTTTCGATCAGTGCCGCCTCGCCGCGGGCAACCACGCTCCAGGCCTGCTGCTCGTGGGTGTCGTACCCGTCAATTTCGAAGGCGATGGGTTTTGCTGTCATCGCCGCCCACAGCTTGGTGCCTCCGGCGGTGCGGAACACGATCGAACGGCGCTCGAGCGCGAAGTTGACCGGGAAGATCTCCGGATGCCCGTCCACGATCAGGGCGATCCGCCCCACAACCTCGGTGTCCAGCAGGACCCAGCACTGGTCGATGGACAGTCCAAAATCGGGCGCAGGCGTCGTCTCTGTGTTCATGTGGACCCACGTTACGTATTGTGCCGTGCCCCCATTAGGGCCATTAGGCCTCTAGCCCCCGACGCCCGGCTCTGGTAGCGGCGGGCGCCTACCAGGGGCTCGGCCTGTAGTCCTTCAGAAAGACGCCGAACTGGTCCTCGCCCGACTCGCCCATGACGATCGGATCGTACACCCGCGCGGCCCCGTCAACCAGGTCCAAGGGGGCGTGGAAGCCCTCCTCCATCAGCCGGACCTTCGTGTAATGCGGGCGCTCATCCGTGATCCAGCCGGTGTCAACGGCCGTCATCAGGATGCCGTCCTCGTCCAGCATTTCCTGGGCGCTGGTCCGGGTCAACATGTTCAGCGCCGCTTTGGCCATATTCGTGTGCGGGTGCCCGGGACCCTTGTAGGCGCGGGAGAACTGGCCTTCCATGGCGCTGACGTTCACGATGTACTTACGCCGCGCGGTGGAGCGCCTCATCGCCCCGCGGAGCCGGCTGACGAGCAGGAACGGTGCGGTGACGTTGCACAGCTGGACTTCGAGCATTTCGAGGGGGTCCACCTCGTCGACCACCTGGGTCCAGCTGTTGATGCTGGCCTGGTCGGGAACGAGGCCGCCGGCGTCGATCGCGGTACCGGCGGCGATGCGCTCCAGCGAGGCGGACCCGGTGGACAGCGCCAGCGAGGTGATCGCGTCCCCGGCGAGCACCGGGTGTTCCAGCACGGTGCTCGCCAGGGCCAGCGGGTGCTTGTCGTGGGCGTGGCCGAAGGTCACCAGTTCCGGGCCGCCGTTCGCGGCCTGGAGCGCCGCGGGGAGGGGCTCGTCCTCGGCGTCGACCAGGGGCTTGTAGGCGTTCCCGGAACGTCGCACGGTCTGGGCGGCGTTGTTGATGATGATGTCGAGCGGGCCGGCGGCGTCGAGGGAATCGGTCAGCGCCATCACCTGCGAGGGATCGCGCAGGTCTATGCCGACGATCCGCAGCCGGTCAAGCCACTCGCCGCTGTCGTCCATCGCGGCGAAGCGCCGCGCGGCGTCCTTGGGAAAGCGGGTGGTGATGGTGGTGTGGGCGCCGTCGCGGAGCAGCCGCAGCGCGATGTACATGCCGATCTTGGCCCGGCCGCCGGTCAGGAGGGCGCGGCGTCCGCTCAGGTCCGTCCGGGCGTCGCGCTTGCTGTGGCTGAAAGCCGCGCATTCGGGGCACAGCTGGTGGTAGAAGGCGTCCACCTGGGTGAAGTGCTGCTTGCAGATGTAGCAGGGCCTGGACCTGATCAGGTGCCCGGCGATGCTCCCCGATGTGGAGGGGGCGAGCTTGTTGCCGCGGGTCTCGTCGTCGATCCGGTCCGGGGCCGCCGTCGCCGTCTGGGCGATCACGGCGCGGTCCGCCTCCGCAATGAGATCCCGCTTACTGACCCTGCGGTGGCGCTTGACGGCTTTGAACATCTTGCCGGTGGCACGGCGCACCGAAACGTAGTCCGGGTGCTCCTCGTCGTAGACGTGGATACTGTTCAGGACCTTCAGGCAGGCCTGGATTTCCTCGGGGGTCAGATCGGAGGGCACATCGGGGGAGCTCATTGCCCCAATTTTACAGCCTGCGGGGAGCCCGGCCCGACGCCGTGTCCGGACTCCCGCTACAGCAGTTCAGGCTCAGGGGGCGTTGCTTGCCCGCGGAGCGGTGACGCCGACGGCGGCTGCCTGGACTTCCGCCACCTTGTCCACGGATTCCCGCAGAGCGGGCCAGTGCTCCGTGGCGGCCCTGACCGCGTCCGGCACCAGGATCAGGTTGGCGGCAGACAAGGCGCGTTCCCCTTCGCCGGGCTCCGGGACGACCTGTCCCTTGGACAGCACGGTGATGCCCGAGTCGGTGACCTTGAATCCGCGGGCCCGGTCCAGTTCGGCGTCGAGCCCGATCGCGGCGCCAGCCGGGACCTGGACGTTCTTATCGATGATGGCCCGTTTGACGACGGCGCCCTCACCGATGTTGACCTTGTCCATCAGCACGGAGTCGAGCACCCGGCTGGACGTGCCCACATAGACGTCGTTGGACAGCACGGAGCCTTCCACGATGCCGCCGGAGATCACGGTGCCGCTGGCAACAATCGAATCCAGCGCCGTGCCGACCGTGTTCTTCTGGCCGCGGACGAACTTGGCCGGCGGGGAGATGCTCTGCCGGGTGTAGATCGGCCATTCCGAGTTGTAGAGGTTGAAGACCGGCACGGGCGAGATGAGGTCCATGTGCGCGTCGTAGAACGAGTCGATGGTGCCGACGTCGCGCCAGTAGGTGCGGTCGCGTTCGGTGGAGCCGGGGATCTGGTTCAGGGTGAAGTCGTAGACCCCGGCCTCGCCCTTGTCGACGAAGTAGGGAATGATGTCCCCACCCATGTCGTGCTTGGTGTCCAGCCGTTCGGCGTCGACGTGCAGGGCTTCGACGAGGGCGTCGGCGTTGAAGACGTAGTTGCCCATAGAGGCGAGGAACTGGGAGGGGTCGGCGGCCAGTCCCGGTGTGGAGGACGGCTTCTCGACGAAGGCCGCGATCTTCTCCGGGTTGTCCTGGTCCACTTCGATCACACCGAACTGGTCCGCCATGTGCAGCGGCTGGCGGACGGCCGCGACGGTGGCCTTGGCGCCGCTGGCGACGTGCTGGTCCACCATCTGGGCGAAGTCCATCCGGTACACGTGGTCTGCGCCCACGACGACGACGATGTCGGGTTTGGCGTCATGGATGAGGTTCAGGGACTGGTAGATGGCGTTGGCGCTGCCGAGGAACCAGCTTTTGCCCACGCGCTGCTGTGCGGGGACCGAGGCGATGTAGTTGCCCAGCTGCGTGGACATCCGCCAGGTTTCGGAAATATGGCGGTCCAGGCTGTGCGACTTGTACTGCGTCAGGACGACGATCTGCAAATAGCGCGAATTGACCAGGTTCGACAAGGCAAAGTCAATGAGCCGGTAACTTCCGGCAAACGGGACGCCGGGTTTAGCCCGGTCCGCCGTCAATGGCATGAGCCGGTTTCCCTCGCCACCTGCGAGGACAATGGCGAGAACCTTCTTATTCGGCATGGTGATCGCTCCTGAACGCCTTTAGTACTTCCCCAAAACAGTCCGGCACGCCCGAACGTCTTCACACTAGATCAGTTCCACCGTAACGACTACCTTGGGGTTTGTGCGTATAGACATTGTGACCAAGGAATTCCCGCCCGAAATCTATGGCGGCGCCGGGGTCCACGTGGCCGAGCTCAGCAGGGTGCTCGCCCAGCACGTGGATCTGCAGGTGCGCGCCTTCGGCGCGCCCCGTGAACCGGGGTATCACGGTGCGACGGTGACGTCCTACGCCGTGCCCGAGGATCTCGGCGGGGCGAACGCCGCACTGCAGACCCTGGGGGTGGATTTGCGGATCGTCCCGGACATTGCCGGCGCCGATGTGGTGCACTCGCACACCTGGTACGCCAACATGGCCGGGCACATCGCCTCGCTGCTGCACGGCATTCCGCATGTTCTCAGCGCCCACAGCCTGGAACCGCTGCGTCCGTGGAAGGCCGAGCAGCTCGCCGGCGGCTACGCCCTGTCCTCCTGGGTGGAAAAAACCGCGTACGAGGCAGCGGCCGCGATCATCGCCGTGTCCGAGGGCATGCGCCAGGACATCCTCCGCAGCTACCCCGAGGTGGACCCGGCCAAGGTCAAGGTGGTGCACAACGGCATCGATGTCAGCCAGTGGAACCGGGATGAGGGTGATGACATCATCCGCGGACTCGGCATTGACCCAGAGCGGCCCAGCGTTGTCTTCGTGGGCCGGAACACCCGGCAGAAGGGCGTACCGTACCTCCTGCGGGCCGCCGCCAAGCTCCCGGCCGACGTGCAGCTGGTCCTTTGCCTGGGTGCAGCGGACACTCCGGAACTGGCGGCCGAGACGGCACGCCTGATCGAGGAGCTGCAGAGCCAGCGCAGCGGCGTCATCCTGATCGAGCGGATGCTGCCCCGCAACGAAGTCGTCCAGGTGCTGAGCCACGCGACCGCGTTCGCGTGCCCGTCCATCTACGAGCCGCTGGGCATCGTGAACCTCGAGGCGATGGCCTGCGGCGCCGCCGTTGTGGCCAGCGCCACCGGCGGAATCCCCGAAGTGGTCCGGCACGGCGAGACCGGACTACTGGTTCCGATCGAGCAGGTCACGGACGGTACGGGCATCCCCCTGGACCCGGAGAAATTCGTCACCGACTTCGCCGAGGCGCTTATCGAGGTGGTGTCCAATCCCGAGCGGGCACGCGCCATGGGTGAGGCCGGCCGGCGCCGGGCCGAGGAGCACTTCTCCTGGGAATCCATCACGGAAACCACCCTCGAGGTCTACCGCTCGGTGCTCCCCGCGGGTTCCTGACCCTCGTCAACCGAGGAGCAGACGACGACGGCGCCGCCCCGGCTTAGGGGGCGGCGCCGTCGTCGTCTCCGCCGTCGTCGTCGAATTAAAGCCGGGTCAGGCGCGGGGCGCCCTGGTCCGGTGGCTCTTGCGGGCCAGCAGGATCTTCTCGTCCACCGGGGCATCGCCGCTGGCGCGCTGGGTGCGGAAGTACTCCCGGGCTTCGTCCTGGCGGAGCCTCTCGGCGCCCGTGGCGATCTCGGCGCGGAGGTGCTCGGGGCCGAACCCGAAGGCGTCAACCAGGTCCAGGGCGTGCGGGCGGATCTTCACGAGCAGGCGGTTGATATAGTCGCCCACGGTCCGGGCGCGCTGCATGGAAAGCCGGCCGTTCATCAAATACCACGACAGGTTTTCCTCGATCAGGGACAGCCCGAAGAGGTCGCGCAGCCAGGTCAGGACCTTCCTGGTGCCCGGGTCCGTGACCTTGCCCAGCGCTTCGGTGAAGGCCTCCCATTGGAGCAGCTCGGCGTGCGCCTGCGCAGCTTCGATGAGTTCGTCCTGGTGGCTGTTGAACAGGGCCGCCCCCTGCTGCTGCGGCAGCTTGTTGGCTCCCTTGAGCGCCGTGCCGACTTCGGCGACCATGGTCTGCACCCGGTCGGTCAGCAGCGCGCGCTGGCTCGCCTCGTCCTTGATCGCGATGGCAGCCTTCTGCACTGACCCGGAATCGGCCATGAACTGCGCGACACCGCGCAGTCCGGTCCGGTGGATGGCGGCACCGGTGGCCTGGCCGACCACGTAGCGGGCCAGCACGCCGAAGTTCACCGTCCGGAATTCCTTGGCGTAGTCGGCCAGCAGCCGCTTGGCGACCAACTGCAGCAGGACCGTGTTGTCACCTTCGAAGGTGGCGTACACGTCGAGGTCGGCGCGGAGCGAGGCAAAGCGGTTCTCGATCAGGAAGCCGGCGCCGCCGCAGGCTTCGCGGCATTCCTGCAGGGTGTCGAGTGCGTGCCAGGTGCTCAGCGGCTTGAGCGCCGCGGCGAGGGTTTCCAGGTCCTGGCGGTCCTCGTCCGTGTCAGCCCGGCCGGAGAAGACGTCGTCGAACTTCTCCAGCAGCTGTTCGCTGGCGAAGCTCGCGGCGTAGGTGGTGGCGAGCCGGGTGAACAGCCGGCGCTGGTGCCGCTGGTAGTCCAGCAGGACCTCCTCCTCCGTGGGCGAGGAGGCGTTGAACTGGCGGCGTTCGGAGGCGTACTGGATGGCGGTCTTCAGGGCCAGCTTGGACGCGGTGACGGCGGCGCCGTCGAGCGAGACCCGGCCCTGGACCAGGGTGCCGAGCATCGTGAAGAAACGGCGCCCCGGGCTCGCGATAGGCGAACTGTAGGTGCCGTCGGCGTCGACGTTGCCGTAGCGGTTGAGCAGGTTTGCCCGCGGGATCCGGACCTGGGTGAAGTGCAGCCGGCCGTTGTCGATGCCGTTCAGGCCGCCCTTGACGCCGTCGTCCTCGCCGTCGATACCCGGCAGGAATTCCTTGGTCGTCGGGTCACGAAGCTCCACGTAGAAGGCGTGCACACCGTGGTTGACGCCGCTGGTGATGAGCTGGGCGAAGACGACGGCGGCCAGGCCGTCGATCGCCGCGTTGCCGATGTAGTCCTTCCACGCCGCGCGGAACGGCGTGTGCACCACGAACTCCTCGGTGGCGGCGTCATAGGTGGCGGTGGTGGCGATGCTGGCGACGTCCGAGCCGTGGCCGGTCTCGGTCATGGCGAAGCAACCGGGAATGTCCAGGCTCATGATGCCCGGCAGCCATTTCTTGTGGTGTTCCCCGGTGCCGAGGTGGTTCACCGCGGAACCGAACAGGCCCCACTGCACGCCGGCCTTAATCTGCAGCGAGGGGTCGGCGATCACGAGCTCCTGGAACCCGGCCACGTTGCCGCCGTGTTCATCCGCGCCGCCGAGCTCCACCGGGAAGGCGCGGTGCACGGCACCGTTCTCCACGAGGATCTTGAGCTGGCCGAAAACCCGCTCGCGGTGCTCCGTGTGGGGCATGCCCTCAGTCTTGTGGAGTTCCGGGCGGCCCGCGAGCTCCCGTGCGGCACGGCGCGTGTCGGACCACTTCCCCAGGAGCAGCTCTTCCAGCGCGGCAACGTCGACGGCGGGGGCCGCGGCAGCCGTCGCGCCGGGCGTGGCCACCGGGCGGGGGGATGCCGGTTTCTTGGCACGGACGGTGGTAGGGGAGCCCGCGGGGCGGTCGGCTAGGTCGGTCATGTCGATTCCTTCGTTGGTTCTGACAAGGTCGGTGCTGAGGTCGGTGCTGACGTTGGCGCTGAATCTGGTACTGAGGCCGGCGGTGCCGTCCGCAGTTCGGGGGCGATGCCGAGGCACAGCCAGTCGGTGATCTGTCGCGCCATGGCCGCCTGGTCGGGTTTGGCCGGGGACGCCGGGCTGGCCAGCCACTGTTCGCCGGCGTTCCGGACGAGGCCGATGGCCGCGTTCGGCCAGTAGCCGATCACGGCCTCGCGCCCGGCCGAGTCGCCAAGGTGGCTGCGCATGGGCCGGGCGATCATGTCGCTGATCGCCGCGAAGAAATGGCCGAGGGCACCTGCGGTGGCGATGGTGCCGCTCGTGGTGTCGCCGGGGGTGTACCGCGTGACGAAGGTGTACACACTGGGGCTGGTTTCGGCCATCTGCAGATACGCGGAGACCATCGCCAGCAGGCCCTCGCGGGGTGTCTGGGCGCTCTGGGCGGCCTCCTGGATGCGGCGCTGCATCTGGCTCAGAACGACTTCGCCGACGGCCTGCTGGAGCCCGGCCTTGTCCCCGAAGTAGCGGTAGAACACGGACTTGGAGGTACCTGCTGCGGCGGCAATGTCCTCCATGGAGGCATCACTGCCCAGCCGGTGCACGGCCCTGCGGGCCGATTTGATCAGCTCCCGGCGGCGTTCTTCGCGGTGTGACTGCCAGCGCGAGGCGCGGCCGTCCACGGCGCCGCCACCGGCACCGCCACCGGCACCGGCGGGGCCAGCCGCGCTGTCGCCGGGAAGGTCACTCTGGGGGATGTTCACGATACCCAGCGTATCAGGTACGCTGGGTATCGGTAACCGCTTTGATCAAAGGAGACAGCCCATGTCCGTCAACGGACAGTCCGCACCCGGACCAAAGGAATCAACCACCCCGGCGACGCCCGGGGCCGTCACGTCAGCCGGCTCCCCTTCAGCGGAAAGCCCCGCCGCAGAACCGACTGGGCGGACAGTGCCGCGGCTGCGCCAGGCGGTCATCGTTGGCGGCAACCGGATTCCCTTTGCCCGAACCGGGGGCGCCTACGCCAAGTCCTCCAACCAGGACATGCTCACCGCAGCCCTGGACGGGCTCATCGCCCGGTTCGGGCTGCAGGATGAACGAATCGGCGAGGTTGCCGCCGGCGCGGTGCTCAAGCACTCCCGCGACTTCAACCTGACGCGTGAAGCGGTGCTGGGCTCCGCACTGTCCGCCGAGACCCCCGCCTATGACGTGCAGCAGGCCTGCGCCACCGGGCTGGAAACGGTCCTCGGGCTCGCCAACAAGATCAAGCTCGGCCAGATCGACTCGGCGATCGCCGGCGGCGTCGACTCCGCCTCGGACGCGCCCATCGCCGTGAGCGAGGGCCTGCGCGAAGTGCTCCTTGACCTGAACCGTGCCAAGACGCTGCCGCAGCGGCTGCAGGTCCTGAGCCGGCTCCGGCCCAAGGACCTCGCCCCGGACGCCCCCAACACGGGCGAACCGCGCACCGGCCTGTCCATGGGGGAACACCAGGCCCTCACCACGGCGCAGTGGAAGGTCACCCGGGATGCGCAGGATGAACTGGCCTTCAACAGCCACCGCAACCTCGCCGCTGCCTACGATGCCGGCTTCTTCGATGACCTGCTCACCCCCTACCGGGGCCTGACCCGGGACTCCAACCTGCGGGCCGACACCAGCCTGGAGAAGCTCGCCACCCTCAAGCCCGTTTTCGGCAAGAACCTGGGTTCCGCGGCCACCATGACGGCCGGCAACTCCACCCCGCTGACCGACGGCGCCTCCACGGTGCTGCTCGCGGCCGAGGACTGGGCCGACGCCCATGATCTGCCCAAGCTGGCCACCGTCGTCGACGGCGAGGCGGCCGCGGTCGACTTCGTTCACGGCAAGGACGGCCTGCTGATGGCTCCGGCCTTCGCAGTGCCGCGGCTTCTGGCCCGCAATGGGCTCAGCCTTGACGACATTGACTTCTTCGAGATCCATGAGGCCTTCGCCGGTACCGTCCTGAGTACCCTGGCCGCGTGGGAGGACGAGGAATTCGGCCGCACGCGGCTCGGCCTGGACGGGGCCTTCGGCAGCATCGACCGGTCCAAGCTCAACGTCAACGGCTCCTCCCTCGCGGCCGGCCACCCCTTCGCAGCCACCGGGGGCCGGATCGTTGCCTCGCTCGCGAAAATGCTGCACGCCAAGGGCCACGTTGACGGCCGCCCGGCCCGCGGGCTCATCTCCATCTGCGCCGCCGGCGGCCAGGGCGTCGTCGCTATTCTTGAAGCACTCTAGGGGGATCCGATGACCGACAAATACACCCAATTCGTGAGCCAGGGCCCGGGAAGGGACCTTGCCAGGAAACTCGGGCTGCCCCAGCCGGTGGTATTGCGCCGACACCAGCCGGGAGAGCCGCTCGTGGGCGGGCCGGTCCTGGTCCAGGGAGGCGGCAGCGGCGCCGACGCGCTGGCCTCGACACTCCTGTCCTGGGACCTCGATGTGCGCCGCCATGCGGTGCCCAAGGAGAAGCTCGGCGCGATCATCCTGGTACTGGATGAACTGGGCGGTCCGGAGGACCTGGCAAAGCCGGTGCTGACCGCAGCCACGTCCCTCCGGGACCTGGCAGCCAATGCCCGCGTCATCACCGTCTCCCGCGCGGCGGCGGATGCTGCGAGTCCAGCCACCGCTGACCCGGCCGCCGCGGCCGCACGCCAGGGCGTGGACGGGCTCCTCCGCTCACTGGCCAAGGAGCTCCGCGCCGGTGCCACCGCCAACGGCATCCTGCTCTCCGGCGGCGCCGGCACCACCAGCCCCAGCACCCTTGGCGCGCTCCGCTTCTTCCTCTCCGGCCGGTCCGCATTTGTCGACGGGCAGTTCCTCACCGTCAGCTCCGCCGAGGGGCAGCTGCCGGCCGAAGCCGAGAAGCCGCTGGCGGGGAAGGTCGCCGTCGTGACCGGGGCCGCGCGCGGAATCGGCGCCGCCATTGCGCGCACCCTCTACCGGGACGGCGCCACGCTCGTCGTCGTCGACATCCCGGCCGCCGGTGACCACCTCGCTGCCGTGGCCAACGAGGTGCACGGCACCGCCCTGCAGCTGGACATCAGCCACGAGGCCGCCGGGCAGCGGATCATCGACCACGCCGTGGAACGTCACGGGCGCCTGGACATCGTGATCCACAACGCCGGCATCACCCGGGACAAGCTGCTCGCCAACATGGACCAGGGCCGCTGGAACTCGGTGATAGCGGTGAACATTGCCGCGCAGCTGCGGATCAACGAGGCCCTGCTGGCCTCTGAGCATTTCCGGAGCTCCCCGCGGATCGTCTCCGTCGCCTCCACCAGCGGCATCGCCGGCAACCGCGGCCAGACCAACTATGCCGCCTCCAAGGGCGGGGTGATGGGTATGGTCCGGGCCACGGCTCCGCTGATCGGCAGGCACGGCGGCTCCATCAACGCCGTGGCGCCGGGCTTCATCGAGACGGAGATGACGGCGAAGATCCCCTTCGCCACCCGCGAGATCGCCCGCCGGCTGAACTCCCTGCAGCAGGGCGGCCAGCCGGGCGACGTCGCCGAGGCCATCGCGTTCCTGGCCAGCGACGCGGCCGGGGGCATCTCCGGTGAGGTCCTGCGCGTCTGCGGGCAGAACCTGGTGGGGGCATGACCCTTTCGCAGCCCCTCATCCTGGGGGAGATGCCGTCGCTGTCCAAGCTCTACGTCAATGCGGCGGCCACCGCCGCCCGCCGCCGGGTGCTCGGCACCCAGGCCGGCGACGGGCTCCCGGGGGCACGGCACGAGGTCCGCGGCGTCAGGGCGTCGGTGGACAACCTCACGGCGTACCAGCACCTGATCGGCGAGACCGCGAGCGATGTGCTGCCGGCCGGCTTCATCCATGCGCTGACGTTCCCGCTGGCCATGAGCGTGATGAACCGGGATGACTTTCCGCTGCCGCTGCTGGGCATGATCCACCTGGAAAACAAGGTGGTGCAGTCCGCGCCCCTCCGGTTCACCGAGGCGCTGGACATCCAGGCCTGGGCGGAGAACCTGCGCGGGCACCGGGCCGGCACCGAGCTGGATCTCGTCGCGGAGGTGCGCCGGGCAGGGGAGGACACCGTGAGCTGGCGCGGTGTCTCCAGTTACCTGGCAAAGGGCGTGTTCCTGCCGGGGATCGACAAGCCCACGGCCGCGACGGCCGCGGCGGAATTCTCGGCGCCGGATCCCACCGGGCTGTGGCAGCTCGGCGTCGACACGGGGCGCGCCTACGCCGCAGTGTCCGGCGATTTCAACCCGATCCACCTGAGCGTGCTCTCGGCCAAGGCGCTGGGCCTGCGCCGCTCGATTGCGCACGGCATGTACCTCGCGTCCAGGGCCCTGGCGGATGTGGGGGCCGCCAAGGGCGATGCCTTCAGCTGGGATGTGGCCTTCGAGGCGCCGGTATTCCTGCCGGCCCGCGTGGCACTGGATATCAGTACGGGCCAGGACACTGCCGGGGCGTGGCGGCGGTCGGACTATGTGGCCTGGAATTCACGGTCCGGGCGCAAGCACTTCAGCGGATCGGTGGCCGCGCTTTAAGCCGCCCTAAGCCCGGTCGGCGGAGTTCTTCACCACGCGCAGCATCCGGTGCAGGCTCATCAGGATCGATTCGACGGCGCTGGGGGCGTCGGTGGCTGTCTCCTCGGCGCCAACGCGTGCTGTCAGGCCCCTGACGGCGGCGTCGGCTTCTTCGCTCAGCTCCGACTGCCGGTCCGGGTTCGACTTCTCGACCGACTCCAGGACGTGGCCGACGGCGGCCAGGGAGTCGGCGAGCGGCGCAGCGAATTCATCCGGCACCACAAAGGGGGTGTCTTTGGCCCAGATGACATCCGAGAGCACCTGCGTCACGTCCTGGACGTGGAACGTGATCCGTTCCAGGTCCCGGAGGTTGCGGTAGTCCAGCTCGATGTCCCGCGGATGGAGCCGTCGCCGGGGGTTGGCCCGCCGGCTGGCGTCCGCCTTCTCTACGGCCACCCGGACGGCGCGCGCTGACGTTTCGAGGGCGCCGGAGCGCTGGGACCAGTCCTCGTGTTCCGGCGGCCAGCTCTCCTTCAGCGCCTTGGCCATGTCCCAGAGCTGCTGGGCGAGCGCGAGGCGCAGTTCGGCGATGCTGAGCTCGGCGGCGCGGAAGTGCAGCGGGGGGAACACCAGCAGATTCACCAGGATGCCCACCGTGACCCCGGCCGCCATCTGCAGGAGGTAGCCGAAGGAGAACTGGTCCGGATTGTGGCCGCCGACCAGCAGGACCAGAAGGGCCGCCGTCGGGATCCAGTCCCGGCCAGCGCCGATCTTCGGTAGTCCGGCCAGGACGACGCCGAAAGCCATCACGACACCGACTGTCAGCGGCGTCGGACTGCCGAGGATGAACAGCACAAAGGCCAGCCCCACTCCGATCGCGAGCCCCGCGAGCGTCTGCACCCCCTGCTTCATGGAACCGGCGACGTTCTCGTACATCGCCACCAGCGCACCCAGCGGGGCGTAATAGGGGTAGTCGGCCGCGGAGCCGGGCATGAACGGGGCGATTGCGAAGGCAATGCCCGCGGCCAGTCCTGCCTTGAGGGCCAGTTGCAGCCGCGGCCACAGCAGCGCCGAGCGGACGTTGCCGGTCACGATCCGCCAGAGCCGCCGGGGGAGGGAGGGGCCGCCGGTGTGCGTGGCCTGGTCTGTAGTTGTCATCCGGCTCACCTTAGGGCGGGGACGTTGCTGCGACAACTGGACGAACCCCGGCCTGCAGAAGAAGTATGACTGCACTCTTCACACCACTGATGTTGTCGAACGGCTCGGACTCCTCGTGCCATGCATCGCGGAGGAGGAGGACAAACCTGTTCGGCCGGCCGAGTTGGCAGCCTGGATCAACATCGAGGCCGAGAACGAACCTGGCATAGCGGAACATGGCTGGCTGGTGGAACTGGACGACGAGGTCGGTCTGCTCGTTCGCCCCGATCACGACGACCTGGCGGACCTGTTGGGAGAGCAGGTCGGTGTCCGCTCGGTTGTCCAGCCCGATCGGGAAGTATTCGCCGTTGACGCTCCCCGGTTGTGTGACGATGGACTGTGGGCAGCCGTTATGCAGGCCGTCGCTGCTGCCAACAGGAGGGCCAATGGCCCGCACCCGGCAGGTCAGGCGGGCACCCCGGCTGGAGACAGCGACGCCCCGCCCGCCCCGGCGCCCACGGCGCAGACAACACAGACGGCACAGTTGGTGGAACCCCCCGAAGACGACGACCTGTGCCGGCTGGTCTCGGGGGACGCGGCCAGTGACGGCCGGAGAGTTCAAATATGGGTCAATCGTCATGGCATCCTCATCCTGCCCGCCGGGACCATCCCTCACCGCCCCTTGGACGACAGCGAGAACCCACACTTTCAGCGCGCCACCGTTGCGACGGTTCGTGCAGTCGGCCTGGCAATGCGCCATGCAGGGAGATGGATCCCCTGTTCCTCCCTCAGCAAGCTCCGGCTTCGCCGGCCCGGGCTCGTGCGACGCCGGTGGACAGCCACCGTCGTCGAACAGAGCAGCGCACCGGTCCCGCTGAGCCGGCACGGAACCCGTCCCCACGCACTGTTGTTCTGGGGGTACGTCGTTGCCCGGTGCGGCCTCGGCCGAGTGGACGGACTGCCCTTAAAAGGGGACCGCTCGGTAAGCGGGGAACGTTGGTCGTATACAGGATGCCTCACACCTACCGCGGCCGAATCGTCCTCCGCGCCATCGCCAAATGGCCCATAGTATTGGGAGACATGCCTTAGTCCGCCCCGTGTCCCCGGGCAACTTCCTCCCCGGCCCGGACCGGCCCGGGCGGCGTTCCCCCGCCGAAAGGACGTCCGCCGAGGGCCTCGCGGCCGTGGGCGGTCAGCCAGTTGCCGAGCTCCGGGCCTGCCGGAACGATCCCGGTGGGGTTGATGTCCTCGTGGACGAGGTAATAGTGCTGCTTGATCTGCACGAAGTCGGTGGTGTCGCCGAACCCCGGGGTCTGGAACAGGTCGCGGGCGTAGGCCCACAGTGCCGGCATCTCGCTGAGTTTCTGGCGGTTGCACTTGAAATGACCGTGGTAGACGGCGTCGAACCGCGCCAGGGTCGTGAAGAGCCGGACATCGGCCTCGGTGATCGTGTCTCCCACGAGGTACCGCTGCCCGCTGAGCCGCTCCTCCAGCCAGTCCAGGGCGGTCCAGAGCCGGCCGTAGGCGGCATCATAGGCTTCCTGGCTGCCGGCGAACCCGCAGCGGTATACGCCGTTGTTCACTTCGGTGAAGACCCGCTGGTTCACCGCGTCGATCTCCCCGCGCAGCGCCTCCGGGTAGAGGTCCGGGGCGCCCGGGCGGTGGTGCTCGGTCCACTCAGTCGCGAAGTCGAGGGTGATCTGCGGGAAGTTGTTGGTCACCACCTGGCCGCTGGCGACGTCGACGATGGCCGGCACGGTGATGCCGCGGGGATAGTCCGGGAACCGGAGGAAGTAGGACTCCTGGATCCGTTCCACGCCGAGCACCGGATCCCTGCCGTCCGGGTCAAGGTCAAAGTTCCAAGAGCGTGCATCATGGGTGGGGCCGGGCTGGCCGAGGGAAATGGCGTCCTCGAGGCCGAGCAGCCGCCGCACGATCACGGTCCGGTTGGCCCACGGGCAGGCGCGCGCCGCGACCAGCCGGTAGCGTCCCGGCTCCACCGGCCAGCCGGACTCGCCGTTCCGGCCGGGGGCGCCGTCGCGGGTGATCCGGTCCTCGATGTAGTTCGTGTCGCGGGTGAACTCCGCACCTCCGGTGACGTAGGCACCTCTGGTGCTGAATCCCGCGCTGCCCGTGTCTATTGTGCTCATGGTCCCAGCCTATGCCGGGGTGCCGCCCTGTCCGGGCACGGTCAGCGGCGGCAGTGTTGCGAACACCTGCGACATCGGCTGCCAGGCCGCCCACCAGGCGGCGCCGACGACCGCGGCGAACAGCAGGATCCAGACGGCGGCGGGGATGCGGGTGGCCCGGGAGAGCAGGTACGCGTCCGACGTCGCCAGCCGGTCCCGCCGCTTCAGGTGCACGTTGGCGAGTTTGCCGAGGTCCCGGACGGCGCCGACGAGGAGTGCCAGGCCCAGCACGATCATGACGTGGCCGTTGAATTCGGGCGGGACGAACAGCACCAGCAGGGCGGCGGCCAGGACCGCGGCGGCGGTGATCAGCAGCCCGATGCCGTTGCGGATGAACAGGAACGAGGCCAGCAGGATGAGGGTCCCGGCTGACATCGCCGCCGGACCCCAGCCGTTAAAGCCGCACCAGACCATCGCGGCGCCGACCACGGCCGGCACCGGGTATCCCCAGAAGGTGGACCAGACGGCGGCCAGGGGCCTCCGGCTGAAGGTGGTGGTGGTGCCCGAGTGGTCCAGGCGCAGATGGATGCCGCCCAGGCGCTGCCCGGTCATGAGCGCGGCGAAGGCGTGGCCCAGTTCGTGGGTCACGGTGGCCAGCAGCCCGAAGTACCGCCAGGTCACCCGCGGCAGGGAGAGGGCGACGGCCAGGAGGATGACCAGGGCCAGTTCGGTGCCGGTGACATGCGGGACGGGGGAGTGGGTGAACCCGGCGACAATCCGGTTCCACCAGGTCTCGGCAGCGTTGGTCATGTTCCGGTCCGGCGCGGTGTCCCAGCGGCGCCCGCCGGTCCGGCACTGTGCCTGATGCAGTACGGGGTCCAGGGCCGGGCCTCCAGCCGGCCGTCCGCGATGTGTTCCCCGCACACGGCGCAGCTGCCGTACGTGCCGGCGTCGATCCGTTCCAGCGCCGCCTCGATCTGCGCGAGGCCCTGGCGGCTCTGCTCCAGCAGGGCCGAGGCCTGGGAGAGCTCAAACGCGATCGTCGCTCCCTCGGGATCGTGTTCGTCGTCGACATTGGAATCCTGACGGGCAGCGTTCACCGAGGAGATGTCCCGGCGAAGCGCGGGCAGGAGCACAAGTTTCCGGCGGCGCTCCTCCTGGAGGAGGATCCGGAACCGTTCGACGTCGACCATAGGCTGCAAGGCTAGCGCGGAGGCCGCGGCCGAGTCCAAAGCCGGCGTCAAGATCCGCGGCCGGCCGCGCGTCACCCGGGCACCGGCCCGAAAGCCCCGGTGCCCGGGTGGGTCTCCGCCGTACAGTGGGAAAAAGAGCGTTTGCACCTACCGGTATGCCGGCAGCGGCACACTGAGCCGGCGCACACTCTGTTCACCACTACCGCCATCAGCAGACGTAGGAGACGTCATGGACCAGCCAGCGGCCAGCACCGTCAACAAGAACGCCGGTGATGACGCCGAGGCGCTGGCCGCGGTGGAACAGCACCACGCGGGCATGCTCAAGCGTCTCAGCGCGCTGACGGCGACCCTGATCCGCGCCGTCCGGACCGGTGACACCGTGGCGGCGCACGACGCCCATGAGGTCCTGGTGGAGTGGTGCGAGACCGATCTTGTCCCGCATGCGCTCGCAGAGGAGGGCCCGCTGTACAGCGCGCCCCGGAACCTGCCGCAGGGACAGCTGCTCGTGGACGGGATGCTGGCCGAGCACCAGGTGATCGTCGGACTGGTCGAGGACCTGCGGGGATCCACCGGCGTAGACGCCGCCGTGGCCGCCGGCTCCATCCGGAACATCTTTGCCCTGCACCTGGAGAAGGAGAACCGGCTCCTGATGCCCTTCATCGTGGCCTCCCCCGAGCTGTCCCTGGCGGGCGCCGTCGAGGGCCTGCATGAACTGGTCGGCGACACCCACGTCCATCGGCACGGTACGGGGCACGGGGGCAGCGTCTAGAGTTGCCCCATGGCTGATGGAATGAACCATAACAACAGGCCCGGCGCACCCACACTGCTGCGGGAGCTCGCGTCCGCCCACGGAGTGGGGACCTCCTACTGGGGCTGGGACGGCGTCGAACGCTCCGTTGCGGACAGCACCCTCCGCGGCGTCCTGGCGGCGCTGGGCGTCCCGGCCGGGGAACCGGACGAGATGGAACGGTCCCTGGCCGAGGCCCGCCGGGCGCCGTGGCGGCGCCTGCTGCCCCCGGTTGCCGTCGCCCGGGAAGGGCAGGAACTCCCTGTCAACGTCCATGTACCCCACGGAAGTGCCGTCAGCGTCTGGATCGTCACCGAAGACGGACAGCGCCACGAGGCAACGCAGCGGGACAACTGGGACGCGCCGGTCGACGTCGACGGCGTCCTCACCGGCCGTGCGGTGTTCGCGGTCCCGGATCGGCTGCCGCTCGGGTGGCACACCCTGCTGGCGGACAATGAGGGAACGGTCGCCCAGTGCCCGCTCATCGTCACACCGCGGAGGCTGCAAACGACCGAGGCGCTCGCCGGCCGGAGGAACTGGGGACTGACGGCGCAGCTCTATTCCGTGCGGTCCTCCCGTTCCTGGGGTATCGGCGACTTCTCCGACCTCGCCGATCTCGCCGCCATGACCGGGCAGGAGGGCGCCGGTTTCCTGCTGGTCAACCCGATGCACGCCGCCGAGCCCCGGCCGCCGGTCGAGGACTCGCCCTACCTGCCCACCACACGGCGATACTTCAACCCGCTCTACCTCCGGGTGGAGGAGATCCCCGAATACGGCTACCTTGGCCCGGCCGGCCGGGCCGAGGTGGAGCGGCTGGCCAGTCAACAGCACGCCGCAAACCACTCCACCGGGCTGCTGGACAGGAGCTCCAGCTACGGGGCCAAGCTTGCGGCCCTTGAGCTGCTCTACGGCGTCCCGCGCGACCCCGCCCGCGCTGTCGCGTTCGCTGACTTCTGCGCCGGGGAGGGGCAGGGGCTCGACGACTTCGCCCTGTGGTGCGCCCTGGCCGAGAAGCTGGCCCCCGATGCCCCCCAGTGGGCGGCGGAGGCCTCCTCGCCGGACACCGCCTACTGCAGGGAACAGCGGGCCCTGCTCGCCGGCCGGATCGAGTTCCACCGCTGGCTGCAGTGGCTCTGCGACCAGCAGCTCGAAGCCGCCCAGCGGGCGGCCCGGCTGTCAGGCATGGAAATCGGCGTCATCCACGATCTGGCGGTCGGAGTGAAGCCCGGCGGTGCGGACGACTGGTCGCTCGCCGGGGTGCTGGCCCGGGACGTCACGGTCGGCGCCCCACCGGACATGTTCAACCAGCAGGGGCAGGACTGGACCCAGCCGCCGTGGCACCCCGGCCGGCTCGCCGCGTCAGGCTATGCCGCCTACCGGGACATGCTCCGGACGGTGCTGCGCCATGCCGGCGGAATCCGGGTGGACCACATTCTGGGCCTGTTCCGGCTGTGGTGGATCCCGGAAGGTGCCGGGCCGGAGCACGGCACCTACGTCTACTACGACCACGAGGCGCTGATTGGCATCCTTGCCCTGGAGGCGCAGCGGGCCGGAGCGGTCGTGATCGGCGAGGACCTGGGCGTGTTCGAGCCGTGGGTCCGGGACTATCTGGCCGAACGCGGCATATTCGGCACGTCGATCCTCTGGTTCGAACACGACGCCGACGGCCCGATCCCGCCGGAACGGTACCGCCAGCAGTGCCTGACCAGCGTCAACACCCACGATCTGCCCCCTACGGCCGGCTACCTGGCCGGCGAACACGTCACGCTCCGCGAGTCGCTGGGCCTGCTGCAGCGTCCGGTGGACGTGGAACGCGCGGAGGCCGCCGCCGAGCAGCAGGCGGTGCTCGGGCTCCTGCGGGAACGCGGCCTCCTGCCGGAGCCGGGGCACCAGGACGTGCAGGCCACCGTCGAGGCGCTCTACGCTTTCACCACGCTGACGCCCTCGTCCCTGCTGGGAGTCGCGCTGGTGGACGCGGTCGGGGAGACCCGGACGCAGAACCAGCCCGGAACCAGCACGCAGTACCCCAACTGGCGCATACCGCTGGCTGGTCCGCGGGGACCTGTCCTGCTCGACAGCCTCGCCGAGGATCCCGGCTTCCGCTCGCTCCTCGGCACCATCCGGACTGCCCTGCACACCGGGGTTGGGCGCAGGCCGGGGGAATAGCCGCGGGCATGAGTGGGACGCGCCGCTGATGAGTGACCTGCCCAAGTAGCGTGCCGCGTGCTGTACAGGTGCTACTTGGCCGGGGGACAAGTAATACTACTCGTTCCATCCATGTCCGCTCCGTCTAATCTGATCGCCAAGGGCACCAGAGACTATCGTCGCGCAGGCATGTCCTGCACATCCGATGTTTATGGGAGGAACAAATGAAAAGCATTGTGCGGGTGGCTGGTGCCGGTCTGGCTCTGGCAATGGGAATCGCTGGAAGCGTAGCCGGCACTGCAGGAGCCGCCACGAGTTACAGCTTCGCCGTCATCGGCGACACGCCCTACGGCAGCACCCAATTAAGCCTCTTTCCGAAACGCATTGCGCAGATAAATGCGGATCCGAATGTGCGCATGGTCGGGCATCTCGGTGATATCGGCACGGGTGTCTGCTCTGACGCCTACTACCAGAAGATCAAAGCAAGCTTCGACAAGTTTGTCGACCCGCTCGTGTACACCCCCGGTGACAATGAGTGGGCGGACTGCCACAGCGCCAGCATCGGCAAAGCCAATCCGCTGGAGCGCCTGGCTGCCATCCGCTCGGTCTTCTTTCCCAGAGTCGGCCGGACCCTGGGAAAGAACCCGATCTCCGTCACGGCCCAGTCCGGGTACAAGGAGAATGTGAAGTTCGCGGCCGGTGGGCTGACCATCTCGACCCTGCACATCGTTGGTTCGGAGAATGACCTCCAGCCGTGGAGCGGACTCGGCTTCACGACGCCCACCACTGAACAGGTGGCCGAGGAGAAGGCCCGGGTGAATGCCGCCGTCGCGCAGATCCAAAGCGCCTTCGCAACGGCGAAGGCCAACAACAGCAGGGCCGTGGTCCTGATGACCCAGGCGGACATGTTTGCTCCCGGCACCCAGAACGCGGACTACCGCAACGCCTTCCAGAGCATCGTGCGGGCCATCGCCAGTGAAAGTAAGGCATTCAAGAAGCCGGTGTTCCTTTTCAACGGCGACACCCACTTCTACGCCAAGGACAAGCCGCTCAACAACGAGCAGTGGCTGTCCTTCTACGGAATTTCCGGCGCGGCGTCCAACCTCACCAGGGTCTCAGTCGAGGGCGAAACCTTCGTGGATGAATACGTGAGGGTCAACGTTGTCTCCAACTCGGAGGTCCTGCAGATCCAGCGGATTGCCTTCAAGTAGCGGCCCCGCAAATAGGCCGCAAATCCGGCCCGGGCGCCGGCAACAATCGGCCAGATTTTCCAGGAGCGTCAGGTAGCTTTGCCTTTCCTCATCGTTGCGGCAACCCTGCACGGAGCCAAGCTGGCAGCAGAGCCGGTCCGCGTTGGCCGTGAGGTCCTCCGCAGCCGCCGGGGCGACCGCCGCCAGTCGCGTCAGTGGCGGTGAGGGAGCTGGCCTGGCCGGGGTGGTCATCGGTGCCGGCCATCCCGCTGCCGGGGAAACGTCCGCGCCGAAGATCCGCCGAGACAGAAAAAACCCCCAGAATCCTTGGATTCTGGGGGTTTCCCGTTGTGCGCGGAGGGGGACTTGAACCCCCACCCCCTTTCGAGGACTAGCACCTCAAGCTAGCGCGTCTGCCATTCCGCCACCCGCGCAGGTGGTACTCGGTATACCTTTTCGCCTTTCAGCGTTTCGGTTTTCTCCGAAGCAGCGAGAAAGACTCTAGCATGATCTTTCCCGAAACAAATAATCGGGGCCTGAACGGGCATGTGGGTAGGCTGAAGCCAGCAACAGAGCCGCCGCCACAAGGAGTGAAACATGACTGACATCAGGCCCGAGGACGAAGTCGTCAGGATCTGCCAGGAACTGATCCGGATCGACACGTCCAACTACGGCGACGGTTCCGGCCCGGGGGAGCGGACGGCCGCCGAGTACACCGCCGGACTGATGACCGAAGTGGGGCTGGACGCCGAGATCTTCGAGGCCGCCCCGGGCCGCGCCAGCGTGGTGACCAGGCTGGCCGGGGAGGACCCGTCCGCCAGCGCCCTGGTGGTCCACGGGCATCTGGACGTTGTCCCGGCACTCCGTGAGCAGTGGTCGGTGGATCCCTTCGGCGCGGAACTCAAGGACGGCATGATCTGGGGCCGCGGCGCCGTGGACATGAAGGATATGGACGCCATGATCCTCTCCGTTCTGCGGAATTTCGCCCGCACCGGACGCAAACCCAAGCGGGACCTCATCTTCGCTTTCTTCGCCGATGAGGAAGCCGGCGGCACCTACGGTGCCCGCTACGCGGTCGAAAAGCGGCCCGAACTCTTCGACGGCGCCACCGAGGCCATCTCCGAGGTCGGCGGCTTCTCCGCGACTATCGGCGGCCAGCGCACGTACCTGCTCCAGACCGCGGAGAAGGGCCTGTCCTGGCTGCGTCTCGTCGCCCACGGCCGCGCCGGCCACGGCTCCCAGATCAACACGGACAACGCCGTCACGCGGCTCGCCAGCGCGGTGTCCCGGATCGGGGAATACCGCTGGCCGGTGGAGCTGACGCCCACCACGCGGCAGTTCCTTGACGGCGTGACGGAACTCACGGGCGTGGAATTCGATCCCGATGACCCGGACAAGATCCTCAAGGAGCTCGGGACCGTGGCCCGCTTCGTCGGTGCGACCCTGCAGAACACCACCAACCCCACCCTGCTCAAGGGCGGCTACAAGCACAATGTGATCCCCGAATCGGCGGAGGCCCTCATCGACTGCCGGACCCTGCCCGGCCAGGAGGAGCACGTCCTCGAGATCGTCCGCGAACTCGCCGGCAAGGGTGTGGACGTGAGTTACGTCCACAACGACGTCTCGCTGGAGGTTCCGTTCGCAGGGAACCTCGTGGACTCCATGATCGACGCCCTCCACGCCGAGGACCCGGGAGCGAAAGTCCTGCCCTACACGCTGTCCGGCGGCACGGACAACAAGTCGCTGAGCCGGCTGGGCATCACCGGGTACGGCTTTGCGCCGCTCCAACTCCCGGACGAACTGGACTTCACCGGGATGTTCCACGGCGTGGACGAACGCGTCCCCACCGATTCCCTGAAGTTCGGCGCCCGGGTGCTCGATACCCTGCTCACCAATTACTGAAGCCTTGGAGACCCCGCCCCGTGAGCCCTCAAGATGACCTGCCCGATAACCTGCCCGATGTCCTGCCCGATGACCTGCTGGAACGGATCCGTGGGCGCGCCGCCGGCTATGACCGGGACAACGCCTTTTTCCACGAGGACCTGACCGAGCTGGCAGCGGCCGGCTACCTGAAAATGTTCGTTCCTGCCTCCGACGGCGGCCTGGGGCTCGGGCTCCACGCGGCGGCGCAACTGCAGCGCCGGCTGGCGACGGCGGCACCGGCCACCGCGCTGGCGATTAATATGCACCTGGTCTGGACCGGCGTCGCGCACGTCCTGGCCGCCCGGGGCGACTCGTCCCTTGGCTTCGTCCTCCGGGAGGCCGGGCAGGGGGAGATCTTCGCATTCGGGAACTCGGAGGCGGGGAACGACTCGGTGCTCTTCGACTCCCGCACCACGGCCGTCCCGCAGGCCGGCGGCGGGTATGCGTTCACCGGCCGCAAGATCTTCACGAGCCTCTCGCCGGCCTGGACCCGGCTGGGGATCTTCGGGAAGGACGCCGCGGCCGCGGACGGCGCAGGGCAGCTGGTCCATGGCTTCCTGACCCGGGAGACTCCCGGGTACGAGATCCTGGCCGACTGGGACACCCTGGGCATGCGGGCCAGCCAGTCGAACACGACGGTCCTGGACGGCGCGGTGGTGCCGCCGGAGCGGATCTTCCGCAGGCTGCCGGTCGGCCCGAACGCGGACCCGCTGATCTTCGCCATCTTCGCCTGCTTCGAGACGCTGCTGGCCGCGGTCTACACGGGCATTGGCGAACGGGCCCTCGCCCTGGGCGTTGACGCGGTTAAGCGCCGCACGTCCTTCAAGAACGGCGGGCGCAGCTACGCCCAGGATCCGGACATCCGCTGGAAAGTGGCTGACGCGGCCATGGCGATGGGCGCCCTGTACCCCCAGCTCTCGACCGTGGCCGCCGACGTCGACGCGCTGGCCGACCACGGCAGCCAGTGGTTCCCTAAACTGGTCGGGCTTAAAGTCAGTGCGACAGAGACGGCCCGCACGGTCGTGGACCTGGCCATCAGGGTATCCGGGGGATCGAGCTACTTCCGCGGTTCCGAGCTGGAGCGGCTGTACCGTGACGTGCTCGCGGGAATGTTCCATCCTTCCGACGACGAATCGGCGCACAACACAGTGGCCAACGCGTGGCTGGGGCCGCTCGAGACGCCCTAGACGGTCCGCTGGACCTGGGTGACCCGGCGGCGGAGCCAGAAGCGGCGGCCGCCGCCTAAATACAGCACGCTGCGCTCCAGTTCCCACTTGCCGTACTCGGAGTGTTCCACCAGGCGGCGGCGCGCTTCCGGCAGGGAATCCTCAGGACTTACCGTCAGTACGAGGTACTCGTACTGCCTCACATAGTCCCGTTCCCGCCGGACTGAACTGCTCAGAAAATGTTCCTTCATTGCTCTCCATTTTCTTCCTTTTCCGGCTAACGTGAAGTCATGAGCATCGATCCGCGTGTCGCGCTTGAAGCCCTGACGGCTGCCCTGGGAGAACACCTCGCCGCTGCGTCAGCACGCCGGGGACCCGGGGACCCCGCGGTCGAGGCGGCGTTTTTCGCCGTTGCTGATGCCTTTGAAGTCTACGACGACTCCCTCTATGAAGCGTACGGCGAAGTGACGGGACTTGGGGTCCTGGATGACGACGGCGATGACGACGAGGAAGAAGACATCGACGACGAGGAAGACCTCGAAATCCTGCAGTGACTTTGTCCGGACGGGACACCCGCTCAGGCAGGGCTGGACACGTCCTCCAGGGCCTGGGCGATCTGCGGCGGCAGCGCCGCCAGCGTTGAATCCAGGATCTCCTTGAGCTGCGCCGGCGTGCGCGGGCCCACAACCGCCGTCGCCACACCGTGCTGGGAGAGCAGCCAGCTCAATGAGACGTCGAGGGCTGTCCGGCCCAGCCCCTTCGCTGCCATCGCCACGGCCTCCACCACACTGGACGAGGTCCCCTCGAGGTACGGCTCCACATACCCGGCCAGCCGGCTATTGGCTGCCCGTGAATCCGCGGGAATGTGCCCGCGGTACTTGCCGGTCAGCACCCCGCGCCCCAGCGGAGCCCAGGCCATCAGGCCCAGGCCGGCGTCCTCGACGGCGGGAATGAGTTCAGCTTCGGGGGAGCGGTGCAGCAGGGAGTATTCCGACTGGTTCGCCACCAGCGGGAAACCCGCGACGGCCGCGGCCTTGGCCGTCTGCCAGCCGTTGAAGTTGGAGACCCCCGCATAGCGGGCACGGCCCGAGCGGACGGCGAATTCGAGCGCGGACAGGGTCTCCTCCAGCGGGACGTTGGGGTCCCAGGCCTGGGCGAACCAGAGATCCACGTAGTCGGTGCCCAGCCGGGCGAGGCTCGCATCCAGGCCGGAGAGCATCCCGTTCCGGGACGTGTCGACGCCGCGGCGGCCATCCGACGTCGACAGCCCGGCTTTAGTGGAGATGACCAGCTCGGAGCGGGCAACAATGTCGCCCAGCATTCCGCCCAGCATCGCCTCCGCCTGGCCGTCGCTGTAGGACGCGGCCGTGTCGATCAGGGTTCCGCCGCCGTCCATGAAGGTGCGGAGCAGGGCCGAGGCACCCTGCTCATCGGTTTCCCGGGCCCAGGACATGGTGCCGAGGGAAAGGGAGGACACGCGCAACCCACTGTTGCCGACATAACGCTGCTGCATGTCAGCAAGCTTACGGGGGGTTCAGACGCCTTCATGACGTAGGGTCTATCTACGTGAACTGGTTTGAAGCGGCCTTTTTGGGCCTTGTGCAGGGACTGACAGAATTCCTCCCTATTTCCTCAAGCGCCCATCTGCGGATCGTTGGCTCCTTCCTTCCCAACGCCGCCGACCCCGGGGCCGCTTTTACGGCAATCACCCAGCTGGGCACGGAAACCGCCGTCATCGTCTACTTCTGGCGCGACATTGTGCGGATCGTTACGGCGTGGGCCGGATCGCTGACCGGCAAGGTTTCCCGGCAGCATCCGGACGCCAGGATGGGCTGGCTGGTGATTCTGGGCAGCCTGCCGATCATCATCCTCGGTCTGCTGTTCCAGGACCAGATCGAGTCCGTGCTCCGCAGCCTCTGGCTCGTCGCCACCATGCTGATTGTCTTCGGCATGATCCTCGCCGTCGCCGACGCCATCGGACGACAGGAACGCGAGCTGACCCAGCTGACGTATAAACACGGCATCCTCTACGGCCTGGCCCAGGCCATGGCCCTGATCCCGGGGGTCTCCCGCTCCGGGGGCACCATCACCGCTGGCCTGCTGATGGGCTACACCCGCGAAGCGGCGGCCCGCTATTCCTTTCTGCTGGCCATCCCGGCCGTGTTCGGCAGCGGCCTGTACCAGCTCTACAAGGTGGTCTCCGCGGACGGCATCACCGGCCCCTACAGCCTCCCGGAAACGGCGCTGGCCACAGCCGTCGCCTTCGCGGTGGGCTACATCATCATCGGCTGGTTTTTGAAGTACGTCTCGACCCACGGCTACCGGCTCTTCGTCTGGTACCGGATTCTCCTGGGCCTGGCCCTGTACCTGCTGCTCGGTTTCAACGTCATCAGCGCCTAGCACTAGGCTTGGGCTGTGAAGTCTTGGATCTCCCGCCCCGTTCCCCAGCTCCCGGGCAGCATGCCTGCCCTCCGCCTCTTCGACACCGCCCAAGGCAGCGTCGTCACCCTCGGGGCAGCAGGCGAACAGTCAATGTACGTCTGCGGCATCACCCCGTATGACGCCACCCACATGGGCCACGCGGCCAGCTACGTCGCGTTCGACCTGCTCAACCGCGCCTGGCGGGACGGCCGCCAGCAGGTCGCCTACGTCCAGAACGTCACCGACGTCGACGACCCCCTGCTGGAGCGCGCGACCGCCACGGGCGTGGACTGGCGCGAACTCGCCGACAGCCAGATCGAGCTCTTCCAGACCGACATGGAAGCCCTCAACGTGCTGGCCCCCGACCACTACGTGGGTGCGGTGGAAGCCATTCCGCTGATTGTTCCCGCGATCGAACGCCTGGTGGAGCGGGGCCTGGCCTACCGGGTGGCCGGCACCGCCGGCGAGCCGGACGGGGACGTCTATTACGACGTCGAAGCGGCCGGCAAGCACTCCGCCGAGGCCACAGACGCCTGGACCCTCGGCGCCGTCTCCGGACTGTCCGACGCGGAAATGCTCGAGCTGTTTGCCGAACGCGGCGGCGACCCCGGCCGGGCCGGCAAGCGCCAGGCGCTGGACCCCCTGCTCTGGCGGGTTGCCCGAGCGGGCGAACCGAGCTGGCCCGGCGACGGGCTGGGGGCGGGCCGGCCCGGCTGGCACATCGAATGCACCGTCATCGCCCAGAAGTACCTGCCCGCGCCGTTCACCGTGCAGGGCGGCGGCTCGGACCTGATCTTCCCGCACCACGAAATGGGCGCCGGGCATGCGTACTCCCTGACCGGTGTGCCGCTGGCACAACACTTCGCGCACGCCGGCATGGTGGGGCTCGAGGGCGAGAAAATGAGCAAGTCCAAGGGAAACCTGGTCCTGGTCTCCAAACTCCGCACCGCCGGTGAGGACCCGTCCGCGATCCGGCTGGCCATCCTGGCCCACCACTACCGCAGCGACTGGTCCTGGACCGAGGCCGGCTTTGCCCGGGCCAAGGACCGGCTCCGCACCTGGCGGGCTGCCCTGGATGCGGCGCCCGCAGGCTCAGCCGCCGGGCTGGTGTCCCGGCTGCGGGCCGAGCTCTCGAACGATCTGAACGCCCCCGGGGCTGTCGCGGCCATGGATGAGTGGGCCGCGGCGGCCCGCCAGGCAGCCGGGGCCGGGTCCGCCCCGGACGCCGCCCTGGCGGCCGACGCCGTGAACGCCCTGCTGGGCGTCGAGCTCTAGGGCTTGTCTTTGCCGCGGCGTTTGAGGTAGCGCTCAAACTCCCGGGCGATGGACTCGCCGCTGGCCTCCGGGAGGTCGGCGGTGTCCTTCGCTTCCTCCAGCTGGCGCACATACGCCGCGATCTCCGGGTCCTCGGTGGCGAGCTCGTCAACGCCGCGTTCCCAGGCGTCGGACTCCTCGACAAGGTCCTGGGTGTCGAGCGGAACCTGCAGCAGCTCCTCGATCCGGTGCAGCAGCGCGAGCTGTGCCTTGGGGGACGGGGCCTGGGCGACGTAGTGCGGCACGGCGGCCCAGAGCGAGACGGTGGGCAGACCGGCCAGCAGCGCCACCTCGGCGAGGACCCCCACGATCCCCACGGGACCCTCGTACTGCGAGGCCTCAAGGTCCATCCGCTCACGCAGCGCAGGGTCATCCGTGGACGTGCTCACCGGGATCGGCCGGCTGTGCGGCACATCAGCGAGCAGTGCGCCGACAAGGATGACGTAGTCCACGTGGAGTGCCTCTGCGTGGACCAGCAGTTCGGCGGTGTAGGCCCGCCACTTGTACGACGGCTCGGTCCCCTGGACGAAGATGACGTCCACGTTGGAGTCGGGAACGCTCGCCTTGAAAATACGGGTGGAGGGCCACTTGATCTTCCGCTCACCGGAGGATGTGCGGCGGATCGTGGGCCGGGTGAACTGGAAGTCGTAGTACTCGTCGGCATCGACCGAACCGACCTTCTTCCCGCCCCAGAGCTTGTTGAGGTAGCGCAAGGCATCGCTCGCAGCCTCCCCGGCGTCGTTCCAGCCTTCAAAGGCGGCGAGCATCACCGTGATGCGCCGGCCCTCGGGTACGGGCTGCAGCAGCCGTTCCGGCTCGGGCACGTCGCCCGTTTCCGCGGGGTCTCCCTCGAAGCTATTCATCCCTTCACCCTACGTCCAAGGACCCGGCCCCCGCAGGGAATGAAGCGCCGGAAAACGGCGGTCTGCGGCCGATATTCGCCGTAGGCGTACTATCAGGCCCCGCACAGGGGCTCCCCGTAGACTGGAAAGCATGCAATCCTCAGCTCCCCAGCCCCCGCTCAAAGCCGTGCTCTGGGACATGGATGGCACCATCGTCGACACCGAGCCGTACTGGATCGAGGCCGAACACGCCCTGGTTGCCGCGCACGGCGGACAGTGGTCCCACGAGAAGGCCATGCAGCTGGTGGGTCAGTCGCTGGTCTTCTCCGCGGGCATCCTGCAGGACGCCGGGGTGGCGCTGGGGCGCCGGGAGATCATCGACATCCTGACCGCCCACGTCATCAGCCTGGTCCGCACCTCCGTGCCGTGGCGGCCGGGCGCCCGCGAACTGCTGGAGGAGCTCCACACCGCGGGAATCCGCTGCGCCCTGGTGACGATGTCCGAGGCCCCGCTGGCCCGGGAGATCGTGGCCAGCCTGCCCAGGCGCTACTTCGATTTCCTCGTCACCGGAGACACCGTCACGCAGGGCAAACCACATCCCGAGGCCTACCTCACGGCGGTCGGGCTGTTGCAGGAACAGGAACCGGAACTCGGCCTGCATCACTGCATCGCGCTGGAGGACTCCTCGCCGGGCGTCGCCGCCGCCGTCGCCTCCGGCGTGCTGACCGTCGCCATCCCGCATATCGTGCCGCTGCCGCAAGATCCGCGCCACGCGATGTGGGAGACCCTGGCCGGGCGAACCGTGGCCGACCTCGAGGAGCTGATCGCCCTGCGCCACGAATTCCCGAACGCTACCTTCGGCCTGGCCGGCGGCACCGACGCCGTCCCCGGCGGCCGGCGGGAACGCGGCGCGGCGAAGGTGCCGGTCCATGACTGACACCGACACCCGGGGCCGCAGCGGGCAGGACCCGCAGAAGCAGGGCCGCAAGGAGGGAATCCCGCTGGGGCGGATAGCCGGCATCCCGGTGATCCTCGCCTATTCGTGGTTCATCATTGCCGCGTTCACCGTGATCGTCTACGGCCCGGTGCTGCAGGTGAACAACCCCTACCTCGGCATCGGCGCCTACTTCGTGGCCTTCGCCTACGCCGTCCTGCTGCTGATTTCCGTGCTGGTGCATGAGCTCGCGCACGCGCTGACCGCGAAAATTTACCGCTGGCCCAGCGAAAAGATCGTCCTCAACCTTTGGGGCGGCCACACCCAGTTCGAGAGCTTCACGGCGTCCCCCGGGCGTTCCGTCGTCGTGGCGATGGCGGGTCCTGCGGCCAACTTTGTCCTCGCCGCCGGCGGCTGGCTCCTGCTGACGGCTGGCGACCTCACCGGCGTCGCAGGGATCCTGGCCAACATCTTCGTCTGGGCCAACCTGCTGATCGGCATCTTCAACGTCCTGCCGGGCCTGCCGCTGGACGGCGGCCGGCTGGTTGAATCCGCTGTCTGGAAACTGACCGGCAGCCAGGCAAAAGGCACCGTCGCGGCCGGCTGGGGCGGCCGGATCATCGTGATCGCGCTCGTGGCCTGGTTCGTGGTCCTGCCCGTGCTCAGCGGCGACCGGCCGGACATCTCCCTGATGCTCATCACCGTCCTCGTCGGCAGCTTCCTCTGGATGGGCGCCACCGCCTCCATCGAGCAGGCCCGGCTGCGGAGCCGGCTTCCGCTCGTGGCAGCCGGCGCGCTGGCCGAACCGGCAGTGGGCCTCCCGGACGGCGCGACCGTGGCCGAGCTGCTGGCGCTGGCCCTTGACCCCGCCACAGGGGCGGGCCCCGCCGTCGTGCTCTACCGCCCGGACGGGCGCCCCGCAGCCGTGGTCGACGCCGGGGCCGTCGCCACGGTCTCCGCGGCCGCCGCCGCGACAACGCCACTCACCGCCGTGTCCTACGCCCTCGCGGACGGTGCCTACGTGCCGGAATGGTCCAAAGGACAGGAACTGATCCAGTACCTGGCCCAGCTCGAGGGCCTGGAATACGCCGTTGTCGACCGCGACGGAACCGTGACCGGCCTGCTGCGCCAATCCGCGGTCCTGGGCGCCCTGACGGGCAGGAATCCCAGGTCCGGCAAGCGGATGTTCGGGCAAAGCCGGTAGAGTTACCTGCCGGTCGTGTATTTCCGGCCTGGGCGCACCGCCCTGGGCGCGAGCAGCCGGACCGCCGGCGATTTCCGCGGCCACACAGCTTTACAGGAGCGAGGAACACTTTCATGAGCAGCGACACCGCCGCCAGCACCAGCCCCGACGACGCCGTAACCGCCGACGGCGCAACAGCCGACGGCGTCGCCGTCAGCCCGGCCGCCAGCACAGACGCCCCGGCGCGTGCTGACGCCTCTCCTGCCGCCGCACCCGTCGGCGCAGCCCGGCGTCGAGGACCGTTCCGGGAGGGCGAGCGGGTGCAGCTCACCGACGAGCGCGGCCGCATGAACACGATCAGCCTCGAAGTCGGCGGGGCGTTCCACACGCACCGCGGCTTCCTGAACCACGACGAGATCATTGGCAAGCCGGACGGCTCCGTGGTGGTCAACAACGTCGGCCAGCAGTACCAGACGCTGCGCCCCCTGCTCTCGGACTTCGTCCTCTCGATGCCCCGCGGCGCAGCCGTCGTCTACCCCAAGGACGCTGGCCAGATCGTCACCATGGCGGACATCTTCCCCGGCGCACGCGTCGTGGAAGCCGGCGTCGGCTCCGGTGCCCTGTCCATCTCGCTGCTCCGCGCGGTCGGCGACAACGGCTACCTGCACTCCTTCGAGCGCCGGGAAGAATTCGCCGACATCGCCCGCGGCAACGTCGAGACGATCTTCGGCGGCCCGCATCCGGCCTGGCAGATTTCCATCGGTGACTTCCAGGAGGAAGTGGTCCGCACCGAGGAGCCCGGCTCCGTGGACCGCGTGGTCCTGGACATGCTGGCGCCCTGGGAATGCCTCGACGCGGTTGCCACCGTCCTGGCGCCCGGCGGTGTGTGGATCAACTACGTCGCCACCGTGACGCAGCTGTCCCGGACCGCCGAGGCGATCCGCGCCGACGGCCGTTTCACCGCGCCCGACGCCTGGGAATCCATGGTCCGCGGCTGGCACCTCGAGGGCCTGGCGGTCCGTCCGGACCACCGGATGGTCGCGCACACCGGCTTCCTGCTCGTGACCCGGCGGCTGGCCGACGGCGTCACGGGCATCTCCGTGAAGCGCCGCCCGTCCAAGACCGATTTCAACGCCGAGGACGTCAACGCCTGGACGCCCGGTGCCGTGGGGGAGCGCGCCGTTTCGGACAAGAAGCTGCGCCGCGCGGCCCGGGACGCCATCGCCGGAACCAATGTCAAGGACGATCCGGATATTACGAAGTAGTCCGCATACCGGAAGTCTTCAGCGGGGTCCGGCTTCTTGGGGCTAATGTCTTAATAGACGCGTAGGAAGGGGCTGATGCACGATGGAGACTCCGAACACCGATCCGGGCCAGACACCGGCAGAGGGCACGGCAGCATCCGCGGGGCAGGCGCACGCCGCCAGCGAACTGTCCGTGGCCGAGCGGCAGGTCAATATCCTCCGGGACAAACTCCGGCACATTGACCGCCAGCTCGCCGCCGCGACGCAGAACAACTCCAAGCTCGTGGGCATGCTGGAAACCGCGAAAGCGGAAATCCTCCGGCTCAAGAACGCCCTCGACCAGGAGGGCCAGCCGCCCTACAGCTTCGGCACGGTGCTGCAGCTGAACCCGAAACGCCACCCCTCCGCCGGCAACGGCGGGCAGGCTGCCACCGAGGAATCGGTCGATATCTTCAACGCCGGCCGGAAAATGCGGGTCGGGATCAGCCCGCTGGTGAACATGAACCAGCTGGCGGTCGGCCAGGAGGTCCTGCTCAACGAGGCGCTGATGGTGGTCGCCGGGCTGGGCTACGAACGCGCAGGGGACCTCGTCACGCTGAAGGAGATGCTGGGCACGGACCGTGCCCTGGTGGTCGGCCGGGCGGACGAGGAACGCGTCATCCGGCTCTCCGGCGCCCTGCTCGCGCAGAAGCTCCGGGTCGGCGATGCGCTCTCGATCGATTCGCGCACCGGCTACGCCCTCGAAAAGATCCCGCGCTCCGAGGTGGAGAACCTCGTCCTTGAGGAGGTGCCGGACATCACCTACCAGGACATCGGCGGCCTGGGGCCGCAGATCGAGCAGATCCGCGACGCCGTGGAGCTCCCGTTCCTGCATCCGGACCTGTACCGCGAGCACGGGCTCAAGGCCCCGAAGGGCATCCTGCTCTACGGCCCGCCGGGCTGCGGCAAGACCCTCATCGCCAAGGCGGTCGCCAACTCCCTCGCCGCCCGGGCCGCCGAACGCACCGGCAAAACGGACATGAAGAGCTATTTCCTGAACATCAAGGGACCGGAGCTGCTGGACAAGTACGTCGGCGAGACCGAACGGCACATCCGGCTGATCTTCGCCCGCGCCCGGGAGAAGGCCTCCGAGGGCAGCCCGGTGGTGGTGTTCTTCGACGAAATGGACTCGCTGTTCCGCACCCGCGGCACCGGCATCTCCTCCGACGTCGAAACGACCATCGTCCCGCAGCTGCTCAGCGAGATCGACGGCGTGGAGCGGCTCGACAACGTGATCGTGATCGGCGCCTCCAACCGCGAGGACATGATCGACCCGGCGATCCTGCGGCCGGGCCGCCTGGACGTCAAGGTCAAGATCCACCGGCCCGATGCGGAGGCCGCGGCGGACATCTTCAACAAATACATCACCGCCGACCTTCCTTTCCACGAGTCCGACCTCGCCGAGCACCAAGGCGATGTGCAGGCCACCGTCGACGCGATGGTCCAGCGCACCGTCGAGGCCATGTACTCCACCGACAAGTCCAACGAATACCTTGAGGTCACCTACGCCAACGGCGACACTGAAATGCTCTACTTCAAGGACTTCAACTCTGGCGCCGTGGTGCAGAACGTCGTGGACCGGGCCAAGAAGTACGCGATCAAGGACCTGCTCACCGTGGGCCAGAAGGGCATCCGGATCGACCACCTGCTGCGCGCCGTCGTCGACGAGTTCCGCGAGCACGAGGACATGCCGAACACGACCAACCCGGACGACTGGGCACGGATCTCGGGCAAGAAGGGCGAGCGCATCACCTACATCCGCACCATCGTCCAGGGCAAGGCCGGTCAGGAACCCGGCAAGTCCATCGAGACGATGCCGAGCACGGGCCAGTACCTGTGACCTCGGCTGTGCCCGGCGGGCCGTCCGGCGTGTCCGGCGGGCTGCCGGCTGGCGGTGCCATGCGGGTGATGGGCTCGGAGACCGAATACGGCATCCACGCCCCGTCCGCGCCCGGCGCCAACGCCACGATGATGTCCGCCCGCGTGATCCAGGCCTACGCCCAGGTGACCCGGCAGCGTGCCGCCGGGGGTGCCGAGACCCGCTGGGACTACACCGATGAGGAACCGCTGCACGACGCCCGAGGCTGGACGCTGGAGCGCAGCCAGGCCGAACCGGACCAGCTCACGGACCAGCCGCCGGTCCTCGACGCCGAGGCGGTCGCCCTGGCCTATGGCCGGCAGGAGCTGGAAGCCGACGGCGAGGACGAGTCCGGCACCCTGCTGATGAACATGGTGCTCGGCAACGGTGCCCGGCTGTACGTCGACCATGCGCACCCCGAGTACTCCAGCCCGGAGGTGACCAACCCGCGCGACGTCGTCGCCTGGGATGCCGCCGGAGACCTCGTGGCCCTCGCCGCGGTGCGGAGGCTGTCCGCGGATCCTGAACTGCCCCCGGTCAATCTGTACAAGAACAACACCGACAACAAGTCGGTCTCCTACGGGTCCCACGAGAACTACCTGATGCCCCGTTCGGTGCCGTTCGGCGACATCGTCCGCGGCCTGACCCCGTTCTTCGTCACCCGCCAGATTTTCTGCGGCGCCGGCCGGGTCGGCATGAAACAGGACGGCTCCCGCCCCGGCTACCAGATCAGCCAGCGGGCGGACTTTTTCGAGACCGAGGTCGGCCTCGAAACCACGATCCGCCGCCCCATCATCAACACCCGCGACGAACCGCACGCGACCGCGGACAAGTACCGGCGGCTGCACGTCATCATCGGCGACGCCAACCTCAGCCAGACCGCCAACTACCTGAAATTCGGCACCACGGCCCTGGTCCTGAGCCTGATCGAAGCCGGCCTGGCCCCCAAGCTCGAAGTCCACGAGCCGGTCGCCTCGCTGCAGGCCGTCAGCCATGACACCTCGCTCACCGCCACCCTGCGGCTGCTCGACGGGCGCCGGATCACCGCCCTGGACCTGCAGTGGATCTACTTTGAGGCGGCCGCGAAGCATGCCCAGGACACCGGCGTCGCCGATGCCGTGGACGGGGACGGCCACACCCACGAGGTGCTCGAACGCTGGTCGGCGACGCTGACCGAACTGGGCAACGACCGGGCCGCGGCCGCGTCCTCCGTCGAATGGCTGGCGAAACTCTCCCTGCTGGAGGGCTACCGGGGCCGCGACGGACTGGAATGGGGCCACGCGCGGCTGGGCCTCGTGGACCTCCAGTGGGCGGACATCCGGCCCGAAAAGGGGCTCTACTACCGCCTGCTGGCACGGGACCGGATGCAGCGGGTCGTCGACGACGGCGTGATCCAGCGGGCGGTCACCGAGCCGCCGTCGGACACCCGGGCCTTTTTCCGGGGACGCTGCGTCAGCCGATTCGGGGCCGACGTGGTCGGCGCCAGCTGGGACTCCGTGATTTTCGATGTGCCAGGCCGCGGCAGGCTGCAGCGGGTTCCCACCCGGGAACCGCTGCGCGGAACCGAGGCCCTCACCGGGGGCCTCTTCGCCCGGCACCGGGAGGCCGGAGCGTTCTTGTCCGAGCTCCTGGGACTCCCTCCCGGTTCCTAGGGCCAAACAGTCCCGCAGGGGCTCCGGGCGTGGCAATATGGCTTACATGAAGTCCCTCGCGAAGCAGGGACGGACAGAAGGAGAGAACAATGGCAGGCCAGGAGCAGCAGCAGCCGCAGTCGCGTGACACCGAGGTCGACGAAGACGTCCCCGCCGCACCGCCGGCCTCCGCGGAGGGCCAGGCATCAGCCGCCACCCAGGGCGTCGACGATCTGCTCGATGAGATCGACGGTGTGCTGGAGTCCAACGCCGAGGAATTCGTCCGCGCGTTTGTCCAAAAGGGCGGCCAGTAGCGCACCGCCCGGACCGCGGCGGCCCAGGGGCGCGCCGGCACGGGGCTGAGGGCCGGAAGCCGTTGATTCACTACGTTGAGGGAGTGCACCAGTGCAGGAAACCACCGCCAACCAGGTAGCAGCCAACGCCACGTCCTCCTTCACCGAACATCTGCAGCGCCAGCGCCCGGACTTGCTGCCTTTCGGCCAGCTGCCCTCCGGCCAGCAGTTCCCGGCGGGGAACGCAGCCACTCCCCTGCAGGCGCCGCACGGGACCACCATCGTGGCACTGACCTACGCCGGAGGGGTGCTGATGGCCGGTGACCGACGCGCCACGATGGGCAACGTCATCGCCAGCCGGCATATCGAAAAGGTGTTCCCCGCGGACCAGTATTCCGTGCTCGGCATCGCCGGCACCGCGGGAATCGCGCTCGACATCACCCGGCTCTTCCAGGTCGAGCTCGAACACTACGAGAAGATCGAGGGGACACTCCTGAGCCTCGATGGCAAAGCCAACCGCCTCGGGGCGATGGTCCGCAGCAACCTGCCCATGGCGATGCAGGGCCTCGCCGTTGTCCCGCTGTTTGCAGGCTTCGACCGTCCCACGGGCCTGGGGCGGCTCTTCTCCTACGACGTCACCGGCGGACGGTACGAGGAGCAGGAACACCACACCGTCGGTTCCGGATCGATGTTCGCGCGCGGCGCGCTCAAGAAACTCTGGCGGCCCAACCTCCCCGAACCGGACGCCGTCTCCGTCGCCGTCGAAGCGCTCTACGACGCTGCCGACGACGACTCCGCCACCGGCGGCCCCGACCCCGTCCGGCAGCTCTGGCCGGTGGTGTACGTCGTCAACCGGACAGGTGCCGTCCGGGTTCCGGATCGCGAGCTCGCGGCCATGGCCGGCGCCATCATCGAGTCCCGGGCCGTTGCCCAGCGGGAGGCCTGAGATGACCCAGCAGTTCTACGTATCGCCCGAACAACTGATGAAGGACCGCGCGGATTTCGCGCGGAAGGGCATCGCCCGCGGGCGCTCCGTAGTGGTCATCAGCTGCCGCGACGGGATTGCCCTGGTGGCCGAAAACCCCTCGCCGTCCCTGCATAAGATCGGCGAGATCTACGACAAGATCGCGTTCGCCGCCGTGGGCAAGTACAACGAGTTCGAGAGCCTCCGGCAGGCCGGGGTCCGGTACGCGGATGTCCGCGGCTACTCCTACGACCGGGAGGACGTCACGGCCCGTGGTCTCGCCAGCGTCTACGCGCAGAGCCTCGGGGCGGTGTTCACCGCGGAACAAAAACCCTTCGAAGTCGAACTGGCCGTGGCCGAGGTGGGCTCCTCCCCGGAAGAGGACCACCTCTACCGGCTGACCTTCGACGGGTCGATCGCCGACGAGAAGGGCTTCATCGTGATGGGCGGCCAGGCGGACAAAGTCTCAGAGGCCGTCGCGGCGGGCTGGCAGGGCGCACTGGACTTCGCCGGCGCCATCAGGCTTGCGCTGGCCGGCCTCGTGGCGGACAAGGAAACCACCACGCTGCCGCCGTCGGCCGTGGAGGTGGCGGTGCTGGACCGCGGCTCGGAGAGCAGCCGCGGCACCCGCCGGGCGTTCCGCAGGCTTGAGGACGCAGATGTCACGGCATTGCTCGCTGAGGAGAACTGAGATGGACAAGCGCATTTTCGGCATTGAGACCGAGTTCGGGATTTCCTATTCGAGCCCGGAGTCACGCCCACTGGCCCCCGAAGAGGTGGCCCGCTACCTGTTCCGCAAGGTGGTCAGCTGGGGGAGGTCCTCCAATGTTTTCCTGACCAACGGCTCCAGGCTCTACCTCGACGTCGGCTCCCACCCGGAGTACGCCACCGCGGAATGCGACGACCTCGCCCAGCTGATCGCGCATGACCGGGCCGGGGAACTCATCCTGGACGACCTGGTGGACGAGGCGCAGGAACGGCTCGCGGCGGAGGGCTTCAACGGCACCGTGTACCTGTTCAAGAACAATACCGACTCCGCCGGAAATTCCTACGGCAGCCACGAGAACTACCTCATCCCGCGGCGCGGCGAGTTCTCCCGGCTGGCCGAGATCCTGATTCCGTTCCTCGTGACCCGGCAGCTGATCGCCGGGGCCGGGAAGATCCTCAAGACCCCGCACGGGGCCACGTTCGCGTTCTCCCAGCGTGCCGACCACATCTGGGAGGGCGTCTCCTCCGCCACCACCAGGTCCCGCCCGATCATCAACACCCGCGACGAGCCGCACGCCGACGCCGAATTCTACCGCCGGCTGCACGTGATCGTGGGCGACTCCAACATGTCCGAAACGACGGCGCTGCTCAAGGTCGGAACCGTGGACCTGATCCTGCGGATGATCGAAGCCGGGGTCATCATGCGCGACATGCGGATGGAGAACCCGATCCGCAGCATCCGGGAAATCTCCCATGACCTCAGCGGCCGCGCGCTGGTCCGGCTCGCCAACGGCCGGCAGCTCACCGCGCTGGAAATCCAGCGCGAATACCTGGGCAAGGTCACGGCCTTCGTCGCCGAACAGGGTGCCCACAACCCCCACGTACCGCTGATCCTGGACCTCTGGGAACGCACCCTCGATGCGATCGAGAGCGGTGACACCAGCAGGATCGACACCGAAGTGGACTGGGCGATCAAGAAAAAGCTCATGGACAACTACCGTGCACGGCACAACCTGGGCCTGGACGCGCCCCGGATTGCCCAGCTGGACCTGACCTACCACGACATCTCCCGAACCCGCGGACTCTACTACCTGCTCCAGTCCCGCGGGGCCGTACGCCGTGTGGTCGATGACACCGCGGTCAAAGATGCGGTGGATGCCCCGCCACAGACCACCCGCGCCAAGCTCCGCGGCGACTTCGTCCGGCGGGCGCAGGAACTGGGCCGCGACTACACCGTGGACTGGGTGCACCTGAAGCTCAACGACCGTGCCCACCAGACCCTGCTCTGCAAGGACCCGTTCCGCAGCGTGGACGAGCGGGTGGACGCCCTGCTGGACTCTATGGGCTGATACCCAGCTTTCCACGTTATTCTGAAGGGGTGCCGTTCGCGGCCAACGCTTGCTTTGCCGCTGGCAGTTGCCCGGCGAGGCGTCCATCCTGCCCCGACGAAAGTTCTTAAGTGCGCCGACTACTAGCAATTCTTCTACCCGGACTGCTGCTGCTGACCGCCTGCGGCGGCGGAGAACCAGCCGCCCCGGAACCCACCAGCCAGTCCGCCGGCGAGACCGCCAAGCTGGACTCCCTCAAGCTGACGGAGAACGGCGATAAGAAGGCACCCGGTGTTGAATTCACCAAGCCCCTTGAGGTCAAGGAACCCACCGTCAAGGTGGTCAAGGACGGCGAAGGTGACAGGGTCAAGGCCAACCAGGTCGCCTCGATCTCCATCGTTGCCCTGAGCGGCAAGGACGGCTCCACCCTGGAGGACACCTTCCCGAAGGACCCGGAGGAGCTCGAACTGAACGACGCCCTCAAGACTGAGAGCCCCGTCATCTACAACGCCTTCGTAGGCGCTAAGATCGGCACCCACCTCGCCCTGGCCGTTCCCGGCGCGGCGGCCGCTGAAGGCGCCGAGGCGCAGCCCACCCAGCTCCTCGTCGTCAAGGTGCTCTCCGCCAAGGACGCACCCAAGGTCCTGGACAAGCCCGAGGGCGAAACGGTCACTCCGCCCGCCGGCCTGCCGACCGTCAAGGACAATGACAAGGGCATCCCGGAGATCTCCGTCGAAGGCGTCGCCGCCCCGACCGCCCTCGTGTCCCAGGACCTCATCAAGGGCACCGGCCCCGAAGTTAAGGAAACCGACACCCTCACCGTGAACTACGTGGGTGTGGCCCTTGAAGGCGGCAAGGTCTTCGACTCCAGCTTCGACCGCGGCGAGAAGGCCACCTTCCCGCTCACCGGCGTCATCAAGGGCTGGACCCAGGGCCTGAACGGCAAGAAGGTCGGCTCCCGCGTTCTCCTGGTCATCCCCAAGGACCTCGCTTACGGCGACGAGGGCAAGGGCGATGCGAAGGGCGACCTCGTCTTCGTCGTCGACATCCTCGGCGTCAAATAACCACCCGCACCACACCCCAAAGCCACGCTAGAAGGAGCAACCATGTCATTTGGACAGCGCAACACTGACCGCCAGAAGCCGGAAATTGACTTCCCGGAAGGCCCCGTGCCCACCGACCTGGTCATCACCGACCTCATCGAGGGCGACGGCGCCGAAGCCAAGGCCGGCGACACCGTTTCCACCCACTACGTCGGCGTGGCCTGGTCCACCGGCGAAGAGTTCGACGCCTCCTGGGGCCGCGGCGCACCGCTCGACTTCCGCGTCGGCGTCGGCCAGGTCATCCAGGGCTGGGACCAGGGCCTGCTGGGCATGAAGGTCGGCGGCCGCCGCCGGCTCGAAATCCCCTCCGAGCTGGCCTACGGCCCGCGCGGCGCCGGCGGCGCGATCGGCCCCAACGAGGCCCTGATCTTCGTCGTCGACCTCGTCGCTGTCCGCTAGCATTCAGCGGAAGTACCGGCGGCCGGCCTGACCGGACGCCGTCCTGCGTCACGAAGCGCGGTAACAATCGGGAAAGTTCTTCCGGCTGTTGCCGCGCTTTTGTCAGTTTCGGGCGCGGACTTTAGTAGCCTTGCGGGGTGTCAGCCTCCCGTACCGAACGCCTCCTGAACCTGCTCATCGCCCTGCTCAACACCACCTACGGCCTGCGCCGGAGTGAACTGCGCGAGAAGGTCTACCACGACACCAGCAGCACCGACGTCGCCTTCGGACGGATGTTCGAACGGGACAAGGGCGAACTGCGGCGGTTCGGCTTCGACGTCGAGACCGTCACGGACAAGGGCTGGGGTTCGGATGATCCGGCCACCACCCGCTACCGGATCGGCAAGGACTCCAACCGGCTTCCGGACGTCAGCCTCACCCCGGCAGAGTGCACCGTGCTCATGCTCGCGGCCCAGCTCTGGGAGCACGCCGCCCTCGGCTCCGCAGCGCTCAACGCTGTGCGGAAGCTGCAGGCCTCCGGCGGCCTGGTCGACGCCGAACTCCCCGCCGGGGTCCAGCCGCGGATCCGCCCCGCGGGACAGGCGTTCGAGGACCTCGTCGCGGCCATGCACGCCCAAAACCCCGTCAGTTTCCGCTACCTCGCCGGCAGCACCGGCAGGGAAGAGGAGCGGCTCGTGGAACCCTGGGGACTCGGCAGCCGCTTCGGCCAGTGGTACCTCGTGGCCCACGACAGGGCCCGGGGGGACAAACGCTTCTTCCGCCTCTCCCGCCTCACCTCCGCCGTGACCGTCCTGGCGCAGGAACGTTTCACCCCGCCGGCGGACTTCAACATGCGCGCCGAACTGGCCGGGCTGGCGGAGCTGCCGGTCCGGACAGCCGCCGTCGACGTCGAGCCCGGCAGGCTGCGCGGACTCCGCAAACGCGCCCTTCCCGGCCCCGCTTCCGGCACCGGCCCCGCTTCCGACACCACCGCCGGGCCAACCGCAACCGGCCGGGACCGCCTCGACGTGCCGTTCCGGGACGTCGAGACGCTGGCCGAGGAACTGGCCTCCTACGGGCCCCTGGCCGTCGCGGTGTCCCCGCCCGAACTCGTCAGCTCCGTACGGCGCCGTCTGGCCGCCGCCGCCGACTTCGCCGCGGCGCCCGTCCCGCCGGTCGCCTTCCCGGCCATCCCCTCGGCGGCCCCTTACCCTGCGGCCGCCTTCCCTTCGGGGAAGCCCCGGCCCGGCCGCAAACGCACGTCCGAGGACCAGCTAAGCCGGATGCTCCAGCTGGTGCCGTTCCTGGTGCACAACCAGGGCCTGCACATCAGCGACGTGGCGCAGAAATTCGGGATCACCCGCCAGGAACTGGAAGCGGACCTGCGGATCCTGATCTGCTCCGGACTGCCCGAGGGCTACCCGGACGACCTGCTGGATATCCAGTGGGACGACGACCACGTCACGATCTCCGAGCATCTCGACCTGAACCGGCCCGTCCGCTTCACCGTCGAGGAGGCCTGCGCCCTGCTGACAGGGCTGGAGACGCTCAACGGGCTGCCCGAACTGGCCGAGGGCAGCGCCCTGGAATCGGTCACGCTCAAACTCATGGCAGCGGCGGGGGAGGAAGGCCTCAAAGCGGCCGCCCTGTCCGGCCCCGAGGTGGGGCCCGGGAATTCCGCAGCGCTGGAAACAGCGCGCGAAGCCATCCGGACCGGCACCCAGCTGCGGCTGCGCTACTTCTCGCCGCTGCGGGACACGGTCTCCGAACGCAACATCGATCCGCTCCGGCTTTACTCGCTGGACAACACCTGGTACCTCGAGGCCTACTGCCATTCCGCGCAGGGGCTGCGCAACTTCCGGCTGGACCGGATCGAAGCCCTTGAAAGCACGGGCCTGCCTGCCTCGGAAACGGCGCCGCCGGGCAGCAGTTTCCCCGTCAAACTCTTCACCCCGAACGACGACGACACCGTGGTGGTGGTTGAGCTGACCCGCCGCGGCACCGGGCTGGCCGATGAGTACTACGCGGAGCGGACGGCGGAGCTCCCCGGCGGCGGGCTGCTCGCCGAAATCCGCTTCGGCAGCACCGACTGGCTGCCGATGTTCGTGGCCCAGCACGGCGGGACGGCCCGGATCCTGCAGCCCGAAGAACTCGCGGCGGCGTCCCGGACGTGGCTGGCCGCCGGCCTGGCCAATTATGAAGACTAGCCGGTGCGGCGGATAGACTACTCAGCATGCCTTGGTGGTCCTGGATCGTGATCTGGATAGCGCTCGTTGCGCTGTCACTGTTGTTCTTTGTTGTGCTCGGCGCCCGGTTGTTCCGGCAGTTTATGGCCACGGCCAAGGAACTCGGCGAAGCGGGGGGGCGGTTTTCCACGTTGCCGTCCGGCCCGGCCACCTCCGGTTCAGCCGATGTTCATCCGGGCCGCGTAGGCTCGGACGGCGACGATGCGGGGGACGGATCCGGTCCGTGCGTAGGACCCGGATCCGCCGTTTTCTCCTCTCCCGTACAGATGGGGCATGACTACCGCGCGGCCAAAATCGCCCGCCAGGAATCCCGCCGCCGGCGCCGCGTCCAGCGCAAGCGGGACCGCGTGCAGCCCCAGCGGCTGCACGACATCGAATTGACTTAGACGTAGGATGTATTCAAACGAAAGGACCTCACATTATGAGGCTTGAAGGCTGGCATCTCATCATCATCATCGTTCTGGCTCTGGTGCTTTTCGCTGCACCCAAGCTGCCCGGCATGGCCCGGAGCCTGGGCCAGTCGATGCGCATCTTCAAGTCCGAAGTCCGGGAGATGAAGAAGGACGGCGCCGCAGACGCTGCGGACGGCTCCGAGCCCGTCGAAGGCCGGGTCGTGAACCACCCGAAGTCCGCCGGCACGGAAACCCGCACCGGAGACGGAACCGACGTTCCGCCGCCGAACCGCGCCTAACACCGCGTGGCAGTAACCATGGGCCGCCGGTCGAACCCCGAGGGGAGGATGGCGCTCCTCGACCACCTGAAAGAGCTGCGGAACCGTCTCTTCAAGTCCGCGATCGCCGTCGTGCTGGGGACCGTCGTCGGGTTCCTCGTGTACCAGCCCATGCTTGCGGCGCTCATCAAACCAATCGCTGACCTCAATGAACATGAGGGCCGGCAGGCGACGCTGAACTTCGATGGTGTGGCCAGCTCTTTTGACCTCATGATCCAGGTTTCCGTCTTCCTGGGCCTGATCGTGGCGAGCCCGGTCTGGCTGTACCAGCTGTGGGCCTTCATCGTCCCCGGCCTGCACAAGAAGGAACGCCGGATGGCACTGTCCTTCGTGGCCGCCGCCGTTCCGCTGTTTGTGGGCGGCGTCCTGCTGGCCTGGCTGGTCCTCCCGAACGCGGTCCGGGTCCTGACCGATTTCACCCCCTCCGGGGGCTCCAACTTCATCAGCGCCCAGGTGTACTTGTCGTTTGTGCTGCGGCTCCTGCTGGCCTTCGGCATCGCCTTCCTGCTGCCGGTGGTCCTCGTCGGGCTGAACCTGGCCGGGATCATCAAAGGCAAGCAGCTGGTCAAGAGCTGGCGCATCACGGTGTTCCTCGTCTGCCTCTTCGCCGCCATGGCGGCGCCCGGCGCGGACGCGATGAGCATGTTCTACCTTGCCGGGCCGATGCTGCTCCTGTTCTTCGCCGCCATCGGTCTGTGCCTGCTCAACGACCGCCGCCGCGAACGGCGGGCCGTCAAACGGGCCGCCGAGACCGAAGCCACCGCGGACCGGGCGACTCCCAGCTCCGAGCTGGAGAATCTCTAGGCCATGGCGCACTAGGCTGGAAGCATGTCCTCACTACCCGGGCCGGAATCGCCGTCTGACCGCTACCGCGCCAGTGCCGAGCGGGCCGCAGAAGCCAAAACCTATCTGGGCGGCTTCATCCGTTCGCTCGCTTTCGAACTCGACGACTTCCAGCGCGAGGCGTGCCTGTCCCTGCAGGCCGGCCGGGGCGTCCTGGTGGCCGCCCCCACCGGAGCCGGGAAGACCATCGTGGGGGAGTTCGCCATCTACCTGGCGCTCCAGCGCGGCCTCAAGGCCTTCTACACGACCCCGATCAAGGCCCTGTCCAACCAGAAGTATTCCGAGCTGGCCGACAAGTACGGTGCCGACCGGGTGGGCCTGCTGACCGGCGACACGTCCATCAACGGCGACGCCCCCGTCGTCGTGATGACCACCGAGGTCCTCCGCAACATGCTCTACGCGGACTCCAGCACCCTGGCCGACCTCGGCTACGTCGTGATGGACGAGGTGCACTACCTCGCGGACCGCTTCCGCGGGGCCGTCTGGGAAGAGGTCATCATCCACCTGCCCAGCGAGGTCCAGGTCGCCTCGCTCAGCGCCACCGTCTCCAACGCCGAGGAGTTCGGCGCCTGGCTGGACACGGTGCGCGGCCAGACCGACGTCATCGTGTCCGAGCACCGCCCGGTGCCGCTGTGGCAGCACGTGATGGTCGGACGGAAGATCGTGGACCTCTTCGCCGGCGACACCAGCTTCGATGAGATCGCCCCGGCCGGCGAGGCCGCTGTCGCCGCCGTGTCCGCCACCGCGGAAACCGCCGACCTGGCTGCCCGCCCCGGCTTCGAGGTCAACCCTGAGCTGCTTTCCATGGCCCGCGCCGAGAGCCAGATGAACTTCCGCGGACGCTTCGGCCAGGGCGGCCGCGGCGTCCGGCGCCAGCGGAACCAGCGCGACGACGCACCGCAGGGCGGCCCCCGCAGCCCGGTCCGGAAGGCCAGCCGCCCCCAGGTCATCGCCAGCCTGGACCGGCAGGACCTGTTGCCGGCCATCACCTTCATCTTTTCCCGCGCGGGCTGCGACGCAGCGGTGGCGCAGTGCGTCGCGGCCGGGCTGTGGCTGACCACCGAGCAGGAACAGCTCATCATTGCCCGGCGCGTCGACGAGGCCGCCCAGGACATCCCCTCCGACGACCTGGACGTGCTCGGCTTCTGGAGCTGGCGCGACGGGCTGCTCCGCGGCCTGGCGGCCCATCACGCCGGCATGCTGCCCACCTTCAAAGAAGTCGTCGAGAAACTCTTCGTCGACGGGCTCGTCAAGGCCGTGTTCGCGACCGAAACCCTGGCGCTGGGGGTCAACATGCCGGCACGTTCCGTCGTGCTGGAGAAGCTCGACAAGTTCAACGGCGAAGCGCACGTCAACATCACCGCGGGGGAGTACACGCAGCTGACCGGTCGCGCCGGCCGCCGCGGGATCGACGTCGAAGGCCACGCCGTCGTGCTGTGGCAGCCCGGCACGGATCCGGCATCCGTCGCCGGCCTCGCCTCGCGGCGCACCTACCCGCTGAACTCCAGCTTCCGGCCCACGTACAACATGTCGATCAACCTGCTGGCGCAATTCGGCCGGCCCCGGGCCCGGGAGATCCTCGAATCCTCCTTCGCCCAGTTCCAGGCCGACCGCTCCGTCGTCGGGCTGGCCAAACAGGTCCGCAGCCGCGAGGAATCCCTGGCCGGCTTCAGCAAGGCGATGAGCTGCCACCTGGGCGACTTCACCGACTACTCCCGGATCCGGCGGGCGCTCTCCGACGCCGAGAAAAACGCCTCCCAGACCAGCTCCCGGGCCAGGAAATCCGTGACCGAGGATTCCCTGAGCAGGCTGCTCCCCGGGGACGTGGTGGATGTACCCACCGGCCGGGCGCCCGGACTCGCCGTCGTCCTCAGCTCCGACCACCACTCCCGCGAACCGCGGCCCGCCGTGATGACCCTGGACAACCAGCTGCGGCGGATCGGCACCCAGGACGTGGAAGGGCCGCTGGCTCCCATCACGCGGGTCCGGATCCCGAAATCCTTCAACGCCAAGGTGCCCAAGTCACGGCGCGACCTGGCGTCCTCGGTCCGGAATGCCCTCCGGGAAAACCGTCCCTCTGCGCCGCCGAGCCGGAACGACGACTTCGGCCGAGCCGCTGCCCTGCCGGACCAGGAAAAGAGAATCGCTGAGCTGCGCCGCGAACTCCGCGCGCACCCGTGCCATGGCTGCAGCGAACGCGAGGACCACGCACGCTGGTCCGAGCGCTACTGGAAGCTCCGCCAGGAGACCGACGGGCTGGTGCGCCAGATCCAGGGCCGCACCAACACGATCGCCAAGACCTTCGACCGGGTCTGCGGCGTCCTGTCCGGCTACGGCTACCTAAAAACCTCCGACGCCGGCGTGCTGACCATCAGCCCCGACGGGCAGCGGCTCCGCCGGATCTACGGCGAGAAGGACCTGCTGATTTCCCAGTCCCTGCGCCTGGGCGCCTTCGGCGACCTGGACGCCGCCGAGGTCGCCGCCCTCGCCAGCATCCTGGTCTACCAGGCCAAACGCGAGGACCGCGGGCTTCGGCCCAAGATGCCGAGCGTGTCACTGGAATCCGCCGTCGACATCGTGGTGCGTGAATGGTCCGCTCTGGAGGACATCGAGGAAGCCAGCAAGCTCCCTCTGACCGGTGAACCCGAACTCGGCCTGGTCTGGCCGATTTTCAAGTGGGCCAAGGGCCGGCACCTGCAGGACGTCCTCAGCGGCACCGACCTGGCAGCGGGCGACTTCGTCCGCTGGGTCAAACAGGTTATCGACCTGCTGGACCAGCTCGCGAAGATCCCGTCGCTGGACCCCAGGGTGTCGCGGCTGTGCGGGGACGCGATCAAGCTCATCAAGCGCGGCGTCGTCGCGTATTCCTCCGTGGCCTGACCGCCGCGGCCGGCCCTCGGGCCGGAACATCCCGTCGTCGAACACGTCCGGCCCGCGCCGGCCGCCAGCAACAAGGAGTCCCCGAGCCATGACCGATTCACCGGCCGCCCCCGCGCCGCACAAGGTAACGCTGTACCGCAACGGCTCCGTGTACACCGCCGCCGATCCCTTTGCGACGGCGATGCTGGTCGACGGCGACACCGTCGCTTGGGTCGGCTCCGAGCAGGCGGCCACCTCGATTGCCGACGCCACGATGGAGGTCATCGACCTGCGCGGCGCGCTGCTCGCCCCCGGCTTCGTCGATTCCCACGTCCATCTCACCGAAACAGGGATCGCCCTGGACTCGCTGCAGCTCGGCGGGGTCCGCTCGGCCCGGGAACTGCTCGACGCCGTTGCCGCCTCCTGCGTCTCCGCTTCCAGCGCCGGCGGCACCGTGCTGGGCCATGGCTGGGACGAGACCCGGTGGGCGGACCCCGCCCTGCCCACGCGCGAGGAACTGGAACGCGCCGCAGGCGGCCGGCAGGTCTACCTCTCCCGGGTCGACGTGCACTCGGCCCTCGTATCCTCCTCGCTGGCGGCAGTCGCAGGCCTCTCCGGCATTGACGGCTCCGGGGTCGACGGCTCCGGCGTTGACGGCTCCGGGGTCGACGGCTCCCTGGCGGGCGGGCAGGTCAAGCGGGCCGCCCACACGGCGGCCCGGCTCGCGGCGCGCCAGCTGCCCGCCGCGGCGCTGCGGGGCTACCAGCAGCGGGCCCTCGCCGAGGCGGCGGCCAACGGCTACGTGGCCCTGGCGGAAATGGCGGCCCCGCACATCGGCAGCATCGAGGACCTGCAGCTCGCCGCTGCCTGGAACACCGGCCCGGACGCGGTGCCGGAGATCCTGCCGTTCTGGGGCGAGCTGGCCGGCTCCGCGGAACATGCCCGGTCCATCCTGGACGGCCTGGGCGTGCCTGTCCTCGGCCTCGCGGGGGACCTGAACATCGACGGCTCGATCGGTTCGCGGACCGCGGCCCTGCGGGCGGACTACAGCGACGCCGCAGGGGAGCGCGGCAGCCTTTGCCTCTCATCCGCGGAGGCGGCGGCCCACCTCGCGGCGTGCTCGCTGCTGGGGGTCCAGGCAGGCTTCCACGTCATCGGCGACGCGGGCCTCGACGCCGCGCTGGACGCGCTGGACCGTGCGGCGGCCGAGGTCGGAGAGCAGAGGGTCCGCGCCGCGGGCCACCGCTTGGAACACGTCGAGCTCGCCGATGCAGAGTCCATCCGCCGGCTGGCCACCTACTCCGTTACGGTCAGCGCACAGCCCGGTTTCGATGCTGCCTGGGGCGCGGCGGACGGCCTTTACCAGCAGCGCCTGGGATCCCGGCGCAGCGGCATGAACCCCTTTGCCTCCCTCTACGCCGCCGGCGTCCCGATCTGCTTCGGCAGTGACAGCCCGGTCACGCCGCTGCGGCCCTGGTCCAGCGTCCGGGCCTGCCTGCAGCACAACAACCCGGCGGAACGCATCTCTGCCCGCGCCGCGTTCCTCGGCCACACCCGTGCCGGCTGGCGGGCTGCCCGGTACCGGAACCCGATGGCCGGCCAGCTGGTACCCGGCGCCCCCGCCAGCTTCGCCGTGTGGGAAGTCGAGGAGCTGATGGTCCAGGTGGCTGACGGCCGGGTCCAGTCCTGGAGCACGGACCCCCGCGCGCGGACGCCGCTGCTGCCGGCACTGGACGCCGGTTCCGAGCCGGCGTGCCTGCAGACCGTCAGGGACGGCCGGGAACTGTTCGCCAGCGGCTCGCTGCGCGGCTGACGGCCGGCGCCGGAAGAGGCCGGCCGGGCCCGAAACTTTGCCGGCCGGAAGGCGGTCCTGACCTGCGGCGACGGATGAAACGGCAGGTCACGGAGCGGTTGACAGATCGGGGCCGCCCCGTAGCATTGAGGGGCAACGGAGGGTTGTGTAAGCGGCAGACTCCGGACGTCCCCCGGCCAGTTCCAGGTTGCCGCCAGTGCGGCAGCTTGCCCGGTCATGGCCATGGGTACTCCCAGGGGGCGGGTCCACTTCGCAGCAGAAAACGGTTCCGGCGGCGCTTTTCGCGCCCTGCCGGAACTGGCCCGAGGCGGGTGGACCTGCCCGGTGACGTGCCCGGGGACCGGCATCGGCCTCAGCGGCCCCGGCGACTCCCTATAATGGAGAGTTGCGCCTGGTGTCAGCTATGCTCTGACCGCCCGGCTCTCGACCGCTCTCTTCAAGGAAAGGCCCCGCTGTGCGTGTCCTCACGATCATCCCGACCTACAACGAGCTGGAATCGTTGCCCAAGACCCTCGGACGGCTCCGCACCGCGGTGCCGGACTCCGACGTCCTGGTTGTCGACGACAACAGCCCCGACGGCACCGGGCAGCTGGCGGACCGCTTCGCCGCCGAGGACAGCCAGGTCCACGTCCTGCACCGCGCCGGCAAGGCCGGACTTGGAGCGGCCTACATCGCCGGTTTCAAGTGGGGGCTCGCCGCCGGTTACGACATCCTCGTGGAGATGGACGCCGACGGCTCGCACCAGCCGGAGCAGCTTCCCCAGCTGATCGAGGCCGTGGAGCAGGGTGCCGACCTGGCCATGGGTTCCCGCTGGGTGCCCGGCGGCAGTGTCGTCAACTGGCCGCTGTACCGGCAGGCGATCTCCCGTGTGGGCAGCACGTATGCCCGGATCATGCTGGGCATCAAGATCAAGGACGTCACCGGCGGCTTCCGTGCGTTCCGCCGCAGCACGCTGGAGAAACTGGACCTGAGCACCGTCGACTCGGTCGGCTACGGCTTCCAGGTGGACCTGGCCTGGCGCGTCGCCAAGCTCGGCCTGACCATTGTCGAACGCCCCATCACTTTCGTCGAGCGCGAGCTGGGCGACTCGAAGATGAGCGGAAACATCGTGGTCGAGGCCATGATCAATGTCACCCGGTGGGGCCTCACCGCCCGCTGGAACACGCTCGCCGGAAAGCTCCCCGGCAAGAACGCCCCCAAGTAGGGCCGACAATAGCGGCCTTGCCCCGTGAGGGAAAAGCAAAGGGCCGGTCGTGCATCGTCGATGACGGTGCGTGACCGGCCCTTCCCAGAGCAACGCGGGGTCACCTCCAGCCCATCCGATGCCTCAGGATGGGCCGGAAGTGACCCCGCGTTGCTTGTTGTGGCGGTGCGGGGGCTGTTTAGGCCGAGCGCCGTTCGCCGCGGCGTTCTCGCAGGATCGTCAGACGGTCCTCAAGGATCTGCTCGAGTTCGGGCAGCGACCGACGTTCCAGGAGCATGTCCCAGTGCGTGCGGACTGCCTTCTCGTTAGGGTTCACGGGGCGTTCGCCGTCGACGAGCAAGGCTTCCTTGCCGGTCTTCGACACCCATACCGCGGGGATCTCCGCTTCGGAGGAGAAGGTCACGAATACCGGCTCACCGTCCGCGCAGCGGTACTCGACCCGCTGGCGCGGAGCCGGCTCGACACCGGATTCGGTCTCCATGCTCTGTGCGCCAAGGCGCATACCCCGCAGGCTGCGATCGCTCATCTTTTCTCCCTCTATTCGGTTCGCAGGGTCATGCCCTGCGTGAGCCGGGGGCTGTGAGACCGCGCCGGACTACTGTCTGCTCTGCGCCGTTTCACTGGACCCAAACCGGATGAATCGTCACTGGATAAAACGCTTAGCGAAGCTAAAATGTTCCGCCGAACTGAACCAGCCGGACAAATATTCAAGTATACGGGAACAGGGCACCCCCGGTAAAGCCTGCGGTGGCGAGGGCAGGTGCCGGGCAACGCAATGGGGAGGCATCCGCTGCGCGGATGCCTCCCCATTCGTCGACGCGCTTAGGCCTCCGGGTGGCCCGGGACGCCGGCGGCGGGCCCTGCGGCCGGACCGGCGGCGGGCGGAGCCGGACGGGTAGCAGCGGGTTCCGCCGCGGCGTCGGAATCGGGGCCGAACAGCCCGTCATTGAACTGCCCGTCCTTGCTGCCGCCGAGCGCGTTGCCGATGCCCTTGAGGGCTTCGCCGACTTCGCTCGGGATGATCCACAGCTTGTTGGCCGAGCCCTCGGCGATCTTCGGCAGGGTCTGCAGGTACTGGTAGGCCAGGAGCTTCTGGTCCGGGTTGCCCTTGTGGATCGCGTCGAAGACCTTCTGGATGGCCTGGGCCTCGCCGTCCGCCCGGAGGATCGCCGCCTTCGCGTCGCCTTCGGCCTTCAGGATCGAGGACTGCCGCTGGCCCTCGGCGGTGAGGATGGCGGACTGCTTGGTGCCTTCCGCGGTCAGGATCGCGGCGCGGCGGTCACGCTCGGCGCGCATCTGCTTCTCCATCGAGTCCTGGATGGAGTGGGGCGGATCGATCGCCTTGAGCTCCACCCGGGAGACGCGGATGCCCCAGCGGCCGGTCGCTTCGTCCAGGACGCCGCGGAGTTGCCCGTTGATCTGGTCACGCGAGGTCAGGGCCTCTTCGAGATTCAGGCCGCCGACGACGTTGCGGAGCGTCGTGGTGGTGAGCTGTTCAACCGCCTGGATATAGTTGGCGATCTCGTACGTGGCCGCCCGCGCGTCGGTGACCTGGAAGTAGACCACCGTGTCAATGGAGACCACGAGGTTGTCCTCGGTGATCACCGGCTGAGGCGGGAAGGAGACCACCTGTTCACGCAGGTCAAGCAGCGGCAGCAGCCGGTCCACGAAGGGGATCAGGATCGTGAGGCCAGGGTTCAGCGTCCGCTGGTACTTGCCCAGCCGTTCGACGACGCCGGCGCGGGCCTGCGGGACTATCCGCACCGCCCGGACGAGCACGATTATTACGAACGCAACGAGAACCAGCAGCACGATTGCGACTGCGATATCCATACATCACCTATTCCCCAGATTGGTCTTGCCATGGTGTGCGGCGGTCTCCCGCCGCCTGCCCGGCGCCGGTGGCGGCCGCCGGAATTCTTGCGGGCGCTACTGGATGGCGGTTTCCGGCTGCGAAGCGACGACGGCCGTGGCGCCGTCGATCGCGCTGACAATCGCGTGCTGTCCGGGTGCCAGGACGCCGTTTTCGGAGCGGGCGCTCCACACGTCGCCCCCGATTTTGACCAGGCCGCCGGTTGCGGTCACCGGCTCCATCACCAGGGCGGATTCGCCGATCAGCCGTTCGACGTTGCTGCGCCGGTCGGCCGGACCTTTATGCAGGTGCTTGAGCGCGACGGGACGGACGAAGCCGATCATCAGGAGGGAAACCACGCAGAAGGCCACGACCTGCAGGCCAACGTCGGCGCCGGCCAGGGCCGCCGCCAGCCCGGCGAGGGCTCCGCCGCCAAGCATGATGAAGAACAGGTCGAGGGTGATCATCTCCACCACGGCAAACACCAGGAACACCGTGAGCCACAGCGCCCACCAGTTGTCGGGAAGCCATTCGAACATCTTTCCCCCTTTTGCCCCGGGGGCTGCAGGTGCAGACCCTCAGTCACTGTGATTCCATCCTAAGCCGAACGGCAACGCCTGCAGAGTGCCGGGTTACGCACTTGGCGAAAGTGGCCAAGTCGTTACCTGCGGGCACTACTTTGGCACGGTTGGAGGCGCTAGCGGAGCGGCTCGGACACGCTGATCCGGAACCGGGCCGACACGGCGGTCAGCGGCGGAAGCCCGGCGGCGAGGGACGCCAGAGCACTGCGGTCCAGGTGGTGCCCGGCGGGGCCCATGAGCGCCAGTTGGGCGACGTCCCCGGGGGACAGCAGGAGCGGCACGTCGAGGTCCTCGGCGGAGAGCGCCGAAAAGGTTCCCGCGAGCGAGGCCGCGAGCCGCTCGTCTTTCGCCGGTTCGATCCCGAGCATGCCTGTCCGGCCCGCCACCTCCTCGAGGTGGCCCGGCCGGGGAGTGACGATTACCAGCCGCCCGCCGGGGCGCAGCACCCGGGCGAACTCTGCCGCATTGCGCGGCGCGAAGACCACGGTGACGACGTCGACGGCGTCGTCGGCGACCGGCAGCGGCTGCCACACGTCCCCGACAAGGTTGATGGCCTCCGGGTTCAGCTTTGCGGCACGGCGGATCGCGAACTTCGAGATGTCCATGCCGATCGCCGCCGCGGGTGTCCGGTCCAGTGCCGCCCGGTCCAGCAGGGCCCGGAGGTAGTGGCCGGTCCCGGTTCCGGCGTCCAGCACCGTCCCCGGCATATCAGGGGTTCCGCCGGCGAGGGCCGGGACCGCCAGGTCCGCCACGGCCGCGGCGAGCGGACGGTAGTGGCCGGCCGAGAGGAAATCGAAGCGTGCCGCCACCATGTCGGCCGTGTCCGCCTCGAAGACGGTGCCTTTGCCGACGAGGAAGTTGAAGTACCCCTGTTTCGCCGCGTCGAAGCGGTGGCCGGCCGGACACCCGAGGGTGCGGCCGGCGGCGTCGCTGAATCCGAGGCTGTTCCGGCAGACCGGGCACAGCAGGCAGGCAGCGGAGGCGGGGGGCATAGTGTCCATCCTAGGGGCGGCGGGCCCGGCCGGAGCCGGCAGGTCCGCGCCGCCCGTCGTTGATGCCTCACGGGGTGATCCATTTCACAGCCGGGGAAACTGGGGCTAGGCTCTCACACGTGAAATCCGAACATCTGCCGCTGCTCAATTCCGTCTCCGCCCCCGCCCTGCATCCGGACGGCACACGTGCCGTCGTGTCCGTGATCCGGCCTGACTTCGACGCCGACGCCTATGTCGGCCAGCTGTGGACGGTGCCACTGGACCCGGACCGGCCCGCGCGCCGCCTGACCCGCGGATTCCGCGACACTGCGCCGGACTTCTCCCCGGACGGGCAGATGCTGGGCTTCCTGCGCGCCGCGGCCGGCGGCAAACCCCAGCTCCATGTTGTGGAGGCCGCCGGCGGGGAGCCGCAAGCCGTCACCGACGCGCCGCTGGGAGTGTCGGCGTTCGCCTGGTCGACCGATTCCCGGCAGATTGTCTACAGCGCCCGGACTCCGGTGGACGGCCGCTACGGCAGTACCGAGGGAGTTTCCGCCGGCGGCGAGGACGCACGGCTGATCACCGACTACCAGTACCGGATGAACGGCGTCGGGTACACCGCGGACAAGCCGGTCCAGCTCTTCCTCATAGAGGTCCCGGACCCCGGCGCGGAGCCCAAGGTCGCGCCCCAGGGCAGGGCGTTGAAGGCCCGCACCGCGGCACCTGCGGCTCAGGGTCAGCCAGCACCCGGCGCCGGCGGCAAGCCGGACGGGCTGCTGCCGGCCGCGCGGCAGCTCACCAACGCGGCCACCGACCACACCGGGGCGAGTTTTAGCACCGACGGGCGAACCATTTACTTCACCGCCGCCCTGCATGAGGGCAGCGATAACGATCTCGCCAGCGGCATCTACCGCATTGCGGTGGGGGAAGGCACCGGGGAAGCCGGCGGTGGAGGAGAACCGGAACCGGTCGCCCCGGCCAACACCGGCCTGCAGAGCATCCACGCCGTCCGCGAGTCACAGGACGGGCAGTGGCTGTTCTTCCTCGCCCAGGATCTCGGCCCGTCGGGCCAGGACTTCGTGGCGCGCAACACCGCGCTCCACGTGATGCCGGCGGGCGGCGGCGACGCCACCTGCCTGAGCGACGTCGAAACCATGGACCTCGGCTGCAACGGCAGGCTCGAACTGGGCGGCCCCGACTCGGTGCTGCCGCTGAACAACGCCGGGGGAACGGTCGAGCTGCTTCAGTTCCAGGCCTCCGGGACCCACGACGTACTGGTCCGCGGCGGGCGCGTGGTTACTGGTGGTGCCTCCCACGGCGGTTCGCTGGTAGTCAGTTTCGCTGATGCCGGGACCGCGGGCGACGTCGCCGTGGTCGACGGCGGGCAGCTGCGTGTCCTGACCGATTTCTCCGCACCGCTGCGCTCCGGCGCCGGAATCATCGACCCGCTCGAGTTCACGGTCCCGTCCGGCGACGGCTACCCCGTCCACGGCTGGCTGGTGAAACCGCCGGGCCAGGGTCCCCACCCGGTCCTGCTGAACATCCACGGCGGCCCGTTTGCCCAGTTCACCGGATCCCTGTTTGACGAGGCGCAGGTCTACGCCGCGGCAGGGTACGCGGTCCTGATGTGCAACCCCCGCGGTTCCGCCGGCTACGGCCAGCAGCACGGGCGGGCCATCAAGGAGCAGATGGGCACCCTGGACATGCAGGACGTCCTGGCCTTCCTCGACGGCGCGCTCGGCAAGTTTGAGGAACTCGACGCCGGGGCGCTCGGCATCATGGGAGGTTCCTACGGCGGCTACCTCACCGCCTGGACCATCAGCCACGACCACCGCTTCAAGGCCGCCATCGTGGAACGGGGATTCCTCGACCCCGTGAGTTTCACCGGCTCCTCCGACATCGGCTGGTTCTTCGGCGGCGAATACACCGGCCGTTCCGCCGAGCAGATGGCGGCGCAAAGCCCGATGGCGCGGGTCGAGCAGGTGCGCACACCGTCCCTGGTCATCCACAGCGAGGAGGACCTCCGGTGCCCGGTGGAGCAGGGCCAGCGGTATTTCACCGCACTGAAACAGCTCGGCGTGGAGGCCGCGTTCCTGGTCTTCCCGGGCGAGAACCATGAGCTGTCACGTGCCGGGACGCCGCACCACCGCAAGCAGCGTTTCGACCAGATCCTCCAGTGGTGGTCCCGCTACCTTCCGACGGCGGCAAACCCCGCCCCTGCGGCCCGGGACTGAGCGGGCGCCGAGGGGCGTTACGGGCCCGGGAGGAACCCCAGTTCCTTCCGGGCAAGGCTGATGTCCGGCTGTGCCCAGCGTGCGGAGTACTCGGCGTTGCTGCTGATGGAGCGCAACTCGGCCCGGTCCAGGTACAGGATTCCGTGCACGTGGTCGGTTTCGTGCTGGACGATCCGCGCCTGCCAGCCCGTGAACTCCCGCTGCTGACTGGTTCCGTCCGGTGCCGTGAAATCCAGCCGCACCGACTCGGGCCGGTTAACGGCGGCCTGAAGTCCGTGCACTGAGAGGCACCCCTCATAGAACGCCACGGTGGAACCGTTCGTCGGCCGGTAGGACGGGTTGAGCATGGCGAAGAACGGCAGCGGCTCCCGCCCGCGGGCGGCGGCGACCGCGGGATCGACGTCAAACTGGTCCTCGAGCACGGCGAGCCGCAGCGGAATCCCGAGCTGGGGCGCCGCCAGGCCCACGCCGGGCGCCTTGTGCATCACGCTGCGCATCAGGTCGATCAGCTGGCCCAGTTCGGCGCCGCTCAACTGCCCGTCGAAGGGCGCGGCGAGCTGCCGCAGCACCGGATGTCCAGCCTGGACAATGACCGGGAGCACGCCGGCGGTGAGCACCTGCTGGACGGCTTCATGGATGCGGGCGGCGCTGAAGTCAGTATGCTTGGCGTCAGGGGACATGGCACCAGACTACTGGCGTCCGCAAGCCGTGGTCACAAAGTCGTAAATGCGTCCCCGCAGCAGCGCTCCGGCGTCGATTTTCAGGATGCCCTCCCGGCCTCCCACGGACACCCTCAAGGGCAGCAGGGTCCCTACTTTGTCCTCCGCGATGGCGTGCGGATCGCAGCGTGCCGGCCGGATCCCCAGCCGGAACTTCTGGCCGGGGTCACCGGCGTGGACCGGGACGGAGCGCGGCCAGGGGACGTTTGGGTCCTCTTCGAGCAAGGTGGTCCCGTCGATCCTGTTGATCGTCAGGGTCCCCGCTGAACCGGGAGTCATGGCGCCGGGGGCGTCGCGCGGTGTGATGGCAACCGTCAGCACGGCGCTCTGTGCGCCGGCGGACACCTCGAGCTCCGGTTCCAGCCGCAGCACCGCGACCCCAGCGGCCGCCTGGGCCAGGCACATTTCCGCGTTGTTGCGTTCCAGCACGCCGTAGGGGTCGGCAGCCGGCACCGTCGTGGCGGGCACTGCTGTGGCGGGCACTGTTGTGGCGGGCACTGTTGTGGCGGGCACTGTTGTGGCGGGGGCGGTTGTGGCGGGCGCGGAGTGGCTGGACGGGGCAAAGCGGAGCTCCACCGCCGCGCCGGAGTCCGCCGGCGCCGTCCGGATTCCGCACTCCGGGGCCCGCAGCTGTGCAGGCAGGATCTTGGTCTGTCCCGGCGGCAGCTCGATCCCGGCGGGCGCCTGCTGCCACTCGATAGTGCCGGAAAAGAGCGGGCTCGCCACGGCGGCGCTGAGCACGGTCAGCGGACCGGCGGTGTTGTTCGTCAACTGCACGGCAATGATCTGCCGGCTGTAGTTGTCGCGGAGCTGGTTGATCACCGCGGTGACCGGGGCGGCTGGCGTGGGCGTCGGGGTCGGCGTGCCCGACGCACTGCCGGTACTTGACGCACCGCCGCTGCAGGAGGCGGTCAGGGCGAGGACAGCGCCGGCGGCAGCCAGTCTCCCGGCCAATCCGGGGAGCAGACAGTGACTGTTTCCGCAGGCCGGGCGACGCAGGAGCGGGGGGAAGCGACCCATGCGGCCAGTGTATTCCGGGCGCAGGCCGGTGTGACCGGGCCCGGCCGGTGTGTTCGGATAGTCTCGTTCCATGACTTCACGGGCCCCCTTGGAAAGCGTTCTCGCGTTGCTGCGCGCTATCGAGGGCGGCGGCGGTGCGGCAGAGATCGCCCCGTTCCTGGCCCAGGACTACACCCTGAGCGAGGCGCCGCATCTGCTGGCTCCGGCCGGTGCAACCCGGAACCGGGACGACGCCCTGGCCGGGGCGGAGGCAGCCCAGGACGTCGTCTCCGGGCAGCGGTTCGTGGTGCGGCGCACGACGTGTGAGGGAAATCGTGTGGTCCTGGAGGCCGAGTGGAGCGCCACCCTGCTGATGGACCTGCCGCACTGGGACACCGGCGACGTCATCCGGGCCAGGGTCGCGTCCGTCTTTGAGGTTCGGGACGGCCGGGTCATCAGCCAGGACAGCTACGACTGCTACTTCACGCCCCCGTCCGCCTGAGCCACGGTGTCGTTCGAACGCCGCTGACGTTCGAACGCTGCGCGGCGCTCCGCCGCGGTCGGTTACTGCATGGTGAACCGGCGGGCCACGAACCCGTTGACGGCGGGTACGGAGGCAGCCGCCGCGACGGCACGATTTCGCGCGGCCCACGGCCCGGCGGCCAGGGGCCGGCCCAACGCCATGTTGATTTCTGACTGGCGTGCCGCCCGGGCCGCCGCAGCCGTGCGGCGGGTCTCGAACTTCCTTAGCGCCGCCCCCACGTCCGTGCCGTGCAGGGACGCGAGCACCAGGGGGGCCAGGGCATCGGCGTCCAGCCAACCCAGGTTCATGCCCTGCCCGCCGATCGGGCTGATTTCGTGGGCGGCGTCGCCGATCAACACCGTCCGGCCGGTCACCATCCTGCGGACCAGCCGGGACCGGACGCCAAACCGGCTCAGCATGCTGTTGCTCGCGGGATCGACGTCGATCCCAGTGCGTTCCCTGACCGTTTGCGCGAGCCAGCTGGCGTCCCCGCCGTCCCCGGCGTCCCCGAGGCGCACCACCCAGCGCCGCAAAGCCCCCGGCAGGGGGAAAGACTCCACGATTCCCGCGGATTCCAGGAACAGGGCCGCGTCCGGACCGAACCCGGTCGTGTCCGCGAAGTCACCCATCAGGTAGCTGACCCGGTAGTCCTTCGCCCGGACGGCCGTGCCGAGCAGCGGCCGGACCGTGGACCGGACACCGTCGGCGGCAATGGCAAGGGCCGCCGTGTACTGAACCGCAGAGCCGCCCGCGGTGGCCTCCGCGGTGACCTGGCCGCCGTCGTCGTGTAAGCCCGTGACCCGGACGCCGCGGTGCACGGCGGCCGGGTGGAGCTGCCGGACGCGTTGCTCCAGTACCGCTTCGGTACGGGACTGCGGCAGGGCAAGGACGAACGGGAAGCCTTCCGAGACCCCGGCAAAGGACATTCGGGCGATCGTCCGGCCGCCGCCGACGGCGATGCCGCGCCGGATCGGGACCCCTTCGGCCACCATGGCCCGGGCCACGCCGATGCCCTGCAGCGCATCCAGCGACGGCGGATGGATGCCGATGGCCCGGGAGTGCGGTTCGGCGCCGGTCCGCTGTTCCAGGACGCGCACGCTCACGCCCTGCTGGAGCAGCAGGGCGGCCATAAACAGCCCCACCGGGCCGCCGCCGATGATCAGGACGTCAGCCATGATCCCTGTCCTTGTTGAGGACCAGCAGGTTGCGGAACGGGGTGCGTCGGATGACGGTCCAGCCCGGGGGAGCGGTGGCCTGGAGTTCGGCGGCGGTGTAGCTGCGGCGGATCGAGGTGAGGCCATCCTGCCTGATGTAGGAGCCCGTGAAGGGCCAGGATCCGGCGAAGAAGAGGGCGTAGGCGGCCGGGCTGCGCCGGAGGTCGTTGTGGATCACCCGGCCGCGGCAGAGCCTGGCGGACTCGGCGAGGAACCCCGGGAGTTCGTCCTCGGGCAGATGGTGCAGCACGTGGTTGGACACCACCAGGTCGAAGCTGCGACCCTCGACGGCGAGCTGGGCTGCCGTGGACTGACGGAACGTCACGCCCGAGGCCCGGTGCCGTTCGGCAGCGAAGCGGCTGGCGCGAGGATCCGGATCGATCGCCGTGATCTCCAGCTGGAGCCCATCGCGGGCGGCCCAGCGGGAGAGCATCACCGGCACGTCGCCGCCGCCGCAGCCGATGTCCAGCAAGGTGGCGGGACCGTTCCGCAGGCGCGGCCTGAACTGGCTCCGGTAGATGCCCCGCCAGCCGGAGACGGCCCGGTTCACGAGCGCAAACTGGGCATAGGTGCGGTCCAGCCGGACCGGATCACAGCCGGGCAGGTCCATCTCCTCAACGGCGTGCGCCGCACGATCCCGCAGCAGGTGCACTGGTTTTCAGGCCAGGGCCGATGCCGGCTGGGCGGGCCCGTTCCGGGCCGCGTGCCCGCTCCGGGCCGCGTGCCCGCTCCGCTGCGGCGGGTCTCCACGGCGCGGGCTGCTGAGCTTGGTGAACAGCGCCGATTCCACCGTCAGTCCCGGCCCAAACGCCATCGAGCAGATCCGCTCCGCGCCGTCGTCGGCACCCTCCGCCGGCGGCAGGTCAAGGATGTGCCGGAGCACGAACAGCACGGTGGCGCTGCTCATGTTCCCGTAGTTGCGCAGCGTCTCACGGGCCGGGACCAGCTGCTCGTCGCTCAGCTCCAGCCGCGACTGGACCTTGTCCAGGATGCTGCGGCCGCCGGGGTGGATGGCCCAGTGCCGGATGTCGCGGTAGGGGAGTCCCCGCAGGGCACCCTCCCGGGAGAGGAGTGGTTCCAGGGCGCCGATGATGTGGTCATCGATGATGTGGGGGACGTAGTTCCCCAGGACCATCTCGAAACCTTCGTCGCCGATATTCCACGCCATGGACTCCTCGCCGACCGGGGTAAGGACGGTCTCAAAGTGGTCCAGCTGCAAGAGCGACGGTTCGTCCGGGCGCTCCTGGGCCGTGACGATGGCGGCGGCCGCGCCGTCGGCAAACAGCGCCGAGCCCATGATGGTGTCAGGGTCGTTCGAGGTCCGGACGTGCAGGGAGCACAGTTCGGCGCAGACGACCAGGACGACGGCGTCGGGGTCGGCCTCGCAGAAGGATTTGGCCGCCCGCAGGGCGGGGAACGCCGCGTAACAGCCCATGAATCCGAGGTGGTAGCGCTGCACGGCAGGATCCAGGCCGAGGGCACGGACGATTTTGTAGTCTGGGCCGGGGTTGAAGAACCCAGTGCAGGACACCGTGACGAGGTGGGTTATGTCCTGGGACGTGATCCCGGGACAGGCGTCCAGGGCCTTCTGTGCTGCCTCGATGAAGAGTTTGGTGGCTTCGGTGGCAAAGATGTCGTTGCGGACTTTGGTACTGGGGCTCAGCAGCAGCCCCGTGCCGGCGTTGAAAAACCGCGGGTTCTCCGCCTGGTGATCCTTCGTCAGTTCCTCGACGGCCGTGTGGCGGGTGTCGATGGCAGCGGAATCAAAACAGGTGCTGACCAGACGGGTGCCCAGCCTGGTCAGCCCCGGCTGGGCCGCGAAAACGTCCCGGGCCTCCGTTTGGATCAGGACAGTGGGCGGGACAGCAGTTTCCAGGGACCTCAGGTAGACCGTCATGGTTCATTCTCAGCGAGGCCGGCGCAGAAGACAATGGATTCGCCCGCGGATCCCGGCTCGAAGCTGGTTAGATAGAGCCAGAGTACGCCGGCGGAGACCGCAAACGCGGCCCCGCCCACAAGAGGGAGACACGATGAGCATGGCTTCGACGTCGGAAACGCAGCCGGATGCGCGGCCCGGCACGCAGCCGCGTTCGCTGCATGTTGCCGACAGCCACGACCTGATCCGCGTGGTCGGAGCCCGTGAGAACAACCTCAAAGACATCAGCATCGAGATCCCGAAACGCCGTCTGACGGTGTTCACCGGTGTGTCCGGCTCCGGCAAGAGCTCGCTCGTGTTCGCCACCATCGCCGCTGAGTCGCAGCGGATGATCAACGAGACGTACAGCGCCTTTGTGCAGGGGTTCATGCCCAACCTGGCGCGTCCGGACGTCGACCACCTTGAGGGGCTGACGACGGCGATCATCGTCGACCAGGAACGGATGGGCGCGAACCCCCGTTCCACGGTGGGCACGGCCACCGACGCCAACGCCATGCTCCGGATCCTTTTCAGCCGCCTGGGATCGCCGTATGTGGGGCCGCCCACGGCATTCTCCTTCAACGTCCCGACCCGGAAGGCAAGCGGGGTGATGAGCACCGAAAAGGGCGGCCGGGTGGAGAAAAGCGTCGTCCAGAACGCCGTCTATTTGGGCGGGATGTGTCCGCGCTGCGAGGGCATGGGCTCGGTCTCCGACTTCGACCTCACCGCGCTCTACGACGAGAGCAAGTCGCTCGCCGAGGGCGCGCTGACGATCCCCGGCTACAGCATGGACGGCTGGTACGGCCGCATCTTCAGCGGCGCCGGCTTCAACATGGACAAGCCGATCGCGAAGTTCACCAAGAAGGAAATGCAGGACCTCCTCTTCAAGGAGCCGACCAAGATCAAGGTCGAGGGAATCAACCTGACGTATGAGGGCCTGATCCCGAAGATCCAGAAATCGATGCTCTCCAGGGACGTCGACGCGATGCAGCCCCACATCCGGGCCTTCGTGGAGCGTGCCATCACGTTCCAGGCCTGCCCGGAATGCGACGGCACACGGCTCAGCCCGGAGGCCCGGTCCTCGAAGATCCAGGGCAAGAATATCGCCGAGCTGTGCGGGATGCAGATCAGCGATCTGGCAGGGTGGGTCCGCGGGCTCGACGAGCCTTCCGTCGCGCCGCTGCTCCATGGCCTGCAGCACCTGCTCGACTCGTTCGCCGAAATCGGGCTGGGCTACCTCTCGCTGGACCGGCCGGCGGGCACGCTGTCCGGGGGAGAAGCACAGCGCACCAAGATGATCCGGCACCTCGGCTCGTCCCTGACGGATATCACCTACGTCTTCGACGAGCCGACGATCGGCCTGCACCCGCATGACATCGAGCGGATGAACCGGCTCCTGCTGCAGCTGCGGGACAAAGGCAACACGGTGCTCGTCGTCGAGCACAAGCCGGAGACCATCGCCATCGCCGACCACGTCGTTGACCTTGGCCCCGGCGCCGGCACCGAGGGCGGCCGCGTCTGCTTTGAGGGAAGCGTGGAGGCCCTGCGGGGGAGTGACACCATCACCGGACGCCACCTCGATGACCGGGCCAGGGTCAAGGAATCGGTGCGTAAACCGTCCGGGACGCTCGCGGTGCGCGGTGCCTCGACGCACAACCTCAAGGACGTCGACGTCGATATCCCGCTCGGGATGCTGTGCGTGCTCACCGGCGTGGCCGGGTCGGGGAAGAGCTCGCTGATCCAGGGTTCGGTCGCCGGCCGGGACGGCGTGGTGGTGATCGATCAGGGGGCGATCAGGGGGTCCAGGCGCAGCAACCCGGCGACGTACACGGGCCTTCTAGAGCCGATCCGCAAGGCGTTCGCCAAGGCCAACGGCGTGAAGCCGGCCCTGTTCAGCTCCAATTCGGAAGGCGCCTGTCCCACCTGCAACGGCGCGGGCGTCATTTTCACCGAACTGGGTGTGATGGCCACCGTCGAGTCCACCTGCGAGGTCTGCGAGGGCCGGAGGTTCCAGGCGTCAGTCCTGGAATACCAGCTGGGCGGCCGCAACATCGCCGAAGTGCTGGCCATGTCAATGACCGAGGCCGAGGCGTTCTTTGGAGCCGGCGAGGCGAAGACGCCGGCGGCTCACAAGATCCTCGGCCGGCTCGCAGACGTCGGGCTTGGCTACCTGACCCTGGGACAGCCGCTCACCACGCTGTCCGGCGGCGAGCGGCAGAGGGTCAAGCTGGCCACCCAGATGGCCGAGAAGGGTGACGTCTACGTCCTCGACGAGCCCACCACAGGCCTGCACCTCGCCGATGTCCAGAACCTGCTGGGCCTCCTGGACCGCCTGGTGGACTCCGGCAAGTCGGTCATCGTCATCGAACACCACCAGGCCGTCATGGCGCACGCCGACTGGATCATAGATCTGGGCCCGGGCGCCGGGCACGACGGCGGCCGGATCGTCTTCGAGGGCACACCGGCCGGGCTGATCGCGGCCCGCAGCACCCTCACCGGCGAGCACCTGGCGGCCTACGTCGCGCGGTGACGGTGCGTTGATTCGCCGCCAGCCGCACTCGGCAACCCGCTGGACAGTCAATTCGCGATCTACCCTTCCGTGCGTGGGCGCCTAGGTGCGGATACCTGTAGTCCGTTGTCCGGCGCCGCAGGCGAATCTATACTGTGGACACCGCGAGCTGTTCCGGTGCCGTGGCGGCTGGAAGCATCGCCGTGCAGCGCCGACCCCGGGGAGATCAATTCCACTGTTGGACCAGGGGTACCAACCCCCAGGCACGGAGGCAGCAGACCGATGAGCACAAAGCATCAGGGCGAGCAGGCCGGCGACGAGGACCGTGCCCTGCAGGAGTTGCGCGGGCAACTGGCAGGGTCGGTGATCGAACCGCAAGATCCCTTGTACGACGAGGCCCGGGCGGTATGGAACGGCATGATCGACGTGCATCCGCGGGCCGTGATCCGGGCGGGAGGCGTCGGAGACATTGATCCCGTCCTTCAGACGGCCCGGCGCACCGGCCTGCCGCTTGCCGTACGCGGGGGCGGGCACAACATCGCCGGCCACAGCACCGTCGAAGGTGGCCTGGTGCTGGATCTGGGCCAGTTGCGCGGGGTGGAGGTCGATGTGGAAAACCGGCTCGTGACCGTCGAACCCGGGGCGACCCTGGCGGACGTGGACCGGGCCACCACCACGCACGGACTGGCCGTGCCGCTTGGCGTCATCAGCGCCACCGGGGTCGCCGGGCTGACCCTCGGCGGAGGGGTCGGCTGGCTGACTCGGCCCAACGGGCTGAGCCTGGACGATCTGGTCTCCGCCGATGTCATCACTGCCGCGGGAGAGCACCTGCACGCCAGCGAACAAGATAACCCCGAACTGTTCTGGGGGTTGCGCGGCGGGGGCGGGAACTTCGGGGTGGTGTCTTCCTTCACCTTCCGCGCCCGGCAGTTGCCGGCTGCCGTGCTGGGTGGAAACTTCTTCTACCGGCCGTCCCGCTGGAAAAGCGCGCTGGGCGCGTTCGACAAGTGGACGCAGGGTCTACCCGAGGCAATGAATCCGATCGTCTCCTTCCTGGTGCTCCCGCCCGACTTGGACATGGGGGAGGAGCCGTGGATGATCATCGGCTTCGCCTGGGCTTCGGAAAACCACCAACCCGGACTCGAACTGATCGAACAACTGCGCGCCGCCGCACCCCCGGACGAGGAAGAAGTCGCCCCGACCGCCTGGCCGGTGTGGCAGTCCGCCATGGACGACCTCTTTCCGAGGGGCTCCCGGGGGTACTGGAAAAACTTATCGTTCTCGCGGATGGACGATGATGCCGTCGACGTTCTGGTCGGTTTCGCCTCTGAAGTGACCTGGCTGGGAACCGGGATCGATATCCACCACATGGAAGGGGCCTTCGGGCGTGTGCCGGAGGAGGCCACAGCGTTTCCCCACCGCTCGGCAAAGTTCTGGCTGAACATCTACGGCTTCTGGAACGACCCGGCGGAGGACGATCGGCTGAGCGCCTTCGCCCGGAAGGCCTACACTCTCATGCGGCCGTTCGCCGAGGACGGCCAGTACGTCAACTTCCTCGGCGCAGAAACCGGACAGGACATCACCGAGGCAGCACGTGAGGCTTACGGGCCGGACAAATATGACCGACTCTTGGCGCTGAAGAACCGTTTCGACCCGCAAAACCTTTTCCGGCTCAACCACAACATCGTACCGACCTCGGCCTGAGCCAGCGGCGGAAAGAGACTTCTCGCAGCCACTTCTACTCCCTTGCTTTAAACGCCGATAATCAACATTATGTCAAGTAGAACCGTGATTATTGCACGTGAACTGTGATTTGTCAGGTGCGGGACGGGGGCGCAGCGTGTGAAGAGCTTGGCGGGTTACGCCCGCTCTGATCCGCGCGGTCCTCGGCGCCGTGGGCACGCTGGGGCTCCTTGGATCGTTCGGGCCGCCGAGACGCGCGCCAAAGAGCCACCCCACTGAACGCCGCCGCCGCGACACCGGCAACCCACCAGGCTTTCCGGGGCTGCTTGCTCATGGAAGCCTTTGAAACCGACGCGGTGCCATCGGGAATGATCCGCGCAATGCGCTCATGGAGCCTGGGGGTGACTGTCTCAACTCCCCCGGCGAGTTCTTCGGCGATAGCCCTCAAGCTGGCCTGCAGTCGCGGCGATGCCACATCAATTCCGCTGTCCACCCCCGCGAGAGCGCGGCGGAGGGCGGATTCGACGGCGGGCGTCGCCCATTCTCTGCCCTTCTCCAGGCGCCCAATGAGAGCCTCCTGCAAGTGACGCGATTGAGCGGTCGTGGCGGTGGCGGTTTTATCTGACAGATGCACAGGTGCCTCCCGGGCCGAGGAATGTGGGGCCCAGCTTAGGGTTCGTTCCCCAGGAAATACAGCCTTGATTTCAAGATGCTCGCGCCGGTGCCGTCATGGGCCGGACACAGAAGTTGAGACAGTGTCCCCGGCACGAAGCTGACACGCCGGCGGGCGCCAGCGGGAACCTGAATTAGAGTTCATGTCACCACTCCCCTGCGCCCCCGTCCGCAAGGGACCCGCGATCTCCCGGCTGAACACTGCGGACCGGATGGCGCTACTCGGCGGACGGCCGCTGTCGTTGCCGTTTCGTCGCTGACCGCTGTTCCTTTGCGGCGAGGCGCCGACGGTTCGATCCGCGGGTGGGTTTGGTCGCACGGCGTCGTGCCGGTCCGGGAGCCAGGCCCACTGCCACAAGGTCGGCGAGCTTGGCCAGGGCGAGTTCACGATTGCGTAGCTGGGACCGCCGCTCTGAAGCGGTCACGGTGATCACCCCGGCGACGAGACGTCGTCCGAGTCGCGTGAGCAGCAATAGCCGCTGGTCATCCGATAGCACCGCAGAGTCGCTGATGTTCCACGAGAGTTCAACGCGGCTGTCCGACGTGTTGACGTGTTGACCGCCGGGCCCGGATGAACGCGAAAAACGCCAGCCAAGTTCCGACGAGGGAATCGTGAGCGCGGGCGACACCTCCAGATCCATACCACCAGCGTTGCACACTATGGGCCCGATCAGAGCCCCGCCAGCGGAACGCTGCGCCGGGCGGATGAGACCATGGCGGACGACGACGGCGGGGCGGAAGCGCTGGCGTAGGACGGGGCTCCCCCGCGCACGGTGACATTCTCCAGCCCGCCGGCATGCGTTCCGGACGGGTCCTCAGTCCTTCGTGGCGGCGCGGGCGGCGGCAGCGGGCACCGGTTCGTGCCGCAGGTAGCTCCGCCCGAAACGGCCGCTTCCCGATGTCAGGGCGCGCAGTTCGATCGTGTAGCGCAAGAGCTCCTGGTCCGGTACTTCGGCCGTGATTTCAGTCAGCCCTCCCCCGGTCGACGTCGTTCCGGTCAACCGGGCCCGCCGCGATGACAGGTCGCTCATCACCGCGCCCACATGCTCATCCGACACGCTGATGGTGACGGCCGAGACGGGTTCCAACAGCTGGCTGCTCCCGGCGGCAGCTGCCTCCCGCAAGGCCAATGCCCCCGCCGCCTGAAAGGCGGCGTCCGAGGAATCCACGCTGTGGGCCTTGCCGCCGAGCAGGGTCACCCTGATATCCACCACCGGGAAGCCGGCCCAGACGCCCTTCTGCATCTGCGCCCGCACGCCCTTCTCCACCGAGGCGATGAAGGGTCCCGGGATGACCCCTCCCACGGTCTTGTCGATGAATTCAAAGCCGGCGCCACGTTCCAGGGGTTCCACCTCTATGTCACACACGGCGTACTGGCCGTGGCCGCCTGACTGCTTGACGTGCCGGCCGTGGCCCGCCGCGCGCCCTGCGAATGTCTCCCGAAGGGGGGTGATGACGTCGACCGTCTGCAGGTTCACGCCCTGCTCGCGCAGCCTGCCCAGGACGACGTCCGCGTGCGCCTCTCCCACGCACCAGAGGATGAGCTGGTGCGTCTCGGCGTTCCGTTCCACGCGAAGCGCCGGGTCCCCTGCCGCGACCTTGCCCAGGCTCCGGGCGAGGGCATCCTCGTCGCCGTGGGAGGCGGCCTCAACGGCTACAGGCAGCAGGGGTTCCGGCATCTCCCACGGTTGGATCAGCAGCGGCAAATCCCTGGCCGAAACCGTGTCGCCGGTCTCGGCCGGCCCCAGTTTTGTGAGGGCGCAGATGTCCCCCGCCACGCTGTACGGCACCGGCCGCAGGCTGGATCCCAGCGGCGAATACACGTGGGAGACACGCTCGTCACTGTCGTGGTCGGCGTGGCCCCGGTCCGCCAGCCCGTGCCCGGCCACATGGACGGCCGTGTCCTCGCGCAGTGTGCCGGAAAAGAGGCGGACCAGGCAGACGCGGCCCAGAAACGGATCGATGCTGGTGCGCACGACTTCACCGAGCAGCGCCCCCGCGGCGTCGCAGTCCGGTGGGGCGGCCGGTGTGCCATCAAGGTGGGACACCACCGGACCACGGTTCTCGGTTGGCGGGGGGAAAGCCCGCGCCACGACGTCCAGGAGTTCGGCCAGCCCGACGCCGGTCTCGGCGGACGTGGGGATCACCGGGTGGAAGGACCCCTGGGCAACGGCCGCCTCCAGGTCGCCGATAAGGACCTCAGCTGGGATGTCCTCGCCGCCGAGGTACCGGTCCAGCAACGACTCATCCTCGCTCTCGGCGATGATCCCTTCGATGAGCGCGCCCCGCGCCGCCGCGGAGGCGGCGCGTTCGCCGTCGTCGGCCTCCCGCGGGACCGGCGGCGCATTGTCCGCCGGCCGTTCCAGCACAGAGTCCGAGAGCAGCCCAAGCAACCCGGTGACCTCCGCCCCGTTGCGCACCGGAAGGTAGAGCGGCAGCACCGTGTCGCCGAACGCCCGCTGGCATCTCTCGAGCGCCGCGTCGAAGTCCGCCCTGGGATGGTCCAGCCGGCTGATCACCACCGCCCGCGGCACCCCAACACGCTGACATTCCCCCCACAACGCCGTCGTGGCAGCATCGATGTCGTCCACCGCCGAAACGACGAACAATGCCGCGTCGGCCGCGCGCAGCCCGGCGCGCAGTTCGCCGACGAAGTCCGGGTATCCCGGCGTGTCGAGCAGGTTCAGCTTGACATCACCAACCAGCACGGGCGCCACGGAGAGGGCGACGGAGCGCTGCTGGTGGACGGCGGCAGGCTCCGAGTCACTCACGGTCGTGCCTTCGGCGATGGAGCCCTTCCGCGAAATCACGCCTGTTTCCGCCAGCAGCGCCTCGGCGAGCATCGTCTTGCCGGCACCCGAATGGCCAACCAGCGCCACATTCCGGATCAATTCAGGGTGTTCGGGCGGCCTGACATCGCCGGCGTCGGCCCGCCGGAGTTCGGATGTGCCCCGGCTGGCGGCTTTCGCCGGAACCTTCGCGTCTTTCGCGGCCATGGGAACCTCCTGGATCGCATCCGTCGGGGGCCGAACGGACGGCCTTCCGTGCAGCGCGCGGCTGTCTATATGGATTGGACACCCTGGGAGGAACCGACGGCAAGACGCAACGGACAACTCCCCCGCAGCGCCAGTGCTGCGCGCTCCGCTGTCCGCCCTAGCTGCCGTCGTAGGCCCGTTGCAGCACCGCGATATCAAGCTTCTGCATTCCCAGCATGGCCTGCATGGCACGCCGGGACCCCTCCTGGTCCGGTCCCCCGATCAGCCCGCCCAGCACGGAGGGAACCACCTGCCACGAGACCCCGAACCGGTCCTTGAGCCAGCCGCACTGGCTTTCGGCGCCGCCCGCGCGCAGGGCGTCCCAGTAGCGGTCGACCTCCTCCTGGGTGGCGCAATCGATGACGAAGGAAACCGACTCGTTGAAGGTGAAGGCAGGCCCGCCGTTCAAGGCCGTGAAGGTCCGGCCCTCGATTTCAAACCGCACGGTGATCGCCTGGCCTGCCGGGCCGGGACCGCCCTCGCCGTAGCGGGAGACATCCAGCACCTTCCCGCCGTCGAACACGGATGCGTAGAACCCGGCGGCTTCTTCCGCCTGGTTGTCGAACCACAGGCAGGTGGTGATCTTCTCGGCCACGGTCAGTCCTCTTTCTGTTGGGCCCGTGCCGCAAGGCGGAATCCGGCGGCGGTGCGGGGTTGTCCGCCCGAGCCTAGTCCCGCCGGGTTACCGGCACAACGACGGCGCTGCGCTGACCGGCCCGCCGTCGGGACCGCAGCCACGAACGCCCAATCTTCGGCCTTCCAGCCTGCCCGGCTACGCTTGGACCATGCCTTCCGCAACGCCTCCGCTTCCCCGCCCAGCCGCCACCCCGTCCGCGCCAGCAAGGGCGGCACGCCGGACGGCAGTGCTGGCAGCCTGCGCTGATGCCGCCCTGATTCTCGTCTTCGCAGCCATCGGCCGGGACGCCCATCAGCGCGGGGACATCGTCATCGGCGTCTTTTCCACGGCCTGGCCCTTCCTCGTCGGCGCGGCCCTCTCCTGGCTGGCACTGCGTTTGTGGCGCACCCCCCTGGCCCTCTGGCCGGCCGGCGTCGGGGTCTGGCTCGGCACGGTCGCCATCGGCATGCTCCTGCGGGCAGTCACCGGGCAGACCGTGGTCCTGCCGTTCGTCATCGTGGCGCTGCTCAGCCTGGGTTTTCTGCTGCTCGGATACCGCCTCCTGGCCGCCGCTGTCCGGCGGTTCAACACCCGCCGCCGCGGGGCGTGATGGACTAGGCTTGCAGGGACATGGCCGAGGTCCGGAGGAGTACCGCCCGGGGCTTACACTCGGCCGGCAACGGCGCAACAGATCCGGAAAGGCTCACACGTGGTCACCGCTTTCGTCCTGATTAAGACAGACGCTTCCCGCATACCGGAGACTGCGGAAGAGATCTCCGCCATCCAGGGAATCAGCGAGGTCTACTCCGTGACCGGCGAATGGGACCTCATCGCCATCGCCAGGGTCCCGAAGCACGACGATCTTGCCGACGTCATCGCGGACAAACTCTCCAAGGTGGCCGGCGTTGTCCACACCACCACCCAGATCGCATTCCGGGCCTATTCCCAGCACGACCTCGACGCGGCCTTCGCCCTAGGGTTCGAACAGTAGGATTCAGCGGGTCCAGGGCCCGGCAGCCGGGCCGCCCCGACAACCGGCTTACCGCGGACTGTTTAGCTGCGCGAGAGTGCGACCCACCGGTCCAGCACAGCTGCCGCCGCACCCGACTCGATGGACTCTTCCGCGCGCTTCAAAGCGGCGGCCATCCGCTCCCTGAACGGTCCGACAGCATCCAGATCAAAGGCCACGAGTCCGGCGGCGGCGTTCAGCAGGGCGGCATCGCGTGCCGAACCGGGGCCGCCGGCAAGCACGGACCGCACGACGGCGGCATTGGCCGCGGCGTCCCCGCCGCGAAGTTCCTCAAGGGTTGCCTGACGGATGCCAAGATCACGCGGATCAAATATTTCCTCGCTCACGGCCCCGTTCCGGATTTCCCACACCCGGGACGGCCCGGTGGTGGTGAGCTCATCAAGTCCGTCATTTCCGCGGAATACCAGCCCGCGACTGCCTCGTTTGGCCAGGACCCCGGCCACCAGCGGAGCCATGCGCTCATTGGCCACACCCACCGCAGAGGCCTGCACGTGGGCCGGGTTGATCATGGGGCCGAGGAAGTTAAAGGCCGTCGGCACGCCGAGTTCCCGGCGGGCGACGGCAGCATGGCGCATCGAAGGGTGGAATACCTGCGCGAAGCAGAACGTGATGCCCGCCTCTTCCGCGTTGAGAGCCACCCGCGGGACCGGCAGGTCCAGCCGGACGCCCAGGGCTTCAAGGACGTCCGCGGACCCGGAGGTCGAGGACGCCGCACGGTTGCCGTGCTTAACCACCTTGGCGCCGGCGCCGGCCGCGATCAGCGCGGCCATGGTGGAAATGTTCACCGTGTTCTGCTGGTCTCCACCGGTTCCGACGATGTCCAGCTTCTGCCCTGCTATCTCAATGGGGCTAGCGTTCGCGATCATCGCCTCAACCAGGCCGACCAGTTCATCCACGGTCTCGCCCTTGGACCGGAGTGCCACGAGGAAACCGGCAACCTGGGCCGGCGTCGCCTCCCCCGACATGATCGAGTTCATCGCCCACTCCGTGTTGCCGGTGGTGAGATCCGTCCCGTTAATGAGTGCGTTGATGAGCCGCGGCCATGTGTTGACTGCCGCCTGTGCAGATGCCTGAGAAGTCACGTTCTGATGCTATCGAGGTGCGCACTGCAAAGACCAATGTGAACCTGTCCGGGAACTTTTCCGCGCGAATTCGCGTCTTTGTAGAAAAAGTCCCCCCAAAACGCGGTTTGCGTTGGGCAGGAGGGAGTTTTATAGACATAATGTCTATGTGACATCTGCGACCCATGCCCCCAGTACCCCGGCGCACCCGACGCTGAATCGCCCGAACATGGTTTCTGTTGGAACCGTAGTCTGGCTGTCCAGTGAGTTGATGTTCTTCGCCGGTCTCTTCGCCATGTACTTCACACTCCGTTCGACTTCAGGACAGATGTGGGCCGATGAGACAGCCAAGCTCAACTTCCCCTTTGCGCTCATCAACACGATCGTCCTTGTGGCAAGTTCCTTTACTTGCCAGATGGGCGTCTTCGCCGCTGAGCGGCTTCAGCCGCGTCGAAGCGGCGGCCCCCTCAGCTTCACCCGCTGGGGAATGAACGAATGGTTCACCGTGACATTCGTCATGGGCGCCTTCTTCGTGGCCGGCCAGGCGACTGAGTACGCCCTGCTCGTTTCCGAGCATGTCTCGCTCTCCTCCAACGCTTACGGTTCGGCGTTCTACATCACCACAGGCTTCCACGGCCTGCACGTTATCGGCGGCCTGGTTGCCTTCCTCCTCATCATGGGCCGCTCCTTCGCAGCGAAGAAGTTCGGCCACTTCGAAGCAACCTCCGCGATTGTCACCTCCTACTACTGGCACTTCGTCGACGTCGTCTGGATCGGCCTCTTCCTGGTCATCTACGTGCTCAAGTAGCAATACCTGGCTCTTGTTCTACAAGAGGTAGAATTTTAAGAAGTGGCTCCCGGAGCCAACGCAGGATCGAAAAAAGGAACCACCACGTGAAGGCACTCTCGCAGAAGCGACGTCACCCGCTAGCAGCAATTGCACTGCTGCTGATGGGCCTCCTGGTCACTGGTGGGCTGTACGCCGTAGCCACCACCGTCAACCAGGCCAAAGCCAGCACCAGCTTCAGCGCAAATGACGCAGAGGAAGGCGGCAAGCTCTTTGCCGCCAACTGCGCCACCTGCCACGGCATGGGCGCCAGCGGGTCCCAAGCCGGCCCCTCACTGGTTGGCGTCGGCGCTGCCGCCGTTGACTTCCAGGTTGGCACCGGCCGTATGCCCATGCAGATGAACGGCCCGCAGGCCTACAAGAAGCCCGCGCAGTTCAACGAGGAGCAGACGCACCAGCTGTCCGCTTACGTTGCTTCGCTCGGCCCCGGCCCGTCCATCCCGGAGGCAAGTGTCCTCGACGGTCAGGGCGACGCCGCCAATGGCGGCGAACTGTTCCGCGTGAACTGTGCCATGTGCCACAACGCTGCGGCTGCCGGCGGCGCCCTGACCCGGGGCAAGTTCGCTCCGGCCCTGAGCGGTGTCTCCGAAAAGCACATCTACGAAGCCATGGTCACCGGCCCGCAGAACATGCCGGTCTTCAGCGACGCCAACATCGGCCCCGAGGGCAAGCGCGACATCATTACCTTCCTGAAGCAGATCGAAGCCAACGGTTCACCCGGCGGCGCCGATCTGGGTGCTTTGGGACCGGTGTCCGAAGGCCTGTTTGTCTGGATCGCCGGCCTGGGCGTCATCATTGCCTTCACGATCTGGCTTACGTCCCGGACGTCCTAAGCCCACCTGTTGCACCTGTAAGAGTTTTCTGCTGACCCGTCAGCAGTTTGAATTGAAAGCTAACTCGGCATTCGCCGAGACGAGAGAGGGATGAGGCGAATTATGGGCAACCATAGTGACGGCAGTCCGAACCACTCGGGCACCGTAGCTACGGCTGGTCAGAATGAGGTGGAGAAGTTCCAGGATCCTGGACTTCCTCCGCATCGTTTGCGCCTGGCCGACACGGACCCGAAGGCCGCCAAGCGAGCAGAACGGCAGGTAGCCCTTCTGTTCGGGACCTCGGTCGTTGGCACCCTGATATTCCTGGTGGCGTACTTTGCCATCGATCTGGGGGACGGTACCGGGATCGCGACGGTCCGGCTGCAGAACATGCTGCTGGGCCTCGGCACCGCCTTTGCCATGCTTGGCATCGGCACCGGCATCGTGCACTGGGCCAAAGCCCTCATGCCGGACCATGAAGTCTCGGAAGAGCGCCATGCCATCCGCACCGAGGAAGACCGCCAGGCCGCTGTCCGGATCGTCGACGACATCGCCGAGGAAACCGGCATCAAGCGCCGTCCGCTGATCCGCAACACCCTCCTGGGCGCCGTGGCGCTGGCTCCCCTGCCGGCCCTGGCCATCTTCGGTGATCTGGGTCCGCGTCCTGACGACGCCCTGAAGCACACGATGTGGGCACCCCAGGATGGCAAGCTCAAGCGGCTTGCCCGCGATCCTGACGGCACCCCCATCAAGGCCGCCGACGTGACCATCGGTTCAGCTTTCCATGTCATTCCGGAAGGCCTGAACGAACTGCACGAACACAAGCTGGAAGAAAAGGCCAAGGCCGTTGTTCTGCTGATGCGCCTTAACCCGGAATCGCTCAATCCTTCCCCGGGACGCGAGGACTGGGCCTATAACGGGATAGTCGCCTACTCCAAGATCTGCACCCACGTTGGTTGCCCTGTTGCCCTGTACGAGCAGCAGACACACCACCTGCTCTGCCCGTGCCACCAGTCAACCTTCGACCTGACCCAGGAATGCAAGGTTATCTTTGGCCCGGCCAGCCGGCCCCTCCCCCAGCTGCCAATCGCGGTTGATTCCGAGGGCTACCTGGTCGCTACCAGCGACTTCAAAGAACCTGTAGGACCTAGCTATTGGGAGCGTGATGAGCATGAGCGCAGTATCAACGCCTAATGCCCCCGCCTTCGTCGCCAAGACCAAGGGCGGCCGCATTACCAACTTCGTTGACGAGCGCGTCGGCGGGTCAGGGATGCTCCGCGAGTTCGGCCGCAAGGTCTTCCCGGACCACTGGTCCTTCATGTTCGGCGAGGTGGCGCTGTACTCCTTCGTCATTCTGCTGCTCTCGGGCACCTTCCTGACGTTTTTCTTCGATCCCTCGATGGCGGAGACGCGTTACCAGGGCTCCTACATGCCGCTGAAGAACGTGGAAATGTCGGTGGCCTACAGCTCCTCACTGGATATCTCCTTCGATGTCCGCGGCGGTCTGTTCATGCGCCAGGTCCACCACTGGTCCGCGCTGCTGTTTGTCGCCTCGGTCTCCGTGCACATGCTCCGCGTCTTCTTCACCGGCGCGTTCCGCAAGCCCCGTGAAATGAACTGGGTGGTGGGCAGCGTGCTGCTCATCCTCTCGATGGCTGCCGGCTTCACCGGCTACTCCCTCCCCGATGATCTGCTCTCCGGCAACGGCCTGCGCATCATCGACGGCGTGATCAAGTCCATTCCGGTGATCGGAACGTACATCTCGTTCTTCCTCTTCGGCGGGGAATTCCCCGGCACGATGGTTATCGGCCGCCTGTACATGCTGCACATCCTCCTGGTTCCCGCGCTCATCCTCCTGATGATCGTGATGCACCTCTTTATGGTGGTCGTGCACAAGCACACCCAGTACCCCGGCCCGGGACGCAACGACGGCAACGTCGTCGGTTACCCGCTTGGCCCGGTTTACGCGGCCAAGGCCGGCGGCTTCTTCTTCATCGTGTTCGGTGTCGTCGCCCTCATGGCAGGGTTCTTCACCATCAACCCGATCTGGAACTACGGCCCCTACGACCCCTCCCCGGTCTCCGCTGGTACCCAGCCTGACTGGTACATCGGGTTCGTGGACGGTGCACTCCGACTGATGCCGGGCACCATCGGTAACTGGAGCGTTGAACAGGTCTGGTTCGGCCAGGTCTTCAGCTTCAACGTCCTGGTCCCGGCCCTGGTGCCGGCGGGAATCCTGTTCACCGTGATGTTCATGTACCCGTGGATCGAACGGTGGATCACCAAGGACGACCGCGAGCACCACGTCCTGGACCGTCCGCGCAACGCCCCGACGCGCACCGCCATCGGTATGGCCGGCTTCGTCTGGTACTGCGTCATGTGGGCAGCCGCCGGCTCGGACCTCATCGCCACGCATTTCCACGTGTCGCTGAACGATGTGACGTACTGGCTGCGGACCCTGTTCTTCATCGGCCCGATCATCGCCTTCGTTGTCACGAAGCGCATTGCCCTGGCCCTGCAGCGCAAGGACCGGGAGATCGCCCTGCACGGCCGCGAAACCGGCCGTATCGTGCGCCTGCCCCACGGCGAGTTCATCGAGGTCCACGCCCCGCTGGACGAGTACAAGCGCTACAAGCTCGTCGGCTTCGAGTCGCCGTCTCCGCTTCCCGCGGAGCCGAACGCCAACGGCGTCGTTGACAAGAAAGAGAAGCGCCGCGCGAAGCTGTCGCAGTGGTTCTTCGAGGACCGGGTTGCCCCGGCCACGCCTGCTGAGCTTGAGGCGGCCCATGGCCACGGCGCCCACGAGGCGATCGAGTCAGGCGAGACCCAGAAGACGCTCAGCCGCTAAACAGCTGCAGTGAACACCAGAAAGGCCCGGTCCACCAGGACCGGGCCTTTCTGCGTGTTCTGCGTGTTCCGCATATCCGGCAAACAACGCGGGGTCAGTTGGCGACCATCCCGAAGGGTCCTATGGGCGCGAGGTGACCCCGTGTTGCTGTCATGGGCGGTAGCCGGAGGCGTAATTGCGGGTCGGGCGGACGCCGGGACGCTGCAGCGGCACCCACAGCTTGTAGCGGTCGGCCCGGTAGTACGACACCGAGTAGTCCACCATGGCCCGGGCCACGAAGGCGTGGCGCTGGATTTTCAGCAGCGGCGAACCGACCTCGACGTTGAGCAGGCGGGCCGTGGAGGGCGAGGCGGCCGTGGCCTCGATCATGTCCTCGCCCCACTCCATCACCAGCCCGAAGCGTTCGCTCAGGACGTTGTAGAGCGAGGTGGGCGGTTCGCCGTCGAGCAGTCCCGGCACGCGGTGGGCCGGGATGAAGTTCTCGTCCACGCTCATGGGTTCGTTGTCTGCCAGCAGCAGGCGGCGGAACCGCACCAGGGGGGTCCCCTCCTCGAGCTGGAGTTCCCGGGCCAGGAATGCACTGGCGCCGATCTGCTCGAAGCTGAGGACCTTGGCCGCCGGGACCATGCCGCGTCGCTGCATCTCCTCGCTGTACGAGGTCAGCTTGACCTGCAGATCCAGCTTCGGTTTCCGGACAAATGTGCCCAGGCCCACCACCCGCTCGATGACTTCCTCACCAACGAGGGCATCGATGGCTTGGCGCACCGTCATCCGGGCCAGGCCAAAGCGCCCGGCGAGGTCCCGCTCGGAGGGCAGCGCCGACCCGGGCGGGCAGGCGCTGACAATGTGGGACCTGAGGATTTCCCGCAACTGGACGTAGATGGGCGTACCGTTGTTCCGGTCGATCTCGCCGACCATGCGTGCCGCGTCAGAGGGCGCCACTGCGCAGCCTTCCGGAATGAGTCATACCTCAAGGTTAAACCACCCCCTGCGCAGGTCTAGACCACCGGGTAGTGCCGGTTCGCCCGGGAACGCGGCCCCGGCTAGGCTTAAATGCACCGGTTCCCCGCCGGCACCACGATCGCCACTGTCTGAGAAAAGGGAGTCCCGTTGCTAGTACGGAGCGCAGTCGTTCAGGCGGACGTCGGACTGCATGCAAGGCCTGCGGCGCTTTTTGTCCGGGCTGTCCATGAAACCGGGCTGCCCGTCACCATCAGCAAGGACGGCCGGCAGGGTGTCGACGCCCGCTCCCTGCTCGAAGTCATGACCGAGGACTTCCACTGCGGCTGTGTGGTGGAGTTGGCTGTCAACCCCGACACTGTCCCGGAACGCTTCAGCCCTGTCGACGTCGATGCGGCCCTGGATGGCCTGCGTGCGCTGCTGGAGTCCGCCCGGCACGGATAGGCGCCGCAAGGGGCCTCCTGGGGCCCTGAGGCTCCCCCGGCGGCGTCCGCTCTGCCCCTGCGGCCAGTGGCCGGCCCCGGCTTCCCAACCGATAATTCCGCCGGTACGAGCTGAGGCCGACGAGCCGCGACGATTCCCGGTGACGCTAACAGGATCATGCGTCCCTTCCATGCCCACGCGAAGTAATGCCGCGAGGGCCTCCACGCCACCACGAGCAACACCATCAGCGCCGCCACAAGGGCGCTGAGCGCCACTGCGGGCATCGTCAGCGGGAGCGCACCGGCCCACCGGTCTCTCGTGCCTACGCCAGGGCAGGGCAAGGCAGGGGCCAGCGCGGCCGCCAGCCAACGCCAGTCAGGCTTTGACAACGCGGCGTCCGAGGGCGAGGCAGCACCGCGCGGGACCCGACGACGGCGGGACCCCAAACGACGGAGGCCCCAAACGACGGCGGGCCCCGCCAAATGGTGGGGCCCGCCGTCGTTGATCAGTATGTGTCCTCGCGGACCTTAGTGTGCGTGGTCTCCGCGGCTGTATTCGTAGACCCAGCCGACCAGACCGACCAGTGCAAGTCCGGCCGCGATGTAGACGATCCAGAATCCCATCGCCAGGCCAAGGAATCCACCGGCGGAGGCCAGGCCAAGCACCAGCGGCCACCAGCTCCAGGGGCTGAAGTGACCCTGTTCACCGGCGCCCTCGTGAATCTCCGCATCGCTGCGGTCCTCGGGACGCATCCCGACGCGCTTGGCGGTGAAGGCCAGGTACGCGCCGACCATCAGCGAAAGTCCGCCGAGCAGGAGAACACCGAGGATGCCGACCCACTCTGTCCATCCGGTCAGGAATCCGTAGACGATCGAGACCGGGACGAAGAAGAAGACTCCGAATCCGAAGAGTCTTGATTCGATTTTCACTGGGCTTGATCCTTCTGGTCGGCGTTACCGAGCGCTGCTGCTGCCGGGGCAGGCGATTCGACGGTGTATGACTGGGAGAGCTCGGGGTGGTGAAGGTCCAGGGCGGGACGCTCCGAACGGATCCGCGGCAGCGACGTGAAGTTGTGGCGCGGCGGCGGGCATGAGGTCGCCCACTCGAGCGAGGCGCCGAAGCCCCACGGGTCATCCACTTCGACCCGCTCGTTGCTGCGCCAGGTGATGTAGACGTTCCAGAAGAACGGGATCAGCGAGGCACCCAGCAGGAAGGAGGCGTAGGTGGAGAACTGGTTCATCCAGGTGAAGTTGTCCTGCGGCATGTAGTCCGCGTAGCGGCGGGGCATACCCTCGACGCCCAGCCAGTGCTGGATCAGGAAGGTGCCGTGGAAACCGAGGAACAGCATCCAGAAGTGGATCTTGCCAAGGCGCTCATTGAGCATCTTGCCGGTCCATTTCGGCCACCAGAAGTAGAAGCCGGCGAACATTGCGAAGACAACTGTACCGAAGACGACGTAGTGGAAGTGGGCCACCACGAAGTAGGAGTCGGAGACGTGGAAGTCAAGCGGCGGGGAGGCCAGAATGATGCCGGTCAGTCCGCCGAAGAGGAACGTCGCCAGGAAGCCGATGCTCCACAGCATGGGGGTTTCGAAGGTGATCGATCCCCGCCACATGGTGCCGATCCAGTTGAAGAACTTCACACCGGTTGGCACTGCGATCAGCATCGTCATGAAGGAGAAGAACGGCAGCAGGACCGAGCCGGTGACGTACATGTGGTGCGCCCACACGGTCACGGACAGCGCGGCGATCGAGATGGTCGCGTAGACCAGGCCCTTGTAGCCGAAGATCGGTTTGCGGCTGAAGACCGGGAAGATCTCCGAGACAATGCCGAAGAACGGAAGGGCGATGATGTAGACCTCCGGGTGTCCGAAGAACCAGAACAGGTGCTGCCAGAGCACCGCGCCGCCGTTCTCCGGGTCGAAGATATGGGCGCCGAAACGGCGGTCCGCGCCAAGGGCGAAGAGGGCTGCGGCCAGCGGCGGGAACGCCATCAGGACCAGGATCGACGTGACGAGGATGTTCCAGGTGAAGATCGGCATCCGCCACATCGTCATGCCCGGGGCGCGCATGCAGATGATCGTGGTGATGAAGTTGACCGCGCCGAGGATGGTGCCGAAGCCGGTCAGTGCGAGGCCGAAGACCCACAGGTCACCGCCCACGCCCGGGCTGAACGTCGTGTTGGACAGCGGCGCGTACGCGAACCAGCCAAACGACGCCGCACCCTGCGGGGTGATGAAGCCGGACACGGCGATGGTGGAACCGAAGAGGAAGAACCAGAAGGCCAGGGCGTTCAGCCGCGGGAAGGCGACGTCGGGGGCGCCGATCTGCAGCGGCATCATGACGTTGGCGAAGCCGGCAAACAGCGGCGTCGCGAACATCAGGAGCATTACGGTGCCGTGCATGGTGAACAGCTGGTTGTACTGCTCTTTGGTCTGCAGGATCTGCATGCCTGGCTCGAACAGTTCGGCGCGGATCAGCAGCGCCATGACTCCGCCGAAGCAGAAGAACACGAACGAGGCGATCAGGTACATGTACCCGATGGTCTTGTGGTCGGTCGTGGTGATCCAGTTGACGACGATGCGTCCCTTGGACTTCGGTACTACGGGAGCCTCAAGGATCCCGGTGGGCTGTGAATAGGTAGTTGCCACGTCGCTCCCCTTACTTGGTTTCGGTCGGGGCCGGGTTGCGGTCGTACTCTTCGCCGAGGAGGCCCGTGTTGCCGTCCTGGCGCAGCTTTTCCAGGTGCGCCTGGAACTCGGCGTCGGAAACGACCTTCACGCGGAACAACATTTCGGAGTGGTATTCGCCACAGAGTTCGGCGCACTTGCCGTCGTAGGTTCCCTCCTTGGTGGGGGTGAACCTGATGTAGTTGGTCTTTCCGGGGATCATGTCGCGCTTCTGCAGGAAGGCGGGGACCCAGAAGGAGTGGATGACGTCGCGGGCGTTCAGCTCGAGGTCAACCGATTTGTCGACCGGGAGGTACAGGGTGGGCAGCTTTTCCTTGTCCACATTCTCGCCGGTGAGGTGCGCCTGGACGCCGGCTTCGTGGACATCCTCGCGGACGACGTCGCCCTTTTTGTAGTTGAAGTCCCAGGCCCATTGCTTGCCGCGGACGTCGACGACGACGTCGGCCGGCTCGGCGCGGTTGTCGATCGCCTGCTGGTCGCGGTCGGTGAAGTAGAAGAACACCAGGACCATGAACAGCGGGATCGTGAGGTAGAAGACCTCCAGGGGCAGGTTGAAGCTGTTTTGCCGCGGGAACCCGACGGTGCCCTTGCGGCGCCGGTAGGCGACGATGCACCAGATCATCAGGCCCCAGGTGATGACGCCCACGATCAGGGCGGCAATCCATGAGTTGACCCAGAGGTCCATGATGCGGTCAGTGTGGTTGGTGGTGCCACGTTCAGTGGGCAGCCACCCTTTCTGTACCTCTGGTGAACATCCAGTCAAAGCCAACGCGCCGGCGAGTGCCAAGCCAGTGATCGTAGTGATCTGTTTGCGTCGGCTGCCGGTTCGGTTCTGCGAACTCACAGACGGCCCTTCCTACTTGTTGCTGTCGCCCGGGCCGCAAAATGGCGGTCAGGGCACACGAAAAGTTTTACTACTCGATGTAGAGCTTACCGCTCCCCGCGAGTTTTCGCCCACATGTCCGCGCCGTGCGTCGGGACCTTTTTACCGGGTCCGCTCGTTGTGAATCCTGCGGCACTAGGGCCGGGCAGATTGCCCGGCCCTAGTGGAAGGAGTCACCGCAGGCGCAGGAGCCGCCGGCGTTGGGATTGTCGATGGTGAAGCCCTGCTTGGAGATGGTGTCCTCGAAGTCGATGCTGGCACCACTGAGGTAAGGGACGCTCATCTTGTCGACGACTACTTCGACGCCGTCATAGTCGCGCACGGCGTCCCCGTCGAGGAGCCGTTCGTCGAAGTAGAGCTGGTAAATCAGGCCAGAGCAACCGCCGGGCTGCACGGCCACGCGAAGGCGCAGATCGGTGCGGCCTTCCTGCTCAAGCAGGCTGCGGACCTTGCCGGCCGCGACGTCGGTCAGTTTGACCTCGTGCGTTGCCAGTTCCCCGCCCGCCGTGGCGGTGGTGTCGGCGCTGTTTTCATTGGTTGTAGTGCTCATGGCCTACCTTCTAACGACGGTGGTGGCGGCGCCGCTCCCGCGGCACCCGCCCCTACTTGAACGGTACGGGCTATAGCTACATGCTACGTCGATCAGCCCGGTAGCTCTAACTCCGGACGTAACCGTCCCAGCCGGCCGGATGTTCCCCGGGGAACACCGCCGGCCGGTCCGCTCAGGCCAGTCCTTCCTCATTCAGGCGGGCCAGCATCAGGGCTTCGGCCACGATGGCGTTCCGGAAGTCCGCGAGGTGGAGCGATTCGTTTGCGCTGTGCGCCCGGGAATCGGGATCCTCGACGCCGGTGACCAGGATCTGGACGTCCGGGTACAGCTCGGTGAGGTCGGCGATGAACGGAATCGAGCCGCCGATGCCGGTCTCCACGGCCGGGACGCCCCACGCCTCGCCGAGCGCCCACATCGCGACGCTGGCAGCCTTGGAGGAGGTGTCCGTGAGGAAGGCGTTGCCGCTCTCCCCCGGAGTGAAGACGATGTGCGCGCCGAACGGCGCGTTGGCTTCCACATGCCGGCGGACGGCCTCCATCGCCTCGGCCGGATCCTGTCCGGGCGCGAGCCGCAGGCTGAACTTGGCGCGCGCACGGGGCAGGAGGGTGTTGGAGGCGACGTCCACGGCGGGAGCGTCGAAACCGATGATCGACAGTGCCGGTTTGGTCCACATCCTCGAGGCGATCGAACCGGTGCCGGCGAGCCGGACGCCGTCGAGCACCGAGGCATCGGCGCGGTACTGCTCTTCGGAGAGGTCCACGGTGACGTCGTCCCGGCTGGCCAGCCCGGCAATCGCCACGTTGCCCGCATCGTCGTGCAGGGTGGCGATCAGGCGGGAGAGCAGGGTCGGGGCGTCCAGCACGGGCCCGCCAAACATGCCGGAGTGGACGGCGTGGTCCAGGACCTTGACCTCGATGGTGCCGTCGACCAGGCCGCGGAGGCTGGTTGTCAGCGCGGGGATGCCGACCTTCCAGTTGCTGGAGTCGGCCACGACGATCACATCGGCACGCAGCAGTTCCTGGTGGGTTTCGAGGAAGGCCCGGAAAGTCGGCGAGCCGGCTTCCTCCTCCCCCTCGAAAAAGAAGGTCACGCCGAGACCCAGGTCGTCGCCCAGCACACGGGTCACCGCCGAATAGGCCGCGATGTGCGCGAGGATCCCGGCCTTGTCGTCGGCCGCGCCGCGCCCGTACAGCCGCCCGTCGCGCTCGACGGCGGTGAACGGCTCCGTCTCCCACAGCGCCAGGTCACCGGTGGGCTGCACATCGTGGTGCGCGTACAGCAGGATCGTCGGCTTGCCCGCGGCGGCCGGACGGCGGGCGACGACGGCGGGGCCGCCCGGGGTCCCGTCTTCCTTGTCGCAGCGCAGGATCAGGACCTCGGCGAAGCCGCTGGCACGGACCAGTTCGGCGACGGCGTCGGCGCTGGCGTTGAGCGGGGCGGGGTCGAAGCTGGGCCAGGCGATGCCCGGGATGGCGACGAGCTCCGTCAGCTGGGCGATCGTGGTGTCGAACGATTCGGTAACGGCCTGGCGGAGGGCCTCGGTGTCGACGTTTCCGACCCGGGCAGTGGCGGTTTGCGGGTTCCCCGCGGGTAATGAAGTCATGGCCAGAACACTACCGGTGCCGCGGATCACTTCAAACAGAGCAGCAGCGCGTCACGTGCCGTGTGGGCCGGGTCTCGTGCGTGCCGCACCGGGGTATTCTGTAGGGGTGTTTGGACGTAAAAAAGAAGCGCCATCGGCGCAGGACATAGTTGACCAGCAGGCGGCCGGGGCAGCGGCCCGGGATGCCGCCCTCGGCAAGGGCGCGCCCACGCCCAAGCGCAGCGCGCAGGTGGCGGCCCGCAAGCGGCCGCTCGTGCCCGAGGACCGCAAGGCTTCGAAGGCCGCCGAGCGGGCAGCGGTCCAGGAGCAGCGGCTCAAGATGCGGCAGGCCATGGACACCGGCGATGAGAGGTTCCTGCCGCTGCGCGACAAGGGCCCGCAGAAGCGCTTCGCCCGTGACTATGTGGATGCCCGCTTCAGCCTCGGCGAATATTTGATGTTCGGGGCGCTCATCTTCGTGATCGTCTCACTCCTGGTCCCGTCCACCAGCGAACAAATGATCTACGTCCTGGGCGGGTTCTGGGTGATGTTCCTGGCGGTCTTCGTCGACGTGTTTATCCTGTCCCGGAAGCTGAAGAAGCGCCTGGAACAGAAGTTCGGGCACGTGGAGCGCGGCACCGTCTGGTACGGCTCCATGCGTTCGCTGCAGTTCCGCAGGCTGCGCCTGCCCAAGCCGCTCGTCAAGCGCGGCGAATACCCCGCCTGATTCACGCCATCAACACAAAGCCCCCGGCAGTCTGACTGCCGGGGGCTTTGTCGTCCCCGGCAGTCAGGGATGCTCCGTGCTGTGCAGGGTGGCTCAGCGCCGGGACGGGTGCTTCGCGAGGAGCCGGTTGATGCGGGCGGCCCAGAACGGCCCTTCATAGAGGAACGCCGTGTATCCCTGCACGAGGGTGGCGCCGGCGTCGAGCCGTTGCTGGACGTCCTGCGCGGTTTCGACGCCGCCCACGGAGACCAGGGTCAGCCTGCCGCCGGTGGCCGCCTTCAGCCGGGCGAGCACCTCCAGCGACCGCTGATTCAGCGGCGCGCCGGACAGCCCGCCGGCCCCGCACGCCGCCACCTTTTCGGCGCTGGAGGAGAGCCCGGTGCGGGCGATGGTGGTGTTGGTGGCGATGATTCCGTCCAGGTTCAGGTCCAGTGCCAGGCGCGCGACGTCGTCGATGTCGTCATCGCTGAGGTCCGGGGCGATCTTGACCAGCAGCGGGACGTGGCGTCCGGACGCCACGTCCGCCGCCTCCCCCACGGCCGTCAGCAGCGGGCGCAGGGTTTCAACATCCTGCAGCAGCCGCAGGCCCGGGGTGTTCGGGGAGCTGACGTTGACCACGAGGTAGTCTGCGGCTGGCGCGAGGCTGCGGGCGCTGGCCAGGTAGTCGGCCACGGCGTCCTTAAGTTCCACGACCTTGCTCTTGCCGATGTTGACGCCGATCACCGGGCGGACCCCGGGGTGGCGGCGCTGCAGGGCCGCGCGGGCAGACTTCAGCCTTGGCGCCACGGCGGCGGCGCCGTCATTGTTGAAGCCCATCCGGTTGATCACGGCGCGGTCCTCGACCAGGCGGAAGAGCCTCGGCGCGGGGTTCCCCGGCTGGGCCTGCCCGGTGATGGTGCCGACCTCGACATGGCCGAACCCCAGCTCGGTGAGGGCCTCAATGCCGTGCCCCTCCTTGTCGAATCCGGCCGCCAGTCCGAACGGGGAGGGGAACGTCAGGCCGAACGCCTGGGTCTGGAGGGACGCCGCCGGGGCGGTGAACTTCTGCAGCACCCGGCCGGCGCCGCAGGAGTGGACGAGCCGGATGGCCTTGAAGCCGATCTTGTGGGCGCGTTCGGCGTCCATCCATGAGAAGGCCAGCCGGAAGAAAGTCGGATATACGCGCATGGCTCTAGTTTTGCGGTTCCGGCGGCCCAGACCAAACCCGCAGGCCACCGGGCGCTAGCATGAAGCCATGGACTGGGTACCCGATATCCTCGGCGACGACTTCGAGGCCTGCACTGTCGCGGCGTCCGGGCCTGACGGCGTCGAGCGGACCGCCACGCTGGTGCGGCACGTTCCCCGGGCAGGGGGTGCCGCCGGCGGAGCGGCAGCCAGCGGGACTGCAGCCGCCGGGCGCCGGCCCCGCGCCGTGCTGTTCCTGCACGGCTGGAGTGATTATTTCTTCAACGCGGAACTCGCCGAATTCTGGACCGGCCAGGGGTTCGCGTTCTTCGCCCTTGACATGCACAACCACGGGCGGAGCCTGCACGCCGGCGCGCACGGCGGCTACGTGGCCGACCTGGACGACTACGACGCCGAGATCACCGCGGCGGTTGGCATCATCGCCTCCCTGCACCCCGTGGCGGAAGCACCGCCGGCGGTGGCGCTGATGGGGCATTCCACCGGCGGGCTGATCGCCGCGCTGTGGGCCAGCCGGCATCGGGGGAAGGTTTCGCAGCTGATCCTCGACAGCCCCTGGCTGGAAATGCACGGCAGTCCGGCCGTGCGCCGCGCGGCCCGGACCATGGTGGAACCGCTCGCGCGGTTCCGGCCCGAAGCCGTCATCCGGCTCCCCGAACGCGGCTTTTACTGGCGCAGCATCAGCAGCGCCGCAGAGGGCGAATGGACCCTGGATGACAGCTACCGCCCGCCCCGTGCGTTCCCCGTTCGGGCCGGGTGGCTGAGCGCGGTCCTCAGCGGACAGTCGCGGGTGGCGCGGGGACTGAACATCGACGTCCCGATCCTGGTGCTGATCTCGGGAGCCAGCGCCACCGGGATGTTCTGGAAGGAATCCATGCGGCGCACCGACGCGGTCCTGGACGTCAACACCATTGCACTGCGGGCCCTCAGCCTGGGCCGGACCGTCACGCTCGAACGGATCGACGGCGCCCTGCATGATGTGTTCCTGTCGGCCCCGTGCGTCCGTGCCGACGCCTATGCCCGGCTGGCCCGCTGGCTCCGCGCGTACGTGCTGGACGACGGCGGCGCCGCGTGACGTCCGCCGGGGTGCGGCCGGTCTGGCGGGAAGATGTGCTGGGCAGCCGTTTCGCGCGCCTGGAACTGCCCCTGGCGCCGGACGACGAGGGCCCCGTTGTCGCGACCCTGGTCCGGCACGCCGGCCCGGACGGAGCGGCGTCCGGGGTGGCGGCTCCGGCCCCGGCCACCCCTGACCCAGCCCCGGCCCTCCCTGGGACTCCGGCACCGGCGAAGGTGGTCCTCTACCTGCACGGCTGGGCCGACTACTTCCTGCAGGCCGAGCTCGCCGACCGCCTCGTTGCCAGCGGCTTCCACTTCTATGCCCTGGACCTGCGGAAGTTCGGGCGCAGCCTCCGGGACTGGCAGACCCCCGGGTACACCACCGACCTGGCCATCTATGACGAGGACATCGCAGCAGCGCTGGCAGCGATCGGCTCCGATATCGCCGGCCGCACCGGCAGCTCCGCGGCGCCGACGGTGCACGTGCTCGCGCATTCCCTCGGCGGCCTGGTGGCGGCGCTGTGGGCGGACCGGAACCCTGGGAGGCTGGGCACGCTGGTCCTCAATGCGCCTTGGCTGGAACTTCAAGGCAGCAGCCTGATCCGGAACATCGCGGTGCACCTGGTGGAACCGCTGGCGCGCGCCGATCCGCGCCGGACGCTCCTGATGCCCAGCATGCCCGGCTACTGGGACAGCGTGGGCGAGACAGCCCACGGCGAATGGGGCCTCGATCCCGCGTGGCGTCCGCGGGAATCGTTCCCCGTCCGGCCCGGCTGGATGAAGGCAGTTCTGGCCGGCCACGCGGCCGTGGCCCAGCGGCTCGCCATCAGCTCACCGGTGCTGGTGATGCTGTCCGGACGCACCCGGATCCAGGCCGAATGGTCCGAGGAACTCATGGGACTCGACGCCGTGATCGATGTCGAGGAAACGGCGCGCAGCGCGCTCAGGCTGGGCCGCCGGACGGCAGTGTTCCGGTACCCGGGGGCGATCCACGACATCTTCCTGTCCCGCCGCGCGGTTCGGCAGGAAGCCTACGACGACCTCGTCCTCTGGCTCAGCCTGTACCCGGGCTGACAAAGCAGACTAGCCGGCCGCCGCTCTGGGGGTCAGGCCGGGCCGGCGGGGGCCGCGTCCACCGCACCGCCGTAGCGGCGGTCCCGCTGGGCGTAGACCTCGACGGCGTCCCACAGCGTGCGCCGGTCCACGTCGGGCCAGAGCGTGTCCATGAAGACGAACTCTGCATACGCCGACTGCCACAGCATGAAGTTGGAAAGCCGCTGCTCCCCGGAACTGCGCAGGAACAGGTCAACGTCGGGAAGGTCCGGCTCGTCCAGGTATTTTTGGATCGTCTTTTCGGTGATGGCGCCCGGCTTGAGCCGCCCGGCGGCGACTTCCTCGGCGATCGCGGACACCGCGTCCGCGATTTCGGCGCGCCCGCCGTAGTTAACACACATGTTCAACGTGCACGTGCTGTTGCCGCGGGTGAAGTCCTCGGCTTCCTCCAGTTCGCGGATCACCGAGCCCCAGAGCCGGGGGCGCCGGCCGGACCAGCGGATCCGGACGCCCCACTCATCAAGCTGGTTGCGCTGGCGACGTAGCACATCCTTGTTAAATCCCATCAGGAAGCGCACTTCCTCGGGCGAGCGGCGCCAGTTTTCGGTCGAGAAAGCGTAGACACTCACGTACTCGATGCCGAGCTCGATCGCCCCGGCCACCACGTCCAGCAGGGCCGGCTCCCCCGCCTTGTGGCCCTCGATCCGGGGCAGGCCGCGCATGTTGGCCCAGCGCCCGTTGCCGTCCATCACGATCGCGACGTGGCGGGGGATGAACTCCGCCGGGATTGCCGGGGGTACGGCTCCGGAGGTGTGCGGGTACGGGCGCACCACCGGGGCGCTCCGCTGCCGGGCCGGACTCTTCTTTTTACCCAACGCCACGGTTACGTTCGCTCCACATGTTTGAGGGATTTGAGGACACGTTCCAGATGCCACTGCAGGTAGCTGGCCACGAGGCCGGCGGCCTCCCGGCGGTGCACGCGCACGGACGCGTCCGCCGTCGTCCAGTCCCCGGTGAGCAGCGCGCCGAGCAGCACGACGGTTTCCGCGGCAGGCGCGGGCGATCCCGGCGGCCGGCAGTCGGCGCACACCATGCCGCCGAGCGGAGCCGAGAAAGCGGTGTGCGGCCCGCGGGCCCCGCAGCGTGCACAGTTGGTGAAGCTCGGCGCCCAGCCGCCGGTGGCGAGGGCTCGCAGCAGGTACGAATCGAGGATGAGTTCCGGGCTGTGGTCCCCGCGGCTCAGCGATGCCAGGGCCCCGACGAGGAGGTTGTACTGGGCGGTGCCGGCTTCGCCGTCGACGTCGGTGAGCTTCTCGGCCGTCTCCGTCATGGCCGCAGCGACGGTGTAGCGGCCGTAGTCGGCGGCGATGCTGCCGCCGTAGGCGCCTTTGGCGACGGCCTGCGTGACAATGTCCAGGGTGCGGCCGGAGATCAGTTGCAGGTCCGCGACCATAAAGGGTTCCAGCCGGGCGCCGAAGCGGCTGCTGGTGCGCCGGACGCCCTTGGCCACCGCGCGGACCTGGCCGTGGTGCTTGGTGAGGATGGTGATGATGCGGTCCGCTTCACCCAGCTTGTGGGTGCGCAGGATGACGCCGTCATCACGGTAGGCGCGGGAGGCAAAGGAGGAGGGATGGGCCACGGTTAATCTTCGCACTGTCTTGGAAAGAAACACTGCCTATCGGGAAACCCCGCAGTTCAGGCAGACTGCGCCGCCGGAGGACCCGGCGGCGCAGTGACGGCCGGCTTAGGCGCGGGCGTCCCGGATGGCGCGGTTCACGGCCGAGATGACGGCCTTGAGCGAGGACGTGGAGGTGTTGGCGTCGATCCCGACGCCCCACAGCACACGCTCCCCCACGGCGCATTCGACATACGCCGCGGCGAGGGCGCTGCCGCCTTCGGACAGGGCGTGTTCGCTGTAGTCCAGCACCCGGACGTCGACGCCGTCCTCGCGCAGGATGCTCAGCAGCGCAGCGATCGGACCATTGCCGGTGCCGGTGCGGTGGACCGGGGTGCCGTCGATCTTCAGCGCGGCGTGCAGCGTCATGGAACCGTCCTCGTCCGTCTCGGTGCTGAACGGTCCGAGCGCGTAGCGGCCCCACTGCGCGTCGGCCGCGCCGGAGGGCAGGTATTCATCCTGGAAGACCTGCCAGAGCTGGGCGCCGCTGACTTCGCCGCCCACGGTGTCGGTCTGCTTCTGGATGACCCCGGAGAATTCGATCTGGGCGCGCCGCGGCAGGTCCAGGTTGTGCTCGTTCTTCAGCAGGTAGGCGACGCCGCCCTTGCCCGACTGGGAGTTGACGCGGATGACCGCCTCGTAGCTGCGGCCGAGGTCCTTCGGGTCGACCGGCAGGTACGGGACCTGCCAGGGGTAGTCCGCGACGTCCTTGCCGGCGGCGGCCGCATCCTTCTCCAGGGCTTCCAGGCCCTTCTTGATGGCGTCCTGGTGCGAACCCGAGAACGCGGTGAAGACGAGGTCCCCGCCGTACGGGCTGCGCTCGGCCACGGGCAGCTGGTTGCAGTACTCCACCGTGCGGCGGACTTCATCGATGTCGGAGAAGTCGATCATCGGATCGATGCCCTGGACGAACATGTTCAGCCCCAGCGTCACCAGGTCCACGTTGCCGGTCCGCTCGCCGTTGCCGAACAGGCAGCCTTCGATCCGGTCCGCGCCGGCCAGATAGCCCAGCTCGGCGGCCGCGACGCCGGTGCCGCGGTCATTGTGCGGGTGCAGGGACAGGATGATGCCCTCCCGCGGGTGCAGGTTCCGGCTCATCCACTCAATGGAGTCCGCGTAGACATTCGGGGTGGCCATTTCCACGGTGGCCGGCAGGTTGATGATGACCTGGCTGTCGGCGGAGGCCTCGAACACGTCGGCGATGGCGTTGCAGACCCGCACGGCGTACTCCAGCTCGGTCCCGGTGAAGGATTCGGGCGAGTACTCGTAGGTGATGTGGGTGTCCTGCAGGGTCTCTTCGTACTTCTTGCACAACCGCGCGCCCTGCAGGGCGATGTCCAGGATGCCGTCCTCGTCCTGGTTGAAGACGACCCGGCGCTGCAGGACCGAGGTCGAGTTGTACAGGTGCACGATGGCCTGCCGGGCGCCGACCAGGGACTCGTAGGTCCGCTCGATGAGGTGCTCGCGGGCCTGGGTCAGGACCTGGATGGTGACGTCGTCCGGGATGTGGTTGCCCTCGATCAGCTGGCGGACGAAATCGAAGTCCGTCTGCGAGGCGGAGGGGAACCCTACTTCGATTTCCTTGTAGCCCATCTGGACCAGCAGCTGGAACATCTTCAGTTTGCGGGCGGGGCTCATCGGGTCGATCAGGGCCTGGTTGCCGTCGCGCAGGTCCACGGCGCACCAGCGCGGGGCGTTGGTGATGACCTTGTCCGGCCAGGTGCGGTCCGGCAGTTCAACCGTGATCAGATCCTGGAACGGTACGTAGCGGTGGACGGGCATTCCTGAGGGCTTCTGTGCGTTTCGCATTACAATCGGGGCCTTTTCTGTGATTCCTGATGAAAGGGTGGCCGGGCAACACAAACTCCGCAGCGAGGGTGGGCCTTGCGCTAGATCGCGTCTGAGGCCTCGCCGCGGCAGCTAAGAAGAAGCAGTTCTGCGCGCACCCTTTCACAGTAACACGGGTGCGTAAGATGAAGGGGCCACACCTCCGTAACGTCCACCATGCAGACCGGGGGCCCGTAACAAGGCGGTCCCGGGCTGCCTCTCAAAGGAGCATCCGTGCCACTTTCGGGGATCGTCCTGTCCAATATCGACGCCAGTGTCCGGCCGCAGGATGACCTGTACCAGCATGTCAACGGCACCTGGCTCAAGAGCACCGAGATCCCGGACGACCGGCCCCTGGAGGGGACCTTCACGGCGCTGCGGGACGGCTCGGAGCTTGCGGTGAGGGAGATCATCGAGGATGCGGCCGCCCGCGGCGCGGAGTCCACCGGGATCGAGCAGAAGATCGGGGATCTCTACAACAGCTTCATGGACGAGGCTGCGGCGGAGGCCAAGGGACTGGATCCGATCCGGCAGCGGCTCGCCGAGGTGTTCGCCACGCAGACGGTCGCAGAACTCGTGGCCCTCTCCGGGCGCCTGTTCCGCGCGGACGTGGGCGGGCTCTTCTACATCTATCCCGCCCCCGACGCCGGCAACCCGGACCGGATCCTGCTCTACACCGGCCAGGGCGGACTCGGCCTGCCGGATGAATCGTATTACCGCGAAGAGAAGTTCGCCGCCGTGGTCCACGCCTACCGGGACCATGTGGCGACCGTTTTCACCCTGGCCGGTGTACAGCAGGATCCGGAAGCGGCGGCCGGCCGGGTCGTGGCGCTGGAAACGGCGCTGGCCGCTCACCACTGGGACAAGGTCACGCTGCGGGATCCGCAGAAGACGTACAACCTGAAATCGGCAGAGGAGGCCACGGAGCTCTTCCCGCTCCTCACGACCTGGTTCGACGCCGCCGCCATCACATCCGATAAACGCGCCGAACTGGTCGTCAGTACACCGGACTTCTTCGCCGGGGCGGCTACCCTGCTGGATGCCGAGCCGTTGTCCGTCTGGCAGGAATGGCTTGCCCTGCGCGTTGTCAGCGCGGCCGCACCGTACCTGTCCGCCGCGTTGGTGGACGCCAACTTCGCCTTTTACGGCACGACGCTCAGCGGCACGCCGCGGAACAAGGACCGGTGGAAGCGCGGCGTCGCCGTCGTCGAGGCCGCACTGGGCGAGGCCGTGGGCCAGATCTACGTGGCCCGGCACTTCCCGGAAACGCACAAGGCCCGGATGGAGTCGCTGGTCGCCAACCTGATCGAGGCGTACCGCCAATCCATCACCGGCCTGGCCTGGATGGGCGAGGACACGAAACATGAGGCACTGAAGAAGCTCAATTCCTTCCGGGCCAAGATCGGCTACCCGGACAAGTGGATCGACTACTCCGCGGTCGAGATCGACCCGTCGGATCTGCTCGGCAATGTGGAGCGCGCGCACAACGCCGACGTCGACCGGCACCTTGATGAGGTCGGCAAGCCCGTGGACCGGGAGAAGTGGCTGATGACGCCGCAGACGGTGAATGCCTACTACCACCCGCTGCTGAACGAGATCGTCTTCCCCGCGGCGATCCTGCAGCCGCCCTTCTTCACCGCCGACGCCGACGATGCCGTCAACTACGGTGGCATCGGCGCCGTCATCGGCCACGAAATCGGCCACGGCTTTGATGACCAGGGCTCCCAGTACGATGGCAACGGGCTGCTCCGCGACTGGTGGACTGAGGACGACCGCACCGCCTTCGAAGCGCTGACCGCCAGGCTGGTGGCCCAGTTCGATGCGCTCTCCCCCGCCGCGGCGCCCGGGCACACCGTCAACGGCAAACTGACCCTGGGCGAGAACATCGGCGACCTCGGCGGCCTGACGATTGCGTACAAGGCTTACCAGATCAGCCTCGACGGCCAGGAGGCGCCCGTGCTGGACGGCCTGACCGGTGTGCAGCGCTTCTTTGCGTCCTGGGCTGCCAGCTGGCGGCAGGTCATCCGGACCGAGGAAGCGATCCGCAGGATCGCCACGGATCCGCACTCACCCAACGAGTTCCGCACCAACCAGATCGCCAGGAACCTCGACGCCTTCCACGAGGCCTTCGGCACGGCGGAGCAGGACGGCATGTGGATGCCGGCGGACGAGCGCGTCAGCATCTGGTAGACGCTCAGAGCCGGCTGCCCTGGCACGCACCGAGCGCCGGCCGCGGGAGCAGTTCAGCTCCTGCGGCCGGCCCTCGCCGGTTCAAAGCGCGCCGCTACCGGGTGATCAGCGCCGGGTTGGCCTGCTGGCAGACGACGTCACCGGCGGTCTGGTTGACGATGTCCGAGGGCAGTTGCACCGCTGAGTCCGCACCAGTGCCGCCCACCAGATCGCTGCCAAGGTAGACCTGGACGCCGGCGACACCGGCTGCCGGAAGCACCTGCGTCGCCGGAATGCCCAGCAGGGCGGCAACGTCGGCGGCCACAACCTCGTAGCCGGCACCGTAGTAGACGGCGGTCGCTGCGACCGGCCGGGCGGCCAGCTGCCCGAGCTGGGTGAAGCCGCCGGCGGTGAGGGCCTGGATAATCTCCTGGGGCCGGGCCGGAACGCCGGACCCGTTCGCGACCGTGACGGGCTGCAGCGCCTTGTCGTACGCGGGGGCCGTCTCGCTGGGTGTCGGCTCGGCGCTGGCACTGGGATCCGGGGACGCGGACGGGCTCGGCGGCGCCGTCGGGTCCGTGAGGTCAATGTCCTTGCGCATCGCCGCGAAGAGCTGGGAAGCAGCGGGCTCCGCGACCTGCAGGCGGTTCAGGTCGCTCACCGCGGGAACCGTCGGGACCGCCACGAAGGCGACCTTTCCGACGTCGATGTTCTTCAGCCGGTTCCCGACCGTCAGCAGCGTCGGGATGGAGGCGAGCCCCTCGTCGATAGTCAGGTTCCTGGTGACGACGTCGGCGATCTCCAGCATCCTGGCCGGGTTGGACATCGTGCCGTCATCCTTCATCTTCCGCGTCAGGGAGGACAGGAAGCCCTGCTGTGCCCTGATCCTGCCGAGGTCGCCGCCGTCGGCGAAAGCGTGCCGGGTGCGCAGGTACGCCAGTGCCTGCTCGCCCTGGACCGTGGAGGTTCCCTTCGGGAGCCGCAGCTTCGAGTCCGGGTCGTACACGGCGTCGCTGATGCAGACCTCCACACCGCCCACTGTGTTCGAGAGCTCCTTGACAGCGTTGAAGTCCGCCATCATAAAGTGGTCGATCTCCAGGCCCGTCAGTTTGTTGACCGTGTCCACCGCGCAGCCGATGCCGGCCTCCGACATGGCCTCGTTGATCATCACGTTCTTCTGCGCCGGGAATTCCTGCTTGGATTCCTGGTCGGTGCATTTCGGTTTGTCCACGAGCAGGTCGCGGGGGAAACTGACCACGCTGACCCGCTTGTTGTCCGCCGAGATGTCCATCAGCATCATGACGTCGGAGTGCCCGAAACCGGTGGCGTCGTCGGACGTGCCGTAGTTTGAGTTCTTCCCGTCACGGGTGTCCGAGCCCAGGATGAGGATCTGCATCCGGTCCCGGGAATCGTCCAGGGCGCCCTCGGTCTTGTCGCTGCCGGCCCCGAGTGACGCCTTGCTGATGTTGCCCTGCAGCCGGAGGACCCAGTAGGCGCCGAAGACGAGGACGCCAATCAGCAGGATGGAGAAAGCGGCGCTGCCGATCTTCAGCCAGGTCGGCATGCGGCGGATGCGTCCCAGGTGCCGTGCCGGGCCGACGGCGGGATCATCCGTGTGCCGGGCAGCAGAACCTGAACGGGCCGGGGATCCGGTTCCGTCTGCGCGGTCTTCACGGGGTCGAGACACAGTTAATCCTGCTTTCACGAAAGGGGTCAGCCCATTTTAGGGTCCGAAACTGGGAATTCCCCGATGCCGGGCTCCATGGGAGCGGCGCAGGCCCCGTCGGCGCCGGGGTGGCGCCTAGAAGCCGAGCTTGACGAGCTGCTTCGGATCCCGCTGCCAGTCCTTGGCGACCTTCACGTGCAGGTCCAGGTAGATGCGCGCGCCAAGCAGCGCCTCGATCGCCTTGCGGGCGTTGGTGCCGACCTCACGGAGCCGGGCGCCGCCCTTGCCGATGATGATGGCCTTCTGCGAAGGACGTTCCACGTAAAGATTGACCCGCACGTCGAGGAACGGCTTGTCTTCAGGCCTGCCCTCCCGGGGAACAATCTCGTCGACGACGACGGCAAGGGAGTGCGGCAGTTCGTCGCGGACGCCCTCGAGGGCGGCCTCCCGGATGAGTTCGGCGATCATCACCGCTTCCGGCTCGTCTGTCAGGTGGCCGTCCGGGTAGAGCGGCGGCGAGGGCGGCATCAGGCCGATCAGCACGTCGGCAAGGGTCTTGACTTGGAAGCCGTCGGCGGCTGAGACCGGGACGATGTCCTTCCAGCCGTCCTCGCCGAGAACCTCTCGGCCCAGGGCGTCGACTGCGAGCAGCTGTTCGGTGAGGCCCTGGCGGTCCACCGTATCGGCCTTCGTCACGATGGCGATGACCGGTTTGTTCCCGATGGCGGCGAGCTGGGCGGCGATGAACTTGTCCCCCGGGCCGATCTTCTCGTTCGCCGGCAGGCAGAAGCCGATCGCGTCGACCTCGGCGAGGGTGTCGGCCACGAGTTCGTTCAGCCGCTTCCCCAGCAGGGTGCGCGGACGGTGCAGGCCCGGAGTGTCTACGAGGATCAGCTGCCCGTCGTCCCGGTGCACGATGCCGCGGATGGTGTGGCGCGTGGTCTGCGGTTTGGCCGAAGTGATCGCAACTTTCTGGCCGACCAGGGCGTTGGTGAGGGTCGACTTGCCCGTATTGGGCCGCCCGACCAGCACCGCGAAACCGGCTTGGTAGCCGCCGTGGGCTGCTTCGCCGTCGGACTTATTCTGCTTGCTCACGTGAGACTCCCTGTTGGATTGGTGCGGCCTCGTCGAGAAGGTCTTCAAGGTCAGTTTCTACTGCTGGTGCGGCCGCCGCAATGATGTGGCTGACGCGGTTCCGCCGGCCCTCGAGCCGGTCGGCACGGAGGGACAGTCCGTGGACCTCGACGGTGCTGCCGACAATCGGCACCCGGCCGAGGGCCTTGGCGAGCAGGCCGCCCACGGTGTCCACTTCGTCGTCGTCGAGCTCGAGGTCGAAAAGCTCACCCAGGTCCTCGATGCTCATCCGGGCGCTGACCCGGTAGCTTCCGTCGCCGAGTTCCACCGCCTCCGCGCTCTCAGTGTCGTATTCGTCGACGATCTCACCGACAATTTCCTCGATGAGGTCCTCGAGGGTGACGAGCCCGGCCGTGCCGCCGTATTCGTCGATCACGATCGCGACGTGGGTCGATTCCTTCTGCAGTTCGCGCAGCAGGTCACTCACCGGTTTGGAGTCCGGCACGTAGCGCACCTCGCGGGCGAGCTCGTCAACAACCGGCGGCTCCCCACCGGGGCCGAGGTTGTGGATGACCGCGGCCACATCCTTGAGGTACACGATGCCCAGGACCTGGTCGGTGTTCTCGCCGATGACGGGGATCCGGGAATAGCCCGAGCGCAGGAACAGCGACATGGCCCGGTGCAGGCTGGACCCGGAGTCGATGCAAAGGATGTCGGTGCGGGGCACCATGACGGAACGGACCAGGGTGTCCCCGAAATCGAACACCGACTGGATCATTTCGGCCTCGTTGTCCTCGATCACGTCAGATTCCGTGGCCCGGTCCACAAGCTCACGGAATTCCTCCTCGCTGAAGAACGCCTCGTTGTCCGCGGGCGCCCCGGGGGCCACCGCGCTGCCCAGTGTGACGAGCCAGCCCGGAATCGGACCCAGCACCCAGCAGAGCCAGCGGATCGGCGGGGCGCTGAAGCGGACCAGGCCGGCCGAGTGCACCCGGCCGAGCTGCCGGGGGGACACCCCGACGATCACGAAGCCCAGCAGGGCCATCACGCCGGTGGCGATCAGCCCGGAAATCCAGACGTTGTCGAGCAGGCTGTTCAGCAGCACCGTCACGGCCACGGCGGAGGCCATATCGAACCAGATGCGCCAGAACCGCAGGGCCCGCATGTGCGCCACGGGCTGGGCCATGATGTGCTTGAGCGCGTTGCCGCGGCTGTGCAGGATCGCGGCCTCGGCGTCGTGCCGGGAAAGGTAGTTAAAGGCAGATTCGGCTGCGGTCAGGAACGCGGCAAAGCTCAGGAACACCAGCGCCATGCCGGCAACGATCAGTGGCGTCACTGAATCGTCTCGGAGGGGGCATCTTTACCGGTGAAGGCGGAGAGCAGTTCGCGCTGGAGGTCGAACATCTCCTCCTTCTCCTCCGGCTCCGCGTGGTCGAAGCCGAGCAGGTGCAGGATGCCGTGGGTCGTGAGCAGCAGCATCTCGTCCTGGGTGGAGTGGCCTGCGTTCATCGCCTGGACCTCCGCGACCTGCGGGCAGATGGCGATGTCACCGAGCATGCCCTGCGGCGTGGGCTTGTCCGGGGTGCCCGGCGTCAGCTCGTCCATGGGCACGGAGAGCACATCCGTGGAGCCCGGCTCGTCCATCAGCTCGATGTGCAGCTTCTCCATGGCCGGCTCGTCCACCAGGAGGATGGACAGTTCAGCCTGCGGGTGGATGAAGAGCCGTTCGAAAACGAACCTGGACAGCTGGACCAGCTCGGCCTCATCGACGGTGATGCCGGATTCGTTGTTGACCTCAATGCTCACGCGCGTTCCCCCCGCTTGTCCCGGGCCACGGAATGCTTGACCCGGTTCCGCTGGATCTCGTCCCAGACACTGTAGGCGTTGACGATGTCGCCCACCAAGCGGTGCCGGACGACGTCGGAGGCGTCCAGGACGGTGAAGTTGACGTCGTCGATGCCCTGCAGGATGTCCTCCACGATGCGGAGGCCGGAGCGGGTCCCGAAGGGCAGGTCAACCTGCGTGACGTCACCGGTGATGACCATTTTGGAGCCGAAGCCCAGCCGGGTGAGGAACATCTTCATCTGCTCCGGGGTGGTGTTCTGCGCCTCGTCCAGGATGATGAAGGCGTCGTTGAGCGTGCGCCCCCGCATGTAGGCCAGCGGGGCGACCTCGATGGTGCCGGCCGCGATCAGCCGCGGGATGGATTCGGGGTCCATCATTTCGTGCAGGGCGTCGTAGAGCGGGCGAAGGTAGGGATCGATCTTGTCGCTGAGCGTGCCGGGAAGGAATCCCAGCCGCTCCCCCGCCTCCACGGCGGGACGGGTCAGGATGATCCGGGTGACTTCCTTTTGCTGCAGTGCCTGAACGGCCTTGGCCATCGCCAGGTACGTCTTGCCGGTACCGGCCGGGCCGATTCCGAAGATCACCGTGTTGTCGTCAATCGCGTCCACGTAGTTCTTCTGGTTCAGCGTCTTCGGCCGGATCGTCTTGCCGCGGCTCGAGAGGATGTTGTGCGTGAGCACCTCGACCGGGTTCTGCAGGGACTGGCTCCGGAGCATCGACACGAGCTGCTGCAGGACCGAGGGGGTGACGACGGTGCCCCGGGCGACGAGACCCCGGACCTCGTTGAGCAGGCGCATGATCCGCGGCACGTCGGCGGCCGGCCCGCTGATGGCGAGTTCGTTGCCGCGGACATGGAAGTCGACGGCCGGGAACTGGGCCTCAATGAAGCGCAGGGCTTCGTCATGACTGCCAAGGGACTGGACCATCTGATCGGAGTTGTCGAACAGGACCACCTCCGTCCGCAGCCCTGGTAGGGAGTGGGGAAATTCACCTGCGGCGCGCTCTCCGGCGCTGATCCGGGCCTTGCCGTTCGCTGCTTCAGTCATGGTGTTGGCCCGCGGGCCTCTGGTCCCCTCCAGTTGGAAATGGTCTGTGCTGACCCGGCCCCGACGGCGCTTGATTTGCCTTCTGGTTCCGGGTGTCAGCGGGTCCTTTTATCTTACGCCAGAGCGGGGCTTCGCACCGCGCCGGGCGCGGCGGCCTGTCGGTCCGCCGCACGGCGTCATCCGCCGGCTTTCGCGCATTTAGGTATCAAGTTCGTATCGGCCTCATATCGTTCCCGTTGCATTTCCCGCCGGCCGGCCGAATCCAGGCGTTCGCCCCCGACCCGTGTGCCATGCTGGAAACCTTCCTCCGTCGCGGTTTTGAGCCGGGCTGGGGGTGGTTGAACTCTAAGAATCCGAGCAGTGGAAGGCAACGGCCATCAGGGATCGCGGGACCGGGCAAACAGCGGCAGGCAGGCGGATACGTCCGGGCATGCCGCTGCTGGCGCTGCCCGCAGCGCTGGCCCTGGCCCTCACCGGCTGCGTGGCCACATCCCAGACCGGCATCACGGATTCCAGTACCCCCTCGCAGGTCCTTTCTGCCCAGGCGTCGGCGCCGGCCACGAGCGCACCGCTGGAAACCACGCAGGCGTCCAACAAGGCGCCGGTGTACTGGATCGGCCGGAGCAACGACAGCATGTTCCTCTACCGGGAGTTCCGTGACGTTCCGGAACAGGACAATCCGGTCACGCGGGCGCTTCGGGTCATGATGTCCGAGAAGCCGCTCGATCCGGACTTCTTCACCCCGTGGCAGGACCCCAAGAAACTGGCAAGCTCCATTTCGGGCAAGAATGTCATCACGGTCGACATGTCCGCGGACGCCTTCAACAGCAATGTGGACCCGGCCATGGCCGAGCGCGCGGTCCAGCAGCTCGTCTATACCGCGACGGCAGCCGCGGCCAGCGCGGGGCTAATCGATGCCGGCCAGCAGATCCAGGTGGTGGTGCTCGTGGACGGCCATACCGACTACGTCGCCTTCAACCACGTCCGGCTTGGCTCTCCGACGGCCCGCAGCGTCGGCATGGTCGCCCCGGTATGGATCATCGATCCCCAGGAGGGGACCTCCGTGGAGGACGGTGCCGTCAAGATCTCCGGCCGAAGCACCACTCCGGGCGGCAAACTTCGGTGGGAAATCCTGCGCATCGAAGGCAGCGTCGAGACCCGGTACCTGGACGGGACCGTCACGGCCTCGGCTGAGGCCGGCCAGTCGGGAGCCTTCGGCCTGTCGGTCAGCCTGGGGCCGGGCAACTATGAGGTCCGGGTGGCGCAGCTCGAAGAGGGGAACCCGGCCGAGGATCTGAACGTCGACACCCGCGGGTTCACGGTCAAATAGCGGACCCCGCCGGATTTCCGGATCGGCTGCTCCGTAGCGGCCCTTTTGAACCCTCAAAACGGCGCTTATGGAGCAGTCGATCGCTTCCTTTATGCGCGGACGGACTGCGGGACGCTACCAGCGGCCGAGGACGTCGCTGGCCAGGACCGTGGCGGCGGGACCGGCCGTGGACGAGCGCAGCACATGGTGCCCCAGCAGGGCCGTCACCGCGCCGGCGTCGCAGAGCCTGGTCACCTCCCTCGGGCTGATGCCGCCCTCAGGTCCGACGATCAGGAGCACCTCGCGGCCGCCGTCTGACCAGCCGGCCGCAGCGCCGTCGGCGGCCGCCCGGTCAGCTGCCGAGCCGGCGTCCTGCCAGGCCTCCAGCACCTGCCGCAGCGGACGGACGGCGTCCTCGTGCAGGATGACGGCCAGGTCGGCCGCCGCCACTGCTGCCTGCAGCCCGGCGCCGTCGACGGCGGGGCGGACCGGGGGAATCCAGGCGCGGCGTGCCTGCTTTGCCGCCGCCGTGACAACCGACTGCCACTTGGCGTGGGCTTTCGCCGCGCGTTCGGCCTTCCAGCGGACGATCGACCGTTCCGCCTGCCAGGGGACGACGGCGTCGATCCCCAGCTCGGTAGCGGTTTCGGCAGCGAGTTCGTCCCGGTCGCCCTTCGCGAGGGCCTGGACCAGCACGAGCCGCACCGCAGGCCGGGGCTCCTCGGCGAGTCGGGAACACTCCACGGACAGTTCGCCGGGCGCGACGGCGGCCACGGTGCCGGTGAGGCGTTTTCCGGCGCCGTCGGCGATGTCCACGCTCTCCCCCACACCAAGCCGCTTCACCGTGACCGCATGGCGGGCCTCTGGACCGTCAAGGACGAAGACGGAACCGGGGGCCAGCCCGTCCAGGGTGCCGGGGGCAGTGAAGAAGACCGGGTTGCTCACGGCTACAGGTTACCGAACCGGTCCCGAATCTTAGAGAAGACCCCGCCGCTCACGGCGAGCTTTCCTTCGCTGAACTGTTCCCCGCGCAGCTTGGCGAGCTGGCGGAGCAGATCCTCCTGGGCGGCGTCGAGCTTGGCGGGGGTGTCCACCTGGAGGTGGACCTTGAGGTCGCCACGGCCGTAGCCGCGCAGGTGGGTAACGCCGAGCCCGCGGAGCGTAATGACCTCGCCGGACTGGGTGCCGGCCTTGACGTCGATCTCCTGCCGGCCGTCGAAGGTCTCGAGGGTCAGCTCGGTGCCCAGCGCGGCGGCCGTCATGGGGATGTTGAGGCTCGCGTGCAGGTCGTCGCCGTCGCGAACGTACGTGGCGTCGTTGTTGACCCGGATCTCAACGTACAGGTCGCCCGCGGGGCCGCCGGCAGGTCCGGCCTCGCCCTGCCCGGAGAGCTGGATGCGGGTGCCGGTGGCCACACCGGCGGGAACCTTGACCGTCAGGGAACGCCGGCTGCGGATCCGTCCCTGGCCGGCACATTCGTTGCAGGGGTCCTTGATCACGGTGCCGAAGCCCTCGCAGGAGCCGCAGGGGGCCGTGGTCATGACCTGGCCGAGGATAGAACGCACGGCGCGCTGGACCTGGCCGCTGCCGCCGCAGATGTCGCAGCGCACGGGGTGGCTGCCTGCACGACAGCACGAGCCATCGCAGGTGGGGCAGGTGACGGCCGTGTCCACTTCGATTTTCTTGTTGACGCCGAACACGGCGTCGCGGAGGTCGATCCGGACGCTGATCAGCGCGTCCTGGCCGCGACGGACCCGGGAGGCCGGCCCGGCCTGGCCGCCGGCGCCGAAGAAGGTCTCGAAAATGTCCTGGAACGCGAAGCCCTGGCCGGCGTAGCTGCCGCCGCCGAAGCCGTTGTCGGTGCCGTTCTCGTTGCCGGTGGTGTCGTAGATCCGGCGTTTCTGCGGGTCAGACAGCACCTCATAGGCGTGGGTGACGGCCTTGAAGCGGTCCGAGGCGTCGTCCCCCGGGTTCACGTCCGGGTGGAGGGTCCGCGCGAGTTTGCGGTAGGCCTTCTTGATCTCTTCTCCGGTAGCTTCACGGGAGACTCCCAAAACGTCGTAATGGCTGCTCAAAATGTGTATCTCTTCCTTTTTATACTGCCGGTGGGGCACTGCCTGTTAGGGGCAAGAAGTCTGGTGCCGGCCCGTCGGGCCGTCAGGCCAGCCGGGTCTGCGCGGTTCGTCAGGGGCCGAGAATCCGAGAAAGGTAGCGGGCCACGGCCCGGACGGCGGCCATGGTGGTCGGATAGTCCATCCGGGTGGGGCCCAGCACGCCGACTTTCGCCGTCGCGTCCGGGCCGTAGCCGGTTGCCACCACGGAGGCCTCGGCGAGTCCGTCATACGGGTTTTCCCGGCCGATGCTGACCGTCACCCCCCGCGGGTCCTCGGCCATGTCGCTCAGCAGGCGGAGCATGACCACCTGCTCCTCGAGGGCTTCCAGCACCGGGCCGATGCTGAGCGGGAAGTCGACGTTGGAGCGGGCCAGGTTGGCGGTTCCGGCCATGACCATCCGCTCCTCGCGGCTGCTGGTGGCCAGAGCCTCCAGGCCACGCGCCAGCGCCTGCGCGGGGCCGCGACGGGCGGGAGGGCAGCCGGCAATGACGGACTGCAGTGTCTGCGGCAGCAGGTTCAGCGGCGTGCCCGAGAGGCTGCCGAGGAACCGGGTGCGCAGCTCGGACAGGACCTCGTCGGAAAGCTCCTGCCCCGCATCGATAACCCGCTGTTCCACCTTGCCGGTGTCTGCGATCAGCACTGCGAGCACCTTGCGGGGAGCCAGCAGGACGAATTCGATGTGCCGCACCTTGGCGCGGCTGAGGTGGGGGTACTGCACGACGGCGACCTGGTTGGTCAGCTGCGAGAGCAGCCGCACGGTCCGGTCGAGGACGTCGTCGAGGTCGTCGGAGCCCTCCAGGAGTGCCTGGATGGCGCGGCGCTCGGCCGGTGAGAGCGGCTTGACCGCCGAAATCTGGTCCACGAAGAGCCGGTAGCCCTTGTCCGTGGGGATGCGCCCGGCGCTCGTGTGCGGTGCCGTAATCAGGCCCTCATCTTCCAGGGCCGCCATGTCATTGCGGATCGTGGCGCTGGACACCCCGAGGTGGTGCCGTTCGACGAGGGCTTTCGAGCCGACGGGTTCACGCGAATGGACGTAGTCCTCCACGATGGCGCGCAGCACTTCGAGCTTGCGTGGTTCGCTCACGCTCCACCTCCCTTCGACTGTCCTGCATCCGGTGCCGCCGCTCGCCGGCCGCGCCGGACAATGGTTCCGGCACAAAGACATGGTGGTTAGCACTCGCCACGCCTAAGTGCTAACCAGTCTAATATGAGTCGCCGCATTGTTAGCATTGAATTCGCTCCGGGCGTTCCTCCTGGGGCGGGTGTTTTCGGGCACAGCCCGCCGCAGCAAACCGACCGTAGAGCAGGGTGTAACCGATGTCGTACCAGAACTGGGGCCCCCAGGACCTGTCCAGCCCGGCCAGGACCGAACTGCCTGAAGTGCCGGTGGAGCGCGGAATGGTGCTCGAGGATGTGCAGTCCGGCTGGGTGGGTGCCGTCACGCGGGTGGAGAAATCCGGCGGCATGGTCGTGGTGGCCCTCGAAGACCGCCGCGGCAAGTCCCGGTCGTTCCGGCTCGGCTTCGGTTTCCTGCTGGAGGGCCAGCCGATCCGGCTGATGCCGCCGGCGCCCCGGGCCGCCGCGGAACCCGCCGGCGGCACCAGAACCGCCTCCGGCTCCGTCCGGGTGGCTGGCCACCGCGCCCAGGTGGCCAAAGCGAGCCGGATCTGGGTGGAAGGCAAGCACGACGCCGAACTCGTCGAACGGGTCTGGGGAGACGATCTCCGGGTGGAGGGCATCGTGGTCGAGCCGCTGCACGGCATCGATGACCTCGCCGGTGCCGTGGCAGCCTTCGGGCCCGGGCCCGGACGCCGGCTCGGTGTCCTGGTGGACCATCTGGTGCCCGATTCCAAGGAATCCCGGATCGCCGCGGCGGTGATGGCATCCCCCGGAGCGGCCGGCAACGTCCTGATCGTTGGCCACCCCTACGTCGACGTCTGGCAGGCGATCCGGCCCGCCGTGCTGGGAATCGAGAAGTGGCCTGTGATCCCCCGCGGCGTGGACTGGAAGACCGGTATCCTGATGGCCTTCGGCTGGCCGCACAGCACCAAGGAGGACATCGGCCTGGGCTGGCAAAAGCTCCTTGGCGCGGTCCGGAGCTACGCCGATCTGGAACCCTCCCTGCTGGGCCGGGTGGAGGAGGTCATCGACTTCCTCACCGTTCCCTGAGGCGCCCCCCGCGCACCCCAGCCAGCGGGCCGATCGGTGATTCCGCGCCCGAGCAAGTATTCTTGTAAGGCGGCTGCGCTCCCGGCGCAGCCCTGGCACCTCCAGGCAGCAACGCACCACCCGCAATCCGAAGGACGACACCGTGGCAGATGACGCACGCGAACACACTGGCAACCAGGCCGGCCATGGCCAGCCCCCGTACCACGGCGTTCCCGCAAATGCGCTGCCGCTGACGGCAAACGAGGACCGGCAGTGGGCCACGCTGGCGCACTTCGGCGGCATCCTGGGCTGCGTTCCCTCGCTGCTGATCTACCTGATTTTCAAGGACCGCGGCCCGTTCACGGCGCAGGAGTCCAAGGAAGCCCTTAACTTCACGCTGCCCCCCACGATTGCTGCCGTGCTGTGCAACCTGCTGGTCTTCGTCCCGGTGGTGGGCAACATCTTCGCGGTCCTGGCCACGGTCATCTGGATTGCCGTGACGTGCTTCTCGGTCGCGGCCGGCATCCACGTCAACCGCGGCCAGCCGCACCGCTACGAGTTCAACCTCCGCTGGATCAAGTAGGCCCGCAGCCCCTGCCGGCGAAGTCCGGCGTGACCTGCGCCCTCCCGCCGGGCCAGGGCCTCTCTCGCAGGACCTGCGTCAGTTCAAAACCGGCGTTGGGCCGGCAGGACCTGCGTCAGTCCGGCAGGATCCTGCGGACCACGGCGTCGGCGAGCAGCCGGCCCTTGAGCGTCAGGACGAGGTTGCCGCGGAAGGCCGCCACGGGATCCACGAGGCCGTCGGCGATGAGCCCGGCGACGGCGTGCCGCCCGGTATCACCGAGCCCGCCGAGGCTGGCGATCTCCAGCCCTGAGTTCAGCCGCGCCGCGAGCATGACGCGCTCCACGTTGCGGGTCTCCGAGTCGAGGGTTTCCCGGCCGGCGGCCGGCGAGAGCCCGGACCCGAGACGGTTGGCATAGGCGGTGGGATGCTTGACGTTCCACCAGCGCACGCCGCCAACGTGTGAGTGCGCGCCCGGGCCGATCCCCCACCAGTCGTCCCCTCGCCAGTAGGCGAGGTTGTGGCGGCAGGCCTGCTCCGGGGTCCGGGACCAGTTGCTGACCTCGTACCAGGAGAGCCCGCCGGCCGACATAAGTTCGTCGGCGAGCTCATACTTGGCCGCGTGGTCGTCGTCGTCGATTCCCGGCACTTCACCGCGGCGGATCTGCGCGGCGAGTTTGGTGCCCTCCTCGACGATCAGTGCGTAGGCGCTGATGTGGTCAGGCCCGTACGACAGTGCCGTCTCCAGCGAGTGGCGCCAGTCCGCCAGCGACTCCCCCGGCGTTCCGTAAATCAGGTCAAGGCTGACGGCGAGGCCGGCCTCCCGGGCCCATTGGACCGCCTGGGGCACCCGGCTCGGGGTGTGGGTGCGGTCCAGCACCTTCAGGACGTGCGGCACCGCGGACTGCATGCCGAAGGAGACCCTGGTGAAGCCGGCGTCGGCCAGCAACTGCAGGGACTCGGGGGTGACGGAGTCCGGGTTCGCCTCGGTGGTGACCTCGGCGCCGGGCTCAAGGCCCCAGGCCGCGATGGCGGCGGTGAGGATCCGGGCCAGGTCCGCGGCGGGAAGCAGCGTGGGTGTTCCGCCGCCGAAAAAGACCGTGCTGAGCGGGCGCGCCGGCACTCCGCTGCGCTGCAGGACCGCCGCCGCGAAGTCGACCTCCGCGATGGCGGTACCGGCGTAGGCGTCCTGGGAGGCCCCGCCGCCGAGCTCCGTGGCGGTGTAGGTGTTGAAGTCGCAGTAGCCGCAGCGCACGGCACAGAACGGGATGTGGACATACAGCCCGAAGGCCCGGCCCGGGGCGCCTTCCAGCGCCTGGGCCGGCAGCAACCCGTCCGGCGGCGCCGGGTCGCCCAGCGGGAGGGCGCTAGGCACGGTCCGGGCCTGCCTGAATGGGGACAGTCATAAGTGGCACCGCTACTTCTTGGCCTTGTCCTTGGATTCGTCCGTGGTGAGGGCGGCGATGAAGGCTTCCTGCGGGACCTCGACGCGGCCGACCATCTTCATGCGCTTCTTGCCTTCCTTCTGCTTTTCCAGCAGTTTCCGCTTTCGGGTGATGTCACCGCCGTAGCACTTCGCGAGCACATCCTTGCGGATGGCTCGGATGCTTTCCCGGGCGATGATCCGGGAACCGATGGCAGCCTGGATGGGCACCTCGAACTGCTGCCGCGGAATGAGTTCGCGCAGCTTGCCGGTCATCATGACGCCGTAGGCGTAGGCCTTGTCACGGTGTGTGATGGCGGAGAAGGCATCCACCTGTTCGCCCTGGAGCATGATGTCGACCTTGACCAGGTCGGCGACCTGGTCGCCGTCGGCCTTCCAGTCCAGCGAGCCGTAGCCGCGGGTCTTGGACTTGAGGATGTCGAAGAAGTCGAAGACGATCTCGGCCAGCGGCAGGCGGTAGCGGATTTCCACCCGGTCCTCGGAGAGGTAGTCCATGCCGCCCATGACGCCGCGCCGGCTCTGGCACAGCTCCATGATGGCGCCGACAAACTCGTTCGGGGCGAGGATGGTGGCGGCGACCATCGGTTCGCGGACCTCCGCGATCTTGCCGGTGGGGTATTCGCTGGGGTTCGTCACGTGGACGACCTTCTTGTCCTCCAGGGTGACCTCGTATTCCACGTTGGGGGCGGTGGAGATGAGGTCCAGGTTGTATTCGCGTTCGAGCCGCTCACGGGTGATTTCCAGGTGCAGCAGGCCCAGGAATCCCACGCGGAAGCCGAAGCCCAGTGCGGCGGACGTCTCCGGTTCGTACACCAGGGCAGCGTCGTTGAGCATCAGTTTCTCGAGCGCATCGCGGAGCACCGGGTAGTCCGTGCCGTCCAGCGGATACAGGCCCGAGAAGACCATCGGCTTGGCATCGGCATAGCCGGGGAGGGATTCGGACGCCGGCTTGGCGAGGTTGGTGACGGTGTCCCCGACCTTGGACAGGCGGACGTCCTTCACGCCGGTGATGAGGTAGCCCACTTCACCGACGCCGAGGCCCTTGGAGGGGGTCGGCTCCGGGGAGCTGACGCCGATCTCGAGGAGCTCGTGGGTGGCGCGGGTGGACATCATCTGGATGCGTTCGCGGGGGTGCAGCATGCCGTCAACCACGCGGACGTAGGTGACGACGCCGCGGTAGGTGTCGTAGACCGAGTCGAAGATCATGGCGCGGGCCGGGGCGTTGGGGTCACCCTTGGGGGCCGGAAGGTCGCGGACGATCTTGTCGAGCAGGACCTCGACGCCCATTCCGGTCTTGCCGGAGACGCGGAGCACCTCGTCGGGGTCGCCGCCGATCAGGTTGGCCAGCTCCGCTGCGTACTTCTCGGGCTGGGCTGCCGGGAGGTCGATCTTGTTCAGGACCGGGATGATGGTGAGGTTGTTTTCCATCGCCAGGTAAAGGTTGGCGAGGGTCTGGGCCTCGATGCCCTGGGCCGCGTCGACCAGCAGCACGGCGCCTTCGCAGGCCGCGAGCGAGCGGGAAACCTCGTAGGTGAAGTCAACGTGCCCGGGGGTGTCGATCATGTTCAGCGCGTAGCTGACACCGTCGAGCTCCCACGGCATACGGACAGCCTGGGACTTGATGGTGATGCCGCGCTCGCGCTCAATGTCCATGCGGTCCAGGTACTGGGCCTTCATGTCGCGGGACTGGACCACGCCGGTGTACTGGAGCATCCGGTCGGCCAGTGTGGACTTGCCGTGGTCAATGTGCGCAATGATGCAGAAGTTCCGGATGATGTCCGGCTCTGTTGCCGCGGGCACCGGGGCGGTGCGGGCCATGGGAGACACGCAGGGTCCTTACTGTTGGCAATACTGTTGGCTTTTGCACAGACCGGCAAGGGGGCTGGTTTCCCAGCCCGCGACGTGCCGCATCTCTGAACCTATAGTCTCCCACGTTCGGGCCCATGGGAGTGCATCCCAGCCTTCGGCCGACCGCCTGGCTGCCGCCGGACTGGTTACGCTGCCGGTAGTGTTTCCCCATGGCTTGGAACTTACGCTCGATCGGCAATGCAATCCGCAGCACCATGCGCTTCCTGGAGGGACGCCCGGGCTCAGCGCCAAGCAGCTCCGGTTCGGCCCGACCGGCCGGCACCAAGGCCAAGCCCGGAACAAGGGCAAAGTCCGGACCCAACGCCCAGCCGGGACGGACCGGTACGAAGACCGGCCCAAAGACCGGCGGACGCCCGGGGACCGGCGGAGGCGCCGCCGTCGGACTGGCCAACGCCTATCCCGGCGATTTCCGCGGAACGTCGAAGGTCAGCTACGCGCCCTCCCCCAACGGCCGGCCCGAACCGGGCGAAGTCGTCTGGACATGGGTGCCGTATGAAGAGGACCACTCGCGGGGCAAAGACCGTCCGGTGCTGCTGGTGGGCACGAGCGGCCGCTATCTGCTCGGGCTGATGCTCACCAGCAAGGACCACGACGGCGACCCGCGACGCGCGGACGACTATATTGACATCGGCACCGGCCCCTGGGACCGGCAGTCGCGCCCCAGTGAGGCGAAACTGGACCGCATCCTGCAGATCAACCCGCAGGATGTGCGGCGCGAGGGCGCCATCCTCGATGCAGGAAGCTTCGGCCGCATCGCCGGCGTCCTGCAGAGCCGCCACGGCTGGCGCTGAACGCCTCTAAATCGCCACACCGCCGGCCTTTCTGCTACTATTGACAGCTGTGTGTCCGTGCAGGTCGACGGCCACAGATGGTTGGTCGCCATAGGTATCCCCACGCCGCTCAGTCAATGGCCAATCTGAAAGCCCTCTAGACCATTTTCCGCATTGAAAAAGAGAGTTCACACGTGGCTAATATCAAGTCCCAGAAGAAGCGCATCCTCACCAACGAGAAGGCCCGCCTGCGTAACAACGCAGTCAAGTCCGAGCTGAAGACGGCCATCCGCGCCGTCAACACCGCCGTTGAGTCCACCGACAAGGATGCTGCGGCTACCGCGCTGCTTTCCGCCAGCCGCAAGCTGGACAAGGCTGTCAGCAAGGGCGTTCTCCACAAGAACAACGCTGCAAACCGCAAGTCGGCCATCTCCAAGAAGGTCAACGCCCTCTAAAGGTTTCCAGTTCACTTGAACTGATGATTGTGGCCGGCACCCTCGGGTGCCGGCCACTTCCAGTTAACCGCACGTCGGCCGCCGGACCATGGGCCAGCCCGCACCATGGCCCGGGCGGCGCCCGCACGGCCGGCCAGCGCACCCGAAGCCCGGTGTCAGCGGCGCACGGACGTCGCAATCACCGTCACAGCGTGTTCGACGGCGTAGACCGGGTCCCGGGACAGGCCCTTGACCTGTGCATCAGCCTCGGCGGTCACCTGGATGGACCGGACGAGCCCCTCCGGAGTCCAGCGCCGCACCTCGCGCTGCGCCTGCTCGACAAGCCAGGGCTGCATGCCCAACTGCTTGGCAATCTGCGACGAGGAGCCCTGGGCGCCGGCAACCTTGGCGAGGGTGCGCAGCTTCGAGGCAAGCGCGGCCACCAGGGGCACCGGGTCAGCCCCGGTGTCCAGGGCGTGGCGGAGGGTGGACAGTGCCAGCGGGGCGTTGCCGGCCATCGCGGCGTCGGCGACCTTGAACGCCGTAGCTTCCACCCTGCCCCCGTAATACCGGTCCACCATGGCGGTATCCACCCCGGTGGCGGCATCGGCGATCAATTGGCTGCAGGCGGCGGCGAGTTCAGCCAGATGCGCGCCGACGGCGTTGACCAAGGCATGCACCGCGTCGGGATCAACGCGGCGGGACGCCGCCTTGAACTCGGACGTCACGAACGCGACCTTGTCGGCGTCCTTTTTCAGGGGCTGGCAGTCCACCACCGGCCATCCGCCGGCCTTGACAGCGTCCAGGAGCTTCTTGCCGCGCACGCCACCGCTATGTCGGAGGACCAGCACGGCGTCGGGCTCGGGGCGGGTGAGGTATTTGAGCCCGTCGGCCAGGAAGGCGTCGTTCATGCCCTCCAGGCCCTCCACCTCGATGAGCTTCTGCTCGCCGAAAAGGGACGGGCTGACGTTCATGGCGAGGGAGCCTGGCTCGTAGTTGCCGGCATTGAGCCGCGTGACTTCGACATCAGGGGCAGCGGCGCGGACCTGCGCCCGGATGCGGTCCATGGCCCGGGACCCCAGATAGTCTTCCGGTCCGCCGACCAGCACGACGGCGGCCGGGGTCACGTCGCGCCAGGTGGCGGTGTTCGACGCGGCGGACCGTGCGCGTGGGGTCTGGGCAGCAGCCACTGAGGTTTCCTCCCGGAATATTGTTTACAGACTCTAAGCCTGCCACGGCCCAGGCGGTGCACCAAGCCGGGCCGGGCCCCTCCCCGCGATGCCCGCAGGCCGTCGCCGCGGGGCGGGATTCGGTTGAGCAGTGCCACTATCCGTTCATGCGCATCCCGGGCCAGCGCAGCGGTGCGGGCGGGGTGGAATAGCAGCCACCAGGCGGCGATGGTGCAGGCCGAGAAAAGCGTCATCGTCGCGGCCCCGAACACTCCTTCCGTCCACGGGAGGACCGCGCCCGGTAGCCCGGCGAAGCAGCGTGCGATCACGCCGACCCCGGTGGCGAAAGCCGCAGCGATGCCCAGCGGCGCGGCGGCGAGGGCCGGGGCCAGCGGCACCAAGGGCACGGCCGCTGTCCCCAGCAGCGTGACTGGTGCGACAAGGACGGCGGCGGCCATGTTGGCGGGCAGGGCATAGGTGGAGAACTGCGGCTGCAGGAAGACAATCGCCGGCCCGCAGAAGGCCTGAGCGGACAGCGGAACTGCGAATCCTGCGGCGAGCCAGCGCGGCACCGGAGCCGGGAACCAGGCCATGATCGGCCGGGCTGTCACCACGATGCCGAGGGTCGCAAGTACGGAGAGCAGGAATCCGAAGCTGGTCGAGAGCCCCGGCTCTACCAGTACAAGTCCGATCACGGCGAGGCACAAGAAGCTCAAGCCCCGGCCGGGCCGGCCGCCGGCAAGGGCCACGAGGCCGATTGCGCCCATCACGGCTGCGCGCAGGACACTGGACTCCGGGCCTACCATCAGGACAAACAGGCCCAGCCCCGCGAGGCAGAGGACCGCCGCGAACGCCCGGTTGAACCGCAGGCTTCGGGCGGCCAGCAGGAGGGCGCCCAGGATGAGGCTGCAGTTGGCGCCGCTGACGGCCGTCAGGTGGGTCATCCCGACGGACTTCATGGCCGCGTCCAGCTCCGGGTCAAGGCGGCTGGTGTCACCGGTGACCATGCCCGGCAGGAGTCCCTGGGCGTCACCGTCGAAGCGCCCGGCGGCCGTTGTGAAGCGACCTCGGAGTTCGGCCGGGCCCTGCTGCCAGTTCGAGGCCGCCCCGAGCGTCAGCGGGGCCGAGCTGACCGAGAGAACCGCCGCTTCCGGCTGCCCCGGCCCGGGCGGCTTGAGTTTGCCGGTCGTGCGGATCCGCTGACCCGGAGCTGAACGTTCCCAGTCGCCCCCGCCCAGGACCAGCAGCCTGGCCGGCGCCTGGACCCGGTGCGAGTCGAAAGTCATGTTGATCAGGGTGGCTGGGACCGCCCACCGGTCCGCGAGCCCGGATCGCCCAGGCGTCCTGAGTCGCCGCGGCGACCCCGCAATCTCGATTTCGACGGCGACGGCGGTGTTCGAGGCGGCTGCGGCGGCCACGGCCCCTTCGTGCCGGCGGGCGGAGTCGGCCGCGCCGTGCCCGCCCGCCGCCGCGGCGAGCAGCAGGGCGCCGGCCATCGTCGCGTGGAAGCTCCCGTGCGCCGGCGCCCCGGGCGGTCGCGCCCCGGCGGTGGACACTGCCCTGAGCAGCAGCAGTCCCGAACCGGCCACGAGGCTCAGGCAGAGGGCGGCCAGCGCTGCAGGGTGCAGGTGGTGAACCGCAGCGGCAGTTGCCCACACCAGAACCGCCGGGGGGACCAGACGCACATCGGTCCTGCGGAGGGTGTCCGCCCTGGCCGGACCGGCGCGGCCGCGGACTGCGAATGATGTCAGCCAGCCGCGGGCCGCCGGGCCGCCGCGCCGCTGCGGGCGGGCCTGCAGACGTGCCGCCGCGACGTGGGTGTTCCCGTACCGTGCCAGCGCGGGCGCCGGCCTCGGCGCATGGGTGTTCCACTCCCCGGTATGGGCGGGCTCTGACGCCCGGGGGTTCCCGGGTGTCCGGCCCACCGCGGCATCAACATACTGCTGCCAACGACTCGTAAATTCCAGGTCCGGCACGCCCTCACACCCGGACCAGGGGCAGCAGGCCTTCGAGCAGCTTTGGCCCGAACCCGTCCACCGCATCGAGTTCCTCAACCCGCCGGAAGTCACCGTGCTGCTTGCGCCAGTCCACGATCCGTTGGGCCAGCACTGGGCCCACCCGAGGGAGGGCGGCCAGTTCCTCGGCGCCGGCCGTGTTCAGGTTTATCTTTCCCCCTGCGGGAGGGGAGCCGCTCCCCGGGCTTCCCCGGGCGCCCGCGCCACCCACCGGGGCGGACGCGGCCGGCACGGTTTCACCCTGCCGCGGCACCACGACCTGCTGCCCGTCCTCGAGGACGGCCGCGAGATTGAGCTGGTCCGGGTCTGCGCCAGGGGCACCGCCTCCGGCCGCCGCGATGGCCTCGTGCAGGCGGCTTCCCCGCCGCAGCTCCACGATGCCGGCCCGGACAACCGCTCCGGCCACATGCACGATGATGCTGTCGTGGCTGTCCGCTCCGCCTCCGCTTTGCCCTCCACCTCCGCCGCCTCCGCCTCCGCTGTTGCCGTTGCCGTTGCCGCCGCTGTTGCCGTTGCCGCCGCTGTTGCCGTTGCCGTTGCCGTTGCCGTTGCCATTGCCATTGCCATTGCCATTGCCATTGCCGGGGGAATTCTCCGGGACGGCTGACGGTCCTCTTTCAGGTTCCGGATCCTCTGCTCTGCTGGCTTCCGTTGGGTTGATGGAACTGAGCGGACTGACCTCTGCTGTGACGTTCGCCGCCTGCCACCAGAACCAGCAGAGGAACACTGTGGCCAGCAGGCACAGCAACGCCGCCGCACGGCGCCCGGTGCGCCACCTGATCCGGGGGTTGCGGACCGGCGACGGGTCCGGAGCGGGGTCATGCTGCCTCCCGGGACTTGACACGAAGGGCGGCCCGTCGAGCAGGCCCGTTCCGGCGTCAGGACGAACAGTGCCCGGACGAACTGCGGCCGCCAGCCTGCGGTCGGCGCTACCCGGTTCGGCACCGGGCGGGTCTCCAGGATTGTGGCGCGGCATGCGCCCATCCTACGAAGCTCCGGGCACTCGGTTCAGGGGCTGTGGGTCCTATGTGGATAGCGGGAGACCGCCGGGCAAGGCCAACGGGTCTTGAGTGGATAGCAGGAGACCACCGGGCAGGGCCAACGGGTCTTGAGTGGATAGCGCGAAACAGCGGGATACAGCTATGGCGCGCCGGACTATGGCGGGCCGGGGATGTCCGTGGCTGCCGGGGTGCTGCTCTCCCCCACGATAACTGCCAGAACACCAAGTCCGGCATGGGCCGCCAGCACGGCCGGAAGGGCACTGATCTGGACAGGCGCACAGCCGGGGACCGCTTCGGCCAGCTGCGCCGCGAGCTGTTCCGCCTCGGCCGGGTTGCCGAAATGGTGGACGGCGAACCGGGCCTGCCCCGGGGGCCGGCCGGCGGCGTCGGCCACAACGATCTCCTGAAGCCGGGCGATGGCCTTCGTTGCCGACCGCACCTTCTCCAGCGGAACGACTTTGCCGTCCTCCACCGCGAGGATGGGCTTGATCGAGAACATGGTCCCCCAGAGCGATGCCGCGGCGCCGATCCGCCCCCCACGGCGCAGCTGTTCCAGGCTCGGGACGTAGAAGTACACCTTGGTGCTGGCGAGTCCATGCTCGGCGAACGCGCGCACGTCGGCCGCGGCCGCACCGTCCGCCGCCGCGGCGACGGCGCCCTGGACACCCATCCCCTGCGCCATGCCGACGGTGCGCGAGTCCAAGACCTCCACCGGGATGTCCACGCGGGCGGCGGCGAGCCGGGCGGAGTCCACCGTTCCGGACAGTTCCCCGGAAATATGGAGCGAGACGACGGACTCAAAGCCGTTGCGCTGGGCCGCAAGGTACGCCTGTTCAAACTGTCCGGGTGAAGGGCGCGAGGTCTTGACGGGCCTGCCGCTGGCAAGGGCCAGGGCGATCGTCTCGGCGATGTCGTCCTCGCCCTCGCCGTAGATTTCCGCCCCCACCATCACCGGCATCGGGACGACCGTCAGCCGCCCGTCGGCGGAGACGGCATGGACCCAGTCGGCCGGCAGCGCCGCGGCCGAGTCCGTGACGACGGCAGTCCGCACGACGGCGGCGGGGCCGACTGCCGGGCCTTCCGCGGACGGTTTGGTCTGCCGGAGCCCGCTGAGGCGCTCCTTCAGCCATCCTGCGGGGTCGCGGTGGGGCACGAAGGACCTCCTGCTGTCTGCACGCTGACGGACTTGCGGTATCGGCCAGCCGCCGGGGGGAACCGGCGGCCGGCTCCCGGTTAGGCCGGGACGATATTGACCAGCTTAGGTGCCCGGACGATCACCGTGCGGATCCCACGGCCGTCGAGGGCTCGCTGGACGTTTTCCGACGCCAGGGCCAGTTCCCGCAGTTCGTCCTCGCTGATCTCCGGCGAGACTTCCAGCCGGTCCCGGACCTTGCCCTGGACCTGGACGACGGCGGTCACCGTGTCCTGGACCAGGAGGGCCGCGTCATGCGCCGGCCAGCCGGCGTTGGCCACTGAGGCGGGATGTCCCAGCACGTTCCAGAGGTCCTCGGCCGTGTACGGAGCGAAGAGGCTCAGGATAACCGCCACGGTCTCCACGGCTTCACGGACCGCCGGATCGGCGCCGCCCGCTCCGCCGGCTGCGTCAATAGTCTTACGCGTCGCGTTGACCAGTTCCATCAGCTTCGCCACGACCACGTTGAACTTGTTGTGGTCCAGCAGGGCTTCCGCGTCTGCGATCGTGCGGTGTGTGACGGCACGCAGGGCACGGTCCCCCGCAGCAAAGTCGGCGCCGGGGGCGCTGGTGACGTCCCGGCCCAGGCGCCAGGCGCGGGCCAGGAACTTCGCGGAGCCCGACGGCGAGACGTCGGCCCAGTCGACGTCGTCCTCCGGCGGGGAGGCGAAGATCATGGTGAGCCGGACGGCGTCGACGCCGTACTTGTCCAGCTGTTCACTCAGGTCAACGCCGTTGCCCAGGGACTTGCTCATGGCCTTGCCGCCGTTGAGTACCTGGCCCTGGTTCAGCAGCGCGCTGAACGGCTCGTCTGCGTCGATCATGCCCAGGTCGTGGATGACCTTGGTGAAGAACCGCGCGTAGAGAAGGTGCAGGATGGCGTGCTCCACGCCGCCCACGTACTGCCCGACCGGCATCCAGTCGTTGATTTTCTCCGGATCGAACGGGCCCTCTGTGTACTGCGGCGAGACGAAGCGCAGGAAATACCAGGACGAGTCCACGAAGGTGTCCATGGTGTCCGTGTCGCGCTTGGCCGGACTGTGGCAGCTGGGGCACTCCACGTTGACCCAGCTTTCGACGGCGGCCAGCGGTGACGTTCCCTTCGGGGACAGGTCCTCGCCGCGCAGGTCGGCCGGCAGGGTGACAGGCAGCTGTTCGTCCGGGACCGGGACCTCCCCGCAGGCCGGGCAGTGGATGATCGGGATCGGGGTGCCCCAGAAACGCTGCCGGCTGAGCAGCCAGTCGCGCAGGCGGAAGTTCACGAATTTCTCGCCCGTGCCCTGCTGCTCCAGGATCCCGATGGCGGCCGGAATCGCCTCTGCCTTGGGCAGGCCGTCCAGGGCACCGGAGTTGATCAGGGTTCCCTCGCCGGAGGTCGCCGTGCCGCTCACGGCGGGGTCCTCCTCGCCGGTGTCCAACACCGCCCGCACGGGCAGGTCGAAGGTCCGGGCGAAGTCGAGGTCGCGCTGGTCGTGGGCCGGGACGGCCATGATGGCGCCGGTACCATAGTCCGCCAGCACGTAGTCGGCCGCCCAGACGGGCAGCTTCTCGCCGTTGAGCGGGTTGATGGCGTACCGGCCGGTGAAGACACCGGTCTTTTCCCGCTCAGTGGACTGGCGTTCGATTTCCGAGAGCGCCTTGACCTGCTCACGGTACGCGTCCAGGGCGGCGGCGTGTTCCTCGGTGACCAGTTCGACGGCGATCGGCGCGTCCGCGGCAACGACGAAGAACGTCGCGCCGTACAGGGTGTCGGGGCGGGTGGTGAACACCGCCACGTCCATGGCGGGCTTGCCGCCGTCGGCCTCGATCACGAAGGTGACGTGCGCGCCCTCGGACCGTCCGATCCAGTTCTTCTGCATGGCCAGAACCCGTTCGGGCCAGTGGCCGCGCAGTTCGTCCATGTCATCGAGCAGCCGGTCGGCGTAGTCGGTGATCTTGAAGTACCACTGGTTCAGTGATTTCTTGGTGACCGGGGTGCCGCAGCGCTCACAGGCACCGTTGACCACCTGTTCGTTGGCCAGCACGGTCTGGTCCGTGGGGCACCAGTTGACCGGGGAATTCTTGCGGTAGGCCAGGCCGCGGTCGTGGAAGCGCTTGAAGAGCCACTGCGTCCAGCGGTAGTACTCCGGGTCGGAGGTGTGGATCCGGCGGGACCAGTCGGCGGAAATGGCGTAGCGTTTGAACGACGCCGCCTGGGTGTCGATGTTGGCATACGTCCACTCGCTGGGGTGGGCATTGCGTTTGATGGCCGCGTTCTCGGCGGGCAGCCCGAAAGAATCCCAGCCGATCGGGTGCAGCACGTCGTAGCCCTGCTGGCGCAGGTAACGCGCGACGACGTCTCCCATGGCGAACGCCTCGGCGTGGCCCATGTGGAGATCTCCGGAGGGGTACGGGAACATGTCCAGCACGTACCGCCGTTCCTTCGACCCGTCATCGACGGGGGTGAAGACCTTGAGGTCTTCCCAGACCTGCGGCCACTTGGCTTCAATGGCCGCGAAGCTGTAGGCACCCTCTTCAGGGGTCTCCGCTGCGACTGCTGGTGTTCCGGTCTCTGTCTCCGGCTGAACGCTCAATGCTGGCCTCTTCTGTTCTGTCAAGCCTTATGTTCCGTCAAGTCTTGTACCGCAAATCACTCAGGCGGCGGCTACTGTCCTGCCACGCCTGCTCCCCTGTCAGCCGTCTGCGCAAAAGGGTCCAGACACACAAAAGCCCCTCGACACGGAGGGGCTGCCGCTCGGCTATCCGAGTTCTCGTCGGGATACCGGGCGGCTAGCTAAGCAGGAGGTTCGCACGCATACCTCTACTTTAGCGCCTCGGGCTGCATCCCGGGGAAACTGCGCAGCTCGGAGCCTGGCGGAAACCGGACCTGCGGGCCAGAGGTGCGGCGCGGCCCCCGGACACCGCATCGTAGACCAAATTGTTATAAACGCACCACTCGGAAGGAAATCCGGTACTTACTCCGGCAAGGGTGACGTCGCCGGGTCCTCAGCGCCATCAAAATGAAGTACGTGAGACATCAACTTGCGGAATTTCTCCCGGTCTGTCCGAGTAAATTCTAAGCTTCTGTCTGAGTAATTTTTCCGCCCTTCCGAGTAGTTTTGCTGTGATCCCGAGTATCCGGATCTCCCCCGTTTAAAGTTTGTCGTCTACTGGAAATAAACTTTCAGGTTCCGCGTTTCCGGGCGAATTCTGCCACCTTGCCAAACCGTGTCGGGAGGGCCACTATGCACTCAAGACCCCTGGGGGATTCCACAAACAGGTCTCGGACTGAGGAGCCCGACATGTTTTGTTTGTGCAGTGCTGTCACTCCACAAAGCTGGAAGCTGACCGAGCGCTCCGGCGTCACGGGCAGCAACCTGGAATCGGATTAGCCATGTTTGGCTGGATAACCCGGTTTAGTCTGCAGTTCCGGATCCTGGTGCTCGCTCTCGCTGCCGGACTCATCACCTTCGGCGTTATTAACGTTCCACGCATGGCAGTGGACACAATGCCCGAATTCGCCCCCGCGCAAGTCGAAATTCAGACAGAGGCCCTGGGCCTTTCCGCTGTCGAAGTTGAACAGCTCATTACCGCCCCGATGGAAGCCGACCTCCTCAATGGGGTGGCCTGGCTGGACGAGATCCGATCGAAATCCGTTCCGGGGATGTCCTCGATTGAACTCGTTTTCGAGCCGGGCACGGACCTCCTTCGTGCCCGTCAGCTTGTGGCGGAACGGATGACCCAGGCGCACGCCCTGCCAAACGTGTCGTCTCCGCCGCTCATCATGCAACCGATGTCCTCCACCAGCCGTGTGCTGATGGTCCGGTTGAACTCGAAGCAGCTTTCGGGCATCGAGATGTCCGTCCTGGCGCGGTGGAAGGTCAAGCCGCGGCTGATCGGCATCCCTGGCGTGGCGAACGTGTCCATCTGGGGCCAGCGTGAACAACAGCTGCAGGTGGAGGTCACTCCCACCCAGTTGCGCGACAGGGGAATCACCCTGGAGCAAATCATCAAGACCACCGGTAATGCCGTCTGGGTCTCGCCGTTGAGTTTCCTTGAGGCCTCGACACCGGGCACCGGCGGTTTCGTAGAGTCGCCCAGCCAGCGCTTGGGCATCCAGCACGTCCTTCCGATCCGCACTCCCGCGGATTTGGCCAAGGTAAGTGTGGAGGACGCAACCCAGCCGATGCTCCTCGGTGACATCGCCCAGGTCAAGGAAGACCATCAGCCCCTGATCGGCGACGCCGTCGTCGGGCAGGATGCGGGCCTCATGCTGGTTGTTGAGAAGTTCCCGGGCACCAGCACGGTGGACGTGACCCGCGACGTCGAGGCAGCCCTGAAGGACATGGAACCTGGCCTCACCGGCATCACGATCGACACCAGCGTGTTCCGTCCCGCCACTGCCGTTCAGGACACCGTGGACGGTCTCGGTATCGCGCTGCTGCTTAGCCTCCTGATCGCGGTGGCGCTTTTCTGGCTCCTCTTCCGTTCCTGGCGGGTCGCTGTGATCGCTCTGGTGGCCCTCACGGCGACGGTCATGACGGCGGCCGTGGTGCTCTACGCGCAAGACGCGACGCTGAACATCACGATTATGCTCGGCATTCTGCTCGGCGTTTCCGTGATCGTGGGCGACGTAGTGGAGGACGTCCAGGCACAGCGCCGCAGGCCCCTGACCACCGTGGCCACGGAAACCGATGCAACTTTGAGGTCCCGCATCACCAACGTGACCCGCGGCATCCGCACTCCGCTCTTCCACGCCTCACTCATCATGCTGGTCGCCCTTATTCCGACACTGTTTGTCACCGGTGTCGGCGGCTCGTTCTTCCAGCCGCTCTTCTGGTCGTTGGCGCTTGCCCTCGCCGCCGGGTTGCTCGTTGGCCTGTCGGTGACGCCGGTGCTGGCCCAGATGCTCCTGCCCCGGGACACCGCAACCCGCCCGGAGTCTCCTACCGCCGGACGTGCTGGCGCCTACTTCGGCCGGGCGCTGGACAGCGCCCGTTCCCGCCGCGCCCTCAGTCTGGTCGCTGTTGCCGTCATCGGGGTGCTCGGCCTCGCCGCCGGATCCCAACTGATCGCCAACCGGCCGCTCATTCCCACCCTGCCGGACAGGACCCTGCTGGTGCAGTGGGACAGCGCGGCCGGCACGTCTACTGATGAGGTACGCCGGGTCGCATCCAAAGCCTCAGATGAGCTGCGGGCCCTGCCTGGTGTATCCGGCGTTGGCGGCCACATCGGCCGCGCCATCTCCTCGGACCAGGTTGTCGGGAACAATTCAGCCGAACTCTGGGTGTCCATTGCCGCCGATGCCGACTTCAGTGCAACCGAGCAGGCAGTCCGGGACGTTGTCCAGGGCTACCCGGGTATCGCCCACAATGTCTCGAACTACTCACAGCAGGAGGTCGGCGATGTGCGCAGCAGCATGGAGCCGGGCTTTGCGGTCCGGGTTTACGGGACGGACATGCCCATCCTGCGCGAAAAGGCCGAAGAGGTTCGGCAGGCACTTGCGAACATCAGCGGCGTACAGAACCCGACCGTCAAAGCCGCGGCCATGACTCCGATCGTTGAGGTGGAAGTCAACCTCGAGGCAGCACAGAGGGTCGGCATCAAGCCAGGCGACGCCAGGCGTGCCGCGGCCACGCTGATGCAGGGCATCATCGTCGGCAACCTCTTCGAACAACAGAAGGTGTTTGAAGTGGTCGTACGCGGGGCGCTTAGCGTCAGGGATGACCTGACGAGCATCCGTGAGCTGCTCCTGGACACCCCCAGCGGGGGCCATGTCCAGCTGGGTGAAATCGCCGCGGTCCGGATGGTTCCCAATGAAGTAGTCATCGAGCACGATTCCACCTCGCGGCGGATCGACGTGGTGGCCGACGTCACCGGGCGGCCCCTGGCCGATGTCCAGCGCGATATTGAAGCGGCAATAAAGCAAATTCAGTTCCCGCTTGAATACCACGCGGAGATTCCCGCGAAGTACAGCGAACTGCGCGCGGCCGACACGGTGGTGCTCTGGCTTGCAGCGGCCGCCCTGGTGGGCATACTGCTGCTGCTTCAGACCGCAGTGCGGAGCTGGAAGCTGGCCCTGGCCCTCTTCCTGTCATTGCCGGCGGCGCTTGCCGGCGCGGCCGTGGCCGCGTGGATCGGTGCGTCTTCGGTCTCCTGGCTCTCACTGACCGCCATGGCTGCGGTGCTGGGCATCGCTGCCCGCAACGCGGTTCTGTTGTCAGCCCGTGCGGATGAGCTATGGCGCTCCGCGCCCCAGACGTCACGGGCGGAGGTCGTCATGGCGGCGGCCCGCGACCGGGTCTCCCCGGTCCTGAAGTCAGCCCTGATCACCGTGCTCATCCTGATTCCGCCCGCGTTGTTGGGCGGCAGCGTCGGGCAGGCCCTGGTCGTTCCGATGCTGCTGATCATTGCGGGCGGACTCATCACCACGACGCTTGTGGGGCTGTTGGTGTTCCCTCTCCTGACCCTTTGGTTCGGTCCCCAGACCGCCCCGGAAGAGTGGTCGGAGGTCTACGACTCGGAAATCCCCGTTCAGCCCGATTTGCAGGAAAAGGTGGAAGCAAAATGACCAGCCACAAGCCCCAACGGCGCCTGCCCCTGGCGGCCGCTGTCTGTGCAGCCCTCGTGTTCTCGCTCCCGGCCTGCGCGGCGCCCGCCGCTGCCCCGGCGGCCGTGGGCGAGGCCCCGGCCAAAGTGGAAAAGAACGCGACGACCGGCATCGCGAAGCTGACCCTCACCCAACGGGGCGTGGACCGGCTCGAGCTCAAAACCGAGCCTGTCACGGCGGGTACGGGAACAGAGGTCCTGATTAACTACGGCGCCCTGATGTACGACGCCAACGGCAAGACCTGGGTCTACACCAACCCCGCCCCCAGGGTTTACCAGCGCCAGGAGGTTACCGTCGGCAAGGTGGAAGCCGGCGTGGTCACGGCCACCGCCGGACCGCCGGCAGGAACCCTGGTGGTCACAGTGGGAGCAGCGGAACTGTTCGGCGCCGAATTCAACACAGGCAAATGACATGCGCCGGATAGTCGCAGCCAGCCTAAGGTTCAGATCGATCATCATTGCGATGGCGGCTGCCCTGATGATCGTGGGCGGCGCACAACTCAGCAGCGCCTCGGTGGACGTGTTCCCCGAGTTTGCGCCGCCGAAGGTCGAGGTCCAGACAGCGTGCCTGGGACTCACCGCCGCCGAAGTCGAAGAACTGGTCTCCGTTCCCTTGGAAGAGGCCTTCAACGGCATCGACGGCCTCGACCACATGCGGTCGAAGTCGGTCCCCCAGCTCTCGTCGATCGTCATGGAATTCGAGAACGGCACGGATATCCTGACGGCCAGGCAACTGGTCTCAGAGCGGATGGCAACTGTCATACCAACCCTGCCCACGTGGGCGGCGCCGCCGCTGATGCTGCAGCCGCTGTCCTCGACCAGCCGAGTCATGAAGATCGGGCTGTCCTCGGACACCCGGTCCCTGATCGAGATGTCCATGATTTCGTACTGGAACATCAGGGCCCATCTACTCCGGGTTCCGGGGGTGGCAAACGTGGCTATCTGGGGCGAACGCCTCCAGATGCTCCAGGTGCAGGTCGATCCTGCCAGGCTGGCGGCCAACAACGTCACGCTGGAGACGGTGATGACCTCCACCGGTGACGCCCTGGACGCGGGTCTGCTCAAGTATTCCCCGGGCGCTCTGATCGGTACCGGCGGCGCGCTGGATACACCGAGCCAGAGCATGGCCATCCGGCACGTCCAGCCCATCACATCGCCTGAAGAGCTTGCGAAGGTGGCGGTCGCCGACCGTGAGGGCCAGGCCCCGCTGCGGCTTTCCGACGTCGCCAACGTCGTGGAAGACCACCAGCAGCTGATCGGTGACGCCGTCATCAATGGTGGTCCGGGACTCATGCTGATCGTGGAAAAGCTGCCCTGGGGCAACACGCTCGAAGTGACGCGCGGGGTCGAAGAGGCGCTGAAGCAACTCGAACCCGGCCTCACCGGGATCGCAGTGGACACCACGATCTTCCGGCCGGCGACCTTCATCGAGGAATCACTCGGCAACCTGGGGGTGGCTCTCGTCCTCGGATGCCTGTTGGTCATCCTGGTGCTGAGCGTGTTCCTCTTCCAGTGGCGGACTGCGCTGGTCAGCGTGCTGGCCATTCCACTGTCCCTCATGGCCGCAGCCATGGTGTTGTATTGGACCGGAGGCACAATCAACACGATGGTGCTTGCGGGGTTGGTGATCGCCGTCGGGGTGGTGGTGGACGATGCCATCATCGACGTCGAAAACATCGTTCGACGGCTCCGGCAGCACCGGGCAGATGGCGGCACCGAAAGCACGGCCAGGGTGGTGGTCAACGCCTCGCTTGAGGTCCGGGGACCGATTGTGTACGCAACCCTGATCATCGTTGCTGCCACGGTGCCGATCTTCTTCCTGGACGGCCTGACGGGGGCGTTCTTCCGGCCGCTGGCCACCTCCTACACCCTTGCGGTGATGGCGTCCATGCTGGTTGCGCTCACAGTCACCCCGGCGATGGCGTACATCTTCCTCCGGAACGCCAAACTGGAGGATCGTGATCCGCCGCTGGTCCGGGTTCTGAAGCGCTGGTACGCCCGTGCGCTTCGTCCCATCGTCCGCCGGCCCGTTCCGGGGTATCTTGCCCTGGGGGCACTGGGCGTCATCGGCATTGTCGCGGCCCCGCTGCTGGGTCAGTCGCTGCTGCCGTCCTTCAAGGAGCGGGACTTCCTGATGCACTGGCTCACTCAGCCGGGCACGTCCAACTCGGAGGAGGTCCGTGTCAGCCAGCTGGCGTGCAAGGAGCTCATGACGATCCCGGGCGTGAACAACTGCGGGTCCCACATCGGGCAGGCCTTCAACGCCGATGAGGTGGTGGGCGTCTACTTCGGTGAGAACTGGATCAGCGTCGACCCTGCGGTGGACTACGACGAGACGCTGGCTGCTGTTCAGGAAGTTGTGAACGGCTACCCCGGCATTGTCCGGGACGTCCAGACGTACCTCAAGGAACGCATCCGCGAGGTCCTGACCGGCACGGGCTACGCCGTTGTCGTCCGGGTATACGGTGACGACCTCTCGATCCTTAAGCAGGAGGCTGACAAGATCAAGTCCATCCTCGGCGGTATTGAAGGAGCAGTAGGTGCGAAGGTCGCCCTCCAGGCCAACGTCCCGCAGGTCAATGTGGAAGTGAACCTGGACAAGGCCAACAGCTACGGGCTGAAACCTGGCGACGTCCGCCGGGCCGCGGCCACGATGATCGCCGGCGAGGAGGTGGGCGACATCTATCGGGACGGCAAGGCCTACGACGTGCAGGTGTGGAGCGCTCCGGAAACCCGGACCAGCGTGTCGAGCATCGAGAATCTCCCGCTCGATACGCCAAGCGGGCAGAAGATCCGGTTGGCTGATGTCGCCACGGTCGCGGTCAAGCCCACCCCGAACGTCATTGAGCGTTCAGAGGGGTCCCGGCGCATCGACGTCAGCGCCAACGTCAAGGAAGGCGACCTGGCCAAGGTGGTCGAAACGTTGCAGTCCGAGATGAAGTCGATTGAGTTCCCGGTCGGCTACGAAGCGGTCGTCCTCGGCGAGTACGCAGAACGCCAGGCCGCCTCCCAGCGGCTCCTGCTTTACGCGACCGGCGCGGTCATCGTGGTCTTCCTGCTGCTCCAGGCGGCGTTCCGCAGTTGGCGGCTCGCGATTCTCGCTATCCTGACGTTGCCGGTGGCCCTCGTGGGCGGTATCATCGCCGCGCACATGAGCGGAGGCATCCTATCCCTGGGGTCGCTGGTCGGCTTCCTGACATTGATGGGCATCGCGGCCCGCAACGGCATCCTGCTCATCAATCACTGCCAGCACCTGGAACAGTTCGAGGGCATGCCCTTTGGCCGTGACCTGGTGATGCGGGGCGCCGCCGAGCGCTTGTCACCGATTCTGATGACAACTCTTGCCACCGCACTGGCCCTTGTGCCGCTGGTGGTGATGGGGAACATCCCCGGCCATGAGATAGAACATCCCATGGCGGTGGTGATTCTGGGCGGCCTCGTCACGTCGACGCTGGTCAACCTGTTCATCGTCCCGTCCCTCTACCTGCGGTTCGCAAAAAAGCGTCCAAGGCGTGAGAGTCAGCCCAACCAGCCCCAGCCGGCGCCTGCCGTCTAGCCACCCACCACCCAAGAAAGAAGCCTGTGACATGGCTCTACCAGGAAAACGCTTCACCGCGTACGGCTCCGCAGTCCTGCTGGTGCTGGCGACGCTGACGGTCACGACGGCGGCTGCAGCCACCGCCGCTTCGGGTCCCAAGGAACTCTGCGGACGCGGCTCGGCGATCGACTTCGATCCCTGGGAATTCCCTGACTCGCCGCAGATCAACAACAAGTGGTTTCCGCTGAAGCCAGGGATGCAGTACACCACCGACGGAACGGTCACATCGGCGGACGGAACCAGCGCTCACAAGGTTGTCCATACCGTCACCGGCCTGACCAAAGTCATCGACGGGGTGAACACCCGGGTGATGTGGGACCGGGACTACTCCGACGGCGAACTGGCCGAATCCGAACTGGCGTTCTTCGCCCAGTCGGAAGACAACAACGTCTGGCTCTTCGGCGAGTATCCGGAGGAGTATGAGAACGGCAAGTTTGTGGGTGCGCCGAGCACCTTCATCAGCGGGATCGCCGAGGCGCAGGCTGGGACCGCCATGCAGGCCCATCCGCGGACCGGCACACCTGCGTACGTGCAGGCGTATGCCCCCCAGGTCGATTTCCTGGACTGCGGCGACGTGTTCAAAACGAACCAGCACGTGTGCGTCCCGACCGGGTGCTATGACGATGTGCTGGTGATCGACGAGTTCAACCCGCTGGATCCGCCCTCCGCCGGGCACCAGCGGAAGTTCTACTCCGCCGGCACCGGGCTCGTAAAGGTCACTGCCGTAGGCGGTGACCAGCAGGAGACCATGGACCTGGTCAAGATCCGCCAGCTCAGCGATGCGCAACTCAAGAAGGTCAATGAGCAGGCGCTGGAACTGGACAGGCGCGCCTACAAGGTCAGCAAGGACGTGTACGCGAAGACGCCGCGCGCCGTCGAAGTGGATCCCCGTTAACCGGCACCAGGACTGACCTGTTGCCTCCGTCCCCGGCGGCACACTGGAAGAGCCCCGGCCAGCAAGGCTGGCCGGGGCTCTTCGTGTCCCCGGAGGGGCGCGGAAAGGCTACTTAACGTCCTCGTCGACCCAGTCCATGGACTTGGTGACGGCCTTCTTCCAGAGGCGCATCTGGCGCTCGCGCTCCGCCTGATCCATCCGCGGCTCCCAGCGCTTGTCCTCAGACCAGTTGGCCGAGCACTCGCCGAGGTCCTTCCAGAAGCCGACGGCCAGGCCGGCGGCGTAGGCGGCGCCCAGGGCAGTGGTCTCCACGACCTTGGGCCGGATCACCGGAACGCCGAGGATGTCCGCCTGGAACTGCATCAGCGCGTCGTTGGCGACCATGCCGCCGTCGACCTTCAGTTCCGTCAGCGGCACACCCGAGTCGGCGTTGACGGCGTCGAGGACCTCGCGGGTCTGGAAGGCGGTGGCCTCCAGCGCCGCGCGGGCGATGTGGTTCTTGTTCACGAAGCGGGTCAGGCCGACAATTGCGCCGCGGGCGTCGGAGCGCCAGTAAGGTGCGAACAGGCCGGAGAACGCGGGCACGATGTACACGCCGCCGTTGTCCTCGACCGCGGCCGCCAGGGTCTCGATCTCCGGGGCGCTGCTGATCATACCCAGGTTGTCCCGCAGCCACTGCACCAGCGAACCGGTCACGGCGATGGAACCTTCCAGCGCGTAATGCGGTGCGGCGTCGCCGAGCTTGTAGCCGACCGTCGTCAGCAGCCCGTTCTTGGAGTGGACGATTTCCTCACCGGTGTTGAAGATGAGGAAGCAGCCGGTGCCGTAGGTGTTTTTGGCTTCACCGGCGTCGAAGGCGGCCTGGCCGAACGTTGCGGCCTGCTGGTCGCCGAGGATGCCGGCGACCGGGACCTCGCGCAGCAGCTGGGAGGTGTGCACCGTGCCGTAGACCTCGGAGGAGGACTTGATGGCCGGCATCATGGAGGCCGGAACGCCGAAGGCGTCCAGGATCTCCTGGTCCCAGGAAAGCGTCTCCAGGTCCATGAACAGGGTCCTGGAGGCGTTGGTGACATCCGTGACGTGGACGCCGCCGTCGGTCCCGCCGGTGAGGTTCCAGAGCACCCAGCAGTCGGTGTTGCCGAACACCAGGTCTCCGGCCTCAGCCTTGGCGCGGGCACCCTCGACGTTGTCCAGGATCCACTTGATCTTGGTTCCCGAGAAGTAAGTGGCCAGCGGCAGGCCGACCTTCTGCTTGAACCGCTCGGGTCCGCCGTCCCTGGCCAGCTCGTCCACGATCGGCTGGGTGCGGGTGTCCTGCCAGACGATTGCGTTATAAATTGCCTTGCCGGTGGTCTTGTCCCAGACAACCGCGGTTTCACGCTGGTTGGTGATGCCCACGGCGGCGATGTCGTGGCGGGTCAGGTTTGCCTTGGACAACGCGGAGGCGATGACCTCGCGGGTGTTGTTCCAAATCTCGGCGGGGTCGTGCTCCACCCAGCCTGCCTGCGGGAAAATCTGTTCGTGCTCCATCTGCCCCGAGGAGACGATGTTGCCGCTGTGGTCGAAGACGATGGCGCGGGTGCTGGTGGTGCCCTGGTCGATGGCGATTACGTACTGGTTCATGTTGACGTCCTTGTCTTGGGCTGGGAGTTGAATGAGTGCGTAGCGGGTGGGTTAGGCGGCTGCGGTGGCGATGATCGGCACGACTGCTGCGACGAGGCCGGCGAGGCCGCCGCCGACCAGGGGTCCGACGACCGGGATCCAGGAGTAGCTCCAGTCCGAGGAGCCCTTGCCCTTCATGGGCAGCAGTGCGTGGGCGATGCGGGGGCCAAGGTCACGGGCCGGGTTGATGGCGTAGCCGGTGGGGCCACCGAGGGAGACACCGATACCGACAACGAGCAGGGCCACGGCGAACGGGCCGAGCCCCGAGGGCGTCCCGCCGAAGGTCAGGATGACGAAGACGAGGACAAAGGTGCCGATGATCTCCGTGATCAGGTTCCAGGGGGTGGAGCGGATGGCCGGACCGGTCGAGAACACCGCCAGCTGGCTGGCGGGCTCCGGCTCGGCGTCGAAGTGCTGCTTGTAGGCCAGCCACATGACCACGGCGCCGAGGAAAGCACCGAGCAGTTCACCGCCGAAGTAGGTGAGGGTGGAGGCGAAGTCGACCGGGACACCCGGTGCGTACTCCTTCTTGCCATTAAGCAGCAGGCCGAAGGTCACGGCGGGATTCAGGTGGGCCCCGGACATGGCGGCAACGTAGACGCCGCAGAAGACGGCGATGCCCCATCCCCAGGTGACCATCAGGAACCCGCCGTTGTTGCCCTTGGTGCCTTTGAGTGCAACGTTTGCCACAACGCCGCAACCCAGCAGGGTCAGCATTGCGGTACCGAATACTTCGGACAGGAAAACAATTCCGAGAGACATCTTTGACTCCTCTATTTTCTGTTGTCAGCCCTCGCGGGTTTGAGGGGCTGTTGGGCCGGCAACGTGCTGGCGCCGCCGGCCGGCCACTGCGCCGGTCCCCGAGAGGACCACGCAGTCCTTGCGCCCGGACGTCCCCCGTCCGGGCGCCGAGGTCTATCAGGCGACCAGGCTGTGGACCTGGACGCCGTGGAACCGCTTGAGCACCTCCTGAGCGTGGGTGATCTCCGACGACCGCGTCGCCGTGTCCCAGCCCAACGGGCCGGAGAGAATGTCGGCAACCTCGTTCAGCAGCTCGCCTGTCACCAGCCCCCGGAAGGCGAGGGAGGTGCGGCGGATCAGTACGTCGACCAAGTGGCCGACCTGCTCGTTACGGGCCATGAACTCCAGCTCGCGGACGCTGAGTTCCCGGGTGGAGTGCAGGAGCCGGTCCGGGGCGGCTCCCGGGGTGCCGTCGAGGAAGCCGATGACTTCCTCGGCGCGGGTGCCGTAGCGGGTCAGCAGTCCGGCCGCGCGGTCCGCGTCGCGTCCGGCGGCCATGTGCGCCTTGATCCAGCGCTGCACGCCGTCGTCGCTGTCCGGGAATCCGGCGCCGCCGCCGATGGCGAGTTTCGCCGTCGAGACCTTCCGCTCCATCCCCAATTCGGCGAGGACGTCGTTGCTCAGGTGTTCGGCGAGGGCCCGGAAGGTGGTCCACTTTCCGCCGACGAGGCTGAGCACGACGGCGCCGCCGCCCTGTCCTGCTCCAGCGCCCGGTATGGCGCCGGCGCGGCGTTCGATCCGGTAGTCGCGGCTGACGAAGCCGGGCTGGGTGGCGTCGTGCCTGGGCAGCGGGCGGACACCGGAGAAGGTGTAGACGATCTGCTCCCGGTCCACGGAAATGTCCGGGAAGACGTGGCCGATCAGGTCAAAGAAGTAATCGATCTCCGCCTCGGTGCACACCGCGTCCTCGGCCATGTCGGCGTCGACGTCGGTGGTGCCCACCAGGACCCGGTCCCCCATCGGGTAGATCAGCACGATCCGGCCGTCGGTGTGTTCGAAGAAGATCTCGCGGCCGTTGCAGGCGGCCAGCAGCTCCGGGTGATCCAGCACGATGTGCGATCCCTTGGTGCCGCCCATGAACGCCGACGCCGCACCCATGGCCTGGTTGGTCTGGTCGACCCAGGCGCCGGTGGTGTTGACGATGACGTCCGCGGAGAAGTGGAACACTTCACCGGTGAGCTCGTCGCGAAGTTCCACGGTGCTTCCGGTACGCCCGGGTCCTGCGCCGTCCCGGACGGAGACCAGGGAGAGGTAGTTGCTGGCACGGGCGTCGCTGGGGCCCGCGGTGCCGGCCTTCTCACCATCCTGGAGCACGTCCAGGGTCAGTCGCTCCGGGTTGTGGACGGAGGCGTCAAAATACGTGGCGGCATACTTGATGCCCGGGTGCAGGCGCGGCAGTTCCGCCAGGGCCCGCTTGCGGCCGCGGAACTGGTGGCGGGGGACGGTTCCGCCGTCACGGGAGAAGAAGTCGTACAAGCTCAGGCCGAGCTTGATCAGGAATGCCCCGCGTTCCTTGGGGGCGCCCTGCTGCTTGTGCGTCAGGAAACGCAGCGGAGCGGAGAGGATGCCGGAGAAGGTGCTGAAGATGGGGATGGTGGTCTGCAGCGGTTTGACGTAGTGCGGGGCGATGCGCAGCAGCCGGTTGCGTTCCACCACCGATTCCTGGACGAGGCGGAACTCGCCGTTCTCAAGGTAGCGGATGCCGCCATGGATCATGTGTGAGGAGGCGCCGCTGGCCCCCTGGCAGTAGTCACCGCGCTCTACGAGGGCGACGTCCACACCCTGCAGGGCCAGGTCCCGGAACGTGCCCACTCCGTTGATGCCGCCGCCGATGATCAGCACCTGGGCGTGGGGCCGCGTCCGCAGCTTCTGCACCGATGCTCGCTCGCCGGCCGACGCCTGGTTGCGGGCTGAATCCTTCTGTCCCAAGAACTGCTCCTCTGGGTTTAGTCCTGTGCGGCGCGCCACGTGGCGCGCCACCGTTCAACACTATTCTTTGGACTAATGGAAAATGGAGTCAAGCACTATGCACAAACGTGCAGAACGGAAATGGAATGACGCCCTCACGAAGCTCCGACGCCCTCCGCGCGGCCCAGTTGTATTACCTCCAAGACCTGACCATGGACGCGATCGCCCGCGAGCTCCGCACGTCCCGGTCCACCGTGTCCCGGCTGCTTTCCTCGGCCCGGGAATCGGGGCTGGTGCAGATCCAGATCCGCAGTCCGCTGGACACGGGCCCCGAACTGGCGAGCATGATCCGCGCCGAATACAAGGTCGATGTGCACGTCGTTCCGGTGGTGGACACGCTGAATGAGGCGGAAACACTGGACCGCGTGGCGATGCAGGCCGCGCGCACCATCGGCCCGCTGGTCGACTCCAACGCCATCATCGGCGTCGCGTGGGGCTCCACCCTGAGCGCTGTCAGCCGGCACCTGACCCGGAAGATCACCCACGACAGCGTGATCGTCCAGCTCAACGGGGCCGGCAACATGCAAACCACGGGCATCACCTACGCCTCCGACATCATGCGGCGCTTTGGCAGTGCCTACGGGGCGCGGGTGGAACAGTTCCCGGTCCCGGCGTTCTTCGACCACGCCGCGACGAAACGGGCCATGTGGAATGAGCGCAGTGTGCAGCGGGTCCTTGAACTGCAGGCCCGCATGAGCATCGCCATTTTCGGCGTCGGCTCGGTCGACGCCGACTACCCCAGCCACGTCTACGCGGGCGGCTACCTCGACGAAGACGACCTGGCGGTCCTGGCCTCCTCCGACGTCGTGGGCGATGTGGCCACCGTCTTTTTCCGGGCCGACGGCTCCTCGGACGGCATCACCCTCAACGAACGCTCCACCGGCCCGGACCTGGCCCAGTTGCGCCAGGTCCGCCGTCGGATCTGTGTCGTGTCGGGCGCCTCCAAGATCAACGGCCTGCGCGGCGCCCTTGCCGCGGGGCTGGCCACCGACCTGATCCTCGACGAGGCCAGCGCCCGGCGCCTGGTCAGCTTCGACGGCTTGTCCTGAACCGGCCCGCCGTGGGCAGTCCCGCCGGAGGAGTCGGTAAAGTCGATGCTATGAAACCCTCGCCGCGCCTCAGCCTCAACAATGGAGTACTGATCGACCAGGTGGGGTGCGGACTCTATAAGGTGCCCCCTGAGGACGCCGCCGGACTTGTGACCATGGCGCTGGAGGCCGGCTACCGGCACTTCGACACCGCGGCCATGTACGGCAACGAGACAGGCGTTGGCCGGGGTATTGGCTCGCTGTCGAGTTTCGTGAGCCCCGAGGACGCCCGCGGCGGATCCGGCGAGTCCTCCCCCTCGCTCTCGCGCGAGGACCTGTTTGTCACCACCAAGCTCTGGAACGACGACCAGGGCTACGACGCCACCCTGCGCGCCTTCGACACGTCCATGTCCAACCTCGGACTGGAATATGTGGATCTGTACCTGATCCACTGGCCCTGTCAGCAGCGCGGGCTGTATCCCGAGAGCTACCGCGCCATGGAGACGCTGTACCGGGAGGGCAGGGCGCGGGCTATCGGAGTCTCCAATTTCCAGCCGGCCCACCTGGACCGTCTGCTGCAGAGCGCGGAAGTCGTCCCGGCCGTCAACCAGATCGAACTGCACCCCTGGCTCCAGCAGCAGGAGCTGCGCACCCTGCACGGCGAACTCGGAATCACCACCGAGGCGTGGAGCCCGCTTGGCCGCGGCCAGGTCCTGCAGGATCCGCTGGTGCTGGACCTCGCCGCGGCGCACGGCAGGACCCCCGCGCAGATCATCCTCCGCTGGCATATCGAGCTCGGCAACGTCACCATCCCCAAAGCGAGCTCCTACGCCCGGATCAAAGAAAACCTGAACGTCTTCGGCTTCAGCCTCGACGACGCCGCCATGGACGCCCTGGCCGGTCTGGAACGTGGCTTCCGCACCGGCTCCCACCCGGACTCAGTCAACTAGGACTTATCGAATGGAACACGTGGCCACCGAGCCTTCCTCCACCACTCCCCTGTTCAGCGCCGGGCTCGGGGCCCGCACCCATGGCTCCGAGGTCGTCCTTGAGGGCACCAGGGTCGCGTACTGGAGCTATGAGCCGGTCCGGGTGACGCCGGAGACCCGGACCATCCTGGTCATCCACGGCTTCCGGGGCGACCACCATGGCCTGCTCCGGGTAGCCGACCAGCTCCCCGAGATGCGGCTGATCATGCCCGACCTCCCCGGCTTCGGCAGCTCTGCCGCCTTCGTCGGCGCCGAACACAGCGTTGAGCGCTACGGCCGGTTCGTCTCGGACTTTATAGGTGCCCTGGGTCTGGGGCCCGACACGGTCCTGCTAGGCCACTCCTTTGGCTCCATTGTCGCGGGCCACTACGTGGCGGCGCACCCCGGCACTGTCTCCGAGCTGATCCTGGTCAACCCGATCGCCGCTCCCGCCCTGGAGGGGCCCAAGGGGCTCATGACCAAGCTCGCCGTCCTGTACTACGAAGCCGCCGCGCGCCTTCCCCGCCGGCTGGGGCAGGGCCTGCTGCGCAGCCAGCTGATTGTCCGGGTCATGAGCGAGACGATGGCAAAGACCCGGGACAAACAGCTCCGGCGTTTTGTCCATGCCCAGCACAGCGCCTATTTCTCCGCGTTTGCGGACCGCGAGAGCCTGCTGGAGGCATTCAAGGCCTCGGTCGGCAGCAATGTGGCGGAAGTGGCCGGCAGCCTGACCCTTCCCGTGCTGCTGATCGCCGGGGAAAAGGACGAGATCGCCGCACTGCCGGACCAGCACACACTGCTGGCCCTCCTGCCGGACGCGCACCTCGACGTCATCCCCGGCGTCGGACACCTGATCCACTACGAAACCCCGGAACCCGCCGCGGGCTTTATCCGCCGCTTCCTGAAGGACCATTCCGCGTGAAAATCCTCATCGATGCCCGCTTCACCCGGCAGGACCACCATGACGGCATCAGCCGCTACGGTTCCAGCCTGATCGAGGCGACGGCAAGAATCGCCGATGTCTCCATGCTGATCAGCGACGTCCGCCAGCTGGCCCTGCTTCCGGATGTGCCATACACCCTGATCAACAGCCCGTTGTCCCCCGCCGAGCTGTTCGTCGCGGGCAGAGTCAACAAGCTCGGAGCCGACGTCGTGGTGTGCCCGATGCAGACCATGGGCAGCTGGGGCCGGAAGTACGCGCTGGTGCTGACCCTGCATGACCTGATCTACTACGAACACCCGGCACCTCCCGGTTTCCTTCCGGCCCCGGTCCGGGTCCTCTGGCGGCTGTACCACAAGGCATTCTGGCCGCAGCGGCTCCTGCTGAACCGGGCCGACGTCGTCTCCACCATCAGTTCCACGACCGCCGCGCTGATCTCGAAGTACCGGCTCACCCGGCGCCCCGTCCGGATCGTCGGCAACGCCCCGCAGCACGGCCACGCGCCGCGGGACCCCGGGGCGGGAGCGGACAAGACGCTGCTGTACATGGGTTCCTTCATGCCGTACAAGAACGTCGAGACCATGATCCGGGGCATGGCGGATCTCCCGGACATGACCCTGCACCTGCTCAGCCGGATCACCCCCGATCGCCGGGCCGAGCTCGAGGCCCTGACACCGGCGGGCGCCGACATCGTCTTCCACAACGGCGTGACCGACGCCGAGTACGAGGCCATGCTGGGACGCACCACGGCCCTGATCAGCCTGTCCAGGGCGGAGGGCTACGGACTGCCTCTCGTTGAAGCCATGTCCCACGGCACGCCCGTGATCGCCAGCGACATCCCCATCTTCCGCGAAGTGGGCGGCGACGCCGTCAGCTACGTCCACCCCGATTCCCCGGCGGAGTTCGCCGTTGCGGTCCGGAAGCTTGAGGAGCCGGACCTGTGGAAGGCCCGGTCCCGCCGCTCGGTGGAACGCGCAGCGGACTTCAGCTGGGACGAGTCCGCCCGCAGGCTGCTGGGCGTCGCCGAAGAGGCTGTGGCGCTGCGCGCACGCCACTCGGGCCTGTGATTGATACCTCGGCGGGAGTCAGCCGGTAACGAGGCGGGCGCCACCGTCTAAGTCCGCCGGAATCTCACGCCAGATCCGCATTGGCGAAAAAACGATCGGGACAGCAGAGGCGCCGGCGAGCAGGGCCCAGATCCAGAGCACGGGCTGGACACCCATCCATGAGGCCAAGACGCCCCCCGGTCAGGCTGGCGAGCGGCATGATTCCGAGGACGAAGAGCCGGCTGCTCGCCATCACGATTCCTAGCCGGTGGGCCGGAGCGATGCGCGGGATGATGCCGGCACCAGCCACCGACATGACCACGACGAGGAAGGCCCACCCGAACGTGGACGCGCCGAGCCAGAGGGCCGGGAACCAGGGCAGGACCGCCGCCAGGGGCGTCAGTGCGACTACCGGGACGCAGGCGACTCCGGCGAGAATCCTGGTCCTCCCGATGCCCCAAAGCTTCAGAAGGGCCGGCCCGGCGAAGGAGGCCGCCAAGCCGCCCAGGGCGGCGAAGGAGCCAAGCAGAGCAAAAACAGCGGGGCTGAGCCCTAGGACGCCCAGAGCGTAGACCGCCGTGGCGGCGCTGCCGATCATGGTGGCCGCGTTGAGGATCATGCCGGACAGGAAGTGGCCTCTGAGCACCGGGTGGTAGATGGTGAAGGACAACCCGGCCCGTGCTGCCGGCCAGAAACCCTCCTCGTGCCGGGGAGGTTTTGATGTCCTCGCCGACCTGGATGCCGGTGAGGGTCAGGCCGGATAAGGCGTAGGAGATCCCTGCCGTCACCAGGGCGAACGGTGCTGCCATGACGCTGAGCAGAGCCGCCGCCAGGGACGGGGACCCGACGGCGACCAGGCTGGCGGACGATTGCAGCCGGGCGTGGGCGTCGCTGATCTGCTCCCGGTCCACCACGGAAGGGACGAAGGCTCCATGGGCGGTGGTGTACACGGCGTCGGCGACGCTGATCAGCACCACGCAGACCAGCAGGTGCCCGATCGTCATTGCACCCGTCACGAAGACCGCCGGAACGCTTAGGACCACCAGTGCCCGGGCCACGTCCGCGGCGATCATGAGCCGTCGTCGGCTGAGCCTGTCCACCCAGACGCCGATCGGGACGCCCAGGACAAGGAAGGCACTCAGGCCCAGGGCGTTGATGATTCCCACCTCCCAGGCGCCGGCACCAAGCATCGAGACCGCAATGATCGGGATCATGACGCGGGTTGCCTCATCCCCCAGCCCTTCCAACGCGCTGGCCATCCACAGCTTCCGAAAAGCAGCAAGCCGCATTAGTGGTGTTTTACCGGGCGGCCGGCTTGTGGGATCTGCAACTGGATGTAAGGTCACGCCTGACAATCTGTCAGGCAACCCCTGACATGTCAACAACTAGACTGAACATTGTCAGCCAACGTGCGCAAGGAGAATGCCGTGGATACCGATCTGCCGCTTGCGGGCCCGATGATGTGCAGCTTCTGTGCAAAATCAGCCAGCAGTATGCGTCGTCTGGTGGCAGGTCCGGGTGTCGCCATCTGTGGGGACTGCGCCAGGTCATCCATCAGGCTCTTGAGCGGCACGGACAGTTCACCGGAAGAGGCTCCGTGGGCGGGAATGACTGATGAAGCGCTGCTCGCCCACCTGCCGGAAATTTCCGCCGTCGCCGCACAAGTCGAGGACCGGCTGTGCGCGTGGGTGGAGACCGCCCGGCAAAGAAGTATCAGCTGGGCACGCATTGGCGCTGCATTGGGCATGACCCGCCAGTCAGCGTGGGAACGCTTTAGGTCGCCGGCCGCTGACGCCTCCTCGTCCGACACACCCTGAGCCTGCTGCCCGTGCCGTCCGCGGCCGTCTCTCCACCTCGAACTGGCACTGCCGTCCGGGGGATGCAGCCCGGACGATAGCCGCTAGCCAGCAGCAGGCTTCCGGCTGCTTAGTCGCATGGAGGACTAGGAACGAGTCCGGGAAAGGGTCCTCGGGGGCGCTGGCCAGCAGGGATCGTCCGTGTCCGCGGCAGGGAATTCGTGCCCGGAAGGGAAGTGGTCCCAGTCCGGGAAGGGGTCCGGCGGTAGTTCCAGGTTGGGGTCCCGGTCGGGGTCCGGGGCCAGTTCCAGGTCGCAATTCCAGCCCGGGTCCGCGGGCAGGTCCAGTTCGGGATCCCAGTCCGGGTCCGCCGGCAAACCCTGGCCCGGTACTTCGTCCGCGGGCGGGCCTACGTCGAGTCCTTCGCCCGCGGCCGGGAGTGTGCCGGTGGCCGGGAGGTGGGGTGGCCAGTCGGGTGGTTCCCAGTCCTGCTGTTCGCTGGGGTA
>NZ_JASBQY010000030.1 GCF_029960645.1 Arthrobacter sp. AL12
CATCAGCCGCGGCCACAAATCAGCGGCCATCAACGAGCATCATGAAAAATCGGGGCTAGGATCAATTTTACTGCGGTCCGCGCCTGCGAGAATGGCCAGATGACCGCCATCATCCTGGGCTGGAACCCGGACCGCTGGAATGACTGGGACTACGCCGCCGCCGCCGACCGCGTGGCCGCAACCGGGCTGCACCTTGAGCGCTGGAGCGCGGGCGGCCCCGGAACCATCGCCGCGGGCACGGACGTCTGGCTGCTGCTGCAGGGTGACCACGGCCGGGGACTCATCGGCCACGGCGTCGTCGTCTCGGAGGAGCCCGAAGCCGGGCCGCAGTCTCCCGCCGCCGGGGCCGCGCCGGACGCGGCCCCGCTCTCTGCGCAGGTGGCCTTCGACGCCCTCCTGCCGCCTGGGGAGCAGATCGCCGTCGACGTGCTCCTGGACGCGGTGCCCGGTGTCCCCTGGGGCGCTGATGATGCCGCCGAGCTGAGCGTTGAGCCGGCCGAGGAAGCGGCGATCAGGGCCTTGTGGCGGGACTCCGGGCCGCTGCCCGGACCGGACCCCACCCGGCCCGGCCCTGGCACCTACCCGCAGGACGCACTCACCCGGGTCGTGGTGAACCGCTACGAGCAGGACCCCGACGCGCGGCGGGCCTGCATTGCGCTTCACGGCAGCAGCTGCGCAGCCTGCGGGTTCTCGTTCGAACAGAAGTACGGCGAGATCGGTCTGGACTTCATCCCGGTCCACCACCTCGTCCCGGTGTCCCAACTGGGCAGCGGCTACCAGCTGGACCCGCTCACCGATCTCGTCCCGCTCTGCGCCAACTGCCACGCGATGGCGCACCTCGGGGTGGGCACGCCGCGGACCGTCGCCGAGCTGCGCCGGATCATCGCCGACGCCGGATTCCTCCGCGGTGCCACGGTCACCGACGAACAGCTCGAGGCCCAGCGGCGGGCCCGGGAGCTCCTGGGACCGCAGTAGGTCCGGCTGCGGCATCGCCGCCGGTCCTGGCCTCCCCCACCACGTCGTCCCGGCTGCAGCGCGCGCTCAAGCGGACCAGACCTGCCGGAACTTGCCGCTGCGGTCGGTCCGGGGCGGCTCATCCGCATGTTCGATGCCAACTGCCCCAGCCCCTTGGGCGGCGAAGAAGCTGCCCAGCCGCTCCTCGACTGCTCGTTGAACCTGCGCCCGGTCGGCGCCCGGACTGACTTCCAGCCGCAGGCGCAGGGTCCCCGGGCCGGTGCGGATCGCCTGGAACCGGCGGACCCCGGCGGTCTCCTCGATCACCGTGCCCAGTGCCAGCGGCAGGATGGTCACCGCGCGGCCGTCAGGCGCCCCGAAGGACACCAGGCCCCCGGCACGACCCTCGATTTTCACGGCAGGAAAAGGACTGCCGCACGGGCACGGACCTGTCGCGAGCGTGACCCGGTCTCCGAGGTCGTAGCGGATGATGGGCTGCACCCGGTTGGCCAGGTTGGTGACCAGTACCGTGTGGGAGGTGACGCCGTCGGGGACCGGCTGGTAGTCCGCGTCCACCGGCTCGAGGATGTACCAGTCGGAATTGACGTGGAAAGCACCCCTCCGGCACTGGCTGGTCAGGGCAGGGACTTCCGAGGAAAGATAGCGTTCCGTGACCCTGCAGCCAAACGCCGCTTCGATGGCTGCACGTCCGGTGGCGGACAGGTTCTCGCCGGAACTGATGGCCAGGACGGGACGGATCCGTAACCGCCCTGACCGCTGCTCCGCGGCCAGCTGCAACATCGCACTGGGGTAGCCGTAAAGCACGGTGGGCTGAAAGTCGTTGAGCTCCTGGACCAGTTCGGCGAGAGGTCTGAGCACGGAGAAAACCCGGACCTGCCGGGCAATGACGGATGAGCGCCGCCGCACGGATTCCGTCCAGACCACGCCAGCGAAGTGGCCGCCTCCCGCGACCAGGGCCGCGGCCCGCACGCCGTGGTGCAGAAACGCCCGCAGTTCAACAGCCCGGACCAGTGTCCGGCGCTCGCGAACCCGGACCACGAGGTTGACCACGACCCACGAGAACCGGTCGTGGACCAGGACGGCAGGCTCCCCGGTGGTCCCGGACGTGGTCACCACCAGGTACTTGCCGCGATAGGATCTCCCGAGCCGGGAAAGGTCGGACAGCAACTCCGACCGCAGCCTGGCCAGAGTGATGTGCGGGTCCGTCACCCAGTCGTCGAAATTCTCCATCAGCTCCCGTTTGCCTACCCGGGGAAGCTGGCGCGGATCCGTGATGTCGTCCGGCACGTCCCGATACAGGCGGCGGTAATACGGCGATGCTGACCGGGCAAACTCCACCAGCCCCGCGAGCCGGGCGTGCTGCCGGCGGGCGATCCCTTCGGGCCCTCCCCGCTCAGCCCGCCAGGTATCCCAGGCAATCCCGATCGGTCCGGATCCGACGTACATCGCACAACCCTCCCCGGGACGCAACGACGGTCCTCCGCCCACCGTTTCATGGCGGCGGGCCTCGGCAACAGGGGCTTTCGTCCCCGCATTATCTAATCGCTGGACTTTATGGCGGGGAGCACATCAGACTGTCTACAACAGCTGGATTAGCGGCCCCGCACTTCCGCATTCGGTCCGGCCGGGTTCTACAGGCGGAACGGCTGGGGGCCGTGCCGTACCGCCTTTTCCAACATCGTGAAAGGACCCGGTATGCCGGACATTTCCGCACTCTACCCGCTGTTTGCCGTGCTCATCGGAGCCGCCGTCGTCATCGCCGTTATTTGGCTCACCACAAAACTGATGTGGAAGGTGGCCGAACCCAATGAGGCCCTCATCATTTCGGGGCTGACGCGGGGAACCCTGGAGACCCGGGAGGGAATGGACTTCAAGATCGTCACCGGAAAGGGCGCCCTGGTCTTTCCCGGGCTGCAGACCGTCAGGACCCTGTCGCTTACCCTCAATGAAACCGAGCTCAAAGTCTCCTGCGTGACCTCGCAGGGCATTCAGGTGATCGTCGAAGGTGTGGTGATCTACAAAATCGGGGACGCCCCGCCGTTCATCGCCAACGCCGCCCGCCGTTTCCTGGGCCAGCAGCCAAAAATGGAAAGCCAGGTCTACAACGTTTTCGAAGGGCACCTCCGCTCGATTATCGGCAGTATGACCATGGAAGAAATCATCCGCGAGCGCGACAAGCTCGGTTCACAGGTCCGCAGCGCCAGCGGTGTTGAAATGGAAAAACTCGGGCTGGTGGTCGATTCGCTCCAGATCAAGGACCTGCAGGATCCCACAAGCTACATCGAGAACATCGCCAAACCGCACATCGCCCAGGTCAAGATGGAAGCGCGCATCGCCGAAGCCACCAGGAACCGTGAGGCCGCGGAAAAGGAAGCAGAAGCGGAGGCACTGATCGCTGACGCACGGAGTATCTCGGCCATCCGGCAGTCCGAGGCGCAGGCCAACGCCGAACGGGCCAAGGCACGGGCGGCGCAGGCGGGCCCCCTCGCGGACGCGACGGCCCGCCAGCAGGTGGTGGTCCAGGAGACCGAGGTGGCCAAGCTTGAGGCGGACCGGGAGGAACAGAAACTGCAGACCACCGTCCGCAAGCCCGCCGACGCCAAGGCGTATGCGAAGCGTACCGATGCCGAAGGCCAGAAGTCCGCCGATATCAGCGCCGCGGAGGCGCTGGCCCGGCGCACGGAACTCGAAGCTGAAGTCAATGCGCGGCGAACGGAACTGCAGGCCAACGCCAACGCCGCGGCGGCCGCCGCGGCCGCCGGCGCCACCAAGGTTACCGGCGAGGCTGAGGCGGCGGCCACGAAGGCCCGCGGCGATGCTGCGGCCTCGGCGATCAAGGCCAAGGCGTTGGCGGAGGCAGAGGGCATCAAGGCCCGCGCCGAAGCCTTGGGCACCAACCAGGAGGCCGTTATTTCGCAGCAGCTGGCGGAAAACATGCCCGCCATCATCGCCGCAGCAGCGGAGCCCTTCGCCCACGTCGGCCAGCTCACCGTCCTCAACGGCGGCGACGGCATCAACCGCATGATCGGCGGGATTCTGGCCCAGGTGGGCGACTATCTCCCCGCTCTCAGGTCCGCTTTGAGGAACGGCCGGGAGGATCCAAAGGGGCGCACGAAAGCCCCGGATGCATGATGCACAAGGACGTTAATCGGAGCCTCACTGGCAGGATCGGAAGGGTTACCGGTCGGATCGCGCCGGGCACCATCGGTGAAGTCATGATGCCGTTCCGTGGCGGAACAAGCGCCTTCCACGCCCACCCGTTCGACAAGACCAGTGTCTACGCGGTGGGCGAAGAGGTCATGGTCATCTACTACGAGCCGCCGCAGACCGTCTACGTTGATGAGCTGCCGGACGTCCTGAGGAAGGACCCCCGCGGTTAGAGGCGCCACTTCGAGTACGGCACGCTCGGCAGGCTGCCCGCTGTCCAGGGACGCTCCCGGACCTCCCGCGGGTTTCGTCCGCGGCCTTCGCGCAGGACCACCACTACAGTGCCGATTACACCCAGCAGCACGATGGCGGCCACCAGGATCAGGAAGACGACGATCGACCCGGACATTTCTGAAACACCCCTGGCTCCAATGTTACGGCGGATTTGTCGACCGCGGGCCGGGCAACCGGGTGGACTCGCGTGCCGTTGCACCGCGCCTCGAACCACGCCCCGTTAACCCACTCTTCCCTCCCCCGCCACGTGCCCACCCCCGCGCCGACAGCCTGCCCCCGCACTGTGGAGGAGTGAGGATCGCAATTGTTGCTGAGTCATTCCTGCCGCTGATGAACGGGGTCACCCACTCGATCCTGCGGGTCCTGGAGCATCTGCAGGAGCGCGGAGACGAGGTGCTCGTGATCGCGCCGTCCACGCAGGACGCGGAGTCCCCCGACGAGGTCTACGGGGCCCATGTCCACCGGCTGCCCTCGGTGCCGCTGGCCGGCTACGCGAACGTTCGGGTGGCGATGGGCGGTGTCTCCCGGGTCAAGCGAATCCTTGCCGGGTATGCCCCCGACGTGGTCCACCTGGCGTCGCCGTTCGTGCTCGGCTGGCGCGCGGCGCAGGCCGCCCACCAGCTGGGGATCCCCACCATCGCCGTCTACCAGACCGAGGTCCCGGGCTACGCCGGGCGGTACGGCGTCCCCTTCCTGGAGAACTGGGCGTGGAACCGGGTGGAGAACATCCACCTGCTGGCGTCCCGGACCCTCGCCCCCTCCAGCTTCGCGCTCAACCAGCTCCGCGGCCGCGGCATTCCGCGGGTCGAGATGTGGCGGCGCGGTGTGGACACGGAAAGGTTCTGCCCGGCCAGGCGCGACGCCGGCTGGCGGGCCGCCGTGGCCCCGGCCGGCGAGCGCATCATCGGCTACGTGGGCCGGCTTGCCGTCGAAAAACAGGTGCAGGACCTCGCCGTGCTGGCCGATGTCCCCGGCACCAAGCTGGTGATTGTGGGCGACGGACCCCAGCGGCAGGTCCTCCAGGACGCCCTGCCGGACGCGGTCTTCACCGGTTTCCTCGGCGGCGGGGAGCTGGCCCGCGCGGTGGCGTCCTTCGATCTCTTCGTCCACCCCGGCGAGTTCGAGACCTTTTGTCAGACCATCCAGGAGGCAATGGCCTCGGGCGTGCCGGTGGTCGCCACCGGCCGCGGCGGCCCGCTGGACCTCGTCGAGAACTCGCGCACCGGGTGGCTGTATGAGCCGGGGAACCTGGCCGCGCTGCGTTCCCACGTGGTGGACCTGGTGGGCGACGACGCCAAGCGCCGCGCGTTCGCAGCGGCGGCCCACGCTTCGGTCCAGGGCCGGACGTGGTCCGCCCTCGGCGCCGAGCTGGTCCAGCATTATCAGGCCGTCCTCGCCGCCCGCATCCCCAGTCCCACCCCTCAAGGAGTCGCCCTGTGAGAATTTCCGTGATCGGCTGCGGTTACCTGGGGGCCGTGCACGCGGCCACCCTCGCCTCGATGGGCCACAGCGTGGTGGGGATCGACGTCGATGCCGCCAAGGTGGAGCAGCTTGGCCGCGGCGCGGCACCGTTCTTCGAACCGGGGCTGGACGAACTCCTCCGCGACGGCATCGCCACCGGCCGGCTCAGCTTCTCCACCGACTTCGCCGACGCCGCCCGCGCCCAGCTGCATTTCCTTTGCGTGGGCACACCGCAGTCCAAGACCTCCGACGGCGCCGACCTCAGTTATCTCGTCGCCGCCACAGTGGCGCTGCTCCCGCACCTGGCCGCACGGTCCGCCGTCGTGGGCAAGTCCACCGTCCCGGTCGGAACGGTGGACATGCTCGGCGGTCTGCTGTCGGCGCGGCCGGACGTGCTGCTGGGCTGGAACCCCGAATTCCTGCGCCAGGGCACCGCGGTCAAAGACACGCTGGTCCCGGACCGCCTGGTGTACGGCGTCCCCGGGGACGGCCACACCGGCGCAGCGGTCACCGCAGCCCTCGACGCCGTCTACGAACCCTTGCTCGCCGCCGGGATTCCGCGCCTGGTCTGCAACTTCGCGACGGCGGAACTGATCAAGTCGGCGTCGAACGCGTACCTTGCCACGAAGCTCAGCTTCATCAACGCCATGGCCGAGCTTTGCGACGCAACCGGCGCCGACGTGAAACAGCTGGGCGCGGCCATGGGCTTTGATCCGCGCATCGGCGGGCGGTACCTCCATGCCGGTCTGGGATTCGGCGGCGGCTGCCTGCCCAAGGACATCCGCTCCCTCCGGGTCCAGGCGGCCCGCCTGGGCGTGGACTCGGTGGACCAGTGGATGGCGGTGGTGGATTCCATCAACCAGGACCAGCGCTCCCGCACCGTGGGGCTGGCCCGGGAACTGTGCGGCGGCCAACTCGGTGGCCGCCGCGTCACGGTGCTCGGCGCGGCCTTCAAGCCGGACACGGACGATATCCGGGACTCCCCTGCCCTGGCCGTTGCCCTCCAGCTGGCGTCGGCCGGCGCCCACGTCACGGTGACGGACCCTGCCGCGATCAACAACGCGTGGCTCCGGTACCCGCAGCTGCGTTTCGAGCCGTCCACGTCCGCGGCCCTGGAAGGGGCGGAACTTGTGCTGCTGCTGACCGAGTGGGAGGAGTACGCCTCGCTCCGGCCCGCCGTCGCCGGGGCGCTGGTCCGGCGCCGCACCCTCCTGGACGCCCGGAACGCCGTCGACGCCGGAGCGTGGGAGGCGGCAGGCTGGACGGTCCGCGGCCTGGGACGCGGCCGCGCCTTTAACCCAAGCGACTCGGCGGGCCATCAGCTGGTCCCGGCAGCCCAACCCTTAGCTGACGGGACCCCCTGACAGGACCCACCGACGGGACCCACCGACGGGACCCGCAGACAGGAGCCCCTGACAGGACCCACCGACACGCCGGACGCTGATACCCGTGCTGAAACCTGGCCGCTGAAACGCCGGGCTCACGTGGTCACCGCCCGGCCGTGAGGCCCCTATGATTTCCTGAGGGGAGGTTCTCTAAATGAACTATCGGTGGTCTCACATTTGTACAGCGGCGGCAGCGTGACGGCGTCCGCGCACCCGCCGCCCGGCGTCGAGTCGGTGCTGGAGTCGAGCCCCGATGCCCTCCTGGTGATCGCGGAGGACGGCACCGTCCGCCTGGTGAACGCCGCCGCGGAGCGCATGTTTGGCTACAGCCGCGAGGAGCTCGTGGGCCAGGACCACCGCATGCTCCTCGCCGAAGGGTTCCGCAGCGGCTTCCACCGGCTCTTCTTCGCCCTCCGCAGGGACGCCGAGTCCGGCTCCGCCGCCGGTGCCGGTTCCACAGCCGACACCACGCCCGCCACTCCCAGTTTTTCGCCGGTCGAGGCGTACGGTGTGCGTCGCGACGGCAGCGAGTTCCAGGGCGAGGTGGCCTGCTCGCTGCTGGTCCGGGACACCGATGGTGGCCCGATGAGCATGACCGTCGCGGTCCGCGACACCTCGCACCGGCTCGCCGCGGACGCGGGGCTCCGCGAAGCGCTGTCCCTGCTCAGCGCCACGCTGGAATCCACGGCCGACGGCATTCTCGTTGTCGGCGGCGACGGCCGGATCGCCAGTGTCAACAACCAGTTCGTCTCCATGTGGGGTGTCCCGCGCGAACTGCTGGCCACCCAGGACGACGACGCCGTGATGGGCTTCGTCATGGACCAGCTGGCGGAGCCCGCGCAGTTCGTTGAGAAGATCGCTGCGCTCTACGCCGATCCGGAGGCCGAAAGCCACGACGTCCTGGACTTCCTGGACGGCCGCACCTTCGAACGCTATTCCCGCCCGCAGAAGGTCGCGGACCGGGTGGTCGGCCGGGTGTGGAGTTTCCGCGACGTGACCCCGGCGAAGGTGGCACAGGACCGGATCGCCCAGGCCATGTCCGATCTCGCGGAGCAGGCCGCCCAGCTCAAGGCCCTCGCGTTCCAGGACCCGCTGACCGGCCTGTCCAACCGGCAGCTGTTCAACGACCGCCTCGAGGCAGCACTGCGCGGGCCGGGCGGCACCGCCGTCGATGTCCTGCTCCTGGACTTGGACGATTTCAAGGAAGTCAACGACATCCTGGGCCACCACGCCGGGGACCAGCTGCTGATCGAGGTCGGCCGGCGCCTGCGGGAGTGTGTCCGCCCGGACGACGTTGTAGCACGCCTGGGTGGTGACGAATTCGTGGTGTTGCTGGCCGGTTCGCTGGCCCCTGACGCGGTGGCCGGGCGGATCGTCGCGTCCCTGCGGGTGCCGCTCTGGATCGACGGGACCATGCTGCGCCCGAGCCTAAGCCTGGGCCTGGCGTCGATCAAGGAAGACGCCGTGGGCGCCTCCGAGCTGCTACGCCGGGCCGACATCGCGATGTACGCGGCGAAGGCCGCTGGGAAGAACCGGTATCTGCGGTTCCGCCCCGAGATGATGAAATCCCTCGTGGAACGCACCGAGCTGGAGGCCGGGCTGCGGCTGGCAGTGGACGCCGGCGAGATCGCTGTGCACTACCAGCCCATCGTTTCGACCCGGAGCGGCGTCGTGGTCAAGGTTGAGGCGCTGGCCCGTTGGGAGCGCGACGGCGGCATCGTCCCCCCGGCGCAGTTCATCCCGGCCGCGGAACGCAGCGGCCTGATTGTCGAGATCGGCACAGAGGTGCTGCTGAAGGGTTGCACCGAGCTTGCACCCTGGCTCGCGGAGGACTCCGCGCGCGCCCTCGCCGTCAACGTCTCCGGGGTGCAGCTGCAGCACGGGGACTTCGCCGAGCTGTTGCTGGCCGTCGCCAGGAACACCGGCGTGAAGCCGCGGCAGCTGGTGGTGGAGGTCACCGAAAGTGTCTTCTTCCACGACGACTGCCACGTGATCCAGCAGCTCACCGCGCTCCGGAACGCCGGCGTGCGGGTGGCGCTGGACGACTTCGGCACCGGGTTCTCGTCGCTGGGGCGGCTTCAGGGGCTCCCCGTGGACACCCTGAAAATCGACCAGTCCTTCACGTCCATGATCCGTACCGGGGACGAGAAACTGCCGATCCTCAGCTGCATGGTCGCGATGGCGCACGGCCTGGGCCTGACCGTGACGGCGGAAGGCGTCGAGACCGAGGCGCAGGCCGAATACCTGATGAAGCTGGACTGCGATTCGCTGCAGGGCTTCCTGTTCTCCCGCCCCACCGGCGGTCCGGACCTGCAGCCCGCCATTGCCCGGTCCAACGAGGCGTTCACCGCCCTGCAGCGGGAGCGGATCGCCGGCCTGCGGTGACCCGGCACCTTCCAACACCCGGGTACTGGACAAGGGACCAGCGGCCCCTATGATTCAGGAACGCATTGTCCGCGGCGCCGCCGCCGGATCAGCGAAGAACAACACATCAACCGTCGCTTCGGGGGGCCGGTACGCCGTGGGAACTGGGATTGAAGAAACCCTGCTTGAGCAGGGTCCCGATGCCGTGCTGCTGCTGACCGCGGACGGGAGTATCGCGTTCGTGAACGCGGCCGCCGAGCGTCTCTTCGGCTACCCGCGCGACCTGTTGCTCGGCGCGCAGCACACCGTCCTGCTATCCGAGGACGAGCGCGGCGGCTTCCTGCGCGTCTTCGGCCGGCTGGGCCGCGGCGGCCTGTCCGGCAGCCGGCCGTTCGCGGCGGCAGGCCGCCGTCGGGACGGCAGCGAACTGTCCCTGGAGATCACCTGCTCGCTGGTGACGCTCGACGACGGCCCGGCCATGGCGGTTGCCGTCCGGGACGGCAGCCACCGGGAAGACACCGATTCCGGCCGCCGGCTGGCGGTCTCGCTGCTTGATGCCACGCTGGAATCCACCTCCGACGGGATTGTGGTCATCTCCAACGAGGGACTCATCACCGGCATCAACGACCAGTACCTGAAGTTGTGGGGCATGCCGCCGGAGCTGCTTGCGGCGGAGGACCCGACGGCGCTGGTCACCTTTATCTCCCAGCAACTGCGCGATCCGGACTACTTCCTGCAGAAAGTTGCGGAACTCTACGCCGACAGGGTCAAGCAGAGCCACGACCTGCTGGAGCTCACGGATGGCCGCACCGTTGAGCTCTACTCCCGGCCGCAGACGGTCGGGGAGAACATCGTGGGCCGGATCTGGAACTTCCGCGACGTCACCTCCACGCAGCGCGCCCAGGACCAGGCACGCCGCGCCCTGGCGGAACTCGCCGAGCAGGCCGACAAACTCAAGGAACTCGCGTTCCAGGACCCGCTGACGGGCCTGGCCAACCGGACACTCTTCACCGAACGCGTCGCGGCAGCGCTGCTGACCCGCGATCCGGTGCATGTGCTGCTGCTGGACCTGGATGACTTCAAGGAAGTGAACGACATCCTGGGCCACCACGCCGGGGACCGGATGCTGGTGAAGATCGCGGGCCGGCTACAGCAATGCGTGGGGCCGCACGGCACCGTGGCACGCCTCGGCGGGGACGAGTTCGTGGTCCTGCTGGTCGGCTGCAACGATTCCGACGCCGTGGCCCAGCGGATCGTGGCCACCCTGAACGCCCCGTTCTCCATCGAGGGGTCCCTCATGCGCCCGGCCCTCAGCCTGGGGGTGGCCTCGCGCGGCACCGGAGCCATGACGTCCTCGGAGCTGCTGCGGCAGGCGGACCTGGCCATGTATGCCGCCAAGGAGGCCGGCAAGAACTGCTACCTGCATTTCCAGCCGGCAATGCTGACCGAGCTGCTGGCGCGGACCCAGCTGACCACCGGGCTCCGGCGGGCCGTGGAGCTGGGGCAGATCATTGTCCACTACCAGCCCGTGGTGTCCACCGAGCTGCTGGAGGTGGTGCAGTTCGAGGCGCTGGCCCGCTGGCAGTTCGAGGGGAAGCTGATGCCCCCGGACGAGTTCATCAGGACCGCGGAACGCAGCGGCCTGATCCGGGAGATCGGGGCGGAGGTGCTCCGCCGCAGCTGCGCCGAGCTGCAGCCCTGGCTTGCAGAGGACCCGTCCCGGTCCCTGGCGGTGAACGTCTCCGGCGTGCAGCTGCTGCACCGGGACTTCGCCGAACGCGTCCTGGAAATTGCGGAGTGGAGCCAGGTGGACCCGCACCAGCTGGTGCTGGAGGTGACGGAGAGTGTGTTCTTCGATCCCCGGTCCCATGTCATCGCCCAGCTCGAGAGCCTGCGCGGGGCCGGCATCCGGGTGGCGCTGGACGACTTCGGCACCGGCTACTCCTCGCTGGGCCGTCTGCAGGCGCTCCCCGTGGACATCGTCAAGATCGACAAGTCCTTCGTCTCCATGCTGCGCACCGGGGCGGAGAAGCTGCCGATCCTGACATCGATGATCCATATGGCCCGCAGCCTCGGTTTGAAGGTCACGGCCGAGGGCATCGAAACCCCCGAACAGGCCCGGTACCTCATGGCCCAGGGCTGCGATGCCCTGCAGGGTTTCCTCTTCTCCCGCCCGGAACCGGAGCACCGCCGGGAACTGGGCATCCGCAGCACCGCCGCGGCTGTTGCGCGGCTGGCCGGCGACTCCCGCCCGGAGTAGGCGCCGGGCCGGGGGGTGGGGTCCGGGGCCCCGGGCCGGGGGGTGGGGTCCGGGGCCCCGGGCCGGGGGGTGGGGTCCGGGGGGTGCCGGCCGGCGGCCTGCGGCACGGCATTCTCTTGGGCGCTGCATGAGGCGCATCGCGCCGCAACCGGCAACTGCGCATATGCTTCAGGGAACGCAGCCCGCCTTGTCTTCCGCAACGGCGGCTGCCATCCGTATCGACAGGCTTGGGGGCAGGCACAACACATGGAAGACGCACTCGCACACCTGCTGCTGGAGCACGGCCCCGTTCCGCTGCTGCTGCTCGCCCCGGACTGGTCCATTTCCTACCTGAACACCGCCGCCGAGGAGCTCTTCGGCTGCTCCAGGTCACAGCTGCTGGGCACAGATTCCAGCGGGCTCCTGGCCGCTGCCGACCGCACGGACTTCCGCGCACTCCTCGCCGGGCTGGCTGGCTCGAAACCCGGCGCTGGCCAGCCCTTTGCCGGCACCGGCCGCCGGGCCGACGGCACCGGAATCCCCGTCGAAATCACGTGCTCGCTGCTGCCCGCCAGCGCCTCGGACGGCACGGCCGCCCCCTCCGTCGCGCTCTCGGTCCGCGCCGGGCACCGGACGGAGCTGCGCCCGACCAACGCGGACGACGACGGCGCCGCAGCGGGCGGGGCCGCGCACCGCCGTCGGACGCTGGCTGCGTCGACGGCCGCTCCGGCTGCATTTGCCGGGCACGATGACCAGGTGCGGGCCGGGGTACTGCGTGATCCGCTGACGTCGCTGCCCAACGGCACCCTGTTCAATGAGCGCCTCGCCGCTGCGCTGCGCGGCCCGGACACGGTGGACGTGCTGCTGCTGAGCCTGGATAACTTCACGAACCTCACCGGGCAACGGGGTCGCTCCGCCGCGGACGAACTGCTGGTGGAGGTCGCGAGCCTGTTGCGCAACTGCGTCCGCCCGCACGACACCGTGGCCCGGCTCGGCGGCGACGAGTTCGTGGTACTGCTGACCGAATGCCAGAACGCGGACTCGGTGGCCGCGCGGATCGCCGAATCGCTGCACGAGCCGCTGCGTGTCGGCGGTCCGCTGCTCCGGCCGGACGTGAGCATCGGCCTGGCCTCCCGGACGTCCCCGACGCTCGACGGCGCGGAGCTGCTCCGGCGGGCCGACACGGCCCTGACGGCGGCGAAGTCGGCAACGAAGAACGGGGGAAGGAGCGTCTGGCTGCGGTTCCGGCCGGGGATGCTGAACACCGTGGCCAAGGGGGCGGACGTACCCGCCGGGGCGGACGGTCAGGACGGGCTCCGGCAGGCGGTGGAGCTGGGCGAGGTCTCGGTCCACTACCAGCCCGTGGTGCGCCCGGGGGGCGGTGCGGTGGTGCAGCTTGAGGCGTTCGCGCGCTGGGAACGGCACGGCCGGCCGGTCCCGCCCAACCAGTTCCTGCCCGTGGCCGAGCAGAGCGGTCTGATCCGCGAGATCGGCGACGAGGTCATGCGCCGGGCCTGCGCCGAGATCCGGCCCTGGCTGGCCGGGGACCCCGCGCGCGGCGTTTCGGTGAACGTCTCCGGCCTGCAGTTCCAGAGCCGGGATTTCGCCACCGAGGTGCTCGCGATCCTGGCGTCCGCCGGGGTCGACCCGTGCCAGCTCATGCTCGAACTGACCGAGAGTGCGTTCTTCGAGCCGGACTCGGCGGTGCTGGGCCAGTTGCGCGCGTTGCGGGCAGCCGGGGTCCGGATCTCGATGGATGACTTCGGCACGGGCCGTGTGTCCCCGGACGGGCTCACGGAGCTGCCGCTGGACGAGGTCAAGATCGACCGCTTCCTGGTGGCGATGATCAAGACCGGCCAGGAACAGCTGCCGCTTCTGGGCACCATGATCGACGCCGCGCACGCCCTGGGCCTGCAGGTCACGGCCGAGGGCGTCGAGACGCCGGCGCAGGCGAAGTACCTGTTGGACCGCGGTTGCGACTTCCTGCAGGGCTATCTTTTCGCCAGGCCGGCCCCGGCCAGCGGGCTGGCCGGGGCCGTGGAAAGCGCCCTGTCGGCGATCGATAAGGTCGACGCCGCGCGGTAGCAGCGCACGCCGGTGCCGGCCGGGCCACCGCCGGATACTGCAGGTCACTCTGCTGTTGCCTGCCGCGGCTGTCTGCCGCGCTTACTGCCGGCGGTCGAGTTCGTCGAGAGCCGCGCCCACCATCGCCGCGCTGCGCTTCCACAGCTCCCGGGCCAGTTCCGGGTCGTACGCCTGATTGTTGGCCTTCGCCAGCGCCCGCTTGGCGTAGTAGGCGCCGGAGATCCAGTCCTGACCCGGCGTGGCCGTGGCAAGCCACACGAGCGTGTCCGCGCCCTGCTCGGGGCTGAGCATGAACCTGTTGAGGAAGCTCCGGTAGAGGAACCGGAACGGGCTGGTGGTGTCCGCGGCGAAATTCGTGGCCACGACGCCGGGGTGGAAGGCCGCCGTCGAAATCCCTTCCGCCTGGTAGCGGTTGTTCAGCTCCGCGGTGAAGAGGATGTTCTCCAGCTTCGCGTTGCCGTAGGCCAGGTTCGCCGAGTACTTGCCGGCCGTCTCGAGGTCGTTCAGGTCCAGCCTGCCGTAGAGCGAGTTCGCCGCGCTGGAGGTGTTGATGACGGTGGCACGGCTGGCGGTGAGCACGTCCATCAGCTCCGTGGTGAGCAGGAACGGCGCCAGGTGATTGATCTGGAAGGTCTTCTCGTGGCCGTCCACGGTGAGCCCGCGCTGGCCCATGATCCCGCCGGCGTTGTTGGCCAGGACGTCGATCCGCGGGTACTTCTCCCGCAGCTGCGCGGCGAGTTGGCGCACCTGTGCCAACTCCGCGAAGTCGCTGACGAAGTAATCCGCGCCGATCTCGTGGGCGACCCGCTCGGTCTTCTCCGCGGAGCGCCCGACGACGACCACCCGCTCCCCCTGTTTGCTTAGCGTCCGCGCGGCGGACGCGCCGATGCCGTCGCTGGCTCCGGTGATGACAATGGTCCGTGCGGTCATGAAGAAATCCTTTGAGCGGAAGCGGGTGGCGCTCATAGAACGAGGCCAGGCCCAGTTATGTTCCCGGCCGAGCCGCCACCGCCGCGTGGGCGGCCCTTAGGGCACCGGTCCCTCACGAACCGCCCGCGACGATTGAGCGGACCCCGGTCAGGCCCGCGACCTTGAGGGCTGCGGTCGAGTCGGTGGTGGTCCCGTCTCCTAGTTGTCCGTCCTGGTTCCTCCCCCAGGCGTAAACCGAGCCGTCGGAGGCGAGGGCATAGCCGTTGCCGCTGTTCACCGACAGCTGCTGGGCACCCTGAAGGCCCTGGACCGGCAATGCCACGACCGTATCGGTGGTCGTCCCGTTCCCCAGTTCGCCTCTGCGGTTGTACCCCCAGCCCAGCGCGCGGCCGTCCCCGAGGACGGCGTAGGCCACCCCGTAAGCCGCGGTGATGGAGACGGCGCCGGAGACCCCCTCCACACGGACCGGGACTGCGGAGCTCGCCGTGTTGCCGGTGCCGAGTTGCCCGAAGTTGTTGTACCCCCAGGCCATCACGGTTCCGTTGCCGAGCAGCGCGTAGCCACTGAGCACCCCGGCGGCGACCGACGTCGCTCCCGCCAAACCCGGAATCTGAGTGGGCTCCGTTGCCACGGAGCTGTTGCCGGTGTCGCCTGTGCCCAAGGCCATTCCGCTGTTGGATCCCCAGGACCAGACCTTCCCGTCGGTGCTGCGGGCGTAGATGGTTGATCCGGCCGGGGTGACGGCGGCGATACCGGCCAGGCCCTTCACCTTGACGGGCACAGCGGAACCAACCGCTGTGCCGTCGCCCAGTTGGCCGCTGGTGTTGTCGCCCCATGCGTAGACCGTGCCATCCGTCAGCAGCGCGTACGCGCTCGTGTCGCCGGCAACCACAGACTTCACCCCGGACAGGCCCTTGACCTGGACAGGGAGCGGGGAGTCCGCCGCGCTGCCGTTGCCCAGTTGGCCGTGGGAATTGGCCCCCCAGGCCCAAACCGTACCGTCCTTCAGCACGGCATAGGCCGTCTGGTACCCGGCATCGATCCCGGCCACGTTGGCCAGCCCCCGAACGGTGACGGGGTTGACGGCGTCAGAGGTCGTGCCGTTGCCCAGCTGGCCGGCGGCGTTCCCACCCCAGGCCTTCACGGTCCCGTTCCGCAGCAGCGCGTACCGGGAATAGTAGGCGGCCTGGACGGTCGTGGCGTCGATGCCCAGCACCTGCTCCGGTGTCTGGCTGCCCGCGCCGTAGCCGGTGCCCGCCTCGCCAAGGTAGTCGGATCCCCACGTGAAGGCCGCCCCGTCGGTCGCGGTGCCCGGCAAGTGGTAGCCGGCAACGTCGGCGATCAGATGCGCCTTCCCCGCGGAACGGTTGAACAGTGTCACCTTCCCGTCCGCACCGACGGGCACGGTGACCAGGTTCGGGACCGTCTGCCCTTTGGCATAGTTCACGTTCGACGCAGCGCTCCGGTCCGTGCCGCTGGCATAGGCCGAGACAAATCCGAAGGATTCCGTCTCTGTCACGGTCAGGTTGAACACCACCGAGGCAGCCCCCACCGGCACGCCGTTGACGCCGGCAACCTGGAAGGACACCGCGGCATCGGCGCCTGCGGAGGAACTCTCCCGGGTGTCCAGCACCCGTGACGGTGCCAGCGCTTGAAATAGACCGGGAGCCGCGGGCTGTCCGGGCAGGAAGTAGCCCGCGACATCGGCCACGAGCTGCACGGTGCCGGAGGAGCGGTTGAACAGGCTCACTTGTCCTCCGGCGCCGACCGGCACGGTGACAAGGTTCGGGACGGTCTGGTCCTTCGAATAGTTCAGGTTCGACGATGCCGGCCGCGTCGTTCCGCCCGGATACGCGGTCACGTACCCGGCGGACTGCCCCTCGGTGGCGGTTAGGTTGAAGACCACGGCCGCAGCGCTCGACGGTACGCCGTGCACACCGGCCGCCTGGAAGGACAGCACCGAGTCCGCACCCACGGCAGTCTTCGAGCGTGTGTCAAGGAAGCGGGTCGGCGCCACCGACCGGAAAGCCCCGGGCAGGGCGGCCTCGCCTTCCAGGTAGAACCCGGCGACGTCGGCGATGAGGTGCGCCCGGCCCGACGAACGGTTGAACAGGGCGACCTGACCGTCGGGCCCTACCGGCGCTGTCACGAGATTCGCCACCGTCCGGCCGCGGGCATAGTTCAAGTTCGAGGCCGACGGCGTGCCCGCTCCGCTGGCGTACGCGGTCACGAACCCGAAGGACTCCGCTTCGGTCACGGTGAGGTTGAACACCACCGCCGCTATACCGGTGGACGTGCCTTTGAATTCGCCGACCGAGAAGGAGACCGAGGCATCGGCACCGACCGGCGTCCCGGCTCCGGCCCGTGTATCAAGGCTGCGCCGGGGAGCGACAGAACGGTACGAGCCAGGATCGCCGGGGGTGGTGGTTCCGCCTGCCAGCGCTATCGCGGAGCCTAAAGCTGCAGAGGGCACCCTGGCGTGTGCCAACTCCACCGGAGTGACTAAGACGAAGGCAAACGTACAAACCAGAAAAACCGTCAGCTTCTGAATCCAGGCATTCATCCGCGGTGTTAGCACAGGTCCCCCCACAGGCCAGTTTGGATGGGCTCCATGATGAGCCTGAGACGGACTATAGCATTTGAGCTGCCGTTTTCCGTTTTGGGGGTTAAATGCGGGAGAGCCCCGACCGTGTGGTGGGGGCTCTCGACCGTTTAATGATGTTCCGGCGGTGACCTACTCTCCCACACCCTC
>NZ_JASBQY010000031.1 GCF_029960645.1 Arthrobacter sp. AL12
GACGCTCTGATCAGAGAGAAGGTCACCGAACACCGGCACACCCAGGTTCTGCTGAGTATGCCAGGTTTCGGCCCGGTCCTCGCCGCGGAGTTCCTTGGCGCCACCGGCGGGGACCTGACCGTCTTTGAAACCGCGGACCGGTTCGCGGGCGTCGCCGGACTTGCCCCCGCGCCCCGGGATTCCGGCAGGATCAGCGGCAATCACCACCGGCCCCGCCGCTACGACCGGAGGCTGCTGCGGGTCTTCTACCTCTCCGGCCTCTCAGCCCTGAAGAGCTGCCCCGCATCCCGGGCCTACTACGACCGCAAACGCGCCGAAGGGAAAACCCACATCCAGGCCATGCTCTCCCTCGCCAGGCGCCGACTCAATGTCCTCTGGGCCATGCTCCGCGACGGCACCACCTACACCCCGGTCCCGGCAAAGACAGCCAGTCTGGCTGCCTGAACGGGGTCCGGCGGGGCTGCACGTCCTTTGACCGTGATCCGTACCAGCCCGCGCAACGAACGCCTGAACGGGCAACTCTGACCAGGCGATGGTCCGAGGAGTGGACTTCGCAGCCATGGGGACAAGCCCTGCGGCCGTGGAAGCTACTATCAGGGTTATGGACCAAGACGGGCAAGCCGACGATTTTCGGCGGCTGCTCGGCCTGGTCGACGGCGCCGGGGACATCAAGGATTTACTGGACCGTATGGCCGCTCTGGCTGCGGCGACAATGAGCCGGGCGACGGGGGCGCGGATCGGGTGCGTCCTGACGTTGCGGCTGCACAAACGCAGCCGCACCATCGCCGGTAACAGCGACGCCGCAGCAGAGCAGCGCTGGGCCGGATACAGCAGCGAACCCGCCGCAGCGGGAAACCCCGCCGCGCTGGCCGTGCCCCTTCAGCTGCGCCAGGACGCGACCGCAGCGCTGAACTTTTCTGCCCCCGGCCCGGGCCTGTTTACCGGGGACGCCGTTGCCGTGGCAGTGAACTTTGCGGACGTGGCCAGTGATGCCTTACGCCTTGGCATCAGGATCGCCGCGGCGGATCTGCTCAGCGGTCATCTGAAGGCCGCGATGGAGGGCAGGACAGCGATCAACCTGGCCTGCGGGGTGATCATTGCCCAGAGCAGGTGCTCGCAGGAGGAAGCCTTCGACATCCTCCGCAGGGCCTCGATCAGCCGTAACCAGAAGCTGCACACCATTGCCGCAGAGATTCTCACGCGCTTCTCCGACACCACTGGCACGACAACCCACTTCGTGGCCTAACAACCCGTCAAGCAGGCTGTTCAGGTGCGTGGACGGGGCGCAGATTTGAGCCGCGAATGGTGGGTCCGACAGGCTTCAGATGGTGCGCGGCAGGTTCTTCGCGGCGCTGATCCTGCCCCAGTTCTTGATCGATGAGCTCCAGCATCTGCTGGCTCGTGAAGTTGTCGCGATCACCGAGTATCTTGACCATGTTGTGCAGGATTCTGCCCACTCCCTGGGCCGTGAGTTCCTGAAGCGACTGCGCCGGGTCGAGGACTGTCGGCGCCACCTTCCTGCGCCGGTGTGGGGATTCTGCGGTGAGTCGCCCCCCTGAAACGGGTAAAGACGGGGCCGGATCGCCGAATGAGGGATGCAGGCCGGACCGGTATGCAGCGGCGATGATCGGTTCGAGTTCGTTGAGTACAGTCCGGTTCCCGGGGAGAACCACGTGGGCCAGGAATTCCGATTCGAGGGTGGCGGTGCCTGCCGCCGCCGCGCCAAGCTTGGCATCTATTGCCAGAGCCAGGGCGTGCCAAAACCTGCGGGTGGCACGTTCGAGGATTTTTGCCTTCGCTTCGCGGGCAGGGTCCTCCGCTGTGCCCCCTGGGACCGTCGAGGTTCCAGCCAGTTGCGGCAAGGAGAGGACGATACGGAATTGTCTGCCGTCACCCCTGAAGGCGATAGCGCTCCGGTCTCCAAGCTGACTGAAAAGAACATCCGTCGCCCCATAGCCGAGGAGAGCTCGTTCGATATGTTCCCGGGAAGCCCCGGTGCTAGTGGAGCCGCCCCGGTCGTAAGAACTTGTCATCGTCCCACTATGCGCCTTTCGCCCACTCATCCCTATGCCTCAACGACGCTGCGCTTCCTCGCCGGCCCCGTTTGGGCCAGGCAAAGGTTCCGCAGCTGAAACGATACGGGCCTCGCTGCGCTCGGGCAGCAGAAGCATTTTTCTTGTCCTTTTTTGCTGCTGTCCGTTGGATCATACGTGCCCGCTCCACCGGCGCAACCGTCCTGCGGACGGCCGCGCATCGGATGCCTTGGGTTCGGCGCTGCGCTTATTTCCTCACCCAACCCATCCGCTGCTTGCCCTTCGGGTTGCCCCGGCTCCGTCGGGCACAGCTACGCGATGCTCCGCCAGCAGGCAAAAAACATGGTGGGGGAGAGGGATAGCCGGTACTCCAGGCACCCGGCCCCGCCCGAGCGAAACGGAGCTTCACCCCATGAACACACAAACCATGACCGGAACGGTCACGACCGACACCGCAGAGAAGGTCACCGCCCCGGCCCTTCCCTCCGACGACCGGGCAGGGGACGGGTACGACTGGATGGACACCCTCGAAGGCACCGCCTGGTCCGTGCTGCCGAACTGGGGCAGCGAAGGATGGGACGCCGGAGCCTGGCCCTACATCATCTTCGCCGTCGCCCGCACCGGCGACCGGAACGGGGAACTGTTCGGCTACGGCACCTGCGTCGAAGGCGACACCGCCACGCACTGGTTCCGGTCCCAGGACGCCTGCTTCGAAGCGATAACCGCCGAGGTGTTCTTCCACTGGGCATCCGGCCAGTCCCACGGCCCGGATAACCTCCCCGCCACGCCCGCGGAACTGCCCGAGCAGGACCGGAAGCCTTACCCCGGCTGGACGGACTAGAAACGCGTCCGGCGCCCCGGCCACCACCGGCCGGGCCACCGGAACCGCACACCCACATCCGTTGACAACATCATTGAGATTCCTTCGGATTCTAGGCGTCCGCTCCACCCCGTCTAGCCCCTCCTTCGTCGGGGCCTGCGGTGCAGGAAATGTCCCTCCGGCGCTCCTGCGTCGCTGATTTCCTTGACGGAATTTCCTGCCCCTTGCCCTGCGGGTAGACAGGGCTCCGTCGGCCGCCGAGCAAGCGAGCTTGCCAGCAACCAAAAAACGGTAATACTGGTAACGCTCTTGGGCCGGCGTGACTCCCCAAAAAACTGACGTGCTTCCGGGCGCTGTCTTGCTGTTGATCTGTCCGCCGGTTCGAGGTGCACCAAAGGGGTGTTGAGCCAGGCGGACATGACTTCATAGGAGCCTGATTCGACCAGTCCCATTACCGTTCTGTCTGCCCACCTGGCCCGCGCCCCATTCATTCAATCAGCCATTGAACACCCGACTGAGGGGCACTTTTCCATCTTGGCAAACGAAACAACCAATGTCATCGCAGGTATCGACACCCACGCCGACACGCACCATGTGGCTGTCATCAACGAATACGGTAAGCCCCTCGCGGACAGGGAATTCCTGGCCGTCGGATCCGGATACCGGAAGATCGTGGAGTTCATCACCAGCTACGGCCCTGTCACCGCAGTAGGGGTTGAAGGCACCGGCTCATACGGCGCCGAAATTGCCAGAGCCCTGCGCGGTGAAGGTCTGTGTGTGCTGGAGGTGAACCGCCCGAACCGGGCCGCGCGCCGGCTGAAGGGCAAATCCGATCCGTTGGACGCCTACCAGGCCGCTCAATCGGTACTCGATGGCCGGGCCACAGCGATCCCGAAGGCCAAAGACGGTCCCGTTGAATGCCTGCGTATCCTGCGTGCCGGGCGCACCTCGGCAGTGAAGGCCCGTACCGCAGCCATTAATCAGATCAAGGGCCTTCTCGTGTCGGCTCCGGACAACCTCCGGGCGAAATACCGGGGGCTGGGAACCTCGGCAATGATCACGGCCCTGCAGCGCTCCAGACCTTCGGGCCATATTGCTGACCCTGAGTACGTATGCCTGGTGACGTTGAAGGCCCTCGCCACCCGTTGCCAGTCCCTCGCCGCAGAAATAGCTGCCGCGGACGCCGCGCTCCGGGAAATCCTTGATACCTACGCGCCGATGCTCTGTGACCTTCCAGGTGTGGGAACGGAAGTGGCCAGCCAGCTCCTGGTCACCGTTGGGGACAATCCGGACCGTCTTGGGAATGAGGCCCAGTTCGCCGCCCTCGTGGGGGTTGCGCCCATACCCGCTTCCTCGGGCAAAACGAGCCGTCATCGGCTCAGCAGAGGCGGTGACCGCAATGCCAACCGTGCCCTGCATCAGGTGGTACTGGTGCGTATGGGCTCGTGCCCGCGGACAAAGGACTACGTGGCCAAGCGCACCGCGGAGGGTAAGAGCAAACGCGAAATCATGCGGTGCCTCAAACGCTACGCAGCCCGGGAACTGTACCGCCAGATCACCAACCCTCAGCCGGCACCAAGCAACGCCGACCTGCGCCAGATGCGCACCAAGCTCGGTTTCACCATCACGACCGCAGCCCGCGAGCTCGGTCATTGGCCTTCCAAAATTTCCAGTCTGGAACGAGGCCTTCTCCGTAACGATGCACTCGCCACCAACTACCGCCAATGGCTGACCGAGCAAACAGCCAAAATCCCGATTTGATGATCAGGCCAACCTGATTCAGGACCGCTGAGATCCAGGGCACCCATGTCCCTGCGGGCGTGCCCCCGGAGTCATCGGCTTTTAGGTTCGCAGTTTCGAGTAGCGGTGCTGAGATCTCCCTTTTGCGGACCTCTTGCGATCCATTCGAAAATGGTTCGCACGAATTGCGCGAAGGAGTCATGCCGCCCAATTCCCTGCTGAGATCAGACCTCTGGCCGGAAAAAATTCCTGAAAAAGTGGAACCAATTCGATGGTCCGGACACTATGAAGTATGAGTGGGGGATCAGAGAGTACGGATGAAGCCTTGTGGCTGCTCGTGGTCAACGGCGATGGCGACGCTTTCGGCAGACTTTTTGATCGGCACCGGGATCGAGTGCTGCGCCACGCACTAAGCATCCTTGGATCGGCTCATCAGGCCGAAGACATCACCGCCATCGTCTTCTATGAGGCCTGGCGTCGCCGAGAGTACGTGCGCATGGTCAACGGCTCCATAGTTGCCTGGCTGTTGGTGACAGCCAACAACACGATCCGCAACCATAACCGCCAGCGAAGGCGATACGAGGCCTTCCTGGATCAGCTTCCACCGCCAGCAGTGGGGGCAGATGTGGCCGACGAATTCGCCGACTCGGCCGGGCGCGACGCGGAGGCGACGGCGTTACGTGCTGCCTTCTGGCGGCTCAAGCCACGGGACCGCGATGTGCTCACTCTGTGTGTCGTTGAGGGGCTGAGCATCCGCCAGGCTGCCTCTGCCCTCGCGATTGCCGAAGGAACGGTGAAGTCACGACTGCACCGCGCCAAGACAAGACTCGGCGCGCTTTACAGGGGACTTGACCCAGACCGCCCTCTAACCGATCAGACACTTCACCAAGGGAGGATATTGTGAGCCCCCAGTTCCAGGCGGACAGAAGCGATGCGCTGCGCCGGCAGCTCGTACAGCTGCCGGCATCACTCCAACAGCGCGTGCCCAACGTAGGTGGTGCAACGTCCCCGGTAGGCGTGCCCCTCATTGATGACCGCGTGCTCCCGGGAGAAGCATCGGCAGGCAGGTGGAGACGGATGGGCTTGTGGTTGGGCACCGGCACGCTTGCAGGCGCCGTAATTTTTGGCGGGCTGGCCCTGGCCCGGACCCCCGAGGACAGATCCGAAGACCCCTCAAGGATCATCGAGTCGCTGACCCGCCCCCAGCAGAAGACGGACAGGCTGCCCGCCGGGGCGCTGCCTGCCCTGGGCGGCGCAGGCATTGATCCCTCCCAGACCCGGCTCCTGGGACACAGCGCGACGATCACTTACTACGGTGCCCCCGCTGGAGAGAAGCTCGCCCCTAACGCTCCGCCCGGCAAGACGATCTGCATCATTCCCATCGATGCCAACGGAGAAGGCAAGTCCGTAGGGTGCACGCTGTTGAAAAGCTTCGAATCCGGCGGTCTCAGAATGGAGTCCCCCGACCGGACCGAAGCAGGCTGGCTGGTGGTCCCTGCAGGTGCACAGAGGAGCCTGGAGTCCGTCAGGAATGAGGGCGGCTGGAGCCAACAAGCCCCGAACTTCCTGGTGCGCAACAGCTACTGATTCAGCTGATCCTTATTTGGTCTCCTGCGCCGAAGGTCAGCAGTGCGCCTTGAGGGAAACGCTCAGCGGTCCGTTGCCCGTTATCAGCACTGGAAGGAAAGCGTAGCGCCCTGCTCGATTCGGAGTCAGGCCCCTCGTGAGTGTTGGCGCTCCTTTCGTTCCGGCCCGGATCTATCCGGATTGCTGAGCGTCTTTCCACGGCCGGATTTCTGCCCGGGCGCGGCGGGAAGAACGAGCATCCTGGATTGAAAGCGACCTTCAGCGGGCGACCACGTCACACCAGTCCTAAATCAAAGTGGCCATGTTCAATTTGACGCCTATAGGAGCATCAACGGGGGGAGAGGGGAAGCTGGCCGGTCACCTGAGCCGCCCCACCCACCGGAATCCTCTGCAAAAGGAGCAACACCATGAACACCACACCCACCCTCGAAATGCTCGACCCGGCCACCCTGACCGTTGACATCAACGTCCGCAAAGACGCCGCCCTGACACCCGATTTCATCGCCAGCATCAAAGAGCACGGCGTGATGGAACCCGTCATCGCCCACCGCAAGGACGACGGCGTGGTGCACGTTCTGATGGGACAGCGCCGCACCCGCGCCGCCGTTGAAGCCGGACGCACCAGCATCCCGGTGATGATCATCGAGTCCCCCGAGGAAGCCGAACGGATCGTGACGCAGGTCGTGGAGAACATCCAGCGCGCCGAACTGACCGAAGCGGACGAGGCCGACGCCTACCACCAGCTGTCTTTGATCGGCGTCTCAGCCGCCGCGATCGCCAAGAAGACCGGGCGCACCAAGACCACCGTGGAAGGGGCGCTGAAAGCCAAGTCCTCGACCGCCGGAGCCGCCGCCCTGGGCAAGGGTTACACCATTGACGAGGCTTTGATCATGGCCGAGTTTGAAGGGAACCAGGACGCCACGGATGAGCTGGAGTCCGTGATCGCGGACGAACCCGATCAGCTCCTGCACGTCGCGCAGATGATCCGGGACCGCCGCGACCGCGGCGCCGCCCTCGCCGCCCTCATCGCCGAGCTCGAGGCCCAGGGCAAGACCATCGTCGAGGACGCCGGGCACTACGCCAACGAAGAGAACCTGTACGTCTCGGCCGCGAAGCGGGCCGACGGGGAACCGGCCACCGACGAGGACGCCAACGCCTACCTGATCAGCACCGACTACCGGGGCCAGCACAACGCCAACCCCGTCATCACCGGCTGGAAGGACCTGGGCTTCACCCCGAAGTACGAACGCTACGACGGCGGCACGCAGGCCCAGAAAGGCCCGATGACCGAGGAACAGAAAGCCGAGCGGAAGACCCTGATAGCCAATAACCGCGAGATGGAAAGCGCCACCAAGGTCAGGCGTGACTTTGTGAAGACCCTGCTGTCGCGGAAGACCGCGCCGAAGGGCTGGCAGTACTTCACCGTCCACGCCATCACCCACGACCCCGAAACCGCCAGCGGCTACGACGGCAAGGTCGCCACCGAGATGATCGGGGCTAAGACCGGGGAGGACACCGACCGGTGGGGCTGGAACCCGTTGCGGGACCACACCGCCAAAACCACCGCCCGGCCCGAGTTCTCCCTCATCGCCCTGATCTGCGCAGGGTACGAAAAAACCATCCAGAAAGACTCATGGCGGTCCGCCGAGAAACGGCACTTTCACTACCTGAACCAGCTCACTGTCTGGGGATATGTTGACCGGACTAAGAGCGATAGCTTCGGACGACCTTCGGACCATTGGAGTCACCAGTATGGGTACACAGAGCCAAGGCAGTTCCCATGAAGTACGTCCTGAAGGGAGCGTCCGGGAAATTCCGGTCGCTCCGTACTGGCAAGTGTGGGGTGCAGATGACCGTGCTATACCGAGCGTGGATCAGTATCTGCACGATTTCTGGGCCCGGGGGATGAGCTCGTCCAGTGTGGAGTCTTATGCACGAGACCTTCTGAGGTGGTTCCGTTTTCTATGGGGTTCTGGCAAGGAATGGAATCGGGTGACCCGCGACGATGTCCGGGATTTCGTGGCCTCCCTGCGTGAAGCGTCGAAGAAGCCGGTGCGGCGTCGGCTGGGCCCAGCTGTCAACGAAGTCTCAGGCAAGCCCTATCTGAGCGATCTCTATTCCCCACGAACCATCAATCACAACTTGTCAGTGCTCAGCGCGTTCTATGAGTTCCACCGGAGATCGTTGACGGGGCCTTTACGCAATCCGGTGCCTGAGCGGGCCGGCCGTGACGGCCGTTTCGGAGCCCACCACAACCCTGAAAACGAATACCGACAAGGTCCTCGAGCTGACTATCGGCAAAAGGTCCCCGTCCAGGCGCCCCGCTCCATCCCCGATAAGGCTTTCGAGGATCTGTTTATCCAGCTCGGAACAAACAGGGACAGGGCTTTGGTCGCCTTCTATGTCTCCAGTGCAGCCCGGCCATCGGAGCTTGTCGGGTTGACCAATGGCATGGTCGATGTCGGGCAGCAATGCATCTCCGTGGTGCGCAAAGGCTCCGGAGCTGTCCAGCGGATTCCCGCATCGCATGAGGCGTTCAGATGGTTTCGGTTGTATCAGGAATCACTCCCCGAGGACCTCACCCTGCTCGGAGCAAGTGCATGGTGGACGCTGCGTAAGCCTTACCGGCCGCTGAACTACGAAGCTGCACGGGGCATTCTTCGCCGGGTGAACGGTGTCTTGGGGGCAAACTGGACCCTCCACGACTTCCGCCACACCGCTGCCATCCGTATGGCACGAGATCCCAACGTCTCTCTGACAGATATTCAGGCCGTTCTCGGACATGTTCACATCACCACGACCGAGGCGTATTTGAGGCTTCGCGATGACGAAGTCATCGAACGGGTCAACCAGCATCTCGTTTCGCGGGCCGCAGGGAACCGCGATCCGGAGACCTCACCAGAGCACCCGTCACCGTATTCGCCCGCAGATATGACGGAACTCTTTGGAGGCACCACATGGCAATAGTTCGAGACTATGTGCGCTCCCTGCCTATTTCCGCGCCCCCTGCTCAGCCGGCGGCCGACTCACTTGACTCCGTCCCGCGCCTTTCCTTGGCACCCCAGCCGGAACTCATTGAACGCGCGAAAGGCCTCGACGGTGCCGATACCGTGTCGGTCCGCGGAGTGAGCATCATTCTGCAGGCGTTGAGTGAATTCGAGGGAGAGACGTGGCAGCAACGATGGCAAAACGCCGGCTGTCAAGACCCTGGGCACGACTGGAAAGACCGACTCGGCAGCCCATGGCAGGGCATCTACTTGAACCGGGCAGCATTCGAATCGGCGAATGGAATTGCTGACCTCATAGCGCTGGACGTGATCAGGCCGGGCTACACCTGGCTCGGAAAAGCCAGGCCCAGGTTTCACCGTATCCGCCTGAACAGGCATCCGGAGTTCTTCGCTCGAATGACCGAGCACGGAGTATCACTGAAAGTGAGGCCTTCGAACTTCGATAATGGCCTCAACGTCGTGACGAAAGTCCTGGTTCATACCGGCGTGCCGGTGCATGAACTTCGCCCGGAGCATCTTCTTGGATACCGGGATTACCAGATCGGACGGGGCCAGAAACCCGATGGGCTTACCTATGTCTGGTCCATGCTCAAAGACCTCGGGATATTCGACGTCTCCACACCGGGACTGTTGCAAACAGTCGCGGTCAAGCGGCCCTCTGTCACCGAAATGGTTGATTCCTACGGGATCCGGAGCCAACCAGTTCGGGACATGCTGGTGCGCTACCTCAAGATCAGAGAACCATCGGTGGACTACTCGACGATTCGCTGGATGGTTTACGAACTGGTCAAGAATTTTTGGCTCGACATCGAAGTCCACAACCCCGAAGCTGACAGCCTGCACATCAGCTTCGGTGAAGGACGGGCCTGGCTCAACCGATTCATGCATGGATCAATTTCAACCAAGCACCGCACTCTGTTTATCGTCAGGGGCCTATACCTGGACATCGCCTCGTGGGCCACCGACGACGCCTACTGGGCCCAATGGGCGGCCCCTTCTTTTCTGACGCGTGAAGATACCTCCGGGGCCAACAAACACAAACGGCGAACCCAAGCCCGAATTCATCAAAGGATTCGGAATCTGAGTCCGCTGCTGCCGAGGCTGCTGACGAGCGCCGCTCACGAGCTTCGCGACGCTCAGGCACTTTTGGCCGCAGGAACAGCGGCGGATCAAGGGCAGGAATTCGAGCATCAAGGCATCACTTACCGCCGTCAAGAGATGAGCCGGAGAACGATCAATGCACCGCGGGGTTCTGGTCGGATTTGGGTCATTGGCGGGCGCTTTGAACGTCGGGTGGATCTGACTCAACTCGAGGACAACTGTTTCTGGAGTTGGGCGCTGATCAACACATTGAACGAGACCGGGGTGCGGATCGAGGAACTTGTGGAGATCACCACTCACGCATTTTCCATCTATCGACTCCCTGAAACGGGCGAGGCGCTTCCCCTTGTTCAGATCGTTCCCTCAAAGACCGACAGGGAACGGATACTTCTCATCTCTCCGGAGCTCGCCCACGTCTTCGCGCTCGTAAAGAGACGAATTTCGAACGCCGACGGGCGCGTTCCTCTGGCGGTCCGCTACGACGGGGCCGAGCGCGTCTACAGCCCGCCACTGCCTCACCTGTTCCAGTTACGAACCGGAAGCGAACGCCGAACCATGTCACCCGGCTGGGTCAGGGGGGCCATACGCGACGCGATCAACAGAGCCGGCCTTAAAGACGAGAACGGTGACGAATACAAATTCACTCCACACGATTTCCGAAGACTGTTTGCCACATCGGCCCTGTCATCAGGGCTGCCCATACACATTCTTGCCAGGCTCATGGGCCATCAAAACATCTCCACAACGCAGGGGTACGCGGCCATTCACGACGAGGATACCCTCCGGCATTTCAGAAGCTTTCTCGATAGGCGCAGGGCACTGCGGCCACCCGATGATTACCTTGACCCCAGTGACGCTGAGATCCAGGAATTCCATGACCACTTCAAGAAGCGAAAGGTCGAGCTGGGCAGCTGCGGACGAGCCTACGGGACACCCTGCATCCACGAGCACGCTTGCATCCGGTGCCCCATGCTCCGCCCCGATCCTGTACAACGTCCCCGCCTGGAAGAACTGGTCGAGGCGCTGATGGACCGCAAGGTCGAAGCCGAAGAACGCGGATGGTTCGGGGAGCTCGAAGGCATCGAGATCAGCCTGAACGGCGCCCGGAACAAACTCGCACAGATGAGGACCCAAGTGTCCTTGGGAATACCCGATTTCCCGTCCCCCTCACATTGAGCTTCATTGGTTCGCAAGCACACCTGGTGCATTTGCGAAGTTCGGCACCATGATCACGAAAAGGGCGATTTTCTGTGTCAGCCAGCGATTACGCTGCCTCCCGGTCAGGTTTCCAACAATCAAGATTTACGCATGTTTCGTGGGTTGGCGAATGCGGCCATTGACACGTTCGTCAATTTGATGGAGAGTCATTTCACCACGACGGATGTCGGGTTTGCGCTGGGGCAAACTCCCGTCTGGAAGCTTGGGGGATTCGAGAATATGCTACGTCGTTTGAAACGCCACCGGCTGGCCGTGATTTCGGCTGCAACCGCGCTGGGCATCACCATGTTATTTGCGCCGGCGGCTGAAGCGTCCTATAACTATCGCTATTTTAGCGGGTTCAGTTTCCAGAACCAGCACTGGACCAGTGCCGCCGGAACAGGCTCTGGCGGCCAAGTCTACGCCGGGATATATCCTGGCGGCTACGGTCAGAACAACTACGAATACACTGCCACGTTTGACGCCAGCACGGGGTATTGGCTATCAAGCGGTTCAGGCAAAACGGATGGCTGGACCGCTCACTGGGACACTCGCCGCTACAACGTCTACGAGCAGTGCTGGTGGAACTCCACCTACTATAACCCGGGCCAACCGGCCATGTACTGTGATCAGTTCCGGGATTGATGGCCATGGAAATGTCAAAGACTCAGCTTGGAGAGAAATCATGAAACGGCTTTCGAAAGCGATAATTGTGGCAAGTCTCCCATTAGCTGCCATAGCTATCGGCGTCTCACCGTCCATGGCGGAAACGATTACGACGCTGGACACGGCGACGCTAGTCCCGGCGCTGTCCCAACCGCAGTCCTCCGCCGACGCGGCTGTTGCGCGCACCCTCCCGGAGAAAGCCGCTGCAGATCACTCCACGGTTCGAGTTCTGGCTCAGAACAAGGCAGGCAAGTACGCTGTGGCACTCGACAATACCGGGCAACGGATCTGCGTGATAATGCAGCTCACGAGCGAACCGGGCGTCGGCGGATCATCGTGCGCGACTAAAGAACAATTCGCTCAAGGTGGAGTTTCAGTCGGTGTCCAGGTGAATGGCGGGACGGATTCAATAACAACTCTTCTCCCCGGAGACGTTGACACGACCGCTCTGAAGGCCCTGACCGCGTCTGACGGCCTGACCGGCAGGGATGCATCTCACATCATTGCCCATCCCGCGTCCGCCCGTGTCCCGCAACAGGTGGAGCTCAAGCGGAAGAACAGCAGCTCCAAATTCGTCTTCAACGAGATCCCCCTGGCCTTTAGGTAGGCTGGGATGCCAGCGAAGAAGATAAAGATCGTTTGGGGCATAGTTCTTGCCCTGGCAGCCGTGTTCATCATCGGCTACACCACAGTCCAGACTCAGGGCATGATCCAGGGCTACCTCGTCGATGTATCCGGACTGCCCAACATTGTGATCGCGAAGCGCTTTCCCTGGGAGCTGCAAATTGCCGCCGTCCTGTTCGGGCTGGCGGGAATCGCTATATACCGTAAAGCCATTGATACACGGCCGGCACGGATTGCAGTACTGGCGGTTTTTGTGCTGGCGGCGGTGATCGCTGCGGTCTTCTTTGTACCGGTTCAAAGCACGCGGACCAACCTGTTTGTCATCGCCTTCGTCGGAGGCGGAGCGTCGTCCTTCAATCTGGCATTGATCGCGGCAGTATTGGCGGACCTTATTTTTGAAAAGGGGAACACAAACGGTACGACGAACGGGCGGCCCGGTCATGACCGAGAGGACCACACCGTAGAGTGACGGATCCCTAGGCAAGCTGACCGCGTTCCGACCGAATCACCGCCCCGTTAATCAACAGGGCGGTGATTCTTTGTCGTCGCAGCCGACGAGGCTTCCTTCGTGATAATTAGCTGATCTCCGCAGATACTGTACGCCGCCTTGACTCGGGGTTCGGTTCTCACGCATATCCCTTGCTTGCGGAGTCCCCATACCCAGACCTGTCCGCTCTGTCTGCAACTTTTACAGGCAACTACAAGAAGCCGGCCCGCTGCGACGTTCGTTAGACCCTGCCAACTGTTGACGCTGGCCAGTAGTCCGGAGAAGTTACACGGCAAGTGCCGTGGAGCAGATAATCATCGATAACCACACCGCCGAAGCGGAGTAGCCTGAAAGTGTGCCGGGCGGTTGATCCCCCAATACAGTCGTCCGGCCACTCACCCAGTAGGGCAGGGAACCTCCCGGAGGTCGGGCGGTCCGCCGCCCAGAGCGAACCACAGCAGCCACTCACCAGCGACGGACCGCCATTAACCGCGACCACGCGACCGGGGGACCTGTACCCGCGCGACCAGGAACAACGTGGTACCCGTCCCGCGGCAGCACCACAAACCGTTCAGCTAAGCTGAACCACATATTTCCTTTGCAGAGGGAAAACCAGGAAGGGCCGGCGCCTAGTGCGCCGGCCCTTCCTTTCGATACCCGAGTTACGCGGGGGTCTGATCTGGTTTGATGTCAAGCTTTTCTACGGCAGCTATAACGTCCAGAACGCTCGCAAAACGCTGAGAAGTGTCATGAGCCGAGCACTTCTGGACAAGCTTTGCCGCTTCGTCGTGGCCGGAGAGGAGCGATTCCCGGCCGGAGAAGATAAATGAGAGCACAAACCCAACCGCGTACAT
>NZ_JASBQY010000032.1:0-2795 GCF_029960645.1 Arthrobacter sp. AL12
AGCTGATTGGCCTGCTGACATGGATGGCCGTTGCCGTCCTCATCCACGACGGCGTTATTGTGCCGCTCTCCACCATCGCCGGTGCGGGCCTGACCCGGGCAGGTGCGAAACTCCAACCCGCGTCCGCGGCCGTCCTGCGCGGCGGGTTGCTCACCGGCGCCGTGGTGACCCTGCTGGCGGGGATCCTGCTCAAGGCCCAGTCCGTGGCGCAATCCGCCACGGTCCTGGAGGCCGACTACGCCGTGAACCTTGTGGGGTTCTGGGTAGTGCTGGTGTTGGTCTCCGCCGCCGCCATCTTCTTCCTGGAACGCCGGGCCCGCCGGTCAGGGACCATCAGCCCCTGACCACAGACACCGCTGGTCACCGGACCTTTGTGGGTCCGTGCCTTTGCTGCGGAGGTTTGCCTCAGCCGGGGGTTCAGAGCCCCCCTTGTCGTCCTGTCTGTCCTGGTCAGACCCGGTCGCCGCGCAGGGGAGCGGTGGCAAATTCCTGTATGCCTTCTGCAAATCCCACTGCCGGGGCCCAGCCAAGTTCGGCTTTGATCAGTGCCGAGGAAGCCGTGATGTGGCGGACGTCGCCGAGCCGGTACTCGCCGGTCACTACCGGCGCGGGACCGCCGCTGAAGGTGCTCAACGCCGCCGCGACGTCACCGATCGTGCGTACCTCGTCCGCACCGACGTTGTAGGCCCGGAAACCCGGTGTGCCGGTGCCGGACAGTGACTCCGTGGCGGCGATGTTCGCCGCGGCGACATCCCGGACGTGGATGAAGCTGCGCCGCTGGCCGCCGTCTTCGAACACGCGCGGCGCCTCGCCACGGGCCAGGGCCGAACGGAACAAGGACGCGACTCCTGCGTACGGGGTGTCCCTGGGCATCCTTGGACCATAGACGTTGTGGTAGCGCAGGGCGATGGCCGAGCCGCCGGTGCTCCGGGCCCACGAGGCGGCCAGATGCTCCTGGCTCAATTTCGAGGCGGCATAGACGTTCCGGGGATCCAGGGCGGCGTCCTCGGTGACCATGGCAGGGACAAGGACTGCCCCGGATGCCGGGTCGCGGGGATCAAAGATTCCCGCGCGCAGGTCAGCCTCGGTGCGGGGTCCGGGCCGGACGGGAAGCCCGGTCCGGGGTTCGGCGTACGCGCCCTCGCCGTAGACCACCATCGAGGAGGCCAGGACCAGACGGGTGATGCTGTGGCGTTCCATGGCGGCCAGCAGGACGGCCGTGGCGTAGTCGTTGTTGTGGATGTAGTCCGGTGCGTCGGCGAAGCTGACGCCCAGTCCGACCTTCGCACTCTGGTGGCAGACCGTATCGACACCCTGTAACGCCGAATCGACCGTGGCCGGGTCCGTGACGTCACCGGTCATCAGTTCCACCTGCGGGTTGAAGACGGGCGGCGCGGGATGGAGGTCGGGGCTCAATGAGTCAAGGACCCGCACGGACCAGCCTTTGGCGAGGGCGGCGTCGACGATGTGCGAACCGATGAACCCGGCACCTCCGGTGATGAGGAGCATCATCTGGCGTCCGCCGTTTCCCGGAGGGCAGGGAGCGCCATGATCCGGCGCACCGCTTCCTGATCCATCAGCGGCCGGGCGTGGTAGTCCTCACTGATGGTCGCGACGGTCGCTTCAAGAACGGCCAGGACGTTGTGCTGGGCATTTTTTAGCCGGGCGAAGACGGCGTCGGCGGTTACCGGTTCCGAGCCGTCGTGTCCGGTGTCCGAATCGGTGATGAACGCCAGATTGGCGAAACCCATGTTGAGCTCGGCGGCCAGCAGGGGTTCGGGGTACTGGGTCATGCTGATGATGTCAGCACCGCCGGTGACGTACCAGGCGGACTCGGCCTTCGTGGAGAACCGTGGTCCGTTGATCACGACCACCGTTGCCTGCGGGACGTAGGCAATGTTGTTTGCTTCAAGTGCGGCAGCGACGTGCGCCCGCAGGGTGGGGCAGAAAGGTTCCGAGGCCGGCAGGTGCTGGACACCGGCGGGAGGGACGCCGTCGATGATGGTCCCGTCGAAAAAGGTGTCCGCGCGTCCCCAGGTGCGGTCGATGAGCTGGTCCGTCACCACGAAGGTGTCAGGGCCGAAGCCTTCCCGCAGGCCGCCCACGGCCGAGGAGGAGAGGACGGCCTCAACGCCGAGGCTTTTGAGGGCCCAAAGGTTGGCGCGGTAGTTGATTTTCTGGGGCGGAAGTGAATGTCCTCCGCCGTGGCGGGGAAGGAAAGCCACGGTGCGTCCGGCGACGTCGGCAAGCGTCACGGGACCCGATGGCGGCCCGTACGGGGTGTCAACGTCGACGGTGGCCAGGACCGCCGCGCCGGGGAGTTGGTAGGTCCCGGACCCGCCGATGATGCCGATGCGCGCCTGCGCCGTTCCGGTGAGTGCTGTGTCCATGGTGCAATCCTGCCATTCGGGGGAGCGTGGTGTGGGGGAGGGGATGCCGGTCACTCGGTGGCCGCAGCAGCAGCCGGCGTCGGGGACTCGAGGCCGGCGAGGGCCGCCAGCTGAAGTTCCTCGCGGCGCCGCCACCAGACACCGGCGGAGACGGCGAGGGCGGTGAGCAGCAGGGCCGCTTGATGCAGCGGAAGGCTGAGGGGTTCCTTGAGGGGAAGCATGTAAATAGCGTCCAGGGCAAGGATGACGGCGACGTATTCCCAGCGCCGGCTCAGGACAATGAACGGCAACAGCATGAGCGCGTACCAGGGGTAGTTCGGGCTGATGATCAGCAGCGTCAGCCCGATCATGACCGTCTGCTGCTCCCAGAGGTTCCCGGTCCGGGTCCGCCGCAGCACACCGAGC
>NZ_JASBQY010000032.1:2895-6318 GCF_029960645.1 Arthrobacter sp. AL12
AGCACACCGAGCGCGACGACGGCCAGCGCCGCGGCGCTGAGCACCGGCGGCCAGGGCCCGGTGGAGAGGAGTTGCGCCAGCCCGAACCGGGTCCCGCCGCTCTGGCTGTAGCCTTCCTCTTTGAGGTAGCCGGGCAGGAAACCCAGGACTCCGGCCCCGGCGGCGGCCAGATAGGGCACGTAAAGGAGGCCGAAAGTTCCCAGCGCCGCGGCGATGAACCGGGCCGGGCGCCGGAACAACAACGCAGGGGCGGCGATCACCGGAATGAGTTTCGTGGCCACGGCGGCCCCGAACACCACCCCGGAGCGCAGCGGCTTGCCACCGCTCAACAGCATTCCGGCGGCCAGGATCAGGGCACCGCCGAGCAGATCGACATGGGCGTTGTTCACAGCCTCGAGCTGCACGAACGGGCTCCAGCCCCAGACTGCGGCGAGGTGAAGGGGCAGGCCGCGTCGGGCCAGGGCGCCGAGCAGCAGCAGCGTCACGGCGACGCTGATGAGCAGGCCTCCGAGCTGGAAAGGAAGGTATCCAACCGAGTCGGGGACGACGGCCCGCACCCCAAAAAAGTAGATCTCTGCCGTGGGCGGGTAGATCGTGGGCACGTGCGGACGGTTAATGGCCGTGCACAACGGATTTCCCGACGGGAAGCCGAAGGCCGGGACGGATTCCGTCCCGAACAAGTCCTTGGCGCACACGGGCCTGCCCTCTTCGCCGGTGGCGCCGGGGGCGAACAGCCAGTCCGGCCGAAGAGCTGCGAGGGTCTCATCGACGGGCACATACGAGTAGGGGGAGATCCCCGCCTTTTGGACGATCCCGTCCCAGGCGTACCGGGCGGAATCGTTGCTGGTCCGCGGCGGCGCGCTCACGGCGACCAGGCCGAGCAGCACGGTGCCGGCGATGATGACGGCACCCACGCGGCGTCGGGGGACGCGCCGGAGGAGACTGACAGCCCCCAGGAGCACACCCCAGGACAGGAAGGTGCCGACAATCGGTGCGGATTCGAACGGGTTATGGGGGACAACCATCCACCACAGCAAGCCCGCCAGGACCAGGACCGTCAGCGTGGCGGCCAGGCTGAGCATGGGCCGCTGTTTGCCGTCTGTCGGCGGCGAAGGACTGGCGACGGTCACACTGCGGTCCTGTCTGGCCCGGTGCCGGGGGAGAGCCGGCAGAAGACGCGGCCCTGCAGCCGTTGAACGGAGGCTACGGTCCAGTCGCTGCGCTGCGCCCGGGACGCGAGACCCGCACTGCCCGTCCGGGCCCAGCGGAAGGGTTCGCTCCGGTTTCCGCTCGAGTCCTCCAACACGGCGGAGTAGACGGTGTCCAGGTCCTCATCGTCCTCCACTTCGACCAGGAGGGTCCCGTGCGGGGCGATGAGCTGGCCGCAGCGGCGGAGCAGGGACGTGATGCTGCCGCCGATGCCGATGTTGCCGTCGAGCAGGATGACGGATTGCCAATGGCCGGACCGGGGTACCGGAGCGAACACCGATTGTTCCAGGGCCCGGGCGCCGCGGGCACGCGCCCGGCGGACCGCCTCCGGGCTCGTGTCGATCCCCAGTGCGGGAAGGCCCATCCGCTGGGCGGCAGCCAGGAGCCTGCCCGGTCCGCAGCCGATGTCCAGGACCGGACCTTGAAGGCTGTGCAGGAGTGAGCGTTCGAGCAGGTTCGCTTCCCCACACCAACTTTGGACGTCGAAGTCCACCGGGGCTGCCGTGTGTTCGGTGTCCGGACGAAGCGTCAGGGTCCCGGACCCGTCCGCCAGCGCCCTGGCATAGGGCTCCGTGTGGCCCTGGCCGAAGTGGGTGCCCGATGCCACGCCGGTGGCCGTCACGGCCGGACACCGGTGAGGAGCAGTGAGTCCTGCATGTGCTGGGCGGCGACCTGGACAGCGTGCGCGAAGTCGGTTCCCGGTATCGCGGCGGCGATGTTGAGCGCATCGCTGAAGTGGTCCATATCCGCCAGTTCCGGCAGCGTCCCGACACTGAGGCCCCGGGCTGACAGGCGGGCGAGCTGCCGTGCCCCGGTCGTGTCCGTAGACATCGGCACTCCCCGGATCAAAGCCCCGTCGGGGCGGCGCAGCGCGAGGGCCCAGAACCCGCCGTCCGTGGCCGGGCCGATCCAGGCGTCAAGACCCGGCGCACCCGCGGACCAGTCGTGAAGGAGCGGCGCGACATGGTCAGCCGAGAACTGCGGAGTGTCCATGCCGATGATGAGCAGCGGACCCGTCGCGGCGTCGCAGATGGCGCCGAGCCGTTCATCCAGCCCCCCGGTGGCCTGCGCTACGACGGTGAACCCTACTGCGTCCGCCGCTTTCGGTGTTCCGTCCATAACCAGCACCCGGTGCCGTGCCGGGAGGAGCCGGACCGTATCCAGGGTCCGGCTCAGGCTCACCTGGGCCAGGGCGGCGGCCCCTTCAGGGCTCAGCGGCGGGCTCAGCCGGGTCTTAACGCGGCCCGGCAGGCACTCTTTGGCGATGACCGCCACTGTCAGATCCAAGCTCTTGCTCATAACAGCCATTCGCTGCCGGGAGTCTTCCGGACCGGTCCGGAAGATGCAGCCGCCGCGGCAGCCTTGAGCTGGGCGGACATATCCCGGACAGCCGTCACCGTTCCGCGCACCGTTCCGGTCACCTTGGACTTGCCGGTGCGGGGGGCATAGGGGACGGGCAGCTCCAGGATTCTCCACTGCCGCAGGCTTGCCTTCAGGAACATCTCCAGCGGGTAGCCGCTGCGGCGGTCCACCAGATCCAGGGACAGCAATTCAGTGCGTCGTGCTGCCCGCATCGGTCCAAGGTCGGTCACGCGTTCCCCGGTCAGGCGCCGGAGCCGCCAGGCCAGGACGAGGTTGGCGATCCGGGCATGCACGGGCCAGGAGCCGCGTTGCGGCTGACGGCTGCCCAGCACCAGATCTGCCGTGCCGCTAACGACCGGGGCGACCAGCGCCGGCAGCTGCGCCGGGTCGAGTGAGCCGTCGCAATCGCAGAACGCGACGAACTCCGCAGTCGCCGCGAGCAGGCCGGCATGGGCGGCGGCCCCAAACCCCCGCCGGCCCTCATGGATCACGAGGGCGCCCAGACTCGCGGCGAGCTCGGCGGAACCGTCCGTGGAACCGTTATCGACAACGATGGCCCGGTACCCTTCCGGCAGACGGGACAGCACCCACGGCAGGGCGCCGCGCTCATTCAAACACGGCAGAACGACATCAACCATGGCTCCAGTCATGTAAAACGCCTCTCAAGCGATGGTTCCCGCGGCGGCGCTTCGCCCGGGATTCCCTACGGTACGCGAACAGAAAAGTGCCACGGACCCCCAAGGGAGGAGCCGTGGCACTTCCCACCGGTGCAGACCATGCATCCGGCAGGTTTTCGGGGTGGGTGTTACTTGGTGTTGACGGTGATCTTGGCGATGCCGACGAGCATGTCGG
>NZ_JASBQY010000033.1 GCF_029960645.1 Arthrobacter sp. AL12
TGTGTCTGTTGTTTGAGAACTCAATAGTGTGCCAAGTTTGTTGATACCAATTTATTGTATTGAATTGGTTGAATTGACCAGTGCCCGCCACCCCGTGGTGTGGTCTGGTTTTTACAGCTGGTTTCAAATTTTGTGCATTGTGTGCATCCCGTTTTCCCGGGGGCGCATGGTGTGTCTGTTTTACTTCAACGGAGAGTTTGATCCTGGCTCAGGATGAACGCTGGCGGCGTGCTTAACACATGCAAGTCGAACGATGATCCCAGCTTGCTGGGGGATTAGTGGCGAACGGGTGAGTAACACGTGAGTAACCTGCCCTTAACTCTGGGATAAGCCTGGGAAACTGGGTCTAATACCGGATATGACTCCTCATCGCATGGTGGGGGGTGGAAAGCTTTATTGTGGTTTTGGATGGACTCGCGGCCTATCAGCTTGTTGGTGAGGTAATGGCTCACCAAGGCGACGACGGGTAGCCGGCCTGAGAGGGTGACCGGCCACACTGGGACTGAGACACGGCCCAGACTCCTACGGGAGGCAGCAGTGGGGAATATTGCACAATGGGCGAAAGCCTGATGCAGCGACGCCGCGTGAGGGATGACGGCCTTCGGGTTGTAAACCTCTTTCAGTAGGGAAGAAGCGAAAGTGACGGTACCTGCAGAAGAAGCGCCGGCTAACTACGTGCCAGCAGCCGCGGTAATACGTAGGGCGCAAGCGTTATCCGGAATTATTGGGCGTAAAGAGCTCGTAGGCGGTTTGTCGCGTCTGCCGTGAAAGTCCGGGGCTCAACTCCGGATCTGCGGTGGGTACGGGCAGACTAGAGTGATGTAGGGGAGACTGGAATTCCTGGTGTAGCGGTGAAATGCGCAGATATCAGGAGGAACACCGATGGCGAAGGCAGGTCTCTGGGCATTAACTGACGCTGAGGAGCGAAAGCATGGGGAGCGAACAGGATTAGATACCCTGGTAGTCCATGCCGTAAACGTTGGGCACTAGGTGTGGGGGACATTCCACGTTTTCCGTACCGTAGCTAACGCATTAAGTGCCCCGCCTGGGGAGTACGGCCGCAAGGCTAAAACTCAAAGGAATTGACGGGGGCCCGCACAAGCGGCGGAGCATGCGGATTAATTCGATGCAACGCGAAGAACCTTACCAAGGCTTGACATGAACCGGAAACACCTGGAAACAGGTGCCCCGCTTGCGGTCGGTTTACAGGTGGTGCATGGTTGTCGTCAGCTCGTGTCGTGAGATGTTGGGTTAAGTCCCGCAACGAGCGCAACCCTCGTTCTATGTTGCCAGCGCGTTATGGCGGGGACTCATAGGAGACTGCCGGGGTCAACTCGGAGGAAGGTGGGGACGACGTCAAATCATCATGCCCCTTATGTCTTGGGCTTCACGCATGCTACAATGGCCGGTACAAAGGGTTGCGATACTGTGAGGTGGAGCTAATCCCAAAAAGCCGGTCTCAGTTCGGATTGGGGTCTGCAACTCGACCCCATGAAGTCGGAGTCGCTAGTAATCGCAGATCAGCAACGCTGCGGTGAATACGTTCCCGGGCCTTGTACACACCGCCCGTCAAGTCACGAAAGTTGGTAACACCCGAAGCCGGTGGCCTAACCCCTTGTGGGAGGGAGCTGTCGAAGGTGGGACTGGCGATTGGGACTAAGTCGTAACAAGGTAGCCGTACCGGAAGGTGCGGCTGGATCACCTCCTTTCTAAGGAGCACCTACGGTCACCTTGCCCCGCGTATGTGGGTGTGGAGGGGCCGTCAGGAGTACGCCCGTTGCGCAGACGATAGTTCTGCGGCGGGTGCTCACGGGTGGAATATCAGCAAATAGCGGCCGCCGGTTTTTCCCCGGCACCCAGTACGGATACTTACCCTTTGGGGTGGTGGTCCTGGAACGGTGTCAGGGAGGGTACGGGCGGTTTAGTGTTTGGCACACTGTTGGGTCCTGAGGCAACAGGACCATGGCATCGGGCTTTTTCGCGGTGGTGTCCCTTACGGGGGGCGCCGGGCGGGGGGGTGCGGTGGTGTGGGTTTTGTTTGTTTCTGGTTTCCTGGCTGCACTAAGCACGCACGGTGGCTTCTTCTTTGGAAGGGGTGGTGTGTGGGGTGTGTGGTATGGGGTTGTTGTTTGAGAACTACATAGTGGACGCGAGCATCTTTTATAAGAAGCAATTTCCAAGATATATGAACCTGGATCTGTCGCTGTTGTCTGGTTGTGCCTTTTGGGGTGCGGCCTGGTGGTGGTGGTGGTTTTCATGGTTCTCTCGAAAGAATAGCGTTTTATTGATCTTTTGTGGTCAAGTTTTTAAGAGCACACGGTGGATGCCTTGGCATTAGGAGCCGAAGAAGGACGTAGGAATCTGCGATAAGCCTGGGGGAGTCGATAACCGGACTGTGATCCCAGGGTGTCCGAATGGGGAAACCCCGCCAGGGGCGCGAGCTGCCTGGTGACCCGCATCTGAACACATAGGGTGCGTGGAGGGAACGCGGGGAAGTGAAACATCTCAGTACCCGCAGGAAGAGAAAACAATAGTGATTCCGTCAGTAGTGGCGAGCGAACGCGGATCAGGCTAAACCGTTCCATGTGTGATAGCCGGCGGGCGTTGCATGGTCGGGGTTGTGGGACTTCCCATTCTGTCTCTGCCGGGACAGTGGGGTGTGTAGTACAGGCATAGGTGAACGGTCTTGAAAGGCCGGCCAGAGAGGGTGTGAGCCCCGTAACCGAAATGTTGTGTACCGCCCGGGGAGTATCCCAAGTAGCACGGGGCCCGAGAAATCCCGTGTGAATCTGTCAGGACCACCTGATAAGCCTAAATACTCCCTAATGACCGATAGCGGACCAGTACCGTGAGGGAAAGGTGAAAAGTACCCCGGGAGGGGAGTGAAACAGTACCTGAAACCGTGTGCTTACAATCCGTCGGAGCAGTCGCGATTTATCGCAAGTTACTGTGACGGCGTGCCTTTTGAAGAATGAGCCTGCGAGTTAGTGTTACGTCGCGAGGTTAACCCGTGTGGGGAAGCCGTAGCGAAAGCGAGTCTGAATAGGGCGTTGCAGTGGCGTGATCTAGACCCGAAGCGAAGTGATCTACCCATGGCCAGGTTGAAGCGACGGTAAGACGTCGTGGAGGACCGAACCCACTTCAGTTGAAAATGGAGGGGATGAGCTGTGGGTAGGGGTGAAAGGCCAATCAAACTTCGTGATAGCTGGTTCTCCCCGAAATGCATTTAGGTGCAGCGTTGCGTGTTTCTTACCGGAGGTAGAGCTACTGGATGGCTAATGGGCCCTACAAGGTTACTGACGTCAGCCAAACTCCGAATGCCGGTAAGTGAGAGCGCAGCAGTGAGACTGTGGGGGATAAGCTTCATAGTCGAGAGGGAAACAGCCCAGACCACCAACTAAGGCCCCTAAGCGTGTGCTAAGTGGGAAAGGATGTGGAGTTGCGAAGACAACCAGGAGGTTGGCTTAGAAGCAGCCATCCTTAAAAGAGTGCGTAATAGCTCACTGGTCAAGTGATTCCGCGCCGACAATGTAGCGGGGCTCAAGTACACCGCCGAAGTTGTGGATTTCAGATATTAGCTAAGCCGCCCCTTGTGGGTTGGTTCAGGCGTCTGGAGTGGTAGGGGAGCGTCGTGTGGGCAGTGAAGTCGCGGTGTAAACCAGCGGTGGAGCCTACACGAGTGAGAATGCAGGCATGAGTAGCGAAAGACGGGTGAGAAACCCGTCCGCCGAATGATCAAGGGTTCCAGGGTCAAGCTAATCTGCCCTGGGTAAGTCGGGACCTAAGGCGAGGCCGACAGGCGTAGTCGATGGACAACGGGTTGATATTCCCGTACCGGCGAAAAACCGCCCATGCTGAACAGGGGATACTAACCGCCCGAAGCCTGCCCGACACCCCTTGTGGGTGAAGGGTTTTGGTGGAGCGCGGGACCTGATCCTGGGAGGCAAGCGTATTAACAGGTGTGACGCAGGAAGGTAGCCGAGCCGGGCGATGGTTGTCCCGGTCTAAGGATGTAGGGCGAACGGTAGGCAAATCCGCCGTTCATGATGCCTGAGACCCGATGGGACTCCCGTAAGGGGGGATTCGGTGATCCTATGCTGCCTAGAAAAGCATCGACGCGAGGTTTTAGCCGCCCGTACCCCAAACCGACACAGGTGATCAGGTAGAGAATACTAAGGCGATCGAGAGAATTATGGTTAAGGAACTCGGCAAAATGCCCCCGTAACTTCGGGAGAAGGGGGGCCCCCATCGTGATGGACACTAGCTGTCCGGAGCGTGCAGGGGCCGCAGAGACCAGGGGGAAGCGACTGTTTACTAAAAACACAGGTCCGTGCGAAGTCGCAAGACGATGTATACGGACTGACTCCTGCCCGGTGCTGGAAGGTTAAGAGGACCGGTTAGCCGCAAGGCGAAGCTGAGAATTCAAGCCCCAGTAAACGGCGGTGGTAACTATAACCATCCTAAGGTAGCGAAATTCCTTGTCGGGTAAGTTCCGACCTGCACGAATGGAGTAACGACTTCCCCGCTGTCTCAACCATAAACTCGGCGAAATTGCAGTACGAGTAAAGATGCTCGTTACGCGCAGCAGGACGGAAAGACCCCGAGACCTTTACTATAGTTTGGTATTGGTGTTCGGAGTGGCTTGTGTAGGATAGGTGGGAGACGTTGAAGCCCGGACGCCAGTTCGGGTGGAGTCATCGTTGAAATACCACTCTGGTCACTTTGGACATCTAACTTCGGCCCGTAATCCGGGTCAGGGACAGTGCCTGATGGGTAGTTTAACTGGGGCGGTTGCCTCCTAAAAAGTAACGGAGGCGCCCAAAGGTTCCCTCAGCCTGGTTGGCAATCAGGTGTCGAGTGTAAGTGCACAAGGGAGCTTGACTGTGAGAGAGACATCTCGAGCAGGGACGAAAGTCGGGACTAGTGATCCGGCGGTACATTGTGGAATGGCCGTCGCTCAACGGATAAAAGGTACCTCGGGGATAACAGGCTGATCTTGCCCAAGAGTCCATATCGACGGCATGGTTTGGCACCTCGATGTCGGCTCGTCGCATCCTGGGGCTGGAGTAGGTCCCAAGGGTTGGGCTGTTCGCCCATTAAAGCGGTACGCGAGCTGGGTTTAGAACGTCGTGAGACAGTTCGGTCCCTATCCGCTGCGCGCGCAGGAAATTTGAGAAGGGCTGTCCTTAGTACGAGAGGACCGGGACGGACGAACCTCTGGTGTGTCAGTTGTACTGCCAAGTGCACCGCTGATTAGCTACGTTCGGATGGGATAACCGCTGAAAGCATCTAAGCGGGAAGCTCGCTTCGAGATGAGATTTCCATACACCTTGTGTGTGAGAGGCCCCCAGCCAGACCACTGGGTTGATAGGCCGGATGTGGAAGCGAGGACTAACGACTCGTGAAGCTGACCGGTACTAATAGGCCGATAACTTACACCACACACCCCCTTTCGTGAACGGATTCAAAAGACGTTCACACCATGAAAAGGGGTAAAGATAACAAGACTGCTTGCGTCCACTATGTGGTTCCCAAACAACAAACCCGTCACCAAACGGATCGTTGTTCCAGGGAACAAAACCACAACACAATAAACAACACCACAGTTGTAACCACCACAGATTTCCCACCACCACACCCCCCAGGGTGCGGACGGAACGGGAGCAAGGGTTACGGCGGTCATAGCGTGGGGGAAACGCCCGGTCCCATTCCGAACCCGGAAGCTAAGACCCACAGCGCCGATGGTACTGCACCCGGGAGGGTGTGGGAGAGTAGGTCACCGCCGGAACATCATTAAACGGTCGAGAGCCCC
>NZ_JASBQY010000034.1 GCF_029960645.1 Arthrobacter sp. AL12
CTCAACGACCGCCCACGAAAAGTTCTAGGCTTCTACACGCCCCGGGAAGCATTCAACCAGCTACTCAACGACAACGTTGCTTAGACGAGTTGACACCGCCCTGCATTCACACTACGGCCCAATAATGTGCACCCTCAATTGCGGAAATGCCTCCATTTCGTCGAAAAAATGCTCATATTGCCGGGGTCGCCTGTACGTTGTGTACATGACATCCCTTACTGAACTTGACCGGCAGCTCCTTTCCGCTCTGAGGGAAGATGGCCGGGCTTCTGTGGCAAGCCTTGCCCGCACACTGGGTGTCGCCAGGGCGACGGTGAATAGCCGCCTTGATCGCCTTCTCACCTCTGGAACCATCGTGGGCTTCACAGCCAGGGTCCGCGATGAAGTGGATCCTTTGGCCCTTCACGCCATCACCCTGATCGCAGTGGAGGGCAGGTCGGCCAACAAAGTGATCCGCGAGCTGCGAGGTTTCCCCGAAATCCGGTCACTGCACACCACAAACGGCGGTTGGGACCTCGTCGCGGAGCTGCGCACGGAAAGTCTCAGCGGCTTCGACAACGTGCTGGGCAGGATCCGGGGTGTCGAGGGGATCGTCAACAGTGAGACGAGCCTGTTGCTCAGTTCCGTGTTGAGATAGCCCGTTATGCCCCGCCTGCTGCCCGAGGGAGACAAGACTAGCGAAGTGTAAAAACCTGTTCAGCATTCTGCGTATCTTTTAGCCAGAAAGTAATCTTTTCGGTCATTGTGGATGCATATCGTAGCCGCATACGGTTGGGGCATCGATTGTTTACAAGGAATGAGGAATGGAAAATGACACGGTTTGTCGATGTCCACAACATGGTGCGGTGGGTCGCCGGTCGCGGACCGGAGACGATCATCTCCGAGATGATTGGCTACCTCGAGGACGACTTCCGCCGCTGGGAGTCCTTTGACAAATCCCCCCGCGTCGCCAGCCATACCCCGTTTGGAGTGATTGAGCTGATGCCCACGAGCGATCACGAAACCTACGGTTTCAAGTATGTCAACGGGCACCCGTCGAATCCTGCCCGCGGCTTCCAGACGGTGACTGCCTTCGGCGTCCTCGCCGACGTCCACAACGGGTATCCGACGTTCCTGACCGAGATGACCGTGCTGACTGCCCTGCGCACTGCGGCGACCTCGGGTATGGTCGCGAAGAAACTTGCCAACCCGGGTTCCACGGTCATGGCCATGATGGGAACCGGCAGCCAATCCGAATTCCAGGCGCTGGCATTCAGGGCCGCCCTTGGGATCACCACGCTCAGGGTTTGGGACACGGACCCGGCCGCAATGGAGAAGTTCGTCCGCAATATCTCGCCTCTGGGCTTTGAGGTCATAATCGCGTCTTCGGCCGCCGATGCAGTGCAGGGCGCTCATGTCATCACGACCTGCACCGCCGACAAGGCCAACGCCACCATCCTCACGGCCGACCTTATTACCCCCGGCGTCCACATCAACGCCATCGGCGGGGACTGCCCCGGAAAGACCGAGCTCGACGCCGCCATTCTGGAACTCGGCGACGTTTTTGTGGAGTACATCCCCCAGACGCGCATTGAAGGCGAGATCCAGCAGATGGCCTCTGATTTCCCCGTCACGGAATTCTGGCAAGTTCTGGGCGACCGGGCCCCGGGGCGCACAACTTCGGAACAGATCACGATTTTTGACTCCGTCGGCTTCGCCATCGAGGATTTCTCCGCGCTGCGCTACGTCCGTGATGCCGTCGACGGTTCGAATTTCTTCGAAGAAATCGACCTTGTGGCCAATCCGGAGAACCCCAAGGACCTCTTCGGCCTCGTCAGTGTGCTCTCACCCATCGGATCCTAAGCCCACCATGTCGGTCCAGGCTCCCCGCTCGGTTATCCTCATCCGTCCCCACCGGTTCACTCCCAACCCGGCAACGGCGGCTGATAACGCCTTCCAGGTCTCCGGAGACTACCCGGACCCGGACGTGCTTGCCGCTGCCGCACACGAAGAGGTAACCCGCCTCGCCAAGGCACTGGAAGCCTCTGGCATCATCGTGCACCTGTTCGAAGATCATGACCACATACGCCCGGACAGCGTCTTTCCCAACAATTGGCTCTCCACCCATGCCGGCGGCCACGTCGCGGTTTTCCCGATGTACACCCCGAACCGCCGGCACGAACGCCGGGCTGACGTCCTTGAACTCCTGAAAGCCCGCTATCGGGTCCAGGACGTCATTGATTACTCCGGGCTGGAGCTGGACGATGTGTTCCTCGAGGGCACCGGGGCAATGGTCCTGGACCACCAGGAGCGTGTCGCCTACGTTGCCAGGTCCCACCGGGCGGACCCGGTGGCCCTGGAACGGTTTTGCACGAACTTCGGCTACGAGCCAATGGTTTTCGACGCGACAGACTCCAACGGCACTGCTGTATACCACACGAATGTGATGATGTGCGTCGCAACGGAGTTCGCGATGGTGGGACTGGATCTAATCAGGTCAGAGTCCCGCCGGACCGAGGTTGCGGAACGGCTGAGATCAGGAGGGCGGACCGTTGTCGATCTTTCCCACCACCAGATCCGCGAATTTGCAGGAAACGCCATAGAGCTGCAAGGCATTCACGGGCGCGTTCTGGTCCTGTCCCACAGGGCGTTCCGGAGCCTCACCGAAGCCCAAAAGGAACTCATGCAGCGCAGCTGCACCCTTCTCCCTATCGATGTACCCACGATTGAACTCGCCGGAGGCTCCGTTCGATGCATGATCGCCGGAATCCATCTCAGCCCCAGACGAGCATCGGACCCCGGGCTGCAACACCAGGAACCCAACGCACTGGCCAACCCGGAAGTTCTGCCTGTTTAGAAACAGACCGCTCTTGCAGCCCTCGCGCGGGGCCGGACCTAGGACCAGGAGAGCTGGAAGCTTTCTCGACAAAATGCCACTGTTGCCCTCATTTTGCATCTCACCGTGAGCATAGCCAGGGAATCAGCGTGACCATCCGGGTCTGGTTATGGCAGTTTGAGTGGGGACAGCTCCCACGGCCAAACAGCGAGGACAGCGACGCCGGATACCCAGATGTTAACGCAAACCCAAAACAGGGCCATTAGTGCCATTTGAAAACGGGGCCACTTGTTGTTCGTTCTATTGTGCCGTACCGGCGGTGGGCTGGTGTTTTTTGAGTCGGTAGCTGTTGCCTTTGAGGCTGATGACGTCGGCGTGGT
>NZ_JASBQY010000035.1 GCF_029960645.1 Arthrobacter sp. AL12
CGATTGGTCTCATATACGTGCTGATTGTGGCAGCCGGCCTGGTGATGTACGTGATACGCGGTGTGTACTGGTCCATTCTCGATGAGTGCCGTGTGCCGGCGGCCGTGACGGGTATTGCGATCGGGATCATCTCGTTCTTCGGCTACTTGCCCGACACCTTCTTGCCGCAGATCAGCAGCGCCATCTACACGAACTTCGGCGACAACGTAGGGGGCGCAAACAACGCCTACTTCGTGGTGACCGCGGTGATCGGTCTGCTCGGTGCCGGGGCAGCGATGTACTTCACTCTGCTGTTGAGGCGTCGTGCCGCCGCCGAGGCCCTTGATATCAAAGCCGCACCTGAGTCGGTGACGGGAGCCTAGAGTACGACCGCACGGAATGCCCCGCTCCCAAACGGCAGCGGGGCGTTCCGCGTGTTGTCGGATCACGATTCATGCAATAAATGGGGCTTGTATCTCTTGAGTACCGCCTGTTGAGGTGGGGTGGTCGTCGTTTTACGGAGGCCTTGGGAGGGACTAGGGTGGTTCCGATTTTCGGCGGGGCGTCATGGCGCGTGAAAGATATTGTCGCCCCGGGCCTGTCTTCCAAGCAGACCAGATTGAGGGAATTGGTGGGCCGGAGAAGAACGGTGCGCAGCACCGGTTTCCTCTCCGGGCAGGCACCGGATGACTTACATGCGCGGAAGCTGTATCCGACGCTTCCTCAGCAATTGCGGGCATGTGAGGGAGATCGCCCCAGGCGTTCGAAGTAGCGCATGAGGGTGCTCCCACGGGTGGCATGCCCGGCCTGGTGACTTGGCTGGTGGACCGGCAACGACGGGTTGTCCCATCGCACGTATTCGATGCGAAAAAGGAGAACCATCATGCAGGATCAGGATAAGAGGGCAGGTCTCGTGCGGGCAGTGGCAGGTATCGACGCTGCCATCACGGCTCGGCACCACGTCGCGGTGTGGGAGTATTTCGACGATGGAACGGAGCATCTGAGCCGTTTCACAGTTGACCCGACACTGGCCGGGCTGGAGAGACTATCGCAGAGGCTGGCCACAGTACAGGCGCCGCTGACAGCGGTCGTGGAACCGACATCGATCCTGATCCCGTGCCAGACGGTGTGCCAGGAGACGCCGAGCTGGTGGGCCAGTGCCGAGACCTACGTGTCGAAATGCTGGAGCGCATCGGTTGCCCAGTTCACAGCCCGGGCGGTAGGTTTCGCCCGTGGCCCGGCCAGCGCGTGCTCCTCGGCGAACGTCATTCTCGGGCAACCCTGGTCCGGGCAGCGCCAGACACGCTTGGCCCACGGCAGCCGCACGGGCCTGCCGAAATACGGAATGTCGTGGAGCCGGACCCGCCGGCGTCCGTGCCCGACCGCAATGACGCCACAGTCGGGGCCGCCGGTGGCGGATCGAGGCTTAGCGGTCGCCGAGTCCGGGGGATTGGCCGCCGCGATCCTGACCCGGCGCACCGTCCAGAGGACAACGAGGGTCACCGCAACGATGACGGCCGCCACCGCCAGCAGCGTTGCCAGGAACAACATCACATGCCAGCCCTCAACCCTCATCGGTTCTCCCCAGGTCCAGTCGCTGCTTTGCGCTGACTCTACCGGGTCGGACGTGCACGCAGCCCACCGTGAGCCGACATGCCCGCACGGCGGACTGTTGACGCCGTCGTTAGGATCAAGGCATGGCGCCAGAGACAAGAACCACAGTGAAGCCGAACCATTTAGCGGAAAGGTTAAACCGATGACAAAGATTGATCTGCGTACAAGGCTTCTGGGTCGACTGATCGGCATGGCGTCTGTTACTCGGCGTTCCGAAGAACAAATCATCGCGGACCAGCGCCGCGTGATCGGCCACAACCCGATCACCGACCTCTTGCTCGGCGGAATCGCCAAGGAGGTGGGCGTTCAGAACACAACCGCCGCCGGCGCGGATGGGCCCGTCCAAGTCCGCATCTATCGCCCGCCAACGCAACGCGAAACACCGCCCCTCGTTGTCTTCATCCACGGTGGAGGATGGACCTCCGGGAGTCTTGACACGTACGACTGGTTCGCGAGCAGCATCGCACGCGACGCGCAGGCCGTCGTCGCGTCGCTGGACTATCGGCTGGCCCCTCGACATCGGTGGCCGGCTGCGGCAGAGGATTCGTACGCAGCGACCGTCGACCTGATCGGCCGTGGTGTCGAGCTCGGCGCAGACACCTCTCGGGTCGCCGTCGTAGGCGACAGCGCGGGCGGAAACCTGGCCGCTGTGGTCGCCCTGATGGCACGGGACCGGTCCGGCCCTGCAATCGCCTTCCAGGGCCTCATCTACCCGGCCACCGACATGACAATGGCGAGCCCGTCGATCGACGAAAATGCGGACGCACCGATTCTCACGAAGGCGGACATGCTGGCGTTCCGCGGGCACTATCTGCAGGACCAGAACCCGAGACACCCATATGCCTCACCCTTGCTTGCTGATGACCTGAGTGGATTGCCGCCCGCTCTGGTGCAGGTCGCCGAGCACGACCCGCTCCGGGACGATGGACTGCGGTACGCCGCCGCACTTCAGAAAGCAGGGACCGCGGTGCGCACGACAACCTACTTCGGTATGCCCCATGGGTTCATGGCCTTCCCCAGGATCAGCAGGGCCGTGCCACAAGCGCTTGGTGAGCTGTGCCAGGAGCTGCGCGTCGCACTGGCGGCTTGGCCTGCGGGCAGCGGGGCGAAACCTTCGACTTCATCCCGCACGTCTTCCGGAACCTGACCCGCAACGAAGTAGCGTGGCGTGTCTCTGGGCACTACAACCAGTGTTCCCGACCCGCACCGGGCGGCGGCTCAGCCGCGACGCCGTCGCGCTGC
>NZ_JASBQY010000036.1 GCF_029960645.1 Arthrobacter sp. AL12
TCCAAGACCCCGGCACGAAGGCCTGGACCCGGTACGAGCCGTGGATGACAACCATCGTGGACCTGGACACCGGCCAGGTCCTGGGCATCGTGGACGGACGCGACCACAAGGGCGTCGGGGACTGGCTCTTCGCCCGCCCGCTTCAGTGGCGGCTCGGGGTGCAGGTCGTGGCGATCGACCCGTCCGCGGCGTTCAGGAAAGCGCTGCGGATGTGGCTGCCGCGCAGTGCTGTGTCGGTGGATCTCTTCCACGTCACGATGCTGGCCAACGACATGCTCACCTCGGTCCGCCAGGGCCTGTCCCAACAGGTCCGGGGCCGGCGGGGCAGGGCCACCGACCTGGCCTGGGCGAACCGGATGCTGCTGCTGAAGGCTGATGAGAACCTCTCAGAACGGGGCCGCCACCGGCTGGCCGGCGTGTTCGCCGCCGATGATCCGACCGGGAGCCTCCAAGCTGCCTGGCAGGTCAAGGAACAACTCCGCACGCTGCTGAACACTGGCTCCCTCGAAGACGCCGCCGCCGCGAAGTCTGCGCTGACGGACCTCGTGGAACGGGCCGCGATGCCGGAAACAAACAGGCTCTACAAGACCGTGTGCCGCTGGTGGGCCGAGATCGAAGTCCTCATCGTCACCGGCGCAACCACAGCCAAGGTAGAAGCCAATAACACAGCCATAAAACACATCAAACGAACCGCGCGAGGCTACCGAAACCCAGACAACTACAAATCGCGTATCCTCTTGAGAAGTGCAGCCCGGATGGCAGCATGAGCAATCATCTCAGCAGACCATTCCCCGGGAACCTTGAAGAGATTCCCTAACGCTTGTCAACCCTTTTTTAGCTCTGGACGGCAGGCAGGCTGAGTGCACCGTCGCCTGTGTTTTGCGGGTGACGGATGGGGAGTTTTCCGTCCGCGAGATTGGTCTTGGCCCCGTTGCGCGAAGGCTGGTGGAGAGGGCGAGCGGGGTGGACCCAGGTGGGCTTTCGGCCGTCGAACGCTGTCAGTGGCGCCGCCCGGGTATTTACCGTGTCAGGCGTGCCCGTTTCGCTTCGACCGTATGGGACCGGGACTGGGTGCGCTGCTTGGGCGTGACGGTATAGCGGGACGCAATGATTTCTTTCGCGGCCCGTTTGGTGAGCGGGTGCCCCTCGGGGTCGCGGAGCTCATACATTTGCCCGGTGGTGAGGGTTTTCCAGGTCCTTTCGGCAAGTTTCCTGGCGACAGCGATGGTGGCCTGGGTGTGGCAGTGTCCGTGTTCGGTCATGAGCCGGTAGTAGAACGCGGCCAGCTGCGGGTCCATGGTCCGGGCGACGCTGCCGGCCTGGTAGAACGCAAGGCGCAACGGTGCCGGTCCTTCCTTGCTGATGGCCCGGTGGGGCTGGTTCATCATCCCGGAGGACCAGTTCGAGGGGGTGATGCCAACGTAGTTGGCTGCTTTCTTGGCGCTGTCGAACCCGGACCCGTCGCCGAAGTAGGCACGGATGCAGGGGCCGGTTGCCGGGCCCACACCGGGCAGCGAGAGGATCAGCGGGTCATCACCGTAGAGATGCTCCCACCACTGTCGGGTATGCGCGGTGAAACGTTCGACTCTGGCGCGCGACTCGGCCAGGTCAGCGAGATGCTCGGTAACGTCGACGGCCAGTGCGTCCAGATCCAGGTGACCGTCCCAGAAATCCGCCCATCCCCGGGCTGCGGCCTTGATCGCCGTGGCCCGGGCTGGGGTGTCGGCGACGCCGCGCGTGTGCTCGGCGACCACAGCCGTCAGGGTAGCAGCGCGCGCCGATGCCAGCGAGCGCAGGTGCGGCCAGCGACCCAGCACGGCGAGGGCTGTTGGCTCCGATCCGCCGAACGCGGTCCACACATCAGGAAAGGCCCACCGCGCCAGCGACAGCAGGCGCCGCCAGTACCTGTTGCCGTCAATGACGGCGCCGGCCCGGCGGACCACGGCCCGGCGAAGCGCCAGCTGCCCCGGAGATGCCAGGACCAGCGGTGGCGGGTCGAAGATCTCACCGGCGTGGGTGAGCACTTCCGAGTCGATGACGTCGGATTTGTTCTTGCCCATAATGGCACCACGGAGCCGTGCGGAGTGCCTGGCGCCGATCATTTCCATCTGGCCGCCGGCACGTTCGACCGCGAGGGCCAGCGCCAGCCAGGTCATCGATGTTGGTTCCACGACCGCCGTCAGCGGCGCCGGAACTGCAGCCAGCCGCTGCGAGAGCCTCTCCAGCCCGGCCAGTGTCGGGTCGACCGTGAAACGGCTCAGATGCTCTGTTCCGTCGTCGAAAAACTCCCGCACCGCGATATGGTGCCGTGCCGTGATGGCAGCGTCGATACCTGCCACTGCCCGCACAAGTCCTGCGGGTTTATCCTGATTCTGCATGATGGTTCTCCTCCTCGCATCGAATACGTGCGATGGGACAACCCGTCGTCGCCGGTCCACCAGCCAAGTCACCAGGCCGGGTATCCCACCCTTGGGAGAACCGTCATGCGCTCATCTGAGCGCCCTGCGGCGGGCCTCCCTCACACGCCCGCGACTGCTGAGGAAAGCGTCGGATACAGTTCCCGCGCTTGTAAGTCATCCGGTGCCCGCCCGGACGGAAACCGGTGCTGCGCACCGTTCCCTTCCGGCCACCAATTCCCTCAATCGGGTCTGCCTGGAAGACAGGCCGGGGGCGACGATCTCTTTCACGGGCCATGACGCCCAGCCGAAAACCGGAACCACCCCGGCCCCTCCCAAGGCCACCGTAAACCGACAGCCACCCACCTCAACAGGGGGGTACTTAAGAGATACAAGCCG
>NZ_JASBQY010000037.1 GCF_029960645.1 Arthrobacter sp. AL12
CACCCCCCACACCCCCAAAAACCCCGCACCGGCGCGGAAACCAAGCCCCACCACGGCACCGTTTGCAACCTGATACCCAGAAGGACGGGCCTGTGGGCTGCATCACCTGTATTCGGGGCTCTCTCGCGTTTAGGATCAGGGGGTGATGGCAGAACGCCGGCGCCACGGGACAGAATTCCTCCATCGGCGTGTGTCCGGACCGGCCGCCGCCGGCCTGTCCGGGGGCGAGGTATCGTCCCGGATGAGGCATGGCCTTGCCAACCGCGTACCGGACGCGACCAGCCGCAGCGTTTGGGAGATCGTGCGCGCCAATGTGCTGACATTGTTCAACGCGATCGTAGGCACGAGCTTTGTCGTCCTGCTTTTGCTGGGCAGCTGGCAGGACGCCCTCTTCGGGCTGGCAGCTGTAGGGAACGCCGTCATCGGCGTTGTACAGGAATACCGCGCCAAGCGGTCCCTGGACCGCCTCGCGGTTCTCGAGGCCCCGCGGGCCCGGGTCCTTCGTGACGGGACCGTGCAGGAGATCCCGACCGCCGACGTCGTGCTTGACGATGTCCTGGTCCTGCGGGTCGGCGACCAGGTCACGGCCGACGCCTCGGTAATCGAGAGCCTCGGGCTGGAGGCCGATGAATCCCTCCTGACCGGGGAATCGGACCCGGTGGATAAGGATGCGGGGACCGAAGTCCTCTCGGGCTCGATCGTTGTTGCGGGCCGCGGCACGGCAAGGGTGATCCGGGTGGGAGCTGACTCCTTCTCCAGCAGGATCGCAGCGGACGCGAAGCGGTTCTCGCTGGTCAACTCTGAGATCCGCAGCAGCCTCGACCGGATTCTCCGCTGGCTCACCTGGGCGCTGTTGCCGGTTGCCCTCATCGTGGCCAACGGCGAGATGCAGTCCAGGGGCGGCTGGCAGCAAACCATCGCCAGCGGTGCGTGGAGAGCCGCGCTGGTGGGCGTGATTGCGGGCGTCATCGCCATGATTCCGCTGGGCCTGGTCTTGCTCTCGAGTGTGGCTTTTGCTGTTGGCGGGGTCCGGCTAGCCGGGAACAAGGTTCTTATCCAGGAGCTGGCAGCGGTCGAGGGCCTGGCCCGCGTCGATGTCCTCTGCCTCGACAAGACCGGAACGCTCACCGAAGGCCGAATCATCTTCGATGGTGTGCACGAACTGGCCGAGCCCGCGGAACGCGGCTGGGAGCGCGCCCTGGGCTGGTTCGCTGCGGACCCGGAGGCCAACGCGACCTCGCGCTGCCTTGAAACGGCTTTTGAGCACGGCGGCGGCAGCCCGGCGGCCTCATCGGTACCTTTCTCCTCCGCCCGCAAGTGGAGTTCCGTGACGTTCGACGGCGGAACTCCGGGCTCAGGCACATGGATTCTTGGCGCCCCGGAAGTGGTGCTCACGGGCCGGGCCGGCAGTGAAGGGGCCGCGCCGGCAGCAGACGCCGCCCTGGGCAGGGCAGGCCGGCTCGCCGCGTCCGGTCTGCGGACCGTCGTGCTGGCGTACGCCGCCGACGTGACCGTCACGGCCAGCGACGCCACCCTGCCGGAGGCTGTGGAACCCGTCGTGGTGCTCACGTTTCGGGAACAGATCCGCCCCGATGCGCGAGAGACCTTGGACTACTTCCGCGACGAGGGCGTTGAGCTGAAAGTCATTTCCGGGGATGACCCCCGGACGGTCGCGGCGATTGCCCGCACCGTGGGACTGGACGTCGGGGATGGGTACGATGCCCGGAAGCTTCCGGCCGATCCCCGGCTGCTTGAAGAGGCGATGGACAACAACACGGTGTTCGGCCGCGTGAGTCCGCACCAAAAGAAGGACATGGTGGCGGCACTTCAGCGGCGCGGGCACACGGTCGCCATGACCGGAGACGGCGTCAATGACGTGCTGGCCTTGAAACAGGCAGACTTGGGCATAGCCATGAACTCCGCTGCACCTGCCACGAAGGCAGTGGCCCGACTGGTGCTGCTGGATGGCCGTTTCGACCGGCTGCCCGGGGTGGTGGCCGAGGGCCGCAGGGTGATCGCCAACATCGAGCGGGTGTCCAAGCTATTCCTCAGCAAAACGGCCTATTCGATCGCGATCGCAGTCAGCTTCGGACTCCTCAACCTGCAGTTTCCGTTCTTGCCCCGCCAACTGTCGTTCACAGACGGCCTGACGATCGGCATCCCCTCGTTTTTCCTGGCCCTAATGGCCAACACCCGCCGCTACCGGCCCCGGTTCCTGCGCAGGTCACTGTCATTCGCTGTCCCGGCCGGGCTCATCGTCACCGCTTCACTGCTGGGGTTGAACCTCTTCGCGCAGTCGAGCGGAGCTGCCGGGGACGCGCCGGAGACGCTGCAGTCCGGATCGGTGCTGACCCTCACGGTACTGGGGTTGTGGGTCCTCGCGGTGGTGTCCCGCCCGCTCGATCCAAAAAAGCTAGCCGTGCTGCTCGCGATGTGCGCCCTTCTCCTGATCCTGGTCAACCTGCCGCCCGCCCAGGACTTCTTCTATCTCGCGCGGCCGCCGGCGGAGTTGCTGCGGGCAGCCGGAGCAGCCGCTCTGGGCGGCGGGCTCGCTCTCGAGATCTTGGCCTGGATCCACGGCAGGAAGTTCCCTCGCTGACCGGGTCCGGCGGTTGCGGTGCTGCTTTGGGGGTTAAATGCGGGAGAGCCCCGACCGTGTGGTGGGGGCTCTCCGGGGTTTAACGCGGGAGAGCCCCGACCGTGTGGTTGGGGCTCTCGACCGTTTAATGATGTTCCGG
>NZ_JASBQY010000038.1 GCF_029960645.1 Arthrobacter sp. AL12
GGCGGATTCAAGGGGTCGATGCAACACCCGAGGTCAATTGGTTATCAGTAAACCATGCAGACGCTCCGCGGGAGTGTCCCATCCGAGCGTCTCTCGTGGTCGTCCGTTGAGTTCCTGGGCGACGTGCTCCAGATCCTCCGGTCCGTAGGCGTTCAGGTCGGTGCCTTTGGGGAAGTATTGTCGCAGCAAGCCGTTGGTGTTCTCGTTGGATCCGCGCTGCCAGGGGCTGGCGGGGTCGCAGAAGTAGACGTCCATGTCCGTAGCGATGCGGAATGATTTGTGCAGGGCCATTTCCGCACCCTGGTCCCAGGTCAGGGATCCGCGCAGATGTTGCGGCAGCGTGGCCATGGTCGTGATGAGCCCGTCGCGCACGGATTCGGCGGTGTGGTCTTTGGGCAGGTGCACGAGCATCACGTAGCGGGTGGTGCGTTCCACGAGCGTTGCGATCGCCGACTGGTTGTAGGCTCCGGTAATTAAATCACCTTCCCAGTGCCCCGGAACGGCGCGGTCTTCGATCTCGGCGGGGCGTTCGGAGATGTTGATCATCGGGTCCCGGAAACGGCTGGTGCGTTCTTCGGGGTTTTTGTGTTTTTTACGACGTGTCCGCCCGGTGCGCAGGGCTTCTTTGACCTCGCGTTTGAGTCCGCCGCGGGCTTGGATGTAGAGGGCTTGGTAGATCGTTTCGTGGGTCACGCGCATGAGGGGGTCATCGGGGAATTCCTTGATCAGCGTGTGGGAAATCTGCTTCGGGGACCAGCGGGTGAGCAGCTTGGCGTGCACGTAGTCGCGCAGTTTCCCGGGTGCGGCCAGTTTACTGTCCTTGGGCCGTGCCCGGGCCGCGGTGGCACGCCGGTTGGCGCCGTACGGCAGGTAGCCAAGAACCGGGTGGCTATTGCGGCCGATCTCCCGGCTGACCGAGCCCGGCGACCGGCCCAGAGTCCGGCCAATGTCACGCATCGACTTGCCGCCGCCGAGCAGGTCAGCGATCAGCTCCCGCTCACGCAAGGACAGGTAGCGGGTGCTGATGGACTGCTCCAAGGCCTCCAAGGCCGCCGGGGCGGGTGCAGACTCCGCCGCCGGTGCCGTCGGCTCCGGTGCCGCGGCAGGGGCTGGAGGTTCCGCATAAGTAGTTCTCACCTCTTGGTTATACGGCAGATCCGCAGGGTGGCCCTCGGCGGCTGCCTTGTCCTTTGCAGCGTGTTGCCGGTCCCATTTGTAGGAGCTCTGTTCGCTGGCGCCGGCTGCGAGGGCGGCGTCCCGGCGGCCGGCACCTTCCTGGCGCAAGCGCAGGTAGTGAATCTGTTTCGCCGACGGGGGTCGCGGGCTGAGGGAGGCCATGCCGGCATCGTTCGCCCAGTTCGAGCAGGTGGAGATGTTCAGGCCGAGTTCCCTGGCGGCCGCGCTGACGTTGCCGATCTCCCGCAGCACGTCCAGGAACTCCTCCACCACCGCCGATGAGTGGCGCTGCTGCGGGGGGCGTTTCACGGTTCTGGTTTTGCTGGGCTTCCCGGCCGCGCGGTTGACCCGGCCGGCCCAGGAATTCGCCGTGCTGGTATTCAGTCCCAGTTCCCTGGCCGCCGCCACGATGTTGCCGGTCCGATCAAGGACGGCATGGAACTGGTCCTTGTCGGCCCGGGCATACTGGCGCTGACGTCTGATCCCGGCGGCGTTCGCCCACTTCTGACAGGTGCTTCTGTTGAGTCCCAGCTCTTTGGCAGCCGCGGCAACACTTCCCAACCGCGCCACGGCGGAAAGGAAATCCTTCCTCTGGGCACCGGTATGGGACTGCTGATGACGCTTGACGCCCACTCCTGCCGGGGACGCCGATGTTTCCTTCGAAGGAGATTCTTTCCTCGAGGAAAAACTACTTCTTGATGGTGATTCCATTCGCGCTGCAACTCCCGATAATTCGGAGGTGTTGCAACGATCGCTTGAACCCGCC
>NZ_JASBQY010000039.1 GCF_029960645.1 Arthrobacter sp. AL12
CCCCGATTTTTCATGATGCTCGTTGATGGCCGCTGATTTGTGGCCGCGGCTGATGGGCGGTTGTTTTCTGTTTTCGGGCAGTCTGGTGTGGCCTGTTGGTTCGCCTGGATTGGCGCCGGTTCCACTTCCGGGTGATCGTGCTGTTCGTTGGGACAGGATGAGGTTCACGATCAGCCGGTAGAACGAACGATGCCTTTGTTAAGCCGGGCATTGTTCTCCAGGAGAAGTTTCAGGAGATCCTTTTCCGGGGCTGTTTCCGAGAGCAGGAGCTGGTTGCGGCGGGCGCGGGTGATGATTTTCCCGGCGGTTGCGAAGAGCCGGTAGCGCCAGCGTTTGATGTCCCAGGCCTTGGCGTGGTGCCCGTCCGGGAGAGCGGCGAGCTGGATCCAGGAGACGAGGTTGAGGGCCAGGGCGGCGATGTTTGCCCAGGCCTGGTTTGCGGCGAAATCGAAGAACGGCAACTTGCCCAGACCGGTGTTTTTCAGGGTTTTGATCCGGTTCTCGCACCGGCCGCGGGCGCGGTGTCTGGCGTCCAGGAAGGGCCCGTGCCAGCGCGGGGAGTTGGTCAGGAACGCGGTGATGCGGTGCCCGTCGGCATCGAGCAGGGTCGGCTGCGCGCCGGGGTGCAGCGGCTCGGCGCGGAGGAACAGTTTGGTGCCCGGCGGGTAATCGGTGAGCGGGATGACGTCGGTGGCGTTGATGACCCACGCATCGTTCCGGTCGTTTTCGGACTGGTCCAGGGCCGGCTGCCAGTGCTCTTTGTCGCTGATCCAGTCGATCATGTGCGCCTTGCCGAACGGGAGGGTATAGCTGGTGGAGAACTGCACGCCCAGGCTGTGCAGGTGCCAGAGGAATTTCCGTGATGCACCGGCACTGTCGGTACGGACCAGGACCTTCTCCCCGGCCAGGGCTCCGGCGTCGTTGAAGAGCACGTCGGGCAGTTGGGCTGCGGCCGTGTGGAAGACCCGGATGTGGTCCTCGGCGCTGTTCGCTCCGGCGTTGCCGGGCCGCAGCACGGCGGCGAGGATCTCCCCGGAACCTTTTCCGCCGCCGTAATCGAAGCTGGCGATGAACGGGGCGAACCCGTAGCCACCCTTGTATGTGCCGGCGACGTTTTCCTTATCCGAGTGCGAGGTCACGAGCGTCGCGTCGAGATCGATGATCAGCGGGTCCGCGGCCGTCGCGGCCAGTGCCGGGTTCCGGTCCCCGGCGGCCTCCCAGGCCCGGGTACGCAATTCCCGGGTGAGGGTCTCGAATCCGTAGCTGAACAGTTCCGGGTTGACCACGGTGCGTTCGAAGAACCGTGACACGGTCGCGTTCGAGGGCAGCTGACCGAAGACCCCCGGTGAGGAACGCAGGATGTCCAGGTCCGAGGCGTGTTCGCCTCCGGCGGCGAGCATCGCGGCCAAAGAACCAACCAGCCGGCCCGGCCGGTGCTTCGCGCCAGAGGGAACAAACTGGCCCAGCCTGTCCTCACACAGCCTGCCGAAACCCAGCGCGTCCATGAAGCCGGTGAGCACCGAAACCCCGGCGTGGGAGATCAGCGACTGGCCGGTGAAACTGACCGGCAGGGACGGAAAAACAGCGGTAGACTTCTGCATCGAAAGGGTGCTCCCTCGCTCGGCAAATAACGGTCTCGACAACCACTATTTTCCCAGTTCAGAGCACCCTTTCCCTGATTAACACGCCATCCCGACGGACCCGCCATGAAAACCTGGGGCTA
>NZ_JASBQY010000003.1:0-65653 GCF_029960645.1 Arthrobacter sp. AL12
TTCCCGGTCCCGCGGCCGTAAAAACACGGCCTGACACGTTTTCCAGCGGGTCCGGCTTGGTCTGTCAGGAGTACTTCGGGAACACCCCCCGCCCCGGATGGGTCACTCCCCAACCGACACCAACCCGTTACACAACCCACCCAGGGGAACATCCGACGCCCGGGTTCTCCGGCGAGGGCAACGAGCGCGAATCTGGCCACTCAGGAGACAACGCTGCTGACCTGCGCAAACGTTGAAAGGTATGTGGCCAGAGGCCTGCGTCTGAGTGGCCCCTCCGGTGCCGCGGCAGCCCCGCAGAATGCGACCCGATGGTTCGCCTCCGTTGAGGCGGACCATCGGCATGTCTGGGGATGGTGGCGGTGGTGAACAGAGGGTGACCTCGGTGGCAAAGATGGCGCACGGAGATCTTGGCGGCCTGCATGTAGGCAGCCGGTACGGGCCGAAGGCAAGTTCGTCCTGGGAGGCTCCGTTGCTTTTGACGACGGAGGCATTTTCGTCTCCTTGGAACCGCCAGATATCCCCCTTGTGATGGGCCCCTGCACAGCGTGCCGGTCTCGCCGGCTACATCCCTGGGCCGCTCATGGCGGCGGGCGACACGGCTACACCGAGCGCGATGGCAGCCAGCGCGACGGCAACTGAGCGGTTGGCGAGTCGTTGCCACGGGAGCATCTTCTCACCGGCGATGAACGCCCCGACCAGGGCCATCCAGCCGATGCTCATCACACCGATCGCAAACAGCGCCACCATCAGCGCCCGGCTGCACGTGACTTCATCAGGCTGACGTTCTTGGCGGGAGTCAGCTGATAGGCCGCCGCCACCATGATCACCCCGAAGGCCGTCCAGGTGATCAGGTACCCGGCCACGAACACGGCAGTGGACCCCACCGCGGCGAGTACGAGCAGGACCGTGATCAGGCCGGCCTCCCGCGGATCAACCCGGGAGGCAGCTGCAGGTGCAACGGAAGCGGCGGGCGAGTATCCCGGCGCCGCGGCAGCCGAAAACGCGGCGCGCGCAACTGACCGCGAGCCTCCTCTGCTGGTTAACAACTTCCTGTGGAGCATCAGCGGACCGCGGTCAAGCCCGGCCCTTGGGGGCGTTCCCGGCCATCTCGCTTGCGAAGGAGAAATCCGCGCTCTCACCGTAGACGCCGTCGAAATCAAGGCCAAAGAGGTCCGAGTGTCCCGGACCAAGGTATTGCGGTGACGCACGCAACACTGAGGTGCTCATCCAACGCTCCCAGTTGCCGGGGCCCTGGGGCGGCCGCGGAGTCGGAATCCGTTGGCCGATCCGGGCCGGCCCCGCAGCGAAACTGGACGCAGCGACGGCGTCCAAACGACCATGGCCCTGGGCTTTGACAACGCGGGCACTTTACGACGGCGCTGCAGGTGGGTACCTTGAGAATGTTCCTTGCGAAAGGTGTAAAAGTGTCCTCGATCCCCGGCTACACCTTTGGTAGTGAGGCTGTTGCCACGTCTCCGGTGTCCCTCGAAGACCTCGTCCGGCTCGAGGCGACGGTGCTATGGACTGACGAGGACGTAGCCGCATTACGCCGTGCAGGGGAGATTCTTGGCCCTCAAGCCGATCGTATTCTCGAGATCTGGTACGGATTCGTTGGCAGCCACGACTTCCTGATCGCCAGTTTCGCCGGAGCGGATGGAACCGCGAATCCGGATTACTTGGGAGCGGTCCGGGCCAGATTCGCCCAGTGGATCGTGGATGTTTGTTCACGCGACCGCGACCAGCAGTGGCTGGACTACCAACACGAGATCGCGCTCCGCCACACAGCAGCGAAGAAGAATCTCACCGATGGCGTGAGCTCACCTGCCTCCGTGATCAACCTGCGGTACATTATCGCCTTCATCGTTCCCTTGACAGCAACGATTCGGCCGTTCCTCGCGGAACAGGCCTCGGACGCGGATGAGGTGGAGGCAATGTATCAGGCATGGTTTAAGTCGGTCACGATTACGGCCGCTCTTTGGGCTGAGCCGTACTCACAGTCCTGGTGAACCTCCGGTGACAGCTGGTCCAGGACGGTGAACGGGCACGAGGACTGCAGGGGATGAACTGGGGCGTGAGGACCTCGACCTCGAGTGATGCCATTGGGGTACTTCCTCGGGAGGTTCCAGGAGGCTAAGACAAAAGCACCGACATTCCCGGGCCGCTGTGCCTAGCGGACAGTGGCTGGCTGTCGCAATGTCATTTGTGAATAGCAAGTTGATTTGTCCCCAGGTTCGCCGTTTGTTTTGGCCCCGCCCTGCTGGTGTTTCGGTCAGTTTGGCCGGGACGTGATCGAGATCACCGCGCCGACAAACATCGGCAACACAGCCAGCAACGCCAGAAGGAGCATGCCGCGCCCCACCCACAGGGCGGCCCGTGGATGCCGCGACCAGGTCGCAGGGACGATCTTGGCCCACGCCATCACGAGCAGCCCGCCGAGTCCGAGCACGATCCCTGCCGGCGGGAAAAGCACCGCCGCCAGTAGCGGCAAATAGGACTTCCAGGTCGTTTTGCTCAGTGGGAGGAGACGGTCGCTGACCGCCCCGGCAACTGCCGCGACGAGCGCACCGTGGAACACGGCGAGGGCAGCGAAGAGGGCAACCGTCAGCCACCCGGGTTCGATAATATCGAAGTCAATGTTCTCTGGCCGCAGCGGCTCCACGGAAGCTCCGAAGACCAGCAGAAGCACGACGCCCAGCGCCGGACCCGCCCACCTGCCTTCGGGCAGCCACCGGCGGATCAGCATGTAGATGAAAGCTGCTGCGAAGCCCGCCGGAAGTCCTGCGAAGATCAACAAAGCAAGAGTGCCCTCGACCGTGGGGATACCAACGATTGCCTGAGCCTCGGTAAGCCTTCCTTGCGCCGACGCCGGTGATGTGAGGGCCAGGATGCGCATGACAAGCCGTCCGCCGGGCCACGCAACCAGGAAGGCGGACGCGACGGCGGCTACAGTCGCCACGTTCGCTCCCCAAAGGTAGCTGCGGAGCGCCGAAGCCGGAGTATCCGATCCGGGCGCAGACCGGGCAAGGGCTGCCGGCGGTCGCACTGGTCGGTCTCCGAAGGCAATGACCAGACCCGCGCCGCTGACCAGCAGCAGCGAGCAGGTAGCCACAATCATCAGCGTCACGCCACCATCACCACCCACGAACCGGTGCACTCATTGTGGCCTGAAGGCCAGACGTTTGCCAGTGCGCAGGAGGGTATTCCGCCTGCCGCTACAGCCTCGACAAGCGATGTATATACGTGCTGGGCCGACGGCAGCCGGGTGTATGACGAACAGGCGCCTGCGCGTCGAACGCCTCCTGACGAACCTGTAAGCCGGGGCGCCCTGGCGTGAGCTTGCCCGGCAAGCGGAGGCCGGGGGACTCAGACGCCTGCGCCCGGGGGTGCATGTCCGGGCCGGAATCTACACGGCCGCCGCAGCCCGCAGGATCCTCACCGCCCTCGAGTTCGGCGATCCGGCGTCGGGTTCTCCAGGGGAATCGGTGAGCCGGGCGATGATGCCCCGGCTGGGGGTCAAGGCGCCCGTGCTCCAGCACGAGATTCGGGATGCCCGGGGACTCGTCGGCTTCGCGGACTTTGAATGGCCGGAGGATGGCCTGTCCGGCGAATTCGATGGTCTGGCGAAGTACCGGGAAGCGGCCTACCTGAAGGGGCAGACGCCCTCCGACGTCGTGATCGAAGAGAAGAATCGTGAGGACCGGATCCGGTCCACCGGGAGACGGGTCATCCGGTGGACCTGGTCGGAGCTCGCCAGCCCGGAGAGATTCGCGGCCTTCCTCGATGCGAAGGGCGTGCCGCGAATCCTCTACGGAAACGGACAGCCGCCACGTGGATCCACGTAGCGGCTGTCTGAAATTGGTGCGGATTACCGGAACTACAGCACCCGGCTGAGGAACTCCTGGGTGCGGGGATGCTTCGGGTTGGCCAGGATCTCGCGGGGATCACCGGATTCCACCACCACACCGCCGTCCATGAAGGTCAGGCGGTCGCCCACTTCGCGGGCAAAGCCGATCTCGTGGGTCACCACGATCATGGTCATGCCTGACTTGGCGAGGTCCTTCATGACGTTCAGGACATCGCCCACCAGTTCGGGGTCCAGCGCGGACGTGGGTTCGTCGAAGAGCATCAGCTCCGGATCCATGGCGAGGGCGCGGGCGATTGCCACCCGCTGCTGCTGCCCACCGGAAAGCTGCGACGGGTAATGGCCGGCGTGGTCCGACAGCCCCACCCGGTCCAGCAGCTCCATGGCCCTCCTGCGTGCAGCATCCCGGGACTGGCCCTTGACGTGGACCGGTGCCTCCATGATGTTGTAGAGGGCTGTCTTGTGCGGGAACAGGTTGAAGCGCTGGAACACCATGCCGATCTCGCGGCGCTGGGCGGCGATCTCCTTGGTTTTCAGGTCATGAAGCCGGCCCTTGACGTCGCGGTAGCCGATCAGCTTGCCGCCCACGGAGATGCGGCCCGCGCTGATGGTCTCCAGCAGGTTTACGCACCGCAGCATGGTGGACTTGCCGGAACCGGACGGGCCGATGACCACGGACACCTCACCCCGGTTGACGTCCAGGTCGATGCCGCGCAGCACATGGTGCTGGCCGTAGAACTTGTGGAGGCCCTCGATCCGCACCAGCGGATTCTCAGCGGTGATCGTCATTTTGCCTCCTCCTCGGGAAGATCCATCTTCAGCGCCGGCTCCGCGGCAGCGCTCGGCGCCACGGCGGCGGCGGCTTTTGCTGCCGCCGGGTTGATCGTGGCCGGGGCAAGGTTGTCCACGCCCTTGCCGTAGTAGGCCTCGATGAAGTGCTGGCCCACCATCAGCAGGCTGGTGATCACGAGGTACCAGATAGCCGCCACGATCAGCAGGGGTACCGGCAGATAGGTCCGGTTGGCCAGGGTGTTCGTGGCAAACGTCAGGTCCAAGGTGAACGGCACGGCTAACACCAGAGAGGTGGTTTTCAGCATGCCGATGGTTTCGTTGCCGGTCGGCGGCACGATCACCCGCATGGCCTGCGGCAGGACGATCCGCCACATGATCTTGGTCTTGCCCATGCCCAGGGCCTCGGCGGCTTCCGCCTGGCCGCGGTCCACTGACTTGAGGCCGGCCCGGAAGATTTCCGCCAGATACGCGGACTCGTTCAGGCCCAGGCCCAGGATGGCCGCGGCCGTGGCCGTGATGACGGTGTTTGTGTCCACGCTGAACCACTCGGGACCGAACGGGATGCCGCCAGTGATCTTGGGATACAGGACCGAGATGAGGCCCCAGAAGATCAGCTGGGTGTAGATGGGAGTGCCGCGGAAGAACCAAACCCAGGCCCAGCTGGACCAGCGGAATACCGGGTTCTCCGACTGGCGCATGAACGCCAGAAGGATCGCCAGGATAATGGCCAGGACCATGGCGGACACGGTCAGCACCAGCGTCCAGGCGACGCCCTGCACCACCTTGGTGTCAAGGATATAGGTCCCGACGATGTCCCAGCGGAAGTTGGGGTTGGTGAACAGGCTCTGCAAGAACAGGGCGAGCGCGCCGAGGATAATGATGGCGCTGATCCAGCGGCCCGGGTGCCGGACGGGCACCGGATTGTTCAGTACTACCGGTGCCTCGTGCTTTTCCTGATGACTGTCCATCTGCGCACCTGGTGTGTGGCCGGTTGCGGGAAGACTCAAGATCCGACCGCCGGGTTGACCTCGGACTTGGTGATGGCGCCATCGGCGTTACCCCAGCCTTCCAGGATCTTCTTGTACGCGCCGTTCTCGATGAGCTTGCTGACGGTCTTCTGGATGACCTCGGCCAGGGCCGTGTCCGACTTGGCCACGGCGATCCCCTGCGGTGCGGAATCGTAGACGTCGCCGATTTTTTCGATCTGGCCGTTGGTCTGCGTGATGGCGTAGCCAATGATCGGTGAATCGGCTGCCATCGCGTCGACGCTGCCGTTGACCAGGCGTGTGGTGATGTCCGTCTGGGTCTTGAGCGTCACGATGTTGATGGGCTGCTTTCCCTCCGCTACGCACTTCTTGCTCCGGCCGGACAGGTCCGGATCCTCCTGGACGGTACCGGTCTGCACGCCCACGGATTTGCCGCAGAGGTCATCGAGGGAGATTTTCTTCGGGTTGCCCTTCTGCACGGCCCAGGCGGTGCCGGCGTTGAAGTAGCTGACCATGTTGACCGCGCCGAGTCGCTCCGGGTTGATCGTGAAGGAGGAGATGCCGAGATCGTACTTCGGGCCCAGAGCCGGAAGGATGCCGGTGAATTCGGATGTCTGGACCTGGACCTTCAGGCCCAGGGCGGCGCCGATCGCCTTGGCGATGTCGACGTCGTAGCCCACGGGCGTCTGGCCGTCGTTGCCGAGGAATTCCGCGGGGGCGTAGGAGGTATCCGAGCCCACGGTCAGAGTGCCCTTGGACTTGATTGCCTCGGGGACCATAGCCGCCAGGGCGTCGTCCTTCTGGACGGTGCTGGGGTCGAAGCTGGCCGCAGCGCTGCCGGACGGCGTCGCAGCGCCGGGGGTTCCGGATTCGGAGGCGTTTGTGCACGCGGAGAGCGACAGGGCGCCAATGGCAAGCACAGCGGCTGCCTTGAGCGTGGAGGTGCTCAGGAGCGAACGGGAGATCTGCATTTTCTTACCTTTTTGTCGCAGGAGGGATGCGTAACTGAGTCGGTTTAAAGTGTATCGCCGAACAAGAGATGTGCGTCACAGAAAACTAAGTTTCACTATTGGATAACTATTTCGGGGTGAAACGCAAGACTTCCACACGTTGGAGTGTCTGAAATCCCGGATTCGAGGCCCGCGCGTCCGGTCTCGACAACCTGCCGGCCCGGCGGCTCTAGCTGTTGATGCCCAGCGACTCCAGCATCGGCCGGAACTTCGCCCAGGTTTCAGCGAGCTCGGCCTCGGGCACGGAGCCCTCGACGACCCCGCAGCCCGCGTACAGCCGCACGGTCTCCGGGGACTCGATGACGGCGCCCCGCAGCGCGATGCCCCATTCGCCGTTGCCGGCCGCGTCAAGCCAGCCGACCGGTCCGGCGTACGGCCCGCGGTCCAGGTGCTCCAACTTGCGGATCAGCGCGCCCGCCACTGTGGTCGGGGTGCCGCAGACCGCCGCCGTGGGATGCAGCGCGTTGATCAGCGCGAGGCAGGTGGGGACGTGCCCTTCGACCTCGGCGAGCTCCGCCTTCACATCCGAGGCGAGGTGCCACACGTTGGGCAGCTCCAGGATGAAGGGTTCGCTGTGGGCGTTCATCGCCTCCGAGAACGGTGCCAGCTGCGTGGTCAGGGACTGGATGGCGATGTCGTGCTCGTGCCGCTGCTTCTCGGATCCGGCCAGCACCCGCTCGGCGAACTCCAGCGGCGAACCCGCCATGCCGTCGGCGTCGCGGCGGTCCAGTGTGCCGGCCAGGACGCGGGCCTGCGCGGTGCGGCCCTCAACCTGGATCAGCATCTCCGGCGTCGCGCCCACAAGCCCGTCAACGCCGTAGGTCCAGCATTCGCGGTAGCGGACGGCGAGCTGGCGGAGGATCTCGGCGGCATTCACCCCGGCAGGGACGGTGGCCACGATGTCGCGGGCCAGCACCAGTTTCTCCAGCGCGCCGGTCCGGATCTCCGCCACGCCCGCAGCCACGGCGGCCATCCAGTCCTTTTCGCTGAGCGACCCGGTGTGCAGGGTGGCCCCGGCAGCGAGCGGCACAGGACGCACGACGGCGGCACCGGCCCGGGCGGTGGAAGTCCCGGGGGTGCCGTCCCCGGCTGTGCTGATTGCGGCGGTGCCGGCGGCAGCGGAGCCGGCTCCCGGCGTCGGGCTCGCCACCAGGATGGCGTCAACGAGCGTGCCGTCCGCCAGCGTTGAGCCATCAAGCGTGCCGTCCGCAGGGCTGCCATCAACGAGCGCGCCGTCCGCAAGACTGCCTCCGGCGCCGGCGCCGGCGCTCCCGGCGCTCCCGGTGCTCCCGCCGCTGAGCCAGCGGTCCAGGGTGGCGCGGGCGCCCGCTTCGGTGAGGTCGCCGTCGTCGAACGTCAGCTGGGTGAGCCAGGCCTTGCCGTCACGGAGCCCGACGACGATTTCGGGCACGATCAGCCGCGACTCGTGTGCGGAGGCTTTGGAGAAGGCGAAGGAGCCGAACGCGACGGGGCCGGTGCCGGGCCGGCCGACCGGGTCGTTGATGTCGGCCTCCAGGACCAGGTGACGCCACCAGATGTCCGCCTCGAGGAAACGCTCGGGCCCCGTGGCGGTGAACCGGGCCACCTCGCCGAAGCCGACCAGGCCGGCTTCGCGGCGGGTCCAGCAGAGGAGGTCGTCCCGGACCAGAAACGACGGCAGCCCCCCGGGGCATGAATCTGCATCGAGGGGCAGTGTCAGTGTTCTGATAATTCTGGTTCGGAACGCACTCGTCATAGTGAGACAACACTACTCCCGCGGCGCCGGAGGGCCTGCCGCAGGCCCGGCTGCAGGTACAACACAGCCGCCACGGACGCCCGGTTCAGCCCCAGTTCAGGCGTGGTTAGGGTGTGTGCTGATCATTTGAGACAATGTCAGGGTGAACCGAGCATCCTTGGATAAGCGTCCGGACGAAGTAGCCACGATGTTTGACGACGTCGCCCCCAAATACGATGTCGTCAACGACGTCCTGTCAATGGGGCAGACGCGCCGTTGGCGCAAGGTTGTGGTCGAAGCCATGGACGTGAAGCCCGGCCAGCGGGTGCTCGATCTCGCCGCCGGCACGGGCACCTCCAGCGAACCGTATGCCGACGCCGGCATAGATGTGATCGCCTGCGACTTCTCCCTCGGCATGCTCAAGGTCGGCAAGCGCCGCCGCCCCGACATCGACTTCATCGCCGGGGACGCCACGCGCCTGCCCTTCGCGGACAACACCTTTGATGCCAGCACCATCTCCTTCGGGCTGCGCAACGTCAACGAGCCGAAGAAGGCCCTGGCGGAGATGCTCCGGGTCACTAAGCCCGGCGGCAAGCTGGTCATCGCCGAATTCTCCCAGCCCGTGGTGCCGCTGTGGCGGACCATGTACACCGAGTACCTGATGCGCGCTCTGCCCGCGATCGCCGTCAAGGTCTCCTCCAACCCGGATGCCTACGTGTACCTCGCCGAGTCCATCCGCGCCTGGCCGGACCAGGACCACCTCGCGGTCTGGCTGAAGGAAGCCGGCTGGGACAACGTTTCCTACCGCAACCTCAGCGGCGGCATCGTCGCCGTGCACCGCGCCGCCAAGGCCGGCGCCGAAGCCGGCCCCTCCGCGGCCGCCGCGGCGCTGGCCGCCCACACCGGACCGGTGGCGAAGCTGCGCCGCAACATCGCCCGGCCCGCGCGTTAGTCCACCGACGCCGTGAGAGTACTGATCGTCGGAGCAGGTCCGGCCGGATCCACTGCCGCTTACTACCTGGCGCAGGCGGGCATCGATGTCACGGTGCTGGAGAAAACCAGCTTCCCCCGGGAGAAGGTCTGCGGCGACGGGCTCACCCCCCGCGCCGTCCGCGAGATCCAGAAGCTCGGCCTGCCGCACCCCGAAGCCGACGGGTGGCGCCGCAACAAGGGCCTGCGCCTGCTCGCCGGCGGCCGCAGCATCGAACTGCCCTGGCCCGAGGTCTCCGACTTCCCGCAGTACGGCCTGATCCGCACCCGCCTGGGCTTCGATGAGGAACTGGCCCGGCACGCCCAGTCCGCGGGTGCCGTCGTGCTGGAACGGCACAGCGTCACCGAGGCACTGCACGACGACGACGGCCGGGTCACCGGGGTCCGCGCCGCCCTGCTGGATGAGTCCGGCCGCAAGACGGGGGAGACCCGCGACTTTGCCGCCGACGTCGTCCTCGCCGCGGACGGGAACTCCAGCCGCACCGCGGTGTCGCTGGGCATCCGGAAGCGCGACGACCGCCCGCTCGGCGTCGCCGTCCGCACCTACTTCACCTCGCCGCGGCACGACGACGACTGGATGGAAGGCTGGCTGGAGCTCCCCGGCCGCGACGGCAAGCTGCTCCCCGGCTACGGCTGGGTGTTCGGCGTCGGCGACGGCACCTCCAACGTGGGCCTGGGCATCCTGAACTCCTCCAAGGAATTCGGCAAGCTGGACTACAAGCAGGTCCTGCGCGAATGGACCGCCGGCATGCCCGCCGAGTGGGGCTTCACCCCGAAGAATCAGGTCGGCGAGATCCGCGGCGCCGCGCTGCCGATGGGCTTCAACCGCACCCCGCACTACTCGCCGGGGCTGCTGCTGCTCGGCGACGCCGGCGGCATGGTCTCCCCGTTCAACGGCGAGGGCATCTCCTATGCAATGGAGTCCGCCCGGTTCGCGGCCGAGTTCATCATCGACGGCGCCGCCCGCTCGGCCTCCGCCGGCTGGAGCGAGGCCGACGGCGACGCGCACCTTTCGCGGTACGCGGACTACGTGCGGGACCAGTGGGGTTCGCACTTCACTCTGGGCCGGGCCTTCGCGGCCCTGATCGGCAAGCCGGCCGTGATGAAACTGGCCCTCCGGACGGGCATGCCCATCCCTGTGCTGATGCGGTTCGTGGTGCGGCTGCTGGCCAACCTGACCGATCCCGCGGCCAAGGGCTTCGAGGACCGCGTCATCCGGGTGCTGGAATCGCTGGTCCCGGCGACGTCCAACCAGGGCCAGTCCCGGGCGGACGCAGTCACCGCGGGCCCGGCGCAGACCGGCCCTGCCAACACCGACTCGGCCCGCGCCGGCGCCCCCAACACCAACACCCCTGCGCACACCGACGCCAACTCCGCGGTTTCCGCAACAAAAGTTAGGGTTAACCCGTGACCAACTCTGCTGACCAAAGCTGGACGCACGCCGGACACGGCCTGCCGAGCTCCGAGCCCGACCTCAACACCACCGCGATCGCCACCGGATTGCAGCTGCCGGCCGGCTTTGCCGCGATCGCCGAGGACCCCGAACTCGGACCCGCGATCACCACCAACCTGGCCCGGGTGGAGAAGAAGCTGCGCGAAGCCATCGCCAACTCCGATCCGCTGGCTGACGCGACGTCGCGGCACCTCGTGGAAGCCGGCGGCAAGCGCATCCGTCCCCTCTTGACGCTGCTCTGCGCCCACCTGGGTGACGCCTCCCGGCCCGCCGTGGTGCAGGCCGCCGTCGTCGTCGAACTGACCCACCTGGCGACGCTCTATCACGACGACGTGATGGACTCCGCGCCGTTCCGCCGCGGCGCCCCCACGGCGCACGAGGTCTGGGGCAACTCCGTCGCGGTCCTGACCGGCGACCTGATCTTTGCCCGCGCCTCCATTCTGGTCTCCGAACTCGGTTCGCGCGCGCTCGGCATCCAGGCCCGCACCTTTGAGCGGCTCTGCCTGGGCCAGCTGCACGAGACCGTGGGCCCGCGCCCGGACGAGGACCCGGTGGAGCACTACCTCTCGGTCATCGCGGACAAGACCGGCTCGCTCGTGGCGGCCTCCGGGCAGCTCGGCGCGATCTTCTCCGGCGCCGACGAATCCTACGAACCCATGCTGGTCGAGTACGGCGAGAAGGTGGGCGTGGCCTTCCAGCTCGCCGACGACGTCATCGACGTCACCGGGGTCAAGGTCAAGTCCGGCAAGTCCCCGGGCACCGACCTGCGCGAAGGCGTGCCGACGCTGCCCGTGCTGCTGCTGCGCAAGAAGGCCGACGACGGCGACCAGTCCGCCGTCGAACTGCTGAAGCTCATCGACGGCGACCTCAGCTCCGACGAGGCCCTCACCGCCGCCGTCGCCGGCCTGCGGGAGCACCCCGTGACGGCGGAATCCTGGGTGGTGGCCCGGGCCTGGGCCAACGAGGCGATTGCCGCCCTCGCACCGCTGCCCGAGGGTGTCGTGAAAGACTCGCTGACCAACTTCGCGCTGGCCGTGGTGGACCGCGCCAGCTGAGTTTTTTGGTTTCGACTCCAGGGGTTGCCTGTCGGGCGCTGCGCCGGCCGTGGTGGACCGCGCCAGCTGAGTTTTTGGTTTCGGCTGCAGGGGTTGCCTGTCGGGCGCTGCGCCGGCCGGTTTCGCCTTCGGCTGGGCTGCCCGACGACCGGTTCGCCTTGGGAGGCTTCGCCTTCGGAGGGGCTGCCTGTCGGGCGCCGCGCCGGCCGTGGTGGACCGCGCCAGCTGAGTTTTTGGTTTCGGCTCCAGGGATTGCCTGTCGGGCGCTGCGCCGGCAGGTTTCGCCTTCGGCTGGGCTGCCCGACGACCGGTTCGCCTTGGGAGGCTTCGCCTTCGGAGGGGCTGCCTGAAGACTGGTTCGCCGGATGGTTTCGCCATGGTTTCCCCTGTTGGGTGCTCCAGCTTAAACGGAATGGCCCCGGTTCCTGCAACGTTTCGAGTCATCCGTTGCGTCGAACCGGGGCCATTTCTCCGTTCGCATCAGATCCACCGGAGGCATTTGGTGAACCCATGAACGAGCATATGACAGAATTGTCACACTGTCTATGGTGCTTGTAAATTAATTGTCACAAGATTCTCGGCAGGCTCCTGGGCCTCCCCTTGCGGGCCTCCATTGGTCTGCGAGGGACTCCGCAGATGCGGCCAAGCATTGCAGGGGCACTTTCAGCCGCCGCAAGCCCTTCCTCGGCATATTCCTCAGCATCGCGTGTGAAAATGCCCCTCGACCGCGCCTGGTTGTTGCCCGCACGAAGGCCAATCCCCGGCCCATTCGCTCGCCGTCTGCCGGCTCATCCTGCCGGCTCATCCTGCGGCTTCCGGTGTTGAAAGCCTCGTGGCCGTGGGTTCTCTGACCTGGCCCGGGGGTTGTTTAGCCGCAAGGTTATCGAGGTTGCCTCGCAGGGGTCGGGCGTGGAAGCAGCGGCGCGGGGGCACTGTGCGGCGGTTTGGGTAGTTCGCAAGCTGAATTCCCGGCGTATCCGTGTGAAAGTGCCCCACGGCCGCCCGGGGTTGTCTGTCCGGGGTTATCCACATAGCGCTGCCGGGGCGGCTCGAAGTGCCGAATGCAGGGCACATTGGCGGAATGAACCTAACGACGTATCTTGCTTCACGAAGCGGAACGGCCACCGCCGCTGACATTGCCCGGGCCGGATTCAGCCGACACCGGATATCCGCAGCCGTGGCGGACGGCACCATAGTGCGGATCCACCGCGGTCAATACGGACTGCCGCAGGATTCCAGCGCATACCGGGCCGCGCGCGAATTGAAGGGGCGGCTGACGTGCCTGTCGGCCGCTCCGGCTTACGGGTTGTGGACGTTGGTGCCGGCCGGGTCCATGCACTTGATTCTTGGGCATCGGGCAGCGCTGCCCGGGTCCGTGGCGCATGGCCGCTGCCGGCATCCCAAGCATCCGTGGCTACCCGTGGCCGGACTCGCTGATGTCCTGATTCACGCGCTTCACTGTCTGCCGGAATTGGAAGCCCTTGTGATGGTTCAGTGTGCGGTGGGCCGTGGGGACATCAGCCTGGCCTTCCTCCGCGGCAAGTTGAGGGGCAACCGCAACGGCCGCGCCAGATCGGTACTTGACATGGTTATTCCCCGGGCCGATTCGCTGCTGGAAGTTCTGGCCAACACCGCCTTCCATCGGGCCGGTCTGCGTGTTCGACGGCATGTGGAGATCCCCGGGGTGGGCGAGGTGGACTTCCTCCTTGAAGGCATTCTCGTGGTGGAAACGGACGGCGAATCGCATTTGCAGCCACGGCAGGTGAAGAAGGACCGTGTACGGAACAACGCGACCATGGTCGCAGGTTTCCTGTTCCTCAGGTTCGGCTACGACTTCGTGGTGCATCACCCCGAGCGGATGATGGCGCAGGTTCTCGCGGTGCTGGAGCAGTGGCGTCGGGGCGCATTTCGGCCTTGAAGGTGGGTTTCTGGGAGCCGTCCAAGTGCGCGGGGTCTATTTTGGCAGTGAAGCCCCTGATGCGGCCGCCGTCGGGGGCTACTTTGAGGCAGTAAATCGGGATTTCCGGGCCCGCGGCGGCGTATCCGCTGCAAAGTGCCCCCGGACCGCCGATGCCAACAAGAAAGCGGAGCGCGGGGCCAGGAACAGCGCCCCCGGACCGCCGATGCCAACAAGGAAGCGGAGCGCGGGGCCGGGAACAGCGCCCCCGAACCGCCGATGCCAACAAGAAAGCGGAGCGCGGGGCCAGGAACAGCGCCCCCGGACCGCCGATGCCAACAAGGAAGCGGAGCGCGGGGCCGGGAACAGCGCCCCCGAACCGCCGATGCCAACAAGGAAGCGGAGCGCGGGGCCAGGAACAGCGCCCCCGGGCGCGTTTCAGCCCTGAAGGTGGGTTTCTGGGAGCCGTCCAAGTGCTCGGAGTCTATTTTGGCAGTGACGCCCCCGACGCGGCCGCCGTCGGGGGCTACTTTGAGGCAGTAAATGGGGATTTCCGGGCCCGCGGCGGGTGTATCGGTTGCAAAGTGCCCCCGGAGCGCAGATGCCCGAATGTGCCGATGCCTTGGGGTGAAAGCAGGTGGCCAGGGGGCCGCGGCCGGGGGAGGCCGCTGGCCAGGGGTGGGTGACGGTGGCCGGCCCGGAAGCTGGAGGGGTTTAGTCCTCGTCCTCGTCGTTGAAAGCCCACTCGAACATGTCGAAGACGAACTCGGAGAACGTGCCCTCTTCGCTCTTCCACTGGCCGCGGGCGTTGTTGCGGCGGTACACGATCGGGTCCGGGACGCTGAGGTCGCCGACCCGGAAGCCCCAGGTGAACTGTTCTTCCTCGTCCTCGAGGAACATGAGGAAGCCTTCGTCATCCACTTCGAGCTCTTCGGGGTCCCAGAAGTAGTGGTAAGCCTCCATCATGTCCTCGCAGCCGCCGACCGCGAGGTAGAACTCGCGCAACACCAGCGGCACCTGGAACTGATGTTCGTCGAGGGCCGCATCCAGCTCGTCGGCCGGGAGGCCATCCTCTTCCTGCCATTCGTCCTCGAGATACTTCGGAACAAGCGCGCGGAACTTCTCGAGGAACATGTCAGTCATGGTTCTTATCCTAGCTAATCCTTGGGCCCGCCATCCGCCGCATTCAGGCCAAGCCGGTGCCAGCCACGGACCGCCAGCGGAACGTACCACTTCCGCCGCCAGGCCGTGACGCGGAAGGCGAAAACGACGGCGGCCACGGCACCTGCGGTGAACGCGTTGAAGGTGCCGGTGACGGACAGGGCCATGGTCAGGAATGCCCCCGCAAACGCCGGGAGCGCGTAGATATCCTTGGGGTCGAACAGCTGTGGCACCTCATTGGCGGTGATGTCGCGCAGCAGGCCCCCGCCCACCGCCGTCGTGACCCCCAGCAGCACCGCCGCGATCGGGTTCATCCCGGCGTCCATGGCTTTGAGGGTGCCGGTGATGCAGAAGAGCGCCAGCCCGCCGGCGTCGAACAGGATGAGCAGCGAGGTGTAGCGCTGGACGCTGGAGAACAGGAAGTACACCAGCACCGCGGCGAGCAGCGGCGGCGCCAGGTAGGCCGGGTTGGTGAAGGCCGTTGGCGGGCCGGCGTTGATGATGATGTCGCGGATGACGCCGCCGCCCAGGCTCACCACCGAGGCCAGGAGCAGGGAGCCGACGATGTCGAACTGCTTCCGTGCCGCGAGCAGGGACCCGGAGACCGCGAAGAAGAAGACCCCGGCCAGGTCCAGCCAGAGCAGGACAACGCTGAAGGAAAAAGTCATGGAGGGTCCCGGTGGGATAGCGAGGGGGCGGATGGGGCGGGTCCAAGGTTACGCTAACGGCTATGAATAGCCCCATCCTGATCGCCTGCGCCCACGGCACCTCGAGCACCGAGGGTGCCGCCGAAGTCAACGCCCTCCGGGCCGGGATCGCCGCGCTGCGGCCCGGGCTCGACGTCCGCGAGGCCTACGTCGACGTCCAGGACCCCGAGCTGCCGGCCGTCGTGGCGGGCCTGCCGGCGGGGGAGACCGCCGTCGTCGTCCCGCTGCTGCTCAGCGTCGGGTATCACGTCAAGGTCGACATCGCCCGGGCCGTCAAGAGCCGCCCGGACACCCGCGCCGCCGCCCCGCTGGGACCGGACCCGCGGCTCGCGGCGCTGCTGGACGTCCGGCTCCGGGAGGCCGGGGTGACCGACAACGACGCCGTGATCCTCGCCGCTGCAGGGTCCTCCGATCCCACCGCCGCGCAGAATGTCGAGGTCCTCACCGAGCAGCTGCGGGCGCTGCGGTCCAACCGGATCGTGGCCGCGTACGGCGCGTCCGCGAAGCCGTCGGTGCCCGAGGCCGTCGCCATGCTCCGCGAGGAGGCCGCCGGCGGCGCCGGCGCGGGGGAGTCGGCCGGGGCTGTGGACCTGGGCGGCCGGGTGGTCATCGCCGCCTACCTGCTGGCACCTGGCTTCTTCCACGACCAGCTCGGCAAAGCCGGCGCGGACCTCGTCACGGCGGCGCTGCTGCCCTCGCCGGTGCTCGCCGAAATCGCACTGGAACGCTACGACGCCGCCCTCGCCGAGGCCGGCGCCTGACCCGGCGCCTGACCCGGCGCCTGACCCGGCGCCTGACCCGGCGCCTGACCCGCCAGACGACCCGCCGGCGCCCTCGCGGCCGGCGCCCGACCCGCCGGCGCCCTCGAGGCCGGCGCCTGACCCGTCAGGCGACCCGCCGCCGTCGGGCTCCCGCGGCGTCCCGCCCATGCACACCACCCGCGCCACTTCAAGGCCCGCCGACGCTTCGTGACGATTTGTTGCCCTCGGTGACCCCGCGTTGCCGGACCTTTGTGACGGCATTACGGCCCGCCCTACAGTCGATCCATGACTGATACAGCTCTAGCCGGAGCGTCCCCGGACCAGGCTGCCCCAGGCCGCAAACGCCCCACCTCCCGCCCCGCTGCAAAGCCGCACGGGCAGTGGAAAGTGGACGGCACCGCGCCGCTGAACGCCAACGAAACCTGGAAGCAGGAAGACAACGGCCTCAACGTCCGCGAACGTATCGAGTCCGTCTACTCCAAGCACGGCTTCGATTCGATCGAGGGCACGGACCTGCACGGGCGCTTCCGCTGGTGGGGCCTCTACACCCAGCGCAAGCCCGGGATCGACGGCGGCAAGACCGCCACGCTGGAGCCGCATGAGCTCGAGGACAAGTACTTCATGCTGCGGGTCAGGATCGACGGCGGCGCCCTCACCACCGAGCAGCTGCGCGTCATCGGCCAGATCTCCGTCGACTTCGCCCGCGACTCGGCCGACCTCACCGACCGGCAGAACATCCAGCTGCACTGGATCCGGGTCGAGGACGTCCCGGAAATCTGGCGCCGGCTCGAATCCGTCGGCCTGTCCACCACGGAAGCCTGCGGCGATGTGCCCCGCGTCATCCTCGGCTCCCCGGTCGCCGGCATCGCCAAGGACGAGATCATCGACCCGACGCCGCTGATCCGCGAGCTCGCCGAACGCTTCATCGGCGACCCGGAACTGGCCAACCTGCCGCGCAAGTTCAAAACCGCCATCACCGGCCACCCCAGCCAGGATGTGGTGCACGAGATCAACGACGTCGCCCTGGTGGGCCTGGTCCACCCGGAACTGGGCATCGGATACGACCTCTGGGTCGGCGGCGCGCTCTCCACCAACCCGATGCTGGGCAAGCGGCTCGGCGCGTTCGTCCGGCCGGACCAGGCCGCCGACGTCTGGCTCGGCGTCACCAGCATCTTCCGCGACTACGGCTACCGGCGCATGCGCACCAAGGCCCGGCTGAAGTTCCTGCTGGCCGACTGGGGTCCGGTGAAATTCCGCCAGGTCCTCGAGGACGAATACCTCGGCTACAAGCTCGACGACGGCCCGGCCGCGCCCAAGCCCTCCACCCCGGGCGACCACATCGGCGTGCACGAGCAGAAGGACGGCAAGTTCTTCATCGGCGCCACCCCGCTCGCCGGCCGCCTCTCCGGCGGCCAGCTGGTGAAGCTCGCCGACACCCTGGAAGCCCGCGGCTCACAGCGGCTGCGCACCACCCCGCACCAGAAGCTCGTCGTCCTCGACGTGCCCAAGGACCAGGTGGAGCCGCTCGTGGCCGAACTCGACGCCCTGGGCCTCTCCGCCCGGCCGTCCGTGTTCCGCCGCGGCACCATCGCCTGCACCGGCATCGAATACTGCAAGCTCGCCATCGTCGAAACCAAGCACACGGCCGCCACCGCCGTCGCCGAGCTGGAACGCCGCCTCGCCGACCTCGTCGAAACGCGGCAGCTCCCGCAGGCCCTGTCGCTGCACATCAACGGCTGCCCCAACTCCTGCGCCCGGATCCAGACCGCGGACATCGGCCTCAAGGGCATGATGCTTCCCACGCCCGACGGCGACCCCACCCCGGGTTTCCAGGTCCACCTCGGCGGCGGGCTGGCTTCCGACAGCCGCGAGGAGGCGGGCCTCGGACGCACCGTCCGCGGCCTCAAGGTCACCGCCGAGGACCTCCCCGACTACGTCGAACGCGTGGTCCGGAAGTTCGTGGCCGACCACACCGAGGGCCAGACCTTCGCCGAGTGGGCCTTCGCGGCCGATGAGGGTGATCTGCAGTGAGCCGGACCAAGCCACTGCGCACCCACGACGAGCTCAAGGCCGTTGCCGAGTCCGGCGCCGCCGGGCTCGGCTGGGACGCCCCGGCCCGCGAGGTGATCGCCTGGGTGGCGCGCAACTTCGAGCTGCCCGCCGTCGCCGTCGCCTGCTCCATGGCCGACGCGGTCCTCCCGGCGCTCGTCGCGGACCAGCTGCCCGGCGTCGACGTGCTCTTCCTGGAGACCGGCTACCACTTCCCGGAAACCTACGCGACGCGCAACGAGGTCGCGGCGAGCCTGCGCGTGAACGTTGTCGACGTGCTGCCGGAGAACACCGTGGAGCAGCAGGACCGGCTCCTGGGCAAGGACCTCTTCGCCCGCGACGCGGCCCAGTGCTGCGCGCTGCGCAAGGTCGCCCCGCTGCGCCGCACCCTGGCCGGCTACGAACTCTGGTTCACCGGCGTCCGCCGCGACGAGGCCCCCACCCGTACCAACACCCCGCTGGTGACCTGGGACGACGTCAACGGCCTGGTCAAGGTCAACCCGGTCGCGGCCTGGAGCTTTGACCAGCTGGTCCGGTACTCCGACGACAATCTCCTCCCCGTCAACCCGCTGCTTTCACAGGGCTACCCGTCCATCGGCTGCCAGCCCTGCACCCGCAAGGTGGCGCCGGGCGACGACCCCCGCGCCGGCCGCTGGGCAGGAACCGACAAGACAGAATGCGGGCTACACGTATGAGCATCTTTCCAACTTCCGTGGCCGTCGACCCCGATGCCGCCCCCGCCCCTTCGCGGGACGGCGATGCTGCAAGCAGCATCGCGTCCCGCTCCGACAGGCCCGATGCCACTCCCTGGGCGGCATCGGGGTCGACGGCGGACGCTCGCCTGAGTTCCCCGGCCCGCCTCTCGTCCCTGGACACCCTTGAGTCCGAGGCCATCCACATCATCCGCGAGGTTGTTGCCGAGTTTGAGAAGCCGGCGCTGCTGTTCTCCGGCGGGAAGGATTCCGTGGTGATGCTGCACCTGGCCACGAAGGCGTTCTGGCCTGGCAAGGTGCCGTTCCCCGTTCTGCACGTGGACACCGGGCACAACTTCCCCGAGGTCATCGAGTTCCGCGACCGGACCGTGGAGCGGCTGGGGCTCAAGCTCGTCGTCGGCTCCGTCCAGGAGTTCATCGACTCCGGCGAACTGGCCGAGCGTGCCGACGGCACCCGCAACCCGCTGCAGACCGTGCCGCTGCTGGACGCGATCCAGCGCAACAAGTTCGACGCCGTCTTCGGCGGCGGCCGCCGGGATGAGGACAAGGCCCGCGCCAAGGAGCGCATCCTGAGCCTGCGCGACGAGTTCGGCCAGTGGGACCCGCGCAACCAGCGGCCCGAGCTGTGGAACCTCTACAACGGCCGGCACACCGTGGGCCAGCACGTCCGCGCGTTCCCGATCAGCAACTGGACCGAACTCGACGTCTGGCGCTACATCGAACGCGAGAACATCGACCTGCCCGGCCTCTACTACGCCCACGACCGCGGTGTCTTCGCCCGCGACGGCATGTGGCGCGCGGTCGGCGAGGTCTCCCAGCCCCGCGACACCGAGCAGGTCATCACCAAGACCGTCCGCTACCGGACCGTCGGGGACATGTCCTGCACCGGCGCGGTGGAATCGGCCGCCGCCACCGTGCGCGACGTCGTGATCGAAGTTGCCGCCTCCACCATCACCGAACGTGGCGCCACCCGGGCGGATGACCGCATCTCCGAGGCCGCCATGGAAGACCGCAAGAAGGATGGCTATTTCTAATGAGCACCGACATCGACACCGCCCGCGCGGCCGACCTTCTTGACGAGGCCCCGCTCGCGCACCGCTCTCTGTCTACGACGCTATTCCGTTTCGCGACCGCCGGATCGGTCGACGACGGCAAGTCCACCCTCGTGGGCCGGCTGCTGCACGACTCCAAGGCGATCCTCGCCGACCAGCTCGACGCCGTCGCCCGCACCTCCGCGGACCGCGGCTTCGGCGGCGGCGCGGCCGGAGCCCCCGACGGGAAACAGCGGATTGACCTCGCACTGCTCACCGACGGACTGCGCGCCGAGCGGGAACAGGGCATCACTATCGACGTCGCCTACCGCTACTTCGCCACCGACCGCCGCAGCTTCATCCTCGCGGACTGCCCCGGGCACGTGCAGTACACCAAGAACACGGTGACCGGCGCGTCCACCGCGGATGCCGTCGTCGTGCTCATCGATGCCCGCAAGGGTGTCCTGGAGCAGACCCGCCGGCACCTGTCCGTGCTGCAGCTGCTGCGCGTGGCGCACGTGATTGTCGCCGTGAACAAGATCGACCTGGTGGACTTCAGCGAGGCCGTGTTCCGCGAGATCGAGGCCGACGTGCAGAAGGTGGGCCGCGAGCTCGGCCTGGGTCGTGACGAATTAAATACGGGCGGGATCACGGATCTTTTCGTCATTCCGGTGTCCGCGCTCGACGGCGACAACGTCGTGGACCGCTCGGACCGCACGCCCTGGTACGACGGCCCGGCCCTGCTCGAGGTCCTGGAGACGCTGCCGGCCGCGGACGAACTCGAAAGCCACCTGGAAAGCTTCCGCTTCCCGGTGCAGCTCGTCGTCCGGCCGCAGGGCGCGCTGGCTCCCGACGCCGTTGCCGCCGGGCTCGACGTCGAAGGCTACCGCGACTACCGCGCCTACGCCGGCCAGATCACCGAGGGCTCCGTGAAACTCGGGGACCAGGTCAGCGTCCTCACCCCGGGCCAGGCGCCCCGCACCACCACCGTGACCGGCATCGACTTCGCCGGACGCCGGCTCACCGAGGCCGTGGCCCCGCAGTCCGTGGCCCTGCGCCTGGCGGACGAGTTCGACGTCGCCCGCGGGGACACGATTGCCGCGGCCGGGCCCGCCGGTGGCAAAATACCGCAAGCCTCGGCCGACCTGTACGCCGCGCTGTGCTGGCTCTCGCCGAAACCGCTCCGCGAGGGCTCCAAGGTGCTGGTCAAACACGGCACCCGCACGGTCCAGGCCCTGGTACGGAACGTGACCGGAAAACTGGACCTCGCCAATTTCCAGCTCGAGCCCACCTCAACGCTGGAGCTCAACGACATTGGACATGCCCAATTGCGGCTCGCCGCGCCGCTGCCGCTGGAGAACTACCTGCACCACCGCCGCACCGGGGCGTTCCTGGTGATCGACCCGCAGGACGGCAATACCCTCGCCGCCGGCCTCGTCAAGGACCACCCCGGCGACCACGAGGACGAACGCTATTCGATCTGAGTGGTTGGTCTGATCTCCGTCTCACCATATGTAATATCTAAGCTGCACCCGGCAAAAATGGAAAGCATGCGGGCCGACTACTAAGTTTCTCCCTGACAGCCGCGAAACGCCAGAAGGTGTGCGGCACCGGGGGGCAGGTACCCAGTAGCCGCCATCTGCACCACCGGCGTCGGACAGGCCCGGGTAGGGCCGTCTGGAAACCGAGTGGCGGCCTTTCGAGACGCGTAAATCAGTTCCGGATAAACAGGTAGCGGGTGGGGTTCCCGGCCCATAACACGTCGCGTAGCGTGCACGTCATGAGCAGAGACCGAAGCATTTGGGTCAAACCGTTGGACCCGGCGCGAGTGGCAGCGGCAAAGGCCGCCTTCACGACCCGCCGTGCAACTCCGGACGCGATGCGCTCGCTGGTTTCCGGAGCAGTCCGTCCAGGGTCCGGTGATTTGGTGCTGGCCCGAATCGTCCAGTTGGGGCATCACCGTCACATCGAGCAACCGAACGGGCGGCGTGCGGTCCTTCACGACGACGATGAAATCATCGTCACGTACGGGGACAGATATGCGACCGACCAATTTGAATCGCACGTGCCGGCCACCCTTGGAGTGGCGCAGCTCGTCGCCTCTGGGGGGATCGCCTCCGAGGTCCTCAGCCGCAGCTTGGCAGTCCGCAAAGCGACAGAAATCGAACCCATCGGCCTCGTGGGGGACGCAAAGGGCCGCCCGCTCAACATACGGGACTTTGCACTAACGCCGACCGGGCCGCAGACCCACCGCCCCCGGACCGTTGCCGTCATTGGTACTGCGATGAATTCGGGCAAAACGACCACCGTCCATTGCCTCGTCCACGGACTGAGCAAGGCCGGTATCCGAGTGGGCGCTACCAAAGTAACCGGGACGGGATCCGGCAACGACTACTGGTGCATGCTCGACGCCGGTGCCCACCGGATGCTGGACTTCACGGATGTGGGATTGGCCTCAACCTACCGCCAGCCGATGGACGTGGTGGAGGCCAAGTTTGCCGAACTGATCGACCATCTCACGGCCTCCGGGACGGCTCTTAACCTCGTTGAAGTCGCCGACGGCATCTTCCAGGGCGAAACCTCCCGCCTGCTGGAGTCAGCTGTCTTCAAATCGATGATTGACGCGGTCGTCTTCGCGTCGCCGGACTCGATGGGCGCCCTGGCCGGCGTCACTCACCTGCAAAAATTGGGACATGAGGTCCTGGCTGTAACTGGGTTGCTGACCCGCTCACCCCTGGCGATCCGGGAAACCGCGGCCGTCACCGGACTGCCAGTGCTGACCCGTGAAGAGCTCTCCGATCCCGACCTGGCAGCTTCGCTGCTAGGTATTCTCGAACTCCTTGAGGCGAACGCCGTGCACCGTGCTGTATCCACGAGTGAGGTGGAAACCGTCCCCGAGACCAGCGAGGTTCTGATCGGGCCGTTCACCGCATCGGACGAGCGCCCCCGGGCGCGGCCGGGGCTCTTTGGGTTCCCCAGACCGGCCACTCCCGCCGGCAGCCCGGACGGCTGGTAAACGCCGTGGCGGGCAAGAACGGGCTCTTCCGCATCCCACCTGTTGTCTACGTGAAGATTGTGGCGATCGGCCTGGCCCAGGTGGTCACACTGGTGTCCTTTGTTTTGTTGTTACGGTCCATCGTGGACAGCCTGACCCCGGTCACGGTCGGTGCCGCTGCGGACCTGCAGTGGCGCTGGGCGCTGGCTCAAGCCGTAATCCTTAGCGTCGTCGCGTTGCTGCACGGCTGGCTGCGGGCCATCGGGTTCAACGTCGCCGAAACAGCCGGCTACCAGATTGTCAGGGATCTGCGGATGATGATGTACAAACATCTGCAGGGCATGACGCCTCGGCAGTTCCAGGGCAGGGCCCGAGGCGGCCTGCTCCTGAGGTTCCTTGGTGACCTGTCAATGACCAGGATGTGGATCAGCCGCGGGGTACTCAGCGGATTGATCGCCGCCATGGTCCTGGGCGGGACGCTGACGGTCCTCTTCTTCCTGAACTTCTGGATGGCTCTTGCCATCGTCGCGGCAGTGTCCGCGGGCTCCGCTGCATCCTTCGTCGCCGGGCGCCGCATGCGCCAGGCGACACGCGTTATGCGGCGGCGCCGATCCCTCGTCATGAGCAACCTCGACGAGCAAATGAATGCTCAAACTGTGGTGCAGGTTTTTGGGCGCTCCGCGGGGGAATTCGCCCGCCTTTCCCATCAGAACGATGAGCTGACGCGGGCCCTCATCAGAGTTGCCCGTCTCCGCGGCTACCTCCGCGGAGTAGCGACCGCCTTTTCCCTGCTGGCCCTGGGAGCCGTTCTCGCCGCAGGACTGTTTGAAGTCCGACAGGGCACAGCGAGCGTCGGCCTGGTGGTTGGCTTCGTCGTCGTCACACGACAGCTTTCCGGCCCGGTCCGGACCCTCGGACTGACCCACGATTACTGGCACCGTGCTCAAGTATCGGTAGGAAAGATCAAGGAGTACCTTCGCAGTTCGGGCAGGGAACTGGACGCCGACGGCGTCGGGCCCCTGAAGGTCCGTAAAGGATCAATCGAGTTTGTGTCGGTGACGGTCAACGGGTCCCTGCACGATGTGAATCTGAAGATCAGCCCGGGTGAGGTGGTTGCTGTAACGGGCGACGGCGGCAGCGGCAAGTCATCGCTGCTCGGTCTGGTCTCCAGGACGGTAGAGCCTGACGACGGCTGCCTCGTCCTCGACGGACAAGTGCTTGGGAAGACCACGCTTCGATCTGCAGCCAAATGGATCGGAGCTATGGGCCCGGAACTGCCGCTGATGCGCGGCTCGCTTCTGCGGAACCTTACGTACGCCTGCCCCCAGGCGCCCCCGGAGGAAGTCGAGCGCGTGCTTGCCGCATCCGGGCTGGACGAGATGCTCCCGGACCTTCCCTACGGCCTCCAGACCTGGATTACCGAGGGCGGACTCAATTTGTCCCATAGCCAGCGGCAGCGGATAGCAGTTTGCCGGGCGCTCATGGGTAATCCACCGATCCTGCTGCTGGATGAGCCGACCTCTGGATTGGACACGGCAGCAAGGAAAGCTTTCGCGGCGATGTTGGCAAGATTTGACGGGACCGTGCTGCTGGCCACCCAGGACCCCCAGGACATCGCCCTGGCGGACAAGGTTGTGGTTCTGGCGAAAGGCGCCGTAGTGGAAGTTATCTCGCGTGAAGAGTTCCGGGACAGGGCCTGGCTCGAGGCGAACCTCGTAGCGCCGGTGGCCTCGTCCGCCGTCGGCGGGGGTGCTCCGCATGCTGCGGGCGGGGAACGTCACATGCAGGCAGTCAGTCTTGAAAGGGACATGTGATGAAACCAAGAACACGCGACAAAATCCTCATGGTGGTGGCGTTGGCTGTCTCCCTCACCGGGACGGGGGCTTTGGCGGCCAACTACGGGGATAACACGGCCCCGGCCGTCGAGTCCGTGGACCTCTCCGCGGCCCTGGTCACTGATGCACCGTGGTCTGTTCAGTTCCTGGGGGACACCATGGTGGGTGACGGTGCCACTCCGATGCTGGATCCACGCGGCTTTGACGCGGCGCTCGCGGCGGTGGCGCCAATGCTCGATGGAGACTTTGTCATTGCCAACCTGGAAGGACCGATAACGCTCCAGGATCAGGCCTTGAATCCTGCAAAGCAATACTCGTACCGGGCAGAGCCGCAGTCGGCCGGGGCCCTGTCCAAGGCGGGCATCGATGTGCTTGGCCTGGGCAACAACCATTCCATGGATATGGGACTGTCAGGACTTGAGGAGACAAAGACGCTGGTCGGCCGTGAAGGGATGGCCAGTTTCGGCGCAGGGCGCAACCTGGCTGAGGCCGAGCGGCCTCTGATTCTTCGCACTGACATGGGCACGGTCGGCGTCGTCGCCCTTGGGGAAAATTTCGGGAAGGCTTCAAGGGCTGCGGAGACCAACCCCGGCACCGTGGTGCTGAGCCCTGCGACCGTGCAACGCGGGTACGATCTCGCCCGGGCGGCCGGTGCTGACTGGGTTGTCGCGTATGTGCACTGGGGGGACAACTACGAGGAAACAAATGCGGAGCAGCGCTACTGGGCCCAGGTATTAGTGGACGCGGGGTACAACCTGATTGTGGGCACAGGTCCGCACATTGTCGACAAAATCGAATTTATCGGCGACGTCCCGGTTGCCTACAGCCTCGGCAACTTCGTTTTCGGCACGCCCGGACGTTACAAGTCCTTCGGGAAGCCGGGGGTCGGACTGATGCTCAGTGTGGAGATGAGCAAGGATGCTCCTGCCCAACTGGCGATCAAATGCATCGTGACGGACAACATCGAGACCGGCTTCCTCACCCAGCCGTGCTCTCCACCGCAGTTTCAGACCATCATCCCGTTGATCCATCCGGCCCTTCAGATTCAGGGCAACGTAGCCAGAATGCCCTGCCGCTGCTTCGAGAAGCCGAAGTGACCCCGCCGCTCTTCCTGCCACATCGGCACCAGTGGTGGCCCGGGGCCCTGGCGGCCTTGCTCCTTGGATTGCTGACGGTGCTAGCAGTCATCACCCTCCCGGCAGGAGAAAAACCCGCGGATTCAAAGGAATCCCAGCAAGGAGACACCATGTCCGCCACAAGCGGCCCCGACACACCGACGAATGTGATCAAGCCGTCCACAACGGGGGACTTCACCTTTTCCGGGTCGGGGCCGCTTGCCAGCCAGCCCATCCGGGTCTGGTACCAGGCGCCGGATGATCCGTCCTCGGCACAAATTCTGGTGGTCATGACGGGAGCCCAGCGCCATGGGGAAGCCTATCGGGAGGACTGGCTGCCGTTATTGGAGAATCGCAACACGCTGCTGCTGGTGCTGGAATTCCCCAAAGACGATTACCCGGGAGTTTCCTCCTATAACCAGGGCAATATTCTGGACCAGGACGGCAACATCAATCCACCGGAGGCCTGGACTTTCAACATGGTGGAAGCTCTTTTCAAGGCCGTGGTCCGGGATACAAACAGCGATGCCGTCGACTATGCCCTCTTTGGCCACTCAGCAGGAGGCCAGTTTGTGCACCGTTTCATGGAGTTCACCCCGGACAGCCATGTGCGCGTCGCCGTTGCGGCAAACGCTGGCTGGTACACCATGCCGGACCAGGACATCGACTTCCCGTACGGACTGAAAAATTCACCCCTTTCGTCCAAGGCATTGCGGGAGGCATTTGCGCGTCCGCTTGTCATCATGCTGGGCGCCGACGATGTGGATCCCAGGGACAGTCTCTTGCAGCGTGACCGCAATACTGATGCCCAAGGCGACAACAGGCTTAGCCGCGGATTGAACTTCTACCAGGCAGCCAGGGACGCGGCTGGGGACAGTGGGGAATTCAACTGGTCGCTGGTAGTGGTTCCCGGTGCGGCCCACGACCACACGCGAATGGCAGCCGCAGCGGCTGATTTGCTGCTGGGCGCCAATCGTGACCCTTCGTTCGGAATGCCGGTTTATTCACAGTTCGATTTGGCGGTTGACTGATTCAGAGGACCAGGGTTGAGCGAGCGGCCTGAGCGTAGCGGCTGAACACCGGACGCGAGTGCACCGCCGCGTGATGGGTGGCGAGCGATGGCACTAGCGCAAATCCCAGACCGAATATTTGGGGACCAGATGTTCGGGATCGTCGGACGCGATGATCGCCACGCCCGGGTAGGAATCCAGCACGCGTGCCAGTATCCGGCGGCCTTCGGCTCCAAGATCGAAGTCGATGTGATTCAGGAGCAGCAGCGGCGGGTTGCCCAGGGTGGCACGGGCAAGCTGGAGCTTCGCCCGGTCGGACGCCGATAATGGTTCACCGCCTCGCTGCAGGATGGTCCGCTCGCGCCTTGGCAATCCAGCCACCCGGTCTCCCAGCTCAACCCGCGCCAGGGCGGCCTCGGTTTCACCCACGGGTAGGTCCGGACGGCGGTAGCGCACTGCCCGGCCAATGGTCCCGCGCTCTGTCAGCGCTCCCCTGGCTGCATAACCTGCCAGGCGACGGCGCTCCGACCCGGGAACAGAACGCAGTTCCCGACCGGCGACCCAAGTGTTCAGCCCGGACTCTTCACGCAGAGCCAGCAGCATTTCAAAAAAATCCGTCGTTTCGCCGGGGTCGGAAGTCTTAAGGATGATCCGGTCTCCCGGCTTTGCGAGGAGGTCGGGCACGGGCCGTTTCCCGTCCAGATGCAGGCCGGAGATCCTGACCAGGAAGTCTGTCGGGTCCTCCGGCTCCCCATCCGACGGTGCCGCATAGGGATCGTCCGCCTTGGGCTCTTTGAGTTCCGGTCTAGCCGGATCAACCGAACCAGAGGCTATGGCCGGTCCTATCATCCTCTTCGCCGCGTTGAAGGTCTGGCGGTATTCCGCCACCCGCCCAAAATCGTTGACGGGGGAGGCCAGGAGGCCAACAAGGGCCAGCGCGGCCGCTATAGTTCCTCCATTTATTGACAGCCAGGAGCCGGTGGCCGCTACCAATATCACCGTTACCGCCCCACTGACAGTTGCGGCCGCGCGGATGTAGCTACCGACCCTGGCGCGGTCGATAGCAGCAGCGGCCACTTCCCCACCCAGTCGGTAAATCCGCTGGACTTCACGACTTTCCCCGCCTGCAGCCCGGACAGGAACCGCTGCTGCCAAGGTCTCGGCGACCTGCGCTGCCAACCGGCCGCGTTTTCTGCGTAGCGCTTTGGCTTTGTTGAAGGCTGGTCGCGCCAGCAAAGCCAGAGCCACACCGAGAACACACAGCGGAAGCGCCATGGCCAAGGCCAGCGGCGGCGACAGAAACCAGAGCGCAATCGTCGTACCGACGATTAGGGGTATGCCTGCCGTCAACGGTGCTATGCCCATCGAGACCCAGTTCCGCACACTGGAGAGATCATTAGTGAGCCGGGCGATGGTTATCCCCACGGACGGTCCCTTGGGCGTTGCTAGAGCTGCGGTCATCAGACCCCTGCGAAGTTCCTGGATGTAGCTCTGACCCAAGCGTTCCGCCAGGACGCGCTCAATGATGCGCCCGGTTCCAATGCCCCCCGCCATCACCAGCATCCCTGCTATCGCCGCGAAACGAGCCTGATTGTCGGCCGCATTCAGCAGGAAGGCCACCGAGTGAGCGCTGGCGGCGGATAAGGCGGCCATAGCGAGCCCGGTCCCGGCGAGGAGCGCCATCAGCTTCCGCCGTCGACCAACCATCAGCTTCGGCAACGCCGCAATGCTTTCCTGTCGTCGTGTCATGACCCTGTTGAAGCAGCGGTCGGTTCCTCCCCACCGCGCGGTAGCAAACCCACCGCCGCTGAAGGCGTGCACAGTGAGAAGGTGCCCAGCACGGGGACATCGAGAGCTGCCGAGGCCTCGTGAACGGCCAAAGGCGAGGATGTTAGAACGCCGGAGACAGCGGCGACTCGAAGTTCGGCCGCACGGAGAAGCTGCAAGCCGGCAGCAGCGCCCAGGGCGTCCACTGCGGCGAATATCACCCGGTCGACGACGGTCTGGAAGGCGGGGTCGGCAAGCAACAGGCGGGTTTCGCTCTGGTACACACCATCGGCTACCTCTAAGACGATTACGTCCGTCCTCGAATCGGTGAGGGCACCTACCATACCGGTGAATAGGGCCTGGACCCGACGATGGTCCAACTGGAAGGTGGTGGGGACCCCGAAATCAGTGAAGTCCAAGACTTTGACCGCTCCCGCGTCCCCAAACATTCCCGGGTCGTTTCCGGATCCTGTGCCGGTGACCTTGCCCGCGGAGACAACCAGGCCGGCTGCTGACAAACCTTTGATCAGGCAACTCATCACGGTCGTCTTGCCGGAGTTCATCGACGTACCCAGCACTGCCAGGACATGGGGGCGGCGTCGGGGAAGCATCCGTGATGATGCGTCAAAGAGTTTTGTGTCCAGCTGATGCGGAGCCAAGCGGTTGAGATTGAGGATGCCGGAGTCATCGGCCAGCAGGCCGATCGGGGCGATTTCTGTCGCCGCGCGCATCGAAGCATGCTGAGCGATGACCTGGCCAGCTACTCCGCCGGCAGCTATGAGCTGGCACGGGTCCAGAGCGGGAGGTACCTTTGCAAGGAACTGGTCCGGGGCGTAACGATTGCCGTATGCCACCAAAATTTCGTCGTCGATATACAGGGCCTGACGTCGAGATGCGGGGCTTTCGAGCTTTGGGTGCTGGCCAATCCGTACGACTTTGGCCAGTACAACATCTCCGGAGTCAGGTGCCACATCTGTATCCGATAGAAAGAAGCCCTCGCGCGAATTGGCCAAGCGCTGCGCCAGGAAGCGGGTCGTATACGCTTTCTTTGCGTGCATGAGGCGCTCTGGCATCAGTAAGTCCTGGTGGATCGTGCTCCTTTCCTGCCACCGCAAACTGGCCCCCAAAATTTCCGGGCTGACGGTATGCTCCATTTTGAATCTCCCGTGCTGCCAATATCTCAGGCCCTCAGGATGCCGGCGTATCCAACAGAGAACACCGCACTTTTCTCCGGGCGTCTGAGCGGGAGTTTCCATTTAGCCGCGCCGAGACCCGGCGGCTAGCCTGCGTGTAATCACGTCAGGGTAGGGCTCCCGACTGCATTCATTCCTGAATAGTCCCCAGCGCCTACGATGCCTCCTCTAGGGAACGGTCGCCCACGGGGAGGTGTCACTTTTCAAAGAAACTGTTCTATTCGCTTCGAGTTGGGCGTAATTCTTTGGGATGGCCCCTGGAGTTTGTCAGCGGAACTGACACGGTGTCGGGCCAGTGTCGGCAATCCTGCGTCGCGGTCCGGCGTGTCACTCCAAAGAACCGAATCACGTGAGTGAACTCAGGATGGTGACCAACGTACAGCCGTCCAGTGTCGACTTTATTGTACGCCGCCACCGGCCTGTTAACGCCGGCGCGACGGAACCCAGGAAAAGTGCTCACGAAACGTCGTCTGTTGCGAGTGGCCATGAAAACTGCCCAGGGATGGCCACGAAATGCCGCAGTGGTGAGAGTGCGTGCCGGCACTGGTGTTGCCCCTGCGCACGGGTGCCCGGAAGCGCGGATCTTTTCCGCGCAGGGACGAGCGTGCGCGGAGCGTTCGGCCGGCGGATGCCAACGGACAGTGGGCGTAGTCATCGGTGCCGTGGCTGCCCGATTAGAAGTCGTCGGAGGTGAGTTGCTGACTCTCACGACCGTCCTGTCCTGCCGAGCGGACAGAGCTGTCGGCTCACTGACAGCCACTCCGGACTCTTGGTGTGGTTCGTCGGATTCACCCTCATGAAATCGTCTGAAACCCGTTGGCCCGAAGGCAGCCGAGCGGCTCGAGCATCGGCTGAAAAAAATAGCGGCGTCTGGGGAATGTGGTCATTATGGGTTCGCTGGTTTCCCTGTTCGGACGGCGATCCTTTTCTTCGCATGGAGGGTGCCCGACTGCTGGTGGACGCGCCCCTGAACCAGTGGTCGGGTTGACTCATAGACCCGCGTGGGCGCCATGAGCCAAGTCGGGGTGTTGACACCTCCGCCCTGCGGCCATAGTTTCGCCCTATCCCGCCGGGAGGACAGGCCGTGGAACGTATCAACAGCAAGCTGTTCAGCTGGGCGTCGATCCTGGATGACAAGACCCGCGAGCAGGCCCTGGCAACGGCGCAGCTGTCGATCATCTATCCGCACCTGGCGCTGATGCCGGACGCCCACCTGGGCCTGGGCGCCACCGTGGGGTCGGTCATCCCCACGCTGGGCGCCGTCATCCCGGCGGCTGTGGGCGTTGACATCGGCTGCGGCATGATCGCCGTCCGGACGCAGTACGCCGTGAAGGATCTGCCCAGGGACCGCAAACCGCTGCGGGAGGGCATCGAGCACGCCGTTCCGCTCTCCGCCGGCCACTTCAACCACAGGATCAGCGTCACCGCCGCACCCCGGATTGACCAGCTGCGGCGCCTGGCAGCGAAGGCGCGCTTCGACCCCGGCCAGTACGCCGCGAACTGGACGCTGCAGTTGGGGTCGCTGGGCTCGGGCAACCACTTCATCGAGGTGTGCGCGGATGAGACGGATGCCGTGTGGCTGTTCCTGCATTCCGGCTCCCGCGGCGTCGGCAACAAACTCGCCCAGCGGCACATCGGCGAGGCCCGCAGCCAACTCCGCAGCCGGCACGTCGCCCTGCCGAACCCGGACCTGGCCTACCTCGAGGAAGGCACGCCCGAATTCGACCGGTACATCAGGGAACTGCGCTGGGCCCAGCACTTCGCCCTGCTGAACCGCGAGGAGATGATGGACCGGGTTCTCCAGCAGTTTGAATCCTGGACCGGCGGCTCCGTGCGGGAGGCCGAACGGATCAACTGCCACCACAACTTCACCGCCAAGGAATGGCATTACGGCAAGTCCGTCTGGGTCTCGCGGAAGGGTGCGATCCGGGCCGAGGTGGGGGACCCCGGACTGATTCCCGGTTCCATGGGCACCGCGTCGTACGTTGTGGTCGGGCTGGGAAACCGCGAGTCGCTGAACTCCTCCCCGCACGGCGCCGGGCGGGAATACTCCCGGCACGCGGCGCAGAAGGCCTTCACCCTGACCCAGCTGAAGGCCGCCATGCACGGCATCGAATTCCGTCCCAGCAAGGCCTTCATCGACGAGATCCCGGCGGCGTACAAACCCATTGACACCGTGATGCGCGACTCCGCGGACCTTGTCAAGATACGGCACAAGCTCCGGCAGCTCGTCAACGTTAAAGGCGACTAAACCGCAATAAGTCCGCTGGGCTCCCCGGATGGCGGGCCCGCATGTGACGCTGCATGAACCCGCGTGACCCCGGGTTTCCGGACCGTTGAACCGTGTTCCGCACAGTCCCTAGGGTGAAGCCATGACAACCACGGAACTGCTCTCCCAGAGCCCCGCCGGCCGGGTACCCCGGGGGCGATGTCGCCGGCGCTGACCACCCGCCCCGGCCACTCCCGCACCCCCAGGAACAGGACTTCCCGCATGTCATCGCCCTCGAACACCCCCACCCCCGGCGCCACCCCCCGCCCCGCCCCCGGATCGACCCCCGGCACCACACGGATCGTCGCCGGCGAATCCGCCAAGCCCAAGCGCAGGCGCACGCTGGAGATCAGCCTCGCCGTCGGCCTCGTGCTGCTGATCGGCGCCGGCGCCGCCGTCGCGTCGTCGCTGAACCGCACCAGCGAAGCCGCCGCCGCTGCGCCGGTCGCCGCCGGCACCCCCGCTGCCGAACTCAAACTCGGCTACTTCGGCAACATCAGCCACGCACCGGCCCTCATCGGCACCAGCCAGGGCCTGATCGCCAAGAGCCTCGGCGAGACCAAGCTCAGCACCCAGGTCTTCAACGCCGGCCCCGCCGCGATCGAAGCCCTCAACGCCGGCGCCCTCGACGCCACCTACATCGGCCCCAACCCGGCCATTAACTCCTACGTCAAGAGCCAGGGCGAATCGATCAGCGTCATCGCCGGCGCCGCGGCCGGCGGCGCGCAGCTGGTGGTCAAACCGGAGATCACCTCGGCCGCGGACCTGGCGGGCAAGAAGCTTGCGACCCCGCAGCTTGGCGGCACCCAGGACGTCGCCCTCCGCGCCTGGCTCGGCAAGCAGGGCTACAAGACCAACACCGACGGCAGCGGCGACGTCGCCATCAACCCCACCGAAAACGCCCAGACCCTGAAACTGTTCCAGGATGGAAAGCTCGACGGCGCGTGGCTCCCGGAGCCCTGGGCTTCCCGCCTGGTGCTCCAGGCCGGCGCGAAGGTCCTGGTCGACGAGAAGGACCTGTGGGAGCAGGGCGAGTTCGTCACCACCGTCCTGATCGTGAACAAGAATTTCGCGGCGGCGCACCCCGAGTCGGTCAAGGCGCTGCTGAAGGGCCACGTGGCCTCCGTGGACTGGCTCAACGTGGCCCCCGCGGCGGAGAAGTCCACGGTCCTGAACGCCGCGCTCAAGGACTCCGCCGGTGCCGCCCTGCCCGCCGACGTGATTGACCGTTCGCTCAGGAACATCGTCTTCACCGTCGACCCGCTCGCCGGGACGTACCAGAGGCTGCTCCAGGACGGGGTCGACGCCGGCACCACCAAACAGGCCGACATCACCGGCATCTTCGACCTCACGGCCCTCAACAGCGTCCTCGGCGAGGGCACCGCGGACACGAAGATCTCAGCGCAGGGACTGGGCATGGACTAGCGGGTCCTTCCCACCCGCCACCAGAAGCCGGCCACCAGCAGCCCGCCAACAGCAGCCCCCACCAGAAGCCCGCCAACAGAAGTAAGGACGTGACCATGCCAGTCGTACTGGAAAACCTTGGCAAGCGCTTCGGCGACGGCGCCCCGGTGCTGGACGACGTCAACGCCACCATCGGGCAGGGCGAGTTCGTCGCCCTGCTCGGTGCGTCCGGCTGCGGCAAGTCAACCCTGCTGAACATCATGGCGGGACTGGAGGCACCGACGTCGGGCGCCCTGGAGGTGCCGAGCGACGGCGCCGCGTTCATGTTCCAGGATGCGGCACTGTTTCCCTGGCTGACTGCGCGGGAGAACATCGAGCTGGCCCTGAAGCTGCGCGGGTTAGGCAAGGCCGAGCGCCGGGTCAAGGCCGGGGAGCTGCTGGACCTCGTGCACCTGGGCGGTGCGGGGGACAAGCGGCCGCACGAACTCTCCGGCGGGATGCGCCAGCGCGTGGCCCTGGCCCGTTCGCTCGCCCAGGACCGGCAGCTGCTGCTGATGGACGAGCCGTTCGCCGCCCTGGACGCGATCACCCGCGACCTGCTGCACGATGAGCTGGAGCGGATCTGGAAGGAAACCGGACGCACCATCGTTTTTGTCACCCACAACGTCCGTGAGGCTGTCCGGCTGGGCCAGCGCGTGCTGCTGCTCTCCTCCCGGCCCGGGCGCGTGGTGCGGGAGTGGCACGTCAGCGAAGAGCACCGCACCGACGCCGGACTGGCTGGCCAGCTCACCGGCGAAATCACCGCCCGGCTTCGCGAGGAGATCCGCCGCCATGCCAAATAAACCAACGTCCCTGGCGGAGCCCGCCGAGACCCGCCACATCACCGCGGCCCTGACTAGGTCCTCCACCGGCCCGGCCGACCTGCGCGAGCTCGAGGCGGGGCTGGATTCGCTGCAGTCCGACGCCGTGCGCAAGGTCCGCGTCGACTGGAGCCGGGTCCTGCTGCCGGTGGCCGCGCTGGCGGTGCTCGTTATTGTCTGGCAGCTCTATGTGTCCCTGGGCTTCAAACGGCAGGACCTGGTGCCCGGACCGCTGGATGTGCTGGGCCAGCTGGGAACCCTGTGGGCGGACGGGAAGCTGCAGGAAGCGGTGTGGACCTCGCTGCAGCGCGGGCTCGTCGGTTTCCTGATCAGTGTGGCGGTCGCGACCCCGGTCGGGCTGCTGCTCGCCCAGGTTGCGCCGCTGCGCCGCGCGTTCGGCCCGCTGATCTCCGGGTTGCAGGTGCTGCCGTCCGTGGCGTGGGTGCCGGCGGCGATCATCTGGTTCGGCCTGACCGACGCCACCGTGTACTTCGTGGTGTTCATGGGTGCCATCCCCTCGATCATCAACGGGCTGATCTCCGGCGTGGACCAGATCCCGCCGCAGTACCGCAGTGTCGGGAAAGTCCTGGGCGCCTCCCGGATGCAGCTGGCCCTGCAGATCATCCTGCCCGCCGCGCTGCCGGGTTACCTGGGCGGACTCAAGCAGGGCTGGGCTTTCTCCTGGCGCTCGCTGATGGCCGCGGAAATCATCGCGGTCGGCGGCACCATCGGCTTCGGCCTCGGCTCGCTCCTGGACCAGGGCCGGGTGCTGTCCGACATGACCACCGTGATGGCCGCGATCCTGCTGATCCTCGCCGTCGGCATCCTGATCGAACTGCTGTTCTTCGCCCCGATCGAAAAGCGCCTGCTCCGCCGTCGTGGCCTCCTCGCAGGCAGCACCCGCTAACCACCCACCCCCACCAAGCAACGCGGGGTCACCTTCGGCCCATTAATCCCCGGTTTATGGGCCGTGAGTAACCCCGCGTTGCTGTTGTGTGCGCTGATGGGCGGCCCGCAGCCACGCTTCGGCCGGCGCGGCCGATCCAGCCCAGTTCGGAGGCGACAGCCTGCGTGACGCGGTGTCTGGCAGACTGACGGGATGACCGTGAGCTTCGTCTGCCGCACCGAATCCGTTCTGCCGAGGGAGCAGCTGTTCGACCGGGCGCGCAGCATCGACGCGCACTTGGCGACGATGGCCGCCTCGGGAGAGCGTGCCGTGGCCGGGGTAACCGAAGGACTCATCAGCGCCGGCGAGGAAGTGACGTGGCGGGCCCGGCACTTCGGCGTCCACCTGACCATGACCAGCCGCGTGAGCTGTCTCGACTACCCGGCCTCCTTTGTGGACGAGCAACTGAAGGGCCCCTTTAAGGCATTCCGCCACGTCCACGAGTTCGCGGCAAACGATGCCGGCTCGGTCATGACGGACCGGGTCGAATTCACGGCACCTTTTGGACCTGTGGGCTGGATCGTCGAGCGGGTCGTCCTGCGCCGCTATCTGGAACGGCTCATTGCCGGGCGCGGGGCCCTCCTCGCGGTGCCTTGCCCGGACCCCGGGACCGGCCTACACTCGCGGCTATAGGCCGGGTTCCGGCCGATCCCGCCCAATTCTGAGGAGACAGCCGTGGCGCCAAAATATGGAGTGCTGGCACTGGTCGAAGCCAAACCGGGGAAGGCACAGGACGTCTGGGACTTCCTCAACGGCGGCCGGGAGATCGTTCTGACGGAGCCCGGCACCCGGACCTGGTACGCCTTCCGGGTCAACGAGAACACCTTCGGCATCTTCGACACCTTCGACACCGAGGAGGACCGGCAGGCCCACCTCAACGGCGCCATCCCCGCCGCCCTCGGCCAGCACGGGCCCGAGCTGCTGGCCAAGGACCCCGACATCAAACTGATTGAGCTCATCGCGGTGAAATAGGCGCCGGGCCGCCCGGCCGCCTGCCACCTCGCCTGCCGTCCGGGGGCACATTGACGCGGAGACCCCGTCATTTGGGCCGGAAGTGGCGGTTTCGGCCGTCAAAGTGCCCCCGGACGGCGGCAGAGTGCGCGTCAAACCCAGCCACCTCCCGGGCCGCAGCCTGAGCGCAGGGTGCGCGTCAAACCGGGCCACCTCCCGGGCCGCAGCCTGAAGGCGAACAACTGTGTGACGTGGCGTTACCCCGCGTGAACGGGTGTTTCCGCACCGTTGTTCCGGCCCATGACGCCGCCCTATCGTCGATGCATGGCAATTCAGGACATTTATCCCACGGCGCTGCGCCTCCTCGGCCGCCCCGTGCTGGTCGTCGGCGGCGGCCCGGTCGCCGCACGCCGCGCCAAGGGACTGCTCGACGCCGGCGCCCGGGTCACCGTCGTCGCGCCCCTGGCCTGCCCGGCACTGGCCGGCCTCGCCGACGCCGGGCTGCTCGCCTGGGAGCCCCGCACGTACCGCACGGCCGACGTCGACGGCGTCTGGTTCGTCCAGACCGCGACCGGCGATGCCGCCGTGGACGCGCAGGTATCGGCCGACGCCGAGGCGCAGCGCATCTGGTGCGTCAACGCGTCCGACCACGAAGCCTCCGCCGCCTGGACGCCCGCCGTCGCCGTCGTCGATGACGTCAAGATCGCCGTGAACGCCGGGGGAGACCCGCGCCGCGCCATGGCCCTGCGGGACGCCGTCGCCACCGCCCTGGAAACCGGGGACCTGCCGCTGCGCCGGCACCGCGTTTCCGGCGCCGGTGCAACCGCAACCCCCGGCACCGTCGCGCTCGTTGGCGGCGGCCCCGGGGACTCCGGGCTCATCACCGTCCGCGGCCGGCGGCTGCTGGGCCAGGCCGACGTCGTCGTCGCGGACCGCCTGGGCCCGCGCGAACTCCTCAACGAACTGGCCCCCGATGTGCGCGTGATCGAGGTCGGCAAAACCCCCGGCCACCACCCCGTCCCGCAGGCGGAGATCAACCGGATCCTCGTCGACGAGGCCCTGCAGGGACACCGCGTGGTCCGGCTCAAGGGCGGTGACCCGTACGTCCTGGGCCGCGGCGGCGAGGAAGCCGAGTTCTGCCGGCAGCACGGCGTCGAGGTTGAAGTGGTCTCCGGCGTCACCTCCGCCATCTCGGTCCCGGCCGCGGCCGGCATCCCGGTCACCCACCGCGGCCTGGCCAAGGGCTTCAGCGTCGTCACCGGCCACGAAGAGCTCGCCGAAGTCCCGGCCCGGGCCGACCACACCGTGATCCTGCTCATGGGCGTGGGCCAACTGCGCGATTCCGCGGCCTCGCTGGGACGCGCCGGTTTGCCAGCGGGGACGCCGGTTGGCATCGTAGAGAATGGTTATCTGCCGAACCAGCGGGTGACCATCGGAACGCTCGGGACTATCGCGGACCAGGCGGAGGCGGCAGGCGTCGCGAACCCCGCCGTGATCGTGATCGGTGACGTGGTCCGCGTCAGCCCGTTCGCGCCGTCGCACTTCAGGACCGCGGACTACAGCACCACCTCCCCGAATGCGCCCCGCACGCCCCGCACCACCAAGTCCACCAGCACCACCGAGACCCGCGTACTGACCCCCTAAACCCCGTCGATTGCTCCATAACTGCCGTTATCAAGCCCCAAAAGGGCAGTTGTGGAGCAACGGATGCAGAAGAACAAAGGAACACAGCCGTGTCAACGAACACCCCTGTAGGAACTGCTGCCCGCCCGCTGCGCATCGCCGTCGTCGGGTCCGGACCCGCCGGGGTGTACGCCGCGGACATCCTGACCAAGAGCGAGGCCGTCAAGAGCGGCGAACTCACGGTCAACATTGACCTGTTCGACCGCTACCCGGCGCCCTACGGACTGATCCGCTACGGCGTCGCCCCGGACCACCCGCGCATTAAGGGCATCGTCAACGCCCTGCACAAGGTCCTGGACCGCGGGGACATCCGCTTCTTCGGCAACGTCGACTACGGCACGGACCTCTCGCTCGAGGACCTCCGCACCCACTACGACGCCGTCATCTTCGCCACCGGCGCCATCAAGGACGCGGACCTGAACATCCCCGGCATCGAATTCGAGGGCTCCTTCGGCGGCGCCGACTTCGTCTCCTGGTACGACGGCCACCCGGACGTGTCCCGCGAATGGCCCCTGGGCGCCAGGGAAATCGCCGTGATCGGCAACGGCAACGTGGCCCTCGACGTCGCGCGGATGCTCTCCAAGCACGCCGATGACCTCCTGGTCTCCGAAATCCCGGACAACGTCTACGCCGGCTTGAAGTCCTCGCCCGTCACGGACGTGCACGTCTTCGGCCGCCGCGGCCCCGCCCAGGTGAAGTTCACCCCGCTGGAGCTGCGCGAGCTGTCCCACTCCAAGGACGTGGACATCATCCTCTACGCGGAGGACTTCGAGTTCGACGCCGAATCGGACCGGCAGATCCAGAGCAACAACCAGACCAAGACCATGGTCGGCACGCTCACCAACTGGATCGCCGAGCAGCCCGAGGATCTCGCCGAGCTCACTGCCTCCCGCCGCCTGCACCTGCACTTCCTGCACAGCCCGGTTGAGGTGTACGGGGACAATACCGGCGAAGCCGGTGCCCCCGGCCGCGTCGCCGGCATCAAGTTCGAGCGCACCGAACTGGACGGCACGGGCCGTGCCCGCGGCACCGGCGAGGTCGTCGACTACCCGGTCCAGGCCGTCTACCGCGCCATCGGCTACTTCGGCTCCTCGCTGCCCGAGGTCGAGTTCGACCACAGCAAGGGTGTGGTCCCGAACGACGGCGGCCGCGTCCTGGATTCGTCCGGCGCCCACGTCCCGGGCATCTACGCGACCGGCTGGATCAAGCGCGGCCCGGTCGGACTGATCGGGCACACCAAGGGTGATGCCCTGGAGACCGTGACCTACCTGCTCGAGGACCGCGCGAACCTGCCGCTGGCCGCGGCACCCGCCCCGGGCGCCGTCGTCGAGCTGCTGGAGAGCCGCGGCGTGCAGTACACCAGCTGGGAAGGCTGGCTTGCCCTGGACGCGCATGAGCGCGCCCTGGGCGAGAAGGCCAGCGCCGACGCCGGCACGGACGGCATCGTCCGCGAACGCATCAAGGTCGTTCCGCGCGAGGCGATGGTCCAGATTTCCCGCGACGGAGTCGCCGCGGAGGTCTGATCCGCCGCACCACGAGCACCGAGCACCACCCCCAGCACCACAACACAGCAACGCGGGGTCACCTCGCGCCCGTCCCGGAGGGGAATATGGGCGCGATGTGACCCCGCGTTGTTTGGTGGGGTGGTGGAATGTGCGGGTTTGGTCAGTAGGCTTACTGTCATGGATGAGCAGCACATGCCCGCAGCCCCCGGACCCGGAACCACGCGATCCGCAGCCCCCGGACCCGGAACCACGCCATCAGCAGCCCCCGGACCCGGAACCACCCGATGAGGCTCCGGCGCAGCAACGCATCCGGCCGCGGCTACCGCCGGGTCCCGGCCGGAACCGGCTTCAGCTACAAGGACCTGGACGGCTCCACCCTGCCGCCCGGGCCGGTGCGCGAGCGGCTGGAGAGCATCGGCATCCCGCCGGCGTGGACGGATGTCTGGATTGCGCCGTACGACAACGGGCACATCCAGGCCACCGGGCTCGACGCCGTCGGCCGCCGCCAGTACATCTACCACCCGGGCTGGCGCGAAAAGAAGGACCGGCTCAAGTTCGACCGTGCTCTCCAGCTCGCCGAAACCCTGCCCGCCGCGCGCCGGCTCGTCACCATGGACCTGCGCTCCGAAGGCCTCACCCGGGAGCGCGTGCTGGCCGCCGCGTTCAGGATGCTGGACAGCGGTTCGCTGCGGGTCGGCTCCGAGCGCTACACGAATGAGAACGGCAGCCACGGCCTCGCCACCCTGCTCTGCGCCCACATCGGCGTGCGCAAGGACGAGCTGCGGCTCAGCTTCCCCGCCAAGAGCGGCAAGAACTGGGAGTCGCGGATCCACGACGCCGACCTGGCCGGCGTCGTGCGCCAACTCAAGCGCCGCGGCGGCAACGCCCGGCTGCTGGCCTACAGGGACGGCCGGAGCTGGCGACCGGTGTCCAGCGCGGACATCAACGACTACGTCAAGGAGCGCACCGGCCAGGACTTCACGGCCAAGGACTTCCGCACCCTGCGGGGGACGGTGGCCGCGGCCGCGAGCCTGGCCAAGAGCGGCCCGCAGCCCAGAGTGGCCGCCCGGAAGAGGGCGGTGAGCCGGGCCATGCTGGACGCGTCCGATGTCCTCGGCAACACGCCGTCGATCGCCCGGAAGAGCTATGTGGATCCGCGGCTCCTGGACCACTTCTCGGCGGGGGAGACCATCGACCCGAAGCGGGTGGACTCCGCCGAATCCGAGGTCCGCGCCCTGCTGTACCAGGAGGGCGACGTCGTTCCGCTGCGGAAGGCCGCGGGGTAGCTGCCCGGACTGCCTCCGCCGGCCGGCCGGCGTCGGGCTACATCCGGCCGAAGCGTGCCCGGAGCAGCGCGAACAGCCCGTAGGCGATGAAGCCCGCGCCGATCGCCAGGAGCAGGGCGGGGCCAAACGGGTGGTCCTGCAGAGCCTTGAGGCTGCCGTCCAGTCCGGTGGAAGAACCGGGATCGTTGGTTGCAGCCGCGATGACAAACAGCAGGCCAGTCAGGATCAGCGCCACCCCCTTGGCGATGTGGCCGGTGATGCCCAGGCCGCTGATCAGCCGGCCCCGGCGCATCCCCTCAAAATGGCGCAGCTCCGCCTTGAACTTCTTTCCCGCGCCCTTGACGATGAAGTACACGCCGATCCCGCTGACGGTCAGGCCCAGGCCGATCAGCGCCGGCACCCCGAAGGGGCTGCGGACCAGGGCGGTGCTGAAGTCCCGGGTCGAGTCGCCCGAGTCGCCCCGGTTGCCCAGCGCGAAGCCCGCGAAGCTGAGCCCCACGCTGCCGTAGGCGATGCTGAGGAAGCCGGAGGACACAAGCTTCCCGAGCCGCTGCCGCCGCGGCAGGTGCCTGGCCCGCAGCGTCGCCTCGCTCAGCTGCCACAGGGAGAGTCCGACGCAGGCAGTGAACCCCGCCCACATGACCGCCGGACCCCACGGGTTGGCCGCGAGCTGTTCGATCGCACCGGTCGGCTCGGCCTGGCCCGGGGCGCCTAGGACCAGCGCCACCGCAATCGCGCCGATCACGATGTGCAGCAGTGCCATCACGGCGAAGCCGGACCGGGCGACGACGTCGAGCGCCGCGCTGTCCGAGGCGGACTCCGCGGCGTCGGCAGCGCCGCCGGCGGCCGCCCCGAGTGCCTCGCCGAGGGTCTCGCCGCGCGTGGCGCCGCGCGTCGCGCCGGAAGTCTCACCGGACGTAGCGCCGCGCGTCGCGCCGGAAGTCTCACCGCGCGTGGCGCCGGCGGCCTCCCCAGGGGCTCCGCCGAGGGTTTCGCCGGATGCTGGCTGGCCGTGTGGCCCCGGTGATTGCATGCCGTCGAGTCTACGCAGGGGAGGGCGCGTCCCCGGAACTACCAAGTTTTTCCTAAGTGTGCTTACCATAGCTCGGACGTGGCCTTTCGTGGGCGACGACTGTTCCGGTTTCGAACTCAGACGATAGGAAGCTCAACATGGCAGGAAATCTTGTTGCCCGATCCATCCACGACCTGACGGCGGGTGCCTGGTTCGGCGGTTCGCTGATGGGCGCCATCGGCCTGAACGGCGCGACGGCGGAAGCCAAGGATCCGGCCGAACGCACCCGGCTCTCGAGCCTGGGCTGGAAGAAGTGGGCCCCGGTCCAGACCGCGGCCTTCGGCGCGCACCTCATCTCCGGCCTCGCCATCATGTGGGAGAACAGGGGCCGGATGGCCAAGCAGGACGGCGTCACGCGCCTCAGCGTCATCAAGTCCATCGTCACCCTCGCCGGCGCCGGCGTGAGCCTGTACGCCGGGCTCCAGGGCGCCAAGGTGGACGAGCTGGCCGGCGAAGGCGCCAAGGGCGCCACCGAGCCCAAGCCCGGCGCCTCCGAGGAGCTCCGCTCCGCCCAGCAGCAGCTGAAGGTCCTGCAGTGGGCCATCCCGGTCTTCGCCGGCACCGTGATCGTCCTCGGCGCCAAGCACGGCGAAATGCAGCGTCCCAAGAACGTCTTCGCAGGCCTCGCCCGCTAATCGCGCACGCGGCCGCACCCGCTGACCGCGGGACCCGGCCGCTGACCGCTGGTTAGCTGCAGGTCAGCCGCAACACGAAGGCCCCGCACCGGGATTCCGGTGCGGGGTCTTTTCGTTCGCGGGGCGCCGCGGGGCTGCTACTGCTGGATCCACTCCGCGCAGGAGTTCAGGTTCCGGTGCACGCTCTCGACGGCGGCCGTTTCGTCGTGCGCGGCGATGGCGTCCACGAGTTCGTCGTGACCTTCATGCGGGAGGCCGTTGAAGCCGGCACGGCCCTGCTGCCGGAGGAGGTCGGCGTGGAAGACGACGCCGAAGCTGACGTACAGCTCGTGCAGCAGCGGATTGCCCGAGGCCTGCGCCACAAGGACATGGAACTCCCAGTCCGCCCGGGCCCAGCCGGCGTAGTCCTCGGCGAGCCAGGCAACCCGACGGGCCTCCAGCAGTCCGCGCATCGCCTCGACGTCGTCGGCGGTGGCGTGACGGGCCGCGAGCCGGGCGGCCTGGGTGTCCAGGCCGACCCGGACCTCCAGGATGTGGACCTGCGAGTGGTCCCGGTACATGCGCTGGGCGGCGCCGGAGATCTCGCTCGTGGCGCGGACGTAGGTGCCGTCCCCGCGCCGGACCTCGAGCATGCCGCTGTGGGCGAGGGCCTTGATGGCCTCGCGCAGCGTGCCACGCGAGACGCCGAGGACGGCCATCAGCTCAGGTTCGGCCGGGATCCGCTGCTGCAGCGGCCATTCGCCCGAATGGATCAGCTCCCGCAGCTTGGCGGTGATTTCCTCCACCAGCGGCGGCCGGTGCGATGTTGTGAGGGTCATGACTGTCCCTCCCGGGCGGAGACCAGGGTGGACGCCCCGGCGGGCTGCGGTTCCGCAGGCTGCGTCTCCGCGGGCGCGGGCTTCGCCGGCTGCGGACCCGCAGGCAGCGGCTCCGGTGGCCGGGGCACCTTGGGCGCGGCGGTCAGCAGGTGCCCGACGGCGATCTGGCCCAGGGCGACGGCCAGCAGCAGGAGCAGCGGCAGCGTCCAGGACCCGGTGGCGCTGTGCAGCAGCCCCATGCCGAAGGGGCCCAGTGTCGCCAGCAGGTAGCCCGCGGACTGCGCCACCGTGGACAGTGCGGTGGTTTCGGCGGTGGTGCGGCCGCTGCGGCTGATCATCACCATCACCAGCGGGAAGATCCCCAGCCCGAAGCCGAGCAGCACCGCGGTCAGCGGCGCCCAGGAGAGCGGCAGGACGAGCATGGACAGGACCCCGACGGCCATGGTGACCGTGGCTAGGTAGAAGGCGGTGCGCCGCATCCGGGGGCGTGAGCCGATCGCGACCAGCACCATGCCGGCCGGGACGGAGACCAGCTGCATCAGGCCGAACATCAGCCCGCCCTCCGCGGCGGTCATGCCCAGGGTGACCAGCATGTAGGGGAACCAGCTCAGCACGGCGTAGGCCAGCAGGGCCTGGACCGTGAAGCCGAGTGTGATCAGCAGGCCAGTGCGGGTCCGCAGCAGGGGCCAGGGGGACACCCGGCCGGCCTTGACGGCCGGCGCGTTGCGGTGCGCGTGCAGCGCGATCGGCAGGAAGCCGAGGCAGGCACCGAGCGCCAGGAACCCGATGGCCCCGACGCCGGCGGAGGGCGAGCCGAGCTGCTGCGCCACGGGCACGATCAGCACGGCCACCACGGTTGCGCCCGTCGTCATGGTCACGGTATACAGCGCCGTCATCAGCGACGTCCGGTGCGCGAAATGGACCCGAATGAAGGACGGCATGGCCACGTTGCAGATCGCCAGCCCGGACATCCCGACGACGGTGCCCGCCATCAGCATGCCGGTGGACGGAATCCCGCGCACCAGCAGCCCGGCCGCGAGCAGCACGAGGGAGAGCAGGATCGCCTTCTCGAGCCCCAGGACGCGGGTGAGCCACGACGTCGCGGCGCCGGCCACGGCGAAGCACAGCGTCGGGATCGAGGGGATGATGGCGGCAATCAGCGGCCCGTAGCCCAGGACCGCCTGCAGGTCATGCAGCAACGCGGCGGCGCCGGTGATCCCGGCGCGCAGGTTGAGCCCGATCAGCACAATCGCGACGACGCCCGCGACGACCACCCCGCGCGGTGCGCGCACGACGGCGGGAGGTGCCACGACGCTGGGAGGTGCTGTGACGGCGGGAGGTGCTGTCTGGGGAAGGGCGGACGTCGCCGTGCTGCTAGCCATACCTAAAGGTTAGACGTTTGATGTTTGGGGTCTAGCCTTTAGTGGCGAATATCTCGGCATATGACGCCCCCTTCCGCCCCGACCCCTCTCCACCAAGCAACGCGGGGTCACATCGCGCCCAAGCGGAGGCCCGGGACGGACGCGATGTGACCCCGCGTTGCTGTGGAGAAGGGGTTAGCGGGCGTGCCGGGCCCGCAGGATGAGCTTGAACAGCTCGCCCAGGACCAGCAGCAGCACCGCCGGAATCAGGCAGGCCAGCCACTGCTCGCCGGTCAGCGCCACGGTGCCGAACAGATCCTGCAGCACCCGCATCTGGGTGATCAGCATCGAGCCGACGAAGGCCCACGCGAACGCCCAGAGCAGCTTCGGGTTGGACAGGGTGGAGGGCCCGAAGGCGCTCTCGGTCGGGTAACGCAGGTTAAGGGCGACGGCGATGTTCATCAGCCCCAGGCCCACGATGGCCATGCTCTGGCCGATCTCGAGGGAGCCGTAGGAGGTCTTGCCGATTTCCACGAGGACCAGCGTCGCGGCCGCCATGAACAGCCCGACGACGAACAGCCGCACCATCATCGACCGGACGATGATCGGCTCGTTGAAGGGCCGGGGCTTGCGGTCCATGATGCCCGGCGTCGCGAGGTCCAGGCCCATCACGGCGCCGATCGGCGCGACGATCGCCATGTGGATCCACAGCACCTGGGCCGGACTGAGCAGCGCCGTGCCGGCGATCGCGAAGGCCGAGGACCCGATGAACGCGAGGATGAACATAAACAGGTTGGCGACCTGGATCCGGATGAACTTCTGCAGGTTGTCGTACACCAGCCGGCCCTGTTCGACGGCGGTCACGATGGTGGCGAAGTTGTCGTCCGCCAGGATCATCTTGGCCGCGCCCTTGGCGACGTCGGTGCCCGTGATGCCCATCGCGATCCCGATGTCGGCCGCGGCGATGGCGGGCGCGTCGTTTACGCCGTCGCCGGTCATCGCGACAACGTGGCCCTTGCGTTTGAGCACCTCAACCAGCCGGACCTTGTGCTCGGGGGCCACCCGGGCGATCACGCCGATCCCGTCGACCTGGCTGTCGGCCTCCGTATCGCTCATCGCCGCGAACTCGGCCCCGGTGACCGCCCGGCCCCGGATGCCCAGTTCGTCGGCGATCGCGGCCGCGGTGATGGCGTGGTCGCCGGTGATCATCCGGACCCGGATGCCGGCGTGTTTGGCCTTGGCGATGGCGGCGACGGCCTCGGCCCGCGGCGGGTCCACCTCGCCGATCAGCGCGCAAATCTCCAGGTCCTGCATCAGCGCCATGAGGTCGCCCGAGGGCTGGAACGTCGCCGGGTCGAACTCGCGCTGCGCCAGGGCGAGCACCCGCCGGCCCTGGCTGGCGATCCGCTCGTTAGCGGCGAGCACTTTCGCCCGCATCTCCTCGGTGAGCCGTTCGGCGCGGCCGCCCGGCATCCGCCCGGACGAGGACCGGTTGAGCACGACGTCGGGCGCGCCCTTCACGTAGCCGCGGATCACGGGCCTGCCGTCGGCGCCCGGCATCAGGTGGAAGGTGGCCATGAACTTGTAGTCGGAGTCGAAGGGCACCGACGCGACGCGCGGGTTGTTCCGGCGGAACTCCCGGACGTCCACACCGCCCTTCTGCGCGAGCACGTACAGCGCCGCCTCGGTGGGGTCGCCGATCACTTCGCCGTCCTGGATATCGGAGTCGTTGCACAGCGCGCACGGGAACATCACATAGTCGAGGTTCTGCTCGGCGTCGCCGGTGGTCCGCTGGACCTGCCCGTCAAAGCTGTAGCCCTCACCGCTCACCGTGTAGTGGTGCTGGACGGTCACGAACTCGCGCACCGTCATCTGGTTCAGGGTGAGGGTGCCGGTCTTGTCCGAGTTGATCGCCGACGTCGAGCCCAGGGTCTCGACGGCGGGAAGGACCTTCATGATGGCGTTCTTTTTGGCCATGTTGACGGAGCCCACTGACAGGATCGTGGTGACGACGGCGGGCAGCGCATCCGGGATGGAGCCGACGGCCAGCGCCACGCCGATCCCGAAAAGCACCGCGAAGGAGTCGCCCTGGGCCAGGCCCATCACCACGATGGCGACGAAGGCGAAGAGGGCGGCGATGATGATGAAGATGGTGAGCCGGTCCACCTGCTTGGTGAGCGGGGTCTTCTCCACCTTCTGCCCGGAGAGCATGTGGGCGATGCGGCCGACCTCCGAGCCCATGCCCGTGGTGGTCACGAGGATCTCGCCGTGGCCCCGGGTCACGTTGGTGTTCATGAACGCCATGTTCAGGCGGTCCCCGATGCCGACGTCGTGCCGGCCAATGACGGCGGTGTCCTTCTCGACCGCGACGCTCTCGCCGGTCAGGGCGCCCTCCTCGATCTGGAGGGTCGCCGCCAGGACAACCCGGCCGTCGGCGGGGACCCGGTCGCCGGCGTCGACCACCACAATGTCGCCGGGGACGATTTGCTCGGCGGGGATTTCGGCCATGTCTCCGTCGCGGCGCACCTTGGCCATCGCCTTCATCATCTGCCCCAGGGAAGCGGCGGCTTCTTCAGCCTTGCCTTCCTGGTGGTATCCCAGCCACGCATTGAACAGCGTCAGGATGGCGAGCCCGATCGCCGTCCCGTATTCCGCGATCAGCAGGCTGACCAGGGCGGCGACCACGAGCACGATCTGCATATAGTCCCGGTAGTGCTTGAAGAACCGTTTCCAGACCGGCTCCTGCTTCGCGGCGGCCAGGGCATTGGGACCGTACTCCTGCAGCCGCTCCTGCGCCTCGGCTGCGCTCAATCCGCGGGCCGGGTCCACCCTCAGCTCGGCAGCCACCTCGGCCGGCGCAAGCGTGTACCAGGCGGCGGCGTCCGCCTCGGCAGTGGCCACGTCTGCTGCTGCTCCGGGATTGTCCTTCATGGCTTCCTCCTCATCACGGCGCTGCTCAGAACGCGGTCGGGACGCGCCGCACCGCGAGGGTCGGCTCGCGGTAGTCGCCGGGCTTCTGGCGCTTCGGCAGATCGACGTCGAGCCCCGGGTACGGCTCGTAGGGCACCTGGCTCAGCAGGTGGCTGATGATGTTGAGCCGGCCGCGCTTCTTGACGTTATTGTCCGCGACGAACCACGGTGCCCAGGCGGTGTCGGTCGCCTCGAACATGGCGTCCCTGGCCCGGGAGTAGTCGTGCCATTTGCTGTAGGACAACAGGTCCATCGGCGACAGTTTCCAGGTCTTGCGCGGATCGTCCATGCGGCTTTGCAGCCGCCGGGTCTGCTCGTCCTCACTGACCTCGAGCCAGTACTTGAGCAGGATCATGCCGGAATCGACCATCGCCTTCTCCACCTGCGGAGCCATGTTGAGGAACTTCTGGGTCTGCTCCGGGGTGCAGAAGCCCATCACGGGCTCGACGCCGGCACGGTTGTACCAGCTGCGGTCAAAAATGACGACCTCTCCGGCCGCCGGGAAATGCGCCATGTACCGCTGAAGGTACATCTGGGATTTTTCCCGGTCCGTCGGCGTGGGGAGCGCCACGACCCTGAACACCCGGGGGCTCACCCGCTCGACGATGCGCTTGATCGTGCCGCCCTTGCCGGCCGTGTCACGGCCCTCGAACACGATGCAGATCTTGGCTCCGGTGGACTTCACCCACTCCTGCAGGGCCACCAGTTCGCCCTGCAGCTTGGCCATCTCCGCCTCGTACTTCTTGCGGGGCATCTTGGTGCGGGTCTCGTCCTCGGAGCCCTTCTTGTTTTTCTTCTTCTTGCCCACGATCGGCCTCCTAGTCGGGTACTTCCTAGGGCGAATCAGGCAACCGCACCGCGGCACCGACGGACCGGCACTTTCGTCCGCGGGAGGGGCGCAAGGGCGCAGGCACTGTGCGGGCACTCATGTGCAGCGTGCTGCCAATCCCAGTGTTGACCGTGGCTGAAGACCGGGTCTACGGCACTAAGACCCCAATAGGCAACGCGGGGTCACGTCGGGCCCATGTCGGGGCCCGGGATGGGCGCGGTCTGACCCCGCGTTGCTTTGGTGGCGGGTCGGGAGGGGTGGTTGGGGTCCGGGGACCGACGGCGGGTCACCGCGGGTGCCGGGCGCCGAGGCGCTGCACGGCGAGGGCGAGCCAGAGCTGCACCCGGTCCGCGGTCTGGGCCGGGTCGTAGCCGGTGAGCTCGGTGATCTGGGCCAGCCGGTAGCGGACCGTGTTCCGGTGCAGGGTGAGCTCCTCGGCCACGGCCGCGACCGAGCCGTTGTTGTTCAGGTAGCTCTCCAGCGTCGTGAGCAGCTCGGCGCCATGGGCGCTATCGAAACTCCGCAGCGGATTAAGGGACTCGTTCGCCATGTCCGCCAGCGGCACATCCTCGCTGGCCAGCAGCAGCGAGGTCAGGCTCAGCCGTTCGGGTTCGTTCACGGGCAGGCCGTGGCTGGCCGCGTCGCGGGCCTCGAAGTAGCTCCAGCGCAGCCCGTTGGGCTTGGTGTACGCCCCGCCGATCCCGATCGTGGCGTGGATCCCGGCCTCGGCCAGGTGGTCGCTGAGGCTCCGGGCCAGCGCACTGGCGCCGTGACCGTCGTCGGGGATCACCACCACCAGATCCTTGCCGACGACGGCGCTCACCGCCTGTTCCAGCGGCAGCGGCAGGGAGGAGGTGCCCAGCTGCTTGGCGTGCGCAGCGGACTCGGCCAGCAGGACGACGTTCCGGCGGGTGCTGTTGACGCCGATGCCGGCCAGCCGCCGGGTGGCCTCGCTCGGCTCCAGGGTCCCGTGGATCACATCCTCCAGGACCTGCCCGGCCAGGGCACGCTGGGACTGGCGCTGCTTGACCATGTTGTTGAGCTCGACGCTGATCAGGTTCTGGGCGTAGCCCACGATCCCGGAATCCTCGAAGGGCTGCTTCACCCACAGCGTGCACGCGTCGCGGCGGCCGGTGGGAATCGGGAAGGACGCCCAGCCGTCCGCGCTCGGCGCGGGATGGCCGGGCACGCTGTTGTAGAGCTGGGCGGTGAACTGGGTCAACACAACCTCGGTGCGCAGCATCGACCCGAGGTGCCTGAGGAGCTCGGCGAGGCCGCCGCCGGTGAGCAGGGCGCGGGCGAGGATCTGGTGCCCGGCGATGAGCCGTTCCAGCTTGGTGAAGTGGTCCGCGGACTGGGCGTCGGCGACGAGCTTGCCGATCGCGATGAACGGGGTCTCGTACGGCACCTCCACCACCGGCAGCCCCCAGCGGTTGGCCTCGGCGAGCAGGGCCGGCGGCACGGCGTCGTGGGTCAGGCCGATCCCGAAGCCGATGCCCACCGCGCCGGCGCGCTGGACCTGGCGGACGAAGCGGCGCTGGTCCGGGGCGCTCCTGAGCCGCATGCCGGTGGTGAGGACCAGTTCGCCGCCGTTGAGGAACCGCTGCGGGTCCTCCTGTTCGGTGACGGCCACCCAGACGATGTCCTGGTGCCAGGTGGTCTCCGCGAGGCCGGCCTTGGCGAGTTTGAGGGACGGCACCCCCAGCAGGGCGGCAAGTGAAATAGCCATGGATTCAGGATAACCGCGGGCTGGGCAAGCGCACTAAAATATGGCGGCAACGGTGTGCAGGTGACTATTCCCCGGGGTTGACCGGCTGGCATAGGCTCGGATCAGTCTCATTGGGTCCTTTTCAGCGCGAAAGAGGTTGTACACCGTGGTTCAAACCTTGCAAAACTTCATCAACGGCGAGTTTGTCACTCCGGCCGGAGCCGGGGTCCTGGACATCGTCAACCCCACCAACGGCGAGGTTGTGGCGAAGTCGCCCGTCTCCGGCCAGGCCGACGTCGACGCCGCCATGACCGCCGCGAAGGACGCCTTCAAGAGCTGGAAGCACACGACGCCGGGCCAGCGCCAGCTGATGCTGCTCAAGCTCGCCGACGCCGTCGAGGCCAACAGCGACGAACTCGTCGAGGCCCAGCACCGGAACACCGGCCAGGTCCGGTCCCTGATCGCCTCCGAGGAAGTTGCCGCCGGCGCGGACCAGCTGCGCTTCTTCGCCGGCGCCGCCCGCATCATGGAGGGCAAGTCCGCCGGGGAGTACTTCGAGGGCCACACCTCCTACGTCCGGCGTGAACCGATCGGCGTCGTCGCCCAGGTCGCGCCCTGGAACTACCCGTTCCTGATGGCCATCTGGAAGATCGGCCCGGCCCTGGCCGCGGGCAACACCGTGGTGCTCAAGCCCTCGGACACCACCCCGGAATCCACCCTCGTCCTGGCCCGCCTCGCCGGGCGGATCTTCCCGGCCGGCGTGTTCAACGTCGTCCTGGGCACCGGCGAGACCGGCGCCCTGATGGTGGAGCACAAGGTCCCCGGCCTGGTCTCCATCACCGGCTCCGTCCGGGCCGGCATCGCCGTCGCCTCCGGTGCCGCCAAGGGCCTCAAACGCGCGCACCTGGAGCTCGGCGGCAAGGCGCCGGCCATTGTGTTCGCCGACGCCGACATCAAGAAGAGCGCCGCGGCCATCGCCGAGTTCTCCTTCTTTAACGCCGGCCAGGACTGCACCGCGATCACCCGCGTCCTGGTCCAGGATTCGGTGCACGACGACGTCGTCGCCGCCATGGTCGAGCACACGAAGACCCTGCACACGGGCTCGCAGAACGATGAGGACAACTATTTCGGCCCGCTGAACAACGTCAACCACTTCAGGGCGGTCACGTCCGTCGTCGAGCACCTGCCGGCGAACTGCAGGATCGAGACCGGCGGGCACCGGGCGGGGGAGAAGGGCTACTTCTTCGAGCCGACCATTGTCACGGGCGCCAAGCAGAGCGATGACATCGTCCAGAAGGAAACGTTCGGCCCGGTCATCACGGTGCAGAAGTTCAGCACCGAGGAGGAAGCGGTGGACATGGCGAACGACGTCGACTACGCCCTCGCCTCCAGCGTCTGGACCACCAACCACGGCACGGCCATGCGCCTGAGCCGCGACCTGGACTTCGGCGCCGTCTGGATCAACACGCACATCCTCCTCACCGCCGAAATGCCGCACGGAGGGTTCAAGCAGTCCGGCTACGGCAAGGACCTCTCCATGTACGGCGTGGAGGACTACACCCGCATCAAGCACGTCATGTCTGCATTAGATGCATAACGCCGTCGCTTAATCCCCACCGGCACCCTAACCTCGCTCCGCTCGGCCAGGGAACCCTGCCGGCGTGGCCCCAATCAGTTGAGAAGGAAACTCCATGACCACCACCGCGAACGACATTACCTACCGTCTTGAGCAGAAGCGCCGCGTCCAGGCCGATTTCCCGGGCCCGAAGTCCATTGCCTTGACCGAGCGCCGTAAGGCCGTCGTCGCCGCCGGCGTCGCGTCCACCGTTCCCGTGTTCGTCGCCGACGCCGACGGCGGCATCATCCATGACGTCGACGGCAACTCCTTCATCGACCTCGGCTCGGGCATTGCCGTGACCAGCGTCGGCGCCTCCGACCCTGCCGTCGTCGGCGCGGTCAAGGAAGCCGTGGAGCACTTCACCCACACCTGCTTCATGGTCACGCCCTACGAGGGCTACGTCGCCGTCGCGGAGCAGCTGAACCGGCTCACCCCGGGCGAGCACGAGAAGCGCACCGTGCTGTTCAACTCCGGCGCCGAAGCGGTCGAGAACGCTGTCAAGGTGGCCCGCCTGGCCACCGGCCGGGACGCCGTCGTCGCCTTCGACCACGCCTACCACGGCCGGACCAACCTGACCATGGCGCTGACCGCCAAGGCCATGCCGTACAAGACCAACTTCGGCCCGTTCGCGCCCGAGGTCTACCGCATGCCGATGAGCTACCCGTACCGCGAGGAAAACCCGGCAATCACCGGTGCCGAGGCCGCCAAGCGCGCCATCACCATGATCGAGAAGCAGATCGGCGGCGAGCAGGTTGCCGCGATCATCATCGAACCGATCCAGGGCGAGGGCGGCTTCATCGTCCCCGCCGAGGGCTTCCTGCCCGCGCTGGCGGCCTGGGCCAGGGACAAGGGCGTCGTCTTCATCGCCGACGAGGTCCAGTCCGGCTTCTGCCGCACCGGCGAATGGTTCGCCGTGAACCACGAGGGCGTCGTCCCGGACATCATCACGATGGCCAAGGGCATCGCCGGCGGCATGCCGCTCTCGGCCATCACCGGCCGCGCCGACCTGCTCGACGCCGTCCACCCGGGCGGCCTCGGCGGCACCTACGGCGGCAACCCGGTGGCCTGTGCCGCGGCGCTGGCGTCGATCGGTTCGATGGAGCAGTACGGCCTCAACGCCCGCGCCAAGCACATCGAGGAGCTCGCCCTCGGCAAGCTGCGTGAACTGGCGTCCGAACAGCCCGTGGTCGGCGACGTCCGCGGCCGCGGCGCGATGCTCGCGATCGAACTGGTCCAGGCCGGCTCGAAGGAGCCGAACCCGGAGCTGACCAAGGCTGTTGCCGCGGCCTGCCTCAAAGAGGGTGTCATCATCCTCACCTGTGGCACCTACGGCAACGTTATCCGGCTGCTGCCGCCGCTGGTCATCAGCGACGAACTGCTGCTCGACGGCCTCCAGGTCCTGGCCGCGGCCATCAAGGCCAACGCCTGAGAGACCCGGCGGGCCGGTCACAGGTAAGCCGGCCACCGGAATCCCGGCAAACCGGCCACCTCGTCACCTCGTCACCTCGTCACCTAAAACCAGCTGAGCCGCGGACGAACTGTCCGCGGCTTTGCTGCGTTAACCCGCGTCTAGCCGGGCCTGCTGCGTCTGACCGGCCCTGCCGCTTCTGACCGGCCCTGCCGCTTCTGACCGGCCCTGCTGCGTCTGACCTGCCCTGCCGCTTCTGACCGGCCCTATTTCCAGTGACTCGTGTCGAGCTGGACCGCGACGACGTACAGGTGCTGGCCCCGCTCGATCTTTTCGACCTCGTACACGCGCACCTTGGTCTCCGGCGCGGTGTTCATCGGCCGGCCGACGCCAATGCCGTAGCTGAGGACGCCCTCGAAGTCCCCGGCCGGGGCGTAGCTGGTGAGTGCGGGGTAGCCGATGGCGGGGGCGGGCGCGCTCGTGATCGTGGTGGCCGTACCATCCGCAGTGTGCGCCTGGGCGCCGTGGAACACGACCTTGAGGATGGCGCCGGTGCCGGGCATGGGGATCGGCAGGCCGCTGCCATCGGCAGTCAGTTCCGGCACAAACTCGATGTCGTAGCCCGGGAACCCGCCCTGGAAGCGGAAGCTCAGCTGGTCGTAGGGCGGAGTCTCCGCTGGGTGCATCCCTGCTCCGATGGCATACAGCGCGGGCAGGGGAGCGGCCGGCGGCGGCGAAATCGGTACCGGGTTCTCGTGGGCGGCCGTGAACGGGCGGCCGGGGCCCGGCCAGGTCCAGTTGAGGGTGACCGTGGAGGAGATCACCTTGTCGCCCGATTGCGGAGGCGCTGTTTCGTCAGAGTCGGCCGGCACCGTGGCGGACGCCGAGGGAGCCGCCATCGTCGTCGAAGGGGCGGTCGTGGGAGGGGCGGTCGTGGGAGCAGCGGACGAGGCTGCGGGCTGGCTGCTTCCGCCGGGTTGTGGCGTGGACGGCGTGCAGGCGGTCAGGGCCAACAGCAGGGCCAACGCCCCCGCCCCGGCGCTGCGTGCTGTGACGTGCGGCCATTCCTTCCCGGCAGTAATAGCACTCATCATGAATTCCCTTCGACCCTGCCAGCCTAGGGACGGATGATTGCCCTGCTCAGGGCCGAAAGTCACGGACTGACACGGCCAATTCCGCGCCCCGCTGGGCTAGAGTCGTACCTACCACTCCAGGAACGCAGACCGGCCGACGTCGCCCGGAACCCCCGGAGCAAAGCTGGCTTCTGCCACAGACCCATAAGGGGTTTATACATGCGATACGTAGTTGGCTATACCCCCACCGACCGCGGCGCCGACGCCGTCGCGCTGGCCTCCGCCATGGCCCGCGCCCAGGGCGCGCACCTTGATTTGGTCTACGTAGTGGACCGGAAAACACCGTACGTCGCGATGAATCCGGAGGGAAGCCGGATCAGCGCCGCGGAGCAGGAAGTTCTCAGCGCGGAACGGGAGGGCCTGTCCCTCATTCCCAAGGACATCGAGGCCAGGTTCCACGTCCGCCAGGCCGACTCGCACGCGGCCGGCCTCATCGAGGCTGCCGTGGAATACAAAGCCGGCCTGATCATTGTGGGTGCCGCCAGCGCGGGGCTGTTCAAGCGGTACACGATTGGCAGCGCGGCCAACGCCCTGCTCCACGCTTCGCCCGTTCCGGTGGCGCTGGCGCCCCGGGGCTACCACCGTACGGAGCCGATCACGCGGCTGACCCTCGCGGTGGGCCAGCGCGTCGGTGCGGAGGCGGCGATCGACGTCGCGATCGAATCTGCTGAACGCCGAGGGGTGCCGCTGCGGCTGGTTTCCCTCGTCGAACTCGACGCCGAAGGGGACAGCGGTGAAAACATCAATGCGGCACACATCCACGCCAGTACCGTGCTCACCGCGGCCGCCCACCGGCTCCCGGCCGGCCACCACGTCACCGTCGAGGTGGCCCATGGGCGCACCATCGAGGAAGCGATCGATGATCTGGACTGGGACGAGGGCGAGATCCTGATCGTGGGCTCGTCGCGTCTGGCGGAAAAGAACAAGCTCTTCATCGGCAGCACAGCCCACAGGGTACTCCTGGCACTGCCGGTGCCGATGGTGGTGGTCCCGCGCGACTACGTACGGGTCGATACGAGCCCCGAGGACTGACCGCCGGGCAGCGCGCCGCCGCCGGGGCCAGACTCAGGCGGCGGCGCGGGCCTGCTTCCGGTTCACGGAGTTCTTCCGCGTGGTGGCCAGCATGTCCACGGTCAGCACCAGCAGCGCCAGCCACACCACGCCGAAGCCGATCCAGCGGTCCGTCGTCATGGGCTCGTGGAACACGGCCAGGGCGACGATGAACTGCAGCACGGGGGCGAAGTACTGCAGCAGGCCGATCATGGTCATCGGCAGCCGCCGCGCCGAGGCGCCAAAGAACAGCAGCGGCACGGCGGTGATGATGCCCGACGCCGCGAGGAGCCAGAAGTGCGAGGCGCCGTGGGCGGCCAGCGTTGCGGCGCCGGTGAGCGCCAGGACCGTCATCGCGGCGGCGGCCACCGGCGCCAGCACGATTGTCTCGACCGTGAGGCTGGTGATCGAATCAACGCGCGGTCCGACGCGCTTCTTCACGAAGCCGTAGAGGCCGAAGCTCAGCGCCAGGGTCAGGGCGATCCACGGCGGTTTGCCGTAGGACACCGTCAGGACGCCCACGGCGATAAAGCCGATTCCGACGGCGGCCCACTGCAGCGGCCGCAGTTTCTCCTTCAGCACCAGCACGCCCAGCAGGACCGAGACGAGCGGGTTGATGAAGTAGCCCAGTGAGGCTTCGACAGCCTGGCCGGTGGTCACGCCGTATACATAGGTCAGCCAGTTCACCGCGATCAGGACCGCGGCGAGGATCAGCGGCAAGATCAGGGTGCGGTTCCCGAAGGCGGCTCCCAGGACCCGCCAGGAGCGGGTGATGGTGATCAGCAGGGCGCAGAACAGCAGCGACCAGAGCACCCGGTTGGCCACGATTTCGACCGCGCCGGCCGGTTGCAGCAGGAAGAAGTAGAGGGGCATCAGCCCCCACAGGCCGTAAGCGCCGATCCCGAAGATGATTCCCGCCGTCGTGTCCGTGTCCACGGCCTTCAGGACCGCCGGCGGTGGCTTCGAGGGGCCTCCGCCGGGGCCTCCGCCGGGGGCGGCGGTGTCCGGGGTGCTCAGCGTGGCGGGTGAGGGGGAGCGGTCGGGGGTAGGCACAAGATCAATAACACCACCTGCGGGACCCCTATTCCTGCCTTTCGGCTCCGGGGCGTCCGGCGCCGGGCGCGGATCCCTGCGATGTCGGTCACCGGGGCGCCCATCCTGTCCTGCGGACATTTAGAATGGGGGATTGTGCGCTGCATGTGCTGGCGCCGTCGCTAAGACTCAGAAGGGCTCCCGGTGTCCAACTCGGCCGAAACATCGCCTAACAGAACGTCCAAACGTCCGCTCCGCGTTGCGATTATCGGCGCCGGACCGGCCGGCGTCTACGCCGCGGACATTCTGACCAAGTCCAACGAGGTCAAGGGCGGCGACTTCGAGGTCAGCATCGACCTCTTCGAGGCGTACCCGGCACCGTACGGCCTGATCCGCTACGGCGTCGCCCCGGACCACCCCAGGATCAAGGGGATTGTCAACGCGCTGCACAAGGTCCTGGACCGCGGCGACATCCGCTTCCTCGGCAACGTCACCTACGGCCGCGACCTGACCCTGCACGACTTCCGTGCCTTCTACGACGCCGTGATCTTCTCCACCGGCGCCATCAAGGACGCGGACCTGGACATCCCCGGCGTCGGGCTCGAGGGGTCCTTCGGCGGGGCCGACTTCGTCTCCTGGTACGACGGGCACCCCGACGTTCCGCGCGACTGGCCGCTGAATGCCAAGGAGATCGCGGTGATCGGCAACGGGAACGTGGCCCTCGACGTGGCCCGCATGCTGGTCAAGCATGCCGACGATCTGCTGGTGACGGAGATCCCGGACAACGTCTACCGGGCGCTCAAGAACTCCCCGGTCACGGATGTCCACGTGTTCGGCCGTCGCGGACCGGCCCAGGTCAAGTTCACGCCGCTGGAGCTGCGCGAACTCTCCCACGCCCGGGATGTCGACATCGTCCTGTACCCGGAGGACTTCGAGTTCGACGAGGCCTCCGACGAGGCGATCCGCAGCAACAACCAGATCCGCACCATGGTCAACACCCTGACGAACTGGCTCGTCGAGGAGCACGCCGAGGCCGCGAAGCCGTCCTCGCGCCGCCTGCACCTGCACTTCCTGCACAGCCCGGTGGAAATCCACGACGACGCCGCCCACCCCGGCAAGGTCACCGGCATCAAGTTCGAGCGCATGCAGCTGGACGGCACCGGCAACGTCAAGGGCACGGGGGAATACCTCGACTACCCGGTCCAGGCGGTCTACCGCGCGATCGGCTACCACGGCTCGCCGCTGGACGAACTGGAATTCGATGCCCGCCGCGGCGTCATCCCCAACGAGGGCGGCCGGGTGCTCGACGCCGAGGGCAACCCCGTCCCCGGCATCTACGCCACAGGCTGGATCAAGCGCGGCCCGGTCGGGCTGATCGGCCACACCAAGGGCGACGCGCTGGAGACCATTGGCTTCCTGCTCGAGGACCGGCTGAGCCTGCCGCCGGCGCCGAACCCGGACCCGCAGGCGATCATCGACCTCCTCGAGGAGCGCGGGATCGAATACACCACCTGGGAAGGCTGGAACCGGCTCGACGCCCACGAGCTGGCCCTCGGCGCCGAGTGGTCCGCCGCCGGTGACGCCGCCGGCATCGTGCGGGAACGCATCAAGGTGGTTCCCCGCGAGGACATGGTGCGGATCTCCCGCGGTTAGGCGCCTGTCCCGCTGCCCCAGCAAGCCCGGGCCGCCGGATCCACTGCGGAAACGGACGGCCGCCACGCGGATCCACGTTGCGGCTGTCTGAAGTCGGCGCGGAATCCGCGCGAGAGGATCCGCGGGCTCTGGCGGGCTTGGGGCACGCCCCGTACACTGGACCGGACATGGCTGCCTCCGGTACGCCGTCGTGCCCGTCCGGGGGAGTTCAATGAGGAATCCGATCCATCCGGCAGCGCTGTTCCCGCCGGCCGGCGGGGTTCCCGCAGCGCTGCGCCAGCAGTATGCCAGCGCCGGTCACGAGCACCTGGACTCCCAGGGCCTCGTGTTCCCGGCCGATCTGCAGCTTCCCGGCCTTAGCAGCCTGATCCAGGAGTCCTGGCGCCGTTCGGCCCAGCTCCACGCCAACCCCGACAACCCCGAGGCCCCGCTGGCGATGGACAGCGAAGAACTCGAGGAGTACCGGCGCCAGCACCCGCTCGCCGCCATCATGCCGGTCATCCACAAGCTCCTGGTTCTGCCCAGCCACGACAGCGGCATGCTGGTGGCCGTGGGCGATGAAGTGGGCCGGTTGCTCTGGGTCGAAGGAGACGCCGAAATGCGGCGCCGCGCCGAGGGCATGATGTTCGTCCCCGGGGCCGACTGGTCCGAGGCGACCGTGGGCACCAGCGCCCCCGGTACCGCCCTGGCCCTGGGCCGCGGCATCCAGATTTCCGGCGCCGAACACTACAAGCGCTCCGTCCACCCGTGGAGCTGCACGGCCGTTCCTTTCCATGACCCGGATTCCGGCGCCGTGCTGGGCGTAGTGGACATCACCGGCACCGAGTCCGCCGTCGCGCCGCACACCCTGTCCCTGGTCGAGGCCACCGTGGCCGCCGCGCAGGCGCACCTCCGCGTGGAGCGGCTCCAGCTCGCGGCCGCCAAGCAGTCCTCGCCGGCCCGACGGCGGGGCGTTGCCGCTGCCGGGACGGGCCGGGGCGCTGACCACTCCGGGACAGGGGGCTCGGCCGGCAGTCTGTACCGCAACAGCCTCCAGCTCCTCGGCCGGGACCAGGCGCTGCTCAGCATCGACGGCCGCACCGTGGCGCTGTCGGCCCGGCACAGCGAAATCCTGGCGCTGCTCAGCACCCACCCCGAGGGACTCAACGCCGAGGAACTCTGTGCCCTGCTGTACCCGGGGGACGCGTCCACCATGACGCTGCGGGCCGAGATGGTCCGCCTGCGCAAGGTCCTCCAGCAGCTCAACCCGGCCGCCGTGCCGGAGTCACGGCCCTACCGGCTGCCGCTGGACCTGGTGCCCGACTCCGGCCAGGTGCTGAACTGCCTGCAGCGCGGCGCCCACCGGATCGCCCTGGAAATCTACCGCGGCGCCGTCCTGCCCCGCTCCGAGGCCCCCGGCATCGCCGGACTCCGGTCCCGGGTCTCCTCCCTGCTCCGCGACGCGGTGCTGACCGACGGCAGCGCCGAGTCGCTCCTGAGGTATGCCGAGCTGCCCGAGGCCAGGGACGACGTCGAGGTCCGGACCGCGGCGCTGAAACTGCTGCCGCCTCGCTCGCCCAAGCGGGCTGCGATCGTCGCCGACCTGGAACGGCTCGAGGCGGAACTCAGCGCCTGACCCCCGGTTGAGCTATCAGATATGGTCCTTAAAAGGCCCGTTTAGCAGCCCTAAGTGATAGCGCAACGGGGCCAGGCGGGCGGCCACGCCCGACGCGGACGTGACCCGGGTCACGTGGTTGCAACCTGACTGCAACCTCCCTGCTCCTAGGCTGAACGCAACGGTGGCGCCGGCATCTGGCCGCCACTATCTTGCACAGCAAAGGAGCTAGCAATGACTGTTTACGCACAGCCCGGCACCGAGGGCTCGAAGGTCACCTTCAAAGACCGCTACGAGAACTGGATCGGCGGCGAATGGGTCGCCCCGGTCAAGGGCCAGTACTTCGAAAACATCACCCCGGTCACCGGCAAGGTCTTCTGCGAGGTCGCCCGCGGCACCGCCGAGGACATTGAACTGGCGCTGGACGCCGCCCACAAGATCGCGCCGTCCTGGGGCAAGACCTCCGTCGCCGAGCGCGCCGCCATCCTGAACAAGATCGCGGACCGGATCGATGAGAACCTCGAGATGCTCGCCGTCGCCGAGTCCTGGGACAACGGCAAGCCGATCCGCGAAACCCTCAACGCGGACATCCCCCTCGCCGCCGACCACTTCCGCTACTTCGCCTCCGCCGTCCGCGCCCAGGAAGGCCGGCTGTCCCAGCTCGACGAGGACACCACCGCGTACCACTACCACGAACCGCTCGGCGTCGTCGGCCAGATCATCCCCTGGAACTTCCCGATCCTGATGGCCGTCTGGAAGCTCGCCCCGGCGCTCGCCGCCGGCAACGCCGTCGTCCTCAAGCCGGCCGAGCAGACCCCGTCCTCGATCCTGGTCCTGATGGAACTCATCGGCGACCTGCTGCCGGCCGGCGTGCTCAATGTCGTCAACGGCTTCGGCGTCGAGGCCGGAAAGCCGCTGGCCTCCAGCCCCCGGATCCGCAAGATCGCCTTCACCGGCGAAACCTCCACCGGCCGCCTGATCAGCCAGTACGCCAGCCAGAACCTGATCCCGGTCACACTGGAACTGGGCGGCAAGAGCCCCAACATCTTCTTCAACGACGTCGCCGACAAGACCGACGACGCGTTCTACGACAAGGCGCAGGAAGGTTTCACCCTCTTTGCCTTCAACCAGGGCGAAGTCTGCACCTGCCCCTCCCGCGCCCTGGTCCAGGAGGAGATTTACGATTCCTTCATGGCCGACGCCGTGAAGCGCGTCGAGAAGATCATCCAAGGCAACCCGCTGGACACCGACACCCAGCTCGGCGCCCAGGCCTCCAACGACCAGCTGGAAAAGATTCTCTCCTACATCGACATCGGCAAGCAGGAGGGCGCCAAGATCCTCACCGGCGGCGCCCGGGCCGAGATGCCCGGGGACCTGGCCGGTGGCTACTACATGCAGCCGACCATCTTCGAAGGCCACAACAAGATGCGGATCTTCCAGGAGGAAATCTTTGGCCCGGTCGTGTCCGTGACCCGCTTCAGCGACTACAACGACGCCATGGGCATCGCCAACGACACCCTCTACGGCCTCGGCGCCGGCGTCTGGTCCCGTAACGGCAACGTCGCCTACCGCGCCGGCCGCGAGATCCAGGCCGGACGCGTGTGGGTGAACAACTACCACGCCTACCCGGCGGGCGCTGCCTTCGGCGGGTACAAGTCCTCCGGCATCGGCCGCGAGAACCACTCGATGATGCTGGACCACTACCAGCAGACCAAGAACCTTTTGGTCAGCTACAACGAGAACAAGCTCGGCTTCTTCTAAGCCGCACCAATCCCGGGCGGGGCGGATCGGAAAAGATCCGCCCCGCCCGCACCACGTGTGCATCCACCCGGAAGGACGCCGTGCGCACGCCCCCTAGCTGCACCCACGTTTGATGACGCAAGGATTTCGCTATGACGACGACAACGACGACGACGACAATGCAAGCCGCAGTGGTAACCGAATTCGGCAAGGACCTGCAGATCCAGACCGTGCCCGTGCCGACACCGGGCCGCGGCCAGGCGCTCGTCAAGGTGCTGACCACCGGCGTCTGCCACACCGACCTCCACGCAGCGGAAGGCGACTGGCCGGTCAAGCCGAGCCCGCCGTTCATCCCCGGCCACGAAGGCGTCGGCGAAGTCGTGGCCCTCGGCGAGGGCGTCACCGACCTGGCGGTCGGCGACCTGGTCGGCAACGCCTGGCTCTGGTCCGCCTGCGGCGACTGCCAGTACTGCCGCACCGGCTGGGAAACCCTTTGCGAATCGCAGCAGAACGCCGGCTACAGCGTGGACGGCTCCTTCGGCGAGTACATGCTGGTGGACACGCGCTTCGCCGCCCGGATCCCGGCCGGCTCGGACCCCGTCGAGGTGGCCCCGGTGCTTTGCGCCGGAGTGACCGTCTACAAGGGCCTCAAAATGACCGAGGCACGCCCCGGCCAGTGGGTCACCATTTCCGGCATCGGCGGCCTCGGCCACATCGCCGTCCAGTACGCGGTGGCCATGGGCCTGCGCGTCGCCGCGGTGGACATCGCCGATGACAAGCTCGCCCTGGCCAAGAAGCACGGTGCGGAACTGACCGTCAATGCCCTGCACGAAGATCCCGCCGAAGTCATTCAGCGCGAAACCGGAGGTTGCCATGGAGTCCTGGTCACGGCGGTGCACCCGTCAGCGTTCGGACAGGCGATCGGGATGGCCCGCCGCGGCGGAACGATCGTGTTCAACGGCCTGCCGCCGGGTGACTTTCCGGCGCCCATCTTCGAGATTGTGCTCAAGGGCCTGACCGTCCGCGGCTCCATTGTGGGAACCCGCCAGGACCTGCAGGAGGCGCTGGAGTTCTACGCCGAGGGCAAGATCCACCCCACGGTCTCCACCCGCGAGCTCTCCGACGTCAACGCCGTCCTGGACGAAATGAAGCACGCCAAGATCGATGGCCGCGTGGTCATCAAGTACTGATCAGGAAAGGTCTCCGATGCCATCGACAAAGCTCGACGCCGCCGTCACCCTTCCCGGGGAGGACTTCTCCCGGGTGGCGCTCACCCCCGTCGCGGTGGAACTGCTGCGCAAGATGTGGCTCCAGCACGGGCCGCTGATGTTCCACCAGTCCGGCGGCTGCTGCGACGGGTCCTCGCCAATGTGCTATCCCGCGGGGGAGTTCATCACCGGGGACTCGGATGTGCTGCTGGGCCTGTTCGACATTTCCGACGGTCTGCAGCCGCAGACCATTGAGTTCTGGATGTCGAAGGAACAGTTCAACTACTGGAGCCACACCCACTTGACCGTGGATGTGGTGCCGGGCCGGGGGAGCGGTTTCTCGGTGGAGGCACCAGAGGGCAAAAGGTTCCTGATCCGGTCGAAGCTGATGGACTGGCCGGTCTGACTAGCTACTCAGCACGCGCGGGATAGTTAAGCACCACGCGCTAAAGAGGTACGCAGCACGCGCCAGCGGGCCGTGCAGGGAAACCTGCACGGCCCGCTTTTGCGTCTCAGCATGTGGGATAAAAAAGGCCGTCCAGTGGATGGACACTACTATGGATAGGTCTGTTTCCAACAAGCTACCGAGATTGTGGACTTTTCTATGAACCTCTTCCGGACCAAATCGATCGAGCAGTCCATGTCGGACGCCGAAGAACCCGGACGTAAGCTGAAGCGCTCGCTCAGCTCCTGGGACCTGATGATCATGGGCGTTGCCGTTGCCGTCGGCGCCGGCATCTTCTCGGTGGGCGCCAAGGCGGCAGCTAACTTCGCCGGCCCGGCGGTCACCCTCTCCTTCGCCATTGCGGCCGTCACCTGTGCGCTGGCGATCATGTGCTACGCCGAGTTCGCCACGGCCATCCCCGTGGCCGGCTCCGCCTATGTCTTCACCTACGCCACCATGGGTGAGCTGCTGGCCTGGATCATCGGCTGGAACCTCATCCTCGAACTGTTCACCGCCGGTGCGGTGATCGCCAAGTACTGGGGCATCTACCTCAGCAAGGTCTTCGCGCTCATGGGCGTCGACGTCCCGCCGTCGATCTCCCTGGGCGGCGTGGACCTGTACTGGGGTGCCTTCCTGATCGTCGCCGTGTTCACCGTGCTGCTGGTGCTGGGCACGAAGCTGTCCGCCCGCGTTGGCAACATCTTCACGCTGATCAAGATCGGCGTTGTGCTCTTTGTCATCGTGGTGGGTTTCAGCTACGTGAAGTTCGAGAACTACGCCCCGTTCATCCCGGCCTCCGAGCCGACCGGCGGCACCGGCGCCGCCGACGTCATGAAGCAGTCCTTCTTCGGCTTCCTCACCGGTGCCGCCCCGGCGCAGTACGGCACGCTGGGCATCTTCGCCGGCGCCGCGCTGGTCTTCTTCGCCTTCATCGGGTTCGACGTCGTCGCCACCTCCGCCGAGGAGGTCAAGAACCCGCAGAAGACGCTGCCCCGCGGCATCTTCGGCGGCCTCGCCGTCGTCACGGTGCTCTACATCCTGGTGTCCCTGGCGCTGACCGGCATGGTTTCCTACACGGAGCTGGCCGAGGCCGAGAACCCCACCCTTACGACGGCCTTCGAGGCGGTGGGCAACACCGACGCCGCCAAGGTCATCGCCTTCGGCTCGCTCGTGGGCCTGACCACCGTGATCATGGTGCTGCTCATGGGCCTCTCCCGGGTGGTGCTGGCGATGAGCCGCGACGGCCTGCTGCCGCGCTCGCTGTCCAAGACCAGCACCATCCGTGCGACGCCGGTCCGGCTCCAGATCATCTGTGGCGCCGGCGTGGCGGTGGTTGCCGGACTCACCAACGTGGACCTGCTCGAGGAAATGATCAACATCGGCACGCTGTCTGCGTTCGTGACCGTCAGCATCGGCGTCCTGGTGCTGCGCAAGAAGCGCCCGGACCTCAAGCCCGCGTTCCGGGTGCCGTTCGGCAAGGTGCTCCCGATCATCTCCGCCGTCCTGTGCCTGTACCTCATGACCAACCTGGCCGTGGAGACCTGGATCTTCTTCGCCGTCTGGCTCGTGATCGGCGTCGTCATCTACTTCTCCTACGGCCAGCGCCACTCCCGGCTGAACGAGAAGTTCGCCGAGGCCAGGGCTTCCGTCAACGGCCCCGCCGAGAAGGGCGCCGCCGTCGAGGACGCCAAAGCCACGGCCAAGGCTGGAGCCAACTAAGGATCCTGCACCACAACGCGGGGTCACTTGCGGTCCGTCCCGCCCCGTCGGATGGGCCGCGCGTGACCCCGCGTTGTGTTCTTGGGGGTGCGCCCGCTCCATCTGGACCGAAGTCGCCGGAACCGTGCGAGTTCGCCGGAACCTTCCCGCGAACTCGCACGGCTCCGGCGACTTCGGCGTTAACGGCCGCTTCCACTGCTGGAACCATGGCCCTCCCAGCCCGACCGGAACGCAAAAACAGGGCTGTTGGCCGCCATTCTGGAGAAGACCCACGCGGAGCTGACGTTCCGGAGCCTGGCCGAGGCCCTGGGGGTCAGCAGCTACATTCTCGTCCACCATTTCGGCCACCGGCGGAGCTGGTGAACGAGATCATCCGCACCATCGATTCCCGGTTCGACAGCATGCGGGCCACGGACGTGCGGGACATTTACCGGGACGTCTGGCGGGCGTTCCTGCTGGAGTCCTGGCGCTGGACCATGGGCAGCGCAACCGGCACGTGGCCCGGCTGGAATTCGAGGCGACGGCGCAGGACATCGTGGCAAATCCACCCTGCGGAACGGCGCGGGAACATTTCAGGATGGTGCACGAGAATGCCCGGGACTGGATAATGCTCCAGGGCATCCGCGAGGAGTTCGCCGGCACCGACGCCCGGCTGTTCGC
>NZ_JASBQY010000003.1:65753-111211 GCF_029960645.1 Arthrobacter sp. AL12
CGGCGGCTCGCCACCGACGCCCGGCTGTTCGCCGGCGGCTCGCCACCGACGCCCGGCTGTTCGCCGGCGGCTCGCCACCGACGCCCGCTGTTCGCCAGCGGCTCGGCCCCGACGGCCAGCACATCTGACGCTCCCATCCGACACAGCCGATCCGAACCGGCACATCTGGCCCGTCCGACGTCGCTCAGGGGGCCGCGTAGAGGCCCATCCACTCGACGAGGGGCCGCAACATCTCCCAGCGTCGGGCCACTTCGGCCGCCGCACCAGGTGTGGCGAGCCACCCGGGTTGGCCCACGTTCACCGACGCCGTCAGGGACTTGTGCTTGAGCAGTTCGGCCCGCGGATGGTCTTTGTCGAAACCCCGGGGGGGAGTCTTCAGGCTTTCGCCCTCCACAGCAAAACCGGCTCCTTCGACGTCGTGCACGATCGCCTGGAGGGCCTCGCCGCTGGCGGGATCATCGACGGCGCGGCGGAAACGCGCCAGCTGGGCGGGCGTATGCGTGTGGCAGCCGCCTCCGATAAGGACGCCGTCAGCGCTGAGCTGGAGATAGAAGCCCACGCCGTCCGCTGTCGACGCGAAGGCTCCTTGCGCAGTCTTGTAGGGGGATTTGTCCAGCGAGAACCGGATGTCCCTGTTGGGCCGGAACAGCTTGCCCGCGCCGAAAGACGGCTCCAGCTCGGCCAGCAGCAGGGTCAGCGGCCCCTTCACCGCGGACTCGTACGTCGCCTTGTGTTCCAGCCACCAGTCGCGGTTGTTGTTGTGTTCGAGATCGGCATAGAACCGGAAAGCGGCATCCGGGATGCCCGCAAATGTGTCCATGTATGGATCGTAGGGATAGCGCCGGGGTCATGGCGAGCGGTTGTCACCGGCATGTGGAAAAGAACAAAAAACTCCCCGCCGCGAAGATCCGCGGCGGGGAGTTTCAGGTCACGGGCAAGCCCGGGCCGGAGCGGGACGATCAGACCTTGTTGGCGGCCTCGGCGTCGGACTCGACCTGGCCGGCACCGAGGTTGGCGCGCAGCTTGGCGCCGAGCTCGGCGTCGACGTTGGTCCAGTACTGGATGGCGCGTTCCTTGATTTCGGCGTTCTTGACGCCGCTGACGGCACCGGTGACGGTGTCCAGCAGGCGGGCCTTGGCGCCGTCGTCGAACACTTCGCGGTACAGCGTGCCGGCCTGGCCGAAGTCGCCGTCCTCGGCGTGCAGGGAGTGCGCGGAGAGCGTGAGCTCACCGTCGTTTTCCCAGCCGCCGGCCGGGTTCAGCGGCTCCACGGCAGCCGGGCCGCCGAGGGAGTTCGGTGCGTAGACCGGAACGGACGGGGCGTTGAAGAGGTACCGGCCCTGGCCGTCCTGGCTGTAGTTGTTGACCTGGTTCTTGGGCAGGTTGACCGGCAGCTGGGCGTGGTTGGTGCCCACGCGGTAGCGGTGCGCGTCGGCGTAGGAGAAGATGCGGGCCTGCAGCATCTTGTCCGGTGACGCGGCGATGCCCGGCACGAAGTTCGACGGCGCGAAGGCGGCCTGCTCGATCTGCGCGAAGTAGTTCTCCGGGTTCCGGTTCAGCTCCATGGTGCCGACCTTGATCAGCGGGTAGTCCGCGTGCGGCCAGACCTTGGTGAGGTCGAACGGGTTGAAGCGGTAGGTCTTGGCATCCTCGTACGGCATGACCTGGACGTGCAGGTCCCAGGAGGGGAAGTTGCCGGCGGCAATGTTCTCCTGAAGGTCGCGGATGTAGAAGTCGCCGTCGGCGCCGGCCAGGGCCTCGGCCGCGTCTCCGGTCATCGAGTTCACGCCCTGGTTGGAGCGGAAGTGGTACTTGACCCAGAAGCGCTCGCCCGCGGCGTTGATCCACTGGTAGGTGTGCGAGCCGTAGCCCTGCATTTCACGCCAGGAAGCCGGGAGGCCGCGGTCGCCCATCAGCCAGGTGACCTGGTGCGCGGACTCGGGGGAGAGGGTCCAGAAGTCCCACTGCATGTCGGCGTCGCGCAGGTGGGTGCCCGGGAGGCGCTTCTGCGAGTGGATGAAGTCGGGGAACTTGATGCCGTCCCGGATGAAGAACACCGGGGTGTTGTTGCCCACGAGGTCGTAGTTGCCCTCGGTGGTGTAGAACTTCACGGCGAAACCGCGGGGGTCGCGCCAGGTGTCGGGGGAGCCTGCCTCGCCGGCGACGGAGGAGAAGCGGATCAGCATCTCGGTCTCGGTGCCCGGCTGGAACAGTGCGGCCTTGGTGTACTTCGAGACGTCCTCGGTGGTCGTGAAGTTACCGAACGCGCCGCCGCCCTTGGCGTGCACCACGCGCTCCGGCACACGCTCGCGGTTGAACTGTGCGAGCTTCTCGATCAGGTAGTGATCGGTGAGGATGATCGCGCCGTCAGCACCGACGGATTTCGAGTGGGCATCGGACGTGACCGGGGCACCGGTCTGGGTTGTGGACACGGCGGGCGCAGAGATGTTCTGAGTCATCGTTCTCCTATTTCTTGGTTGTACTTATTTACGTTCGGAGGGAAGTTGTTGGGTGCGCTGGCAGTCCTGGCAGATGCCCTGGTACAGCACATCGGCGATCTGGATGGTCATAGGCCTGGAGTTCTCGTCCCAGCTCGGCGTCAGGCACGGCGCATGCCCGACGGCGCATTCGACGTCCTCCACCCGGCCGCAGCTGATGCAGACGGCGTGGTGGTGGTTGTCGCCCACCCGCGTCTCGTACAGGGCGGGGGAGTGCGGGGGCTCAAAGCGGCGGAGCATGCGCAGGTCGGTCAGATCGCCCAGGACCACGTAGACGGACTGCGCGGTCAGCTCGGGCAGATCCTGGCGGGCGGCGGCGAGGATCTGCTCGGCGGGGGAGTGCGGGTGGTGTTCGACGGCGGTGAGCACAGCGAGCCGCTGCTTGGTCACCCGGCGGCCGTGGGCACGCAGGGCGGCAGCCCATGCCTCGTGGGTGCCCGCCGAATCCGTCATGCCCCCATTCAAGCATCTATTATGAGTCGATCATAATAAGGCGCGCCTATGACGCCGCTCCGGCGGCGGGTCCCGCTCCCGCTCCCGCGCCCGCGCCGCACCCGCGCCTCGCCGGCGGCGGCCAGACTGCGCGTCGGGCACCGGGTGCGCCGGGCGGCCAGCCCGGCGCCACTAGAGTATCCGGGTGGGGAAATATCTGGCGGACATCACGCCCTTGCGCGAGAGTCCGGCGTTCCGCCGCCTGTGGCTGGGATCCGCCGTCGCGGCCCTGGGCAGCCAGCTGACCCTCGTTGCCGTGAGCCTGGAGGTCTACCGGCTCACCCAGGACAGCCTCTACGTGGGACTGCTGAGCATCTTTGCCCTCGTCCCGCTGGTGTTCGGCGGGCTGTTGGGCGGCTCGATCGCGGACGCCCACGACCGCCGCACGGTGGCGCTGCTGGCCTCCTCGGTGCTGTGGCTGACCACCGCCTGCCTGGCCCTGCAGGCCTGGCTCCAGCTGGGGAACATCTGGGTGCTCTACGTCCTGGTGGCGGTGCAGAGCGGTGCGCAGGCGATCAACCAGCCGGCCCGCAGCGCCATCATCCCGCTGCTGGTCCGCAAAGAGCTCCTGCCGGCCGCCAACGCGCTGAGCATGATCAGCTTCGGCCTCACCCTGACCGCCGGACCGCTGCTGGCCGGGCTGCTGGTGGCCACGGTCGGCTTCGCCTGGACCTACACGATCGATGTCGCCACCTTCGCTTTCGCCTTGTGGGCACTGTTCAAGCTGCCCGCCATGCCGCCGGGGGAACATGCGCGGCCTGCCGGGCTGCGGTCCGTCGTCGAGGGCTTCCGCTTCCTGGGCACCCGCCCCAACCTGCGGATGACCTTCGTCATCGACCTCGTCGCCATGATTTTCGCCCAGCCCCGGGCGCTGCTGCCCGCGATCGGCGCGGTGATGATCGGCGGCGGCGAAACCACGGTGGGGATCCTGCTGGCCTCCACGGCCGTCGGCGCGTTCCTTGCCGGCCTATTCTCCGGCCCGCTCGGCGCCGTGCGGCGGCAGGGGACCGCCGTCGTCTGGTCCGTGATGGGCTGGGGAGCCTCGATTGCCGGCTTCGGCCTCGTCGTCGTCCTGGCCGGGGACTCCGGAGCCAACGGCGCGACGTGGTGGCTGCTGCCCGCGGCCCTGTGCTGCGGGCTGGCCGGCATCGCCGACTCCGTCAGCGCCGTCTTCCGCACCACCATCCTGCAGGCCTCGACGCCGGACCACCTGCGCGGCCGGCTGCAGGGCGTCTTCATCGTGGTGGTCGCCGGCGGACCCCGGGTGGGGGACATGATCGCGGGCGGTGGGACTAAAATTCTGAGTGAAGGCTGGGTCCTGCTGTTGGGCGGCCTGTTGAGCATCGCGGTGGCATGGGCCGTGGCGCACTGGCAGGCGGGTTTCCTGAAGTACGACGCGCGGAACCCGGTGCCCTAGCGGGACGTTTTTCTGGTGCGGGTCGATATTGGGACGACTTCGGGAGGAATCGTGCATCAGCATCACAATGGACTGAAGACCGCGGCCCTTTTCGGTGTGCTGTGGGCGGTGCTGCTGGGGCTTGGCGCGCTGATGGCCTCCAGCATGCGCAGTGCCGCGCCGATCTGGATCATGGCGCTGGTGGGCGTCGCCACGACAGCCTACGGCTACTGGAACAGTGACAAACTCGCGATCCGGGCCATGCGGGCGTATCCCGTGACGGAGGCCCAGGCGCCCCAGCTCTACCAGATTGTCCGGGAGCTCTCCGCCACGGCGCAGCAGCCGATGCCGCGGATCTACCTCTCGCCGACGATGGCCCCGAACGCGTTTGCCACCGGACGGAACCCGCAAAACGCCGCCGTGTGCTGCACCGAGGGCATCCTCCGGCTGCTCGACGCCCGGGAACTGCGCGGCGTGCTGGGCCACGAACTGATGCACGTCTACAACCGGGACATCCTGACCGCCTCCGTGGCTGCCGCCGTCGCCGGCGTCATCACCTCGGTGGCGCAGATGTTCCTGATTTTCGGCGGCGGCGGGGACCGGCGCAACGCCAATCCGATCGCCGCGATCGCGATGGCGCTGCTGGCCCCGTTTGCAGCCTCGCTGATCCAGATGGCCATCTCCCGGACCCGGGAGTACGACGCCGACGAGGACGGTTCCAAACTCACGGGGGACCCGCTGGCGCTCGCCTCGGCCCTGCGCAAGATTGAGCAGGGCGTGCAGCTCGCGCCGCTGCCGCAGGACCAGCGGCTGGTCAACGCCTCGCACCTGATGATCGCGAACCCCTTCCGCGGCGGGGGCGTCGCGAAGATGTTCTCCACGCACCCGCCGATGGGCGAGCGGATCGGCCGGCTGGAGCGGATGGCGGGCCGGCCGCGCGGCTAACTGGGCTTGTTGTGCCGGGGTGCATCCGTCCGGGGGCACTCCGCCCTGCTAACTGGGCTTGTTGTGCCGGGGTGCATCCGTCCGGGGGCACTTTGAGCCGAGATTTCGACGGCGACGCCCCAGCTGACGGGATGTCCGCGCCAATGTGCCCCCGGAGCGCTGCCCCGTCGCGGTGGGCAACCTGGATCTGGGGACCCGGGGTCCGCGGGACAGGAAGATGCCCGGGGATCGCTCGTGGGGGGCCCGGGACCCGGCTGCTTCCCGACGCGCATGAAGTTCCGTGACGCGCAAGTCGTTCCGTGACGCGCAAAAGGGCTGGCACGCCGGTATACCGGCGTGCCAGCCCTTTTGCGTAGCGTCGGGAAACTCGCGCAGCGTGGGGAGGCCTGCGCAGCGTCGGGAAACTCGCGCAGCGTGGGGAGGCCTGCGCAGCGCCAGCCCTTTGCGCAGCGTCAGGGAACCCGGTCCTTGGAGAAACCCTAGCTGCGGAAGTTCACGAACTGCAGGTCGGCCTCGTCGAAGCCCTTCAGCAGGTTCATGGTCTCCTGCAGGTCGTCGCGGGACTTGGAAGTCACGCGGAGCTCGTCGCCCTGGATCTGCGACTTGACGGACTTGGGCGCCTCGTCGCGGATGAGCTTGTTGATCTTCTTTGCGAGGTCCTGCGCGATGCCCTCCTTGATGGTGGCCTCGAGCCGGAACTCCTTGCCGGACGGGTAGGGCTCGCCCGTGTCGAGGGACTTCAGGGAAATGCCGCGTCGGATGAGCTTGGACTGCAGCACGTCCAGGACCGCGAGGACGCGCTCTTCGGAGTTGGCCTTCATGAGGATTTTGTCGTCGCTGAAATCGACCTCGGCGCCGACGCCCTTGAAGTCGTAGCGCTGGACCAGTTCCTTCTGCGCCTGGTGCAGCGCGTTGGCGACTTCCTGCTTGTCGACCTTGCTGACGACGTCGAATGTGGATTCGCCTGCCATGACTGTCCTCCTGGTGTTTCGGGGGGTGCCCGGTAAGGGGCCGTTGTATCTGCAATCCAGCCTAGTACGGATGCCCCTGATGTGAAGTCCGGCGGTGCGGTGCCCTCTTCTCAGTCCGTTTCACAGTCCGCTCAAAGCTGAGTCATGGCGGGAATGAAGTTTCGGGTGGGAGAGTTGCGGGAGTTGGAAGAGTCGCTCGAAAGGAACAGCTCATGCAGAACAAGGCCGTTCGGTACGTCGTCCGCTCCACGGCAGCCGCCGCCGGCGGTATCGCCACCGCCGCGACCTCGGTGGCGGCCGCGACGCTGGCGGCCTCGATCATCTTCAGCCCGGCCCCGGATGCCTCGGAGCGGCTGGACGGCGTCCATGCTGATCTGGCCCGGGCCGTCCAGCTGAACCAGATCACGGAGGAGCAGGCGGCGAGGTTTGAGTCCAGACTCGTCGGCCGCATCCTGGGAGATGCCTGACTTTCCGGGCTTTTTCGAGGCTCAAAGCGCCGATTCGATTCTTCGGCAGAATTTCTGTAAAGTTGTCTTGCCCGCGGTTACTGGAAGCGGAACGGCCTGGAAATAGGCGTTCTGACGATGGAGGCCGCGAGTGATCTTCTTTTGAAGTTCGGCAGATTACCCGAGCGGCCAAAGGGGGCTGACTGTAAATCAGCTGGCAACGCCTACGGGGGTTCGAATCCCTCATCTGCCACCCTTGGAAAAGCCTCCGGAACCAACAGGTTCCGGAGGCTTTTTCTTTGGCTGCCTCAGACCGGAGGGCCCGCCGGGACCCAGTTTCCGCGCCTGATTCGGACGCGGGACGCGGATTCGGACGGGGGCACCCCGGATCCGCGTAGCGCGCGTCCGGAAGAGCAGCGGAACGTGCTGCGCGTCCCGAATCGGGTGCCGCGGAAGCAGGAAAACCCGCGGCAGAGGCTGTGGATCGTCCCGCCGGCAGTGGCTGCCTCAGACCGGAGTGCCTGGCAGGACCCAGTTTCCGCGCCTGTTTCGGACGCCGGGCGCAAATTCGGACGGGGGCACCCCGGATCCGCGTAGCGCGCGTCCGGAAGCGTAGCGGAACGTGCAGAGCGTCCGGCCTCCGGCGGCCTCCGGCTAATGGGGGCGCGCCGCCAGGGCAGCGGCCAGCGCCGTGGCCGAGCTGGTGCTGCTGTTGATCCGCCAGTCGGTTTCCTTGTTGAAGTTGAACCAGACTACGGCCGTGACGTCGGCCTGCGCCGCGAGGTAGCTGATCAGCGCCGTGTTCCAGTCCGCTTTGGATCCGCCGTGTTCCGCCGATGACGTTTCCGCGATGAGCACCTGTTTGCCGGGCGCGAGCCGTCTCAGTTCGGCGAGCCCCGGGCCGAAGAGCTCCGCCGGGGCGATCCAGCTGCTCCAGGCCGCCGACGTGCCCCAGTTGTACCCGTCGAGCGCCACCGCGTCCACGTACCCGGGTCCGGGGTACAAGCCGTCGAGCGGTGTTGACCCCCAGTAGGGGACGTTGGGGTTCCAGACCCAGGTGATGTTGGTGGCGCCGGTGCCGGCGACGACGTCGTGCACGTGCCGCCACGCGGCGGCGTAGTCACCGGGTCCGTTGCCGTTGATGCTTTCGGCCCACGGGTACCAGTTGCCGTTCATCTCGTGCCCGAAGCGCAGCATCACCGGGTGCCCCCAGGACGCCAGGGCCGCGCCCCACTGCCGCAGGTAGGGGTCGAAGTCTCCGGCGGTGATGCGGTCGAGGGCATAGGCGGGCTGCTCGGTTCCGCCGCCCCACGCCCAGGGCTCCCACGTCAGCAGGGTCGTGGCGCCGCGGCTGCGGGCGGCGTCCAGTTCCGGAACGGGCGGGGCCTGGTTGAAGTCCTTGTAGGACAAGATGACGGAGGGCGCCTCGCCGGCGAGGGACGCGGCCTGGTCCAGTTCCGCGGAGGCCAGCGGCCCGCCCGGGGTGCCGACGCCGAAGCGCAGCGGCGAGCTGCTGATGGCCGGAGTCGGCGGCGGCGGTGCGGGGGCGGCGACGACGGTGAAGACCGCCGACGCCGGGACGGTGCCGGCGGTGGCCTGGACGTCAACGACCGGTTGGGTCGTTTGCGGGATGACGAGGGTGGCCGTGAAGTATCCGGAGGCGCTCACCTTGAACGCGGCGGTGCCGGTGCCGGCGGTGAGGGTTCCGGAGCTCTTCTTGGGGAAACCGGTGCCGGTGGCGGTAACCGTGGTTCCCGCCGGGCCCTGAGCGGGACTGAGGCTGATGTTCGCGGTTGCCGCCTGCGCGGGCACGGCTGCCAGCGACAGGCTCAGGACCACCAGTGCGAGGACGCAGGCCAGGCTTCTTATCGGCTTCAAAGGAACTCCTCGGCCGGACGCCGGGTGCGGCGGGGCGTCGTGACGGTACCCGGCCCCCACCGGAAGCCGTAACCTCCAGTGTCCGCTACGGCCGGCCCGGTGAGAGGCTAAAACGACGCAGGACAACCCGAGGAAAGCCCAAGGATTCCGTTCAGTCGTGCAGCGGGGACTTGGACAGGATCCAGGTGTTCGTCCCGTCCTGGCGCTTGAACGTCACAGTGGTGACGAGGGCGCGGATGAGGGCGAGGCCGCGCCCGGATTCCGCCTCGCCGTCGGGCATCGCCGGATCTGTGTCGATCGGGTCAGGGGACGCTGCGCCGAAGGCGCTGACCCGGGCCTCCAGCCTGACGGGCGTGACGCTGATGTCGACCCCGATTTCCACCGGCATCGTGGATTCGGGAACGGCATGCTGCACCACGTTGCTGGCAGCTTCGATGACGGCCGTGGCGAACGTCATCCGGTCCATGTCCGGAACGAAGGAAGCGTCCTCCCACAGGCCGTCCAGCTCGGTGTGCACGGCCTCGATGGCTTCCGGAAGTGCCATCTGGCGCAGCGTCCGCCGGGCGAGGACGTCAGTCATCGCCGAAAGCCTCAGCTGCGGAGGAGTACGAGGTCAGGACTTTGTCCATGCTGGTCAGACCCAGCACCATCTGGACCTGCGGCTGGACTCTCGCGATCCGTAGGTCGCCGCCGGCCTGCCGCGCGGCCTTGAGGCATCCGATGAGGGCTCCGAGTCCGGAGGAGTCCATGAAGGCCGTCTCCTCCAGGTTGATCACGATCCGCGAGGTACCGGCCGCGACAACTTCCGCCACCAGTTCCCGCAGTTTCGGCGCCGACACCATGTTCAGCCGGCCGGCGGCCGTTATCTCGGCGTAGCTGTCTTTCACTTCATAGCTCAGGTCCACGGATGGCCCTTTCTTTGGATGACTCGGTGCTGCTGTGGGTCGCATCGTCGGATTCGCCGCCCGGGTATCCGCGGTACAGGACGGCCCGGACCAGGATGCTCATGACGACGAGGTCAAACACCACCCAGAGTACGTTGACGAGGGTGCCGATCGGTTCGGACATTCCGGCCGCGAGCCGGCCAATCCCAACCACCGCGGCGATGACCAGCAGGATGGAGACGGCAAGCTGGGGCCGGATCAGGCTCCACCGCGGTCCGCCGGACTGCCGGTCCTTGGGGGTGACGGCGAAGCCCAGGGGCCGTCCCAGCCAGACGTTCCGGGCCGCCGTCGTGCAGGCCTTGATCCAGGTCGGGAACAAAGCCAGGCTGTACTGCTGCCCGCGCCAGGTGGGGATGCCCTTCCCGGCAATGGCAAAGAGGAGCTGGTTCACCACCATGAACGGGATGAACCTCAGGAAGAAATCCGCGCTGAGGCTGGTGACGGGCAGGACGCCTAAGACCAGATAGACGATCGGCGCGGCGAAGTAGACGACGGCGGCGAAGCCGCTGAGGTAAGTCCACATGGTCGCGAAGTACATCAGCCGCTGGCCGAGCTTAAGCCCCCGCTGGACCAGCGGGTTCTCCCGCAGGAACACCTGCATGGTGCCCTGGGCCCAGCGAAGACGCTGGGTCAGCATGGTGCCGATGTCCTCCGGTGCCAGCCCGTACGCCAGGACCTCGTGGTGGTACACACTCTGCCAGCCCATGGCGTGGAGCCGCATGGCCGTGGCCATGTCCTCGGTCACGGAGATGGTGGCCAGCGGCATGACCGGCTGCGCCTCGTCGGCGCGTTCCACCGACAACGCGTCCAGCACCGCCTGGACGGACTCGATCGCCCCGAGCGGGGACCAGTCACGGGACGCCATCCGCTGCACCGCGTCGTCGGTCACCACAGGCACGCCCGCGGCGCCGACCTCCACCGGGGACATCGCTGCGATCTCCTCGAGGTCGGCCTGCAGGGCGGACACATCGGCCAGCACCAGCGACTGGACCGCCAGGTCCACCCGCCGCCGCGCCCGGTAGGTGATCTCGCTGAGCGACTCGCCGGCGTCGAGCCGGCGGCGGGCCTCCTGCGTGGCCGCTTCGACTTCGTCGAGGGTCTGCTGCAGGAGGGGGGACTCGCTGGAGGCCGCCTTGGAGGCCTTGCGGATGGCGGAGTGGGAGGCGCCGAGGGCGCGCCGGATGCTCTTTTCCGTTTCCTTGACGTAGCCAACCAGCCCCAGCTGCATCAGGGCCTCGCGCCGGAGGACGGCGTTGGAGCCGCAGAAGAAGGCGGCATTCCAGCCGTCCTTGCCCTGCTGGATCGGGCCGTAGAACAACGGCGCCTGGCTGCCCAGGGGATCATCCGCCGGGACGTTGCTGAAGTACTGGGGCGTCTGCACGAGGGCGACCCTGCGGTTGTTGAAATAGCCCAGCGTGTTGTCCAGGATGTCCGGCTCGGGGATCTGGTCCGCGTCCAGGATGAGCAGGAACTCGCCGGCGGTCATCATCAGGGCGTTGTTCAGGTTCCCGGCCTTGGCGTGCCGGGGCATCCCGCTCCACGCCGCACTTCGCGTCACGTACCCCAGCCCGTGCGCGGCGGCCAGCTCCCGGAGTTCCGCCCGGTCACCGTCGTCCAGGATCCACGTGCTGTGCGGATGCCGGATCTTCTGGGCGGCCAGCGCCGTCGTCATCACCAGGTCCAGCGGCTCGTTGAACGTCGTGATGAAAACGTCGACGGTGGCGTCCGCGGGCGCCGGTGCCGGCGGTGTGCGGGTCTTGAGCCGCCAGACCGTCATCCCGAAGAGCATCACGTCGATCAGGCTGTACGTTTCAGCGATGACGAGGGGCACGGCGATCCACCAGGCGTCCCAGTTCAGCGACGCCAGCCAGCGCCAGGCAACGTAGTTGACCCCGGTCAGCACCGTCAGGACCACGACAAGCCGGACCCAGAAGGGCCTCATCGGGTTGCTCCGGCGTGAGGGTTCATGCCGCTCTGGTCATCGCGCCGGACGGCCAGGATGGTGACGTCGTCGGGGTTGGAGGTTCCCTGTGCCCGCCGGCGCACGGCGTCCACGAGCTCCTCCGCGGACCCCGCGCAGACGGCGAGCCTTCCAATCTCGTCAACCGCGGCGAGTGTTCCGTCATAGAGGTCCAGGACGCCGTCGCTGAAGCTGACGATCATGTCCCCGGGGCCCAGCCGTGTTTGCAGGGATTCCCAGCGGGTGTCGGGGAGCAGGCCGACCGGGAAGTTGTCCGAGGCGAGCCTCTCCCAGGTGCCCGCGGCCCGGACCACCAGGGTCAGGCCGTGGCCGGCGTCCGCGAACAGGATCCGCCCGTCGGAGGCCCGGAGCCGGGCGTGGAACAGTGTGGCGAAGGTCCCTGCCTGGCTCAGGTCAGTGGCGAGGCAGTCCTGCGTGAGGGTCAGGGCTGTCGCGGGGTCACCGCTGTTTCGGGCGCTGCGGATGACCGCCCGCGTGGTGGCGGCGATCATGCCGGCGCCGGCTCCCTTGCCCATAACGTCGCCGAGGGTGAACCCGAGCCCCTCCTCGATGAGGTACCAGTCAAAGAAGTCCCCTCCCACGGCGGCGGAGGGGATGCAGGCGCCGGCGGTCTGGTAGCCGGGGAGCGGAGCGGCGTTCTTCGGCAGCAGGAAGCGTTGGATCTGGGCGGCCCGGCTGAGTTCGGCAGTGGCCGCCGCCGCCTGCTCGCGGGCGGTGTGGAGACGGCGTCGTGCCCGTTGCGCCAACTCGTTGACCACAAGGGCGCCCAGGACAAAGATCATCGTGCTGAACAGCCCGCGGAAGAGCTCATTGGGGTTCGCATCGATACTCGACCCGAGAGCGAATGGGACCATGATGGCAACCGTCGCGCCCGCCGCCGCGTAGGCCACGTGGCGCCGGCCCTGCATGGCAGCGAACCAGAGGACTGGCAGCAGGACAATCGAGGCATAGATGGAGTGGCTTTCTCCCGTGCCGTGCCGCAGCGCTCCGGCCGCCAGGAAATCCAGGCAAGGCACGATGATCGCAAAGCGTGCCAGCTCTGGTTTCGTTGCCACTGCGGCCAAACCGGTGGCTGCCGCCGTCAGCACCGCCCCGGCTGCCAGTGCCGTCCAGTCGCTCACCGTCAGGGTCGCGATCGCACTGCTCATGGCCGCGGCGACGACAAAGAACAGCAAGAACGGCAGCTGCTTACGCAGCGGTGACAGCTCGTCCACGCCCGTCAAGAGTGACGGAATCTGGTTCCGCAGCCTTGGTTGCTCGTCCGCACCCGTCACGACGGCTTCCCGTGTTGCCGTTGCCGCCACTGACTCCCCTATACGTAGACTTCCCCAGCTCTTGTCCCCATGAATCCTACCGAGGCTTTTAGGGTGCAAACTCCGGTCCGACGCCGGCCCGCCCCGGACCGGCGTCGGAGCTTAGATTCGCACCGGGCCGCGCTGGAAAAGGACCGCCGTGATGTCGTCCAGGACCACGGATTTCCCTCGTCGGTCGCACAGTGTCTTGACGGCCGTGTCCGCGTCCTCCTGCGTCCGGCAATCCTTCATGGCGGTGGAGAGGCGGCCGAGGTCGCCGCCGTGGAGGTCGAGGAGGCCGTCGGTGGGAATCAGGACTGCGTCTCCGGGGGAGAGCGCGAAGCGGCGCTCGGTCCAGGTCGCGCCGGGGACCAGCCCCAGCGGCGGGCCGGTGGGGGGCAGGCGCTCGACGGTGCTGTCGGCGCGCAGGATGTGCGTCAATCCCTGTCCGGCGTCCGCATAGAGGCCGGCGCCGGTTGCCGGGTCGATCACGGCGTGGAAGACGGAGGCGAAGGACCCGGCGCGGGCCAGGGTCCCGTCAAGGCGGTCCGACACGTCCCGGAGGAGGCGGGACGGGTCCGCGTCCCAGCCGGCGTCGGCGAAGGCGGAACGCGCCGCCCCCGCCACGAGCCCGGGACCGACGCCCTTGCCCATGGCGTCGCCGACAGTCATGCGGAAGTGCCCGGACTCTGTGGTGCCGAGGTCGTAGAAGTCCCCGCTGAGCCCGAAGGCGGGATAGAAACAGACTCCCAGGGAGTAACCGGCCGGGGCCGGTGGAGTGACCGGCAGGAGCGCTCTTTGGGTGCGGGCTCCCTGGTCGATGTCCCATGACAGGTTCATCTCACGCTGGATGATTTGGGTCAGATCCTCAAGGATCCTCCGCTGTCCCGCACCGAAGGACCTCGGCGACTGGTCGCTGATGCAGAACGTCCCGACATGGGTGCCGCCCGGCCCGGTGAGGGGGTGGCCCGCATAGAACTTGATGTGGGGGCTGCCCGTCACGAGCGGGTTGTGCCGGAAACGTTCGTCGGTGAGGGCGTTCTCCACGATCAAGGTTTCGGAGGACTTGAGCGTCTCGGTGCAGAACGAGTCGCTCCGGTCCGATTCGCGGGACAGCGGACCCACAAACGATTTCAGGTACTGGCGGTTCTCGGCGATCAGCGACACGCTGGCGGCGCTGACCCCGAACAGGCTCTGCGCCAAGCGCGTGATCCGGTCGAAGCGCTCCTCGGAAGGTGTGTCCAGCAGGCGGGTCCTGGACAGGTCTTCCAGCCGTGCCCATTCGGGGGCGGTTGGACCCCGAAGGCTGCTGGGGGATGGGTGTTCCGTGTTTGTCATTCGTCCTCCAACTTTGAAGGGGAGCACCCGCCACGGACATACTCGTCGGGATAGCCGGGTCATCCCGAAGCCACGCCGGGCGCTCAACCTCGAATGAGCTTACCGCCCATCGCAGGGGAGCAGAGATGTGTCGTCCTGGGTTGCGCGGATCGGACCGGGGCCGACGTCGGGAAAAGGGGCACGCCGGAGGGAATACTTGCACCACGCCGGCGGCGGCGACAGCGCCTGGCGGAAAACCGGGCCAGCGCTCCCGCTTCAGACCAGAATGGTCCCGACTGCCCAGAGGCCAGCGACGGCGCCGACGATGATGGCCGGTCGGTTCCAGGTGGAGACCACCGCCGTTGCCGGGCCGGGCAGGGCCGAGGTACGGCCATCCTGCCGGGCCCTGACGACGGCGGCCCGGCCCGTTCTCGTCGGTGTGCTCCAACTGCCGAACCGTCGGCCTTCTGCACTGGTCGCCACCGGGTGGCGCACCTGGACGTCGTAGACGGCCGGGTACGGGATCCGGTGGCTGCGAAGCGGATTGACCAGTTCATTGCCGTTCGTCAGGGTGCGGACGCACGGCCGCCACAGCGTGCAGTAGATGAGCGACGAAGCCAGCAAATGCCACGGCGCGGCTGCGACGCCGTCCCTCGTCTCCCCGACCAGCAGCAGGGGCCCAGGGACGCTCCAACCCCGAGCCAGCCGAGGACGGCGAGCGGATGAGCGGACGCCGACCTGTGTGTGGTCAACAGCGGCGACCATCTCGCAGCCCCGCCTGAACGGCCGGTGCGCCGGTTCTGCGAGTTGTTGTGCGTTGTCCCCAATTGGTCCCCCGCGTCTCATCCGGCCGTCGTTGTGTCCGAGCAACGTACCGCACTCTTGCCTCGCTGCGGGCGTCCAGCCCGTTCGTTTGGACTCACCCGAAAGGGATGATGCGGCCACCCCGCCGCGGGCGCTGTAGTGGTCCGTAGGAGTCTGGAAGCTTCAAAGGGATGCGAGCCAAGGGACTCCGGTCCAGTGCTGGACCGGCCGCCGACTCGCCCACGGGATCACCCGATGCGGGTGGTGACGCTCCGGCAGACGACGTCCACACTAAGACGAGCGTGCCGGACGGGCGCTCCAATCAGAACGGAGGAAAGCCAGTGACAACCACACCGGAGACTGAGGCCCACGGGCCGGTCGACTTTGTGCTCCTCGAGTTCCCCATGGCAGGACTGACCGGACGGGCGAGTGAAGAGCTCATAAGGCTCGTGGAGCAGGGTGTGATCCGGCTCTTCGATCTCCTTGTCGTCACGAAGAACGAGGACGGCACGGTCGAGGTGCTCGAGCTCACCGATCCCGGCGGTCCCGCCGAGTCGTTCTCCTACTTCGACGGCGCGCAGTCCGGGCTGCTCGGCGAGGAGGAAATTGCCGAAGCAGCAACCGCGATTCTGCCAGGGTCCCTCGCCGCGCTGATTGTCTACGAAAACATCTGGGCTGCACCCTTCGTAGCGGCCGTGCGTGACAGCGGAGGCGAGCTCGTCGCGAGCACGCGGATCCCCGCGCCGGACGTGATGGCAGCGCTCGAGGCCCTTGAGTCCGTCGACGCCGCTCCGCCGGTCGCGGGCGCATAAGAACTGGCGCAGACATAGACATATGAGAGGAGAAGAATTATGGGACTTCTTGGGGGTATTGCCCGGACTGCGGTAGTTGCAGGGACGGCTTCTGCGGTCAGCGGCCGGGTCCAGCGCAGGCAGGCTTCGAAGTTCGCCGAAAAGGACGCCGCGACCGCGGCGAAGCAGCAGGAGGCCTACGACGCGCAGATGGGCCAGCAGCAGCAAGCGGCGTACCAGGAGCCGGCTGCGGCTCCTCCCGCCGCAGGTGGGATCTCCAACGACGCCATCCAGCAGCTTAAAGAGCTCGCGGCCCTGAAGGAGCAGGGGATTCTCACGGAGCAGGAGTTCGGGGCGCAGAAGGCAAAGATCCTCGGCGGCTAAGTCCGGCCGCCCTGCGTGACCCGGAAAGACGCCCCCGCAGCTGCCTAGCAGGCGGCTGCGGGGTGTTTCTGTGCGGGTTTGTTGTGTTGCGGACCGGCTCCGGTCAGCTGACCCTGGTCTCGGCGAGGATGGCGTCGATCTGGGCGAGGGCCTGCTTCATGCCCTCTTCCATGCCCATGGCGAGGACCTTCTCCAGGGCCTCCGGGGAGTCAAAGGTCGACACCACGGTCATCCGGGTGCGGTTGTCGATTGCCTCAAGCTCCATGACGGCGTGGCTGGTGCCCATCGCGGGGACCGGGTCCCCGTTCTCGTCGGCGAACCCGTCGTCGAACTCCAGGCGGTGTGGTGCCTCGATAGCGGTGAACCGCCACCAGCCCCGGCTCTTCTCGCCTTCAGGGCCGGTCATGTAGTAGCTGGCACTCCCCCCGGAGACGAAGTCGTGGCTGTCGAAGGTCGCGGGCCAGGTGGGCGGGCCCCACCAGCGTTCAAGCTTGCGCGGATCTTCCCAGACTTGCCAGACACGTTCGACGCCGGCATCGAACTCGGCGACGACGGTGAAGCTCAGGGCTTCGGAATTCTTCTGCGAACTGATTACGGTCATGACGGAACTCTCTTCCTATCCTCGGCGAGAATGTCTGCGATCCGGTCGGCCCGCTGCCGCCAGATCGTTTCGTACTCATCGAGCAGCCGTCGGGCGCGCTGTAGGCCGTAGTGGTGGGCCCGCACGATCTGCTCCCGTCCGCGCCGTTCCTTCGTCACGAGGGAGGCGCGCTCCAATACCGCCACATGTTTCTGTACGGCGGCGAAACTCATGGCGTAGTGCTCGGCCAACCCCGATACCGAAGACTCGCCGGCCGTCACGCGGGTGACGATGTCCCGGCGGGTGGCGTCGGCGAACGCCTGGAACAGGCGGTCAAGGTCAGCGTCACTCAGATCATCTACAACCATTTGGTTGTAGAATAATCTGCCCGTTCCGTCGTGTCAACGGGTTTCAAGAGGACTATTTGGCCATGCCGGGGTGCACGGCGACGAACTCGATTGCGTTGGCTGGCTGGACGGTCCTTTTCGGCGCCCGGGAATATCCCTTTGCATCCAGGTGGTTCTCCGCCCGGTAGACGGCCAGGGCCTCGTCGTAGAGGGTGTTGAGCTGCTGGCCGGTGAACTCCTCCGTGGAGCCGTCATTGAAAGTGAGGGCAATGATGGTGCTGCCCGGGAAGTGCCTCTTCATGCGGATGAAGCCTTCGGCGTCCTGCTGGAGATTGATCAATGCGGTCCTGCCTTCGTGTTGGGGACTTCCAGTCTCCCGCACGTTCCGCGGAACGCCCGCACGACGGGGTCTGACAGAGAGGAAGGCCCCTCGCGGAGGAGCCTTCCCTGGTTTTCCAGCTAGACCTTCTCGGTGGTCCGGTCAGTCGTGGCCGGCTCCTCGACGGTGAATTCCCTGCTGCGGCGGGGGAAAGCCCAGAACTTGAAGCCAGGCTCTTCCACCCGGGGCTCCGGGCGCACCTGGGTGTCCTTCGATTCATCCTTCTTGATGTCCCGACGGAACTCCCTGTTGTACTGATAGCACATCACTGACCTCCTTATCGTGACTGCGCTTTAATCCTCCTCCCCATCCCGCCGCGCGTCGATACCCCTGCCTGCCGAACCGGGGAATGCCCGGGGGGTACGGATGCCCTTCCGGATCGCACGGGGGCCAGCTTTACTGGAACCAGCGACACACAGTGGAGGGGGAACCATGAAGTCCAACGGAACGCGGCAGATCGTGGCGGGCAGCCTTGCCCTGGCTACGGCCATATTTGTCCTGCCGACGCCGCTTTTCCAGGTGGCCACTGGCAGTGCCGATGCGGGAGTGACGGGTCTGTTTGTTCTGGGACTGGCGCTGCTGGCAGCCGGACTCGGTTTGCTCGGCTTCGGACTGCACCGGCGCTCGCGCGACCTGAAGACCGCGCGGACCTACGCCAACAGGGAGCCTTCGTCCTTGGACGAGGACCGTCCGGTCAACCCTTACGCGGTGCCGAAGTCGTACGGCGCCGTGCCTCCGCTGTCGTGAGGGGCCGCGTCTCGAGGACGACGAAGTCCCCACCGGGAGGCTGCCGGGGCGCATAGTCCAGAGCGGCAGTCCAGAAATCCAGTTGGTGCCGGAGATCATCGACACGGATGACGATGGAGCCAATGCCGATCATGGGATGGGCGCCCTAATCCCTGCCCAGGAGCCCGTCGGTGGCGGCATCGGGCAGCCCGTCGAAGTATTTCGCAAGGACCTCCCGGAAGACCCCCTGCCCGGGGTCGGCCCGGAGGAAGAGGGTCATTGAGGAGTGCAGCTTCCGTTCATCGGTGCCGCCGAAGATCTGCCCCGCGGTGCGGCCCTCGAGACCGCCCACGGCACCGGCGCATTCGGCCAGCCGCGGACCCAGCACAGGGTGGCGCAGATACGCCTTCGCTTCATCGAGCGAGGTCACGGCATACTTTCGGGCGGCCGGGCTCTGCCCGAGCCCGGCGATCTGCGGGAACACAAACCACATCCAGTGGCTGCGCTTGGAACCCGCGAGGAGTTCCTCGAGGGCGTGCCGGTACGTGCCGCCCGCGTTCTGGGCTGTGATGAACCGTTCCAGATCGAACGGATCCGCCGCGGCGTCCTCCCCGGTTCCGGCTGACATCATTCTTCGAACCGGGCCGTCATGTCGGTATCGCCGGCGATGGAGGCCACAACGGCCGCCGCAACATCGCGGATCTTCATGTTCCTGTTGTTGGAGGTATTCCGGAGGATCTTGAAGGCGGCCTCCCGCCCGCAGCGGTTCTGGGCCATGATCGCCCCGATCGCTATGTCGATGATGGTCCTCGACTGCATGGCGGCGGCAAGGTCATCCCTGGAGTCGCTGAGCTGCGAGAACCTCAACGCCAGCAGGAGGGCGCGGGAGGCTTCGACGGCAAACTGCTGTGCGTGCTCGACATCGTCGTTGGAGAATGCCTCGGTCCGCGGCGAGTAGAAGTTAACGACCGCCGAGCTGTCATCGTCGAGCACGATCGGGATCCGAAGCGTGCTGACGGATCCCTCGCTGGTGCTGCCCGCGTCTAAGGAAACCTGCTTCCGCCGGTGGACGGTGATCCCGCAGGACACCTCGGACCCCGGGTGCGAGAGTTCCGCCGCCGCCAGGCTGGCCAGATCGGCCAGGAAATCGTCGACGCCGGACCCCGCCCGGGTGCCCTCCAGTAAAAGCCCCAGCAGTGTGCTGGCGCCGCCGCTGACGTCGACTCTGATATTGTGCGCCGATACGTCACGGTTCTCACGCAATTGCTGCCCCCAAGTCCAGCCGCACGCTCACAAACGGCGGCTTTCTCCCATCCTATTCCGGAGGATCCACCGAGGGTAGCGAAGCGCCCTCCAGGATATCCGCGGCAATGGTGTGGAGCTTCGTGTCGGTTGCCCTGGCGGCCAGATGGAGCAGTTCCAGGGACTGCTCCCTGCTGCACCTGTTCTGAATCATGATGAGGGCGACGGCGGCGTCAATGACGGCGCGGGACTTCAGGGCGGACTGGAGATGCTCCGGGTAAATCTCCGGAGGGTGGACTTTGAGGGCCAGCCGCAATATCCGGGACATGGAGACGGCGTGGCGCTCCACCTCCGCGACCGTCTCGCTGTCGAAAACGCCGCTCGTGCGGGCATAGCAGTTCAGGGCCGCGGCTGAGCCCGGATCCGTGGTGATCGGCACGGCCAGCACCGACCGGATGCCCTCGCCGGAAACCGTCGAGGCGTAGTGCGCCCAGCGGTCATCAGCCGCCACGTCAGGAACCAGGACGGTGGTTCCACTCCGCAAGGCCGTCAGGCAGGGCCCGTCGTCGAACGTGTATTGCTTCTCGTCCAGCCGTTTCGCTTCCTCGCAGCTGCTGGCGACAGTGGCGGGGGAACCGTTCCGTTCCACCGTGATGGCACACAGCATGGGCTCCGGACCGCCGAGGCGGGTCGCGGAGATGGTGGTCAAACCAAGAAGAAAGTCGGTGAACCCTGGACTTTCCAGCAGGAGATCCTGCAGTTGCTCGGGTGAGGGAGATGCGCCGGTACCGGGAACCATGCCGGTCTCAATCCTACGAACGCCTGAACGTATGTGACGCGCCGGCTCAGCGGCTGCGGACTCTTGATCGCCCGCAACCCAAATAGCGAAACCCGGACCTGTCACGGCCAACATCCAGCTACTACCGACACTACGCCGTGCGGGGGCCTGTGAATATAGGCGCCCCCGGCCAGCCCGCCGTATGCTTGGAACCTGTGGCGATACGCGCCGGCTGGCATACCGCCGGTATGTACTTCTGAGGTGAAAATGAGCGTGGAACTGCCGCTGGCTGACGAGATCACCGCTGTTTTCGCCCGCGCCACCAAGCTGCTGCTGACCGAAGAGACGGTGGCCCACGCCCTCCGGCTGATCACCGACGCCGCGACTGCGGCAATTCCCGGCGCGATCGGTGCCGGGGTCTCCCTGATCAACCATTCGGGCCTGCGGCAGACGACTGCCGCGTCCGACGCCGTTGTGGCGGAAGCCGACGCGCTGCAGTACGCGCTGGAGGAAGGCCCTTGCATCACGGCCTGGGCGAGCGGAGAAACGGTCCTTGTAGAGGATCTGGCCTCGGACCGGCGCTGGAAGCGCTGGGCTCCCGCCGCTGCTGGCTTGGGAATTGCCTCCTCAGTAAGCTGCCCCCTGCTTTCCGGCGGTCTTGCACTGGGAGCCGTGAAGGTCTACTCCGACGGCGGCCAGTTCGCCGGCAACGGCACGGTCCGTTTAGCCGAACTCTTTGCCGAACAGGCGACCCTCTTTGTCATCCATTCGCACGCCCGTGAGGCTGCCCGGACGCTGAGTGACCGCCTGCAGGAATCCCTGGCCCAAAGGGACACCATCAGCATGGCCAAGGGCCTGCTGATGGCCCGGAACAGCACCAACGATGATGCCGCATTCAGGGATTTGATGATGCTGTCGCGGCAGACAGGGAAGCCTCTGGCACTGGTCGCGGCGGAACTGCTGGCTGCGGCCAGACCCTTCGATAATTAAGCGCAGGACGACGGCATGGCCTTGGGCGACGAGGAGAGCGAACAGCGGCGGCGATTTGCCGAATCGCTGCGCCATGCCGACGTCAGCCTTGAAGAGCTGTGGCTCAGGTACTTCACCCTCGGCGGCCACGCCGGACAGTTCGAGGTGGAGGCGTACCTCCATGGCGCCATCGCGCTGCCAGCACTTCAGCGCGACATCCTCGCCCATGCGCTGAACGAGCGCCTCGATGAACTGTACTCCAGGGCGCCCCGGGCCTCGTACAGCGTCGATGCCCCCGTCAACACACCCGACGACGAGCCGGACGATGAGTCCGATGACGGGTCCGCCGAGGGGTCCGAAAAGAAGCCCGACGACGGCTGACTGCCGCCTTGCTAGAGTCAGCACTAGGGTGAGTGATCCGGGCCGGTCCGCCGCTGATTGACCGGCCAAGGAAGGTGGGAGCCATGTTCGCATTCTTCACCGACACCAGCCTGGTGGAAGCCGGTCTGCTGGCCGCGACGTTCGTGCTGTGTTCAGCGATCGGCATTGAACGGCAGGTCCGGCAGAAGAGCGCGGGCTACCGGACCCATGTGCTGGTGGGACTCGGCTCGTGCGCGTTCACCCTCGTGTCCGCGTACGGCTTCGCTTTCGTGACGGAGCCCGGAGCCGTCGTGGACCCGTCCCGCATCGCGGCCCAGATCGTCAGCGGCATCGGCTTCCTGGGCGCCGGCGTTATCTTCAAGGGCCGGGACGTGGTCCGCGGCCTCACCACGGCCGCCACCATCTGGGTATCTGCCGCGGTGGGCATGGCCTGCGGAGCCGGCATGGTCTCCCTCGGCGCCGTGCTGACGGTCTTCCACCTCCTGACGCTGTTTGTGATTGCCCCGGCCGTCCGCAGGATTCCCTCCGTGGACAGGAACCGCTTGATGCACATCGATTACGCCGATGGCCAGGGCGTGCTGCGGCAGATCCTCGAAATCGCCGCCACCATGGGGTTCAGTTCCTCGATCCTGCGCACCCGAAGGACCGGCGATGAGCAAAGACCGATGGTCTCGATGGAGGTGCGGTTCTTCGGCCGCCACCCGCTGCGCAACCTGGTTCTTCCCCTGATGGACCTGAACGGTGTCGCCAGCGTGATTGTCCGGGGGACCGATTCGAGCGAGGACGACGACGACGATGACGAAGACTGAGGCGCTGCCGGGGGCTTTCGGATGACCGGGACCACCAGGGCCCTGGCGGGCAGCGTCCGGATCCGGTTGTTGAGAGCCTCTGACGCGGAACCGATGTGCGCCGCCTACCTGCGCAACCGCGAACACCTGGCACCCTGGGAGCCGCTGCGGGCCGAGGAGTTCTTCACCGTCGAGGGCCAGATGATGAGCGTCCAGTCCAAGCTGGCTCTGTTCATCGCGGGATCCGACGTTCCGTGGGTGCTGGCGGACGGGGAATCGATTGTGGGCCTGATGACCCTCAGTGGCATCGTCCGCGGGCCGTTCCTCAGCGCCCACCTAGGGTACTGGGTGGACAAGGACTACACGGGGCGGGGGATCGGCTCCGCGGCGGTCGCCTTCGCCGTCGAGGCGGCGCGGGACGAACTGGGCCTGCACCGGCTGCAGGCCGCCACCCTCCAGCCCAACGCAGCCTCGCAGAAGATCCTCAAGCGCGCCGGTTTCACGGAAATCGGCGTGGCGCCGGCCTACCTCAACATTGCCGGGGGCTGGCGGGACCACGTCCTCTTCCAGCGAATCCTGTTCTGAGGCGCCGGATACTGGAGCGCCAGTTACCGAAACCGCGGGAACCCGGCGAGCCAGGACGTGCGAGACTCTCTGGGTGACTGATGAATCGCTCGGGGCCCTGCACCATGTTGAACTGTGGGTGCCGCACCTTGGCCGCGCCAGGGACGAATGGGGCTGGCTCCTGGCCCGGCTGGGGTACCAGGACTACCAGGACTGGCCGGACGGGTGCAGCTGGCGGCGGGGGCCGACCTACATCGTCGTAGAGGAATCCCCGGCCCTCAGCGGCCGGGAGCATGACCGCACTGCTCCCGGACTCAACCATTTGGCGTTCAGCGCCGGGAGCCGGGTGCAGGTCGCCGCGCTCGCCGCGGCCGCCGTCGGGCACGGCTGGCATGAGCTGTTCCCGGAGCAGTATCCGCATGCCGGCGGCCCGAACCACTTCGCCGCGTACCTGGTGAATTCCGACGGCTTCGAAGCCGAGCTGATCGCCACGGACTGAGGGGCCCTGCCCGGGGCGAGGCTCAGCGCACCATCCGCTGGATCCGGACCGGGGTGCCGACCAGCTTATGCGCCGAGGTCGCCCCGTCCGGGACGAAGCCGTTGCGCCGGTAGAAGGCGTGGGCCCGCGGATTGTCCTCCGCAATCCAGAGGTATGCGCCGGCGTCGCCCACGGCCGCGTCCAGCAGCATCTGCCCCGCCCCCGAGCCGTAGTGGCTGGCGAGCACGTAGATGCCCTCCAGCTCCTGGGGCCGGGGTCCGTCCTCATCGCGTCCGGTCCCCGCGTTCGCCCAGCCGATGATGTCCGTCCCGGCGCAGGCCACCCAGGTGTCCGTGGTGGCGGCGGCGATGATTGCGCGCCACCGCTCCTCCCGCGGACCTTGCTGCAGCCCCGCCAGGGTCTCGGCCGGCAGCAGGTGGGCGTAGCTCTCGCGCCAGGCCTGGAGGTGCACCCGCGCAATGCCGGCCGCATCCTCCAGCGCGGCGGCCCGAACGGTCAGCTCTGTTCCCATCCGCAAAGGGTAATACCAATTTCCGCGCACCCCTGGCAGCGATCCGGGTACCTTGAAGCCATGAGCATCTTTCTGGTCGGCGGCGGCCCGGATACCGTGTCGACTCCCCTGATCCTCGACCAGTTCAGCGCGGAGGCGCGGCACCGCGCCGGGGGCGGCCGGCCGCCGCGGATTGCCGTGGTGCTGGTTGACCACCAAGGCAGCGCCGAGTATTTCCTCCCCGCCTATCTGGAACCCCTGCAGCGGAGGACGCCGAGTGAGGTGTCGACGGTCCTGCTCCACCGCCACGGACCCGTGGACCCCCGGGCGTTCGACGGCGTCGATGCGATTGTCGTCGGCGGCGGCCCCACCCCCGTCTACGCCGAGGACCTGCGGAGCGCCGCGCCCGCCATCCGCCAGGCAGTAGCCGCGGGCGCCCCCTATCTGGGCTTCTCTGCCGGCGCCATGGTGGCGCCGGAACGGGCGATTGTCGGCGGCTTTCGGATCCGCGGCGTCGAGGTGTGCCCCGAGGAAGCGTCCGAGGGCCTCGGGGAGGTGGAGCTCCGCGAGGGCCTGGGCCTCGTTCCGTTCGCTGTCGACGTCCACGCCGCGCAGGCCGGCACACTGGGACGTGCGGTCTCCGCCGTCGTGCACGGCATGGTCGACAGGGCGGTGGCTGTCGACGAGAACACGGCCCTGGTGCTGCCGCATGCGGACCCGGGGGAGCAGCGGGTGATCGGTACGAACAACTGCTGGCTCATCCGCGGTCCCGGCCCCAAGGCCACGGTCTCGGTCCTTGGCAGTGTTGTTACTCGCGGGTAACATTGGTCCCATGCATCTGCTCCTGCGCACACTCGTCCTGCTGTTCACGTCCGCCCGCCGCTCCCCGCTGAGCATCTGGGACACCTCCTCGCTGCCGCTGAAGGTCCTGCCGACCGACATCGACATCGCGATGCATGTCAACAACGGCATGTATTTCTCGCTGATGGACTTGGGCCGGTTCGACCTGATGGCCCGCAGCGGAACCTGGAAGGCCATGCGCCGCCGGGGATGGAGCCCGGTGGCGGCCGGGGAGACCATCGCCTTCCGCCGGTCGCTGCAACTGTGGCAGCGGTACACGATCGAAACGAAGATCATTGGCCTCGACGAGAAAGCCATCTACTTCGAGCAGCGCGTGGTGGTGGACGGGGAAATCTACGCCCGCGCCTTCATCGCCACCCGCCTGGTCAGCAAGGGAAAACCGGTCAGCCAGGCGGACATCCTCCGCGAGTTCGGGGCGCCGCCGGCGGACCTCAAGCTGCCCGAATGGATCCACGAATGGCGCGAAACCAACGCCCTCCCCGGCGCCCGGCGCCCGGCGCCCCACGTCTGGGCCTGAGCCGGGGCCGGGGCCGGTCCAGGACGCCGACGCCGGCGCCGGCCGCCAGCCCGTAGGTCTTCCGGCCCGTCACCGCACCGGCGAGCAGCCGGATCAGCACAAACACCAGGGCCACGAGCAGCAGCACGCGCAGCAGGATGGCCAGCGCCCGCTCCAGGACCACCTGCGAGCGGGTCACGACGTGCGCCAGGGTGAGTTCCAGCTGGCCTGATTCCTCGTCCCCGCCGACCGCCGCCGGACCCCACGCCACCGAGGCGATGGTCATCAGCAGGAAGCCGATCAGCCCGAACATCGTGGCCTGGGTGTAGCCGGGTCCCGAGGTGATCTGGTCGTAGTTGAGGGCCTTGATCATCTCCGGCGGGAAGGCATCCATCACACCCTGCATCTCCGGGCTTCCGCCGATCGAGGGATAGAGCGGCAGGTAGATGAAGATCGTGGCGGCGAGTCCGGCCGCCCACCCCAGCGTGGACCGCCAAGAGTCCACGAACGCCCGCGTGAACAGCGGCAGCGGCTTGCTCATCCGCCGTGTCCTTCCCGTCGGCGGCGTATGTCCACGCCCCTTCCGCCGTTCCTGTTGCTGGCGCCGTTCCCGCCGTTCCTGTAGCCGGCGCCGTTCCCGCCGTTTTCGCTGCCGCGAATGGTGCCGTAGAGCTCAAGAACCGATTCCTCGAGGTCCGGCTCCTCCAGCACCAGCTCGGTGAGCTTGAGGGTGGCCAGGACCTGGAGCTGCGGCCGGATCGCGCCGCCCAGCGTGGCGGACAACTCGACGCCGTCGCCCGCCGGAAGCACCTCAAGGTGACCAATCCCGGGCACCCCGCCAGCAGCGCGCCGGCGTCGGCCGCCGAAATCCCGGCGGCAGTAAACCGCACGTGCCGGACCGGGGCTGCCCGCAGGCTGTAAACGGTGGCGACGGTGCCGTGCGGGCTGGGGTCCCAGGGCCCCGGGCCGGACGGCAGGGGGCGCGGGAGGGCCGTCACATGGATGTGCCAACAGCGAAATGCAGGGGACAAGCCGGCGCTGCTCGCGTACCGTTGACCCATGGCTACCGTAGACCTTACAGGTGAACAGTTCGCATCCACCGTCGAGGACAATGACATTGTCCTCGTTGATTTCTGGGCCGAATGGTGCGGCCCCTGCAAGCAGTTCGGCCCCACCTACGCCGCAGTGTCCGAGAAGCACAAGGACGTCGTCTTCTCCAAGGTGGACACCGAGGCCGAGCAGCAGCTCGCGGCCGAGGCCGGCATTACGTCCATCCCGACGCTGATGGCGTTCCGAGAGAAGGTGCTGGTGTTCTCCCAGCCGGGCGCGCTGAATGCCCAGCAGCTGGAGCAGGTCGTGGACGCCGTCAAGGCCCTGGATATGGAGGAAGTCCACGCGCACGTGGCCCGGTCCCAGGCCGCCGCCGCGTCCGGCCAGCAGGACGGAAGCCAGATCCCGGAGGCCTAAGCGCCACCTCTCACCGGCAGCAGCAACTGACCTCTGAACAGCAACGCGGGGTCACTCCGCGCCCATTTATCGGAAGATCATGGGCGGGGAGTGACCCCGCGTTGCTTTGTTCTGTCGTGGTTTCGGCGTTCTGTCGTGGTGTCGGGTCCGGCTAGAGCTTCACGAGTTTGACCGGCTCGGCCAGCAGGGCGCTGAGGGATTCATTGAGGTCCTGGACCGCGGTGCCTTTCGAGTGCGTGTCCAGGTCCTCCTGCGAGGTCCACCGTTCGGTCAGGACCAGCTTGTCCTCGCTGGCCTCGGTGAGCTCGTAGCGGATGCAGCCGGGTTCGTTGACCACCTCGTCTATCGCGATCTCCAGCGCGAGCTTCACACGGAAGAACTCGCCGTCGTTGGGGATGAAGATGGCCTTAAGGTCAATGGGTGCGCTCATGGTTTTTACAATACCGGGCGTGGGCAATGTGTCCCGAAGATTTCGTAGGACATCCAAGCTTTACTCTTCTTTTGGGGCCCGAGTGTTGGTAGCGTCACATCATGCTTGCATACACAGCCGGGGACACTGACGTCCCGCTGCTCGAGGAAACCATCGGCGACAATTTCGAACGGGTCGTGGCCCGGTACCCCTATCAGGATGCCCTGATCGAGGCCGCGGCCGTGCCGGGGGAAGAGGCCCGGCGCTGGAGCTACACCAAGCTGAACGACGACGTCGACCGTGTCGCCCGCGCCCTGCTGGCCCTGGGCGTGGCCAAGGGTGACCGGATCGGCATCTGGAGCCCGAACTGTGCCGAGTGGACCATCCTGCAGTACGCGACGGCCAAGACCGGGGCGATCCTGGTCAACGTCAATCCCGCGTACCGCAGCCATGAACTGGAGTTCGTGGTCAGGCAGAACGGCATGCGGATGCTGGTCGCGGCGCCGTCGGACCGCAACAGCGACTACACCGGCATGGCCCGGCAGGCGCTGGCCGAGTGCCCGGAGCTGCGCGATCTCGTGTTCCTGCCCGACGCAGGCCTGCCCGGGCTCACCGCCGGCGTCCCCGAATCCCCGTCGGAGCGCACGTTCGCGGAGCTGCTCAAGCGGGCCGACGACGTCGGCCATGCCGAGCTGAAGGCGCGCATGGCCGGGCTGGACCCCCACGACGCGATCAACCTGCAGTACACCTCAGGAACCACCGGGTTCCCCAAGGGGGCCACCCTCTCGCACCACAACATCCTGAACAACGGCTACTCGATAGGCGAGCTGATGGGGTACACCGAGCACGACCGGGTGGTGCTGCCGGTGCCGTTCTACCACTGCTTCGGCATGGTGATCGGAAACCTGGCCGCCCTCAGCCACGGCTGCGCCACCATCATCCCGGGCCGGGGGTTCACTCCAGCCGCCGCGTTGGAGGCCGTGCAGGACTTCGGCGGGACGTCGCTGTACGGCGTGCCCACGATGTTCATCGCCGAACTCGCGCTCCCGGACTTTGCCTCCTATGACCTCTCCACCCTGCGCACCGGCGTGATGGCGGGCTCGCTGTGTCCCATCGAGGTGATGAACCGGGTCATCACGGAAATGAACATGACAGATGTGGTCATCTGCTACGGCATGACGGAGACCTCGCCGGTGTCCACCATGACCCGCAGTGTGGACACGATGGCCCAGCGCACCCAGAGCGTGGGCCGGACGATGCCGCAGCTGGAAAGCCAGGTCGTGGACCCGATGACCGGTGACGTGATGCAGCGCGGCGAGATCGGCGAACTGTGCACCCGCGGGTACTCCGTCATGAAGGGCTACTGGAACCAGCCGGACAAGACCGCCGAGGCGGTCGACGCCGACGGCTGGATGCACACCGGGGACCTGGCCCGGATGGACGATAACGGCTACATCGTCATCGAGGGACGGATCAAGGACATGGTGATCCGGGGCGGGGAGAACGTCTATCCCCGCGAAATCGAGGAGTTCCTGTACACCCACCCGGACATCCAGGACGTGCAGGTGATCGGAGTGCCGGACGCCAAGTACGGTGAGGAGCTCATGGCGTGCGTCATCCTCAAGCCCGGTGCGGCCCCGCTGGATGCCGGCAGCCTGGCCGATTTCTGCCGCGGGAAGCTGGCGCACTACAAGATCCCGCGCTACGTGGATGTGCGCGAGGACTTCCCGATGACGGTCTCCGGCAAGATCCGCAAGGTGGACATGCGGCAGGAAGCGGTGGCCCGGCTGGGCCTCTAAGTCGAGGTCTCCGGCGCTCCGGGGGCATTTTGGGAGCAAAGTTCGATGCCGGCGCCAAGATTGGCGGCGTGTCCGCGCCAAAGTGCCCCCGGAGTGCTGCGGGGCCGGTCCGAGGCGTGGCTGCGTGGTGACGGGCGCGGGACCGCCGGCCCCCCTTGCTTCCTGGGAGGGCAGGGGCGCGCCTAGTGGCCGCGGTGGTCCTGGATGGTCATCCGCGGGCCGAAGGTGGGTTTGCGGAAGCCGCTGAGCCCGATCATCCGGACCACACGCTGCCGGTGTCCGGCCCACGGGGCCAGCAGCCGGAGCATCCCGGCGTCGTCGGTCCGGCGCCCGGTCAGCGCCGCCCCCACATACGCCGCCAGGTGGTAGTCGCCCACCGCAATCGAGTCCGGGCAGCCGTGCGTGCGCTGCATCACTTCGGCCGCGGTCCACACGCCGATGCCGGGGATGGTCTGCAGCTTCGCCGACGCCTCCGCGGCCGGGAGCGCCGCCAGCCGCTCCAGCGCGGCGGCGGAGCGCAGCGCGCGCATGACGGTCGCCGAGCGCTGCGGACCCACGCCGGCGTGGTGCCATTCCCAGGACGGGATGCGCAGCCACTGTTCAGGCGTGGGCTGCACCAGCAGGTTCGCCGGCGCAACGGTGCCAGCGCCGGGGGCCGGGGTGCCGTAGCGGTACATCAGGTAGCGGTAGCCGCGCCGGGCCTCGACCATGGTGACCTTCTGCTCCAAGATCGTGGGCACCAGGGAATCGACCAGGCGGCCGGTGGCGGGCAGCCGGACGGCGGGGTTCCGGCGTCGGGCCTCAACCACCAGCCGGGGGAGCGTGGCGTGGAACGCGGGCTCATCGAAGGCGGACCAGTCGTCGTCGCGGCCCAGCATCCGCGGAGCGGACGCGGCGGCTTCGGCCGCACCCGGCCCCCAGGCCTGGATCTCGACGGCGGGACCCGCCGCCGGACAGCCCGACGGATAAGCCACCGCCAGCCGGAGCGTCGCCGGACCCGATGGTGTGGTGAACGCCATCCAGAGGCCGTCCGCCGTCGTGCGGATGGACGGATCGCCGTGCCCCCGCAGCAGCGTCCCGATGGTCTGCATCAGGTCGAAGGGGCCGCCCGGGAGCCAGCGCAGGGAGGCGTCCGCCGCGGCGGCCACGCCGGCGGGGACGTCTGCAATGGTCATCCGACCATGATTCCACGAACGCCTGACAACGCCGCTGCCCGCTGCCTGCGGAAGCAAAGGCCGGACGGCCCTTAGCCCCGGCGTTGACCGGTACTAGACTCCGGCTGTGGCGTGGGCGCCCGCGCCCGCCCTGAGGGCCCCGAACCCTCGTTCTAAGGAGAGTGTGATGGCTGGTGGAGTAGTACATTTTGAGATCCCCGCAGACGACGAGACCCGCGCCCGGGAGTTCTACAGTTCCATTTTCGGCTGGGAGTTCCAGGTGCTTCCGGAGCTGGACTACAGCCTCGCGATGACCACGCCGCTGGACGAGCAGGGCAGGCCGGCGGTGCCCGGTTCCATCAACGGCGGACTGTTCCGGCGAACCGGCCAGCTCACAGCCCCGGTGGTGACAGTGGATGTGGAGGACATTGACGCTGCCCTGCAGCAAATCGTGGCGCAGGGCGGTTCTGTTCATCGGGAAAAAATGGAGGTTCCGGGGTCTGGCTGGAACGCCTACTTCAAGGACTCCGAAGGCAACATCGTGGGTCTGTGGCAGAACGCGGCACCGTCCTAGACTTTCGCTGTGGCGTGGACTGCCCTCGCCATGGACCGAGACACCGAGTTCCTGTTCTAAGGAGAATGTGATGGCTGGCGGAGTAATCCATTTCGAAATCCCCGCAGACGATGAGAACCGCGCCCGGGAGTTCTACAGGTCGGCGCTCGGCTGGAGAATAGATGCCATGCCGGAGCTGAGTTACGCCATGCTCATGACGACGCCGATGGATGAGACGGGCCTGCCCGCCGTTCCGGGGTCCATTAACGGCGGCATGTTCCGCCGCGAGGGGGAACTCACGTCCCCGGTTATCACGGTGGACGTGGAGGACATCGACGCGGCGCTGGAGAAGATCAACGCCCTGGGCGGCAGCACCGTCCTGCCGCGGCAGGAAGTTAGCACCATGGGCTGGTCCGCCTATTTCCGGGACACCGAAGGCAACATCATCGGCCTGTGGCAGAACGCCGCGCCGGCGGCAGGCGACGCGGCTGCCGGGGCGGGTGGGGCGAACGACATCGGCGCGTAAGGCACGCGGGGCACGCCGGCAGATTGTTCACCGTGGTCGCCGCACCGGCGCCTAGGCTCGCGAGCTGCAGCAGGGCCGGCAGGCCCTCGCCGGCAACGGCGAACCCGGTCAGGAACTGCGTGAGGCCGTTCGCGTGCAGGGCCTCCACCACCATGCACCGGCAGCCTCCCGGGCCGCGCCGCCGTGCCCGGGGCGGCCCCAAGCCGGCGGAGACTGTAACTTTGTACCTATGAAGTACGCCCAGTCCGTTCTGGACCTCATCGGCAATACGCCGCTCGTCAAGCTGCACCACGTTACCGACGGCATCGGGGCCACGGTCCTGGTGAAGCTGGAATACCTGAACCCCGGCGGTTCCATCAAGGACCGGATCGCGGTCAAGATGATCGAGGAGGCCGAACGCACCGGCAAGCTCCTGCCCGGCGGCACCATCGTGGAACCCACCTCCGGTAACACCGGCGTCGGCCTGGCCCTCGTGGCCCAGCAGAAGGGCTACCGCTGCGTCTTCGTGGTGCCGGACAAGGTCGGCGAGGACAAGCGCGCCGTGCTCCAGGCCTACGGCGCCGAGGTCGTGGTCACGCCCACCGCCGTTCCCCCCGACAGCCCGCAGAGCTACTATGGCGTCTCGGACCGGCTCGTCACCGAGATTCCCGGCGCCTACAAGCCCGACCAGTTCTCCAACCCGGCCGCCCCGTCCAGCCACTACGAATCCACCGGACCGGAAATCTGGCGCGACACGGACGGCCGGATCACCCACTGCGTGATCGGCGCCGGCACCGGCGGCACCATCACCGGCACCGGCCGCTACCTCAAGGAAGTCTCCGCCCACCGCGCGGAGGCCGACGGCGGCGTGGTCAAGATCATCGGCGCGGACCCTGCCGGTTCGGTCTACTCCGGCGGCACCGGCAGGCCGTACTTCGTCGAGGGTGTCGGCGAGGACATGTGGCCCGCCAACTACGACAAGTCCGTCCCGGACGACGTCATCGCCGTCAGTGACGCCGAATCCTTCGAGATGACGCGCCGGCTGGCCCGCGAGGAAGGCCTGCTCGTGGGCGGGTCCTCCGGCATGGCCGTCGTCGCCGCCCTGCGGGTCGCCAAGGACCTGCCGGAGGACGCCGTCGTCGTCGTGATCCTGCCGGACTCCGGCCGCGGCTACCTGGCCAAGATCTTCAACGACCAGTGGATGCGCTCGTACGGCTTCCTGGCCAGCGGCGACGAAGCCTCTGTGGGCGAGATCCTCAAGGCCAAGACCGGGGAGCTGCCGGACCTCGTGCACATCCACCCGAACGAGAGCGTCCGCGACGTCATCAACATCATGAACGAGTACGGCGTCTCCCACATCCCGGTGCTGTCCCAGGAACCCCCTGTGGTGATGGGCGAGGTCCTCGGCGCCGTGGACGAGCGCACCCTGACCGCCAAGCTGTTCCGCGGCGAGGCCAAACTCTCGGACAAGATCTCCGAACACATGGAGGCCCGGCTGCCGGTGATCGGTTCGCTCGAATCGATCCAGACGGCCCGCGACCTCCTCTCCGACTCGGACACGCTGATGGTGACGTTCGTCGGCGCTCCGGTGGGGATCCTGACCCGCCACGACCTCCTCGCCTACCTGAGCAACTGACGCCACTGACGCCCGCAACTGACCTCAGCCACTGACCCGGCAGCCGGGCCGCCCTCCCGGGCACCCGGCCGCCGGACGAAAGGAACGCACATGTCTTTGCCAGAAAGCTCCTCCGTACCCACCCCCGGCTTCAACACCCGCGCCGTGCACGCCGGCCAGGAGTTCGAGCCGCGCACCGGCGCCGTCGTGCCGCCCGTGCACTTCTCCACCACCTACGCCCAGGAAGCGATCGGCGTGCTGCGCGCCGGCTACGAGTACGGCCGCGGCACCAACCCCACCCGTGACTCGCTGCAGGAACAGCTCGCCGCACTGGAGGGCGGGACCGCCGCGTTCTCCTTCAGCTCCGGCCTCGCCGCCGAGGACTCCATGATCCGCGCGCTCACCCGCCCCGGTGACCACATCGTGCTCGGCAACGACGCCTACGGCGGCACCTACCGGCTGATCGCCCGCGTGCTGGGGGAGTGGGGCATCGGCAACACCCCGGTGGACATGTCCAACCTCGACGCCGTCGCGCAGGCCGTGGCGGCGGGTGGATCAAACGGGGGCAAGACCCGCCTCGTGTGGGTGGAGACGCCGTCGAACCCGATGATGAAGATCACCGACATCGCGGCCCTCGCCACGCTGGCGCACGACGCCGGTGCCCTCCTCGTGGTGGACAACACCTTCGCCTCGCCGTACCTGCAGAACCCGCTGGCCCTTGGCGCCGACATCGTGGTGCACTCCACCACTAAGTACATCGGCGGGCACTCCGACGTCGTCGGCGGCGCCATCATCGTCAACGACGCGGAGCTGGCCGAGAAGATCGGCTTCGTGCAGTTCGCCGTCGGTGCCATCTCCGGCCCGATGGACGCGTTCCTGACCACCCGCGGCCTCAAGACCCTGGGCGTGCGGATGGACCGGCACAGCGACAACGCGCAGGCCGTGGCCGAATGGCTGCTGCAGCGCCCCGAGGTCGAGGCCGTCCTGTACCCGGGACTGCCCTCCCACCCCGGGCACGAGCTGGCCAAGAAGCAGATGAAGAAGTTCGGCGGCATGATCTCCGTGCAGTTCAAGGGCGGCGAGGCGGCGGCACGCAAGGTGGCCGAGTCCACCTCCGTGTTCACGCTGGCCGAGTCGCTCGGCGGGATCGAATCGCTGATGAACTACCCCTCGGAGATGACCCACGCCTCGGTCAAGGGCACCGAACTCGCCGTCCCGGTCAACCTGATCCGGCTCTCCTGCGGCATCGAGGACGTCGAGGACCTCATCGCCGACCTGGAGCAGGCCTTCGCGCAGCTCGACTCCGCGGCCGGCGCGTCAGGCAGCTAAGCGCCGTGACCACCACCACCAGGGCCACGCCCTCCACCACACGCGGCTGGCTCGCGACGGCGGCCGGCGCGCTCGCCGTCGTCCTCGCCCTGGTGGTGCTGTACTCGGCCTACATCCCGCTGATGAACGACTTCGAGGTGTACTTCTACGGCGGCAGCCGGGTGCTGCAGACCGGGGAGGCCGGCGTCAACGAGCTCTACGCGCCGCGGGACGGGCTGCCGTTCACCTACCCGCCGTTCGCGGCGCTGCTGTTCGCGGCGATGGCGACGCTGGGCCAGGGCGGCGGCAGCCTCGTGTTCATCAGCACGGCCCTGCTGGGCGCCGCGACCGTGTCCGCCTGGCTGGCGCGGCACTACTTCCGGCTTGGCAGCTGGCGGAACGCGTTCGCCGACTGGCGCTTCCGCGCCGTGGCACTGGCCGGCACGGCAGCGATCCTGCTCCTGGGCCCGTGGCGGGACACCTTCGACTTCGGCCAGATCAACATCATCCTGATGGGCCTGATCCTCGCCGACTTCGCGCTCTACGGCAAGGCCCGAGCCGGGGCGATCCGCTGGCCCGCGGGGCTGCTGATCGGCATCGCGGCCGGGATCAAGCTGACCCCGCTGGCGTTCGGGCTGTACTTCCTGGTCCGCCGCGATTTCAAGGCGCTCGGCTGGATGGCAGCCGGGTTCCTCGGCTCGATCGGCCTGGCCTGGGCCATCCTGCCCACGGCCTCGCTGACCTTCTGGACCAAGATCCTGCCTGACACCGGGCGGATCGGCGGGCCGGCCTACGTGGACAACCTCTCGGTCAAAGGCCTGCTGCTGCACCTGGGACTGCCGGATTCCGGCCTGACCAGCATGCTGTGGCTGGTGCTTTCGCTGGCCTTGACCGCGGTGGCCGCGCTGGTGATCGCGTGGGCCGTGGACGCCGACGAGAACTTCGTCGCGGTCTCGGCCACCGCCGTGCTGATGCTCCTGATCAGCCCGGTGTCCTGGTCCCACCACTGGGTGTGGATGGCGGTGGCGCTGCCCTGCATGGGCTTCGCGATCCACCGGGTGCCGTCCCGGAACGGCCGGATGCGCCTCGCCGGGTGGATCATCGTCGCGTTCTCGGCCCTGGCCTTCTACCTGACGCCCAAGTATCTGTCCGTCATGGCAGGGGCGGCCGAATGGGGCAAGGACCCGCAGACCCAGTGGCAGCTGATCGTGGCGAGCCTCGGCGTGCTCTGCGGGATCGCCATGCTGGTGTTCTGGGCGCTGGCCTACCGGCCCTCCCGCGCCGCGCTCCGCCCCCGCGGGTAAGCCGACGGCTGGGACCTCGTGCTGACCTACTGGCAGGACTACGACGCCCGGATGCCGTGGGGTGTACAGCCGGACGACGTCGAACGGCTCACCACGGAGCTGCAGGCCACCGGCGCCGCTGTCGTCGCACTGCCGGCGGATTTCCAGGACCCGCAGGCCGTGGGCGGGCTGATGGAGGCGATCGCGGCGGAGGCCGGGCCGCTGCAGGGGCTGGTGCTCAGCCATGCTGAATCCGTGGACTCGGGCATCCTGGACACCTCCCTGGAGAGCTTCGAGCGGCATTTCGACCACACCGCGTTCAATTTGCCCTATGGCGCGTCCAAGGGCGCGCTGGACCGGATCGTCACGGCGGCGGCGCGGGAACTCGGGCCGCTGGGGATCAGCGCCAATGTGCTCAATCCCGGTCCCGTGGACACCGGCTGGATGGACGGGCCGCTGCGTGAAGAACTGGCCCGGCGGCAGCCCGGCGGCCGGCTCGGAACCCCGGCGGATGTGGCCGGGACGGTGGCGTTCCTGCTCTCGGCCGAGGACCGCTGGGTGTCGGGCCAGCTGGTCAAGGCGGACGGCGGCTTCTCCGCCTGAGGCGCCGGGGCTAGCGGAAGGCGGCCAGCCCGGTGATGTGCTGGCCCAGGACCAGGGTGTGCACCTCGTCGGTGCCCTCGTAGGTCCGCACGGACTCCAGGTTGGCGGCGTGCCGGAGCGGCGAATAGTCCAGAGTGATCCCGTTCCCGCCCAGGATGGTCCGGGCCTCGCGGGCGATCGCGATCGCCTCACGCACGTTGTTCAGTTTGCCCAGCGAGATCTGCTCGGGCCGCAGCTTCCCGGCATCCTTGAGCCGTCCCAGCTGCAGCGCCACGAGCGTGCCCTTCTGGATCTCGAGCAGCATGTTGACGAGTTTCTCCTGGGTCAGCTGGTAGCCGGCGAGGGGCTTGCCGAACTGCAGCCGCTCCTGCGAGTACTTCAGTGCGGCCTCGTAGGAGTCCCGGGCCGCGCCCATCGCACCCCACGCGATCCCGTAGCGGGCCTCGTTCAGGCAGCTGAACGGGCCACGCAGCCCGCGGGCTGCCGGGAGCAGGGCCTCCGGACCCAGCCGGACGGCGTCGAACGCGACATCACACTGGATCGAGGCGCGCATCGAGAGCTTCTGTCCGATCGGTGTCGCGGTGACCCCGGCGGTGCGGGCGGGGACCAGGAAGCCGCGGACGCCGTCGTCGGTCATTGCCCACACCACCAGCACGTCGGCCACCGAGGCGAGCCCGATCCAGCGTTTGGTGCCGTCCAGGATCCAGCCGCCGTCGTCGCCGGAGCCGTTGCGGCGGGCGAAGGTCTGCATAGAGGCCGGGTCCGAGCCGGCGGTGGGCTCGGTCAGCGCGAAGCTGCCGATCAGTTCGCCGGCGGCCATCCGGGGGAGCCACTCCTGCTTTTGCTCCTCGGAGCCCCACTTGTGGATGGCTGTCATGGCCAGCGAGCCCTGCACGGAGACGAAGGTCCGGATCCCGGAATCGCCGGCCTCCAGCTCCATCGCCGCCAGGCCGTATTCGACGGCGGAGCGGCCCGGGCAGCCATAGCCCTCCAGATGCATCCCGAGGACGCCAAGTTCCCCCAGCTCGGGGGCCAGCTCCAGCGGGAAGACGCCGTCGTCGTACCAGCCCGCGATGCCGGGACGGATCCGCTGGTCCGTGAAATCGCGGACCCGCTCCCGGACAGCCAGTTCCCCGGCGCTCAGCAGGGAATCGATTGCCAGGATGTCGGACACGTCCGCGTTGTTGCTCATTCCAGCATCCTACGGCGGCGCCCGCTACCCGGCGGCGCCGGAAGCCGTGTGCTCGAGGAAATAGCGCCGGGTGGACGGTGCGAAACGGCACACCGCGGCCAGCACCGCGCCGAGAGCCAGCAGCACAACACCGCTGACGAAGGCCCCGCCAACGCCCAGGATTTGGGTGTCGCCGTACCCCGGATCCCACATTTGCACCGCCGAGACGCAGAACGCGCCGGTCAGTGCCAGGGCGCCGAGGAACGGCAGGATGCCGCGGAACCAAAGGTTGCGGGCCGATCCGCGCAGCGTCCCGCGGAAGTACCAGACGCAGGCGAACCCGGTAAGGGCGTAGTAGAAGGCGATAAAGAGGCTGATGGAGCTGATCGAGTCGGAGAGCAGGTTCTCACTCAGCAGGCTCATCAGCACGTAATAGGTGATGGCGGCGCCACCCATGACCTTGGTCGAGAATCCGGGGGTCCGGTAGCGCGGGTGGACCTCGCCGAACTTCGCGGGCAGTGCCCCATGCGCCCCCATTGACAGGGTGCCGCGGGCTGTGGGGAGGATCGTGGTCTGTGTGGAGGACAGCACGGAGGCCAGTACCGCGACAACGATCAGCCAGCCCCAGGGCCCGAGAACCACGTCCTTCATGGCCAGGAAGACGTCGCCGTTGTTCGCGTCGTTGCCCAGGCCGATCCCTTCCGTGCCGGCGGTGGCGTACATCATCACGAGCAGGGCGACGGACACGTAGATCGCCACCAGCACAAACGCCGAAATGACCGCGCCCCGGCCCGGCGTGGTCGCCGGGTTCTCCGACTCCTCATTCACCGCGAAGCAGGTGTCCCAGCCCCAGTAGATGAAAAGCGCCAGGAGCACGCCATGGACGACGGCGCCGGGATCGGCGAAGGCGCCGACCGGGTTGAACCACTCAAGGTCGAAAGCCTGGCCGATCGGGGCCCCGGACGGGGTCCCGCCGACGATCTGGACGACCATTGCGACGGCGAAGATGCCCAGCGATATGTACTGCACATAGGTCAGGACCCGCTGGACATGCTCACCGAGCCGGATGCCCCGGTGGTTCACCACGGTCATAAAGGCAATGAACAGCACCCCTGTGGCGGTCACCACAAGGCTGTTCGCGGCCAGCGACCCGTCCCCGACAAGGAGCCACAGGTACTGCCCGGCGACCTGGCCAAGGTTGGCCAGCACCACGACGCCGGCGAGCGCCACCCCCCAGCCGCCCAGCCAGCCGGCCCAGGGGCCGAAGGCGCGCCGGGCCCAGATGAAGGTGGTGCCGCAGTCCGGCATGGCACTGTTCAGTTCACGGAAGGCATAGGCGACGAAAAGGACCGGGACAAAGCCCAGGAGCAGGATCAGGGGGGTGTAATTGCCGTTCACCGCCACGATCAGGCCAAGGGTGGCGGCGAGTGAATAGACCGGGGCGGTGGACGCCAGGCCCAGCATCACCGAGTCACCGAGGTCCAGGATTCCGGCGCGCAGCCCCTTGGCAGGGATGGCGCTTTGTCCGCTGGGGCTGCCGGCCGTCGTCGTCCTGGTGCTCATAGGGTGGTACCTGCCTTGCTGGAATGGGCCTTCGAGGAGGAGAGCGGGGCCGCAGAGTCAATGGTGTTTGGCACAAAGCGGCAGAAGTAGTCGGTGATCGGGCCGTCAGATTCGCGGATGCCGCAGCCTACCGATTCGCCGCCGACCACCCAGAGCCCCAGCACCGGACGGTTGCCTTCGAAGTCCGGTAGGGCGTGGAACTGCTGGTAGCACCAGCCTTCACGGCCGTAGCCGCCGGGCTGTTCAAGGTTGATGCCGTTGGCGTGGATCTTGATGTTGTCACCCTCGCGCCCGTGCAGCGGCTTGGCCACCCACTCGGTGAGTGGGCCGGGGCCGTCAAGATATGCCGGCAGCAGGTTGGGGTGATCCGGGTACAGATGCCACAGGGCCGCGAGCAGCGCCTTGTTGGACAGGAGCATTTTCCAGGCGGGTTCCACCCAGCGCGGGTTGTGGGAACGCTGGAGCAGGCGCTGGCCGAACGGCTCCTTCATCATCAGTTCCCAGGGATAGAGCTTGAACATGGTGCTGATCAGGAAGTTGTCCAGGTCCACGAAGCGGTTGAGGTTCGGGTCCCAGCCGATATCGGACATGTTGATTCCGATGGTGGTCCAGCCGCCCTGGCCCGCGACGTCCCGCATGTAGGCAGCGGTCATCCAGTCCTCGCCGGATTCCTCCTCTTCGGCGTGGGCAACATGCAGGGTACTCATACCGGTCCTGTACTGCAGTTTCTTCCACTCCCGGACCAGGGCTTCATGGATGCCGTTCCACTGGTCCTTCCCGGGGAAGACGTCCTGCAGCCAGAACCACTGCGCCACGGCCGCCTCGATCAGCCCGGTGGGGGTGTCGGCGTTGTATTCCAGCATCTTGGCCGGGCCACCCTGGCCGTCGTAGACAAAGTCGAATCGTCCGTAAACGTCGGCGTCGCCGGCCTGCAGGGACTCAGCGGCGAGCTCCAGCGCCTGCGGCCCGACGCCAATCGGCCCCATGGCGCCAGTCGCGAGGTACTTCGCTGCCTCCAGGGACATAAGGTGCATCTCCTCCGCAGTCTGCTCGAGGGTCTCCACTTCGTCCATGGTGAACTCGTAGTAGGCGTCCTCGTGCCAGTACTCGACGGTGCTGCCGTCAGGCAGGGTGGTGGTGGAGAAGACGAGGCCCTGCTGTTCAATCCGCTGTTTCCAGTCCGGCCGTGGCTCGGAAATATGTCGTTTCATGCCTAGCCTCCCGTACTTCCGCCCTTGGAGCTGGAGCCGAAGCCGCCCCGGCTTACAGTGCCGCCCTTGGAGCTGTACCCAGTCGATGCCTTCGCTCCGGCCGGGGCAGTCCTGGTGTAGCTGGGGTAGCTGGTCCGGTTCTGTCCCAGCCCCGGCACGCTGGCACCGCGGGAGTAGAAGTACCAGGCGTAGACCCCGGAGCCGCGTCCCGCGGTGCTGCTGTTGCCGCACTGGGTGTCCTCGACGCGCTCGCCGGTGTCGTCGTTGAAGCACACCTGGGCATAGTCGGCGTCATCCTCGTTACTGGCCACCATCGCGGTGATGGTTCCGGCCAGCAGCGCGGTCACGCCGAGCGCCACAACAACTGTGCGCCGCTGGGAGCGCTTCTTCCGGTCCGGAGCTGATGCCAGCTTCCTCGCACGTTCACGGCCGAAAGGGTCCACGATTGGGACGGGACCGGCCGGCGACGGGGGGCCGGGGGAATCCGACAGCGTGTGCTGGTCCACCAATTCGGGGCGGAGCACCGGCCGGGGCACCAGCCACGGCGGCTGCTGACCGTCACCGCTCGCGGGGCTCGGCGTGAAGTCCTCCCGGGCGGTTTCCCACGCCGGCGGTCCGTCGGCTTTTCCCCCGCCCGGCCCCGCTCTTCCCGGCTTGTCCTGCTTGTCCATGCTTCCCCCTGCATTTCCTCTGGCTTGCGGCCGTAGTGCCGGTGACAGCCTAACCGCCAGCCGTTCCGGCGACTAACGTCAAAAAGGGGTAGAACTCCCCGCGCCTGCGGCGGGGTCCGGGCCCGGCGCCCAGGCCTACACTGGTGCCATGGACACCGCCTCTGTTCTCGCCGTCTGCCGCGTACACCAATTGCTGGACGACCCCGGAAGCGTGGGCGTCACAGCGATCGACAAGCGGCCCGTGGCCGGGCCCGTCAGGGTACACAGGCTCGGGCTGCGCGGTGACGTCCAGGCCAGCCGGGTCGACCACGGCGGCGAGGACCAGGCACTCTACGCCTACTCCCAGGACGACGCCGACTACTGGGCCGCGGAGCTCGGCCGGGAACTGCCGCCGGGGATCTTCGGGGAGAACCTGCGCATTGCCGGGATCAGTGCCACCAACGCCGTCATCGGCGAACGCTGGAAGATCGGACTCGAGGTTGAAGTCGAAGTGACCTCGCCCCGGATCCCCTGCGCGACCTTCCAGCGCCGGATGCGTGAACCGCACTGGGTCAAGCGGTTCAGCGATGCCGGGCGGGTGGGGACCTATCTGCGGGTGGTGCGGGTCGGCAGCATCGAGGCGGGGGACCATATCCACCGGATCTTCGTGCCCACCCACGGGGTGACCACCGGCAAGTGGTTCAGCGACCCCACGCTCGAGGACATGGAGGCCCTGCGGGACGCCGACGCCGACGGCGAGATCCGCCTCCAGCCTGAGTACCACGGGGAGTTCGCGAAGCTGCAGCGCCGCCTCGGCGTGTAGCGGGACAGGCGCCCGTGTGCGCAAGCTCACCGCCGTCGTGGCCCCCTGGGTTACCCAAGCGCCGATCCATGCCCTACAATTGAACTATCCCCCACTCCGGAAATCCCTTATTTCCTGCCCAATTCTTGAGGCAAGACTGGTAAGTGTTGGGGCCCGCGCATTGAGATGCGGGCATTTTCATAGGGAGAGCCGGCTAAAGAAAACGCTGTACAGACTGCTGGGATAGCAGCCAAGAGATGCAGCGGGAAGTCCTGCCACGGGATTGCGAAAGCGCCGGGCTTCTATGTGACCGGCCGGTCAAAGTATGCCCGGCGATTTCGGTCACGCGTACTGCGGCTCCGCTCACCTCGGGTTGTGCCGCTTGGCCCCTATGGATGAGGATATTTCACCTATGCCCGAAAATCAGAACAACTCCGTCGAAACCGAAACCGTCAATATCGACGTCGAGACTTCTGAAACGGCTGCCCCCGCAGCCGGCTCCGCCCCGGTATTCACCGAGGCTCCTGCAAACAACGCTCCGGCCACTGCCGAAGCTGCACCGCAGGCCGACGCTCCGGCCGCCGCCGAAGCCGCTCCGAAGGCCGAAGCCCCGGCTGCCCCCGCGAAGGAAGAAGACGCCGAAGAAGAAGGCGTCAAGTTCGTGGACCTCGGCATCGACGCCCGCGTCCTCGCTGCCCTGCAGGACGTTGGCTACGAGAAGCCGTCCCCGATCCAGGCAGCAACCATCCCGTTGCTGCTCGAAGGCCGCGACGTCGTGGGCCTGGCCCAGACCGGCACCGGTAAGACTGCAGCATTCGCAGTACCGGCGCTGTCCCGTCTGGCCGAGCTCCACGACCTCAACGGCCCGTCCCGCAAGACCCAGGCCCTGGTGCTCGCTCCGACCCGTGAGCTCGCCCTTCAGGTCGCCGAGGCTTTCACCTCCTACGCCAAGCACATCGACGACTTCACCGTCCTGCCGGTGTACGGCGGCTCCGCCTACGGCCCCCAGCTCAACGGCCTGCGCCGCGGCGCCCAGGTTGTTGTCGGCACCCCCGGTCGCGTGATCGACCACATCTCCAAGGGTTCCCTCGACCTGTCCGAACTCCAGTACCTGGTCCTGGACGAGGCTGACGAGATGCTTCGGATGGGCTTCGCCGAAGACGTGGAGCAGATCTTCCAGCAGACCCCGGCGGGCCGCCAGGTTGCCCTGTTCTCCGCCACGATGCCGAGCCAGATCCGCCGGCTGTCCAAGCAGTACCTGAACAACCCGGCCGAGGTCCAGGTCAAGTCCAAGACCACCACCGGCGCCAACACCCGCCAGCGCTACCTGCAGGTCATGGGCCCGCACAAGCTCGACGCGCTGACCCGCATCCTCGAGGTCGAGCCGTTCGAAGGCGTCATCGCCTTCGTGCGCACCAAGATGGCCACCGAGGACCTCGCCGACAAGCTGCGTTCACGGGGCTTCCAGGCGGCCGCCATTAACGGTGACATCCCGCAGCAGCAGCGTGAGCGTACGGTCGAGGCCCTGCGTGACGGCAAGATCGACATCCTGGTCGCCACCGACGTCGCGGCCCGCGGCCTTGACGTTGAGCGCGTCAGCCACGTGGTCAACTACGACATCCCGCACGACACCGAGTCCTACGTTCACCGCATCGGCCGCACCGGCCGTGCAGGCCGTTCCGGCGACGCGATCTTGTTCATGACGCCGCGGGAGAAGTACCTGCTGCGGTCCATCGAGAAGGCGACCCGCCAGCCGGTGGAGCAGATGCACCTGCCCACCGCCGAGTCGGTCAACACCCTGCGCCTGGGCAAGTTCGCGGAGAAGATCACCGAGACCCTCGCCTCCGAGGATGTTTCCTCCTTCCGCGACCTCATCGCCTCCTACGAGGAAGAGCACAACGTGCCGGCCGCGGAAATCGCCGCCGCGCTGGCAGTGATGGCCCAGGGCGGCCAGCCGCTGCTGGTCAAGGAACTGCCTGCTGCTCCGGAGTTCCAGAAGCGCGAGCGGTCCAAGGACGGCTTCGGCTCACGCGGCCCGACCCGCACCCTGACCGAGGGCAACGCCACCTACCGGATCGCCGTCGGACGCCGTCAGCGCGTCATGCCGGGTTCCATCGTTGGCGCCATCGCCAACGAAGGCGGCATCTCCTCGGCCCAGATCGGCGGCATCGACATCCGTGCGGACCACTCCCTCGTGGAGCTTCCCGCGGACCTCAGCGCCGACCAGCTGAAGGCGCTGTCCCGCACCCGGATCGGCGGCGAGCTGATCCACCTCGAGCTGGACAACGGCCGTTCGCCTGCGAGCGACCGCGGCGGCGAGCGTGGCGGCTACCAGGGTGGCGGCCAGGGCGGCAGCCGCGGCGGTTACTCCGGCGGCGGCGACCGTGGCGGCAACTTCAAGGGCAACGGCGGCTTCAAGCGCGAATTCCGCAAGAACGACGGCGAGCGGACTTCCGCTGACCGCGGCGGACGCTCCTTCAGCGACCGCAACGAGCGTGGCGTCGGCTCCGACGCGGCCCGCAAGCCGCGCACCGAAGGCGGCTTCAAGCCGCGCACCAAGTGGTAACCATCAGCTGCTAACGCACTGATTCACCCGCAGAACGGGCCGGCCCAACAGCCGGCCCGTTCTGCGTTAAGTTCCCTTGGTCACATCCGCACGCCCGGGGGCGCCGCCGGACGTGCCGGCGGACCATCGCAGGGCCCCTGAGACCCCGGATTTCCGCCGCTTCGGGCGCTTTGGAGGGGTCTCCGGCGCCGATTTGTTGGGAGCGGAATCTTCCGGTAAAGTATTTACTCGTTGCCCCCCTAGCTCAGTGGTAGAGCGCGTTCTTGGTAAGAACGAGGTCACCGGATCGATTCCGGTGGGGGGCTCTGAATGAGGGCCTGTGTCAAGGCGGTTTTTGACCGGCTGAGCGCAGGTTTTCCTCATTTATGGCGGCGTAGCTCAGTTGGTTAGAGCGCACGACTCATAATCGTGAGGTCGGGAGATCGAGCCTCCCCGCCGCTACAGAATGACCCTTCAGGCCCAGCCTGCGGGGTCCTTTTGTTTAACCCCCCGTTGCGCTATCACTTTTGGTGCTTAACTGGGCGTTTTGACCGCGAAAAGTGATAGCGCAACGGGGGCCGGGGCGATTGTGGGACAGAATGGTCACATGACACGAATCGCAATCATTGGCGGCCACGGCAAAGTGGCTCTGGAACTGTCCCGCATCCTCTCCGCTGAAGGAATGGACGTGACATCGGTTATCCGCAACCCGGACCACCGGGAGGACGTCGCGGCCACGGGCGCCGCTCCGGTCGTCCTGGATGTTGAACATTCGACGACGGCGGAGATCGCCGAGGCGCTCCGGAACCACGACGCGGTGGTCTGGTCGGCCGGCGCCGGCGGCGGCGGAAGCCCCGAACGGACCTTCGCGGTGGACCGGGACGCTGCCATCCGGTCGATGGACGCGGCCGCCGCGGCCGGCGCCAGGCGGTACATTATGGTCTCCTACCTTGGCGCCGGGCCCGATCACGGGGTCCCCGAGGACGACGGCTTCTTCGCGTACGCCGAGGCCAAGGCCGCCGCGGACTCCTATCTGCGCGGCACGGACCTGGACTGGACCATCCTGGGGCCCGGAGCGCTCACTGACGGGCCCGGGAACGGCCTGATCGAGGTCAACCCGGCGGAAGGCTCCGGAGACGGGGAGACGGCCCGTGCCAACGTGGCCCTCGTCGCGGCGGCGGTGCTGGGTCTGCCCTCGACGGTCCGGCGCACCATCGAATTCCGCGACGGCACCCTGCCGCTGGCGGCGGCCCTGGAACCGGTGAGCTAGCCGCAGCCGCAGCTGAGCTACCGAAGGAAGAGATGTCGCGGTGACGCTGTGATGGGGCCGCGGGGGACAACAGAAAGGGCCGGATCGTTTGACGATCCGGCCCTTTCAGTCACGCCCGTCGGGATTGCGGCGGCGGACGACGGCTGGCGGCCCGGTTGGTGGCTCGGCCGCAGCGCGGTTAGTAAACCTTCGTTTGGCATCCGAGGTGTCGGGGGCCGTTGGATAGCGGCGAGACGGCGATGCCGTAGGAGCAGATGTTGTAGGTGCCAGGTTGTGTGATGGGTATGGCGGCGGTGTAGCCGTGGTTGCCG
>NZ_JASBQY010000003.1:111311-246578 GCF_029960645.1 Arthrobacter sp. AL12
CGGCTCCCGACGCGGTCTTGTCGATCGAGGTGCTGTCCAAATAGCCTTCCGGGGAAGGGACTTGCGTGGCCTGGATGGTCTGGCATCCGAGGTGTCGGGGGCCGTTGGATAGTGGCGAGACGGCGATGCCGTAGGAGCAGACGTTGTAGGTGCCAGGTTGTGTGATGGGTATGGCGGCGGTGTAGCCGTGGTTGCCGGTGATTCGGAAGGCTGCGTTGACGTCGGACCGCAGTTGGTCTGCGGTGAAGGCGTAGCCCTGGGTTTTGCCATCGGGTGCTGTGACGTAGATGTGGACGGGGTTGGAGGTGCTGGTACTCCCCGGGTCAAAGGTCCATCCGCGGGCGGTTATGGCGGCTCCCGACGCGGTCTTGTCGATCGAGGTGCTGTCCAAATAGCCTTCCGGGGAGGGAGTACCGACAACGCTCACCGACTTGCAGCCGAGCTCAGGATTTGCGTATCGCCCAATTGCGTAAACGCAAGCCTTATAACTGCCGGCAGTTTCTGCCTTGAACGCCTGACGGAAGCCGTGGTTTGGGCCAACCTTGAATACGTCGTCCACATCTGTCCGCAATTCGTTGGCAGGAACGGCATAGCCTGTTGTGGACCCGTCGGGCCTGGTGATGTAGACATGCACCTGCGAGGCCACGGTCGGTTCCGACATGTCCACCGCCCATCCTGCAACCTGCAGCGAAGCCCCCGTGTCCGAACGGCTCACGGTGAGGGAGTCATAATTCCCCTTCGGGATCTGGAGCGCATCGATGGTGACTCCGGCAGCGGAACCCGAGATCCAGTCAATGGTCACCCGCGTGCCGGCGTGCGTAGTGAACGTCTGGCCGGCTTGCCATGCCTGGTTGTTGCTGTAGTAGCCGCTGAACGTCGTGGTGCTGGGCTGCAGGGCGATGGAACCTGCGCCTTGAGCCTGGACAACCTTGACCCCGCGGTTGCCGCCCACGGCCGTTGCTAGGTCGTTGCCCACTGGAAGGCGCAGCTCAAGGAAGTAGGTCTCCCCGCTGACGTTATCGGTGAACTTGACGGCGCGGTTCGCGTCGGCGCTGCCCCAGGCCTTCAACTCGTAGGAGTTCCTGCCGACCGCCCTCCCCAGGTTTCTGACCTCGGCGCCGGCGCCGAAGCCGCCGAACTCGTAGATGGGGGAGCTGACCACCGGCTGGCTGAGCTGTGAGACGCCCATCAGGTCCAGGTTGTCCTTGTACTCCTCGATGCCGCAAGTGGCGTTGGCAAACGTCCCGTCCGCGTTGCTGGCGGTGTCAACGGCCCCGTTTCCACAACGGAGCCGGTTGGCATGCATCAGTCCCAGAACGTGCCCGAATTCGTGGGTCAGCACGCTTTTGGTCAGGGTTGCCGGGAGCGGCATGAGGACGCGTCCGCTAGTTCCGTTGTAGCTCCAGCCGGCGCCATAAGCACCGTCGGACAACGTGGGAGTGGACACGAACACCACGAGTGCCGTAAAGGAACTGGGCACCCACCCGATTTCTGCGGCGATCGTATTCATCATGGAGGAGTAGCTCTGGGTGGAGGTTGCAGCGCTCGACCTGTTTTCGACAGTGGCGACGCTCATGGACAGCCGGCCGTTCGACATGGCCTGCCAATACTGGCTGCTGGTCTGGATTGCCGCCCGGGCGTCAGCCTCCGGGATGGTCGCTTTCTTGTCCGCCAGCTGGACCATGACGAGCTTCACTTTGATGTCGCCGCTCCGGGCCATGGAATAGGCCTCGGTCGCTGCCGTGTGCTGATCGGCACCCTTGGGCCCGTGTGCCTCTGTCCCGTGGCTGGAGGTGGGATTGCTGCCGCCGATGACCTCCGTGAACAACGGCTCCGGAGTCGTCAGAGTCTGCGACTCCACCGTTGCCGGAGACGCCGTTGTCGCTGCCGGACCTGGTGCCGGTACGGGCACCGTCGCCGTCGGCACCGTCGCCGTCGCCGTCGCCGTCGGCACGGGCGTCGGCGTAGCCGAAGGTGCCGTCGAAGTCGGGGCGGGCATGGCTGACGCCGTCGGCGTGGGTGGCGCCGCCGGATCGGCGAGAGCCGGCGGGAGCGCCACAGCGGTGAGCGAGCCAAGAGTAACGAGAAACGCTGTCAGCAGCGCCGTCGTCTTCCGTATTGAGTTCACGTTTTGTCTTTCATGAGGCCGCCGCCCCACTCAATGCTCAGCAGGACGGCCGGGAGACCGGGAAGTGAGGTCAGTCTATGAACGGCGCGCCACCAGATACGGAAACCTGCAACAATCCTTCGTCTTCAGTGGCGAATCGTTGCCCAATCCTGAGCAATGCCGGCGCTCGGCGCCAAAACAGTGTGCCCCGGCATGCGGCGGGCCCTACCGCGCGAGCTTCAGCTCCGGCGCGTTCGCCTCGACGTAGTCCAGGGCATGCCGGACGGCGCCGACGGTGACGATCGCATCGCCCAGGGGGGAGACCGTCACGCGCGGGGGAGTCGCCGTGAACCGGGGGAGCAGGGCCGTGATGCCCGGCAGGAGCGCGCCGGCGGATTCGGCCACCGCCCCGCCGATCACCACCTGCTCCGGGTTCATGAAGCTCGCCACGGACGCGATCACCCGTGCCATCCGGTCCGAGATGCGCGCCAGGATGGCCAGCGCGGCTGGATCCCCGGCTGCGGCATCCTCGAACACGCGGCGGGCGCTCGCCGCACCGCCCGCGGCGGGGCCGCCGCCGGCTGCGGACCACTGCCGGGCGAGGCTGGCGATGCCGTCGCTGGAGCCGACACCCTCGACCAGGTCCAGGTACCCCATTTCGCCGGCCGCGCCGCCGCGGCCGTGCAGCAGCCGCCCGGACTCCATCACCCCGGCGCACAGCCGTTCGCCGGCCAGCAGCACCACGAGATCGTCGACGCCGGCGCCGGAGCCCCGCCAGCGTTCGCCCAGGGCGGCCAGGTTCGCGTCGTTCTCCAGCAGCACTGTCCAGCCGTGCAGCTCCTTCAGTGCCGCGCGGAGCCCGACGTCGAACAGGCTCCAGAAATGCTGGGTGACCAGCACGTTGCCGGCACGGTTCACCGGAGCGGCGATGCCCGCACCGACGGCCAGGACCTTGTCCGGGCCGGTCCCGGCCGCGGACAGGGCCCGGCGGCAGGCACGGTCGACGACGTCGATGCGCTCCTCCGCGGGGATGTCGGTGGCCCGGAAGCTCTCGCTGGATCGTCCGAGGATGGTGCCGCGGAGGTCCGCGACCGCCGCGGTGGTGGTGGCCGCGCCGATGTCCAGGCCCAGCACATACCCGGCGCCGCTGTTGAGCTCGAAGCGCCGGGCCGGGCGCCCCTTGCGCGCGCTTCCGGGCTGTTCCTCGTCGCGCGCCTCCAGTTCACGGATCCAGCCGCGCCGGATCAGGTCCTCGCAGACGGCGATCACCGATGCCCGCGTCAGCCCGGTCCGGGCCATCAGTTCGGTCCCGGTGGCCACCTCCGTGGTCCGGATGACGCCGAGCACGGAGCGGGCGTTGACCCGGCGCAGCAGCTGGGGGGTGGCGGCGGCTGCGTGCGGCATCGGAATCTTGACCTCCCCATAACTACGGACCCATACTTGATCCGACAATATATTTAGCTTGTATCTAAATTATCAGAAGCACCGCTCCGAAACCGAAGGATCACCCCTTGACCAACACCGCCACGCTGGCAACCCTGTCCGGTTCCGATCGCGCCGCCGACCCCAACTGGTGGCGCCAGGCTTCCGTGTACCAGATCTACCCGCGCAGCTTCTCCGACTCCAACGGCGACGGACTCGGTGACATCAAGGGCATCACGGCGAAGGTCCCCTACCTGCAGCGGCTCGGGATCGACGCCGTCTGGCTGAGCCCGTTCTACCCCTCGGCCCTCGCCGACGGCGGCTACGACGTCGATGACTACCGCGACGTCGACCCCAAGCTCGGAACGCTGGAGAATTTCGATGAGATGTCCGCCGCCCTGCACGCCGCCGGCATCAAACTGATCGCCGACATCGTCCCCAATCACTCCTCGAACCGCCACGTCTGGTTCCAGGAAGCCCTCGCGTCCCCGCGCGGCTCCGACGCGCGGGAGCGCTACATCTTCCGTGACGGCAAGGGCGAGAACGGTGAGCTCCCGCCCTCGGACTGGGAATCCGTGTTCGGCGGCCCGGCCTGGGAACGCATCACCGAACCGGACGGCACTCCCGGCCAGTGGTACATGCACATCTTCGCCAAGGAACAGCCGGACCTGAACTGGTCCAACCGGGAGATCCGCGACGACTTCCTCAAGACCCTGCGCTTCTGGTCCGACCGCGGCGTGGACGGCTTCCGGGTCGACGTCGCGCACGCCCTGACCAAGGACCTCACCGAGCCGCTGCTGTCCAAGGTCGAGCTCAGCGAGGCCAACAGCGGCACCGACGGCTTCGACGACGGCTCGCACCCGTTCTGGGACCGCGACGAGGTCCACGAGATCTACGTCGAGTGGCGCGAAGTCTTCAACGAATACAACCCGCCGCGCACCGCCGTCGCCGAAGCCTGGGTCCACGCCAGCCGCCGCGGCCGCTACGCGAGCCCGCGCGGCCTGGGCCAGGCGTTCAACTTCGATCTCCTGCAGGCCGACTTCGACGCCGACGAGTTCCGCGAAATCATCACCCGGAACCTCGCCGAGGCCACCGAGTCCGGCGCCTCCTCCACCTGGGTGTTCTCCAACCACGACGTCGTCCGCCACGCCACGCGCTACGGGCTGCCCAAGGGCGGCGGCAAGCACGCCAAGGGCCAGGACGGGAAGGGCTGGCTGCTGGCCGGCGCCCCGCCCGAGGAGCTCGACGTCGACCTCGGACTGCGCCGTGCCCGCGCGGCCACGCAGCTGATGCTGGCGCTGCCGGGGTCCGCGTACCTCTACCAGGGTGAGGAACTGGGGCTCCAGGAAGTCGCGGACATCCCCGACTCCGAACGCCAGGATCCGACTTTCTTCCGCAACAAGGGCGTGGAGATCGGCCGGGACGGCTGCCGGGTGCCGCTGCCCTGGGCCGCCGAGGGCAGCTCCTTCGGCTTCGGCGACGGCGGGGCGCACCTGCCGCAGCCGGCGTGGTTCGGCCGCTACGCCGTCGCCGCCGAGGACGGCGTGGAGGGCTCCACGCTGGAGTTCTACCGCCAGGCGCTGAAGCTGCGCCGGGAACTGCAGACCTCGGAGGAACTGCAGTGGCACACCACGGCCAGCCCCGCGGTGCTGCACTTCAGCCGCCCCGGCGGCTGGCAGACCGTGACCAATTTCGGTGACGAACCCGTCGAGCTGCCCGCCGGAACCGTGCTGCTCAGCAGCGGACCGCTGGAGCACAACCTCCTGCCGGGCAGCACCACCGTCTGGCTGCGGTGAGTTCCCCGGCCGGCAGCGAGCCAGCCGAACAGCCAGCCGGTCGGCCCGCCAGCGCGGCGGTCCAACAGCCGGCCGCACGGCCCGGCCAGGAGCTGATTTACGGCTGCATGGGCCTGGGCGGCAGCTGGTCGCCGGAGCCGCATTCGTCCGCACACGTGTACGAGGCGGCTGCCGCCGTCGACGCCGCCCTGGCGGCCGGCATCACCCTGTTCGACCACGCCGACATCTACCGCGGCGGCAAGTCCGAGGCCGTGTTCGGCGAGGTGCTGGCGCAGACCCCGGGGCTGCGCGAACGCATCCGGCTGCAGACCAAGTGCGGCATCCGGCTCAATGAACAGGGCCTGGAGGGCTACTACGACCTGAGCCGGGACGCCATCCTGGCCCGGGTCAACGAGAGCCTGGCCCGGCTCCGCACGGACTACGTGGACGTGCTGATGCTCCACCGCCCCGACCCGCTGATGGACCCCGCGGAGGTGGCCTCCGCCGTCGGGCAGCTGATGGCCGAAGGCAAGGTCCGGGCGCTGGGCGTGTCCAACATGTCCGGGGCGCAGATCGAGCTGCTGCAGGACCGGCTCGAGACGCCGGTGGTCGCCAACCAGCTGGAGATGAGCCTGTTCAAACGCGCCTGGCTGGAGAGCGCGGTGCTGGTCAACCATGCCGAGGGGACGGACTACAGCTTCCCGCACGGCACCGTGGAGCACTGCGTCCGGCACGGCATCACTCTGCAGGCCTACGGCTCCCTGGCCCGGGGCCTTTACACCGGGGCGCCGGCGGCGGCGCCGTCGGCCGCGGAGGAGGCGACCGCCAGGCTCGTCGCGGAGCTGGCCGCGGAGAAAAAGACGACCGGGGAATCGGTCGTGCTGGGCTGGCTGATGAAGCACCCGGCGGGCATCGCCCCCGTGATCGGCACCGCCAGGCCGGACCGGATCCGCGCCTGCGCCGACGCCTCTGCAGTGGCTGCATCCACGACCCGGGCCGAGTGGTACCGGCTCTGGGTGAGCGCGCGGGGCAGCAACATCCCGTAGCCGCCCCGCCGTCATGCCCCCACCCAAGTAGCTCGCAGCAGGGGCCGTTCTGACAGCCGAGAACGGCCCCTGCTGCCCGTCAGATGGGCGGGGACGTGATTTTGGTCGTAATGGTCGCCCCCGAGGGCCGGATCGCTTAACCGCAAACGCCCCCGGGCGGATAGCGTAGATACATGACTTCCACCACCACTGCCGGGACCCTCCGGACCCAACGCAACATCCCCGCCGAAATCGCCCGTTCCTGGCTGCTGGTCAATGCCATGAAGACCGAGCTCTTCGACCAGTCGTCCGTCTCCCGCGCGGACGCCATCATCCTGGACATCGAGGACGCGGTGGACCCCTCGCAAAAGGACCAGGCCCGCGGACACGTCGTGGACTGGCTGACCGCCGGCGGCAGCGCCTGGGTCCGGATCAACGACGCCACGAGCCCCTTCTGGGCCGATGACCTTGCCGGGCTCCGCGGCACCCCGGGCCTGCTCGGCGTGATGCTGGCCAAGACCGAGTCCGCAGACCAGGTCACCGAGAGCTTTCACCGCATGGACGGCAAGACCCCCGTCATCCCGCTGGTCGAGTCCGCCGTCGGCATCGAGGAAGCCAACCACATCGCCAGGGCCCAGGGCGCGTTCCGGCTCGCCTTCGGCTCGGGTGACTTCCGCCGCGACACCGGCATGGCGGCCACCCCCGAGGCCATGGCGTACCCGCGCGCCAAGCTCGTCGTCGCCAGCCGCGTCGGGAACCTGCCGGGCCCCATCGACGGCCCCACCGTCGGCACCAACCACCCGATCCTGCGCGAGCAGACCGGGATCACCGTGATGATGGGCATGACCGGCAAGCTCTGCCTCGCGATCGACCAGACCCACGTCATCAACGAGGTCATCAGCCCCACGCCGTCCGACGTCGCCTGGGCCACCGACTTCATGGCCGACTTCGAGGCCAACGGCCGCGTCATCCGCGACGGCTCCGACCTGCCCCGCCTGGGCCGCGCCGAGAAGATCATGAAGCTCGCGGTAGCCTTTGGCGTGCAGCCGGCCCTGTAGCCGCCCCGAACCAAGGAGACCCCGTGACCGATACCTGCTATCTGGTCCACGGGGTCTTTTGGGATGCCGGACCGGCGCGGTCGTCGGACTCTGCCGTGCCCGACGGCGGGCGGCCGGCGATGCGCCTGCAGGACCCCGACGGCGGCTTCACCGACCTGCCGCTCGACGCCGGAACCCGGCTCGGCTTCCGGCTCGCCGCCGCGGGTAAGACCTGCCTCGGGCACCACTTGGTCCACGGGCCCGCCGACCGCGATCACGTCCTGTGCCCGGACCGGGCGCCAGCAGTGAAGGGCAGCCAGTGCGAGCGGTGCTTCGTCGTGGACGACTCGCGGCTCATCCACGACTTCCACCGCGGCGGGCGTGTGCCGCCCGGGCTGCGGGCCTACCTGATGCAGCCGCACTGGCTGTACATCGCCACCTTCGCCAACGGTGCCAGCAAGGTGGGCACCGCCGCGAACCTGCGCAAATGGCAGCGACTTGCCGAACAGGGCGCCGTCGCCGCCCGCTACGTCGCCCGCGCCGACGACGGCCGGGTGGTCAGGAACCTCGAGGACCTGGTGACCCGCGACGCCGGCATCCCTCAGCAGATGCGCTCCGCCGCCAAAGCCGCAGCCCTGGCCGGGCCGGCGCCTGCGGCCGAACTGGATGCCCGGAACAGCCGGCTGGCCGCGGACGTCCGCGCGCTGCTGGCCGGTGCCGGGGGCGGCGGCTTCGCCGTCGTGGATGAACAGTGGCAGCGGCCGGGCCTCTCGGATGCGGTCTGCGCGCCGGCTGCCCGGCACGCCTACCCGCATGAGCTCGGCACCGGAGCCCACGGATTCCGGATCGACTCGGTGAGCGGCAGCGTCGCGCTGGCCCGGCTGGACGGCGCGGATCTCGAATTCGTCGTCAACCTGGGGCAGCTGAAGGGGCGGACGATTGCGCTCGGGGACCATGGCTCGGGCGTCCCGGCCGTGCAGGAGGCCCTGTTCTGAGCTGCCACGACTTGCGGCTCGCAGGGTTGCCGGTGGTCCCCAGTAGACTGGCACGGTGCTGAAAGAATTCTGGGACTCCGCGCCAACCACCTACAAGGTGCTCGTTTTCAGTGCCATGGGCCTGCTCGGCGTCGGCATCGTGCTGAACCTGGTCGGCAACAGCTCCGGCAACCAGGACCTGGCGGTCGCGTCCCTGGCCGTGATCGGACTCGGCCTGGTCCTGCACATTGCCGGGATTGTGGTCCGCGGCCAGACGATCCGCAAAAACCTCAAACGTTAGCGGCGGCGTTCCGGAGCACATGGCTGCGGGCGTGCGCGACGGCCTCGGGCAGGGTCGTGAACAGGTGTTTGTGGTGCCGCAGGGAGCGGATCACCCCGACGTTGGTCACGAGCTCCAGGTGCTGCGGCTGGACACCCTTCAACAGGACCGTCACACCGCGCAGCTCCAGCGCCGAGATGACCTCCACCAGCGTGTGGGCCCCCGTTGCGTCGAGCATCCGCACCTGTGAGAGCCGGATGATGGCCACCTGGATGTCCTTGACCTGGCTGATTTCCTGCAGGACCCGTTCCGCAGCGCCGAAGAACATGGCCCCGTCCAGCCGGAAGATGGCGATGTGCTCATCCCCCTCCTCGCGCGGTCCCGGAATCTCCTCGCGCTTGACCCCGCTGAGCGAGGCGAATTTCCGCAGCGTGAAGATGGCCGCGGCGACCAGCCCGATCTCGATGGCCACAATCAGGTCGAAGGCCACGGTGATCAGCGCCGTCAGGACAAACACGAACGCGTCGGCGCGGGTGGAGCCCATAATGGCGCTGACCGTGCGCCGGGACACCATGCGTGTGGCCGTGACCATCAGGATCCCGGCCAGGACGGCCAGCGGGATCTTCCCGACCAGGCCCGCCGCCAGGTAGATGATGGCCAGCAGGACCAGGGCGTGCACAATCGCGGAGAGCCGGGTCTTGGCTCCGGAACGGACGTTGACCGCCGTCCGGGCGATCGCGCCCGTGGCCGGCATGCCGCCAAAGAACCCCGCGGCCACCGAGGCGAGTCCCTGCCCCATCAGCTCCCGGTCCGGGCTGTACGCCCCTGAGGGCCTCCCGTCGGGGCCGACCATGCCGGCGGCCACACGCGCGGAGAGCAGGGACTCGATGGCGGCCAGCATCGCGATGGACACCGCCGGCATCAGCAGCCCGCCGAGCAGAGCCGGATCCAGGGACGGGACCGACGGTGCGGACAGGGAATGCGGCAGGTCGCCGATCCGGGGAACGTCCAGCTGCAGCAGCTCGGCGGCCACTGTGGCCAGCAGCACCGCGACCAGGCTCGCGGGCAGGGCCTTGTTCAGCTTCGGGAGCAGCAGCATCACGGCCGCCACCCCGGCGACGACGCCGAGCGTCTGAAGAACGGTGGGCAGGGTGGCCTGGGAGGCGCTCTCGACGGCGGCCAGCAGGGTGTTGTGGCCCGGCACTGCCTCGGTGCCGGTGGCCAGGGGCACCTGCTGGAGAAAGATGATCGCGGCGATGCCGAGCGTGAAGCCCTCCACCACCGGCCACGGGATGAAGGCCACGGCCCGGCCCAGCCCGCTGATGCCCAGGATGACCACCAGCAGACCGGCCATCAGGGAGACCAGCGCGATGCTGCCGACCCCGTGGGCGGCGACGACCGGGGCCAGCACCACCACCATTGCGCCGGTGGGGCCGGAGACCTGGACGTGCGAGCCGCCCATGATGGCAGCAACCAGCCCGGCCACGACGGCGGTGATGAGTCCCGCTTCGGCGCCGACCCCGGAACTCACGCCGAAGGCCAGCGCCAGCGGCAGCGCCACAATCCCCACGGTGATTCCCGCCAGCAGATCCGTTTTCCAGGATGAGCGCAGCCCATCGTAGTCACGGCGCGACGGCAGGAAACGGGTGAGGGTGCCCAGAGCTGCACTCACAAGGCGGAACCCTGCAGATGCTCGCTGGGGAGTCCCTGGGCGAGTTTGAGCTGTTCGTTGGAATCGGACAGCGTGTCCAGGAGGAAGGTCCGGGCGATGGCCAGCAGCTCGGCGATCTTCGGATGGGCCAGCCGGTAGGTCACGGCGTTGGCGGTCCGGGACGAGGTCACCACCCCGTGCCGCCGCAGGGTGGCGAGGTGCTGGGACAGGTGGGATGCCTCGAGGCCCGTCTCGGCCAGCAGGTAGCTGACCGGCGCGGCGTTGTCCGGCGCTGCGGACAGCAGCTCAAGCACGCGGATCCGCGCCGGGTGGGCGAGGGCCTTGAACAGGTTCGCCTTGATCTCGTACAGAGGCGTTTGGGCTGGGGAAATCATCGCTGCCTGGGCTTTCTCGGCACTGCGGATCCGGAAACCCGCAGTGAATTGATGAAATGATGTTTTCATCATACCGCATGGCCGTCATCCTGTATCGTCCGCTGTCATCGGCGCGGGCGCCCGGAGGCCTGCCGTTAGGCTGGAACCCATGACTATCAATCCGGATCTGCAGGGGAACAGCTACCCTGCCAAAGAGGTGTACGACGTCGGCCGCGAGAAAATCCGCGAGTTCGCCCGCGCGGTCAAGGCCACCCACCCCGCCCACTTCGACGTGGAGGCGGCGAGGGCTCTGGGGCACAGTGACCTCGTGGCACCCCCGACCTTCGCCATCATCGTGGCGCAAAGGGCCGACGCCCAGTTGATCGAGGACCCCGCCGCGGGCATCGACTTCTCCCGCGTGGTGCACGCCGACCAGCGGTTCATCCACCACCGGCCCATCGTCGCCGGGGACCGGCTCGTTGCTGAACTGCACGTCGACGGCGTCCGGGCGATGGGCGGGGGAGCCATGATCACCACTCGCTCGGAGATCTTCGCCCTGCCCGCCGGTACCGACGCCGGTACCGCAGAGGACGCCGGGCGCGAGCCCGTCGCCACCGCCACTTCGTCCCTCCTGGTCCGCGGAGAGGGACAGTAGCCATGACACCCACACTTTCGGACCTCGCCGTCGGCCAGGACATCGGCAGCAGCACCGTCGTCGTCACCCGCACGGACCTCGTCAAGTACGCCGGCGCCTCCGGCGACTTCAACCCCATCCACTGGAACGAAACCTTCGCCACCAGCGTGGGGCTGCCCGGCGTGATCGCGCACGGCATGTTCACTATGGGCTCCGCCGTCCAGCTCGTCACCGACTGGGCCGGCGACCCGGCCGCCGTCGTTGACTTCCAGACCCGCTTCACGAAACCGGTCCCGGTGTCCGACACCACGGGAACGGCCGAGGCCGGCGCCGTGATCGAGGTCAGCGGCGCCATCGGAGCGATCGACGCCGACAAAGGGACCGCCCGGGTGGACCTGACCGTCACCTGCGCCGGCCTGAAGGTGCTTATGAAGGCGCAGGCCGTCGTCAGGCTGGCCTAGCCGCATGGCGATGCTGTGAGCGTAAGCACCGGCGAGGGCACGGAGGTCACGCACTGGCGGAACGCCGTCGTGGCCGCCTACGCGTTCAGCGGCATCGCCTTCGCCACCTGGGTCTCCCGGCTGCCGGCCATCCGCGACGGGCTGGACCTCACGCCCGGCAACGTCGGGCTGTTGCTGCTGTGCATGGCCCTGGGCTCCTTCATTTCGGTCTCGGCGTCCGGGCTGATTGTGCTGCGGTTCGGATCAAAGCGGACCATCCGGATCGGCAGCATCACGGTGGGCGCGGGGCTGGTCCTCACCGGACTGGGAACCTCGGTCCTGGTCAACCCGCTCGCCGTCGCCGCGGGGCTGGCCGTCATAGGCCTGGGCACGGCCAGTTGGAACACGGCCTCCAACGTCGAGGGGGCCGCGGTGGAACGCGCCGTCCGCCGGCACATCATGCCGCGGCTGCACGGATCCTTCAGCCTGGGCACGGTCGCCGGCGCAGCGGCGGGCGCCTGGGCCGCCGGGGCCGGTGTTCCCGTGTTCGGGCACTTCGCCGTGGTGGGGCTGCTGGTCGCAGGCTCCGTGGCCACCGCCGCCGCCTGGTTCCGTGCGGACATCACCCCGGTGGAGGCCGGGCCGGGCTTCCGGCCGGCCGGGCCCGACACCTTCGAGGACCCCTCCACCGGGCCCATCCCGATCATCGGGCCGCCCACGGACCGGCCCGAGGCCCCGCTGGACAACAAACGCCAGATCGCCGCGGCCTGGCGGGACCGCCGGACGCTCCTGCTGGGTGTGCTGGTGCTGGGGCTGGCCCTCGCCGAGGGAGCCGCGGGGGACTGGGTGGCCCTGGCGCTCGCCGACGGCCACGGCCAGTCCGACGCCGCGGGCGCCGCCGGGTACGGGCTCTTCGTCACGTTCATGACCGTGGGCCGCTTCGCCGGCACCGTGGTGCTGGACCGCTTCGGCCGGGTCCCGGTGATGCGCTGGTGCGCGGCCCTGGCCGTGCTGGGCCTGGGCCTGTTCGTCTTCGCCCCGGTGCCGTGGGTCGCGTACGTAGCCCTCGCGGTCTGGGGGCTCGGTGCCTCGCTGGGTTTCCCGGTGGGCATGTCCGCCGCCGCCGACGATCCGCTCAAGGCCGCCGCCCGGGTCTCCGTGGTCTCCACGATCGGCTACGGCGCGTTCCTCTGCGGACCGCCCCTGCTGGGCCTGCTGGCGGAGCACGTCGGCATCCTGCACTCCCTGCTGGCGGTGATGGTGATGCTCGTGGTCAGCTTCCTGCTCTCCCCGGTTGCCCGGAAAACCGGGTAGCCCGCGGCCCCGCTTAGGGGAGTCCGGCGTTACCCGGCTAGGCTGGTCGGGTGACCCAGACACTGCTTTCCGCCCTGACCACGGCCGCCGTCGGCGGCCCCGCCGGCCGCTTCATCGAAGCCCGCACCGAGGCAGAGATCATCGAGGCGGTCCGCTCGGCGGACGCCGCCGGTGAGCCCCTGCTGATCATCGGCGGCGGCTCCAACCTGCTGGTGTCCGACGACGGGTTCCCCGGCACCGTGCTGAAAATCGCCTCGGAGGGGTTCACTGTCAACGCGGAGGACTCCTGCGGCGGCGTTGCTGTCGTGGTCCAGGCCGGCCACAACTGGGACGCCCTGGTCGAGCACGCCGTGCGGCACGCCTGGTCGGGCATCGAGGCGCTCTCCGGGATTCCCGGCGCAACGGGCGGCACCCCGGTCCAGAACGTGGGGGCGTACGGCTCGGACGTTTCCCAGACCATCGCCGCCGTGCGGACCTGGGACCGGCAGCGCAACGCCGTGCAGACCTTCACCAGTTCGGAGCTGAAGTTCGGCTACCGCGATTCGATCCTCAAGCAGACCACCGTCAACGGCTCCCCGCGCTACGTCGTGCTCACGGTCGAGTTCCAGCTGCCGCTGGGCCGGATGAGCGCCCCCATCCGCTACGCCGAACTGGCCCGCGTACTGGGCGTCGACGCCGGCCAGCGCGCCTACTCCAACGAAGTCCGGCGTGAGGTGCTCCGGCTCCGGGCGTCCAAGGGCATGGTGTGGGACGCCGCGGACCGGGACACCTACTCCACCGGCTCCTTCTTCACCAATCCGATCGTGCCGGCAGCCGTGGCCGCCGGGCTGCCCGAGGACGCGCCGCGCTACCCGGCCGGCGCGGAGGGGCTGACAAAGCTCTCGGCGGCCTGGCTGATCGACCAGGCCGGCTACGGCAAGGGATTCGGGCTCGAGCCGGGCAGCGTCGCCGGCGGCCGGGCCTCGCTGTCCACCAAACACACGCTGGCCATCACCAACCGGGGAAACGCCAGCACCGCGGACATGCTGGCAGTCGCGCGGGAGGTGCGCCGCGGCGTCGTCGAACGCTTCGGGATTGAACTGCACCCGGAACCGTTGCTGATCGGCGTCGAGCTCTAGGGAACGGCGGGTCAGTTCCCGCCGCGGTGTCCAACGACCCTGCTGAAGAGCATAAACGTGAAGCCGGACGCGGCGGCGCCCAGGAAGAAGACCTGGCAAAACGCCACGGACTGGGCGCTGGGTCCGCTGCGGAGCACCAGGCCGGCGAGGGCGAAGACGACCGCCCCGGCCAGCAGGGCGACGGAGCCGAGCAGGAAACTCTGCACGGTGTCCGGGAACTCCCCGGGATCCCGGCGGTCTGGCGCCTCAGGTGCGTCAGCGGCGCCCCGCACTGGAGGACGCGGCTGCACCGAGGTGGCCGCGACGAAACTGGTCATCGCCACGGCCATCGACGCCACCGCCACGAGTTGCAGGGTGCTCATCATGGGCGACAGCCGCGTCCCGCTGGCAATGGCGACGGCGAGCCCGGCGCCCATGCCGGCGGCGCTGGAGGCCCAGCCCAGCAGGGCCAGTCTCCGGCTCAGCGGCCGCAGCTGCGGCCACATCTCACTCAAGGTCATCCATCAAGGGTAGGGAGTCCGGCTGGACGGCGGCTGGGAACGACCCGCCAGGAGTTCTAGCATGGGTGCATGGCAGCAACGGCGCGTGCCCGGCTCAGCCGGGGGATCCTGGGCCGGCTGCGGCTGGTCTCGCAGGGGCTGGCCGGGGCCGGATTCGGCAGCGTCCCGGCGGCTGTGCGCTGGATGACGGCGATGCAGGCGCAGGATCTGCCGTCGGCCCTCTGGGCTGTCGGCCAGCGGGTGCCGGGATCCCGCGTCGGCGATGTCCGCAGCGCCATTGACCGCGGGGAAATCGTCCGCTCCTGGCCGATGCGCGGCACGCTGCACCTGCTGGCACCCGAAGACCTCAAATGGATGCTGGCCATCACCTCCGATCGGCTGATCCGGGGCCTGGCCGGCCGCCACCGGGAACTTGGCATCACTCCCGCGGACGTCGACGCCGCAGCGGGAACCGCGCTGCAGCTGGTCGCGGGCGGGGCAGCGGCCAGCCGGGCGGAGCTGTTCCAAGCCTTCGAACGGGCCGGCCAGTCCGCGGCGGGCCAGCGCGGCATCCACCTGCTGGGGGTCCTGTGCCAGCGGGGTCTGCTGGTGCAGGGCCCGCTGGCCGGCAACCAGCAGCTCGTGGTGGCCTTCGACGACTGGATCACGGGGTCGCGGATCCTGGACCGTGCGGAGGGCACCGCCGAATGGCTGCTGCGGTATTTGCGCAGCCACGGGCCCGCGACGGAGCGTGACTTTTCCTGGTGGTCCGGCATTCCCCTGACGGAGGTCCGCACGGCCCTGGCCCGGGTGAAGGACCAGCTGGCTGAACTGACGTTCGAGCGGACCAGCTACTGGATGTCCCCGGAGACGGCGGCGCTGCTCGACGAGGGCGTCCCCGCGGGGCGCCTGGTGCTGGCACTGCCCGGCTTCGATGAGTTCCTGCTCGGCTACACTGACCGGTCGCTTGTGCTGCCGCCGGAGCATGCGGACAAGATCGTCCCCGCCGGCAACGGGTTCTTCCGGAAAACGATTGTTGCCGGCGGCCAAATCGTGGGCACCTGGGAGGCCTCGCGCAGCGGTAAGTCCGCGCTGGTGGTGCCTGAGCCCTTCGACGAGGTTAACGGGCTAAGGCCTGCCGCGCAAAGATCCTTTGAGCTGCAGGCCGCCAAGTACCGGCGATTTATCGGCACCTGAACGGGGGCGGTGAAGCCCCGTGTGGTTCCCTAAAGGTTCCCGGTGGCGATGTTGAGCATCCGGCGCAGCGGTTCGGCCGCACCCCACAGGAGCTGGTCGCCCACGGTGAAGGCGCTGATGTACTCCGGCCCCATCTCCAGCTTGCGGATACGCCCGACCGGGATGTCCAGGGTGCCGGAGGCCGCCACCGGCGTGAGGTTCGCCATGGAGTCCTCCTTGGTGTTGGGCACCACCGTGGCCCACTCGTTGTCCGCGTCCAGCAGCTTCTCGATCTCGGCGACGGAGAGGTCCTCGCGGAGCTTGAGCGTGAGCGCCTGGGAGTGGGACCGCATGGCGCCGATCCGGATACACAGCCCGTCCATGATGATGTGCTCATCACCGGAGGTGCCGAGGATCTTGTTGGTCTCCACCCCGGCCTTCCATTCCTCCTTGGACTGGCCGTTGCCGAGGTCCGCGTCGATCCAGGGGATCAGCGACCCGGCCAGCGGCACGCCGAACTGGGTGGCGTCGATGTCGGCGCGTTGGTGGGCCAGGACCTTGCGGTCGATTTCCAGGATGGCCGACGCCGGGTCGTCCAGTTCCGTGCTGACCTGGGCGTTGAGCGTCCCGAACTGGCTCAGCAGTTCGCGCATGTGCCGGGCGCCGCCGCCGGAGGCCGCCTGGTAGGTCATCGAGGTGCCCCATTCGACGAGGCCGTTCTTGAACAGCCCGCCCAGGCCCATCAGCATGCAGGAGACGGTGCAGTTGCCGCCGATGAAATCCTTGGTGCCGTTGGCCAGGCCCTTGTCGATCACGTCGCGGTTGATCGGGTCCAGCACGATGATCGAATCGTCATTCATCCGCAGGGTCGACGCGGCGTCGATCCAGAGGCCGTCCCAGCCGCGGCTGCGCAGCTCGCCGTGGACCCGTTTGGTGTAGTCCCCGCCCTGGGCGGTGACGATGACCGGCAGCTTCGCGAGCGTCTCGACGTCGAACGCGTCCTCGAGCCTGCCCGCCCCTGCAGCGAACGCCGGGGCGGCACCTCCTGCGTTCGAGGTGGAGAAAAATACCGGGTTGATGGTGGCGAAGTCGCCCTCGGCCTGCATGCGCTGCATCAGGACGGAGCCGACCATGCCACGCCAACCGACCAGTCCAACGGACGGAGTAGCTGCTGTAGTCATGGGCCCAGTTTAGACTTTGCTGGCTCCGGAGCGCAGACGGTTACGTCGCCGCTCAGTTCAGTTGCCGCGGGCTGGGAGCCGGAACGCCGCGTTCACGGCGGATCCGTCGCGCCCGGAACTCGGACCGCGCCAGCCGCACGGCGTAGACCAGGCCGGCGATCCCGCCGATGGTCAGCACGAGGGCTCCCCACAGCGGGTCCTGGCCGTTGGCCGCGGGAGCGGCGATCAGGAAGATCGAGAATGCCGTTACCGCGGCGAAAAAGAGGCCGAGCAGCAGCATTCCCGGTGCGGTGGTGACGATCGGTCCCGAGCCGGCCCGGGCAAAGCCGATCTCATCCGCGGCGTAGCTGTGCAGCCGGCCGCCGTCGACGGTCCGGGTCAGGAGGCGCTTCTCACCGGCGGCCACCGCCTGTTCGTGCTGGGCCCGGGTCTGTTCGTCCTCGCTGCGGCGGGCTGCGTCATTGTCCATCGTGTTCAGTCTTTCCGGATTGAGCGGATGCGGTCGAGCACCTGGTCGTCGGCGAGTCCGGAGATCTCCTGGATCGCGCCGGTGCCCGGGCCGCTGTAGCCGACGCTCCACGTGCCGCCGGCGCGCTTGAGCAGCAACTGCCCGCCGTCCGGGTCTTCGAGGCGCTTGAGGGTGGCCCCGCCGTCGGGGTGGTCTTCCAGGTGCTTGCGCATGATGAAGAAGTTGGCCTCAGCGGCGGATATTTCCGGGTCCTGCGCCATCGCGAACCAGCTCAGGTAGGCGCGGGGCTGCAGCAGGATCCGGAAATCCGGCGATTCCACCGTGAGGACGCTGTCTGCGGATTCCGGCGTCAACAACGTGATCTGCATGCGGCGATCGGCCGAGGTCAGGGCCCGGGTCACGGCAGCGACCGGGCCGCTGACGGACAGCGTTCCGTCGGACTCCACGGTGGCCGCTCCGCGGGCCACCAGTGAGGAGGCGCCAGCTGAAAGGATCATTGGATCCTTGAGTTCCCCGGCGACGCGGAGGGCTTCGGCGCTGGCGGTAGCCGCCGGCCCGTGCTGCAGGTTCAGCAGGGCAATCAGTTCGGCGAAGCCGAAGCCGATGGCGTCCGGGTAGACCTCCTGCCCGGGAGCGGGGGCAGTGCTTGTCTCAGTCACGTTGTGAATCTCCTCGTTGTTAGAAGCCAAAGAAATCGCCGACAGCCTCGGCGCTGTCGCTCACGGTGTCGGCCACGGCTTCGGCGCTGTCGCTCACGGAATCGGCCACGGCGCCGGCGCCGTCGGCGATTTGGCCACCGACATAGTTCACCGCGTCGTGGACGACCGGGACGTTGTCATATATGGCCAGTCCGGCGCTGGCGACCATGCAGACCGTCCCGGCGGGCGGCGGCAGGAACGAGCCGGCACCGATCAGCGCCTTGGCCCCGGAGTAGGCAGCTGAACCGTATTCGCCGTCTTTGGCCGCGTTGACGGCATCCAGGCTGTCCAGTCCCACGCCGAGGACGCCCAAACCCTTGCCGAGGCCGTCGAAGGCCTGGAATGCCTTGGTGCCCTCGGTGAGGTTGAAGGCTTCATGCCATTTTCCCTCGAACAACTGGTTCGAGACGTTGAAGAACTTGCTGAACTCGTTGGAGTTCTGAAAGCTGCGCCAGGCGCTGGCGTCTAGGAAGGCGCCAATTCTGGACTTATGCAGCATTGCGCCGATGTCGAACAGCCCGGAACGGAGATTGGGCAGCGCCTTGACCAGGTTGTAGATGTCCCAGCCGCCGCGGAACGGGGAGTCCGTGCCGGCCAGCCAGTCCGGACCCCAGGGGCCGTTGCGGGTGCCCTGTCCGCCCGGTCCCCCCGGAGTACCCGGCGCTCCGGGACCTCCGGGACTGCCCGAACCGGAGGCGTTGTTGCTGGCCTTCTCCTGCTGGTCGGCGTGGGTCATCAGCCGTTTGGATTCGGCTTTGAGCGCATGCGCGGTCTTCTGGATCAGGGCGCGGTGGCTGCTGTTCCACTCGGATGTGAAGCGGGCGCCGTCGGCACCCTTCCAGGACGCGTTGTTGTTGATCGCCGACGTCAGCGTGGTCGACTGCTGCAGCAGCGTCTCGGACGTCTTGCCGAACTGTTGCGCGAGTGTGCGCAGCTGGGCGACGTCGGCGCCCCACAAATTTCCTGCCATAGCGGCAATCCCCCTTGTACGTGCATCAGCCTAACCGGCTGCGGCGCTGACCTCGTGCATTCCGGCGTAAATGCCGAACGGCCACCAATCTAGCCGCAACCGCTAAAGCCCGCGATGGGTCGATCTCCCCATCCGCCCCCGGTCCAGGGCAGGCGCAGCGTCGGCTATTCGCCGCGGTGCTCCGTGAGCAGCGCGTGCTTCCGCTTCCGGAGGGCGTAGAAGGACCCGAAGGCACAGGCCTGGGTGACGACCACGAGCACGATGGCGCCGACGATCTTGTTGCCGCCCAGGATCATGGTCAGCCCCACGATCGCGGACAGCAGCGCCAGCAGCGGAAGCAGCATGTAGCCAAGGACAAATAGGGTTTCGGGTTTCTGAAGCATTCTTCTAGCCCTCCGTCCGGCGCCACACGTTGACGCGGTAGCGGGTGCCGTCGTCGGCGGTTTGCCAGCCGTCCGCCGGCAGGCTCGCGCCCATGGTCCAGTCGTAGCCCAGGTCCGGGGCGAAAGTGTCGCCCTCCGTCGTGGCGTCGATCGTGGTGATCACGGCGACGTTGGCGAGGTCCATGGACTGCGCATAGATGTTGCCGCCGCCGATGATCCAGACCATTTCGTTGCCCGGCGCGAACTGGGACTCCAGCAGCGCGTCGTCCAGGGACTTGACCGCGATGGCGCCTTCCGCCGCCGGTGTCCCGCCCCACTCCTCCTGCCGGGTGATGACGATGTTCGTCCGTCCGGGCAGGGGGCGGTACTGGTCGGGGAAGGATTCCCAGGTCCTGCGGCCCATGATCACCGGGTGGCCTGTGGTGAGCCGGGTGAAGTGGCGCATGTCCTCGGGCAGGCGCCACGGCATCCCGCCGTCCTTGCCGATGACACCGGTGCTGGTCTGGGCCCAGACGACGCCGAGCCCGGTCAGGGTGTCGAGCGTGTCGGAGAAGTCGGCGGGCTGTGCGCCCTGGAGGTCGTCGTTGCTCATACGGCTATTGGGGCCTTAATCGTCGGGTGGTGCTGGTATCCGACCACCTCGAAGTCATCGAGGGTGTAGTCGAAGATGGAGGCAGGCTTGCGGGTGATCCTCAGCTGCGGGTACTCGTAGGGCTCGCGGGCGAGCTGTTTGAGGACCTGGTCCATGTGGTTGTCATAAATGTGGACATCGCCGCCGGTCCAGACGAATTCGCCCGGTTCCAGGCCGGTCTGCTGGGCGACCATGCAGGTCAGCAGGGCGTAGGAGGCGATGTTGAACGGCACGCCCAGGAAGGTGTCCGCGGAACGCTGGTAGAGCTGGCAGGAGAGCTTGCCGTCGGCCACGTAGAACTGGAAGAACGCATGGCACGGCGGCAGGGCCATGTCCTTGAGCTCGGCGACGTTCCAGGCCGAGACGATGTGCCGGCGGGAGTCCGGGTTGCTCTTGAGGTTATCGATCAGCTCGGCGATCTGGTCGATGTGGCCGCCGTCGGGGGTCGGCCAGGAGCGCCACTGGACGCCGTAGACCGGGCCAAGTTCGCCGTCGGCGTCGGCCCATTCGTTCCAGATGGTGACACCCTGGTCCTGCATCCATTTCACGTTCGTGTCCCCGCGGAGGAACCAGAGCAGCTCCACGGCGACGGACTTGAAGTGCACGCGTTTGGTGGTGACCAGGGGGAAGCTCTTGCTGAGATCGAACCGCAGCTGGCGGCCGAACACACTCAGGGTCCCCGTCCCGGTCCGGTCTGATTTGTGCGTGCCGTGGTCCAGGACGTCGCGCAGCAGGTCTTCATAGGGCGTTGGAATGCTCACGGTCCCAGTCTACTGAGAAGTGGCGGCCGCTCCTTATCCGTCTTGCTGGCTGGGCGCGGCTCAGTCGTCGAAGGGCCTGAAGCGCTCGACCGCGACCACCTTGTTCTTGCTGTGGTGCGCCACATGGCACACGACGATCTCACCGGGGGCAAGGAACGGGTCGGAGTCAGGGAGCAGGGCCCGCAGCCGGGACCCCATGTGCTTGCCGAGCTGGGCGAACACGGTGGGGAGGGCCGGGCGGTGCGTGCACAGCGCCACGGCCCGCTGCTTGTCGAAGAGGCCCTCGACGGCGGCGGCCGTCTTGTGCGGGTGGCGGCCGTGCCGGTGCTCGGTGAGGGCTTCATTCAGCTTCACCTTTGCATCGGATGCCTTGGCGTACGGGGCGATGGTGGCAACACACCTCAGCCACGGGCTGGAAACGATGCGCATGGGCTTCCAGGCCTGCAGCAGCCGCCCCACTGCTTGCGCCTGCCGCAACCCGGTGACAGCCAGGGGCCGGTCCCCTTCTGCCTTGGACCAGGAGGAACGCGGCTTGGCCTTGGCATGGCGGACGATCACGAGCGGCCATGTCTTCAGTTCGCCGCGGGCGTGGGCGGCCGCCAGGTGCTCCAGCGGGACCACGTCGCTGGGGTTGGTGAGCAGGCGCTCGGCCTTCTCCGGCGAGCACCACATGACGCTGTCCACTTCCTTGCCGTCGGGCAGGAGGGCGGCCCCGTCGACGTCGACCGCCCAGTAATGGACGACCTTTAGCCCGACGGGGACGCGGTAATGGATGGCCGGCAGCGGGATGCCCAGGGGCGCCGTCAGCCCGATTTCCTCTGCGACCTCGCGGGCGGCACATTCGGGCACCGTCTCGCCGGGGTCGATCTTGCCCTTGGGCCAGGACCAGTCGTCATACCGCGGGCGGTGGATCAGCAGGACCTCGATCTGTTCCTTGTCGCCCGGGGCAACGCGCCACGGCACGGCCCCGGCGGCCACCACCACGACGGCTTCGCCGGCGTGGTCTGTCTGGTCGGCAACCAGTGAATCGCTACTCAATGCCAGAGCCCCTACCGCAGACCGGCGGATCGCTGCCGCGAGCGGGAGTTGAGCAGCCAGGACTGGATGTCCTCGAGCTCCTGCCCGTCTTCGGCGACGTGGTGGCGGGTCCATACCGCCTGGTTGTCCAGGTGCCAGCTGGCGGTGCCCGGATCCATATAGCGGCGCAGCAGGTCCATCACATACGTCGTGTCGTCCCCGCTGGTGAGCTGGACGAGGGCCTCCACCCGGCGGTCCAGGTTGCGGTGCATCATATCCGCCGAACCGATGTACACCACCGGGTCCCCGGCGTTGGCGAAGGCGAAGACGCGGGAGTGCTCCAGGAACCGGCCCAGCACGGAGCGCACCGTGATGTTCTCGCTGAGCCCGGGCACGCCCGGGCGCAGGGAGCAGATGCCGCGGACGATGATGTCCACGGGAACGCCGGCCTGGGACGCACGGTAGAGGGAATCGATGATGGCTTCGTCCACCATCGAGTTGACCTTGATCTGGACCCGGGCGGTGAGGCCTGCACGGGCGTTCCGGATCTCGGTTTCGATCCGGTCGATGAGTCCCGACCGCACCGAGCGGGGCGCCACCAGGAGCCGCTTGAAGGTCGACTTCGGGGCGTAGCCGGAGAGCTGGTTGAAGAGCCTGGAGAGGTCCTCGCCTACCTGCTCGTTGGCCGTGAGCAGGCCCAGGTCCTCGTAGTAGCGGGCCGTGCGTGGGTGGTAGTTGCCGGTGCCGATGTGGCAGTAACGGCGCAGGCCGTCCACTTCCTGGCGCACCACGAGGGAGAGCTTGCAGTGTGTCTTGAGGCCCACGATGCCGTAGACCACGTGGACGCCGGCCTGCTCCAGCTTCCGGGCCCAGGAGATGTTGGCCTGCTCATCGAAGCGGGCCTTGATTTCGACCAGGGCCAGGACCTGCTTGCCGGCCTCGGCGGCGTCGATCAGGGCGTCGACGATCGGGGAGTCGCCCGAGGTGCGGTACAGCGTCTGCTTGATGGCCTGGACCTTCGGGTCTGAGGCCGCCTGCTCCAGGAACGCCTGCACCGAGGTGGAGAACGAGTCATAGGGGTGGTGCAGCAGGATGTCCCGGCGCCGCATGGCCGCAAAGACATTCGCCGCCTTGGACGTTTCTGACTCGTTGAGGTGCCGGGAGGTGTGCGGGACGTGCTTGGGGTAATGCAGGTCGGCCCGGTCGATCCCGGCGATGACGGAGAGCCCCCGCAGATCCAGCGGTGCCGGGACCGAGTAGACCTCGGATTCCTCGACGCCGAGCTCTCGGATCAGCAGCGCCCGGATGTTCGGGTTGATGTCATTCGTGACCTCGAGCCGGACCGGCGGGCCGAAGCGGCGGCGCAGCAGTTCCTTCTCGAGGGCCTGCAGCAGGTTCTCGGCGTCGTCCTCTTCGACCTCGAGGTCCTCGTTGCGGGTGACGCGGAAGGTGTGGTGCTCCAGCACCTCCATCCCGGCGAAGAGCTGGTCCAGGTGGACGGCGATGACTTCCTCGAGGGCGATGAAGCGTGCCACGCGGCCCGGCACGGAGCCGGCGCGCGGGCCGTCGACCGAGATCAGCCGGGGGAGCTGGTCCGGGACCTTGAGGCGGGCGAAGAGCTCCTTGTCGCTGATCGGGTTGCGGACGACGACGGCGAGGTTCAGGGAGAGCCCCGAGATGTAAGGGAACGGGTGGGCCGGGTCCACAGCCAGCGGGGTCAGGATCGGGAAGACCTTTTCCGCGAACATGGCGCTGAGCTGGTCCTTTGCCTGGGAATCGAGTTCGTCCCAGTGCATGAGGTGGATGTGCTCGTAGGCCAGGGCCGGGCGGATCTGCTCGGCGTAGACGCGGGCGTGGCGCTGCTGCAGCCGGTGGGCCTCGTCGCCGATCTGCTCCAGGACCTGCACCGGGCTGAGCCCGGCGGGGGAGGGGACGGCCAGTCCGGTGGCGATCCGGCGCTTCAGCCCGGCGACGCGGACCATAAAGAACTCGTCCAGGTTGGACGCAAAGATGGACAGGAAGCTGACACGTTCCAGCAGGTGCAGGTCCGGGTCCTCGGCGAGTTCCAGCACGCGGGCGTTGAAGGAGAGCCAGCTCAGTTCGCGGTCCAGGAAGCGGTCCGGGCTGAAGTCGCCCTCCGGCTCCAGGTTGGGCGCGAATTCCGGAATGTCGATCCGGTCCTGGGTGGCACGTGAGGCAGGAACTTCGGAGGAGCCGAACTGTGCGCGCGCGGGTCGGACTTTTTTGTCCGACGTGGCGGCCTCAGACGTGGCGGTCCGGGCAGAATCCCGTTGCATGGTCTCTCCTAATGCTGGCTCGAGTTAGCTTCAACCTTACAAGCAATCATCCAGCGATCCGCTTTAGCGGAGTGCAGATTTCCCCGCCCGGAGACAAGATGTCCGCCGATTGGATTAAGGGCCCGCCAGCGGGGCATACATGACGTCGACGTCCCAGCGGGTGAAGCCCAGCTTCCGGTAGAGCGAGACGGCCGGGACGTTGTCCGCATCGACGTAGAGCATGACGGCGTGCAGGCCCTGGCGCTGCAGGTGCCGGATGCCGGCCACGGTCAGCGCCTTGCCCAGCCCGGTGCCCTGCGCCTGGGGGGAGACACCCACGACGTACACCTCGCCGATCGCCGGGTGGTCCCCGTGCCGGGGGTGGATCTTGGTCCAGTGGAAGCCGAGGATCCGGTCCGAGGCATCGACGGCGAGCAGGAAACCGGCGGGATCGAACCATGGCTCGGCCATCCGGGCGTCCAGATCGGTCCGGGACATGTTGCCCTGCTCGGCATGGTGCGCGAAGGCGGCCCGGTTAGCGGCGAGCCAGGGGTCCTCATCCCGGCCCGGGACAAAGGCGCGCAACGTCACCCCGTCGGGCAGCGGGACGTCGGGCAGCTCCGCCGTCGAACCAGCGAGCCGCATCTTCCACAGCTCCCGGACCGGGCCGTAGCCGTAGCGGGCGGCGAGGTCGGCCGCGGCCTCGTGGTTGCCGTGGGACCAGGCCTTCAGTCCGGCGAAGCCGCGGGTGGCTTCGAGTTCGCCGACCAGCCGGGTCGCCACGCCCTGGTTGCGGTAGCTGGGGTGCACGGCAATTTCCAGCACGCCCGTGCCGTCCGGTTCCCCGATCACGACGGCGACGCCGGCCAGATCCTGCGCCGTCGCCGGGTCGGAGCTCTCGTCGGGGCAGTACAAGGCGAGGGTCAGCACCGCGGGGGTGCCCGCGGACCCGCCGTCGTCCGCGGTCCGGAGCGTCACGAGCGTCTGCTCGGACAGCGGCGGATTGCCATCGGATTCCTCCGCGGCGGACGCGAGGGCTTTGATGTCCTTCAGGAGCTGCGGATCCGCGGCTCCCCGGGCGGCGAGGACGGGCCAGTTCTCAGGGTGCGCAGGACTCATGGTGCAAGGCTATACGGTGCCGCGCGGGCGGGGCCGATTTTGTGGTTTCCGGAACTGTTACGTATAGTCGATATCTCGTCCGGCTGCTCGGTCCAGAACTTGTTTCTGGGTCCCGCTGGCCGCGACACGAGGGGGATCCACCACTGGGGTGGCCTCGATACGTTCGACCCGTATGTCCTCCACTGCAGCAAAAGGAAAGCCCCGGACTGATGTCCGGGGCTTTCTGCATGCCTGCCGCAGTTGATCGGTGGCTGGACTGATCTGGGGCTGGACGGGAGGGGGCACCGGGGTGCCGCTGCCCGTCAGACCTCGGTGAGCTCTTCCTCCGGATGCCGGACCAGGGTCAGGCGGTAGCCCACGTTGCGGACCGTGCTGATCAGGTTCTCGTGGTCGGCGCCGAGTTTGGCCCGCAGGCGCCGGACGTGGACGTCCACCGTGCGGGTGCCGCCGTAGTAGTCGTAGCCCCAGACCTCGGTCAGCAACTGCTGGCGGGTGAAGACCCGGCCGGGGTGCTGCGCCAGGTACTTGAGCAGTTCGAATTCCTTGAAGGTCAGGTTCAGCGGGGCGCCGTTGACCCGGGCGGTGTAGCTGGCCTCATCGATGACGACGCCGGCGGCGCGGATCTCGGTCGGGGCGTCGTCCTTGTCCGGCACGGCCCGTGCGACGCCCAGGCGGATGCGGGCCTCGACCTCGGCAGGTCCGGCGGACTCCAGCAGGATGTCGTCGACCGCCCACGCCGAGGACACGGCGGCCATGCCGCCCTCGGTCAGGATCAGCATGAGGGGGGCGCTCAAGCCGGTGGCCTTCAGCAGCTGGGTCAGGGAGCGTGCGCCGACGAGGTCTTTGCGGGCGTCCAGCAGGACGATGTCGCAGGGGTCGGTCTCCAGCAGTGCGGTCGGCTCGGCGGGGAGAATATGGACCCGGTGATTCAGTAGTTCCAGCGCGGGCAGGACGTCCACCGACGAGCCGGTGCTGTTCGTCAGTAACAGGATGTGCGACATGTTTCCTCCAAGGGGTGTCCGCGCATCGTTGGGCGTCTGTAGCTGAGTCTGAGTATACCCAAAGGCCCCTTGCCGGACATGCCCAGGCCACCTGCGTCCGGTTCTTTTGCGACACAAAACGGTCACATAGGGCAGGATTGATCCGTCGGGGCCTGCCGCCCCCATGACGGAAGTTCAGGTCGAAGTGGGGTCCGCAGTGAGCGAAAGTGCAACGATGGCCGGAAGACGGATGACGGAAATACACATGTCTGGTAACAAGTGAGGGCTTGGTCCATCGGCGTCATCGGCCTGGCCGGACTCGCCGCGATCGTCGGCGCGTCCTACGCTTCGCCGGAGGCACTCCTGGCGGTGGGGGTGCTGACCGCCGCCGCCGTCGGAATCGGCTGGCCGCATTTCCTGGGCATCCCCGCCCGGAAAACCCTCGCCGTGCTGATCGGCCTGCCGGGTGTGGGCGCCGCCGTCGCCGCAACGTACCTGCCCGCCCCGGGTTTCCTGGACTGGACGCCGTCGTTCATGGCGGCAGGGTTGATGGCGATCTTCGTGATGCAGCTGATCCGCGGCACCGGCCAGTCGCAGCGCCTGGAATCCATTCTCGGTTCCTCCGCCGGCGTTCTGTTGTCCTGCCTGGGCGCCGGGTGGATCGCGTGCTCCCGCTTCAACGGCGTCCGCGAGATGGTCCTGGTCGCCGCGATCAGCGCCGCGGTCGCCCTGCTGGCGGGCCTGATCCGCTGGCCCGACCGTGTGGTGGCGCCGCTGGGCGTCGTCGCTGCCGGGCTGGCCGGACCGCTCGCGGGCCTGGTCTTCTCCGACATCGCCGTGATCCCGGCCGCGATCGCCGGGGTGGTGGTTGGGGCCGTGCTGGTAAGTTTCCGCAGGCTGGTCATCCTCCGCGGTGAATCGCTAAGCTTTCCGGCAGCGCTGGGAATCGGGCTGGGCCCGGTGTCCGCCGTCGGTTCGCTGGCGTACTTCATAGACAAACTACTCATCTTCTAAGGCGCTAGGATGGCATCATGTCCGTACTTGCATTTGAAATCTTCTTCCTTGTCCTCCTTGGCGTTGCCAGCCTGGCCATGGCCTGGTTTGCCGGCTTTGTGGTGTACCGCCTGTTCAAAGGCCAGAAGTAACAGCCAGAATTTCCTAGCCGTCGTCGTTTCCAGAGGTAGCTGCTGTGCCGATTGAAATACCTACAGATCTGACCCCGGAAATCGTTCCGCTGTCCTGGCTCATTGGTGAGTGGGAGGGCCAAGGCCGGCTGGGGGCCGGGGAAGAGGATTCCGGGCATTTCCTGCAACACGTCTCATTCATGCACAACGGCCTGCCGTACCTGCAGTACCGGGCCGAGAGCTGGCTGACCGACGACGACGGCACCAGGCTGCGTCCGTTGACGGTCGAAACCGGTTTCTGGGCCCTGGAGCGCAAGCAGCGCGAGGAAGACGGCGGCCCCGGGCTGGTCCCGGCGGACATCGTTCCCGTGCTCAAGAGCGCCGACGAAGTCGAGGCCCTGCGCAATAAGGACGGCGGCTTCGACATCTCCGTCTCGATCTCCCACCCCGGCGGGATCTCTGAGCTGTACTATGGCCAGATCAAGGGCCCGCAGATCCAGCTCAGCACCGACATGGTGATGCGCGGCAGCCACTCCAAGGAGTACACGGCCGCGACCCGGATCTTCGGACTCGTGGACGGCAACCTGCTCTGGCGCTGGGACGTGGCCACGGGCAAGGCTCCCGACGGCGGCAGCGGCCTGGAAGCCCACGCGTCCGCCATCCTCCACAAGGTCACCTGAGCGGCGGCACGCCGCACCGCCCAGCCGCCCGTAGTGGGGGCTCACTGATTTTCCTTTGTCCGTAGCGACCGCAGGGAGTACCACAGTGAATGCCACAACAGCCACGCCCGGAGTGCCTGAAAGGGCCGCCGATTTCAGCGACCTCAAGGCCGTCTATTTCAACGGCACCCTCAAGAAGTCCCCGGAGACCTCCAACACCCACGGCCTGATCGAGGTCAGCCGCCGGATCATGGAAAAACACGGCGTCAGCACCCGGGTCATCCGGACGGTGGACCACGACATCGCCAGCGGGGTCTACCCCGACATGCGCGAGCACGGCTGGGCGAGCGATGAATGGCCGGAGCTGTATCCGGCCGTGCGGGACGCCGACATCGTCATCGTGGCCGGGCCGATCTGGCTGGGCGACAACTCCTCGCAAACCAAGAAACTGATCGAACGCCTTTACGCGCACTCCGGCGAGCTCAACGACAAGGGCCAGTGGGCGTTCTACCCCAAGGTCGGCGGCTGCCTCATCACCGGCAACGAGGACGGCATCAAGCACTGCGCCATGAACGTCCTCTACAGCCTCCAGCACATCGGCTTCACCATTCCGCCGCAGGCCGACGCCGGCTGGATCGGCGCCGTCGGGCCGGGCCCGAGCTACCTCGACGAGGGCTCCGGCGGTCCGGAAAGCGACTTCACCAACCGCAACACCACGTTCATGACGTGGAACCTGCTGCACCTGGCCCGGATGCTCAAGGACGCGGGCGGCATCCCTGCCTATGGCAACCTGCCGGAGGCCTGGAAGACCGGGACAAGGTTCGACTTCGAGAATCCGGAATACCGCTAGCCCGTTAGGACTTCTACTTCATATGACTACCAAGAGCCCCCTGCTGGCGCGCCCCGGCGCCGTCGAAGCCGGCGGCGCTGACGCCGGCGTCGCCTCCCACTACGGCGAACCGCTGCGCGAACAGCGGGCGCTGGCCGCCGGCACCGCCGTCGTGGATCTGTCCCACCGCGGCGTCGTGACCGTCACCGGGCCGGACAGGCTGAGCTGGCTCAACACGCTGTCCTCCCAGCAGCTCACCGGCCTGGCCCCCGGTCAGTCCAGCGAGCTGCTGCTGCTCAGTGTGCAGGGCCGGATCGAATTCGACGCCCGCGTGGTGGACGACGGCGCGACCACCTGGCTGATCGTCGAGGCGGCCGAGGCCGCTCCGCTGGCCGAGTGGCTCAACAGGATGAAGTTCATGCTCCGCGTGGAGATTGCCGACGCCTCGGCGGACTGGGCCGTGCTGGGAACTACGCACCGGGTGCCGGAATGGTCCGGCCTGCTGGTCTGGGAAGACCCCTGGCCGCATGTCGGCGCCGGCGGCTACTCCTACGCCGTGGTCGCGGAGGACTCCCACCCCGGGCTGGAACGGCCCTGGTTCGAATACCTCGTCCCGGCCGCGGAGCTGGAAGCCACCGTCGGCGAACGCCCGCTCGCCGGAATCTGGGCCGCCGAGGCGCTGCGCATCGCAGCCTGGCGGCCGCGCTGGGGTGCCGAAACCGACGACAAGACCATCCCGCACGAACTGGACCTGCTCCGCACCGCGGTGCACCTGAACAAGGGCTGCTACAAGGGCCAGGAAACCGTCGCCCGGGTCCACAACCTGGGCCACCCGCCGCGCCGGCTGGTGTTCCTGCAGCTCGACGGCTCCCAGCACACCATGCCCGCCGTCGGCAGCGAGGTCCGCTCCGGGGCCCGGAAGGTCGGCACCGTGACCTCGGTGGCGCAGCACTACGAGATGGGGCCGGTGGCCCTGGCCGTGGTCAAGCGATCGGTCGCGCCGGAGGAGGTCCTGACCGTCCTCGACGGCGAGGAGCCCTACACCGCGGCGCAGGAACTCATTGTGGCCCCCGACGCCGGCCAGGTCGTGGGCCGCCAGACCGGCTTCCTGCGGGGAAGCCGATGACCCAGGACAGCGCCGCGCCGGACGAGGAGACGCTGGCCCTGGCGCACAAGCTCTTCGACGCCGCCCGCCAGGGGGACTCCGGGCTGCTCGCGGGCTACCTCGCCGCCGGGGCCCCGGCCACCCTCACCAACGAGGCGGGGGACACCCTGCTAATGCTCGCGGCCTACCACGGCCACGCCGACACCGTCCGGCTGATCCTGCAGCACGGCGGCGACGCCAACAGCGCCAACGACCGCGGCCAGACGCCGCTCGCCGGCGCCGTGTTCAAGGGCTACACGGAGGTGGCACAGGCGCTGCTGGAGGCCGGCGCGGACCCCGACGCCGGGACTCCCTCCGCCCGCAACGCCGCACAGATGTTCGAGCGCCAGGACATCCTGGCCCTGCTGGGCTGAGCCCATCCGCGGCTTAGGCCGCGCCGAACTCCCTAGAGTTACGAGCGCCATTCTTTCAATCGGTAAGGAATCCCATGGAAAACGTCGCCAGGCCGTGGCCGGCACTCTGGTCGCTGGTGATCGGCTTCTTCATGATCCTGATCGACACCACCATCGTGTCGGTGGCCAACCCCCGCATCATGGAAGGCCTCAATACCGACATCAACTCGGTGATCTGGGTCACCAGCGCCTACCTCCTCGCCTACGCCGTGCCGCTGCTGATCACCGGCCGGCTCGGTGACCGGTTCGGCCCCAAGAAGCTCTACCTGTCCGGTCTGGTGGTCTTCACCATCGCCTCGCTCTGGTGCGGGCTCTCCGGCGACGTCCAGACGCTCATCATGGCCCGGGTGCTCCAGGGCTTCGGCGCGGCGATGATGACGCCCCAGACCATGGCGGTCATCACCCGGATCTTCCCCCCGGACCGGCGCGGCGCCGCGATGGGCATCTGGGGCGCGACGGCCGGCATGGCCACCCTGGTGGGGCCGATCCTTGGCGGCGTCCTGGTGGACGGACTCGGCTGGGAATGGATCTTCTTCATTAACGTCCCCGTGGGCATCGTTGGCTTTGTCCTCGCGCTGCGCTTCGTGCCGACGCTCAGCACCCACCCGCACAAGTTCGACATCCCCGGGGTGGTGCTCAGCGCCGTCGGGCTGTTCCTGCTGGTGTTCGGCATCCAGGAGGGCGAGACGTACGACTGGGGAACCATCACCGGACCCATCACGGTGTGGGGGCTGATCATCTCCGGCATCGCCGTACTGGTGGTGTTTATCGTGTGGCAGAAGGTGAACAAGGGCGAGCCGCTGCTGCCGCTGTCCCTCTTCAAGGACCGCAACTTCTCCCTCGCCAACATCGGTATCACCACCGTGGGCTTCACCGTCACCGCGTTCACGCTGCCGTTGATCTTCTACTTCCAGGTGGTCCGGGGCCTGACCCCGACCCAGTCCGCACTGATGATGGTGCCGATGGCCCTGATCTCCGGCGGGCTGGCCCCAGTCGTGGGCAAGATCATCGACCGGGTCAACCCGAAGTTCATCACCGCGGCCGGCCTGGTCCTGATGTCCGTGGCGCTGTTTTGGAACTCCTACCTGATGCACCCTGACACGCCGATCTGGCTGTTCCTGCTGCCCAGCGCGGTGCTTGGCTTCGCCAACGCCGGCATCTGGGCGCCGCTGAGCACCACGGCGACCCGGAACCTGCCGCCCCGGCAGGCGGGAGCCGGCGCCGGGGTCTACAACACCACCCGCCAGATCGGGGCCGTCCTGGGCAGCGCCGCGATCGCAGTGCTGATCCAGGCGCGGCTCGCGGCGGAACTCCCGGCAGCCCCGGGCGGGGCCGGGGAGGCGAGCCCGATGTCCTTTGGCGGCGCCCTGCCCGGGGCTCTCCAGGAGGGCTTCTCGACGGCGATGGGCCAGTCCATGCTGCTGCCCGCCGCGGTCATCCTGCTCGGCGCGGCCGTGGCGCTGTTCTTCGCCAAGCCCCAGCCGATACAGGGCTGGGACCGTGCCCCCGGGCCGGCGGCCAAGGCCGCCGGCGCCCAGGGTTCCGGGGCACCGGTCCGCTGACGCTGTCCGGGCCGCGGGGGCCGGGGCCTGGCTGCCCTGCGGCTCAGCCCAGCAGGACGCTGGTCTGGATGCCGCCGGCGGTGAAGCCCAGGCTGCGGGCAATGGCCAGCGAGCCCTTGTTGCTGACGTCGGAGCGCCACTGCAGCGTCAGCCCGGAGGCGAGTGCCTCGTGGGCCGCAATCGAGGCTGCCAGGGAGCCGAGTCCCTGGCGGCGCCATTCCGGTGCCACCAGCACGCCCACCTGCGCCAGGAGGCCCTCCCACTCGGTGTAGGCCCCGCATGCCACCGGGGTCCTGCGGCCGTCCTCCGCGTGCAGGATGGTGAAGCGGTGTTCAAGTCCCGAGAGGCCCACCTCGTTGACGTCATCGGGCGGGCAGGCGGCTTCCAGCTCGATCGCTTCCGGATGGCCCTGCGAGACGGTCAGCTCCTCCGCCGGCTGCCGCAGGGGCAGGTCGTCCGCGAAGAACAGCGCGGCGGCGCCGAGCCCGTGGCCGCCGTGGTCCCGGGTGATGGTCAACAGGGTGACATGCTGCGCGAGTTCCTCGTCGGACAGCCCGACGGCGGCGTCCAGCACCCACTGCGGGCCGACCAGGGCGGAGTTGCCGAACAGCCGGACGAACTCGACGGCGCGGGCAGTGTCATCGGCGCGGGTGATGCGGGCCCCCGCGGCGGCCGCGAAGGCGCCGTCGTCGAGCCCCAGGCGGCGGGCCCATGCGAGCTGGATGATGTCGACCGAACCGGGCTCAAGTGTCATGCCTCCACCCTACCCACGGGCGCCCATGGGCGCCCACGGGCGCGTCGGGCTCAGTGCGGAGGCCTAGGGGGCTCAGCCGAAGAGGACCGCGGCCTCGTCGTAGCGGTGCTTCGGGACGGTCTTGAGGTTGCCGAGCGCGGCGTCGAAGCCCACGTGGACGATGTCGGTGCCGTTCAGGGACACCATGGTGCCCCAGCGTTGTTCCACGACGGAGTCAATGGCCGCCATGCCCAGGCGGGTCGCCAGCACGCGGTCGAACGCGGTGGGGACCCCGCCGCGCTGGATGTGGCCCAGGACGGTCGCCCGGGTTTCGATGCCGGTCATGGCTTCCAGTTCCGGGGCCAGCCGTTCTGAGATCCCTCCCAGCCTCGGACGGCCGAAGGTGTCCAGCCCGCGTTCGGAGTGCGGTGTTTCCTGGTCGTCCGGCACGAAGCCCTCCGCGACGACGAGGAGCGGGGCGCGGCCGCGGTCGCGGGCCGAGGTGACCCATTCGGCGATCTGCTCCATCGAGGCTTTCTGCTCCGGGATCAGGATGGCGTGGGCGCCCGCGGCCATGCCGGCGTGCAGTGCGATCCAGCCCACGTGGCGGCCCATCACCTCGGCGATCATGCAGCGGTGGTGGGACTCTCCCGTGGTGCGCAGGCGGTCGATCGCCTCGGTGGCAATCTCGACGGCGGTGTCGAACCCGAAGGTGTAGTCCGTCGCGTCGAGGTCGTTGTCGACCGTCTTGGGGACGCCGACGATCTTCAGGCCGGCGTCGGTGAGCCGCTTGGCGGCGGCCAGGGTGCCCTCGCCGCCGATGGCGATGAGGGCGTCGAGGCCGAGCCGGTCCATGTTGGCCTTGATGACCTCGGGCCCGCCGTTGTTCTCAAACGGGTTGGTGCGCGAGGTGCCCAGGATGGTCCCGCCCTGCTTGGCGATGCCGCGGACCAGGGTGCGGGGGATGTCGATGATGTCGGCCTCGACGACGCCGCGCCAGCCGTCCAGGAATCCCACGAATTCGTGGCCATGGACGGCGATGCCCTTCAGGACGGCGCCACGGATGACGGCGTTCAGTCCGGGGCAGTCTCCGCCGCTGGTGAGGATTCCAATTTTCATGTTCGGCTCAAATCCTGGCTCGAGGGGTTACAGGCAGAGCACCACGCTGAGCTCACCTAGAGTCTAATGGCGCATGTGCGGCAGGACACAAACCATGACAACGCCCGAGTGCCCCCGCCGGAGGCAGGGGCACTCGGGTCCTCGCGGAGCGGGCCTCAGGACCGGTTCAGGCGCTTCGCCAGGAACGACTCGAGGACGATGGCGTTCCGCTGGTCCGGCAGGAGCAGCCAGGCCGCGAGGTACAGCACGAAGGCCGGTCCGGGCAGCAGGGCGAAGAGCAGGAACGCGATGCGGACGAACGCAACATCGACGTTCAGCTTGGCGGCGATCCCGCCGCAGACACCGCCCAACCAGCGCTGCGGACCACGTTTCAGGCCAAGGCCCCGGACGGTGCTAAAGAACTTTTCCATGGCTCAAGACTTCCTTGTTCGTGCTGCTTTGTCACGCCCGCGTGCCGAGAGCAGCCCGCCGATCACCAGTGCCGCCCCGGCGCCAATCATCAGGCCGATCACGACATAGGTGCCGTTGAGCGCCACGATGCCGAGCTGGGCGACGATGATCAGGGCGGCGAGGGCCACCACGATCAGCCCCCAGACAATGGTGCCGACGCGGGCCGGGGATTCCGCCGGTTCCGGGGCATCGGACCGCGGGGGTGCGGCGGGGCTGCCGTAGTTCGTGCGGCCGGTCGGTGCGTCATGGCTGCTCATGTCAGTTCCCTTCCCTGATGGTGACGTTGCTGAAAGTGCCGTTGATCTCCACGACCAGCATTTCTCCCGGCTTGCCGGTGTGGTAATTGCTTACCTGTTTGGTCATGCCCCCGTGGCTCTGGCTGCCCTCATTGAGGTTGCCCATGGTCATATCGGCGCGGATCTGCACCGGAACCGTGTCCGGGATGACCACCGTGAGGTTGCTCGCGGTCGCGTCGATGGGGACCACCAGGTCGGTCCTCAGCGGCGGGTTGATCGCGAGCCTCGTCAGGTCCACGGTCCCGGTGCCCGCGGTGATGTCGAAACCGGCCCGGGCCTGCTCGGTACTCACCGGTGACCAGTCGGCGTTCTGCGGGCGGAAGCGGTCGCCGTTGGGAAGCACGTTGAAGATGCCGCCAACGATCAAGGCGACCACGGCGAAGAATCCGAGAATGCCTGAGGTGCGGCCCCGCAGGCCGGCGACGAGGATGCCAAGGCCCAGGACCACCGCGGCGCTTGCCCAGACGACAGCATTGCTGGAGGTGCCGAGGTCGATCACGTTGGCCAGGTCGAGGGCTTTGAGGCCGCCGCCCACCAGCAGGGCCAGACCCGCGGTGACCGCGACGGCGGGGGCGCCGGGGCCGAAGTTCCGGGTCTTGGCCTGCGGGACGGGCCCGCCGCCAGGCACCGGCTGGTAGCCGCCCCCGGAGGGAGGAGTGGGACCGGCGGGCGGAGGCGTACCCCAGCCCGTGCCCGGCACCGTTGACACGCCGTAGCGGGGCAGCGGGGCCGATGCGCCGTGGCCGGTGGTGGCGAACGGGGCCGTCGGCGTTGACGGGTTGGCCGGGTTCGGCGGATAGCCGGGGCTTGCCGGGCCGCCGGCCCGGGGGCTCGAGGACATCGGAGTGACTCCATTCCGGGACTTGTTGCGCTGTGTCAGGTAGTAGACGAGGTAGATGGCGCTACCTACCCAGAGGACAGTCCAGAGGAGGGGGCCGAAGCCATAGCGGTCCCAGCCCCAAACCCCGGTGCCCAGGCTGGGGAAGCCGAGGATGGTGGCGATCAGGGCACCGGTCATTCCGGACGACCAGCGGCCGGCGGCGGCCTCCTCGACGTGGATGCGGCCGTCGGGTTCGGGCAGGAGGGCCCAGGCGATGCCGTAGAGGAGGACGCCGACGCCGGCAAAGACTGCCAGGACGATCAGGATGCCGCGGACAACCAGCGGGTCGACACCGAGGCGCTGGGCGATGCCGCTGGCAACGCCCCCGACCCAGCGCTCGCGTCCCCTGTATACGCCCTGGCTTCGGATCCATTCGAAGAAACTCTCCGGCTGGCTGCCGGCCGCCGGGGGTGTCGGGCCGTAGTAGGGCGGCGGGGGCGGCAGCGTCCCTGCGCCGCCGGCGCCTGCGGAAAAGTCCAAGGGGAGAGTCGCGGAAGTGTCCAGCGGCAGGGTGGCGGAAGTGTCCAGCGGAAGGGTGGCGGAAGTGTCGGCCGTTTGACCGGCCGGCCGTGCCGCGGTTTGCCCGGTATTTGTGCCTGTATTTGTGCCGGCATTTGTCCCTGTATTGGTCCCTGCGGGGGGTCCGGCGTTACCGCCTGAAGGGTCGTTGCCTTCATCGGGGTGCTCAGTGTGCGGATTCATACTCCGATCCTCCCGTCCGCCGGGAATCCGCTCTACTGGGGAACACCCTGAACTGTCCCTGAGTCACCCCCGGTTGGGGCCGAAAACAGGTCCGGGGAACCCTGATCCGTGTTTGGATTGAGTCATGACAACCGCCGCTTCCCGCCCGCCGCTGGTTCGCGGCAGCGACCGGATGATTGCCGGGGTCTGTGCCGGCCTCGCCCGGCACCTGGGCTGGCCGGTGCGCATGGTCCGCCTCGGGATGGCGGTGGCCGCGCTCGCCGGGGGCGCCGGCGTCGCCTTCTACGCCTGGCTCTGGATCATGGTTCCCACTGCGGATGAAAGCGCAAAACGCAATGCCCGACAGCCGGCGTCGCCGATTGCCCCGGCGGTCGCACCGGCAGGGGCACCGGCAGCGGCAGTTCCTGCCGATTCCTGGTGGAGCAGCGTCACCGGCATGCGCTACGGCAAGGAAATCCTGCTCGGGGCCGGTCTGCTGCTGGCCGCCGGCATCCTGATCGCCCGCATGCTCGGCGTGGATGTGCCGCTCGGGACCCTCATCCCGGTTGCTGCCATCCTGGGCGGCGCGGCCATCGCCTGGATGCAGCTGGACGAGACCCGCCGGGCCGGCCTGGTGGACAAGACCAAGGCGGACCAGGCCGGCGGCTGGGCCCGCCTCGCGGCCGGGCTGGCCCTCGTGGTGAGCGGGGTCCTGGTCATGGTGTCCGGCTCCGGGTCCTGGGAACAGACCTGGCTTGCCCTGCTGTCTTCGGTGGCCGTGCTCGGCGGCGTGGCCCTGGTCCTCCTGCCCTGGGGGCTGAAATTCTGGCGCGACCTCGAGGCGGAGCGGGCCGGCCGGGTCCGCGCGACCGAACGCGCCGAGATCGCCGCCCACCTGCACGACTCCGTGCTGCAGACGCTGGCACTGATCCAGCGCCGCGCCGGCAGCGAGTCCGACGTCATCCGCCTGGCCCGGGCCCAGGAGCGTGAGCTCCGGGGCTGGCTGTACCGGGATCCGGGCAAGGACGCCGGTCAGCTCTCGGAGGGCATCAAAACCGCGGCGGCGGAAGTGGAAGACTCCCTGGGCCATGCCGTCGAGGTCGTCACGGTGGGCGACTGCGCCATGACCGAACGCCACGAGGCACTCGTCCAGGCCGCCCGTGAGGCCATGCTGAATGCCGCCCGGCACGGCGGGGGCGCCGTGTCGGTCTACTTGGAAGTCACTGACGGCGCGGCGGAAGTCTTCGTCAAGGACCGCGGTCCGGGCTTCGATCCGGATGCCGTTCCCGCCGACCGGCTGGGGGTCCGCGAGTCGATCGTGGGCCGGATGAACCGGCACGGCGGAACCGCCACCATCAACAGCACCCAGGACGGCACCGAGGTGCGGCTCAGGCTGCCCCTGCCGGCGGGAGCACCCGCCGGGACTGCCGCCACGAACAGCAACGGAGAGGCAAGACTGTGAGCAACACCGAAGCCGGGAGCCCGGCCCGGGGGATCCGCGTAGTGATCGTCGACGACCACGCCATCTTCCGGTCCGGCCTGAAGGCGGACCTGGACCCGGACATCGTCGTGGCGGGCGAGGCAGGAACGGTGGAGGACGCCGTCGCCGTGATCGCCGCCGTGCGTCCCGACGTCGTGCTCCTGGATGTGCACCTGCCCGGCGGGCTCGGCGGCGGCGGACGGGAGGTGCTGGCCGGTTCCGCGCCCCTGCTGGGCAGCACCCGGTTCCTGGCCCTCAGCGTCTCGGACGCGGCCGAGGACGTCGTCTCGGTGATCCGGTCCGGGGCCCGCGGCTACGTCACCAAGACCATTTCCGGAGCGGAAATTTCCGATGCCGTCCGCCGCGTCGCCGGCGGGGACGCCGTCTTCTCGCCCCGGCTGGCGGGCTTCGTGCTGGACGCCTTCGGGACCGCCCCGGCGGACATTGCCGACGACGAGCTGGACCGGCTCTCCGCCCGCGAACTCGAGGTGATGCGGCTGATCGCCCGCGGCTACAGCTACAAGGAGGTCGCCAAGGAGCTGTTCATCTCGATCAAGACCGTGGAGACCCACGTCTCGGCGGTGCTGCGCAAACTCCAGCTCTCCAGCCGGCACGAACTCACCCGCTGGGCCGCCGAACGCCGGCTCCTCTAGCCAAGGATGCGCTACCACTTAGGGTCCTTATCGCGCTGGCATAAGGACCCTAAGTGATAGCGCATCGGGGGTTTTAGGCCGCTATTTTGCCTTGCCGAGGAAGTCCTGCAGCCGGGCGACGCCGGTGGCGAGGTCCTCGTCGCCCAGGGCGTAGGAGAGGCGCAGGTAGCCGGAGGGGCCAAAAGCCTCGCCCGGAACCACGGCCACCTCGACCTCATCCAGGATCAGGGTGGCCAGCTCCGCCGAGGTCGACGGCCGGACGGGACCCTTCGCGGACGGGAACTCCCTGCCGAGCAGGGCACGGACGTCCGCGTAGACGTAGAAGGCGCCCTTCGGCGTCGGGCATTCCACGCCCTCGATGGCATTCAGTCCGGCCACGATGGCTTTGCGGCGGCGGTCGAAGGCGAGTTTCATCTCGTCGACGGCGGTCAGCGGACCGGACACTGCGGCGATGGCGGCGACCTGCATGATGTTCGAGACGTTGGACGTGGCGTGCGACTGCAGGTTGGTGGCGGCCTTGATGACGTCGGCCGGACCGATCATCCAGCCCACGCGCCAGCCGGTCATGGCATAGGTCTTGGCAACACCGTTGAGGATGACAACCTTGTCGCCCAACTCGGGGACGGCCGTGGCAATCGAGGTGAAGGGCACGCCGTCGTACGTCAGGTGCTCATAGATCTCATCCGTGACCACCCACAGTCCCTTGGCCGCGGCCCACTGGCCGATTTCCCTGACCTGCTCCGGTGAGTACACGGCGCCCGTGGGGTTGGAGGGGGAGACGAAGAGCAGGATCTTGGTGCGGTCCGTGAGGGCGGCCTCAAGCTGATCCACCGTGACCAGGTATCCCTGCTCCGGCCCGGCGAAGACCTCAACCGGCACGCCTCCCGCGAGCCGGATGGCCTCCGGGTAGGTGGTCCAGAACGGCGTGGGGACAATGACCTCGTCGCCCGGATCGAGCAGTGTCGCGAAAGTGTTGTACACGGCCTGCTTGCCGCCGTTGGTGACCAGCACCTGGGCCGCCTCGGCCTTGTAGCCGGAATCCCGGAGTGTCTTGGCCGCGATGGCCTGCTTCAGCTCCGGCAGCCCGCCCGCCGGTGAATAGCGGTGGTATTTGGGCTGGCTGGCGGCTTCGATGGCCGCCTGCACGATGTATTCGGGGGTCGGGAAGTCCGGCTCGCCGGCGCCGAAGCCGATGACCGGCCGGCCGGCCGCCTTCAGCGCCTTCGCTTTGGCATCAACAGCTAACGTGGCGGATTCGGCTATGGCGGAAATACGCTGTGAAATGCGGGCGGCAGGCATCGCGGGTCCATTCTTCGCTAGCAGCTTCGGCGGCTGTTTGTGGGATTCGACGGAACCTACTCTATGCTGTTCACCGGATCGTCCGCGGTGCCGGCGTGGAAATGTGACCGCATATTGGTCGGATGTTTTCGCAGCTGGTTTATCGTCTCGGTGTCTCTCTGTTTTCCCGGTGAGGCGGGAGGGTCCGGCGGGCCGGTTCGACGTAGGCGCAGTTGTTGCGTAGACTGGTTCTCCGGTGTTGAAAACACGATGATGGTCTGCGCCTCAGGGAAGTCTGGGGCAAAAGGGCCGGAACTGGTTTTCGCTCCATAGGGTAGTGGCGCAATTGGTAGCGCAGCGGTCTCCAAAACCGCAGGTTGCAGGTTCGAGTCCTGTCTGCCCTGCGCAAGCTGTTCCGGGTTCTCCGGAACAAGCGCAGCAACCATGGTTCAGTTCAGAGCCGGGTATCCGACATTGCGAGGATGAGTGAGGACCAGGTGACCGAAACGGCTGCAAGCAGCTCCAGTGGCCGCCCCGCCAAGAACGCCCCCAAGGCAGGTTTCTTCGCTCGAATCGCGCTCTTCGTCCGCCAGGTCATCGGCGAACTGAAGAAGGTCGTTGCACCGACCCGCAAGGAACTGATCAACTACACCCTCGTGGTGCTGGTGTTCGTGGTCATCATGATGCTCATCGTCACCCTGCTCGATCTGGCCTTCGGGATCGGAGTGGGCTGGGTCTTCGGCGGCACGGGCCCCACGGACAGCTAAGGCGACCGGTCCGCAGACTGCGTGGATAACCACCGGGATTCCGGGGGATCCGCGGGGTGTGCGGAATTGAGTCATTTAAATAGGCATGTTAGGCAATGAGGAAGCAGGAGACCAAGTGTCTGAGCAGGAGCTCGAGGTAACTGAGACTGAGCTGGATAAGAGCCAGGACGCCGCGGTGGAAACCGGGGAAGCGTCCGAGGCTGTGTCTGCTGCGCCCGAAACCGACGTCGCTGACGAGGCCGGAGACACGGCAGAGGCCGCCGCTGACGAGTCCGCCGAGGCAGACGCCGAGGCAGGAACAGTCGCCGAAGCCGGCGAGGAAGCAGCAGAAGGCGACGACGAGTCGGCAGACGCACTGGCCGCCGCTGCAGCCGCCGCCGAGGTCGATCCGGCCGACGAATTCAAGGCCAAGCTGCGCCGCCAGGAAGGTGACTGGTACGTCATCCACTCCTACGCAGGCTACGAGAACCGCGTCAAGGCCAACCTGGAAACCCGCATCCAGACTCTGGACATGGAAGATTACATCTTCGAAATCCAGGTTCCGATGGAGGAAGTCGTTGAGATCAAGAATGCTCAGCGCAAGGTCATCAACCGCGTCCGCATCCCCGGTTACGTCCTGGTCCGCATGGACCTGACGGATGCATCCTGGGGCGCCGTCCGCCACACCCCCGGCGTCACCGGCTTCGTGGGCAATGCCCACAATCCGGTCCCGCTGCGCCTCGATGAGGTCTTCTCCATGCTCGCCCCGGTCTTCGAAGAAGAGCAGGCCGAGAAGGGCAAGCCGGTCAAGCACGCCGCCGCGCAGATCGACGTCGACTTCGAAGTTGGCGAGTCCGTCATCGTCAAGGAAGGTCCGTTCGAGACCCTTCCGGCCACGATCTCCGAAATCAAGGTGGATTCCCAGACCCTCGTGGTGCTGGTCTCCATCTTCGAACGCGAGACCCCGGTCACGCTGGCCTTCAACCAGGTCAGCAAGATCTAGCTTTTCCCCACAGAATTCGCCCCGGGCTGCCCGCTTTAGCAGCCAGGTGCGGCCGGCCGCCTCGCCATGGCGGCCACCAACCTGAGGCACGCTCCTGTGTCCCAGGAAATATTTGAGAGAAGGACCCTACATTGGCTCCCAAGAAGAAGGTCACCGGCCTCATCAAGCTGCAGATCCAGGCAGGTGCCGCTAACCCGGCCCCGCCCATCGGTCCTGCGCTTGGCCAGCACGGTGTCAACATCATGGAATTCTGCAAGGCGTACAACGCTGCGACGGAAGCCCAGCGCGGCAACGTTATCCCCGTGGAAATCACGGTCTATGAGGACCGTTCCTTCACGTTCATCACCAAGACCCCGCCGGCTGCAGAGCTCATCAAGAAGGCTGCAGGCGTTGCCAAGGGTTCGCCCACCCCGCACACCGTCAAGGTTGCAAAGCTGACCCAGGCCCAGGTCAACGAGATCGCCACCACCAAGATGGAAGACCTCAACGCCACCAGCCTGGAAGGCGCCGCGAAGATCATCGCCGGCACCGCCCGTTCCATGGGTATCACTGTCGAAGGCTAATAGCCTTCCCCGCCGGGCAACCGGCACCACCTAAACATTGAGATGTTGGGAACCCGGACAAACCGTTCGGAATTCCAACTGTGGCAGGGCCCAGCGCGGTCCGCAGACCACAACTGCACAAGGAGAATAAGCAGCATGGCAAAGCGCAGCAAAGCATATGAGGCAGCCGCAGCCAAGATCGACGCGGAGAAGTTCTACGCGCCGTTCGAGGCAGTGACGCTGGCCAAGGACACCAACCCGTCCAAGTTCGACGCCACCGTTGAGGTTGCTTTCCGCCTGGGTGTAGACCCGCGTAAGGCTGACCAGATGGTCCGCGGCACCGTTATCCTGCCGCACGGCACCGGTAAGACCGCCCGCGTCCTCGTTTTCGCAACGGGCGACAAGGCTGAGGCTGCAATCGCAGCCGGCGCCGACTTCGTTGGTTCCGATGACCTGATCGAAAAGATCGCAGCCGGCTGGACCGACTTCGACGCCGCCGTCGCCACCCCTGACCTCATGGGCAAGGTTGGCCGCCTCGGCAAGGTCCTGGGCCCGCGTAACCTGATGCCGAACCCGAAGACCGGCACCGTGACCGCTGACGTCGCCAAGGCCGTCAACGACATCAAGGGCGGCAAGATCGACTTCCGCGTCGACAAGCACTCGAACCTGCACTTCATCATCGGCAAGGTTTCCTTCGACGCGCTGAAGCTGGCCGAGAACTACGCAGCCGCTCTGGAAGAGGTCCTGCGCCTCAAGCCGTCCGCTTCCAAGGGCCGCTACATCCAGAAGGCCACCGTCGCCACCACCTTCGGCCCGGGCATCTCGGTTGACCCCAACGTCACCAAGGTCCTGACCGAGGTCTAAGCTGCACCGATTCACAGCAGCAACAGGAACGGCCGTCCCGCATCCGCGGGCGGTCTTTTCTGCGTTCCGGGGGACCGGCTACGCCGTCCCGGTGACTGCCGAGCCGTACCGCATAGAACGCCTCCTGATTCCGGACGGATGGCTGCCCGGTCGTGGGTCCGCTGCGGGGTCCTGGAGAACCTCCGCAGCGCTATGGTCCACGTCGATGTGCTCGAGGAGTTCAGCGGCCGGGGGATCGGACAGGCCCTGCTGCGTCACGCGGAAGGGCTGGCGGCCGCGGCGGGCCGCACTATCCTCCAGAGCTACACGGAGCATCCTTCAGGCTTCGACCCGGACGGCCGGGACACCGTCGTGAGGCCGGCCACCGGAACCGGAGCGGTTCCCGCCGACGCGCGGGGTGTCCGCTTTGCGCTGAAGGCCGGCTACCGGCTGGAGCAGGTCTCGCGTTTCAGCGCCCTGGATGTTCCCGCTCGTGCCGCGTCCTGGGATGCCCTGGACCGGCAGGCTGTGGCCCGGGCGGGGGATGAGTACGAGCTGCTGTCCTGGAGCGGACGCTGCCCGGACGGGCACGCTGAGCAATTCGCGGTCCTGATGTCCCGGATGAGCACGGATGCACCAACCGGAGAACTAATCGTTGATGCCGAGCAGTGGGACGTGGCCCGGGTCCGGCACGTGGAGGACACCTGGCGGCACGCCGGCCTGGTGCCGCTCGTGGCGGTAGCGCGGCACCGGAGCAGCAGGGAGCTGGCCGCCTATTCCATCCTGCAGCTTTCGCCGGCGAAGCCCTGGCTGGCCAACCAGGACGACACCCTCGTCGCCGCCCGCCACCGGGGGCACCGCCTGGGCATGCTCGTCAAGATCCGCAACCTCCGCCGCCTGCTCGCCGAGTACCCGGCGGTGGAACGCGTCATCACGTTCAACGCCGCGGAAAACGACCATATGCTCGCCATCAACGTGGCGCTCGGATTCCGCCCCGCCGGCTACGACGGCGAATGGCAGCGGAGCGTCGACGCCGCCGGCCGCGGGGCGGAGCGGGTCCGGCGCACATCGGACGATGGAACGCCGACGCAAACCGGCATATGCTGACCGTGGAGCCCTGTTTATTGCAGGAATCCGGTACCCGTAGATGGCAGAACAGCTGGGGATGATGCCCGTTATGGCGAACGACGTACGGATTGAACAGCTGTGGATCCCCGATTCGCTAGACGGGCCGGACGCCGCCGACTTCATTGCCGCCGTCGAAGTGGGCCGCAAGGTGCGCATGCAAACCTGGGGCAGCGATGATCTCTCCTACGCGCCGCAGGAGAAACTGCTGGAACTGGCGGACCCCTACGAGCGCCAGGTGATTCTCGTGGCCAGGATCGGCAGGGAAATCGTCGGAACCGTAGACATTGCGTTGCCTCTCTCGGAGAACCTTGACCTGGCCGAATTCGCCCTGGACATCCTGCCGGAGTTCCAGGGCCGGGGCGTGGGCCGGCAGCTGCTCGAGGCCGCGGAGCACTTCGCCCGCGACGAGGGCCGCCACACCATCCTGATCGACACGAACCATCCGCGCTCCTCGCTGGGGGACAGCGAGGCCGGCCAGCTGGTCCCCGGCACCGGGCTCGGTTTCGTGCCGGTGAACAGCCGGGAGGTGGAGTTCGCCCGCCACAGCGGCTACACCCTCCAGCACATCGAGCAGTTCAGTGCCTGTGCGCTGCCGCTAGACAGCGGGCTCGTGGAGGAGCTACAGACCGAGGCGAAGGAAGCCAACGGCGGCCGCTACCGCCTGCACCATTGGACGGACCGGTGCCCGGAGCAGTGGCTTGAGGCGGTCGCGGCGCTGGAAAACAGCGCGGGCGAAGACGGCGTGCCCGGCGTCGACGATACGGACATGGTGTTCGACGGCGCCATCCTCCGTGAAGCGGAAGACGCCGCCATCGCGCAGGGCCGCCGGACGGTGGTCACAGCCGTCGAGCACATCACCAGCGGTGAACTCGTTGGCCTGACGACCATCAGCGTCCTGGCGTTGCGCCCCGACGTTGTGTTCCAGGACGACACAGTGGTGTTGCAGGAGCACCGCGGCAACAAGCTGGGCCTGCTGATCAAGGTCGCGAACATGGAGCGGCTCTCCGAGCAGTTCCCGGATGCCCGGGTGCTCTACACCTGGAACGCCCCCGAAAACCGGTACCTGCTCAAGGTCAACCAGCAACTGGGGTTCGCCACCGCCGGCGTGACGGGGATCTGGCAAAAGGAGCTGCCCAACTTCGGCCCCAGCACCAGCTGACCGGTGCCCCGGGCGCCCGATTTGGAGCACACGCCCCGACTCGCGTAAGCTGGAGGGACCAAAGACCGTCGGTTGTTGGAAATCCACTCTCCCAAGCAAGACTCAATTCTGCAGTCGCGCCGGGAGAGCCAGTGGATCTCCAGACGAAGGACCCTGAACATAGGGCGGCCGGCGCAGGTGAACGAAGCAAAGCTCCGCAGTCATGGACTGCGTCGAGACAAGCCCCGTGCATCTGCGCGGGGCGTTTTTTTGTTTTTAGCTCTTTTGAGCGGGGACCGGGAAACACCGGCACTATCCCCGGAAGGAGGGTTATGGCAACGCCTAGCAAGGTTTCAGCAGTAGCTGAGATCACTAACGATTTCAAGGAATCGAACGCCGCTGTCCTGACCGAATACCGTGGGCTCACCGTTGCACAGCTCAAGCAGCTGCGTGTCTCTCTCGGCCAGGACACCAAGTTCTCGGTCGTCAAGAACACCCTGACCGCTATTGCAGCCAAGGAAGCTGGTGTCGAAGCATTCGACGGCCAGCTCGCCGGCCCCACTGCAATCGCGTTCATTAAGGGTGACGCAGTTGCCGCTGCCAAGAGCCTGACGGATTTTGCCAAGATCAACAAGCAGCTGGTTATCAAGACCGGTTACTTCGAGGGCAAGGCACTGAACGCCACCGAGGTTGCTGCCCTGGCAGCCCTCGAGTCCCGCGAGCTGCAGCTCGCCAAGGTTGCAGGCATCCTCAAGGCTCCTGCCGCCGCGGCTGTGCGCATCATCGACGCGCTGCGCCTCAAGCTTGAAGAAGAGAACGGTGCTCCGGCTGAAGCCGAGGCGCCCGCCGCTGACGAAGCTCCGGCCGACGCAGCAGACGAAGCTCCGGCTGACGCTGCAGCTGAAGCTCCCGCCGACGCCGCAGCCCCCGAAGAGAACTAACTCTCTAAACCAGACTCCGGTGCGAAGGCACGGCTCCGGCCGCCGAGCACCACTATAGGAAGGACGCCACACCATGGCGAAGCTCACCAACGAAGAGCTCATTGCAGCTTTCAAGGAACTGACCATCATCGAGCTCTCTGAGTTCGTAAAGCTCTTCGAAGAGACCTTCGAAGTTACGGCTGCTGCTGTTGCAGTTGCCGGCCCCGCTGCCGGTCCCGCCGAAGAAGAAGAGCAGACCGCATTCGACGTCATCCTGGAGCACCCGGGTGACAAGAAGATTGCAGTCATCAAGGAAGTTCGCGCGATCACTTCCCTGGGCCTCAAGGAAGCAAAGGACGTTGTTGACAGCGCTCCGAAGGCCATCCTCGAAGGTGTCACCAAGGAAGCTGCCGAGAAGGCTGTTGCACAGCTCCAGGAAGCCGGCGCTCGCGTTACCCTCAAGTAACTCGCCGCTTCAGGAACTGTCCGGGAACCACGCGTTCCCGTTCCGCTCCGGGAAACCCCGTCCACTCCGGTGGGCGGGGTTTCCTGCGTTAAGGCCAACAGCAACGCGGGGTCACCTCCGGCCCATCCGAGGCGGTCGGATGGGCGCGGACTGACCCCGCGTTGCTTTGTTAACCCGGGGCAGGAGTTAACCCGGGCGGGCTACATGGTCGCGCCGGGTGGCCCGGGTGGCCCGGCGGGTCAGTTGGGTTCGGAGATGTCCGCGACGACGGCAGCGAGGGCGCCGGTCAGGGCGTCGGCGTCGACGAAGGCGCTGAAGCCGTGTTCCCCGGCACCCATGGATATCCTGCGCCCGGTGATGGTCCGGTCCGCGTACACGGGCCAGGCCGCGGTGCTGCCGAGCGGGGTGATCGTGCCGCGCTCATAGCCCGTGGCGGCCAGGGCCACGTCCGCCGACGGAAGGGAGAGCTTGTTCACCCCGATCAGGGCCCGGAGTTTCGGCCAGGAAATCTGCCGGTCGCCCGGAATCAGGGCGAACAGGAAGCTGCCGTCCTTGTGTTTGACCACCAGGGACTTCACGATATCCCCGGGCTCGATCCCCAGGATCCGGGCCGCCTCCTCCAGACTGTTCGCGGCCAGCCGCTCCACGAGCTGGACGCTGAGGCCCCGTGCGGCGGCGTCCGCCAGGAACCGCTCCCGGCCGGTGGTGGCGCCACCGGCGGCGCCGCCACCGGCACTTCCACCACCGGTGCCATCACCGGCCGGGTCGTGCCCGGGCATCACGGGGTCAGGCATGGCGCTCAGTCGCGGTACAGCAGGAGCGCTTCGCCCTGGCCGCCGCCGCCGCAGAGGGACACCGCGGCCTTGCCCGCGCCGCGCCGCTTGAGTTCGTGCGCGGCGTGCAGGGCAAGCCGGGCGCCCGAGGCGCCGATCGGGTGGCCCATGGCGATGGCGCCGCCGTGGATGTTGCACTTCTCCAGCGGGTAGGCGAGGTCCTTGAGCGACTGGACGGCGACGGAGCCGAACGCCTCGTTGATCTCGATGAAGTCCAGGTCCGCAGCGGACCAGCCGGCCTTGTCCAGTGCGCTCTTGATCGCGTTGGCGGGCTGGGAGTGCAGCGAGTTGTCCGGACCGGCCACCTGCCCGGGTTTCCCGACGACGGCGAGGTAGTCCAGGCCGTTGTCCTCGGCGAACTTCCGCGAGGACAGCACGAGGGCGGAGGCGCCGTCGGACAGGGGAGAGGAGTTGCCGGCGGTGATGGTGCCGTCCGTGACGAACGCCGCCCGCAGCCCGGCCAGCGACGTGACGGTCGTGTCCGGCCGGATCCCCTCGTCCGCGGCCAGCACGACCGGGTCCCCCTTGCGCTGCTTCACGCTGATCGGGGCGATCTCGCCGTCGAACACCCCGTCCTTGGCGGCACGGGCGGCGCGCTGGTGGGACGCGGCCGCCACCTCGTCCTGGGACGTGCGGTCGATGCCCAGAGTGAGGTTCTTGGTCTCCGTGGACAGGCCCATGGACTGCCCGTCGAAGGCGTCGGTCAGGCCGTCATGGGCCGCGACGTCGAGCGCCTGGATGGAACCGTAGGTCCAGCCCTGCCGGGAGCCGGGGAGGAGGTGCGGGGCGCGGGTCATCGACTCCTGGCCGCCGGCGACGACGACGGTGGCGTCGCCGCTGCGGATCATCCGCGCCGCGTCGATCACCGCGGTCAGCCCGGACAGGCAGACCTTGTTGATCGTCACGGTCGGAACGTTCCAACCGATGCCGGCGCCGATGGCGCTCTGGCGGGCGGGGTTCTGGCCGGCCCCGGCCTGCAGCACCTGGCCCATGATCACGGAGTCCACCTGCTCGGCCTTCACTCCGCTGGCGGCCAGCGCCGCGCGGATGGCGTGCGCGCCGAGCTCCACGGCGGTGAAACTGGCGAGCTGGCCGTTGAGGCGCCCCTGGGGCGTGCGGGCGGCGGCGAGGATGACAACATCATTGTTGTCTGCAGAGTTGCTCATGGTTTTCTCTTCCGATCTTGAACGATGTACAGCAAGGCTATCGTGACCCCAGTCACCGGGCCATCCGCCGCCCTCCCTGCCGCCCAGGCGGCGCCGCAATCCGCGGGCGTTAGACCCGGTCCGGGCGCCGGGGCCGGTGCTTGCAATCCCGGGCGAAGTGGGGTAGACAAGTAGGTTGCTTTGCCGTATCGTAGATATTTGCGTCTTCCCTGTTTACCTTCAGCCTTCATATAGCGGTGGGCTTAGCCTGGCAGCTGGGCCATCAATGTGCCGTCAACAACGGCACCAGCATGGCCAGCGCGGGTCCCGGGTCATATAGCGGAACCGGATTGGTAGCACTGCGGAGTCACTCCGCAGGGTGCATAACGGGGGAGATCTGAAAACGCCTGAAGGTCTGTGGAAGGATCCCTCTTGGTCGCCTCGAGCACCTCTAATGTAAACAACGCTGCAACCGCTATCAATGCCGACAGCACCGACGGTGCAACCCGCCGGCTCTCATTCGCAAAGATTCACGAACCTCTTGACGTTCCGAATCTGCTTGCCCTGCAAACGGACAGCTTTGACTGGCTGGTCGGAAACGAACGCTGGCAGGCACGCGTAGCCAAGGCCGTAGAAGAAGGCGACCTCAGCGTCGCCACCTCCTCGGGTCTGTCCGACATCTTCGAAGAGATCTCCCCGATCGAGGATTTCCAGGGCACCATGTCCCTGAGCTTCTCGGAGCCGGAGTTCGCTGATCCGAAATACACGATGGCTGAGTGCAAGGACCGGGACGCAACGTACTCGGCTCCGCTGTACGTCAAGGCCGAATTCATGAACAACAACACGGGCGAAATCAAGCAGCAGACCGTGTTCATGGGTGACTTCCCGCTGATGACCGAGAAGGGCACCTTCGTCGTCAACGGCACCGAGCGTGTCGTTGTCTCGCAGCTGGTCCGGTCCCCGGGCGCCTACTTTGAGCGCACCGCCGACAAGACCAGCGACAAGGACATCTTCACTGCGAAGATCATCCCGTCCCGCGGCGCCTGGTTCGAACTCGAAATCGACAAGCGCGACCAGGTCGGCGTTCGCCTCGACCGCAAGCGCAAGCAGTCCGTCACGGTGTTGCTGAAGGCCCTCGGCTGGACCGAAGGCCAGATCCTCGAAGAGTTCGGCCAGTACGACTCCATGCGCGCAACGCTGGAGAAGGACGCCACCGAAACCCGCGAAGACGCCTTGCTGGACATCTACCGGAAGCTGCGACCGGGCGAGCCGCCCACGGTCGAGGCTGCCCAGTCCCTGCTGGACAACCTGTACTTCAACTCCAAGCGCTACGATCTGGCCAAGGTTGGCCGTTACAAGATCAACCGCAAGCTCGGCATCGACCGCTCCCTTGGTGACAAGGAAGCGTCTGTCCTGCACGTTGAAGACATCGTCGCCATGATCAAGTTCCTCGTTGCCCTGCACGCCGGTGAGAAGACCCTCACAGGCAAGCGCGACGGCCAGGACCACGAGCTGCGCGTCGAAATCGATGACATCGACCACTTCGGCAACCGCCGCATCCGCGCCGTCGGCGAGCTCATCGAGAACCAGGTCCGCACCGGCCTGTCCCGGATGGAGCGCGTTGTCCGCGAGCGTATGACGACCCAGGACGTCGAGGCCATCACGCCGCAGACGCTGATCAACATCCGCCCCGTCGTGGCAGCGATCAAGGAGTTCTTCGGAACGTCCCAGCTGTCCCAGTTCATGGACCAGAACAACCCGCTGTCGGGTCTGACCCACAAGCGCCGTCTGTCGGCGCTTGGCCCGGGCGGTCTGTCCCGTGACCGTGCAGGCATGGAAGTCCGAGACGTTCACCCGTCCCACTACGGACGTATGTGCCCCATCGAAACCCCTGAAGGCCCGAACATTGGCCTGATCGGTTCGCTGGCTTCCTACGGACGGATCAACCCGTTCGGTTTCATCGAGACCCCATACCGCCTTGTGGCGGAGGGTGTTGTCTCCGATGAGGTCCAGTACCTCACGGCCGACGACGAGGCGGAGGTCCTGATTGCACAGGCCAACGCCCCGCTCGATCCGAACAAGAAGTTCGCCGAAGAGACCGTCCTGGTCCGCGCCCGTGGTGGTGGAGGCGAGCCCGTGCTCGTTCCCGCCGGCGAGGTCGAGTTCATGGACGTTTCCCCGCGCCAGATGGTGTCCGTGGCTACCGCCCTGATCCCGTTCCTCGAGCATGACGATGCTAACCGCGCACTCATGGGTGCCAACATGCAGCGCCAGGCCGTGCCGCTGGTCCGGTCCGAGGCACCGTTCGTCGGTACCGGCATGGAACGCGCCGCAGCCGTCGACGCCGGTGACGTCACCATCGCGAAGAAGGCCGGTGTGGTCACCGAGGTTTCCGCCGAGCTCGTCATCATGCTCAACGATGACGGCACGGAAACGAACTACCGCATCAACAAGTTCGCCCGCTCCAACCAGGGCAACTGCTACAACAACCGGGTTCTGGTCAGCGAAGGCCAGCGCCTGGAGGTCGGCGGCATCATCGCTGACGGCCCGGCAACGGACCAGGGCGAACTGGCCCTCGGAAAGAACCTGCTCGTGGCATTCATGTCATGGGAAGGCCACAACTTCGAGGATGCCATCATCCTGTCCCAGCGGATCGTGGCCGAGGACGTTCTGTCCTCCATCCACATCGAGGAGCACGAGATCGATGCCCGCGACACCAAGCTTGGTGCCGAGGAAATCACCCGTGACATCCCGAACGTGTCCGAGGAAGTCCTGGCAGGCCTGGACGAGCGCGGCATCATCCACATCGGTGCCGAGGTTGAAGCCGGCGACATCCTGGTCGGAAAGGTCACGCCCAAGGGCGAGACCGAGCTGACCCCGGAAGAGCGCCTGCTGCGCGCCATCTTCGGTGAGAAGTCCCGCGAAGTGCGCGACACCTCCCTGAAGGTTCCGCACGGCGAGTCCGGCACCGTCATCGGTGTCCGCGTCTTCGACCGCGACAACGACGACGAGCTGCCCCCGGGCGTGAACCAGCTGGTCCGCGTCTACGTCGCTGCCAAGCGCAAGATCACCGACGGCGACAAGCTCGCCGGCCGTCACGGCAACAAGGGTGTTATCTCCAAGATCCTTCCGATCGAGGACATGCCCTTCATGGCCGACGGTACCCCCGTTGATATCGTCCTGAACCCGCTGGGTGTTCCGGGCCGTATGAACGTCGGCCAGGTGCTGGAAACGCACCTCGGCTGGGTCGCCAAGACCGGCTGGAAGATCGAGGGCGAGCCCGAGTGGGTCAAGCAGCTGCCGAACCTGCCGCGCGAGAGTGGCTCGACCACTGTTGCAACGCCGGTCTTCGACGGTGCGCGTGAAGAGGAAATCACTGGTCTCCTCGATTCCACCAACGTCACCCGCGACGGTGTCCGCCTGATCAACTCCTCAGGCAAGACCCGGCTGTTCGACGGCCGCTCCGGCGAGCCGTTCCCGGATCCGATCTCGGTCGGCTACATGTACATCCTGAAGCTCCACCACCTGGTGGACGACAAGATCCACGCGCGCTCCACCGGTCCGTACTCCATGATCACGCAGCAGCCGCTGGGTGGTAAGGCACAGTTCGGTGGCCAGCGCTTCGGTGAAATGGAAGTGTGGGCGCTCGAAGCTTACGGCGCCGCCTACACGCTCCAGGAGCTCCTCACGATCAAGTCGGATGACATCCATGGTCGCGTGAAGGTCTACGAAGCCATCGTCAAGGGCGAAAACATCCCCGAGCCGGGCGTTCCTGAGTCCTTCAAGGTCTTGATCAAGGAAATGCAGTCGCTGTGCCTGAACGTGGAAGTTCTTTCCACGGACGGAACCACAATTGAAATGCGTGACTCTGATGACGCAGTCTTCACGGCTGCGGAAGAACTGGGCATCGATCTGTCTCGTGCAGAGCCCAGTTCCGTAGAAGAGGTTTAGCAGGTGGGGTACGGGGAAAAGCAAGCGGCCCCGCCGCGCTGTCTTTTCCCCGTGCACCCCCTCCCTCTTCCCGTAACCCAAGACTTCAGAATTTAGAGAACAAGAGAGAACAGGGACCATATGTCCAGCGAATCCTCCTTCGGCCTCATGCAGATCGGCCTCGCCACCGCGGAAGACATCCGTGGCTGGTCTTACGGCGAGGTTAAGAAGCCGGAAACCATCAACTACCGCACGCTCAAGCCTGAGAAGGACGGCCTCTTCTGCGAGAAGATCTTCGGCCCGTCCCGCGACTGGGAGTGCTACTGCGGTAAGTACAAGCGCGTGCGCTTCAAGGGCATCATCTGCGAGCGGTGTGGCGTTGAGGTCACCCGCGCAAAGGTGCGCCGTGAGCGCATGGGCCACATCGAGCTGGCCGCGCCGGTCACGCACATCTGGTACTTCAAGGGTGTTCCGTCCCGCCTGGGCTACCTCCTTGACCTGGCGCCGAAGGACCTTGAAAAGGTCATCTACTTCGCCGCCTACATGATCACGAGCGTCGACGCCGACAGCCGCCACGAAGAACTGCCCAACCTCCAGGTTGAGCACGACATCGAGAAAAAGCAGCTGATCGACAACCGCGACTCGGACATCGCCACGATCGCGCGCGACCTTGAGAACGAGCTTGCCCGTCTCGAAGGCGAAGGCGCCAAGGCTGCCGACAAGAAGAAGGCCCGCGACTCCGCTGACCGCCAGATGGCCAACGTCCGCAAGCGCGCGGATGCTGAAATCGAGCGCCTCGAGCAGGTCTGGGACCGCTTCAAGAACCTTAAAGTCGCTGACCTTGAAGGCGATGAAGGCCTGTACCGCGAACTGCGCGACCGCTACGGCATGTACTTCGAAGGCTCCATGGGTGCCGAAGCGATCAAGAAGCGTCTTGAGAACTTCGACATGCAGGCCGAGTCGGACATGCTCCGCGACATCATTGCCAACGGCAAGGGCCAGCGCAAGACCCGCGCCCTGAAGCGGCTCAAGGTGGTCAACGCGTTCCTGACGACCAACAACAGCCCGCTCGGCATGGTGCTGGACGCCGTCCCGGTGATCCCGCCGGAACTGCGCCCGATGGTCCAGCTGGACGGCGGCCGCTTCGCGACCTCCGACCTCAACGACCTCTACCGCCGCGTGATCAACCGCAACAACCGCCTCAAGCGCCTGCTTGATCTCGGTGCTCCGGAGATCATCGTCAACAACGAGAAGCGCATGCTTCAGGAAGCCGTTGACAGCCTGTTCGACAACGGCCGCCGCGGCCGTCCGGTCACCGGACCGGGCAACCGTCCGCTGAAGTCCCTGAGCGACATGCTCAAGGGCAAGCAGGGTCGTTTCCGCCAGAACCTCCTGGGTAAGCGCGTTGACTACTCCGGCCGTTCCGTGATCGTCGTCGGCCCGCAGCTGAAGCTGCACCAGTGTGGCCTGCCGAAGCAGATGGCGCTGGAGCTCTTCAAGCCGTTCGTGATGAAGCGCCTGGTTGACCTCAACCACGCCCAGAACATCAAGTCGGCCAAGCGGATGGTTGAGCGTTACCGCCCGCAGGTCTGGGATGTCCTCGAAGAGATCATCACCGAGCACCCCGTGCTGCTGAACCGTGCACCTACCCTGCACCGTCTCGGCATCCAGGCGTTCGAACCGCAGCTTGTTGAAGGTAAGGCAATCCAGCTCCACCCGCTGGTTTGTGGCGCCTTCAACGCCGACTTCGACGGCGACCAGATGGCAGTGCACCTGCCGCTGAGCCCCGAAGCCCAGGCCGAGGCCCGCATCCTGATGCTGTCCTCGAACAACATCCTGAAGCCGTCTGACGGCCGCCCGGTGACGCTGCCTTCGCAGGATATGATCATCGGCCTCTACCACCTGACCACCAAGCGTGTCGGTTCAGCTGGCGAGGGCCGGATCTTCTCCTCCGTCGCGGAAGCCATCATGGCGTACGACCTGCACGAGCTGCACCTGAACTCCCAGGTCAAAATCCGTCTTGAGGGCTTTGTCCCTTACGCCGGCTGGGAAGCTCCGGAAGGCTACGAGCCGGGTCAGACCGTGCTCGTCCAGACCTCCCTGGGCCAGGTCCTCTTCAACGAGACCCTGCCCGCGGACTACCCGTGGGTTGAGAACGTTGCCGACAAGGGCGAACTGTCCACCATCGTCAACGATCTCGCCGAGCGCTACCCGAAGGTGGTCACGGCGGCAACGCTGGACAACCTCAAGGATGCCGGTTTCTACTGGGCCACCCGGTCCGGTGTCACTGTCGCCATCTCCGACATCGAGGTGCCCAAGGACAAACCGCGGATCCTCGCCGGTTACGAGACCATGGCCGCCAAGATCCAGGGCCAGTACGACAAGGGCCTGATCGACGACGACGAGCGTCGCCAGGAACTGATCGAAATCTGGAACAAGGCAACGAACGAGATCGCCCAGGCGATGCGTGACAACCTGTCCCCGATGAACACGATCAACCGCATGGTGTCCTCCGGCGCACGTGGTAACTGGATGCAGGTCCGGCAGATCGCGGGTATCCGTGGCCTGGTGGCCAACCCTAAGGGTGAGATCATCCCGCGTCCGATCAAGTCCTCGTACCGCGAGGGCCTGTCGGTGCTGGAATACTTCATCGCCACGCACGGTGCCCGTAAGGGTCTGGCTGACACCGCGCTGCGTACCGCCAACTCGGGTTACCTGACCCGTCGTCTGGTGGACGTGTCGCAGGACGTCATCGTCCGCGAAGAGGACTGCGGCACCGAGCGCGGTCTGATGACCGCCATCGCGGTCGCTGACTCCAACGGCGAGCTGGTCCTGGACGAGAACGTCGAGAACAGCGCGTACGCCCGAACCCTGGCCGTGGATGTCGTTGACTCCAAGGGCAAGGTCCTGGCAGCGGGCGGCACTGACTGCGGCGACGTCGTCATTGCCGAACTGTTCGCCGCCGGCATCACCGAGGTCAAGGTCCGCTCCGTACTCACCTGTGAGTCCGGCGTCGGCACCTGCGCCCTGTGCTACGGCCGTTCGCTGGCCACGGGTAAGACCGTCGACATCGGTGAGGCTGTCGGCATCATCGCCGCGCAGTCCATCGGTGAGCCGGGTACCCAGCTGACCATGCGTACGTTCCACACCGGTGGTGCTGTTTCCTCCAGCGGTGGCGACGACATCACCCAGGGTCTGCCCCGTATCCAGGAGCTCTTCGAAGCCCGTACTCCGAAGGGTGTCGCCCCGATTGCTGAAGCAGCCGGCCGCATCACCATCGAAGAGTCCGAGCGCCAGATGCGCCTGGTCATCACCCCGGATGACGGGTCCGAAGAGATCGCTTACCCGGTCCTGCGCCGTTCACGTCTTCTCATCGAAGACGGCGAGCACGTCAGCGTTGGCCAGAAGCTCATCAACGGTCCGGTCGACCCCAAGCAGGTTCTGCGCATCATGGGCCCCCGTGCCGCGCAGAAGTTCCTGGTTGACGAGGTCCAGGGCGTGTACCGCAGCCAGGGCATCGGTATCCACGACAAGCACGTCGAGGTTATCGTCCGCCAGATGCTGCGCCGCGTCACGGTCATCGAGTCCGGCGAATCGGACCTGCTGCCCGGCGAGCTCGCCGAGCGCAGCCGCTTCGAAGATGCCAACCGCCGTGTTGTGTCCGAGGGCAAGACGCCGGCTTCCGGCCGTCCCGAGCTCATGGGCATCACCAAGGCGTCTCTGGCGACCGAGTCCTGGCTGTCCGCAGCTTCCTTCCAGGAGACCACCCGCGTCCTGACGCAGGCGGCCATGGAAGGCAAGAGCGATCCGCTGCTCGGCCTCAAGGAAAACGTCATCATCGGTAAGCTGATTCCGGCCGGCACGGGTCTCCCGCGCTACACCGAGGTCACCGTGGAGCCCACTGAGGAAGCAAAGGCCAACCTGTTCACCGGCCCCAGCGCGTTCAGTGACTTCTCCTACGATTCCCTGGGCGGCGACGGAGCTCCTGAGTTCCACGCCATCCCGCTGGATGACTACGACCTGGGCAGCGACTTCCGCTAACGGGCAGGGCGGGCCCTTTCGTGTCGCGTTCCGCGCCACGTAGGGACCCGGCCGCCCTGCCCTTGCAAGCAACGCGGGGTCACTTGCGGCCCAATCCGCACCTTGGATTGGGCTCAAAGTGACCCCGCGTTGCTGTTTAAGGCCGGCGCCGGACGGGCCCGGTCGCTGCCGCCCCCATCGACTGCTCCGCTACCGCCGTTATGAGGCCCCATAAGGGCGGTACCGGAGCAACCGATGGGGGTGGAGGGCCCCGGGTAACGCCGCCGGAGGGAGCCTGGTTCCGCGCCGATTAAGGGCCGGGACCCGACCGTGTTAGACTTGAGACTAATTGTTAGTGTGGCAGTGGATGAGTGCGCCGGTAGAAGCTGAAAGGCTGAACCAGGTCGACGTTTCCGGTTTGCAGGGTTCTTGTGCAACGTATGCCACATTTTCGCATGCCTAGGGGCACTCCAGGATGAAAGTCCGGGGGCCCGGCGTGCGGTCCGACTATTAAGGCTTCGCCTCAGCTGCTCTGGAGAGAACTTCAAAGCTCGAGCGGCGGGGCGCAGCGACAAGAGAGCGGCTGCCAACGGCCGCTCCGGATAAAACGGAGAACACGAGAGTGCCTACGATTAACCAGCTGGTCCGCAAGGGCCGCACGCCTAAGGTCAAGAAGACCAAGGCCCCCGCGCTTAACGGCAGCCCGATGCGCCGCGGTGTTTGCACCCGCGTGTACACGACGACCCCGAAGAAGCCGAACTCGGCTCTGCGTAAGGTTGCACGTGTGCGCCTCAACGGCGGCGTTGAAGTTACCGCGTACATCCCCGGTGTAGGCCACAACCTGCAGGAGCACTCCATTGTGCTCGTCCGTGGCGGCCGCGTTAAGGACCTTCCGGGTGTCCGTTACAAGATCGTCCGTGGCGCCCTCGATACCCAGGGTGTCAAGAACCGTAAGCAGGCTCGTAGCCGCTACGGCGCAAAGATGGAGAAGAAGTAATATGCCTCGCAAGGGTCCGGCCCCCAAGCGGCCGCTAGTTCTAGATCCCGTTTACGGCTCCCCGCTGGTCACCCAGCTGATCAACAAGGTGCTCGTCGACGGCAAGAAGTCCACCGCAGAGCGCATCGTTTACGGTGCACTCGAAGGTGCTCGTGCCAAGTCCGGCGGCGACCCGGTTGCAGCCCTCAAGAAGGCCATGGAGAACGTCAAGCCTTCCCTCGAGGTCCGCTCCCGCCGCGTCGGCGGCGCCACCTACCAGGTTCCGGTTGAGGTCAAGCCGGGCCGCTCCACCGCACTCGCCCTGCGCTGGCTGGTTGGCTACTCCAAGGCCCGCCGCGAAAAGACCATGACCGAGCGCCTCCAGAACGAAATTCTGGATGCCTCCAACGGTCTCGGTGCCGCTGTGAAGCGTCGCGAAGACACCCACAAGATGGCCGAGTCCAACAAGGCCTTCGCACACTACCGCTGGTAATACTTCCCGGACGCCGCCGGCTCCACCGGGCCGGCGGCGATCGTGCAGTTCATCCGAAAGGGAGACACCGTGGCACAGGACGTGCTTACCGACCTTAGCAAGGTCCGCAATATCGGCATTATGGCCCACATTGATGCCGGCAAGACCACTACTACCGAGCGCATCCTCTTCTACACGGGTGTGAACCACAAGATCGGCGAAACGCACGACGGCGCTTCGACGACTGACTGGATGGAACAGGAAAAGGAACGCGGCATCACCATCACGTCTGCCGCCGTGACCTGCTTCTGGGAAAACAACCAGATCAACATCATCGACACCCCCGGCCACGTGGACTTCACGGTTGAGGTTGAGCGCTCCCTGCGTGTCCTCGACGGTGCAGTTGCCGTGTTCGACGGCAAGGAAGGCGTGGAGCCGCAGTCTGAGACTGTCTGGCGCCAGGCTGACAAGTACAACGTCCCGCGCATCTGCTTCGTCAACAAGATGGACAAGCTCGGCGCTGACTTCTACTTCACCGTCGACACCATCATCAGCCGCCTCGGTGCCAAGCCGCTCGTCATGCAGCTGCCGATCGGCGCCGAGAACGACTTTGTCGGCGTCGTCGACCTGCTGTACATGCGCGCACTGGTCTGGCCCGGCGACTCCAAGGGTGACGTCACCATGGGTGCCAAGTACGAGATCCAGGAGATCCCGGCTGACCTCAAGGAAAAGGCCGAAGAGTACCGCGCAACGCTCGTCGAGACCGTTGCAGAGTCCTCCGAAGAGCTCATGGAGAAGTACCTCGAAGGTGAAGAAATCACCGAAGACGAGCTCAAGGCCGGCATCCGCAAGATGACGATCAACTCCGAGCTCTACCCGGTCTTCTGTGGCTCCGCGTTCAAGAACCGCGGCGTCCAGCCGATGCTTGACGCCGTCGTGGACTACCTGCCGAACCCGCTCGACGTCCCGCCGATGATCGGTCTCGATCCCCGCGACGAAGAGAAGGAACTGACGCGCAAGCCGTCCTCCGAAGAGCCGTTCTCGGCTCTGGCGTTCAAGATTGCTACGCACCCGTTCTTCGGTCAGCTCACCTTCATCCGCGTGTACTCCGGTCACGTGGAAGCAGGCTCCCAGGTGGTCAACTCCACCAAGGGCAAGAAGGAGCGCATCGGCAAGCTGTTCCAGATGCACGCCAACAAGGAAATGCCCGTTGACGGCGCTACCGCTGGCCACATCTACGCGGCGATCGGTCTGAAGGACACCACCACGGGTGACACCCTGTGTGATCCCAGCAACCAGATCGTCCTCGAGTCCATGAGCTTCCCGGAGCCCGTGATCTCGGTTGCGATCGAGCCGAACACCAAGGGTGACCAGGAGAAGCTCTCCACGGCCATCCAGAAGCTCTCCGCTGAGGACCCGACCTTCCAGGTCTCCCTCAACGAGGACACCGGCCAGACCATCATCGCCGGCATGGGCGAGCTCCACCTGGACATCCTGGTGGACCGCATGCGCCGCGAATTCAAGGTCGAGGCCAACGTGGGCAAGCCCCAGGTTGCCTACCGCGAAACCATCAAGCGTGCTGTAGAGCGTCACGACTACACGCACAAGAAGCAGACCGGTGGTTCCGGCCAGTTCGCAAAGATCCAGATCGCGATCGAGCCGCTGGACACGTCCGAGGGCGAGCTGTACGAGTTCTCGAACAAGGTCACCGGTGGACGTATTCCGCGCGAATACATCCCCTCGGTTGACGCCGGTATCCAGGATGCGCTGAACGACGGCGTCCTCGCCGGATACCCGGTTGTCGGCATCAAGGCCACGCTGATTGACGGCGCGTACCACGATGTTGACTCCTCGGAAATGGCGTTCAAGATCGCGGGCCGTATGGCTTTCAAGGAAGCCGCACGCAAGGCGAACCCCATCCTGCTCGAACCGCTGATGGATGTCGAGGTCCGCACCCCTGAGGAATACATGGGTGAAGTTATCGGTGACCTCAACTCCCGCCGTGGCCAGATGCAGTCCATGGAAGATGCCCAGGGCGTCAAGGTCATCCGCGCTCACGTCCCGCTGTCCGGCATGTTCGGTTACATCGGTGACCTGCGCTCGAAGACTCAGGGCCGCGCTGTGTACTCCATGACGTTCCACAGCTACGCCGAGGTCCCGAAGGCATTCGCCGACGAGATCATCCAGAAGACCCGCGGCGAGTAGTCCCTAGGGCTCTCGCAGCAACAAACTCGGGTGCGTCTCCGTCCGCGGAGATTCACCCGGTGCAGGTGGCCGGCTCCGGTCAGCCGCTTTCCGGGCAAGCCGGGCGGCCACCTGCACCGACAGACTCGAGGGACTAGTATTAGTTCCTGAATCTGCAATTTCATCAATCCAAAGCCCCCCAAGTAGACTTACTGAAGTTTCGCCGCGACAAGCGCGGTCGAAGGGTAAGTCATTTGAAAACGTTCTAGGAGGAACCTGTGGCAAAGGCAAAGTTCGAGCGGACTAAGCCGCACGTCAACATCGGCACCATTGGTCACGTTGACCACGGTAAGACGACGCTGACGGCCGCTATTTCCAAGGTGCTGTACGACAAGTACCCGACACTCAACGAGCAGCGCGACTTCGCGTCCATTGACTCTGCTCCCGAAGAGCGTCAGCGCGGCATTACCATCAACATCTCCCACGTTGAGTACCAGACCGAGAAGCGCCACTACGCACACGTAGACGCTCCGGGTCACGCTGACTACATCAAGAACATGATCACCGGCGCTGCGCAGATGGACGGTGCAATCCTCGTGGTTGCCGCCACTGACGGCCCGATGGCTCAGACCCGCGAGCACGTCCTGCTCGCCCGCCAGGTTGGTGTCCCCTACCTGCTGGTTGCACTGAACAAGTCGGACATGGTCGATGACGAAGAGCTCCTCGACCTCGTCGAAATGGAAGTTCGCGAGCTGCTTTCGGCTCAGGGCTTCGATGGCGATGAGGCTCCTGTCGTTCGCGTCTCCGGTCTGAAGGCTCTCGAAGGCGACCCGGTTTGGGTCAAGTCCGTCGAGGACCTCATGGAAGCTGTCGACAACTCCGTGCCGGACCCGGTACGTGACCGCGACAAGCCGTTCCTGATGCCCATCGAAGATGTCTTCACGATCACCGGCCGTGGCACCGTTGTCACGGGCCGCGCCGAGCGTGGAACCCTCGCCATCAACTCTGAGGTCGAGATCGTCGGCATCCGCCCGGTCCAGAAGACCACGGTTACCGGTATCGAGATGTTCCACAAGCAGCTCGACGAAGCATGGGCCGGCGAGAACTGTGGCCTTCTGCTCCGCGGTCTGAAGCGCGACGATGTCGAGCGCGGCCAGGTTGTCGTCAAGCCGGGTTCCATTACCCCGCACACCGACTTCGAGGCTAACGTCTACATCCTCTCCAAGGACGAAGGCGGGCGTCACAACCCGTTCTACTCCAACTACCGCCCGCAGTTCTACTTCCGCACCACGGACGTAACCGGCGTTATCACCCTGCCGGAAGGCACGGAAATGGTTATGCCTGGCGACAACACTGAGATGACCGTTGCGCTCATCCAGCCCATCGCCATGGAAGATGGCCTCGGCTTCGCTATCCGCGAAGGCGGCCGCACCGTTGGTTCGGGACGTGTTACCAAGATCCTCAAGTAATACTTGATGATCTGAGTTAGACCTCTGATCGGGTCGGCCGTCTGACGGCCCCCGTGAAGCAAAGAACAGCCCTGCTGCACTCGCAGCGGGGCTGTTCTTTTTTGCGGCCGCGGTCCCTGGCCTCGTCCCCTGGCCCGGCCCCGGCCGCCCGAGCCGGTCGAGCCGTGGCCCGGCTCCGGCCGCCCGAGCCGGTCGAGCCGTGGCGCGGCGTCCGTGACGCCACCAGGCTCGGGCCGGAGCCCGCGCAGGTGGCGCCCCCTTCCACCGGCGGCCCGGACCAGGGGGCGGCCGAGGACTGGACCGAAGTCACCTCCGCGTTTGCGGCGGTGGAACGCGCCGCGCCGTCCGGGGACTGCCTGAACCTCAACGTCTGGACGCCGGATCCCGGCGCGTCGGGGTTGCCGGTGATGGTCTGGATCGAGGGCGGCATGTTCGAGCTCAGCTCGACGGCGGCCTACGACGGCAGCCGCTTCGCCCGGGACGGCGTGGTCTGTATCGTCATCAACTGGCGTTCCGGCGCGGAGGGGTTCCTCTACCTCGGCGACGGCATCGCCAACCTCGGGCTGCTCGATCATCTGGCGGCGCTGCAGTGGGTGCGGGAAAACATCGCAGCCTTCGGCGGTGACCCCGGCAACGTCACGGTCTTCGGCGAGTCCGCCGGCGCGACGAGCATCGGCATGCTGCTCTCCATGCCCCGCGCCGTAGGGCTGTTCCGGCGGGCGATCCTGCAGAGCGGAGCGGCCCACCAGGTCACGCCGGCCGCGGATGCGCTGCGCATCGCCGGGTATCTGGCCGGCAAGCTCGGCGTTCCCCGCACCCGTGCCGCGATCGTGGGTGCCGGGGTCGAGCGGCTGCTGGCGGCCCAGGCTGAGTTGAAGGCCGAGCTGATGGAAAAGATCGCCGCCGGATCCGGCGGGTCCGTGGACCTGATCGTCGGTACGAACGCCGACGACTGGCGGCTGTGGCTGGTCGCCAGCGGCGCGATCGGCGGGATCACCGACGAGATCCTGAGCGGACCCGTCCGCAGCTACGGACACCAGCCCCTGCAGGCTTTCGGGCTGATTGCCGGCCAGGCTTTGCCCGCCTACCGGGAAAGATACCCGACGGCGGCCCCCGGCGAGCTGCTCGCGGTGGTCCAGCCGGACTGGTGGATGCGGATCCCCGCCATCCGTCTGGCGGACGCGCACGCCAGTGCCGCCGCAGGCACCTACATGTACGAGTTCCATTGGGCCTCGCCGGGCCCGGGCGCGGTCCATGCCCTTGAGATTCCCTTTGTCCTTGATACGGCGACACCCGATGCGCCGCTGTTCGGTCCGATGCTGGGCGAAGATCCGCCGCAGGGACTCGCTCAGACGATGCACGCCGCGTGGGTGGCCTTCGCGAGAACCGGAGACCCGGGGTGGCCGAGATATGAGCCCGGGCGACGGGCCACGATGCGGTTCGACACGGTCTCCAGGGTCGCGGAGGATCCCCGGGCCTGGGAGCGGGCCCTGTGGACAGGAACCCGCTAACCGTCCACCGGTGCTATATTTCATCTAGTCATTGGATTTAAGGAGCGCTGGGCGGGTACGGGCAGCCGGAGTCACGAAGGATGTTCATGTCGACCGCTGTTCACCCCCTGGTGGTAATACTCCTGGTTGCGGGCGCCCTCCTGCTGGGCCTGCTCTGGGGGAGGACGCGGGAACGCCGGCGTGCCGCCGATGCGAACAGCCAGGCTTTCGCTGCCGGCTTCCGGGCCGGGCACCTCCAGGGCTGGCGGGACGCTCAGGCGGCGCGGGAGCCGATGGCGGCGACCGTCCCGCCCGCGACCGTTGCGCCGGCGGCTGGGGCAGTTCCCCCGCCGGCCGCGCCGGTGCCGCCGGCGGCTCCACCGCTGGCCCCGCCGGGCTGGCCAACACGGCAGTCCCAGCCTGTCGGGGCGTTCCAGTATCGGCCAACAGCGCCGGTCCGGCCGGCAGCGCGCGACCAGGGCCGGCCCCCGCCGGTGCACCGGCCCGCTCCTTACCAGGTGGCCGACCGCCCGCCTGTTCCAGAGGAGTCCGCTGCGGATCGGGCTGCCCGGAAGGAGAAACGGGACCGGCAGAACATCAACATCACCCTCTACGTCGCCAGCCTCCTGCTGGTGGCTGCCGGTGCCCTGTTCATCGGCACCGGCCTCCCGGCAGTCCTCCGCTTCGCCGGCGTTGTCGCTATCACCGCGCTGTTCTACACCGGCGGTCTGGTCCTGCATGCGAAGGCCCCGCGGCTGAGGCCGGCCGCCGTCGCCTTCGCCGGAACCGGGCTGGCCCTGATCCCGGTCGTCGGCCTGGCCATGTACAACTTCACCCTGCCCGACGGCCCCGCCGCCTGGCTGGTCACCTCGTTCATCGGCACTGTGGCCTATGTTGCCGCCGCCGTCCGGATGGACAGCAGGGTGCTCGCCTACCTGTCGCTGACGTTTGTCGTGTCGACGGCGTGGTCCGGGATTTCGGTCGTCGGCGGAGCCCTGCTCTGGTACTTCGCGGCGCTGATCGCCATCGCGGTCATCCTGACGCTGCTGGCACTGACCCGTCCGCGCTGGATGCCGTCGGTGTTCCTCAAACCGCTGATGGACCTGCACCCGTTCATGGTCCCCGGCGTCGCCGCCGCTGCGACCTTCCTCCCGATGCTGCTGGGCAGGGGCGAGTACGCGTTCATTATGTTCCTGTGCGGAACGTACTTCGCCCTGATGGCTGCGCTGCCGCAAAGCCGGTTCCGGGTCGGCCAGTACTACGGCGCGCGGGTCAGCCTTACCGCGGCGGCGGCGGCCGCGGTCTGGGCGGCAAGCGACAGCCTGCCGTGGATGGCGCTGACCGCCATCATGCTCGCAGCCGTCCAGTCCGTGCTGCTGGCGTCCGGACTGACGGTGGGTCCGGGCACGCTGCTGGGCTCGGCCGGCCGCCGGCGGGCGGACGCCCTCGGCACCTTCGGAGCGCAACTGCTCCTGACCCTGCTGTGGGGCGCGGCCACCCTGTTCGTTGCCGCCGTGGGCCCCGCCGTCGGCCCCGGCGTCGGCGTCCCGGTGTGGCTGCCGCTGCTGCTGGCCCTGTGCACCGGCATGGCCCTCGCCGTTAGCCTGGGAGGGCTGGCGGAAGGGGCCCCCGTGGCCGCCCTCCTGGTGGCGGCGGCGTTCGGCGGCCGCGCCGGAGTCTGGAGTCCGGCGGTGTTCCTGTTGCTGGTCGCGCTGTTCTGGGCGGTGCGCTCCCTGCCCCCGGCGGAGCCCCTGCGCCGGCACTTTGTGCTCGCCGCCCGGATCGCAGCCACGCTGGCCGTTCCGGCGGTGGCCGCGGCCGCGACCGGCGGCGGCGCTGTCCCGGTGCTGTCCGCATTCCTGCTGGCTCTCGTGCTGCAGCAGCTGGCCACGGCAGCCCTGGTCCGGGCCGGCGTTCCGTCGCTGGCCCCGGACGTGAGCCTGGCGGCCTTCTCGCTGGCGGCCCTCCTCGTTCTCGCCGCGCTGGCCCTCGCGGATGACTCGACGGGGCGAACGCTCGCCGGCGCCGCCGTCGTGCTCCAGCTCCTCACGTCACTGGGCCTCGGCCGGGCACTCTCCGGGGAAGCTGCGGCCGGGACTCCGCGGCGGTCCGGTGTCCGTGAACTGCTGCCCCTCGGCATGGCGGCGGGGCTGGCCGGGCTGGCGTTTGCCGGGGTCTCGCTGGGGATCGGCAACATCAGCCTGGCCCTGACGGTGCTCTACCTCGTGGCAACCGCGCTGCGCCGCGCTTCGCTGCAGCAGCGGTGGTGCTACTGGTGGATGGCCAGGGGGACCGGCACCGTCCTGGTCCTGACGGGTTTCCAGCAGCTGCGGCGGGAGACCGGTCCGCTGCTGATCGGCGGCGAGGAGCTCATGGGTGCATCGCTGGCGGTGCTGGTGCTGGGGCTGCAGCTGGCGTTCCCCCTGCTGGCCGAGCTCCGGCGCCGGGCTCCCGGCGGCGTGGTCGCCGACGCCGCCGCGGTGCTGGTGCTGCAGGCCGCCGCACTGGCTGTCCTCACGGCCTCCGGTCTCCAGGCCCAGCCGGCCGGGGGCTGGCAGCTGACCGCGGCCGTCGTCGTGATGGCCCTCGGCGCAGCGGCGGCGGGTCTCGTGCTGCGGGCCCGCCCGCGGGCGGCGGTGTTTGCCCCGGCGGTGCTGGCGGTGCTGCTGGCGGCCCGTGCGGGGTCGGCGCTCGACGCCGAGCTGGTGCTGGGCATCTTTGCCGCCTTCAGCGCCGCGATGGTGGTGGCCTCCGCCTCGCGCACGGCCAAGGGCGTCTACTTCGCGGCGGCCCGGGTCCTGACCCTGGCGCTGGCGCTCGTCCTGAGCTACGACGCGACCGTCTCGGTCACCGCGGTATCGGTGACCTTCGGGCTGGTCCTTGCAGCCCAGCACGTGATCCGCTCGCTCATGCGGCACCGCCTGCTGGAAGTCCCGTTCCAGCAGGCGGCGGTGTGGATCACGCTCGCCGCCCAGACGGCGCTTCCGCTCGGTTACCTGGCGGCGGCGCCGGACGACGGCGGCCGCTGGGTCATCGTGCTGCATGTGGCCCTGCTGCTGGTCTCCGCCGCGGTGGCCAGCCGGGTGTTTGCGGCCCGCGGGGCCGCGTACCTGACGGTCTATGCCGCCGTGGTCGGCACTGTGGCGCTGGGGCCCCTGGCGCCGTTCGACGGCGGCATCCCTGCCGGCGGTCTGCTGGACCGGCCGGCGCTCAGCCACGACGGGGTCGTGGTGGTGCTGCTCGTGCTGTCGCTGGCGGCCACCGCCGCCGGCCTGCGGTTCCGGCGGAACGCGCGGGCCGACGTCGAACGCTGGCTCTGGCTGGCGGCGTCCGGTGCTTTCGTGCTGACTGCCCTGGTGCTGGTTCCGCTCGCCGCTGTCTGGCTGGCCGGGGCGTCGGTCCTGGTGCTGGCAGCGGTGTGTTTTGCGGCGTCGCACTTGGAACGGTGGCCGGCGCTCTACGTCCCGGCCGTGGCGGCGGCCCTGTCCGGTGCCACATTGTCCGGTGCCGCGCTGCCGGCCTCCGTGCTGCTGGAAGCCGTGCCGGGTGCCTGGGGCAGCTACCTTCCGTGGCTGGCGGGCTGCGCCGCGGCGGTTTCACTGTATGCCGTCCGGTGGCTGCGCCGCGGACCGCTGGCCGCCGATCCGGTCCGCCGCTGGTCGCTGGTGTCGGCTGCTGTCCTGGGGCTTGGCCTCGCCGCGGCCGCCGGGCTCTGGTGGGAAGCGACGGCCTGGACCGGGGCAGCACTGGTGGCCGCCACGGCCGCGGTGTGCTGCGCCGAAGCGCCGGCCAGAGCCCGCAGGGCCGGTGCGGAACTGGGACTTTTCGCCACGACGGCGGCGGTGCAGCGCGCGGCGCTGTTCGCCGGACTCGAGGCACGCTCCGAGTGGCCCGATGCGTTCTGGACTCTGCAGTGGTACGTCGTTCTGGCCGGGTTGCTAGGAGCCCTGCGCCTGGCGTCCTGGAACCGCGGGGCGGGCCACCGCAGAACGGGCCGGGCGCTGTTATCGGGCGCCGCCGGGCTGCTGACGCTGTCCGGGCTGGGGATCATCCTCGGCGGCGGTCCGGGCCAGCAGCTGTGGGTCCTGGCCCTGCTGGCCGTCCTGCTCATGGGCGGGCTGGCCTTCGGCGAACGGTTGTTTGTCTGGTGGGGTGCGGCAGGGGTGGCGCTGTGCATCATGTGGGCGATGCGCCAGTACACCTTCGCGCTGCTGGCCCTTATCGCCGCGGCCCTCATCGTGCTGGCGGTCTGGAGGCTGAACCGCAGCAAGCCCGTGGTCGACGAGCCGGCACCGCAACGTGAGCCGGCGGACCATAGTTGATGGGGACCGGGCGCTGATATCGTTGCTCTCAACGAAGGGAGCTCACAATGGGCTGGTTGATTTTCCTGCTGGTGGCCGTTGCCGTCGTCGCCGCTGTCTTTTGGGCCAAGAAGCATTTCCGCGACGAGATTGAGCGGGCCAAGCGCATTAACCGGGCCAACCGGGACAAATAGCACGCCAACGTTAAAACGCGCCAACTCGCGCCAGCTTTATTAAGCGAGCAGGCAACCAGGCCACTGCCGGCCCGGCGCCGCGGGGCCGTGCCGGCTCAGGGCTTGCGGGCCCGGCTGAGGGCCTGGTACCAGTAATATGAATCCTTGGGCGTGCGTTCCTGGCTCTCGAAATCGACGTGGACCAGCCCGAAGCGCTGCGAGTACCCGGCGGCCCACTCGAAGTTGTCCATCAGGGTCCAGACGTAATAGCCCAGCAGTTCAACGTCCTCGGCGATGCCGCCCGGCGCCGTGGCGTCCACAGCATGCCCCAGATGGGATGCGAGGTAGCTGATCCGGTCCGTATCCGGCAGGGGGCCGGACACGTGCTCGGGCTCGGGGAAGCTGGCCCCGCTTTCGGTGATGTACAGCGGAGGCAGCGCGGCACCGTACCTGTCCTTCAGTTCGCGGAGGAGCGGGCCCAGGTGGTCCGGCGCCACCGGCCAGCCGAAACCCGTGGTCGCATATTCCGGGAACGCCGCCATATGGAACGGCATCTTCAACATTGCGTCCGCGGTGCCCGCGGGGCTCTCGCCCAGGCCGCGCCCGGTCGCGACCTTCACGGGGTAGTAGTAGTTCAGCCCGTAGAAATCGAGGGGCTGGTGGATGGTCCGCAGGTCGGCGTCGGAGATTTTCCCCATCGATCGGAACCACGGCTTCGCGATGAGCGGCACCTTCGGGTAGCGGCCCAGGAGGATCGGATCCGCATAGACCCGGTTCAGGACCAGGTCGAAGATGTTGGCCAGGAACCGGTCCGTCACCGACCGGGACGCAGGCCGGACCGGGGAATGCAGGTTGGTGACGCCCACAGTGCCGGTGACCCCCTCCGCGCGCAGCGCTTGCACCGCCAGGCCGTGCCCCAGGAGCTGGTGGTGCACGGCGGGCAGGGCATCGAAGAGCAGGTCGTGGCCCGGGGCATGGAGCCCCAGGGCATAGCCGTTGAGCGTGACCGAGACCGGTTCGTTGAGCGTCACCCACTGCGCGACACGGTCGCCGAAGCGGCGGCCGGCCGCGGCGCTGTATTCGGCGAAGCGTTCCGCGGTGGACCGCTGCAGCCAGCCGCCCCGGTGTTCCAGCGGCAGCGGGGTGTCCCAGTGGTACAGGGTGGCCATGGGGGAGATGCCGGCAGCCAGCAGCTGGTCAATGAGCCGGTCGTAGAAGTCGAGTCCTGCGCTGTTGAACGGGCCCGTCCCGTCGGGCTGGATCCGGGGCCAGGAGAGGGAGAACCGGTAGGAGTCGATGCCGAGCGTGCGCATCAGTTCGACGTCCTCGGCGGTGCGGTTGTAGTGGTCGCACGCGATGGCGGGGGAGTGGCCGTCCTGGATGGTGCCGGGCTTCTCGACAAAGGCGTCCCAGCCGGAGGGGCCGCGGCCGCCGGCCGCGAGGGACCCTTCAATCTGGAAAGCGGCCGAGGCAACTCCCAGCTGGAAATCCGGCCGCAGGCGCGCGGCGAGGGCCTGAACTGCTACCGAATCCTGCACAGTCATGTCCCCATCATCCCCACGGTGCCCGCCGATGGCAATGAGCGGCCGTCCTGTCCCGCCGTCGGCCGTCCTGTCCCGCCGTCGGCCGTTCCGAAACGGCGGAACCCGTTCGGTCGCTGGCCGGCGGATGCCGTACCCCGCCCGGCCGTCGATTCGCTTCTGCCCGGCAATTCCGGCATACTAGATGAGTTGTTCAAGCGCTCTTTCGTGTCCCGATCCGGATAATGCCGGGTGTCAGGGTCCAAGTAGGAGACCAAACATAGCCCACGCCCCAAGGAATTGCGGACGAGTACGCGTCAAAAAGCGCGACACGCCCGACCGCGGGGGTCGGTTACGTCGGCAGGTTGAGGAACCCGGATTTATCCGGATTCAGCTTGTGCGGCGGGTGGTAGTTACGACTTCAATTGCTTCGGCAGCCACATGCAACACGCAAGTAAACAGAGCAGCCCTCACTGGAGCAGCACTAACGAAAGAGAGTCAGGCGACATGGCGGGACAAAAAATCCGCATCCGGCTGAAGTCATACGACCACGAGGTCATTGACTCTTCAGCACGGAAGATCGTTGAGACGGTCACGCGCGCAGGCGCCACGGTAGTAGGCCCTGTGCCGCTGCCGACGGAGAAGAACATCTACTGCGTCATCCGCTCTCCGCACAAGTACAAGGACAGCCGTGAGCACTTCGAAATGCGTACTCACAAGCGTCTGATCGACATCATCGACCCCACGCCGAAGGCAGTTGATTCGCTGATGCGTCTCGACCTGCCGGCCGACGTGAACATCGAAATCAAGCTGTAGGGAGGTGCTGAGAAACTATGACCGCAACCCGTAACGTAAAGGGCCTGCTGGGCACGAAGCTCGGCATGACCCAGGTCTGGGACGAGAACAACAAGCTCATCCCCGTCACTGTGGTCCAGGCTGACTCGAACGTCATCACGCAGCTGCGCAATGCAGACACTGATGGCTATGTCGCCGTTCAGATCGGCTACGGCCAGATCGATCCCCGCAAGGTCACCAAGCCGCTGGCTGGTCACTTTGAAAAGGCAGGCGTCACGCCTCGCCGTCACGTCGTCGAACTGCGCACCGCAGATGCTGACTCTTACGAGCTGGGCCAGGAGCTCTCCGTAGAGCTCTTCGAAGCCGGCCAGAAGATCGACGTCGTTGGCACCACCAAGGGTAAGGGCTTCGCCGGTGTTATGAAGCGTCACGGCTTCCACGGCGTTGGAGCTTCCCACGGTGCCCACAAGAACCACCGTAAGCCCGGTTCAATCGGTGGCGCATCCACCCCGAGCCGCGTCTTCAAGGGCATGAAAATGGCCGGCCGCATGGGCGCCGTTCGTCACACCACGCTGAACCTCACGGTCCACGCGGTTGACGTCGAGAAGTCGCTGCTCCTGATCAAGGGCGCCGTCCCCGGCGCCCGCGGCCAGGTCGTACTCGTACGCACCGCCGTGAAGGGAGCCTAGTTCAATGACTAGCACTGTCAAGGTTGACCTGCCTGCAGAGATCTTCGACGTACAGACCAACGTGCCGCTGATGCACCAGGTCGTCGTTGCCCAGCTCGCTGCAGCTCGCCAGGGTACCCACAAGACCAAGACCCGCGCCGAGGTTTCCGGTGCAGGTCGCAAGCCGTTCAAGCAGAAGGGCACCGGCCGCGCCCGTCAGGGTTCAATCCGTGCTCCTCACATGACCGGTGGTGGCGTTGTCCACGGCCCCACGCCGCGTGACTACAGCCAGCGCACCCCCAAGAAGATGATTGCTGCTGCCCTGCGCGGCGCACTCTCTGACCGCGCCCGTAACGGCCGCATCCACGTTGTTGCTGAACTGGTTCCCGGCACCAAGCCGTCCTCCAGCGCCGCACTGGCGACCCTGCGGGATGTCTCCGAGCGCAAGAACCTGCTCGTTGTCATCGAGCGCGCCAACGATGTTGCTGCACTCTCGGTGCGCAACCTCACGGATGTTCACGTTCTGTACGCAGACCAGCTGAACACCTACGACGTTCTCGTCTCCGATGACGTTGTCTTCACCAAGGCTGCCTACGAAGCATTCGTTGCTTCCAAGGCAGTGGCAAAGAACGAGGAGGATGCCAAGTGAGTGCAGCCACCATCAAAGACCCGCGCGACGTCGTGCTTGCACCCGTCGTCTCGGAAAAGAGCTACGGCCTGATCGATGAGGGCAAGTACACCTTCCTGGTGGACCCCCGCTCGAACAAGACCGAGATCAAGCTGGCCGTGGAGAAAATCTTCTCCGTCAAGGTCGACTCGATCAACACCATCAACCGTGCAGGTAAGCGCAAGCGGACCAAATTCGGATGGGGCACCCGCAAGAACACCAAGCGTGCAATTGTGAGCCTCAAAGAAGGCACGATCGACATCTTCGGCGGTCCGCTCTCGTAGCGGAGACCACTTTAACGAGGAAATTAAATTATGGGAATCCGTAAATATAAGCCGACTACCCCGGGCCGTCGCGGCTCGAGCGTAGCGGACTTCACTGAAATCACGCGGTCGACGCCGGAAAAGTCGTTGGTACGTCCCCTCCCGAAAAAGGGTGGCCGTAACAACACCGGTAAGATCACGACCCGTCACAAGGGTGGTGGCCACAAGCGCCAGTACCGTCTGATCGACTTCCGTCGCCACGACAAAGACGGCGTCAACGCCCGCGTTGCCGAGATCGAGTACGATCCGAACCGCACGGCTCGCATCGCACTCCTGCACTACATTGATGGCACCAAGCGGTACATCATTGCCCCGAACAAGCTGTCCCAGGGTGACACCGTAGAGGCAGGTGCCGACGCTGACATCAAGCCCGGCAACAACCTCCCGCTGCGGAACATCCCGGTCGGTACCGTAATCCACGCAGTTGAACTGCGTCCGGGTGGCGGCGCCAAGATGGGCCGCTCCGCCGGCGCATCGATCCAGCTCGTTGCTAAGGAAGGCCGTTTCGCCCAGCTGCGTCTGCCTTCCGGCGAAATCCGCAACGTTGACGTGCGCTGCCGCGCAACCGTCGGCGAGGTCGGCAACGCCGAGCAGTCGAACATCAACTGGGGTAAGGCCGGCCGTATGCGCTGGAAGGGCGTTCGCCCGACCGTCCGTGGTGTCGCCATGAACCCGGTTGACCACCCCCACGGTGGTGGCGAGGGTAAGACGTCCGGTGGACGTCACCCCGTCAACCCGAACGGTAAGCGCGAAGGTCGCACCCGCCGTCCCAACAAAGAGAGCGACAAGCTTATTGTTCGTCGCCGTCGTACTGGCAAGAACAAGCGATAGGAGCCTGGACACATGCCACGCAGCCTGAAAAAAGGTCCTTTCGTTGACCAGCACCTCTTTGTAAAGGTAGCCAGGGAAAACGAAAAGGGCACCAAGAACGTCATCAAGACCTGGTCCCGCCGCTCGATGATCGTCCCCGACATGCTCGGCCACACGATCGCCGTACACGACGGACGCAAGCACATCCCCGTGTTTGTCACTGAGTCGATGGTCGGGCACAAGCTCGGCGAATTCGCTCCCACGCGGACATTCCGCGGCCATGTCAAGGACGACCGTAAGGGCAAGCGCCGCTAGGCGCCTGCACTTACGTCAAAGACGAGAGAAGGAAAGCAATGGAAGCCAAGGCAATTGCGCGTCACATCCGCGTAACGCCTATGAAGGCCCGGCGCGTCGTCAACCTTGTTCGTGGTAAGCAAGCGAATGAGGCTCTGGCAATTCTGAAGTTTGCCCCCCAGGCAGCTTCAGAGCCGGTATTCAAGGTAGTTCAGTCGGCAATCTCCAACGCCCGGGTCCTCGCGGACCGCGACGGCGTGGCGTTTGACGAAGGTGACCTCATCATCAGCGAAATGTATGTTGATGAAGGCCCGACCATGAAGCGGTTCCAACCGCGAGCCCAGGGTCGTGCATTTCAGATCAAGAAGCGCACGAGCCACATCACCGTGGTAGTCGCTACCCCGGAGAAAGAGGAGGCGCGCTAAGTGGGACAGAAAGTTAACCCGCACGGGTTCCGACTCGGCATCACCACCGATCACGTATCGCACTGGTTTGCTGACAGCACCAAGCCCGGCCAGCGGTACAAGGACTTCGTCCGCGAAGACATCCGCATCCGCCAGCTCATGTCCACGGGCATGGAGCGCGCCGGTATCGCCAAGGTTGAAATCGAGCGCACCCGCGACCGTGTCCGCGTGGATATCCACACGGCACGTCCGGGCATCGTTATCGGCCGCCGCGGTGCAGAAGCAGACCGCATCCGCGGCGAGCTCGAAAAGCTCACGGGCAAGCAGGTCCAGCTGAACATCCTCGAGGTCAAGAACCCCGAGATGGAGGCACAGCTTGTCGCCCAGGGCGTTGCTGAGCAGCTGACTTCCCGCGTGGCGTTCCGCCGTGCGATGAAGAAGGCCATGCAGTCCGCACAGCGTGCAGGTGCCAAGGGCATCCGGATCGCTTGCTCGGGTCGACTGGGCGGCGCAGAAATGTCCCGCTCGGAGTTCTACCGCGAAGGCCGTGTGCCCCTGCACACCCTCCGCGCGAACATCGACTACGGCTTCTACGAGGCCAAGACCACCTTCGGCCGCATCGGCGTGAAGGTCTGGATCTACAAGGGTGACGTCACCGCCAAGGAACTGGCTCAGCAGGCAGCTGCTGCTCCGTCCCGCGGCCGTGGTGCCAGCGACCGCCCGGGCCGCCCGGGTGGCGCTGACCGTGGTGACCGCCGTCGTCGTACCGACCGCCCGGCCGAGGCTGCACCCGCTGCTGCCGAAGCTCCGGTGGTTGAGGCAGCTGCACCGGCAGTAGAAGGAGGACAGGCTTAAATGCTTATCCCACGTCGAGTCAAGCACCGTAAGCAGCACCACCCGGGTCGTTCCGGCGCTGCTACGGGCGGCACCAAGGTCTCCTTCGGTGAATGGGGTATCCAGGCTCTGAGCCCGGCATACGTCACGAACCGTCAGATCGAGTCTGCCCGTATCGCGATGACCCGCCACATCAAGCGTGGCGGAAAGGTCTGGATCAACATCTACCCGGACCGTCCGCTGACGAAGAAGCCTGCCGAAACCCGCATGGGTTCCGGTAAGGGTTCTCCGGAATGGTGGGTCTCAAACGTCAAGCCGGGCCGGGTTCTCTTTGAGATCTCCGGTGTCGATGAAGAAACTGCCCGCGAGGCACTTCGCTTGGCGATCCACAAGCTCCCGTTGAAGGCACGCATTCTGCGTCGCGAAGGTGGTGAATAGAAATGTCAGTAGGATCCAAGGAACTTGCATCCGCACAGCTGGACGGTTTCGACAACGAGCGACTCGTTGAGGAACTCCGTAAGGCCAAGGAAGAGCTGTTCAACCTGCGTTTCCAGTCCGCCACCGGCCAGCTGGAGAACCACGGTCGACTGCGCGCGGTAAAGAAGGACATCGCACGCATCTACACCGTTCTCCGTGAGCGCGAGCTGGGCATTCGTGCCGAGGTTGCCGCACCGGTTGTGGAAGCCAAGGAAGAAAAGAAGTCCAAGAAGGCGGCAACCAAGAAGGCCGATAAGGCTGAAAAGGTTGAGACCGAGGAGGACTCCAAGTGAGTGAAAAGGACGAGAACGTGACGGAAACTGTTTCCGGCGCAGCTACGGCTGACGAGCGCGGTGACCGTAAGACGAAGCGCGGCTATGTGGTCTCGGACAAGATGGAAAAGACCATCGTTGTCCAGGTCGAGGACCGTGTGAAGCACGCCCTCTATGGCAAGGTCCTTCGCCGCAACACGAAGATCAAGGCTCACGACGAAGAGAACACCGCCGGCATCGGCGACCTCGTTCTCCTCGCCGAGACCCGCCCGCTCTCCGCTACCAAGCGGTGGCGTCTGGTGGAGATCCTCGAGAAGGCCAAGTAACACCTGCAGCCTGGCTGTCAGAGAAACCCCCGTTCCCTTCTGGGAGCGGGGGTTTCTCCGTATCCGGGGCCGGGTTTCCCGCTGGCCGCGTGGGCGACGCCGGCGGGCCGGGATTCCGGGGGAGCGCGGCGGCCGGCGGGGCGAAAGACTGCCGTGCGTGACGCCGTCGTCTGTGGTATTGGCCGATTCTGACTGGGGCCCGAAACGTGCTAAGATTTTGAGTTTGTATGGCGCCCTCTGTGCGCCGTCATCAACCTCGTAAACAATCGTGCCACGGCATAGTGCCCCCTAGCGCCCCGATCCGTCGGGATCCGCGTGGGAAGCAAATGTTTTTGGCACGGGAGTTTAGGCCTGGTCTGGCAAAATCCAGGCAGGTCAAGAGACACCCCGATCAACCGTTCCGCAAGGCTCATTCCGTAGGAAGATTTTCGGTCTGAGAACCCGCGCGACGCAAGGAGTAAATAGTGATTCAGCAGGAGTCGCGACTCAAGGTCGCCGACAACACGGGTGCTAAGGAAATCCTTACCATTCGCGTTCTCGGTGGATCTGGCCGTCGCTACGCAGGCATTGGCGACGTAATCGTCGCTACCGTCAAGGACGCAATTCCGGGCGGCAACGTAAAGAAGGGCGACGTCGTTAAGGCTGTCATCGTCCGTACCAAGAAGGAACGCCGCCGTGCGGATGGTTCCTACATCAAGTTTGACGAGAACGCAGCTGTGATCCTGAAGAACGACGGTGACCCCCGCGGTACCCGTATCTTCGGACCGGTTGGTCGTGAACTTCGCGACAAGAAGTTCATGAAGATCGTTTCTCTGGCTCCGGAGGTGCTTTAGTCCATGGCTAAGATCAAGAAGGGTGACCTCGTTCAGGTCATCACTGGCGCCAAGGCTGAGCGCGGCGGCGACAAGGGCAAGCAGGGCAAGGTTCTGCGCGTTTTCCCCGAGACCAACCGTCTGCTGGTCGAAGGCATTAACCGCGTAACCAAGCACACCAAGGTCGGTCAGTCGCAGCGCGGCACCAAGACCGGTGGCATCGAAGTCGTCGAGGCGACGATCCACATCTCCAACGTGGCTCTGGTGGACCCGTCCACCAAGAAGCCCACCCGCGTCGGTTTCCGCACCGAGACCGTTGAGCGCGATGGCGTGAAGCGCGAAGTGCGTGTCCGCGTGGCCAAGAGCTCAGGGAAGGACATCTAATGACTGAGACTCTCGAGACTCCGGCAAGCAAGATCGTTCCTCGTCTGAAGACCAAGTACGCGGATTCCATCAAGAGCACGCTCGTTGAGGAATTCAAGTACGAGAACGTCAACCAGGTTCCCCGTCTGGTCAAGGTCGTTGTGAACATGGGTGTTGGAGATGCCGCTAAGGACTCCAAGCTGATCGACGGCGCTGTCCGCGATCTGACCCTGATCACCGGCCAGAAGCCGCAGGTAACCAAGGCCCGCAAGTCGATCGCACAGTTCAAGCTGCGCGAAGGCATGCCGATCGGTGCACACGCAACTCTGCGTGGGGACCGCATGTGGGAATTCCTGGACCGTCTGGTCACGCTGGCTCTGCCGCGTATCCGCGACTTCCGGGGCCTCAGCGGCAAGCAGTTCGACGGCAACGGCAACTACACCTTCGGTCTGACCGAGCAGGTTATGTTCCACGAGATCGACCAGGATTCCATCGACCGCGTTCGCGGCATGGACATCACCGTCGTGACCACTGCCAAGACCGACGACGAGGGCCGCGCGCTGCTCAAGGCGCTTGGCTTCCCGTTCAAGACCGAAGATTAATCTAGCTACGTAAAAGGTCCGTTACGTGCCGGTTCCCCTCGGGGACGACTGCACGGCGGAAACCGTTATGAGGAAGGGCAAGAGCCCACCATGACAATGACAGATCCCGTCGCAGACATGCTTACGCGTCTGCGCAACGCAAACTCGGCATACCACGATTCCGTGTCTATGCCGTACAGCAAGCTCAAGGCACGCGTTGCCGACATCCTGAAGGCCGAAGGTTACATCGCCTCCTGGAAAGAAGAAGACGCGGAGGTTGGCAAGAAGCTGACCCTCGAGCTCAAGTTCGGTCCGAACCGCGAGCGTTCAATCGCTGGCGTTCGTCGTATTTCCAAGCCGGGACTGCGCGTTTACGCAAAGTCCACCAACCTGCCGCACGTGCTCGGTGGCCTGGGTGTCGCAATCCTGTCCACCTCTTCCGGCCTCTTGACTGACAAGCAGGCTGGCAAGAAGGGCGTGGGCGGCGAAGTCCTCGCTTACGTCTGGTAACGGGAAAGGAAGAGAATAATGTCACGTATTGGACGTCTCCCCATCACCGTTCCTGCCGGCGTTGAGGTCAAGGTTGACGGCTCTGTCGTCAACGTCAAGGGTTCCAAAGGCGAGCTGAGCCACACTGTGCCCAGCCCGATCGAGGTTTCCCTGGAAGATGGCACCCTGACTGTCGCCCGCCCGAACGACGAGCGCGCCTCACGTTCGCTGCACGGCCTGACCCGCACCCTGATCGCCAACATGATCCAGGGTGTCACCGCAGGCTACGAGAAGAAGCTTGAAATCGTCGGTACCGGTTACCGCGTTCAGGCAAAGGGTTCTGACCTGGAGTTCGCTCTGGGCTACAGCCACCCCGTTAGCGTCTTGGCACCGAACGGCATCACCTTTGCAGTAGAGACCCCGACCAAGCTCTCTGTTTCAGGCATCTCCAAGCAGCAGGTCGGCGAGGTTGCTGCCAACATTCGCAAGCTGCGGAAGCCGGACCCCTACAAGGGCAAGGGCATCCGTTACGCAGGCGAAGTCATCCGCCGCAAGGTCGGAAAGGCTGGTAAGTAACCATGGCGATCGCAATTAACAAGAAGCGTACGAACAAGAGCAAGTCTGCCCAGCGCAGCCGCCGCCAGCTTCGTATCCGCAAGCGCATTTCCGGAACGGCTGTACGTCCTCGTCTGGTCGTCAACCGTTCCGCACGCCACGTATTCGTCCAGGTTGTCGATGACACCCAGGGCCTGACCGTAGCGAGCGCCTCCACTTTGGAAGCGGACCTTCGTGCATTCGACGGTGACAAGAAAGCCAAGGCCAAGCGCGTTGGCGAGCTCGTCGCCGAGCGTGCCAAGGCTGCCGGAATCGAAGCTGTTGTCTTCGACCGCGGTGGTAACAAGTACCACGGCCGGATCGCCGCCGTCGCTGACGGCGCACGTGAAGGTGGGCTGTCACTGTGACCGAAAATAACGAAAAGGACATTCAGGTGACTGAAGCTGTAGCTGCTCCGGCAACTGAGACCGCGGCGCCTGCTACCACCGACGGCGCCCGTGGTGGCGCTGCTCGTCGTGGCGAGCGTGGCGACCGCGGCCAGGGCCAGGGCCGTGGAGACCGTGGTGGCCGTGGTGGCCGCGACGGTGGCCGCGAAGCCGAAAAGAGCCAGTTCGTAGAGCGCGTCGTAACCATCAACCGTGTTTCCAAGGTCGTCAAGGGTGGTCGTCGCTTCAGCTTCACCGCCCTCGTCGTCGTCGGTGACGGCAACGGTATGGTCGGCGTCGGCTACGGCAAGGCCAAGGAAGTTCCCGCCGCCATCGCGAAGGGCGTTGAAGAAGCCAAGAAGTCCTTCTTCCGCGTTCCCCGCATCGGCAGCACCATCCCGCACCGCGTTCAGGGTGAGGCCGCCGCAGGCGTTGTTATGCTGCGTCCGGCTTCCGCCGGTACCGGTGTTATCGCCGGCGGTCCGGTCCGTGCAGTACTGGAGTGCGTGGGCATCCACGACATCCTCTCCAAGTCGCTCGGATCTTCCAACGCCATCAACATCGTGCACGCAACCGTTGACGCGCTGAAGCGCCTCGAAGAGCCGGCAGCAGTGGCAGCACGCCGCGGCCTCCCGCTCGACGAGATCGCTCCTCCGGCAATGGTGAAGGCGCTTTTGAACCAGAAGGCAGGTGTCTGAGTTGGCTAAGAACGTGCTTGTCTCTGACGCACAGTTGGAGATCACTCAGATCAGGTCGTCTATTGGCGGCAAGCAGAACCAGCGCGACACCCTGCGGTCCCTCGGCCTGAAGCGGATTGGACACACCGTTGTCCGCACCGCCGACTCCGTGACCGTCGGGATGCTCAACACGGTTCCGCACCTGGTAAAGGTAGAGGAGGCGAAGTAATGGCAGAGAAGAACACCGCCGAGAAGGCACAGGGCGCCGCTGAGAAGCAGAACGCACTGAAGGTTCACCACCTGCGTCCCGCCCCGGGTGCCAAAACCGCCAAGACCCGTGTTGGTCGTGGCGAGGGCTCCAAGGGTAAGACCGCCGGTCGTGGTACCAAGGGTACGAAGGCCCGTTACCAGATCAAGGCTGGCTTTGCCGGCGGCCAGCTGCCGCTGCACATGCGCCTGCCGAAGCTGCGCGGCTTCAAGAACCCGTTCCGGGTTGAGTACCAGGTTGTGAACCTGGACAAGCTCAACGAGCTGTTCCCGGAAGGTGGCGCAGTCACCGTGGAGAACCTGGTCGAAAAGGGTGCCGTTCGCAAGAACCAGCCCGTCAAGGTGCTTGGCACCGGCGACATCACCGTCAAGGTTGACGTCACCGTCCACGCATTCTCGGCCAGCGCCGCAGAAAAGATTGCTGCAGCAGGCGGAAGCACCGCCGCCCTCTAACGAGGCGGCGGGGCAGTTGCCCGTTGTGGAACTCCCGGTATCTAGGGGCTCAGGCCCTTAGGTACCGGGAGTTTTTCATTTTTCCGGCCCTGCGATTGTCCGCAGAGCGCGTCCACCCGTTAGACTCGGTTGTTGGGTTTATTTGACCTGTCTCACACGACTTTACTTATTACTCAGGAGGACGCTTGCTTAGCGCATTTGGCCGGGCCTTTCGCACGCCTGATCTGCGACGCAAGTTGTTGTTCACGCTGGGAATCATCACAATCTTCCGCTTGGGTGCCTTCATCCCCTCGCCTGGTGTGAACTACCAGAATGTCCAGCAATGCTTGCAGAACGGTCAGACCACGGGCGGCATCTACCAGCTCGTCAACCTGTTCAGCGGCGGTGCATTGCTTCAGGTGTCCGTTTTCGCCCTGGGCATCATGCCGTACATCACGGCCAGCATCATCGTCCAGCTGCTCCGGGTGGTCATTCCCCGCTTCCAGCAGCTGTACGAGGAGGGCGCCTCGGGCCAGTCGAAGCTGACGCAGTACACGCGTTACCTGACGATCGCGCTCGGCCTGCTCAACGCCACGACCCTGGTGTCGCTCGCACGCTCCGGCCAGCTGCTGCCGAACTGCCAGCTGCCGATCATTCCGGATGACAGCATCATCACCACGATCCTGATCATCATCACGTTGACGGCCGGCACCGGCCTCATCATGTGGATGGGCGAGCTCGTCACCGAAAAGGGTGTCGGCAACGGCATGTCGCTGCTGATCTTCACCTCGATCGTGTCCAGCTTCCCGGGCTCGCTCGGCGCCATTTGGACCTCGCAGGGCCCCGGCACCTTCTTCATGGTCCTGGTCATCGGCCTGCTGACCGTCGCTGCGGTGGTCTTCGTGGAACAGTCCCAGCGCCGGATCCCGGTGCAGTACGCGAAGCGGATGATCGGCCGGCGGACCGTGGGCGGCACCAGCACGTACATCCCCATCAAGGTGAACATGGCCGGCGTCGTGCCCGTCATCTTCGCGTCCTCGATGCTGTACCTGCCGGGCCTGATCTCGCAGTTCAACCAGCCCAAGTCCGGCGAGCCGATTGCCCCCTGGGTGGAGTGGATCAACAACAACCTGGTCCGCGGCGACCAGCCGATCTACATGGTGCTCTACTTCTCCATGATTGTGTTCTTCACTTACTTCTATGTTGCGATCACTTTCAACCCTGAAGAAGTTTCTGACAACATGAAGAAGTACGGCGGCTTCATTCCGGGTATCCGTGCCGGTAAGCCGACCGCAGATTACCTGCAGTATGTGCTTTCCAGGATCACGCTCCCCGGTGCCATTTACCTGGCTTTTGTGGCACTCATACCGCTGGTCGCACTGGTCCTGATCAATGCCAACCAGAACTTCCCGTTCGGTGGCACCTCGATCCTGATCATGGTCGGCGTAGGTTTGGAGACCGTCAAGCAGATTGATGCGCAGCTACAGCAGCGTCACTACGAAGGGCTTTTGCGATGACGAGAATGTTGATTATCGGACCTCCCGGCTCCGGCAAGGGTACGCAGGCGGAGCGCATTTCGGAGCGCCTCGGTGTGATTGCGATCTCCACGGGGGACATCTTCCGCGCCAACGTCAAGGGTGAGACGCCGTTGGGCATCGAAGCCAAGACGTACATGGACGCGGGCGACTTTGTCCCGGACAGCGTGACCAACAAGATGGTCCGCGACCGGCTGAGCGAGGGCGACGTGGAAAACGGCTTCCTCCTGGACGGGTACCCGCGCACGACCGCGCAGGTGGACTACCTCGACGGGATCCTGGCCGACGGCGACCAGAAGCTCGACGTCGTCCTGCAGCTCACGGCCGACGACGAGGAACTCGTCTCCCGCCTGCTGGGCCGCGCCAAAGAAACCGGACGCACTGACGACAACGAAGCCGTTATCCGGCACCGCCTTGACCTTTACCACGGCCAGACGGAGGCCGTTGTCGCCAAGTATGCCGACCGCGGCATCCTGACCCGCGTTGATGGCATCGGCGGCATGGACGAGGTCACCGACCGCGTCATGCAGGCCATCAAAGAGGCCCAGAAGGCCTGACCGGCCCGCAAACCTCGAGGCCCCTCCCGGATGATCGGGAGGGGCCTCAGCCATTTGCCGGCGGCCTCACCGCCGGCACAGCCCCATTGAAAGGAAGTTGCGGATGGCATTCGGCCAGCCACGCATCGAATACAAGACCAACGCCCAGATGCGTTCCATGCACGAGGCCGGGCTCGTCCTCAGCCGGGCCCTGGACGCCGCGGTTGCGGCCGCCGCGCCGGGGAAGACCACCAAGGACCTTGATGCGGTATTCGCCGCGGTGCTTAAGGACGCCGGCGCCACGTCGAATTTCCTGGGCTACCACGGCTTCCCCGCCACCGTCTGCACCTCAGTCAATGAGGAGGTCGTGCACGGCATTCCCGGGGACCGCGTCCTGCAGGACGGGGACATCCTCTCGGTCGACGGCGGCGCGATCCTGGGCGGCTGGCACTCCGACTCGGCCCGCACCGTGATCGTGGGCACCGCGGACCCGGAGGACCAGCGGCTCTCCGACGTCACTGAGGCCGCGATGTGGCACGGGATTGCCGCGCTGGCGACCGGGAAGTTCGTCGGCGACATCGGCAATGCCGTGGACGACTATGTCTCCTCCGTGCCCGGCAAGGCACTGGGCATCCTGGAGGACTATGTGGGCCACGGGATCGGCTCCGAAATGCACATGGCCCCGGACGTCCCGAACTACCGCACCAACCACCGCGGGCCGAAGATCCGCCCGGGGCTCTGCCTGGCCATCGAACCAATGCTGGTGCGCGGCGGCATCGAAACGGCTGTGCTGGACGACGACTGGACCGTGGTGACCACCGACGGGAAACGCTCCTGCCAGTGGGAGCACTCCGTGGCGGTCCACGACAAGGGCATCTGGGTGCTCTCCGCGCCCGACGGGGGAGCGGCGAAGCTGGCCCCGCTCGGCGTTGTGCCCGTCCCGATCCCCTGAGCCCGCGCTGCGGCGACGTGCTCGCGACGCGCTTTCGCGCCTGAGACGCGAAGAATCCCTGGCGCTGCTGGAAGACCAGCAGCGCCAGGCATTCGTCGTAGCGGCAGAGACTGTCCGCGCCCTCAGCTCTTGAGCTTGGGCTTCACGTCCTTGGTGTAGATGCCTTCCAGGGTGGCCTTGAGTGCCGTCATGGTCGCCTTGACGTCGCCCTGCTGGGTGAGGATCGCCGCGGCGGCCTTGGCCATCTCCTGGTCCGCGCCCGGCAGGAACACGCGGGCGTTGTCCTGGACGCGGGTCACGGCAAGCTGGTCCATGGCGGTCTTGATCTGCGGGGTCTTGGCGAGCACGGTGGTCATGTCGGCCGAGGTGCGGGTGGGCATGTAGCCGGTGGCCGCGGAGAACTGGGCTGTGTTCTCCGGTTCCGTCATAAACTTCAGGAAGGTGGCGGCGGCGAGCTGCACCTCCTTGCTGACGCCGCTGGGGATGCCCAGCCCTGCGCCGCCGGTGGGGCAGACCGGGCTTTCGTTCTTGGGACCGCCCGGAAGGTAACCGACGCCCACGTTGAACTTCGCGGACTTCAGGACCCCCAGCAGGGAACCCGTCGAGGAAATCGTTGACGAGGTGATTCCCGCAGCGAAGTCATCGGCGGCTTCCTTGGACGAGACCCCGGCCCACTTGTCCTTGAAGATCGAGTCCTGGGCCCACTGCAGTGCGGCCACCGACTCGGCCGAATCGCAGTTAAACTTCCACTCGTCGGACCAGCTGCCGCCCCAGCCCCACAGGTTGTTCTGCAGCGTCCAGCCCGCGTAGCCGGCCAGCGCCGGGTAGATGTATGCGTACTGGGCGCCGGAACTGGCCTTCAGCTTGGGCGCCCACTCGGCGAACTCCTGCCACGTCTTCGGGGCGCGGTCCGGCAGCCCGGCGGCCTTGAAGTGGTCCTTGTTGTAGTAGAACAGCGGGGTGGATCGGCCGTAGGGGAGCGCCCACTGCTTGTTCCCGTACTGGTAGTCCGCGATGAGGGACTTCTGGAAGTCATCGACCTTGACGTCCAGCTGCTTGATCAGGCCGTCCAGGGCGATGATGTTGCCGTTGGAGTAATACCGGAACCACCAGACATCCGAGAGCACCACGAGGCCCGGAAGGCCGGACTTCGCGGCCTGCGAGGTCTGGAACTTCTGGGCGATTTCCTCATAGTTGGCCCCGGCGGTGACCAGGTTGACCTTGATCTCCGGGAACGCGGCGTGGAACTTGGCGATAATGGCCTTTTCCACGTCCTGGGACTTGCCCGGGTGGTTCGTCCAGAAATCGATCGAGGCCGCCGGCTTGACGCCGCTGAAGTCGATGTCGGCGGCCGCGGTTGCAGTTGCGGGGCCTGCGGTGGTGGTTGGGCCTCCGCAAGCCGACAGTGCGGCGGCGCCGGCACCGGCACCTGCCAGTCCCAGGAAGTGCCTGCGGTCAAGATTCAATGCCATGGTGGATCCTCTCGATGCTGCTGACTCGTTGAATGGCTGTTGGAGTTGAAACTTTCGCACGCACCGTCACCCGGTGACGCTGCCCTGGGTGAGACCGGCCACGATGTAACGCTGCAGAGCCGCGAAAACCAGCAGGATGGGGACGATCACCAGCACGGCGCCGGCCATCAGGATGCCCCAGCCGGAGCCGTTGCCCTCGGAGTTCTGCAGCAGTGTCAGTCCGACCGGGAGCGTCATCGTCTCCGGACGGTCCGTGATGATGAGCGGCCAGATGTAGTCGTTCCATTCGCTCACGACGACTACGAGGGCCACCGTGGCGATCGACGGTCCGGAGACCGGCGCCACGATCTGCCAGAGGCGGCGCCAGTGGCCGGCGCCGTCTATTTCTGCCGATTCCAGGATGGACGCGGGCAGCGTCATGAAGTGCTGGCGCAACAGGAACGTCCCGAATGCCGTGCCAAGTCCCGGGAGGATGATGCCCCACAGGGTGTTCTTGCCGCCCATCCCTGCAATCAGGATGTAGTTGGGCAGGATGGACACCTGCGGCGGGACCATCAGGGCCACCAGGATCAGCACGAAGATGACGTTCTTGTAGGGGAAACGGACAAACACGAGCGCGTAGGCGGTCAGGATGGCCAGGAGGACCTTGATGGTGGCGCCCACGGTGGTGACGATCAGGCTGTTGATGAAGAACTGCGCGAACGGGACTGTTGTCATGGCGATGTTGTAGTTCTCGAGGTTCAGGCCCTCCGGCAGGATCTTCAAGTCCATGGTGATGATTTCGCCGGGCTGCTTGAAGGAGCTCAGCACCATCCACAGCAGCGGCAGGAATACCACCAGGGTGCTGAGGATCAGCGGAAGATAGCCGCCGGCGATGGTCTGGGCCAGGTTGGCCCGCGAGAACGGCCGGTGACGGCGCAGGGGGATCGGGGGCTCTGCGCCGGAGTCGGGTCCGGCGTCGGCGGCGGGGTCGGGGCTGACGGGAGAGAGCAGGCTCACGAGTAGTGCACCTTCCGTTCGACGAACCGCAGCTGCAGCACGGTGATGATGAGCAGGATGGCGAACAGGATCACGGAGATGGCCGCCGAGTAGCCGGCCCGGTTGAACGCCCCGAAGGCCTGGAGGTAGGCCTCGTAGATCAGCGTGCTGGTGCCGTTGCCCAGCGGGGTCATGATCCGGATCAGGTCAAACGCCTGCAGCGAGCTGAGCATGGTGGTGATGAGCAGGAAGAACGTGGTGGGGGAGAGCAGCGGCAGGGACATCGTGACGAAGCGCTTGAAGCCGTTGGCCCCGTCGAGCGACGCGGCCTCCATGACATCCTGCGGCAGCGACTGCAGCCCGGCGAGGTAGACGACGGCGCAGTAGCCAAGGTTTTTCCAGACGTAGACGATCATGACCATGACCAGGGACAACTGGGGGTCATTGATCCACTGCGGACTCTGCTGGCCGAGGCCGCGCAGTAGCCAGGCGAGCACCCCGTAGCCGGGATCGAAAATGAACAGCCAGACGAGGCCGACGCCGACGCCGCTGAGCACGTAGGGGGCGAAGACGGCTGAGCGTGCGAACGTGGTGCCGCGGATCCTGGAGTTCAGGGCCAGGGCCACCAGCAGGCCCAGGACCATGGACCCGCCGACCGTGACGAGGGTGAATAGGGCGGTGGTACCCAGGACCTTGGTGGCGTCCGAACTCGTGAAGAACGTGACGTAGTTATCGAGGCCCACCACCGTGGCCGAGGCGGAACCCAGCGTCCAGTCCAGGGTGGAGTAGTAGATGTTGTTGAAAAGCGGGAGATAGGTGAACACCGCAATCAGGAGCAGGTTGGGCAGGGCCAGGGCCAGGAAGACGAAGAAGTCCCGGCGGGTTCTGGCGGACCAGCGGGCGCGCGGAGCCGCGGCCGGTTTGGCCTCGACGACGGCGCGGGGCCGGTCGGTCAATTGTCGCGTCATTCAGGTCTCTAACGGGTCCGTGCCTGCCGGGGCAGGCGGGGGGCGGGCATACCTTGCTATCACTTCACCACATGGTTGGTGGGCAGAACCCCGCACGAGACACCAGTAGAACTTTGTTGTCCAAGGCTTCGTTGCCCGTTCACGCTGTGTTGCATGCAGTATTACATAACGATCGTTGGGACCACAGACATCCGGGCGCGATTCTTCAAGACGCTGGAAAGACCCGGCGGGGCTGTGGCCGTCGCCGGGGAGCACAATAGAGCCATGACTGCGATTACTGATGTGCCGGGCCTGAGGGTGGGCCACGCCGGCAGGACAGGTGGGGGCTGGCTCAGCGGGGTGACGGTGGTGCTGCCTCCGGCCGGGACCGTGGGCTCCGTCGATGTCCGCGGCGGCGGGCCCGGGACCCATGAGACCGATGCCCTGGACCCCACGACCCTGACCCGGACCGTCGACGCCGTCCTGCTCACCGGGGGAAGCGCTTTCGGCCTCGCCGCGGCCCACGGCGCCCAGCAATGGTGCGAGGAGAACGACCGGGGGTTCGCCGTGACCGGCGGCGTGGTGCCGATCGTCCCGGCGGCCGCAATTTTCGACCTCGGCCGCGGCGGGGACTTCGCCGCCCGCCCGGACGCGGCCATGGGCTACGCGGCGACCGCGGACGCCGCCGCCCGCAAGATCGGCCACGCCGTTGAACGGGGCAACGTCGGCGCCGGCACGGGCGCAGCAATCGGCCGGGGGAAATACAAAGGCGGAGTAGGCACCGCCTCCATCACCCTGGACAACGGCTTCGTTGTTGGGGCACTCGCCGTCGTCAACGCGCTGGGGTTACCTTTTGGCACATCGCCGCAACGGGTGGAACCCGGCAGCGTGCGTCTAAGCGACGAAGGAGCGAGCACGCCGAGGGGTGCGCCCGCTGCGGCGAAAGCCGGGGACGGCACAGCTGGCGCGTCAGCGCCGCCCGCGCTCAACACCACCCTTGTCGTCGTCGCCACGAACGCGATCCTGGACAAAGCCGAATGCAAACGCACCGCGTCGGCCGCCCACGCCGGGCTGGCCCGGGCGCTGAACCCCAGCCACACCCTCGCGGACGGGGACACCGTCTTCTGCCTCGCCACCGGCGCGCTCGCGGTCGACCGCAGCAGCGAGGCTGCCCGGCAGGCGAGCCTCATCACCCTGCAGAGTGCGGCAGCCGACGTCGTGCGTCTGGCCATCCTGGACGCGATCGACTGCGCGGAGGCCGTGACCACGCCAGCGGGCGAATTTGGTGCATACGGACGCTGAGTGCGCTACGATTGCTGGATTTAACATCCAGGCCGTAATGGCGTAGTGTTGTCTGTTGGTTGTCTGCCCTGTTGTGCCCTTTTGGGGCCGGGAGGCATCAGCCAATCAATCAAAAACGTCCGCAGTGATTTCCGGTGCAAGCCGAAGGGCTGCGGCAAACAACAGTTAGCGGAGGGTATGGCCAAGAAGGACGGGGTCATTGAGATCGAGGGCGTTGTGACTGAGGCGCTGCCTAACGCGATGTTTCGCGTTGAGCTCACCAACAAGCACGTCGTTCTGGCACACATCTCTGGAAAGATGCGCCAGCACTACATCAGGATTCTCCCTGAGGACCGGGTAGTGGTGGAGCTGAGCCCGTACGACCTGACACGTGGTCGTATCGTCTACCGCTACAAGTAAACACTGGGCGGCCAGAGCAATAGCCGAAGGCCGGTCCAGCTGACCACTGCAACACGCAAAGGAACGCCATGAAGGTCAAGCCGAGCGTCAAGCAGATCTGCGAAAAGTGCAAAGTGATCCGCCGTAATGGCCGGGTCATGGTGATCTGCGAGAACCCGCGCCACAAGCAGCGCCAGGGCTAATTTCCCACTTCGGGAAATCCTGGGTTGCTAACCCACGCAAGTAAATAGAAGGCAGCACAAGCTGATCTGGGACGTATGAGCCCGTACAGCTAACCCCCGGTCGGAGGCTGGGGCCGCACGGAATGTGCGGGTGTACTGCCTACGACCTCCGGTTTATACAAGGAGCACTGCCTCTATGGCTCGTCTCGCTGGCGTAGACATTCCCCGCGAAAAGCGGTTGGAAATTGCGCTTACTTACATCTACGGCGTGGGCAAGACCCGTGCACACGAAACCCTGGCTGCCACCGGCATCAGCGCGGACGTTCGGGTCAAGGACCTGTCCGACGCCGAGCTCGTCCAGCTGCGTGATTACATTGAAGGCAACTACAAGGTTGAGGGTGACCTTCGCCGCGAAGTAGCAGCAGATATCCGCCGCAAGGTTGAAATCGGCAGCTACGAAGGTATTCGCCACCGTAAGGGCCTGCCAGTGCGCGGACAGCGTACGAAGACGAACGCACGTACCCGTAAGGGTCCGAAGCGCACCGTTGCAGGCAAGAAGAAGACGCGCTAAACCGCTCGTCTTCCCCCCGATAACTTTCTGTAGGAGAAATAATGCCCCCGAAGACTCGTGGCGCGGTTCGCAAGCCGCGTAAGAAGGACAAAAAGAATATCGCGCTGGGCCAGGCGCACATCAAGAGCACCTTTAACAACACCATCGTGTCCATCACGGACCCGAACGGTGCTGTCATCTCCTGGGCTTCGTCCGGTGAGGTTGGCTTCAAGGGCTCACGTAAGTCCACCCCGTTCGCAGCCCAGATGGCCGCCGAAGCCGCCGCAAAGCGTGCGCAGGAGCACGGTATGCGCAAGGTTGACGTATTCGTCAAGGGCCCGGGCTCGGGACGCGAAACGGCAATCCGTTCACTCCAGGCTGCTGGCCTTGAGGTTGGGTCCATCCAGGATGTAACCCCCAGCGCCCACAACGGCTGCCGTCCGCCGAAGCGCCGCCGCGTCTAAGGCTTTCCAACGCACCGGTGCTTGCCCGGACCTTCGCGGGTCCGGGCAAGCCCAGCCGCGTTAAGTCTCAGACCGATCTTTCCACCACCTGTGTTGCGTCATATAGCGGATGCTCGCCGAAAGGAAACCTAAGTGCTCATTGCACAGCGCCCCACCCTCTCCGAAGAGGTCGTCTCAGACAACCGCTCCCGTTTCATTATTGAACCGCTGGAGCCCGGTTTCGGTTACACTCTCGGAAACTCCCTCCGCCGTACCCTGCTCTCCTCCATCCCCGGTGCCTCTGTCACGAGCATCCGGATCGATGGCGTGCTGCACGAGTTCACCACGGTTCCGGGTGTCAAGGAAGATGTCACCGAGATCATCCTGAACATCAAGAACCTGTCGGTCTCCTCCGAGCACGACGAGCCGGTTGTTGCTTACCTGCGCAAGCAGGGCCCGGGAGTCGTCACCGCCGCGGACATCGCTCCGCCGGCCGGCGTCGAATTCCACAACCCGGATCTGCACATTGCCACGCTGAACTCGAAGGGCAAGTTCGAGCTCGAGCTGACCATCGAGCGCGGCCGCGGCTACGTTTCGGCAGCTCAGAACAAGTCCGGCGACTCCGAGATCGGCCGCATTCCGGTCGACTCGATCTACTCGCCGGTCCTGAAGGTTACTTTCCGCGTGGAAGCTACCCGTGTTGAGCAGCGCACTGACTTCGACAAGCTCATTGTCGACGTCGAGACCAAGCAGGCCATCGCCCCGCGCGATGCCGTTGCTTCGGCAGGTACCACCCTGGTGGAACTGTTCGGTCTGGCCCGCGAGCTGAACACCGCAGCTGAAGGTATCGAGATTGGCCCGTCGCCGACGGATGCTGCCCTGGCAGCTGACATGGCCCTGCCGATCGAGGATCTGGACCTCACCGTCCGTTCCTACAACTGCCTCAAGCGTGAGGGCATCCACACCGTGGGTGAACTCGTGGCCCGCTCCGAGGCCGACCTCATGGACATCCGTAACTTCGGTGCGAAGTCCATCGATGAGGTCAAGGCAAAGCTGGTTGAACTGGGCCTGTCCCTCAAGGACTCGCCTCCCGGTTTTGACCTCGCAGCACGCGCCGCAGCAATTGAAGAGGACGACGCCGCTTTCAGCGACGACGAACTCTAACAAACAGATCTTGGCCGGCCGGCTGGATGCACCACGGTGTGCGCAGCCCAACGGCTTCCATATGAGGAGAAACTATTATGCCTACCCCCGCTAAGGGTCCGCGCCTCGGAGGCGGAGCAAGTCACGAGCGTCTGATGCTCGCGAACCTCTCCGCCGCACTGTTCGAGCACAAGCGGATCACCACCACGGTGACCAAGGCCAAGCGACTGAAGCCGTACGCCGAGCGCCTGGTGACTTTCGCCAAGCGTGGCGACCTGGCTTCCCGCCGCCGTGTACTCGGCTTGATCAGCGACAAGGGCATCGTCCACGAGCTGTTCACCGACATTGCACAGGCAGTGGAGAACCGCAACGGCGGCTACACCCGCATCACCAAGATCGGCAACCGCAAGGGCGACAACGCTCCCATGGCTGTCATTGAACTGGTTCTCGAGCCGGTTTCCGCCAAGCAGGCAGTCGTAGCCGAGGCTACCTCCGCTGCAAAGCGCGATGCTGACAAGAAGGACGCCGACAAGGCAGAAGCTGCTCCGGTCGCCGAGACCGAAGCCGCTGAAACCGAGGAGGCTCCGGCCGCTGAAGCAGTTGAGACTGAAGCAGTAGCTACCGAAGAGGCTCCGGCCGCTGAGGAAGCTCCCGCGAAGTCCAAGAAGGACGCGAAATAATTCGCTGATTCTTTCGCATAGACTTAAGTCTATGAACGACCAGAAACCCGTTGCCCCTTTTAGAGGGGGCAACGGGTTTTTGCGTGTCCGGCTTGATCTGGCGTACGACGGCGGACCCTTCAGCGGGTGGGCCGTCCAGCCCGGGCGGCGCACCGTCCAGGGCACCCTGGAGGAAGCCCTCGCACTGCTCATCCGCCGGCCGATCCGCGTGACCGTGGCCGGACGCACCGACGCCGGGGTGCACGCCCGCGGCCAGGTGGTCCATGTGGACTTCACGGAGGAGGAGTGGCTGGGCCTGAACCGCGGCGTAGAGCTGGACCCGGCCGTCGCCCTGCTGCGGCGGCTCCGCGGCGCACTCAGCCGCGGGCTGGGCGACCTCACCGGGTCCATCGAGGTCCACAAGGTCACCATCGCACCCAGGGGCTTCGACGCGCGGTTCTCCGCGCTCTGGCGCCGCTACAGCTACCGGATCGCCGACGGTCCGCTCCTCTGGGACCCGCTGGGCCGCACCGCCACGCTGTGGCATCAGGAACCGCTCGACGTCGGCCTGCTCAACGAAGGTGCCTCCCAGCTGCTGGGGCTCCAGGATTTCCGGTCCTACTGCAAGCCGCGGCAAGGCGCCACTACCATCCGGGAACTCCAGCGTTTCGAGTTCGCCCGCGGCACCGACGGCGTCCTGGTGGCCACGGTCCAGGCCGATGCGTTCTGCCACAACATGGTCCGCTCGCTCGTGGGATCGGCGTTGTTCGTGGGGGCCGGCCTCGAGGCGCCCGGCTGGCTGCACGAACGGCTGATCACCCGGCAGCGGGACGCCAAGTCCGTGCTGGCCGCCCCGCATCCGCTGGTGCTGGAAGAGGTGGCCTATCCCTCGGCCAGCGGGCTGCTGGCCCGGGCCGAGCTGACGCGCGCTATGCGCCAGTAGCACCGCCCTTCGGCCGCCGGACCGAGTAGGCCGCTGGGACCGCCTCGGGATGAGGTGGCGGCGCCGTTCCGGCGGGAAGGTCCACGGTGAATGTGCTCCCGCAGCCGGGACGTGTGCTGCAGGAAATGGTGCCGCCGTGGCGTTCTACGATTGATTTCGTGATGGCCAGCCCCAGCCCGGCTCCGGGGATCGGGCCCTCGCGGACTCCGGGGCTGCGGAAGAATCGGGTGAAGACCCGTTCGGCGTCGGCGGCTGTCATGCCCATTCCGTCGTCCTTCACGTGCAGCAGCACCCGGCCTCCCTCTGAGCTGGCGGAGACGTGCACGGTGCCGCCGTCGGGCGAGTACTTGATGGCGTTGGACACGAGGTTGTCGAGGGCCTGGCCGATCCGCAGCGGATCCACCTGGGCCCAAAGCGGAGCCGGGAGGTCCATGGACAGCGAGATCCGGGCAGTCTGGGCGTGGGCGTGGGCGTGGGCCGAGCCGAGGCTGGCTTCGACCAGGCTGGCCAGGTCGGTCCGGCGGGGGTGGACGTGCACCGCGGTGTCGGCGGACATCATCAGGTCCGAGACCAGTGCCTGCAGGCGTTCGGCATTCCGCTGCGCGACCTGGATCCGGCGCACGGTGGCCGGGGAGAGCTCCGCGGATTCGCCGAGGACCAGGTCCAGGTTGCCGACGATGGAGGTCAGCGGGGTGCGGAACTCGTGCGAGACGGTGGAGACCAGGCTGTCCTTGGCCATCAGGGCATCGGCAAGAACGGTGACCTCACCGGTGAGCAGCCGCTCGCGTTTGCCGCTCTCCGCGAGCAGGGCCTGGAGCTCGGCCTCCCGGGCTCCGGTCAGCCGGACGAGGGCCAGCTGCGCACGCCGGGGGAGGCCCGGGAAGAATCCATCCGGATTCCGGACCTGCTGCTCTTTACCCAATGGAGCCGCGCCCCTTTCTCGCCGCGTCAATTTAACAGCGTGCGTCACGTTAGCTTGACACAGGATGAATATTTGTGGCCGCGGCTGTGCCTAAACAACAATTACCGTTATACCGTGGGTACCCTGACATTACGGGCGCACCACGAGTGTGCAGCTGTAACAATGCGGCCTCTATGGGGGTCGAAGCCGCATCATCAGAATGTAGGAGGGGGACTATGACTGACTTGGGAGTCGCAGTCGTCGTGGAGGACGACGAAGACGTACGTAACCTCGTCGAAGCGGTGTTGAGCCAGGCGGGCTTTGACGTCCACGGCGCAGCCAGCGGGCGGGAGGGGGTCGAGGTTGTGCGGAGCCAGAAGGCCAGCGTCGTCACCCTGGACATTGGCCTGAACGACATTGACGGCTTTGAGGTCCTGCGCCAGATCCGGCAGTTCAGTGACGCGTATGTGGTCATGCTGACCGGACGGACGGATGAGCTGGACACGCTTACCGCCCTGCACACCGGCGCCGACGATTTTATGAGTAAACCGTTCCGCCCGCGCGAGCTCCGGGCCCGGGTCGCCGCAATGATGCGCCGGCCCCGGCAGGAATTCGCCGGGGGCACGTCGCCCGAGCCGGCGGCAGCACTGCCGGCGGGCCGGGTCCTGGCCCAGGACCCGGCGTTTCGGCACAACGGCCTGGTGTTGAACCCGCACACCCGCTCGGTCACCCTTGACGGTATTCCCGCCAGCCTGACCCGCAGTGAGTTCGACCTGCTGCACGCGCTGCTGAAGGCGGACGGCGCCGTCCGGACCAAGGTTGATCTGGTGCGGGTGGTGCGGGGAGAGTATTACGGCGCAGACGCGTACATCAGTGAATCCGACGAGCGTGCCGTCGAGGTCCATATCGGCAACCTCCGGCGCAAACTGCGGGAGGATCCGCTGCAGCCGCGCTGGCTCCAGACGGTCCGCGGCGTGGGGTACCGGCTCGCTTCGGCCGTGGATTAGCTGTCCTTGAGATAGCTGAACTGCAGTTCCTCCACTGTTTCATCGCCGCTCTCGGCGACTTCCTGCAGGAGCTGCCGCGCGAGGTCGGCGTCGCTGACACGGATGGCGTCTTCCAGCTCCCTGGCGAGCTCGGCCAGCCGGACCCCGCCAACCATCGCTGAGGATGTCTTCAGGCTGAGCACGGCGTCCAGTGCCGCTGCCTCGTCCCCGCTGTCGATGGAGCTGGCGAGCGACTGGTAGCGCCGGTCCCACATGTTGCTGTAGTCCCGTGCGAATCCCTTCGCCACGGCAGGGCTGTCCAGCTGGGTCCCGAGCTCCTGGAGGGCGGAGGGGTCCACGAGAGGGGGCGCCGTGTCGGGAACGGTGTCCTTGGCCTCCGCGGGGGCCAGCCCCGCACCTGCGGGGGAGGCCTCCGCGGAAAGGCCGGTGTTTGGGTCGCCGTCGTCTGGTGCACCTTGAAAGGACATGTGTCCACGCTACTGCCTGCACCGGCCGCTGCACCGTGCTCCGGGCGATCCTGCGCAAACCCTTGCGCTATCCCGATGGCTTCCTGAGGGTTCCGTTCAGGCTGATGGCCCGGGTGGCCGGGGCGCTACTGGCCGCTGAAAGTCTCGATTGCGTTTATCACCGCAGGGCCAAGGATGGCGATAAACAGCACTGGGAAGATGAAGAAGAGCAATGGGAACAAGATGGTGACGGGCAGCTTCATGGCTTTCTCCTCGGCCCGCTGCCGGCGCTTGACCCGCATAACTTTCGCCTGAATCCGGAGTACACGGCTAATGGCAATGCCGTAGGTATCCGCCTGAACCACCGCCTGGACGAAGCTGCGCAGTTCGGGAATGTTCGTCCGCTCGGACAATGCAAGGTAGGATTCTCGGCGGCTCCGGCCAACCTGCATGTCCTGCAACGTCCGAACGAGTTCCTCAGCCAGTGGGCCCTTGCCGTTCTCTCCGGCCCGGGCCATGGCTCCTTCGAAGCCGAGGCCGGCCTCTACGGAAATCAGCATCTGGTCCAGGGTGTTGGCTAGTTCCAACTGCATGATCTTCTGGCGTTCCTGGCCCTTGCTATAGAGCAGGAGATCCGGGATGAAGTAGCCCAGAAGTACTACAAAAAGTCCCGTCAGCTTGATAATCGGAGTCGGGCCGCTGGAGCTGATGTATAAGCCGAGCAGGGCACCCAACATACCCAGCAGCGGTTTTGCCGCCAGGACTCGTCCGAGGGGCAGCGAAGCGGGACGTCCGGCTAGGGACAGCAGCTTGTCGAGTTTCCGAACGTACCCGGCGGGCGCCAGCGCGTATCCGATCCGATCCAGCAGTTTGCTTTGTTTCTGCTCCGTTTGCTCCGCGGGGTCCGCTCCGAGTGCGAGCATCCTGCGGATTGCCCGTTGGGACGATCGATCAAGAGAGAGCAGCGACCACACCAGATATGCAACGGGAAAGGAGACCAGCAAGAGGGAAAGTAGCACCAAGGAGTTCACAGTCGCCTCAGAACTTCAGGTCGATGATCTTGCGCATCCACAAGCCGCCGATGGTCATCAGGATGATGGAGCCCACGATCATTCCCCAGCCCAGGGGGTTAGTGAACATTACGTTCATGTAGCCGGGGTTGACGAGCATGAGCATGAAAACAATTCCGATGGGCATGGCCATCAGGATGTAGGCGGAGAACTTGCCCTCGGCGGCAAGGGACTTGATGTGGCCCTTGATTTCACTGCGCTCGCGGATGGTTTCGTTCACCTGGTCCAGGACCTCGGCCAGGTTTCCACCGACTTCGCGGTTTATCTGGATGGCCTGGGCGATCCAGACGAAGTCCTCGTTCCGCATCCGCTCGGCGGTGTCGTTAAGGGAGGTCTGCAGATCACGGCCCAGACTTGTTTCCGTGACCACTCGACGCATTTCTTCCGACGTCGGGCTCAGCGATTCGGTGGCGGCAGCGTCGATGGCACGCAGGATACTGTGCCCGGCCCGCAGGCCGCCGGCCAGCAGTTGGAGTGTGTCGCCGAGCTGCTGGTCAAAGGTGTTCCGGCGTTTGCCGGCCAGGAAACCAATCACAAGGTACCCCGCCACCGGGGATAAAAAGACGAAGAGAATCGCAAGCAGTGGACCGGCCACGACCAAACCGGCCAGCGCTCCAACCACGGCTCCAGCCAGCACGATGACGAAGAAGTCGGCCTGGCTCATTCTTAGGCCGGCATTTTCCAGCGCTTCCCGGTTGAACAGCCGGACCGTTCGTTGCGAGAAGAAACCGTCGACCAGGTTTACGGCGGAACCGGCAACCTTGGTCAGCCGGGACTCGGGCCGGTTCTGAACAGGTCTCCGCCGGTCCAGCGGCACGCTGGCTCCTCCAGCGGCCAGCAAGGCGTAGCCGAGCAGCAGCACCGCAGTGAAAAGCAACCCGCCTCCTATGAACAACAGAATCATCCTCGGCTCACACCTTCCCCGCCGTACTGGACGGCGCCGCGAACACGCTGGGGGAGACGAAGATGCCCAAGTCCTCGAACCGGTCAATGAAGCGCGGGCGGATTCCGGTAGGGACCGGCTTGCCGAGGAAGCGGCCATGGGCGTCGACGCCGGCCGAGTAGTCGAAAACGAACGCGTCCTGGAGCGTGACGATGTCCCCTTCCATGCCCTGGACCTCGGTGACATGGGTGATTCGGCGGGTGCCGTCGCGGAGGCGGGAGATCTGGACAATCAGGTTGACGGCTGAGGCAATCTGCTCGCGAATGGCACGCAACGGCAGGTCCATGCCGGCCATCAGCACAAGGGTTTCGAGGCGTGCGACGGCGTCGCGGGGCGAGTTCGAGTGGACCGTTGAGAGGGACCCGTCGTGGCCGGTGTTCATGGCCTGAAGCATGTCCAGCGATTCACCGCCGCGGACCTCACCCACAACGATCCGGTCAGGGCGCATACGCAGCGAGTTGCGTAGCAGTTCACGAATGGTGACTTCGCCCTTGCCTTCAGTGTTGGGCGGACGGCTTTCGAGCCGGACCACGTGACGCTGTTGGATCTGCAACTCCACGGCGTCCTCGATGGTCACGATCCGCTCGTCTTCCGGCAGGAAAGAGGAGAGGACGTTGAGTAGCGTGGTCTTTCCCGTGCCGGTGCCACCGGAGACGATGATGTTCAACTTCGCCTTCACGCAGGCGTTCAGCAGTTCTGCCATTTCCGGAGTCAGGGTGCCGAACTCGATGAGGTTCCTGACCGTAAGCGGCACCTTGCTGAACTTTCTGATGGTCAGCGAGGAACCCCCCACCGCGAGCGGGGGTATGACGGCGTTGACACGCGACCCATCTTCCAGTCGGGCGTCCACTAGGGGCGACGACTCGTCGATACGGCGGCCCACCTTGGAAACGATCCGCTCAATGACTTTGCGCAGATGGTCTTCGGAGCTGAAGCGCGATTCGGTCAGGGTCAGCTTGCCGTGCCGTTCGACGTAGATCTGGTCCATGCAGTTGACCATGATCTCCGTGACGGCGGGATCGTCGAGGAGGCGCTGCAAGGGACCGTAGCCGAGCACGTCGTCGGCGACGTCTTGGACAAGGCGGGAGCGCTCTTCGACGGACAGAGGGACCAGCTCGGCGTCGATGATCCGGATGAGCTCCTCCCTCGCGGAGGTCCGCAGCTCGTCCTCCTTAACTGTGGAATCGTTGAACCGGGTACCCATCCGCTCGAACAGGGCGGTCGCGGCGCGTTGCTTGAGGGCCGCGAAGACGTCAACCGGCTGCTGGGCCTTGGACCGGTACGTTTCCGACGGTTCAGCGAGAGCGGGTGGAACCGTGGTGACGGGCTTCCGGAGTTCGACGACGGGGGACCGGGCCGCCGTCGGCTCGGTCCGGGAGGGCGGCTGCGCCGGCGCTGGATGCGCCGTGGGTGCGGCTGCCGGGGGCTGTGTACCCTCGGCGGTACGGAGCCGTTCGGAGAGCTTCACTTAAACCACCACACGGCGGTGCAGTTTCTTTTGCGCCGTGGCCCGCCACGCGGGATCGAACCTGGCCACCAGTTGCTGGAGTCCCTTAACGGCAGGGTCCCTGCGGCCGTCCTGCAGAACCGGAATGCCGCGGTTGGTGGAGAATGCCACTGCTTTGGAGCGGGGGATGCTGACGTCCACAGGCGCACTGATGGTGGCTTCCACGTCCTGGACACTGAGGCCGGACTTGGAATCGGCCATGTTCAGGACCACATGCCGGGTCTCCGGAAGCAAGTCCAGCCGGCGGAGGATTCCGAGGCCGGAGCGCAGCCCGCGAATACTCGGAACATCCATGGCCGTAACCCATACGACGTCAGTGCACTGCTCCATAGCGGCCAGGCCGACCTCGGGAAGGCCGGGAGCTGTGTCCACGACGACGTACTGGAACTGTTCCGCGAGCTGCTGGAGGAGCCGGGAGACCTGTTGCGGGGTGATGTCGTCGGCGTCCTCCGGACTCCGTGGCGCGCAGAGGGCATAGATGTTGGCGGAGTGGACGGTCAGGAACGCCTTGAGCACGAGGGAATCGTTGCTGGCGGCGGCGGAGACCGCGTCCGTGACGGTGTGCTCCGGGTTCAGGTAGAGCCCGGACGCCACGTCCCCGAACTGCAGGTCCAGGTCGACAATAACCACGCCCATCGGGGCCACCTTGCCCAGGCCGATGGCGATGTTGGTGGCGATGGTGGTTTTGCCGACGCCACCCTTGGGGGAGAAGACGCCGATGACTAGGCCCTTGGGGCCCTCGGCCGGATGGACGGCTGACGTCCGGCTCCGGCTCGTGTAGGACTGGCAGGCCCGCTCGAGCAGCATGCGGATCTGCGCCGGATCCGCGGCGGGGCTGAGGATGTCCCGGATGCCAGCGCGCATGGCGAGCAGGATAAAGGCGGGGTCCGTCTCACCGACGAGGACAACACTGAGTTCGGGCAGCTGCACATCGAACACTGTGGCGAGCCGCAGGGCGTCCTCGACCGGGATGTCTGGGCCAAGGATGAGCACCTCCGGACGCTCCTGGTCGAGGCTCGCAAACAGCTCGCCTGGGTCGGACGGGTTGACGAACGCGAACGTTTGTAGCCCGCCAGTTAGGCCGCCGGCCAGGGCCAGCCGGACGCGGGAGTCGAAGTCGGTGTTGGGGGTGATCAGGACAAAGCGGCTCACTTGTATACCTCCGGTTTCGTCATGATTCCAGGCTCGCCGCTCTCCGTGGCGTTGAGCGGTTCCTTACTCAACCAGAGGCTGGCGAACTCCGTGAATTCGGAGGCATAGACAATCTTTGTGGCATCCGCATCGTTCACCGCCACAGTCAGCAACAGTGATCCCGTGGGGAGGGACATGTCCTCGGCCGCAGGCGCAGAGCCGTCCGCTGAGGGCTGCGGGGACGGCGTGGCAAGGGGCGCCCGCTGTACGGCGGTCACGAGGACCTTATGGATCGAGAGTTGGGTTGTTTGCTTGTCAGGCTTGGCCTCGATCCCGCCACTCTTCAAATTAATGAAGATTCCGACGCGGTCTCCCGGGGCGATCCTGCCGCCTACGACGCGCTGAGGTTCGAGCTGGAAGGAGATTTCCTGCAGTCCCTCGGGGATGTCCACCGATCCTTGGGCTTGTAGATCCTCCGGGGCGATCAGCCGCTCCGCGACGAGCTGCTCGCCCGGGAGCAGCTCGACGGCGGTGACCTTCTCGGCGATGCCGTCGAGGTTTTTCAGGGCTGACTTGGTGACAGCTTTGCCGGGAAGGTCCTCACTGGCAACGAAGGCTTTCAGTGCCTCGACCGAGGTACCGGCGGGCACGGCTTTCTTCACCACGAGCACAGTGACCGGGTCCAGCCCCTGCACCGCCCTGGCGTCGGCACCCTGCGCGTAGCTGACCACGAGGATGGCACCGATGATGGCAAGCACAACGGCGGCCAGCCCTGCCAATAAGCGTGACTTCAAAAAACTGCTCCTGAACCGGTCGGTGAACTCTGGGCGAAAAACTTGCTATTTGGTGAGACGGACGATGGTCGCCCCGTTGGCGTCAACTGGCCCGAGGGAGAAGCCGTCGGCCAGGGAGACATATTTGATGAAGCTTCCCATGATTCCCCGGCAGTTCCCGTCGCAGGCCACCGAGGCAGGGACATATGCTGTGGTGTTTTGGAACGAGTTTGGCAATTTATTGTCTCCACTGAAACTCCAGCCTTTGACCTTGAAAGCAGCAAAGGAAATGAGACCGTAGATGGCGCCCGCACCGGTGCCCGCCACCTTGTCGAAGACAGGTAGAAAGACGATGACGTCCCTGCCAGCCGTAATCTCTGACGCCCATTTGGTCAGCGTTGCCTGGCAGGAGCCTGGGGCGCTGTTGCCGGGGTCGCTGCCGCCTTCAGCCACGGCAAGGTCGATCAGTGCCCCGCAGATCCCCGGATCGTTGGTTAGCCAGCCAAAGCCGCCCTCCACTGCTGCTCCCGATGGCCCGTAGAGGCAGTCCGGGTTTGCGTTGCTGCCGTGGTTTTGCAGCAATTGGAGCGTGCCGTCCACATGGTTCTTGACCTGACAGATCGAGAAAGCCACGGGAAAGGCCGTGGGCCCGGCCAGCGGGCTGCCCCACTCGACCGTTGACGCGGCCATGACTTCGGTGGCGTTGATGCCGAAGGCGCGGGCGAAGAACAGAGAAACTTGGTTAGGCGCTTTGCCAGCCTCCTGCGATCCGGCAGTGACGCTGACCGTGCGGGCCGTCTTGTCCAGAGCTAGGGATGCGACGTTACTCAGACCATCGCCTGCGTTGCTGCTGGTCAAGCTGCGCGCCAGCGGAGACATAGTGGAACACTCGACGTCGTTGACGTCCTTGGCGCATTTTTGCGCCACAGCGATGGCAGCGGCATCGGATCCGTTGCGAAGCTGCGTTCGCTCGGCGTAAAGCATTCCTACGTCGACCGCCAGGGCGGCGAAGCCCAGGAGCGCCACCATCAGTATCGCCACGAGGACACTGATGGCTCCGCGCTCGCCGTCTTGAGACGTGGATGCTCTCCTGCCTAACCGCCGCATAGCATGACCCCTTTGCCTTCCATCGGGAACGGCCCGGCGATCCCGGTCAGCGTGGTTAGCGTGTAGGTGATTTTGACCGTCGTCTGGACCCCTGCGGCGCAACTAGTCGGAGCAATGGTGATGTTCCCGTCCGTCAGGGTCGGTTGCAGCCCGGTGGCCGCATTCTTCACTGCGTTTCGCGTGGCCGCGGTGTTATTGCCTATGGCCATGACCCGGACGCCCTCGCGGGCGGCGCTGGAGAGCGTGACCTGGGCGTTGTAGGCGCGGCCGAACTCCATGACGCCCAAAAGCAGCATCACGAGGACCGGGACTAGGAGGGCGAACTCCACCGCGACGGCGCCCCGTTCAGATGGTTTGGACATGGGTGACCGCCTTCCTGGATTTCTTTTTTCACCGGCTCCGGAAACAGGCAGGGTTGGGAAAGGCCGGAGCCTCCCCCAACCCTGTGGATCGCCCTGGTTCTGCTACTTGGAGCAGCTGCCGTCGGTGGGGGTGGCACCCGTCGTAGCCGCCGTGTAGACGCCGCCCTTGATGCTGCACTGGGTCGAGTTGAAGGTCTCCTTCAAACTCCCGCCAAGGAGTGTCACCGCGACGATTATCACGACGGCGATGAGCGAGACCATGATGCCGTATTCGACTGCGGTGGCGCCGCGCTGGTCGCGGCGAAGACGCGTCGCGATGTCAGAAGAAAGGAAAATCATGTGATGTGAACTCCTAAGCGAGGTGGTGACGGCCTATGCCAGCGGCGGGACGAAATGGTCTTGTTATTTCGAGCAGCTGCCGGCTACGGGAGTGGCGCCGGAGGTGGCCGCCGTGTAGACGCCGCCCTTGATGCTGCACTGGGTCGAGTTGAAGGTCTCCTTCAAAGTGCCACCCAGCAGCGTCACCGCGACGATGATCACGACGGCGATGAGTGAAACCATGATGCCGTATTCCACGGCGGTGGCGCCGCGCTGGTCACGGCGGAAACGGGATGCAAGGTTGGAGAAAAAAGAACGCATGGGGACTCCTGAGCGAGTTCGGGGCTGGCACTGCACCAGCACACATAGGAACTTAGCAACCGCCGACACGCCGAGGATTCGACTTTGAGGCATCCTGTGCCAAGGCTTCCCAAACTGCACGTTTCCTGTATGTTCCCTGCGCAGAATCTGCGCTCGTCCGGAGAAGAATTCACGAGACACAAGAGGACCCCCTCGGCTCTGGGGTCCAAGGGGGTCCGGTCTGTGGGGCAGTCTGGGAGACGGCTGCCGGTTACTTGTTGGCGAAAACTTCCATAATGCTCAGCACCGTTGGTCCGAGAACGACGATGAAAAGGGTGGGCAGGATGAAGAAGATGAGCGGAAACAACATCTTCACCGGCATCTTCATCGCGTGCTCTTCCGCCCGCTGGCGACGCTTGACGCGCATATCCTTCGCTTGTGACTCGAGCACCCTGGCGATGGCGATGCCGTAGGTGTCTGCTTGCACCACTGCCCGGACGAAAGACCTCAGATCCGGGACGTCAACCCGTTGGGCCATCGCTAGGTACGCTTCCTTGCGGGAGCGGCCCACCTGGATGTCCTGCAAGGTTCTGATCAGCTCATCGGCGAGCGGCCCCTTGCCGTTCTGGCCCGCCCGAGCCATCGCCGTCTCAAAGCCGAGACCTGCCTGCACGGAAATCAGCATCTGGTCCAAGGCGTTGGGGAGTTCGAGCTTGATGGCCTCACGGCGCTTTTGCGCGTAGTTCCGGATCAGAAGGTCCGGCACAAAGTAGGCCAATGCGGTGGCCCCTACCATCAGCAGCACCTTAGGGGGCGTCGGCCCCGACGTCACAACGACGATGCCCAGCACCGATCCAGCCAACGCAAGCAGGGGCTTTACCATGATGACCCGCGCCAAGGGCCAGTCCTTGGGCCGCCCGGCGCCAGCGAGCTGTCTGTCTAGCCAAGCCGCGTAGCCCTGGGGCATCGCCTTCTTGGACAACGATGCGAGCTGCTCATTGGCAGTAAGGGTGGATGCTCCGGAACTGGGACGTCGCCCCAGATTCGACTGTATGTTCCTCAGCCCTGCACGATCTCCTGTGAACGCGAGCCATGTCATGACTGAGGCGGGGAGGATAACCGCCAGGATGGCGGCATACGCAATGGTTTGCACTGTTCTCTCTTTCTCAGAACTTCGGCTTGATGATGCGACTGAGCCAGAATCCGCCCCCGGCGAGGAGCACCAGGGCGGCCGCTATCATTGCATAGCCCGTAAGCGTGGAGAGGAAGACCTGCTGGTACAGGGGGTTGAAGGCGGTCAGCCCAATAAACATCACGATGGGGAGTGCCATGAGCACGATCGCGGACATCTTGCCTTCAGCACTGAGCGCCCTGATCTGACCTCGGATCTGGTTTCGATCCCTGATTGTTTCGCCTACGTGGTCGAGCACCTGGGCCAGATCACCGCCGACTTCCCGGTGTATGTCGATGGCCCGCGCAATTGCGCCGAAGTCTTCGTTGGCCGTCCGGGTAGCGACATCGGTCAGTGAGTCGCCGAGATCCCTGCCGATCCTGGTTTCATTGACTACTCGGTTCAGCTCTTCGGTCATCGGGGCGTCGCTTTCTTGGGCAGCAGCGTCCACCGACCGCAAGAGACTATGCCCGGCACGAAGGCCACCGGCAAACATCTGCAGGGTGTCCGGTACTTGGTCGTCAAACTTCTTACGGCGGCGGGCGACCAGGAGATTCAAGCACAAGATGAGGCCAATGGGCGCGAGGATCAGCATGAGTGCAGCGACGACGGGACCGCTGACGAGGAATCCCAGAACGACACAAACAAAAGTCACAGCCCCGGCTATTAGGAGGTAGTCGCCCGGCTGCTTCTTAAGGCCGGCTTCTTCAAGCCTCCCCCTGCTGAGGACGCCGGATCCAGTGCTCCGGACGCCCTTGTTGAGAGTCTGCACGGCTTGGTCTGTGAGCCTGGTCAGATTCGATGAGTGCACCTCGGCGACGTCCGGACGGCGACGGGACAGTTCAATTTCCCTTGACTTGAGCACTAGCGAGACAGTGATTGCGAGTGCAGCGTAGACCAGCAGCAGGCCGGCGACGAAAACCAGAGGGGACAACTCGGGAAGCACGGCTACCGCCCCCTGACAGGTTGTGCGCCGAACACCGTCGGCGAAATCGCTATCCCTAATTCGACGAAGCGGTCCGTGAATCGAGGACGGACGCCAGTAGGAATCGGTTTCCCGAGGAAATGTCCGCTCTCGTCAACTCCTGCCGAATAGTCAAAGACGAAGGCATCCTGCAGGGTGACGATGTCCCCTTCCATGCCTTGGACCTCGGTGATGTGGGTGACGCGGCGTGTGCCGTCGCGGAGCCGGGAAATGTGAACGATCAAGTTCACTGCCGAGGCGACCTGCTCGCGGACCGCCCTGAGCGGAAGGTCCATGCCTGCCATCAGTACCAGCGTTTCCAGCCTAGCGATGGCGTCTCGGGGCGAGTTGGCATGCACCGTGGAGATCGAGCCGTCGTGGCCGGTATTCATAGCCTGCAGCATGTCCAGGCACTCGCCACCACGGACTTCGCCGACGACGATCCGGTCCGGCCGCATGCGCAGCGAGTTCCGCACGAGGTCTCTAATGGAGACCTCGCCCTTGCCCTCGATGTTCTGCGGCCGACTCTCGAGTCTCACGACGTGGTCCTGCTGGAGCTGGAGCTCCACGGCATCCTCGATAGTAACGATCCGGTCTGTGGCCGGGATGAATGAGGAGAGTACGTTCAGCAGGGTTGTCTTACCCGTGCCGGTACCACCCGAGACGATGATATTCATCCGTGCCAACACACAGGCCTGAAGGAGTTCAGCCATCTCCGGAGAGAGGCTGCCCATCGTGATCAGGTTTTGCACGGTTAGCGGATCACGGCCGAATTTCCGGATGGTCATGGCTGGACCATTCACTGCGAGGGGCGGAATGATCGCGTTGACTCGGGAGCCGTCGGCGAGCCTGGCGTCCACGAGGGGCGAAGACTCATCGATGCGTCGTCCTATGCGCGAAACAATCCGTTCAATGACCCGGCGCAGGGCATCGTCCGATGTGAATTTCGTGTCCGTCAGGTGGAGTTGTCCTGCGCGCTCAACATAGATCTGGTCAAAGCGGTTGACCATGACCTCCGTGATGGCTGGGTCGTCCAGGAACCGCTGAATCGGGCCGTGACCCAAGACGTCGTCTGTGATTTCGCGAATCAGGCGTTGCCGTTCCAAGGCAGTGAGGGGGATCTGTTCCTCCTCGAGAACCACCTTCAGTTCGTCCTTCACGGACTGATGGAGTTCTGCTTCTGCGATGGACGAGTCAGTGATCCTGCCGCCAAGCCGCTCGAAAAGGGCCAGACTGGCCCGTTCCTTGAGAGCGTTGAGTGCTTCGCTGGCGACGGATGCTGTCTGTTGGACCTCGATGGTTTCAGTCTGCAGCTCGGCTGCCGTCTTTGCCTCAAGTATCCGGCCTAACGTTGCTGGCGCGGCTTGTGACGATGGGAGGTCTGTCTCCGCCGGGGTCTCCTCGACGGATAGAACGGGCTGGGATACTCCGCGCAATTGCTGGAATCGGTCTGTGAGGCTCACTGGAATACCGCCCTTCTGTGCAGTTGCTTATGCGGTCTGGCTTCCCAATCGGGCCTGAATCGCTCCACCAATTGGCGAAGACCCTTTGCTGCTGGATCCCGGTTACCGTCTTGGAGCACAGGAACGCCTTTGTTTGTCGAGAAGGGGAGGCTCTTGGACCGTGGCAACACCACGTCCACCGGCGCACCGATGGTGGCTTCCACGTCCTTCAAACTCAGACCTGCGCGACGGTCGGCCATGTTCAGCACGATGTGTCGTTGTTCTGGAACCAAGGCCAGCTCCTCTAGGATCTGAAAGCCGGTCCGAATTCCCCTGATACTGGGGACGTCCATGCCACATATCCAAACGGCATCAGTGGCCTGTTCGAGGGTGGCCAGCACATGCTCTCCGAGTCCAGGCGCCGTGTCTACCACTATGTATTGAAATTCGTGGCGGAGTTGGTTCAGCAGGTGGGAGATGTGCGCAGCGGTGATCCGGTCCATCTCGACGGGGGTGCGCGGTGCGCACAAGGCGTAGATACCGGCCGGGTGGACCGTCAGGTAGGTCTTGAGGACCATCGAGTCTTGGCTGGCGGCGCCCAGTACCGCGTCGGTGATGGTGAACTCCGGTTCAAGCAGTAGGCCGCTGGCCACGTCCCCGAACTGTAGATCAAGATCGACAATAACGACGCTCATCGGTGCACTCTTGCCGAGCCCGATGGCCAGGTTGGTGGCAACCGTCGTTTTGCCGACCCCGCCCTTGGGCGACATTACGGCGATGATGCGCCCGGGTGAGCCGTTGTCCAAGTGCTCGGAGGCTTGCGGCGCGAGCCCTCGACGCCTTCCAGCCGCGGCCAGGCTGGCCCGCTCCAGCATGACGCGGATGGTGTCCGGGTCTGCGCCCGGGTCCAAAAGATCACGGACCCCCGCCCGCATCGCTTGCAGCACGGTTTCCGGGTTAGATGGCGCGGCCAGAATGACGCTGATCTCCGGGTATTGAAGGTCTACGATTGACGCGAGTTTCAGCGAGCCGTCGACGGAGATACCGGGCCCAAGGATCAGGACCTCGGGCGGCTCTCCTACCATTTGGCGGAGCACGTCCCCTGGGCCGTCAGGCAGGTAGTCAACCTTGAAGACCTGCAGTGAGCCGTGCATGCCGGCAACGGCGAGGCGGACCAGCCGTTCGAAATCGCCGTTAGGCGTGATGAGTACGAAGCGGCTCATCGGAACAACCTTGATGAGTCAACGTAGGATGCTCCGTCTTCAACTGCATCGCTGGGTTCCTTTGAAAGGTAGACCTTGCCGAACTCGGCAGCGAAAACGATCCGTTCCGCGTCGGCAGAGTTCCTGGCGATGGTGATGAGGTACGTTTCGTCCGTTTGTGCCTTGCCGCTGTCCGATTTCGAGGACACTTGGCTGGTTCCCGACGCGGTGGCGGAATCGCCGGTCTGGGCTGCCGTGCCGTTGCTGAATTGTGCCCCTGTCACGAGTACTTTGTGAAAGCTCAGCTGCGTTTTGCTCGAAATTGTGGCCGGCTGGCCCTCAGTGCCGGTGTCGGCGGCCTGATCCAGGGACAGGAAGATACCTACCGTGTCGCCGGCGGTCACTCTACCGCCTGCTACGCGTTCAATCGGCAGTTTCAGCGTGATTTCCTGGAGTCCGGCAGGAACTTGGACGCGTGAGGGGCCGAGGAACGACTTCTCTTCCACCATCCGGGTGGACAGCAGTTGTTCGCCCGGCACCAGCGCCACCGCGGCGACTTTGGATCCCAGAATCGCCAGGTCGGTGACATTGTTTTCGGCAAGCGCGACCTTCGGAACAGACTTCTTGATGACCGCGCCAGCTATCTCGTCAGCAGCTGCTCCGGCCGGAATGGCTTTCTGCACCACGTAGATTGTTTCTGTTTCTGTGCCAGCCAATGCGCGCTTATCTGCATTTTGCACGTATGAAACCAGTAAAACGGTTCCGATAATTGCCACAAGTAATGCGGCTATGCCTCCCAGTAGGCGTGTTTTCATCTTCTTTTCCCCTTAAAATTACCTATTTGATCAATTTGATATCAACCGTTCCAAGATCCTCACCCGTGCCGCCTCCCCCCGTCCAGGAGTCGATGGATTCAAACTTGACGAACTGGCCGATGATGCAGCGATTGTTGCCTCCAGCGCAGGCCAGTGCGGACGTCATTCCAGGGTCGCTGGCTGTGTTGCGAAACTCGTATTGGTGGTTATTACCAAATTTCCAGCCCCAGATTTTGAAAGTGGCGTAGCCGATGATGCTGAAGGTTCCGTTTTGTCCCTGGTTGGTGGCATCTTCGAAGATCGGGAACGCGACGTTCACTTCGCCGCCGGCGAGAACCGTGGCTTTCCAGCCATCAAGGATCGCTGCGCAACCGGTCGGCGGATTATTGCCGGGGTCGGATCCCATTTCATTTGTCCCCATCACCGTTGTCGCCTCGCAGGGGGAGCTCTGGTCAAGCCAGCCCCAGCCGCCCGGGATCTGTGTGCCGGACGGGCCGGTGCACGTTCCGCCGGGTTTGTAGGAGATTTTCTGTACTTGGCTTGTGTCGCTAGCCGTCGAGAGATTGAAGCACTTGTCTGAAATCGCCAGCGGAAAGCCGGAACCACCCGTGGGTGGTGCCATGGAGGCCGTCGCTCGCGCCCCGACCGTGACGGGAGGGGCGTTCAGCGCGCTGGCGAACATTTTCGTCAGAAATCCGTTGGTTCCGTTGAGGGTCGACGTAGCCACCGTTACCTGGTTGGGAACTGAGAGATCCACCGAGTGGACCGTCGTGGCTCCGTCGTTGGAGTTACCGCCGGTCATTTCCTTGGCCCATTGGAGAGCCTGGGCGTCTGAGCATCCTCCGGCCTTGTGGCACTGCTGTGCGGCCGCCATAGCTCCAGCGTCGGCTGCGTTCTGGAGCTGAGCACGTTCGGCGTAAATCTGGCCGACGTCAACTGCCAAGGCCCCGGCGCCGATCATTGCCAACATCATCACCGCGACGAGAACGCCAGTGGCGCCTTCTTCCTTGTCGACACGATGCCTCAGCCGCCGCATCGCATTGCCCCTTCGCCCTCGACAGTTAGATTCGCGCCGAGCAGTCCGGTAAGGGCACCGGCGGTGTACGTAACGGTGACGGCGGCATTGCCGGGCGCTCCTGTGCAGACACTTGTGAAATCGAATCCGAAGGATCCGGCGTCGAGCCCTGGTGCCCCCGCGATGCCGGCGGCGGTGGCCGCATCCTTGTTCTGCTCGACGGCCATCGTCCGGGCAGCCTCCCGGGCGGCCTGTGTGACCGAAATTTGAAGGTTGTACATGTGCGAGAACTCGACGATACCGCCGACCAGGAGCAGCAGAACGGGTGCTACGAGGCCAAATTCGACGGCAGCGGCACCCCGCTCACGCCCTTCCACGCCCGAGCCGGACGCTCTTGACTTGCTGCGCTTCATTGAATCCCCCCGGGGATAGATGCAGCTGATGGGAAAAAGATGTGCCGCGTCCGCGATACACGGACGCGGCACATTCGGTGTTGCTGAGACCAATTGCGGGTCGTTGGAATTGAATCTGGCTAGTTCTTCCAGCCGGAGACGGTTGTGCCGAGATCCTTGAACCAGAGGCTGAGGGCGTCGCCGAAGAGGGTTGCGCCGCCGATGACAGCGAAAGCGATGAAAGCGACGAGCAGTGAGTATTCCGTTGCGGTCGCCCCCTTTTCCGAATCGAGCTTGTCCTTGACGCCGGCTACAAAAGCGAGCATGGAGACCATGAGACCAGTCATTGTAATAATCCTTTTCCAGAGTTTTGAATGTGAAACGAAATTCCAGAAAATCCCCTGTTGCCAAACCCCTGGAGTTCCGTTGGGACAACATTTGCACGGCGATTAAGGGCGCAGCAATGCATGGGAATACTCGAGTTTTAGGGGTGGAAAAGGTCACACCACCTATGACAATCCGGGGGTGTACTCAGTTCGTCACGGCATGCCGGCGCCCACTACTTGGATTGATACGCCCGCTTACTAATGGGGACAGAGAAACCGCAGTGGCAGGTGTTACGGAAGAAGTAGAATGATGGCCAGCCCGGCGGCCAGCATTGAGGGGCCGTAGGCAACCTCTTTCGGCCTATTTCCGCGGTTTTTCAGTACCAAGACCACCGAGGCGACACCGCCCGCCACGAAAGCCAGGGCTCCGCCGTAAAAGAGGTGCGACCAGCCTAGGTAGCCCAAGTACAGGCCAAGTGGTGCCGCGAGCTTCACATCACCCATTCCAAGGCCATTTCGGCTGGTCAGGGCAAGAATTAAGTAAGAACCGAACAAAATTACGGACCCGGCGACTCCGCGATACAGGTCACCCGCGGCCCCCTGGGCCAGTGCGGCGAAGGTCAGAAGTGCAAGCCCGGCCACCAGGAGCGGTCCAATAAGCCGGTTCGGCAGCAAGTGATGCGCAATATCGATCCGTGCCAGCGGAACGGCGAGAATGCCCAGTAATACGTAGGCGGGAAGTTCGGCGGTGCTTCCGAAGCGCCAGGCGAGCAGGGACGCGAGTGCAAAGGTGACCGCCGCCGTCGTGATCTTGAGCCGGGTGGAAACTTCGCCGGCCAGCTGGGGGAGGGCGCGCCGGATGAGAGCGTCGGCAAGGAGTCCCAGGCACGCGCCGGCCAGCCCGACCCCGGCAATAAACAGCGGCGAAGCGGTGCCAGCGGCGGCGGTCTCGAACACGGTTCCTCCAGGGATGCGGCGGGCCGGGGGCGGGCAGAATGCATCCGGACACCCCATTTTGACCCAGCGACACGTCATCCGCTATTCTTGGTAGTCGTTGTGCGTGTCCTTCTCGATGATGCGTGCCCGCTTGGGAATCCGGTTGCAGGATGACTACCCAGCGTGCACATTCGAGACTTCAGGATGACTGGTTACATAGAGCCCTCACCTCTGTTCCGGTAGCGCATAGATAGTAGGTGCACCTTCGTGTGACGCCTAAAACAAGAACGCCAGAACAAGAACGAGGCAAACACCGTGCGTACGTACACCCCGAAGCCCGGCGATATCAACCGCCAGTGGCACGTCATTGACGCCACAGACGTTGTCCTTGGTCGTCTTGCCAGCCAGACCGCAATCCTGCTGCGCGGCAAGCACAAGGCCACCTTTGCGTCCCACATGGACATGGGCGACTTCGTCATCATCATCAACGCTGAGAAGGTTGCCCTCACCGGCGCCAAGCTGGAGCAGAAGCGCGCATACCGCCACTCCGGTTACCCGGGCGGCCTGACGTCTGTCACCTACGCTGAGCTGCTGGAATCCAACCCGGTCCGCGCCGTGGAGAAGGCCATCAAGGGCATGCTCCCGAAGAACTCCCTCGCTGCACAGCAGCTGGGCAAGCTGAAGGTCTACAAGGGTGCCGAGCACCCCCACGCCGCCCAGCAGCCCAAAACTTACGAAATCACCCAGGTCGCCCAGTAGTCCTGGCCACCAACAAACTTTTAATCAAGGAGAATCGTGGCTCAGAACGAAGAGACCACCGAGGCCGTTGTGGCTGAGGAAAACCTGACCAGCTACACCTCGGAAAGCGGTCCTGCGGAAGCAGAAGCGCCCAAGAAGGAACGCCCGGCCCTCACGGTTGCCGGCGCAGCAGTTGGCCGTCGCAAGGAAGCCGTCGCACGTGTTCGCATCGTGCCCGGCACCGGCAAGTGGATCATCAACGGCCGCGAGCTGGCCAACTACTTCCCGAACAAGCTGCACCAGCAGGACGTCAACGAGCCCTTCAAGATCCTCGATCTTGACGGCGCCTACGACGTTATCGCCCGCATCCACGGTGGCGGCATTTCCGGCCAGGCCGGTGCCCTGCGCCTCGGCATCGCCCGTTCACTGAACGAAATCGACACCGAGAACAACCGCGCCACCCTGAAGAAGGCCGGTTACCTGCGCCGTGACGCCCGCGTCATCGAGCGCAAGAAGGCCGGCCTCAAGAAGGCCCGTAAGGCTCAGCAGTACTCCAAGCGCTAAACCCGCTTTCAGGCGCCCTCGGCGCTTGCAAGAAAGCCCGTTCCGCCCTCTGTGGCGGGACGGGCTTTCGCCGTTTAACCAGTGCAAACACCGCGGCATGAGCGGCGCTCCGGGCCCGCCAATTGGCTCCGGGACCGGGAGCGCCCAGCTGATCGTCTAAACTTGATCCGATGTCTAGATTATTTGGAACAGATGGTGTCCGGGGTTTGGCGAACGGCCTGCTGACGGCCGAACTGGCGATGCAGCTGGCCCAGGCCGCCGCCGTCGTGCTTGGCCATGACCGCAATACCAGCGGAACACGGCCGCGGGCCGTGGTGGCCCGCGACCCCCGCGCCAGCGGTGAGTTTATTGCGGCTGCCGTGGAGGCGGGGCTGTCCAGCTCCGGGATCGACGTCTACGACGCCGGCGTGCTTCCCACCCCGGCCGCGGCCTATCTGGTGGCAGACCTGGACGCGGACTTCGGCGTGATGATCTCCGCCTCGCACAACCCCGCCCCGGACAACGGCATCAAGTTCTTTGCCCGCGGCGGCCAGAAGCTCCCCGACGACGTGGAAAACGCGATCGAGGCGCAGCTCGGCGAAGAGCCGCTCCGCCCGGTGGGCGGCGAGGTCGGCCGGATCCAGCGATTCTCCGACGCCGAGGACCGCTACATCGTCCACCTGCTCGGCACCCTCCCGCACCGCCTCGACGGACTCAAGGTCGTGCTGGACTGCGCCCACGGCGCCGCGAGCGGCTGCTCCCCGCAGGTCTTCAAGGACGCCGGCGCCGACGTCATCGTCATCGGCGCCGAACCGGACGGCCTCAACATCAACGAAGGCGTCGGGTCCACCCACCTGGGGCCGCTGAAGCAGGCCGTCCTGGCACACGGCGCCGACCTGGGCATCGCGCACGACGGCGACGCGGACCGCTGCCTCGCGGTGGACCACGAAGGAAACGTAGTCGACGGCGATGAGATCATGGCTATCCTCGCCGTAGCGCTGAAGGCCTCGGGCAAGCTCAAGGACGACGTCCTCGTCGCGACCGTAATGAGCAACCTCGGACTCAAGATCGCACTCCGCGAGGCGGGCATCAGCCTGCGCGAAACCGGCGTGGGCGACCGCTACGTCCTGGAGGGAATGCGCGACGGCGGGTTCAACCTCGGCGGCGAGCAGTCCGGCCACGTGATTTTCGCCGACTACGCCACGACGGGTGACGGAGTCCTCACCGGCCTGCAGATTGCCGCCCAGGTGGCACTGACGGGCCGTCCGCTGAAGGAACTCGCGAAGGTGATGACCAAACTTCCGCAGGTTCTGATCAACGTCAAGGGAGTGGACCGCACCCGGGTCAAGGGCGATGAGGCCGTGGCCGGGGCTGTGGCCCTCGCCGAGGCCGAGCTCGGCGACACCGGCCGCGTGCTCCTGCGCCCCTCCGGTACCGAACCGGTGGTGCGCGTCATGGTTGAGGCTGCATCGCAGGAGACCGCCCAGGCCGTCGCTGAGCGCCTGGCGACGGTGGTCCGAACCGAGCTGGCACTGGAACTCGTCGCGGACTAACGATCGACGCAGTCCCGCACCAGCATAAGAACGGCCCGCATTGAGAGGCGGGCCGTTCTTGGTTGCTCCGTCGGTTGGAGGGTGGCTGTCCGGCCTTGCGTGGACTAGAGCTGGCGCTGGTGCAGGGCGTCGCGGATTTCGGTCAACAGCGCGATCTGCGGGTCCTCGGCTGCCTCCTGCTTGACGTCCGGGCTGATGCCGAGGCGGCGGTTGCGCCGTTCGATCATGTGGTTCATGGGGACAACGACAACGAAGTAAATCGCGGCCGCGACCAGGAGGAAGTTGACGATCGCCGTCAGCAGGACGCCGAACTTGATGTCATTGCCGTTGAGGGTGAGGACGGCAAAGCTGTCGAAGTTGGGCGAACCCACCAGGGCCGCAATGAACGGCATCAGGACGCTCTGGACCAGCGCTGTTACCACGGCGCCAAACGCGGCACCGATGACGACCGCGACGGCAAGGTCCACGACGTTGCCCTTAAGGATGAAGCTCTTGAATCCGTTTAACATGTCCCCAAGCTAGCCCAGCCGCGTGAACACGCTGTGTCGCGGAGGTAAGTTTTTGCGGTCCGTGTCGATGTAGCTACAAGTAACCCGGGGCCGGTTCCAGGCCGAAGTACTCCTCCAGGGTCGTGATGCCCCGGGCGTTCATCTCGCCGGCCGTCCCCACGCCCACGTAGCGCAGGTGCCAGGGCTCGTAGTAATAGCCGGTGACTTCATGGAGCATCCACGGGTAGCGCACCACGAAGCCGAACAGGTGTGCGTTGGCCTTCACCCAGACCGCGGCCGGCTGATTGGCGAACGCGGGAGTGAAGCTGTCCCTCCCGCTGCCGTCGCCGATGTCGAAGGACCAGCCGGTCTGGTGCTCCGAATAGCCGGGCCGCGCGGAGGCGGTGTCCGCCGCGGCCTGTCCCTCGGCATTCACCCACCTGTTGTAGGTGGCGATCTGGGTGTTGAAGGAGCGGTAGCCGCTGGCGAGGGTGATCACGACGCCGGCTGCCGCGGCTGCCGCGAACATCTTCTCTGCCGCGCCCGCCGTCGTGCTGTTCAGCAGCGCCGACTCGCCGGAGGTGGCCAGGCGCACGCGCGGCTGAACCAGGTCGGCCGGCACGTAGCCGGCGGGGGAGAGCGGCCGGTGCTTGTTCACAACCACCCAGGGGCTCGCCGGGTCGGTGAGCGAGTGCCGGGCCGCCGGCGCGGCGGCGGCGGAAGGCTCCGGGGCCGGCGGTGTGGTGGCCGTTACTGTGGCTTCGGGAGTGTCCGGCACGGGGTCGGCGGACGGCGTGGCGGCGGCGGAGGCCGTCGCTGTGGTGCCCGCCGTCGTCGCGGACAAGGACGCGGAGGCCTGTGCGGACACCGTCGGAGTGGCCTCTCCCGGGGAGCAGGCGCTCAGGGCGGCGAGGCCCGAACCGGCCAGCAGCAGCCGGCTGAAGGCCCGCCGGCCGGGCGAAACGGCGGCGGCCCCGGCGGCGGTCTCCGGCGCGGAGGGATGCTCAGCGGACCCGTCGTAGCACACCTGTGCTAGACCTTGCGGAGCAGCATGCGACGGATGGAATGGTCGGCGTCCTTGGTGAGCACGAGCTGCGCACGGCCGCGGGTGGGGAGGACGTTCTCCTCCAGGTTCGGTTCGTTGATGCGCTTCCAGATCTCCCGGGCAGTCTGCTCCGCCTCGGCATCCGAAAGCGTGGCATAGCGGTGGAAGTAGGACTCGGGCTGCGCGAACGCGGTGGTCCGGAGCTTGCGGAAGCGGTCCACGTACCACTCCTCAATGTAGGACGTTTTGGCATCAACATAGATGGAAAAATCGAAGAAGTCACTCAGGGCCAGGCCCTGCCGGCCGTCATGCCGCGGCCGGGCCGGCGCCAGGACGTTCAGGCCCTCGACGATCAGCACGTCGGGGCGGCGGACCACCACTTCCTTGCCCGGGACGATGTCATAGGTCACGTGGGAGTACCAGGGCGCCCGGACTTCCTCGGCGCCGCCCTTGATCTCGCTCACAAAGCGGAGCAGCGCGCGGCGGTCATAGGACTCGGGGAAGCCCTTGCGCTCCAGCAGCTGGCGGCGCTTGAGTTCCGCCAGCGGGTACAGGAAGCCGTCGGTGGTGATGAGCTCAACATTGGGGGTGCCGGGCCAGCGGCGGAGCATCTCGCGGAGCACACGGGCGATCGTCGACTTGCCCACGGCCACCGAACCGGCGACGCCGATCACGAACGGTGTGCGCTGGGTCTGCTCGCCCAGGAAGGTGGTGGTTGCCGCATGAAGCTGGCCTGCCGCCTCGACGTAGAGGTGCAGCAGCCGGGACAGCGGGAGGTAGACCTCGCGGACTTCCTTCATGTCCAGGGGGTCGCCGAGGCCGCGGAGGCGGAGGACGTCCTCCTCGTTGAGGGGCTGCTCCATCTGGGCAGCGAGCCGGGACCAGGTCTGCCGGTCCAGCTCCACGAACGGGGAGGCGCCGTCGCCGTTCGCTTCATTGCGTTGCAAAGTCACCCTAGAGATTCTGCCCTCCGCCGGGCCGAGAGCGAAATGGACGGACCTGTCCGTGCAGCAGACGCGCCCCGCCCGGGCGGCGGAAGGGGTGTTGCGGGCGCTGGTCCTACGTCCGCTGTCCGGGAAACCCGCTAGGCTTGAGTCCATGTGTGGAATCGTTGGATATGTGGGCCACTCCGCTGGCCGGGTAAATACTGGACACAATGCCCTGGACGTTGTCCTTGAGGGGCTGCGGCGCCTGGAGTACCGGGGCTACGACTCTGCAGGCATCGCCGTGGTCGCTGACGGAACCATTTCGTCCCGTAAGAAGTCGGGCAAACTGAGCAACCTGATCGCCGAGCTCGAGGCCAGCCCGCTGCCGGAATCGCTGACCGGCATCGGTCACACCCGCTGGGCGACCCACGGCGGCCCGACCGACCAGAACGCCCACCCGCACCTCGCCGATGACGGCAAGCTGGCCGTGATCCACAACGGCATCATCGAAAACTTTGCCGAGCTCAAGCTGGAGCTCGTGCGCAAGGGTGTGGTCTTCAAGTCCGAGACCGACACCGAGGTCGCCGCCGCGCTGCTCGGCGACATCTACCGGAACCAGGTCCACGGCGGCTCGTCCAAAGGCGACCTGACCAAGGCCATGCAGCTGGCCTGCCAGCGCCTCGAAGGCGCCTTCACCCTCCTTGCCATCCACGCGGACCAGCCCGACGTCGTCGTGGCGGCCCGCCGCAACTCCCCGCTCGTCGTCGGCCTCGGCGACGGCGAGAACTTCCTCGGCTCCGATGTCTCCGGCTTCATCGACTACACCCGCCGCGCCGTCGAACTCGGCCAGGACCAGATCGTCACCATCACCGCCGACACCGTGGAGATCACGGACTTCTACGGCGCCCCGGCGGAAGGCAAGGAATACCACGTCAACTGGGACCCGGCCTCGGCGGAGAAGGGCGGCTTCCCGTCCTTCATGGAAAAGGAAATCCACGACCAGCCAGACGCCGTGCTGCAGACCCTGCTGGGCCGCTCGGACATCAACGGCCGGCTGACCCTGGATGAGCTCCGGGTTGATCCGGAACTGCTCAAGAACGTGGACAAGATCATCGTCCTGGCATGCGGAACCTCCGCGTACGCCGGACAGGTCGCCAAGTACGCGATCGAGCACTGGTGCCGGATCCCCACCGAGGTGGAGCTCTCGCACGAATTCCGCTACCGCGACCCGATCGTGGACGAGAACACCCTGATCGTCTCGATCTCCCAGTCCGGCGAGACCATGGACACCCTGATGGCCGTCCGCTACGCCAAGGAACAGGGCGCCAAGACGGTCTCGATCTGCAACACCAACGGCTCCACGATCCCGCGCGAATCCGACGCCGTGCTCTACACCCACGCGGGCCCGGAAATCGCCGTCGCCTCCACCAAGGCCTTCCTGGCGCAGATCACCGCCGCCTACCTCCTGGGCCTCTACCTGGCCCAGCTGCGCGGCAACAAGTTCCAGGGCGAGATCAAGGACATCCTCGCGGACCTGAACAAGATCCCGGCGAAGATCCAGCAGATCCTCGACAATGAGGCCCAGATCAAGGAGCTCGGCCAGTCCATGGCCGACGCCAAGTCCGTGCTGTTCCTGGGCCGCCACGTGGGCTTCCCGGTCGCGATGGAGGGCGCGCTCAAGCTCAAGGAGCTCGCCTACATTCACGCCGAGGGCTTCGCCGCCGGTGAGCTCAAGCACGGCCCGATCGCGCTGATCGAGGAGGGCCAGCCGGTCTTTGTGGTGGTTCCCTCGCCGCGGGGCCGCGACTCGCTGCACGCCAAGGTCGTCTCCAACATCCAGGAAGTCCGGGCGCGCGGCGCCAAGACGATCGTGATCGCCGAAGAAGGCGACGAGGCCGTCAAGGCCTACGCCGAGCACGTCTTCTACATCCCGGAGACCCCCACGCTGCTGGCCCCGCTGCTCAGCACCGTGCCGCTCCAGATTTTCGCCCTCGCCCTGGCGTCCGCCAAGGGTTACGACGTGGACCAGCCTCGCAACCTGGCCAAGAGCGTCACCGTAGAATAACGCCATGATTGTTGGCATTGGCGTAGACGTCGTAGACATTGAACGGTTCAGCCGGCAGCTGGAGCGCACCCCCGGGCTGCGCGACAGGCTGTTCGTCCCCGCGGAGCGCGAACTGAACACACGGTCCCTGGCGGCCCGGTTCGCGGCCAAGGAGGCCGTGGCCAAGGTCCTCGGCGCCCCGGCCGGCATGAACTGGCAGGACTGCTGGATCGGGCTGGACCAGAATGGTCCCACGGTCCAGGTCAAAGGCACCGTGCTGGCCGTGGCCGAGTCGAAAGGCGTCAAACGCTGGCACCTGTCCATGAGCCACGACGGCGGCATCGCCACGGCAACCGTCATTGCCGAAGGCTGAGCGTTACGAGCCTGACCCACGCCGCACTTCCCCCAGCGACTGCACCGCGAATGGACTGAAACCATGATCAGCGCCTACACCGGAACCCAGATACGGGAGGCTGAAGTGCCACTTCTGGCCACCGGTGCGGGCGCTGTTCTCATGCAGCGGGCCGCCCACGGGCTGGCCAACGCGGTGGTCCGCGAACTGCGTGCCCGCGGGGAGCGCCTTTACGGCGCCAGCGTCACCGTACTTGCCGGCAAGGGCAACAATGGCGGGGACGGGCTGTTCGCGGCCGCCATGCTGGCAGCCCGCGGCATGCGGACGACGGCGGTACTCACCGCCGGGGACGCCCACCCGGAAGGGCTGCGGGCCTTCGAAAAGGCCGGCGGCCGGGTGATCCGGCTGACGCACGGGAACGTTGCCGGCGCGTCGGCGGCCGCTGCGGCGTCCGGCGTCGTCCTCGACGCGATCCTTGGCACGGGCGCGCAGGGCGGGCTCCGCGGCCCTGCCGCGGAATTGATCGAGACTCTGGGGCGTGCCAGGCCCGGGCTCGTGGTGGCCTGCGACATCCCCAGCGGGGTGGACGCCGACACCGGGGAAGCCCATCCCCCCGTGCTCCCCGCGGAGCTGACCGTGACGTTCGGGGCGGCCAAGGCCGGCCTGCTGGCCGATCCCGGGGCGGACTACGCCGGTCGGGTGCAGGTGATCCCGATCGGGATCGAGGCTGCCCTGCCGGATCCGGCCCTGCGCCGGCTGCAGTCCGCGGACCTCGCCGCGCTCCTGCCGCACCCCGAGCGGCGCTCCCACAAGTACTCCCGCGGCGTCCTCGGCGTCGTGGCAGGCTCGCAGCAGTACCCCGGCGCCGCGGTGCTGGCCTGCCGCGGCGCGCTGGCAGCCGGAGTGGGCATGGTGCGCTACTTCGGCCCCCCGGACGTCGCCGACCTGGTCCGCCGGTCCTGCCCGGAAGTCGTGTGCAGCTCCGGCAACGCCGCGGACGCCCACGTCCAGGCCTGGCTGCTGGGACCGGGAATCGACGAGCACGCCCACGAGCAGCTCGACCGCGTGGCCGACGCCGCAGCCACCGGGCTTCCCGTCGTGGCCGACGCCGGGGCGCTGCCGGCCCTGCCCCGGGCCCTCGCCCCAAACTTCATCCTGACACCGCACGCCGGCGAGCTGGAAACCCTGCTGGCCCGCTACGGCGCCGCCGCCGGCCGCCCCGGAGTGGAGGGGGCGACGCTCGCGGCCGCGCGTCGGGCCAGTGACCTGACCGGGGGCACCGTCCTGCTCAAAGGCGCCACCACGCTCGTGGCAGCCCCCTCGGGGGCCGTCTTCAGCCAGGCCGACGCGACGCCCTGGCTGGCAACCGCCGGCAGCGGGGACGTCCTGGCCGGCATCCTGGGGGCCCTGCTCGCGCAGCTGGCCGGTGTCCCCGGCACGTTCGCTTCCCTCGGGATCGGCGCCGATGACCGGTGGGCCGGCATCGCGGCGCTGGCCGCCAGCGTCCACGGCCGGGCCGGAAGCCTCGCCTCGGGCGGCGGGCCGGTGACGGCGTCGGACGTCGCGCAATCCGTGCGGGAGGTCATCGCCAAGCTGTAACAAACGCGCACACCGAGTGCGCCGAGTCAACTAGTAACCCTACTTACAAGTAGTCTGTCTAGAGAATTTTTGTCTGTAGAGAATTTTCGCCACGCACGAGGAGTACACATGGAAGTCTGGCCCGGAACGGCATACCCGCTGGGAGCCACCTTTGACGGCACCGGCACCAACTTTGCCCTGTTCAGCGAACGCGCGGATCGGGTGGAGCTGTGCATCCTTGCGGATGATTTGACCGAGACCCGCATCGAGCTGACCGAGGTGGACGGCTACGTGTGGCACTGCTACCTGCCGCACATCCAGCCCGGCCAGAAGTACGGCTACCGGGTCCACGGCCCGTACGAGCCCGAGAACGGACACCGCTTCAACGCGAACAAGCTGCTGATGGATCCCTACGCCAAGGCCGTCCAGGGCCAGATCGACTGGGACCCGGCGCTCTTCACCTACGAGTTCGGCGACCCCGATTCCCGCAACGACAGCGACTCGGCGCCGCACACCATGCACGGCGTGGTCATCAACCCGTTCTTCGAGTGGGACGGCGACCGCCAGCCGCGGATCCCCTACCACCAGTCGGTCATCTACGAGGCCCACGTCAAGGGCCTGACCGAGCTGCACCCGGAGGTCCCCGAAGACCAGCGCGGCACCTATGCCGGCGTCGCGCACCCGGCCGTGATTGACCACCTGAAGAAGCTCGGCGTCACCGCGATCGAGCTCATGCCCGTCCACCAGTTCGTCAACGACGGCACGCTCGAGGAGAAGGGCCTCAACAACTACTGGGGCTACAACACCATCGGCTTCTTCGCCCCGCAGAACACCTACAGCTCCTCCGGCGACGTCGGTCACCAGGTCCAGGAGTTCAAGGCCATGGTGCGCGACCTGCACAAGGCCGGCATGGAAGTGATCCTGGATGTGGTCTACAACCACACCGCGGAAGGCAACCACCTCGGCCCCACGCTGTCCTTCAAGGGCATCGACAACCAGGCCTACTACCGGCTGGTCGACGATGACCTGAAGCACTACATGGACTACACCGGCACCGGTAACTCCCTTAACGTCCGGCACCCGCACTCGCTCCAGCTGCTGATGGACTCCCTGCGTTACTGGGTGACGGAAATGCACGTCGACGGCTTCCGATTCGACCTCGCCTCCACGCTCGCCCGCGAGTTCTACGACGTCGACAAGCTCTCCACCTTCTTCGAACTCATTCAGCAGGACCCGATCGTCTCCCAGGTCAAGCTGATCGCCGAGCCCTGGGACATCGGCCCGGGCGGCTACCAGGTGGGCAACTTCCCGCCGCAGTGGACCGAGTGGAACGGCAAATACCGCGACACGGTCCGCGACTTCTGGCGCGGCGAGCCTTCCACCCTGGGCGAATTCGCGTCCCGCCTGACCGGCTCCGCGGACCTCTACGAAAGTTCGGCGCGGCGCCCCGTGGCCTCGATCAACTTCGTCACGGCCCACGACGGCTTCACCATGCGCGACCTGGTGTCCTACAACGAGAAGCACAACGACGCCAACGGCGAGGGCAACAACGACGGCGAATCCCACAACCGGTCCTGGAACTGCGGCGAAGAGGGCGACACCGACGATGACCGCGTGCTGACCCTCCGCGCCCGCCAGCAGCGCAACTTCATCGCCACGCTGCTGCTCTCGCAGGGTGTTCCGATGCTCCTGCACGGTGACGAGCTGGGCCGCACCCAGCAGGGCAACAACAACACCTACTGCCAGGACTCCGAGCTGAGCTGGATCCACTGGGACGCGATGGACCAGCCGCTGGTGGAGTTCACCGCCGTCGTCAACAAGATCCGCCACGACCACCCGATTTTCCGGCGCAGCCGCTTCTTCGACGGCCGCCCCGTGCGCCGCGGCGAGGGCGAGAAGCTGCCGGACATCGTCTGGCTCCGAACGGACGGCACCGAAATGCTGCCGGAGGACTGGGACAGCGGCTTCGGCCGGACCATCGGCGTCTTCTACAACGGGCACGGCATCCAGGAACAGGACTCCCGCGGCCGCCGGATCACCGATGACAGCTTCGTGCTCGCCTTCAACGCCCATGACGACGACGTGGACTTCGCGCTGCCGGCCGAGGAATACTCGAAGTTCTGGGACGTCCTGGTGGACACCGCCGACCAGGCGAACACCGAGGAACCGCTCAAGGCGCGCGCGGTGCTGAAGCTCGCTGCCAAGTCCATGGTGGTGCTCCGCGCCCACTCCGGCCCCGAGGTGGAAGTGGACTACTCCGCAGCCGCGTCGCTGGCCTCCATGGCCGAGCACGAGGACGCCATCGGGGAGATGGTGGAGGCCCAGGATGAGGCCGCCGCAGCCGTCGCGAAAGCCACTGCCAAATGAGGACCCCCGTCTCCACCTACCGGCTTCAGATCCGGCCCGGCTTCACCCTCCAGGATGCTGCCGAGACCGTGCCCTACCTGAAGTCACTCGGCGTGGACTGGATCTACCTCTCGCCGATCCTGACCGCGGAGAAGGGCTCGGACCACGGCTATGACGTCACCGACCCCTCCGCGATCGACCCCGACCGGGGCGGCGCCGAGGGACTGGTCGCCGCGTCGCAGGCAGCGCGGGACGCCGGGATGGGTGTGCTCGTGGACATCGTGCCCAACCATGTCGGCGTCGCCACCCCCGTGCAGAACCCCTGGTGGTGGTCCCTGCTCAAGGAGGGACAGCAGTCCCGCTACGCCCCGGCGTTCGACGTCGACTGGGACTTCGGCGGCGGCCGGATCCGGATTCCCGTGCTGGGATCGGACGCCGACGTTGAGGCGCTGGAAGTCAAGGACGGGGAGCTGCGGTACTACGACCACCGCTTCCCGCTGGCCGAGGGCACCTATACCGCAGGTGACCCCACTGCGGATGACCCCCGCGCGGTCCACGACCGGCAGCACTACGAGCTGGTCGGCTGGCGCCGGGCCGACAACGAGCTGAACTACCGCAGGTTCTTCGCCGTCAACAGCCTGGCCGGCATCCGGGTCGAGATCCCGGAGGTCTTCGACGAGGCGCACGCCGAGATCGTCCGCTGGTTCCGCGACGGGCTCGTCGACGGGGTCCGGATCGACCACCCGGACGGGCTGGCCGATCCGGAGGGCTACCTGCGCCGGCTCCGCGAGGTCACCGGCGGCAGCTACCTGCTGATCGAGAAGATCCTGGAACCGGGGGAGGTGCTCCCGGCGGGCTTCGACTGCGAGGGAACCACCGGCTACGACGCCCTCGCGGACGTGGACCGGCTCTTCGTCGACCCCGCCGGGCAGGACACCCTCAATGAACTCGACACCGAGCTGCGCGGCGGCCAGCCGGCGGACTACGAGGACATGATCCGCGGCACCAAGCGCCGGATCACGGACGGGATCCTGCACTCCGAGATGCTCCGGCTGGCACGGCTGGTGCCGTCCGGAACCGGTCTCAGCGTCGAGGCGGCCGCCGACGCGCTGTCCGAAATCATCGCCGCGTTCCCGGTCTACCGCAGCTACCTGCCCGAGGGCGCGGACGTCCTGAAAGAGGCGTGCGAACTTGCCGTCCGCCGCCGCCCCGAGCTGGCCGACGCCGTCGGGCAGCTGCTGCCGCTGCTGCTCGACGCCGGCCCGGAGCCGGACGCCGAACTGGGACGCCGTTTCCAGCAGACCTCCGGCATGGTCATGGCCAAGGGCGTGGAGGACACCGCGTTCTTCCGCTACACCCGGCTGGGGACCCTGACGGAAGTCGGGGCCGATCCCACCGAGTTCGCCGTCGACCCGGACGAGTTCCACCACCGGATGGCCCGGCGGCAGGCCGGGCAGCCGCTGTCCATGACGACGCTGAGCACGCACGACACCAAGCGCAGCGAGGACACCCGGGCCCGGATCTCCGTGCTCGCGGAAATGGCCCCGCACTGGCGGGCCGCACTGACCCGGCTGCAGGAACTGGCGCCGCTGCCCGACGGGCCGCTGGCGAACCTGCTCTGGCAGGCCATCGCCGGCGCCTGGCCCGCGGACCGGGACCGGCTGCAGTCCTACGCGCAGAAGGCGGCCCGGGAAGCCGGCAACTCCACCGACTGGCTGGACCCGGATGCCGGCTTCGAGGAGAAGCTGGCCGCCGCCGTCGACGCGGCCTTCGACAACCCCGACGTCCGGGCGGAACTGGAGTCCTTCGTGGACCTCCTGACCCCGCACGGGGCCGTCAATTCGCTGGGCGCCAAGCTGGTGCAGCTGACCATGCCCGGGGTCCCGGACGTGTACCAGGGCACCGAGTTCTGGGACCGTTCACTGACGGATCCGGACAACCGGCGGCCGTTCGACTACGATGCGCGGCGCACGGCCCTGGCCGCGCTCGACGCCGGCGAGCGGCCGGCGTCGTACACCGACGACGCGGCGAAACTCCTGGTCACCTCGCGGGCACTGCGCCTGCGCCGGGACCACCCGGAGCTGTTCACGGGCTACCGCCCCGTGGCGGCCACCGGCTCGGCCGCCGGGCACCTGATCGGCTTCGACCGGGTCGGTGCCGCGGGCGCCGGGGCCATCACCCTCGCGACCCGGCTGCCCCGGGGACTGGAGCAGCAGGGCGGCTGGCGGGACACCGCCATCGCGCTGGACGGTCCCATGACCGACGAACTGACGGGCGCCACCTTCGGCCCGGGCACCGTGGAGGTGGCTGCCATCCTGGCCAGCTACCCGGTCGCCCTGCTGGTCCCCGCCAAGCACTGATAGAACCCCCGATAGACGGAAAGCTGTGATCACCTTGCTCGCGAACGGAAATGAACGCTTCGACCTCTGGGCGCCGGAAGCGGGCACTGTGACGCTGCTGGCCGACGGCCGGCAGTACCCGATGACCCGACGGCCCGGCGGCGGCGGGGCTGGTACTGCTGGCGGTGACGGCGGCGGGTGGTGGACCGCCCCGAAGGCCCCGGCCTCCGGGGACGTCGACTACGGCTACCTCCTCGACGGGGACACCACCCCGCTGCCGGACCCCCGGTCCCGGCGGCAGCCCGAGGGTGTCCACTCCCTGTCCCGCACGTTCGACGCCGGCAGCCACGACTGGGCCGACGGGCAGTGGCAGGGCCGCGGGCTGCAGGGCGCCGTGATCTATGAGCTGCACCTGGGGACCTTCACCCCCGAGGGAACGCTGGACGCGGCCATCGGCAAGCTCGACTACCTGGTGGACCTCGGCATCGATTTTGTCGAGCTGCTCCCGGTGAACGGGTTCAACGGCACCCACAACTGGGGCTACGACGGCGTCCTCTGGTACGCCGTGCACGAAGGCTACGGCGGACCCGCCGCATACCAGCGCTTCGTGGACGCCGCCCACGCCGCCGGGCTCGGCGTCATCCAGGACGTCGTCTACAACCACCTCGGCCCCAGCGGGAACTACCTTTCGCGGTTCGGGCCGTACCTGAAGTCGGGGGAGGGCAACACCTGGGGCGACTCGGTGAACCTCGACGGCCCCGGCTCCGACACCGTGCGCCGCTACATCCTGGAGAACGCCGCGATGTGGCTGCGGGACTACCACGTGGACGGGCTGCGGCTCGACGCCGTGCACGCCTTCAAGGACGAGCGGGCGGTCCACCTGCTCGAGGAGTTCGGTGCGCTCGCGGACGAAGTGTCCGCCGAAACCGGCCGTCCCGCCACGATGATCGCCGAGTCGGACCTCAACGATCCGCGGCTGCTCTACCCGCGCGACGTCAACGGCCACGGCCTGGCCGGGCAGTGGAGCGATGATTTCCACCATGCCGTGCACGTCAACGTCAGCGGGGAGGCCACCGGCTACTACGCCGACTTCGAATCCCTCGAGGCCCTCGCCAAGGTCCTGGTCGACGGCTACTTCCACGACGGCAGCTACTCCAGCTTCCGCGGCCGCCACCACGGCCGGCCCATCAACACCGGCATGGTCCACCCGGCGGCGCTGGTGGTCTGCAGCCAGAACCACGACCAGATCGGCAACCGGGCCACCGGGGACCGGCTGTCCCAGACCCTGGGGTACGGGCAGCTGGCGCTCGCCGCCGTCGCGACCCTGACCTCGCCGTTCACGCCGATGCTGTTCATGGGCGAGGAATACGGCGCCACCACGCCGTGGCAGTTCTTCACCTCGCACCCGGAGCCGGAGCTCGGGAAAGCCACCGCCGAGGGCCGGATCCGGGAGTTCGAGCGGATGGGCTGGGACCCCGCCGTCGTGCCCGACCCGCAGGACCCGGAGACCTTCACCCGCTCCCGGCTCAACTGGGCCGAAGCCGCCGAGGGGGACCACGCCCGGCTGCTGGAGCTGTACCGGCAGCTGATCGCGCTGCGGCGTGCGACGCCGGAACTCGCCGGGCTCGGCTTCGAGGACACCGCGGTGGCCTTTAGCGAGGCCGACCGCTGGCTCCGGCTGCGCCGCGGCAGCGTGGAGGTTGCGATGAACTTCTCCGCTGCACCGAACCGGCTCGCCGTTGCCGGCAGCACCATCGCACTGGCGACCGACGGCGGCGCGCGCCTCGCGGACCGCCAGCTCGACCTCCCCGGCCACAGCGCCGCCATCATCTCGAAATAGGACAGGACCGTACGCATGACTTACGATGCAGCAGACACCCGCTATGACTCCATGCCCTACCGCCGGGTGGGACGCAGCGGGCTCAAGCTCCCCGCCATTTCGCTGGGCCTGTGGCACAACTTCGGCGACGACAAGCCGTTCGAGATCCAGCGCGCCATCCTGCGCCGGGCCTTCGACCTCGGCGTCAACCACTTCGATCTGGCCAACAACTACGGGCCGCTGGCCGGTTCCGCCGAGACCAACTTCGGCCGGCACCTCAAGGACGACTTCGCCCCGTACCGGGACGAGCTCATCATCTCGACCAAGGCCGGCTACAACATGTGGCCGGGCCCGTTCGGCGAGTGGGGCTCGCGCAAATACCTGCTCGCCAGCCTGGACCAGTCGCTGAACCGCATGGGCCTGGACTATGTGGACATCTTCTACAGCCACCGGCCCGACCCGGAAACGCCGATGGAAGAGACCATGGGTGCCCTGGACCACGCCGTCCGCTCCGGGAAGGCCCTGTACGCCGGGATCTCCTCCTACACCCCGGAACAGACCCTCGAGGCCGCACGGATCCTGAAGGAGCTCGGCACCCCGCTCCTGATCCACCAGCCGAGCTACTCCATGCTGAACCGCTGGACCGAAAACGGCAGCCCCAACCTCTACGAGGCGCTCGAGACGGTGGGGGCCGGCTCGATCGCGTTCTCGCCGCTGGCGCAGGGCATGCTGACGGACCGCTACCTGAACGGGATACCGGCCGATTCACGCGCCGCCCAGGAAAAGTCCCTGGCCGAGGACAGCATCACCGAGGACAAGCTGGACCGGGTGCGGGGACTGCACCGGATCGCCGAGGGCCGCGGGCAGACCCTCGCGCAGATGGCGATCGCCTGGATCCTGCGCGAGCAGGGCAAGGGCTCCTCCGTGACCTCCGCCCTGGTCGGCGCGTCCAGCGTCCGCCAGCTCGAGGACACCCTGTCCGCGATCAACAACCTCGGCTTCACCGCCGCGGAGCTGACGGCGATCGACGAGTTCGCCGTCGAGTCCGACATCAACCTGTGGGTGCAGAAGTAGCCTGCCCCGCGACTCGTCATACATCCACTCGTCATACAGGCGGTGCGGTGGCCGGGAACAACTCGGGCCGCCGCGCCGTTGTCTAGAATGCTAAGGGCGCCGTATGGCGCCGTGCCCGCTGCCGCCGTCGTGCATCAGAGTACTTCCGCGCCGGGCACATGAAGTTGTCCCCAAAGGAGTTCCGTGTCTTCACATCCGATTCGTGTTGCAATCGTCGGCGTAGGTAACTGTGCCACCTCGCTGGTCCAGGGCGTCGAGTACTACCGGGAGGCCGACCCCAAGGCCACGATTCCGGGGCTGATGCATGTGGAGTTCGGCAAGTACCACGTCAACGACGTTGAGTTCGTTGCCGCGTTCGACGTCGACGGCAAGAAGGTGGGCCTGGATCTGGCCGACGCCATCCTGGCCAGCGAAAACAACACCATCAAGATCGCCGACGTCCCGCCGACCGGTGTCACCGTCCAGCGCGGTCCGACCCTCGACGGGCTCGGCAAGTACTACCTCGAGACCATCGAGCAGTCCACGGAGGAGCCGGTCGACGTCGTCCAGGCCCTCAAGGACGCCAAGGTCGACGTGATGGTCTGCTACCTGCCGGTCGGGTCGCAGGAAGCCGCGGAGTACTACGCCCAGTGCGCGATCGACGCCGGCGTCGGCTTCGTCAACGCACTGCCGGTCTTCATCGCCGGCACCAAGGCCTGGGCGGACAAGTTCACCGCCGCCGGTGTCCCGATCGTGGGCGATGACATCAAGAGCCAGATCGGTGCCACCATCACCCACCGCGTCATGGCCAAGCTGTTCGAGGACCGCGGCGTCACACTGGACCGCACCTACCAGCTGAACGTCGGCGGCAACATGGACTTCAAGAACATGCTGGAACGCGACCGCCTCGAGTCTAAGAAGATCTCCAAGACCCAGGCCGTCACCTCCAACGTTGAGGCCGACATTGCCCCGCGCGATGTCCACATCGGCCCGTCGGACTACGTCCAGTGGCTCGATGACCGCAAATGGGCGTTCGTCCGGCTCGAGGGCCGCAACTTCGGCGACGCCCCGGTGTCGCTCGAATACAAGCTGGAGGTGTGGGACTCGCCCAACTCCGCCGGTGTGATCATCGACGCCATCCGCGCCGCCAAGATCGGCCTGGACCGCGGCATCGGCGGCCCGCTGCTCTCCGCCTCGAGCTACTTCATGAAGTCCCCGCCGGAGCAGTTCAACGACGACCTGGCCCGCGACAAGGTCGAGGCCTTCATCCGCGGCGACCTGGAGCGCTAACTCCTCCGCCCCTCCCCGTTGCCCTATCACTTACGGTGCCCAAACCCCTGGTTTGCCCGCAACAAGTGATAGGGCAACGGGCGTTTAACGGGGGCGAAGGTCCGCCCGGACGCGTTGTACGGCGCCGCGGAAGTTATCCGCCAGGTCGTCGGAGTTGAACTTGAAATAGCGCCAGCCGGCCGCGTTGAACGATTCGTCGCGGCGGTTGTCGCGGGACTGTTGTTCGGGTGTGCGGTGGTGTCCGCCGTCGTACTGGATAGCGACCCGATGGCTCCGGTAGCCCAGGTCCGCAGCGGGGGAGTAGGGGTCGCCCGGGACAATCCGCAGCTGCAGTTCGGGCTCCGGCAGCCCGGCCTCGGTCAACGCCAGGCGCAGGAATGTTTCCGGCGCGGAGTCGGAGCCGGGCCGGATAAGCTCCAGCGCCTGGCGCGCTTTCACGATTCCCTTGAGTTTCGGGTGCCGTCTGAGCATCGCCGCGAGCTGGGGAAGGGTCGCCCAGGGCTCCGTGCGGCCCTCCAGTCCAGGGCGGGGCCGGCGCACCAGCTGGTCGCCGACCGCGACGAGATCCTTCAGCGGCAGGATGCGGGCCAGGTCCAGCCAGGTCCGGGCCGGCGTCGAAATCCGGATTCCGTCCCAGACCATAAGCTCGTCGTCGAACGCAAGAACCGTATGCCCAACCACACCCGCACGCCGCACCGGCGGTAGAACCTTGGGTTTGCTCAGATGCAGTTCCCGGCACCCGCGGAACCACGAAGGAAGCCACAGGCCCAGCAGCATCGCGGCCGTGAGGTGCGAAATCCACGCGCCCGGCGTCGCGGCCGACAGGGCACGGGCCAGATCCCGGAGTTCAAACTCCCAGCCGGCGGGCAGGTAGAGCAACCGGCCGGCCGTCGCGAGATCGGCAGCGCGGAGCCGGGAGCTGCCCAGGGCCGCAGCCCGCGCCTCGTAGACGGTGAACGGGGCCGCGGCGAGGTGGGCCGGCAGGGCTGCTGGTGGTCGCATGCGGACCATTCTTATCCGAACGCAGGATCCCCGCTCCGGTTATCCACAAGGGCCCGTTGCGCTATCACTTTTGGGCCCTATTCTCCGGAAATGGCAGCCAAAAGTGATAGCGCAACTTGGGTTAGAAGAGGCCGACGGGGTTGCCTTCGGCGTCGACGTCCATGCGCATCGCGGCCGGGACCTTGGGGAGCCCCGGCATGGTCATGACCGCGCCGGTGAGGGCCACGATGAAGCCCGCACCGGTCTTGGGGATGAGATCGCGGACGTGCACGGTGAACCCCTTCGGGGCGCCGAGCTTGCTCGCGTCGTCGCTGAAGGAATACTGGGTCTTCGCCATGCAGACCGGGAAGCCGGACCAGCCGTTCTTCTCGATCTCCGCGAGCCGCTTGAGCGCCGGGACGGAGAAGTCCACGCCGTCGGCGCCGTAGATCTCCTGCACGATTGTCCGGATCTTGTCCTCCACCGACATCTCCAGCGGGTACAGGTGCCGGAAGGTGTGCGGCGCCTCAATGGCCGCGGCGACTTTGGCCGCGAGTTCGTCGCCGCCGTCGCCGCCGCCCCCGCGCCCCCAGACATCGGCCACGGCCGCCTGGACGCCCTCCGCGGCGCACCATTCCAGCAGCCAGTCCAGCTCCTCCCGGGTGTCGGTGCTGAACTTGTTGATCGCCACCACGGGGGTGATGCCGAACTTCTCCACGTTCCGCACGTGGCGCTGAAGATTGACGACGCCGGCGGCCAGCGCGTCGAGGTTGGGTTCCTTGAGCTGGTCCTTGGGGAGGCCGCCGTGCATCTTCAGGGCCCGGACGGTCGCGACAATGACGACGGCGGACGGCGCGACGTCGGCGACGCGGGACTTGATGTCCATGTACTTCTCCGCGCCCAGGTCCGCGCCGAAGCCGGCCTCGGTGATGACGATGTCCGCCAGGCTGCGGGCGGTCTGGGTGGCGATCAGGGAATTGCAGCCATGGGCGATGTTCGCGAACGGGCCGCCGTGGACCAGGGCCGGGGTCCCGGCGATGGTCTGCACCAGGTTTGGCTTGATGGCGTCCTTGAGCAGCATGGTCAGGGCGCCCTGGACACCCAGCTGGGCCACCGTGACCGGTTGCCGGTCGTAGGTGTACCCGAAGGTGATCCGGCCCAGCCGCTCCCGGAGGTCCGCGAGGTCCGTTGCGAGGCAGAACACCGCCATGATCTCCGAGGCCACTGTGATGTCGAAGCCGTCCTGCCGCGGGATGCCCTGCGTCGGGCCGCCGAGCCCGATCACGACCTCGCGCAGTGAGCGGTCGTTCATGTCCAGCACGCGTTTGAAAGTCATCCGGCGCGGGTCGATGTTCAGCTCGTTGCCCTGGTAGATGTGGTTGTCCACGAGGGCCATCAGGGCGTTGTTCGCCGAGGTGACGGCGTGGAAATCGCCGGTGAAGTGCAGGTTGATCTCATCCATCGGCAGCACCTGGGAGTAGCCGCCGCCCGTGGCGCCGCCCTTCATGCCCAGGATCGGCCCGAGCGACGGTTCGCGCAGCGCGATCATCACCTTGTGGCCGGCGCGGGCCAGGGAATCCGCCAGCCCCACCGTCGTGGTGGACTTGCCTTCACCGGCCGGGGTGGGCGACATCGCGGACACCAGCACCACCTTGCCGGGGACGCGGGACGCAGCACCGGCCGTTGCACCGGTGAGCTTGGCGGGGTCGATTTTCGCCTTGTAACGGCCATGGAAGTCCAGCGCCTCGGCGTTGATCCCGGCCGCCGCGGCGATCTCCTCGATCGGGCGCATCGTGGCCCGCTGCGCGATCTCCAGATCACTCGGCACCGCCGTGCCCGCGGCGCCCGCGTCCGGCGCGGCAGTATCCGCAGCTCCCGTGGTGCCAGCTCCCGCGGCTGCTGTGGCGGCTGATCCGGGAATCGTGGTTTCAGACATCGTCGTCCTTTGGCTCGTGGCGGTGGGGTGTGCCGGCCAGGGGTTCAGGCCGCAGTTATCGGCCGATGGTTCCGGGTGCGGGCGTGTGGCCCACCGGAATGGTCAGGTTTCCAAAGTACTGGCTCAATGCGGTGTGGTAGCTCTCCAGCGTGATGGCGGCGGTTCGGTGCCAGCCGAATTCCTGCGCGTGCAGGGAGGCTGCCCGGCCCATGTCCTCGCGGGTTGCGGGGTCGTCGTACAGGGCTTCGAGGGCGTCGGCCCAGTCGGCGGCCTTGTGGCCCTCCACGAGCATCCCGGTCCGGCCGTCGAACACGGCGCGGGACAGCCCGCCGACCTTGGTGGCGACCACCGGCGTGCCGCAGGCCTGGGCCTCCAGCGCGACGAGGCCGAACGATTCGCTGTAGGACGGCATCACCACGACGTCGGCGGAACGGTACCAGTCGGCCAGTTTCGGTGCGCTGACCGGCGGATGGTGGGTGACGACGTCGTCCATTCCGGCGGCACTGATCAGCGACTTCAGATCAAAGTCCTTGGCCCCGCTGACCGCTCCGACGATGGTCAGCTGCAGGTCGATGTCCGGACGCCGGTCCCGGAGCAGGGCCGCGGCCTTGATGAGGATCTGCGGGCCCTTGAGGCGCTGGATCCGGCCGGCGAACAGCAGGTGGAACCGGGCCGGCGGGACCCCGTGCGCGGCCCGGGCCCGGCTGCGGAACGCCGGTGTGAAGATGTCCAGGTCCACCCCCGGCGGGGCCACATCGATGTGGTCGTTGTCCGCGTGATAGTGCGAGACCAGTTCCGCAGCTTCGGTGCCGGTGTTGGCGATCAGCCTGGTGGCGCCGTCGACAATCCGCTGTTCGCCGTCCTCGCGCCGCCGCGGCTCGGGCTGTTCGCCGGAGACCAGCAGCAGGTTCTTCACCTTCGCCATGGTGTGCATGGTGTGCACAAGCGGCAGTCCCCACAGGCTGGCGAGCTCCAGCCCGGCCACCCCGGACACCCAGTAGTGCGAATGGATCACGTCGTAGCGCCCGTGCGGCTGGAGCTGCCGGATGCGGTCGATTTCGGCGACCATGCTGTGCAGCAGTTCGGGAAGTTCTTCCTTGGGCAGCTTCCGGGCCGGGCCGGAGATGACGTTGTGCACGCAGACCCCGGGGGAGGGGTGCTCGACGGCGGCCTGGCCGGCGGAGGTGGACCGGGTGAAGATCTCCACCTCGACGCCGGTATCGGCGAGGGCCGCGGCGAGGGCGCGGATGTACACGTTCATTCCCCCGGCGTCGCCGGACCCGGGCTGCTCCATCGGGGAGGTGTGCAGGGAGAGGAACGCGACGCGGCGGATCAGCGACATGCTTCGCCCCTCCTCCCTGTGCGCCCGGAACTGCATTTCGATAAAACACTACTCCTGAAAATCGTGCCGGTTCATAGGCCGGCGGGCGGCGCCGGTCACAGCGCCGGCCATGCTGCTAACGTGACGGCTGTGAGCACACGCGACGAGACCGGTTCCACCACCCCGGGCTGGGACATCCGCCCCGCCGCCGGCGCGGACTGGCCGGCGATCTGGGGGATCCTGGAACCCGTCATCAGGGCCGGGGAGACCTTCACCTGGGACCGGGACACGACCGAGCACCGGGCCCGCGAACGGTGGTTCAAACAGCCCCCGGGGCAGACCTTCGTCGCCGTGGGCCGCGGGGAGTTCGACGGCGTCGTGCTGGGCACCGGCGAGCTGCACGCGAACCATAGCGGCGGCGGAAGCCACGTCGCCAATGCCGGGTACGTGGTCCACCCGGCGCACGGGGGGCAGGGCGTGGCCCGCGGGCTGTGCGCGTACTCGCTCGATGCGGCGCGGGCTGCAGGATTCCGCGCCGTGCAGTTCAACGCCGTCGTGGAAAGCAATGTCCGCGCCGTGGCCGCCTGGCAGTCGCTGGGCTTCGAGGTGCTCGCCACCATCCCGGAAGCGTTCCTGCACCCGCGGCTGGGCTACGTGGGCCTGCATCTGATGTACCGCAGGCTGTAGCGCCGGGGGTCTCAGGGCTCCCTGCGCCAGAGCTCCTTCAGTTCCGGGAACGCGGCCTCATACCCGGCCAGCAACTGGTCCGCGAGGTCCGCGGAGCCGACCAGCGGGTGCCCGGCGAATGCCGCCAGCGCCGCGTCCCGGCGTCCCGGGCCGGTCGACCCCGCGTCCCGGCTGGTCGCCGCCACGACGAGCCTTTCGACGTCCTTAACCTGCCGGAGCAGCGCCAGTTGCGCCGGTGCCGGGCGCTCCTGCGGCAGCGGCACCACGCCGTCGGGCGTCACCCGGCAGGGAACCTCGACGACGGCGTCCGCGGGCAGCCCCGGAATGGCCGGCACAGCGGCGCTCCCGCCGGCGCCGCTAACCCCGGCGGTGTTGGGGGTGTTCAGGATCAGCTCGGCCGCGCCGCCGCCGGAGAGGGCGCGCATCACCGCGAGGGCGACGCGCTCGTAGCCGCCGCCAGCCAGGTCCGTCTCGTCCCGGCGCTCGCCGGCGGCACGGGCCTCGGCGAGATAGCCCTCCTCGCGGGACCGGCGCGCGGCGTCCCACAGCCGGAAGGCCTCCGGCCCGGCCGCCGCGAGCCGCGGATAGAGCTCGGACTGCTGCCGGTCGATGGACTCGCCGCGGGTCGTGGGAGCGGACCGGATGCCGGCCAGGGCGCGTCCGGTCTCGTAGTAGTAATACAGGTATTCGTTCGGCAGGCATCCCAGGTTCGCCAGGAAGGGCTGCGGAAACAGCCGTCCCTCCTCGAAACCGGCCAGGGCGTCGGCGTCGGCCAGCAGCCCGGGCAGCGCGTCCCGGCCGCCGGAGACCAGCCGGTACAGCCAGCCGAGGTGGTTCAGTCCGTAGTAGCCCACGCCGTCGAGCGTGCCCTCCGGCAGTGCGACGCCGGCGGCGACCGCCGCGCGGTGCACCAGCCCGCTGGCCGAATCGCAGATGCCGACCACCCTGCGGCCGAGCACCGGGACCAGGGCCTCGGTGACCATGCCTGCTGGGTTCGTGAAGTTCAGCAGCCACGCGTCCGGGCAGTGGACCCGCATTTGGGCGGCGAGATCCAGCATGCGTGGAATGGACCGCAGCGCGTAGGAGATGCCGCCGGCCCCCGTGGTCTCCTGGCCCAGGAGTCCAAGGTCCAGGGCCACCCGCTCGTCGGCGGTGCGGCCGGCTGTCCCGCCGGGGCGGATCGCGGCAAAGACCAGGTCCGTGCCGTGCAGCGCCTCGGCCAGGGAGGTCGTGGCTCGGACCGCGGGAAAGGCGGCAGCGCCGGGCGGGTACTGCCCCGCGAACGAGGCCAGGACGGCGTTGATGGCGGCGAGGCGGCCGGGATCGACGTCGTACAGCACCAGTTCCCGGACCAGCCCGGCGAAGGGTCCCGCGCAGAGCGCCCGGTAAACCAGCGGTACCCGGAATCCGCCGCCCCCGGCAATCATCAGCCGCATGCCGACAGTCTATGCACTTCGGCAGCTTCCGGGCCCGGCAGGCGCCTTTCCAGGGCTACGCGGACGGCGTACTGTGCATACATGGACGCGATACCGACGCGGCGCTTTGACCCGCTTTCCTCCGTCCGAACCCCGGCGGCGGAGGGCTTCGATCTGCTGCTGACCGGGACCGTCTTCCAGGACATCATCTTCACCGGGCTCCCGCACGCGCCCGTCGCCGGGACCGAGATCTGGAGCGACGGGATGGGCAGTTGCCCCGGAGGCATCGCCAACCAGGCCATCGCCGCAGCACGGCTGGGGCTGCGGACCGGACTGGCGGCAGCGTTCGGTGATGACGGCTACGGCGACTACAACTGGAAGATCCTGGCCGGACAGGAACACGTTGACCTGTCGCTGTCCCGGAAGATCGCCGGCTGGCACTCCCCGGTCACGGTGTCCCTCAGCGTGGACCACGACCGGTCCATGGTGACGCACGGCCATCCGGCGCCGGTGAGCTCCAGCGAACTGGTCGGCTGCCCTCCGCCGGCGCTCGCCGCCGTCGCCGAGCTTGGCGAGGAGCTGGAGCCGTGGGCGCTGGACGCGTACAAGGCCGGGGTCCGGCTGTTCGGCGACGTCGGCTGGGATCCCTCGGGTATCTGGTCCTCGGCGCGGCTGGACAATCTGCAGTACTTCCACGCCTTTATGCCGAACCAGCATGAGGCGATGGCCTTCACCGGCCACGACAACCCGTGGGCGGCGCTCTACGCGCTCGCGGACAAGGTCCCGGTCGCGGTTGTGACCCTGGGGCCCCAGGGTGCCATGGCCGTGGACTCCGAAACGGGTGAAGAGGAATGGGTGCCCTCGCTGCCGGTGTCCGCCTACGATCCGACCGGCGCGGGGGACTGCTTCGGCGCCGCCTTCATCGTCGGCTGCCTGGCGGGCTGGCCGCTCGGCGACCGGCTGCGGTTCGCCAATCTTTGCGCCGCCCTGGCCGTTCAGGAGGTCGGCGGCTCGCTCGCCGCACCCGGGTGGGGGGACATCGCCGACTGGTGGCAGCGCGCCAACGCCCGGAAGGAACGCCAGAGCAGCCAGTGGCTCCGGCGCTACAGCTTCCTCAAGGACATCGTCCGTGACGTGCCGCAGGAAGCGCAACGGCGGGCGACGGCGACCATCGCGCACCTTTCGGACGCGTAGCAGGCACCCCCTCCCGCGGGACATGCCCTCCCTGCGGGCTCAGGAATGGACATCATGCCATTGTGCGCACTCGCGGGCTCGAAGACTGGGCATGTCCCGTGGGTGAGCA
>NZ_JASBQY010000003.1:246678-329114 GCF_029960645.1 Arthrobacter sp. AL12
TCCCGTGGGTGAGCAGGGGTGTGCGCGGGCCTGGACCCGGTGGCCGCGGGACATGCCCTCCCTGCGGGCTCAGGGATGGACATCATGCCATTGTGCCCATGCGTGGGCTCGAAGACTGGGCATGTCCCCCGGAGGGGCGGTGCAGGGAGGCCCGAATTAAGCCGCATGCGCAGCCACCCCTAGAATTGTTAAGTGACTTACCCAGCAGCAACAGGTGACTTCCGGCCCGTCCCGCACGCTCCGCAGGCCTCCGCCGAGGACCGCTCGGCAGTAATCGACCTCGAAGCCATCCGGCACAACGTCCGCCGCCTGGCGGCTGTGGCGTCACCGGCCCAGGTGATGGCGGTGGTCAAGGCCGACGCCTACGGCCACGGAGCCGTCCCCGTCGCCCGCGCCGCGCTAGGTGCCGGCGCCAACTGGCTGGGTACCGCCCATATTTCCGAGGCCCTGGCCCTGCGCGCCGCCGGCATCGAGGCCCCCCTGCTGGCCTGGCTACACACCCCGGAGAGCAACTTCGCCGCCGCGGTGGCCGCGGGCATCGACATCGGCTGCTCGGGCTGGGAACTGGAACGCATTGTTGCAGCGGCCCGCGAGCAGGAACGGCCGGCCCGCGTGCATCTCAAAGTGGACACCGGGCTGGGCCGCAACGGGGCGACGCTGGATGCCTGGGACAGCTTCGTTGGCGAAGCCATGGACTTCCAGGACCAGGGCCTGCTGCGGGTGGTGGGCATCTTCTCCCATCTGGCCGTCGCCGACGAACCCGAGCGCCCGGAAACCGACGACCAGCTGGCAGCCTTCCGCGAGGCGCTCGCCATCGCCCAGGACGCCGGCGTGGATCCCGAGGTGCGCCACCTCGCCAACACCCCGGCCACCCTGTCCCGGCCGGACACCCACTTTGACCTGGTCCGCGTCGGGCTGGGACTCTACGGACTGTCACCGTTCGACGGGCAGAGCTCGGAAGAGCTGGGCCTGCGCCCCGCAATGACGGTCCGCACCCTCGTGGCGCACTGCAAGGATGTGCCGGCCGGCCAGGGTGTCTCCTACGGACTGAACTACCGCACCGGCGGCACCAGCACACTGGGGCTGATCCCGCTCGGCTACGCCGACGGCGTCCCCCGCATCGCCACCGGAGGACCGGTCCGCGTCGGAGGCGTGAACTACCCGGTGGTGGGACGCATCGCGATGGACCAGATGGTGATCGACCTGGGCCCGCTCAACGTCTCCGCCGGCGGCCCCAGCGTCCTCGGCGCCGAAGCCGTGCTCTTTGGCAACGGCGACGACGGCGGGCCCACCGCCGAGGACTGGGCCAGAGCGGCCGGCACCAACAACTACGAGATCGTCACGCGCATCAGTCCCCGGGTGCCGCGCCGCTACATTAACGAAGAACCTCCCACCGAAGACCCCGCCAGCGGCGAGCCGCGGCCGTGAGCGCGCCGGCCTGGGTACGGACCCTCCGGGTCGGGACCGCGGACGAGACGCACGCCCTCGCGGCAGTCCTCGGCGCCCAGCTCCAAACCGGTGACCTGCTGGTTCTCACCGGCGAGCTGGGAGCGGGAAAAACCACCTTCACGCAGGGCGTCGGTGAGGGTCTGGGGGTCCGGCCCGGCATCATCTCACCGACGTTCGTGCTGGTCCGGATCCACCCGAACCTGCCCGACGGGCCGCGGCCGGGCGGCCCGGACCTGGTGCACGTTGATGCGTACCGGCTGGGTTCAGCCTCGGAAATTGATGACATCGACCTGGAAAACACGATGGACAGCGCCGTGACCGTGGTGGAATGGGGCCGCGGCCGGGTGGAGCACCTGAGCGAGAGCAGGCTTGAGGTGGACCTGGTCCGCAGCCTCGGCGGCGCCCAGGCGCCCGCACCTGCCCACTTCCCGGAATCCGCCCACGGCCCGGCCACAACCGGGGATGCTGAGGTGCTGGATTTTGACACCGACGACGACGACGAGCCCCGCACCATCGTGATCCGTGGCTTCGGTCCCCGCTGGGTGCACCCGCCCGCCCTCCCCGCGCCACAGCCGCCGCCCCACACCCCGGAAGGGACCTGATGCTGATCCTTGCCATCGACACCTCGGCGGTGGCCAGCGCCGCGCTCGTCTCCGATGACACCCCGGAATCCCTCGTGGGAAGCTTTGCCACGGAAGACACCCGGAGCCACGCCGAAGTGCTGGCGCCGGGAATTGAGGCGCTCCTGGCCGAGGCCGGCCTGAGCGGCGCCGACGTCGACGCGGTTGTCACCGGGGTGGGGCCGGGCCCGTTCACCGGACTGCGCTCGGGGATCGTCACCGCCCGCACGCTCTCGTTCGTCTGGGGCATACCGCTCTACGGGCTGATGAGCCTGGACGCCATCGCACTGGAAGTGGCGGAGTCCACGGACGCGGCGCCGGAGTTCATCGTCGCCACGGATGCCCGGCGCAAAGAGGTCTACTGGGCCCGGTATGCGCTCAGCAGCGGGCAGTTGCCGCAACTGCTGGACGGCCCGCATGTCGGTTTCGCCGCGGACCTTCCCGATCTTCCCGTCTACGGCGCCGGCGCCGGCTTGTATGCCGACGTCGTGAAGGCCGTCCCGGAGTTCCGCGACCGCCAGCCTGAGGCCCTCTCGCTGGGCCAGTTCGCGCTCGCACGGCTCGCTGCGGGGGAGCGGCTGCTGGACTCTACCCCGCTGTACCTGCGCGAGTCCGATGCCCAGGTCCCCGGCCCGCGGAAGAGGGCGCTGTGAACGCCGAGTCCGCACGACAAAACACCGGGCAAAACACGGGACAGAAGCCAGGACAGGGCCCGCGAACGGGAGCCGTGCCGGCGGGGCTGCCCGGCGGGGTGATGCTCCGGGACATGACCGAGGCGGACATCCCGGCCGTGCACGAGCTGGAGCGCAGGCTGTTCCCGGTGGACGCGTGGCCGCTGCAGATGTTCGCCGCCGAGCTGGCCCAGGCCGACACCCGGCGCTACCTCGTGGCCGAGCGTGCCGGGGAGATCGTCGGCTATGCCGGGCTGATGTGCATCCAGCCGATCGCGGACGTCCAGACCATCGCCGTCGTGCCGGACCAGGAAGGCCAGGGGATCGGTTCGGCGCTGCTGACCGAACTCATCCGGGAAAGCCGGCTGCGCCGTGCCGAGGACGTGCTGCTGGAGGTCCGGGCCGACAACCCCCGCGCACAGCAGCTCTACCGCCGCTACGGATTCGAACAGATCCACGTCCGGCCCCGCTACTACCGCGACGGCGTCGACGCGCTGATCATGCGGCTCCGGCTCGGCACCGCCGACTCCACCACCACCCCCAGGGAAGCAGACCGCCCATGAACAGCACCCAGCAGGACCGGCCGCTGGTCCTTGGCATCGAGTCTTCCTGCGACGAGACCGGCGTCGGGATTGTCCGCGGAACGCAGCTGCTGACCAACACCGTGTCCTCCTCCATGGACGAACACGTCCGGTTCGGCGGCGTGATTCCCGAGATCGCCTCCCGCGCGCATCTGGACGCCTTCGTCCCCACCCTCCGCGAGGCGCTGGCCGAGGCCGGGGTCACCCTGGCGGACATCGACGCGATCGCGGTCACCTCCGGCCCCGGGCTGGCCGGCGCCCTGATGGTCGGGGTCTGCGCCGCCAAGGCGCTCGCCGTCGCGACGGGCAAACCGCTGTACGCCATCAACCACCTCGTTGCGCACGTCGGCGTCGGGCTGCTCCAGACGGACGACGGCGGCCGGCACCCCTTCGCCGGCGCCCCACGGGAGAACCCGCAGAACCCGCAGGCCAACGCCCTGCCGGAAAACCTCGGGGCGCTGCTGGTCTCCGGCGGGCACACCGAAATCCTGCGGATCCGGAACATCACCGGGGACGTTGAGCTGCTGGGGTCCACGATCGATGACGCGGCCGGCGAGGCCTACGACAAGGTGGCGCGGCTCCTGGGCCTCGGCTATCCGGGCGGCCCGGCCATCGACAGGCTGGCACGCACGGGCAACGCCAAAGCGATCCGTTTCCCGCGCGGCCTCAGCCAGCCCAAATACATGGGCACCGCGGAGGAACCCGGGCCGCACCGCTACGACTGGTCCTTCAGCGGACTCAAGACCGCCGTCGCACGCTGTGTGGAGCAGTTCGAGGCCCGCGGCGAGACCGTGCCGGTGGCGGACATCGCCGCAGCCTTCCAGGAGGCCGTCGTGGACATCATCACCTCCAAAGCCGTGCTGGCCTGCCGGGAGAACGGCATCACCGAACTGCTGCTCGGCGGCGGCGTGGCAGCGAATTCACGGCTGCGGCAGCTCACGGAACAGCGCTGCAGCTCCGCCGGCATCCGGCTGACCGTCCCGCCGCTGGCGCTATGCACGGACAACGGCGCCATGGTTGCGGCCCTCGGCGCCCAACTGGTAATGGCCGGGGTCGCGCCGAGCGGCATCGGCTTCGCGCCGGATTCCTCCATGCCGGTCACCACAGTCTCGGCCTAAGACCGTCTGCGGGCCCGGGTAAATCTGACTGGCAGCTGCGGGGCGTTTAGAGCGCTGAAAACCGCTTCTGCTGCCAGCCAGGTGGGGAGCGCGGCGAAGCCGTCCGGGCTCTCGGGTCTAGGCTTCGGGGCCCTTGCGCATCTGCTGGACCAGATCAAGCACGACGGCGCGCAGGTCGCCGGCGTGCTCGGCGGCCACGCGCCGCTGCCGCTGGTACCCGGCGCCGCGCTCAATGATCTTCAGGACGTCGGCCAGCTCCGATACGCAGCCCAGCTTCACCGCCACGGGTTCTAGCCGGGCGACCGTCTCGCGGATGTGGTCCGTGACGAGCTGCTCGTTGCCCGCGGCGTCCAGGATGATAATGGCGTCCAGCCCGTAACGGGCCGCACGCCATTTGTTCTCCTGCACATGCCAGGGCGGCATGGTGGGGATGGTGCCGCCGTTGTCCAGCGTCGTGGAGAACTCGTCGACGAGGCACTGGGTCAGGGCGGCGATGGCGCCAACTTCCTCCAGCGTGGCCAGGCCGTCGCAGATCCGCATCTCGATGGTGCCGAAATGCGGGACTGGCCTGATGTCCCAGCGGATTTCGGAGAGTGAATCGATCACGCCGGTGGTGAACATGTCCTGGGCATAGGACTCGAAGTCCTCCCAGCTGCCGAACTGGAAGGGCAGACCGGCGGTAGGCAGCTGCTGGAACATCAGTGCGCGCTGCGAGGCGTAACCGGTGTCCTCGCCGCCCCAGAACGGGCTCGAGGCGGAGAGCGCCTGGAACTGCGGGAAATAGTTCACCAGGCCGTCCAGGACGGGGAGCACCTTGTCCCGGCTGTCCAGGCCCACATGCACGTGGACGCCGTAGATCACCATCTGGCGGCCCCACCACTGCGTGCGGTCGATGAGCTTGGCGTAGCGTTCCTTGTCGGTCACCCGCTGCAGCTGCGGCGGGCTGAAGGGGTGGCTGCCGGCGCAGAAGATCTCGACGCCCATCGGATCGGTGACATCACGCACGGCGGCGAGGGAACTGCTCAGGTCCGCCTTGGCCTCGGCCACGGTGTTGCAGACCCCGGTGACCAGTTCCACCGTGTTCAACAGCAGCTCCTGCTTGATGTGCGGGTGCTCGTCGTCCTCGTTCAGTTCGGGATGCCTCGCGGCGACCCCGCGGAGGACCTCTTTGGCCACGGAGGCCAGTTCCCCGGTTTCCGCGTCCACGAGGGCGAGTTCCCATTCCACACCAAGAGTTGATTGCCTGGATGAAGCGAAATCAATCTTCATGTGGTCCCTTCATTGTTTTGCTGGCCGTTCCCTGCCCCGTCCGGCTTTCGTCTTGGGCGGAATTGCCGGACAGTTGGCGAGGCAACGGTGGCTCAAGTCTAGTGCAGGGGTAGCATCTAGCCGGTGGTGAGATCGCAGCGAAGACGTGAAAGTGTTCACAAAACTACCCGTACCGCAGCGGTACTGACGGCAATTCTGGGCCTTGTCCTCGGAACCGTCTCCTGCTCCGGGACCCCGACGCCGGGTCCCGCGGCGGATTCGGCGGCCCCCGCGGATTCCTCCGCCCCCTCGACCACCGCAGAGACCGCAGCCACCGCACCCACTGCACCGGCGCCACAACCGGCGCCCCCGGCGCCCCCGTCGGATCCGTCAGCGACGCTGCCGGACGATCCGGATGCCTTCCCCCGCGCCGGGACCCGGCCGCTCGGCTGGGGCCCGCAGCAGCGGGACGCGAACGCCGCGGCGCGGGCCGTGGCCGCGATGACCCCCGAGCAGAGGGCCGGGCAGGTGCTGCTGCCGTTCTACCGCGGGCTCGACCACGAGGCCCAAGCCGCGCTCATCGAGCGACTGCACCTGGCCGGGTCCACCATCATGGGCGACAACGTGCCGAGAACACCGGACGGACGGGTCGACACCGCGGCGATGCACGGCGTCGCCAGCAGGCTCCAGGCCGCGGCACGGGCCGGCGGCCGCAGCTGGCCCGGGCTGATCGGCGTCGACCAGGAAGGCGGCGTGGTGGCACGGCTGCGCGCGCCACTGACCGAATGGCCTGCCCCGATGAGCTACGGCGCGGCGGGAAGCGGGGCGCTCGCCGGCGCGGCCGGCCAGGCCATGGCCTCCGAGCTCGCGGCGCTGGGCTTCAACACGGACTTCGCACCGACCTCCGACGTCACCATGGGCCCGGCCGATCCGACCATCGGAGCCCGGTCCATGTCAGGGAACGCCGACGCCGCGTCCGGCTTCGGCGTCGCCTTTTCCCAGGGGATGCTGGCCGCAGGGCTGCTGCCGGCCGCGAAACACTTTCCCGGCCACGGTTCGGTCAGCGATGATTCCCATACCCGGCTGCCGGTCCAGGGCGCAAGCCTGGAGCAGCTCCGGGCCAAGGACCTGAAGCCCTTCCAGGCTGCCATCGACGCCGGCCTGCCGATGGTCATGACCGGCCATATCGCAGTACCGGCGCTCGAGCCAGGGGTTCCAGCCTCCCTGTCCGGGGCGGTCTACGCCGAACTGCGCAGCATGGGATTCCAGGGTGTGGCCGTCACTGATGCGCTCAACATGGGCGCCGTCAAGGAACCGTACCCCAACGACTCCGCCGCTCCGCTGGCCCTGGCTGCCGGTGCCGATCTGCTGCTGATGCCTGCCAACGTGGAGGCGGCCCACGCAGCGATCATCGCAGCGGTGCGCAGCGGCGCCCTGTCGCCCGAAAGGCTCGCCGAAGCAGCGCAGCGCGTCGTCACCATGATGATCTGGCGCGCCCGCGCGGGCGCCGGACCCGGAACGGCGCCCGGCAGCGGCACCGGCCTGTCGCGGGACGTCGCCGCGGCGGCCATCACCGTGCTGGCCGGGCCCTGTGACGGGCCGATCGTGCCGGCCAGCGTCCGGGTGGCGGGCGGCTCGGCCCAGGACCGGGCGCGGTTCGCCGCCGCTGCCCGGAACGCCGGCATCAGCGTCGGTGCGGCGGGACCCCTGGTCTCGCTGATCGGCGCCACGGAATCACCATCCTCACCGGCTGGGCCGCAGACGCCGGCCGACGTGGCGGTCGCCCTCGACGCGCCCTGGCCGCTGGCACACTCCACCGCCGCTGCCAGGATCGCACTCTACGGCCGGAGCCAGGGCGCTTTCGACGCGCTGGCCGCCGTGCTGGCCGGACACGCCCGGGCCCCCGGCAAGCTTCCGGTCGACGTCGGGTCCCAGCCCCCGGGGACCGGCTGCGCGTGACAGCTGGCCGGCGCGGGCCGGCCAGCGCCAGGGAACGCGGCGGCCCGGCCCGGCTTGTCGTTTAATGGAGACGTGCCCATCCTGAATAAAGACATGACCCTCTGCATCTCGCTCTCGGCCCGGCCGAGCAACAACGGGACGCGCTTCCACAACCACCTGTACGACCAGCTTGGCCTGAACTGGATCTACAAGGCTTTCGCCCCCATGGACCTCGGCCAGGCGATCGCCGGCGTGCGCGGCCTCGGAATCCGCGGCTGCGCCGTGTCGATGCCGTACAAGGAGGACGTCATCGCGCTCGTGGATGTGATGGACCCGTCCGCGAAAGCCATCGACTCGGTCAACACGATCGTCAACGACGGCGGCACGCTCACCGCCTACAACACCGACTACACGGCGATCGAGCAGCTGCTGCAGCGCAACGCCGTGCCCGCGGCCTACTCGGTGCTGCTCCGGGGCGCCGGCGGCATGGCGAAGGCCACCGCCGCGGCCCTGCGCGACGCCGGGTTCCGGGACGTCACCGTGATCGCGCGCAACGAGGAGGCGGGACGGGCGCTCGCCGGACTCTACGGTTTCGCCTGGCGCGCCGACGTCGATTCCCTGACCGCCGACATGATCATCAACGTGACCCCCATCGGTATGGCAGGGAGTATGGGAGGGAGCATGGCAGGGGGTCCCGACGCCGAGGCCCTGTCCTTCCCGCAGGAGGCCGTGGACGCCGCGACGGTGGTGTTCGACGTCGTCGCGCTGCCGGCCGAAACCCCGCTGATCAAGGCCGCCCGCGCAGCCGGCAAGACGGTGATCACCGGTGCGGAGGTGGCGACCATCCAGGCGCTGGAACAGTTTGTGCTGTACACCGGCATCCGGCCCACCGACGAGCAGGTCCGGGCCGCCGAGGACTTCATGCGGGACCAGTAGCCTGCTGGCCGGACCTAGACCGGCTCCACCGAGATGGCCACCCGCTCCTCCCCGATCCTGGTGAGGACCAGGGTGGCTGGCTTTTTGCCTTTGCTCCTGCCGCTGCCGGCCTTGCCTCCCGTTTTCCCGCCGGGGAGGAGCTGTTTGCGCAGCTCCTCCGGGGTGACCGAGGTGCCGCGCTTCTTGATGTCCAGGACGCCGATGCCCTGGTCCTTGACCCAGGCCTTGAGCGCCTTGACGTTGTACGGCATCACCTCGAGCACCTTGTAGGGCCGGGCAAAGGGGGTGTCCCGCAGTTCCGGGGCGCAGATGTAGGCGATGTGCTCGTCCACCAGGTGCCCGCCCAGCTGGAGCGCGACGTCGGCCACCAGCCCGGCGCGGATGACGGCGCCGTCGGGCTCGTAGAGGTAGCCCTCGACCGGCCCCACCGGGGCGACCGGGCCGCCGTCGAAGTCCTCGGCGCTGGTGAGCTCCGCCGCGCCCGCGGGGCCGAGCAGCAGGGCCGCCCGCCGGATTCCCGGCCGCCGGACGGCGTTGAACCACAGCGCCACTTCGGTGACGTCCCCGCCCACCGACACCCACTGGGCCTCGCAGTTCTTGGGCACCGAGTCGTGCGGCATGCCGGGGCCCATCTTCACACCGACGGCCAGTCCGGCGCCGGCCAGGGACTCGACGAAGGACAGCGGCGGGGAAAAGTCCTCAGGATCCCAGAGCCTCTTCGTGCCCGAGGTGGAGGTGGTCCGGCGTGCCGGGTCCAGCCATACGCCGTCCATCCCGTCCAGGGCCACCGTTGTCGCGTCGGAATGGACCACGGAGGCGTTCCGGAACGGGATCAGGTTCATCGTGGCGCAGGCCGCCGTCGTCTCGTCCCTTTCCACCGCCGTGACCTGGATGTCCAGCGAAGCGAGCGCCATTGCATCGCCGCCGAGGCCGCAGCCAAGGTCCGCCACATGCTGCACACCGGCCGCAGCGAAGCGCTGCGCATGCCGGGCCGCCACGGTCAGCCGGGTGGCCTGCTCCAGGCCCGCCTGGGTAAAAATCATCTGCCGGGCGAACTCGCCGAACTTGGCCTCGGCCTTGGTCCGCAGCCTCGACTGGGTGAGGACGGCGGAGACGAGTTCGGGGGAGTGGCCGGCCTTCCGGAGGGAGGCGTTGAGGCGGAACGCCTCGTCCTCCTTGTAGGGGCCCAGTGACGCCAGCAGCTCCCAGCCCTCGGGGTTCAGCAGCGGGGCGATTTGGTCCTGCGGTGCGTCAGACATGGGATCAAGCCTAGTTCAGCGCGGTGCGGAGCCGTGCGCCCGATATGGTTGACGGCATGGATGAGAGCGGCACGGCAAACAGCGGCACGGACGAGTACGACCCGGAGGGCGGCGCCGCCCAGCAGAACGCCGGTGCCGCCCAGCAGAACGCCGGTGCCGCCCAGCAGATCGCCGGCGGCGGCCGTCCCGCCCGTCAGGGACTCGCCCGCTACGCCCGGCCGGCGCTGATCGCCGGCGGCATCATCGCCGTCGTGTCAGTGGCCCTGCTGGTCATCATCTTCTTCCTGGATTCCTTCAACGCCACGGTCTATTCAGTCGGCGGCCAGGACGTCCAGGACGCCACCGACCAGGCGAAGGCCATCCGCGAGAACTACGCCGGGGTCCGCGCCGGCGGCATCGTGTTCCTGGTCCTGGGTGTTGCCCTGGCCGCGGCCGGGGGCCTGGTGCTGTACCGGCACCGGAACGAGGCAGGCTCCGACGACGGCGAAAACGGCGAGGACGTCGACTTCGAGGACCTCGCCGGACGGTAGTCCGGCACCGGCACCGCGGACATGTCCAGCGCCCGGCGCCGGCATGGAGCACAACGCCCAAATGTCCGCGGGCCGCGCCCGGGAATGGGCATGTCCCCCGGAGGCCAGCGTTCACCGGGAACGAATTTCTGGCACTCGCCTTGACCGAGTGCTAACTCCTTACATAGAGTCGTCATTAGCACTCTCCCTAGGAGGGTGCTAACACCTGAAGCTTTACAGCCAGGCTGCTGCCGGCACCGCGACGACGGTCTGTACGCCTTGGCACCACAGCTTTAAAGTCCACGAATTTGCTGACGAAAAGGAGAGGTCATTGTCGGTCTCTATTAAGCCTCTTGAGGATCGTATTGTTGTCCGCCCGCTCGAAGCCGAGCAGACCACGGCTTCCGGCCTGGTCATCCCGGACTCCGCGCAGGAAAAGCCGCAGGAAGGCGAAGTTGTCGCAGTAGGCCCCGGCCGCTTTGACGACAACGGCAACCGCGTTCCGATCGACGTCACCATCGGCGACGTTGTTATCTACTCCAAGTACGGCGGAACTGAAGTCAAGACCGGCGGCACCGAGTACCTCGTGCTGTCCGCCCGCGACGTCCTGGCGATCGTCGTAAAGTAACTCTCTTGGACCCCGCGCCGCCGATCCTCCTTTGACGGGTCAGTTGCGCGGGGTTCTGTCTTTGAAAGGACAAAACCATGGCAAAGCAGCTTGCGTTTAACGACGCTGCCCGCCGGTCGCTTGAAGCCGGCATCGATAAGCTCGCCAACACGGTCAAGGTGACGCTTGGCCCTCGCGGCCGCAACGTCGTGCTGGACAAGAAGTGGGGCGCCCCCACGATCACCAACGACGGCGTCACCATCGCTCGTGAAGTCGAGCTGGACGACCCCTACGAGAACCTTGGCGCGCAGCTGGCCAAGGAGGTCGCCACCAAGACCAACGACGTTGCCGGTGACGGCACCACCACGGCCACGGTGCTGGCACAGGCCCTGGTCAAGGAAGGCCTCCGCAACGTTGCGGCAGGCGCCGCCCCGGGCCAGATCAAGCGCGGCATCGAGGTCTCGGTTGAGGCCATCGCCGCCCGCCTGCTCGAAAACGCCCGCCCGGTCGAAGGCACCCAGGTCGCCAACGTCGCCTCCATCTCCGCCCAGAGCGATGAGATCGGCGAGCTGCTGGCCGAGGCATTCGACAAGGTCGGCAAGGATGGTGTGATCACCATCGAGGAATCCTCCACCACGCAGACCGAACTGGTCCTCACCGAGGGCATGCAGTTCGACAAGGGCTACCTGTCCCCGTACTTCGTCACCGACGCGGAACGCCAGGAAGCTGTCCTCGAAGACGCCCTGATCCTGATCAACCAGGGCAAAATCTCCTCGGTCCAGGACTTCCTGCCGCTGCTGGAAAAGGCGTTGCAGAGCTCCAAGCCGCTCTTCATCATCGCCGAGGACGTCGACGGCGAGGCACTCTCCACGCTGATCGTCAACCGCATCCGCGGCACCCTGAACGTCGTCGCCGTCAAGGCGCCGGGCTTCGGTGACCGCCGCAAGGCCATGCTGCAGGACATCGCAACCCTCACGGGCGCGCAGGTTGTCTCGCCGGAACTGGGCCTCAGCCTGGACACGGTCGGCCTTGAGGTGCTGGGCACCGCACGGCGCATCACGGTCACCAAGGACAACACCACCATCGTTGACGGCGCCGGTTCGGCAGAGGACGTCGCAGCCCGGGTTTCCCAGCTGCGCGCCGAGCTGACCCGCACGGACTCCGACTGGGACAAGGAAAAGTTGCAGGAACGCCTGGCCAAGCTGGCCGGCGGCATCGGCGTGATCAAGGTCGGCGCTGCCACCGAGGTCGAGCTCAAGGAAAAGAAGCACCGCATTGAGGACGCCGTGTCCTCGACCCGCGCTGCCCTGGAAGAAGGCATCGTCGCCGGCGGCGGCGCAGCCCTCATCCACGCCCTCAAGGCGCTCGACGAGGACCCGGCCGTACAGGCCCTCGAGGGCGACGCGGCAGCTGCTGTCGGCATCGTCCGCCGGGCACTGACCCAGCCGCTGCGCTGGATCGCCCAGAACGCCGGCTTCGACGGCTACGTCGTCGTCGCCAAGGTCGCGGAATCGGCCAACAACCAGGGCTTCAACGCCAAGACCGGCGAATACGAAGACCTGATTGCTGCCGGCGTCATCGACCCCGTGAAGGTGACGCGTGCGGCCCTCCGCAACGCGGCTTCCATCGCAGCCCTGGTGCTCACCACGGAAACCCTCGTGGTCGAGAAGCCTGCCGAAGAAGACCAGCACGCAGGACACCAGCACTAAGGTTCACTGCATCAAGGTCCACGTGCGGCGCCCCCGCGGGCGACGCAGCGCCACCGGGACCGGCTGAACGAAAAGACCGGACCAGCACCAGCTGGTCCGGTCTTTTCGTTGTCTGTGGGGCCGCCCCGCCCGGATCAGCTGCCGGAGGAGCCGAGGGCCTTCCGACGCAGCCGCAGGTCCTCGCCGCGCGGAAGACGTTTGGTGACGAGCCGGTAGAAAATCAGCACGGCCACTGCGGCCACGACAATTCCCACAAGGTTCAGTCCCAGCTGAAGGGCCGAGCCGACCGCCTTCTGGTACTCGCCCAGCACGAGCGCGACGGCCACGAACCCCGCCGCCGGCACCGTCGTCACAGAGATGAAGACCCCGACCAGGGCCGCGGACCGCCGGCTGATGACGGACAGCATCCCTGCGGTCCCTGCCAGCACGGCAACGATCAGCGAATAGGGACCAGGGTGGTAAATAAATTCCACGGCGGAGCCGCGCTCGAGCACATCGGCGGGAAAGAGGCCAAGCGGCACCGACAGCCACGCCGTGAAGGCTGCCGCCAGCATGGCCACGGGGAAGCCGACGCCGAGCGCCAGTGCAGCGCTGCGCCCAAGCTGCCATTGCCGTCGCACAAGGGCCACGGCCAGGGCCGCCAGCGGGCCGAATTCCGGGCCCACCGCCATGGCCCCGACAATAGCGATGGTCGAATTCGTGACGATCCCGATGGCGGCCAGCTGGGTCGCCAGTATCAGGAAGGCGAGATAGCTCCAGGTCAGGCGCGAGTCCTCGCCGGTCTGCCGGGACACCTCGTCCCAGATCACGGCGTCCGCGCCCTCGCCGGGCGCGTCTACAGTCGCCTTGTCGGCCCGGTCGGAGAGCACCAACTCCGGCATGCTGACCGAGATCGAACCCTGCTCCTGAACCTTCAGGGCCTGGAGCTTCTCTATCAGCCGCTCGACGGACTCCCGCGCCAGCAGGACATCGATGACGTCCCCCGGCGGGAGTACGGACGCACCCGGCTGGCGGGACACTTCGGCGACGCCGAGCTCTCCGGTGGAGCAGTCCATCACGGCGTCGGACAACTTTTCCGGGACACAAATTCGCAGCTGTGCGATCACGATGCGGCCTCCTCTGGCTCGTTACAGGGTAGCCTCCGGGACCACCCAAATCCGGCGACCGGGGGGCCGCACGCGCCGCCGTGGTTGGCCAGAAAAATTACGGCTCGGTAAGATAGTTGCTTTGGAAACCGGCCTGGAGGGTCCCGAGTGTCGATTGAGCGAACCATGGCCACCCCGCAGGCTGCGGGTGGGCAGGCCCCCACGCGCGCAACGCCGGGCTACCGTCCCGAGGTCCAGGGCCTCCGTGCCCTCGCGGTCCTCATGGTGGTCAGCTACCACGTGTGGCTCGGGCGGGTCTCCGGCGGGGTCGACATTTTCCTGCTGATTTCGGCGTTCCTGATGACGCTCAGCTTTGCCCGCAAGGTCGAGGCCGGCAAGCCCCTGCGGCTCCTGAGCCACTGGCTCCACCTGCTCAAGCGGCTGCTTCCCGCCGTCGTCGTGGTCATCCTTGGCGTGCTGGCAGGCACCCGCGTCGTCCTGCCCCAGAGCCGCTGGCCGGACGTGCTGGACCAGGCCTGGGCCTCGCTGCTGTACCGGCAGAACTGGCTCCTCGCGGATACCGCCGTCGACTACTACGCGCAGGACCACGCCGGGGCCAGCCCGCTGCAGCACTTCTGGTCACTGTCCATCCAGGGCCAGGTGTTCCTGCTCTGGCCGCTCGTGTTCGCCGGCGCGGCCCTGCTGCTGCGCCTCCTGCGCCGGACCCCGCTGGGGGACCGGGTCAGCTATCCCGCCCTCCTGGGCGCGGCGTTCGGGGCGATCTTCGTGGTGTCCCTGGTGTTTTCGATCGAGCAGACCGCCACCAACCAGTCCTACGCCTACTTCGACACCCGAACCCGCCTCTGGGAGTTCGCCCTCGGCTCGCTGCTGGCGCTCGCGCTGCCGCACCTCAACCCCGGCAAGGCGTTGCGGCTGGTCCTCGGCTGGGGTGGCCTCGCCGCGATGCTCTCCTGCGGCCTGCTGCTCACCGTGGACCGCTCCTTCCCCGGCTTCATCGCGCTGTGGCCAACGCTGGCCGCGGCGGCCATCATCGTCGCCGGGCAGAGCGGCAGCCGCTTCGGTGCGGACCGCTTCCTGACCTGGAAGCCGCTGGTGGCGCTCGGGGACAACTCCTACGCCCTGTACCTCTGGCACTGGCCGCTGCTGGTGCTGGCCCTCGCCGCGACCGGCATCACCGCCCCGAACCTGGTCCAGGGCCTGGCGATCGTGGCCGCCTCGATCGTGCTGGCCGTGCTGACCACCCGGTTCGTGGAGAAGCCGCTGCGCGAGTGGCACTGGCCGCAGCGCCGGACCTGGCGCACCGCCGTCGTCATCGCGGCGTGCGGCGCGCTGCTGGCGGGCCCGGTGTCCGTGTGGCAGAGCAAGCTGGTGGCAGACGAGGCCGCGGCCGCGGCACAGCCGAGGGAACTGACCCCCGGCGCGGCCGCCCTGGCGCCCGAGAACGCGGGCAAGCCCACGCCGGACGCGAAGATCATCCCGGCCCCGGCCGCCATGAAGAACGAGTGGGCGGACATCGACGGGCTGTGCACGGACGGGAACGTCCCGGGCGATCCGCTGCTCGCGGGATGCCTGCAGAACAACCGCCCGGACACCGTCACAAAACGCATCGTGGTGCTCGGTGACTCCCACGCCCAGCAGTACATGGCCGCGCTCGGCCCGATTGCCCGCAGCCACGGCTGGGAAGTCGTGGCCCTCCTGAAGGGCAACTGCCGCTTCGGCGCCGAATCCCCGGACCGGGACGCCGACTGCAACGCGTTCAACCGGGCCAGCGCCCAGTACGTCCTGGACCACCGGCCCGACGCGGTTTTCACCGTCGCCTCGCTGACCCACAAGGACGCACCCTTCGAAACCGAGGTGCCGCAGTACCTCGAAGGCATCGAACCCTTCGCCGACACCGGCATCGAAGTCGTCGGCATCCGCGACAACCCCCGCTTCAACATGAACATGCCCGAGTGCGTCCAGAAGCACGGCCCGGAGGCACCGAAATGCCGGGTGCCGCTGCAGGAATCCCTGGCCGAGTCCTCCCCGCTGGACGCCTACCGGGGGAAGGTGCCGCGGCTGCACCTGATGGACCTGAGCGAGTTCATCTGCGCCGGCGGGATCTGCCCGGCCGTCGTCGGGAATGTGTACGTCTACAAGGACGACAACCACCTGACCAAGACGTATGTCCAGAGCATGGTCCCCATGTTCGAACAGCGCCTGCTGGCGGCCACCGGCTGGACCTGACCCGGCGGCGCGCCGGCCCGTCCGGTGCCGTTGCTCACATTACTGCCGCGGAATATGGGGATCGCCGCCTAGGTTCTAGTATTTATTCAACACTTCTGCACAGGCCATGCCCGTAATGACGGGCTGGTCATCTGTTGCAACCCCTACCCGTGACCCCAAAACCCAAGGTAAGAGGCGCACTCATGACCCAGCCCGAACACGACCCCTTCGGCTTCATCGGACTGACGTACGACGACGTCCTGCTGCTGCCCGGCCACACGAATGTCATTCCCTCCGAGGCCGACACGTCCTCCCGGATCTCCAAGCGCATCACGGTCCAGACCCCGCTGCTGTCCGCGGCGATGGACACGGTCACCGAGTCGCGGATGGCGATCGCCATGGCCCGCCAGGGCGGCCTCGGCGTCGTCCACCGCAACCTCTCCATCGCCGACCAGGCGGACCAGATTGACCGGGTCAAGCGCAGCGAATCCGGCATGATCACCAACCCGCTGACCATCGGTCCGGAAGCCACCCTGGCCGAACTCGACGAAATCTGCTCGCACTACCGGGTCTCGGGCCTGCCCGTCGTTGACGAGGGCATGCGGCTGCTGGGCATCGTCACCAACCGCGACACCCGCTTCGTCCCCGAGGCGGATTTCCCGATCCGCCTGGTCAGCGACGTGATGACCAAAATGCCGCTGGTCACCGGGCACGTCGGCATCAGCCGCGAGGAAGCCTCGCACAAACTGGCGACCAACAAAATCGAAAAGCTCCCGCTCGTTGACGAGCAGGGCCGGCTCAAGGGCCTCATCACCACCAAGGACTTCACCAAGGCCGAGCAGTACCCGCTGGCCACCAAGGACGACGAGGGCCGGCTGCGCGTCGGTGCCGCTATCGGCTTCTTCGGCGACGGCTGGGAGCGCGCCATGGCGCTGATCGACGCCGGCGTGGACGCCCTCTTCGTTGACACCGCCAACGGCCACTCCCAGGGTGTTCTGGACATGATCCGCCGGCTCAAGTCCGACCCGGCGGCCGCGCACGTGGACATCATCGGCGGCCAGGCCGCCACCCGCGAAGGCGCCCAGGCGCTCATCGACGCCGGTGCCGACGGTATCAAGGTCGGCGTGGGTCCGGGCTCCATCTGCACCACCCGCGTGGTCGCCGGCGTCGGCGTCCCGCAGATCACCGCCATCTACGAGTCCGCCAAAGCCGCGATCCCCGCCGGCGTGCCGCTGATCGCCGACGGCGGCCTGCAGTACTCGGGCGACATCGGCAAGGCCCTGGTGGCCGGCGCGGACACCGTGATGCTCGGCTCCCTGCTCGCCGGCTGCGACGAGTCCCCGGGTGACCTGATCTTCGTCAACGGCAAGCAGTTCAAGCTCTACCGCGGCATGGGTTCCCTCGGGGCCATGCAGACCCGCGGCAAGAACACGTCCTTCTCCAAGGACCGCTACTTCCAGGCCGACGTCTCCGGCGATGACAAGCTCATCCCGGAGGGCATCGAGGGCCGGGTGGCCTACCGCGGCCCGCTCGCCTCGGTCGCGTACCAGCTGGTCGGCGGCCTCCGCCAGACCATGTTCTACACCGGCGCCCCGACCGTGCCGGAACTGAAGGCCCGCGGCAAGTTCGTCCGGATCACGGCGGCCGGGCTGAAGGAGTCCCACCCGCATGACATCCAGATGACCGTGGAGGCACCGAACTACGGTTCGCGCTAGACCCCACTGCGCAGGTCACCCAGGTAACTCCCAGCAGGGGCCGTTTTGGACGCTCATAACGGCCCCTGCCGCGAGCCGGTTGGGCAGGCGGGTGTCCTAGGCTGGAGGCATGTCCGAACTCAGGCCCGCCCGCGAGCCGAAGCGCAAACTGGCGCTGCGGCCCTACGCCCGCGCGGTGGCGCAGGTGCTGCGCGTCAGCTTCCAGGCCTCGCCCGCCGCCGTCGTAATGAAGGTCGCGGGCTCGCTGATCTCCGCGCTGCTCCCGCTCGTCACCACCTACTTCGCCGCCCTGACCACCACGTCCCTCGCGGCCGCCTACGCGGGCGACGCCGCCGCGGGCCAGCAGGCCATTGTCTACGTCATCATCACCGCCGCTTTGGGCTTGTTCTGGGGCGCCTTCAGCAGCGTGGACCGGTACATCCAGCAGCTCATGAGCTTCAAGGTCGGCGCGATCGTGGGCGACCTCATGTACGAGCGGTTCCTGGCGCTGGAATTCTGGCGCTACGACGACAAGGAAACGGTGGACCTGTACGACCGGGCCAAGCGCTTCTCCGACTCCTACGCCCGGGTCCTGGACCGGATCGCGGCCATCTTCACCCAGCTCGTCTCCGTGATCCTGGCGATCGGCGCGCTGCTGCTGGTCAGCTGGTGGATCGCCGTGATCGTGCTCGTGGCGATCGTGCCCAGCGTGTACCTGCAGTTCAAGCTCTCCCGCGAGCAGATCGCGCACTGGAACACCCAGATCGACTCACGCCGGCAGCGGCGGATGATCGAGACCAACCTCCTGCGCCCGCAGCACATCGCCGAGATGCGCCTCTACGGGATCGTCGGGTACCTCATGGAGTTCCGCTCCCGGCTGCGGGACGCGGACGAGCGGCGGCGGCTGGATTTCCAGAAACGCTATATCCCCAAACAGCTCGCCGCCGACGCCCTGCAGTACGGCGCCGAGGTCGTGTCGCTGATCTGGGTGGTCGGGCAGATCATCGCCCGGGCGCAGCCCGTCGGGCAGTTCCTCTACGTCCAGCAGATCGTCAGTCGGGCCCTGTCCACGGCCAACAGCCTCGTCTCCTCCCTCAGCTCCATCGACGAGGACCTCGCGAACCTCAAGGACTACGAGCTCTTTATGGCGCTGCCGGTCCCCTCCGGCCAGGCGCCGCCGCTGCTGCAGGCGCCCACCACCGTGGAACTGCGGGACATCCGCTTCACCTACACGGGCAGCGACCTGGAGGTCATCAGGGGGATTTCGCTGACCATCCGCGAAGGCCAGCACATCGCCATCGTGGGGGAGAACGGTGCCGGCAAGTCCACTCTCATCCGCGTCCTGGCCGGGCTCTACCGCCCGGACTTCGGGCAGGTGCTGCTCGACGGCGTTGATCTCGCCGCCGTCGACGTCAAGTCCTGGCACCGCCATCTGGCGGTGCTCAGCCAGGAGTTCCTGAAGTACGAATTCGCGACCGCGGCGGAGAACATTTTCTTCGGCGACGTCGATTCACCGCGCGACGACGGGCGGATCCGCCGCGCCGCGGCCGACGCCGAAGCGCTCGAATTCATCAACAAGCTGCCGAACGGCCTGGACAACCACGTCAGCAACTGGATGGAGGATCCGCGCGGACGGAAGGGCAGTGGGCTGTCCGGCGGGCAGTGGCAGCGACTGGCGATGGCCCGGAACTTCTACCGCAATGCCCCGTTCATGGTCATGGACGAGCCGACCTCGGCCATCGACGCACTCGCCGAGCACCGGATCTTCACCCGGCTTTTCGCGGACCGCAGCAGCACGATCATCGCCATCAGCCACCGCCTCGCCACGATCGAGAAGGCGGACATCGTCTACATGCTGGAGGACGGCCGGATTGTGGAGCAGGGCACGCACAAGGAGCTGGTGGCCCTGCGCGGCCGCTACTTCCGGATGTTCGAGTCCCAGCTCAGCGTGGATGAGGCCGAAGGCATCTGAGGGGAGGGCCGGGGCAGGGAGCCTGCGGAGGCCCTGCCCGCCCGGCCTGTCCGGACTGACTGCCCTGCAGACCTGCCGGAGCTGCGGTCCCCGCGGGACATGCCCCCCGTGAGCCTGGTCCACTGGACATAACGCCGCTATGCCCACTCCCGGGCACAAAGAATGGGCATGTCCTCCCCGGCGGGGAGGACATGCCCATTTTTGATGCCCGGCGTTGCTACGAGGCCGTCACCGATGTGTCGTCCACGAAGAAGTAAGTCTTGAGCGAGGAGTCCTCCACGCCCAGAAAGCGCAGGGTGACAGTCTTGCCCTTGAACGCGGACAGATCCAAAGTTTTCAGCACATACCCGGTCGATTTGTTGAGGTTGGAGTAGGTGGCAAGCGTCGTCGTGACGCCACCGCTGATGGCCTGGACCTTCAGGGTGTCGTAGGCGGTCGCGGCTGTCTCGTCGGTCAGCGTCTTCAGGTAGAAGGACAGGCTGGAACCCGTGACGGAGGAAGGGATGGAGAATATCTGGTCGAGCTTGTACGACGTCGCCTGGCCCCAGCCGTTCAGGCCAGCGAAACCGCTGCCCGTGCGCGCGTTGGTTCCGGTCTCAAAGGTGTCCGCGTGGTCGGCGGTCCAGGATGCCGAGCCGCTCTCGAAGCCCGGGTTCAGCAGCAGATTGCCCGACGGCGGCGGGGTTGTTCCGCCAAGCAGCCCCATCGTGGCGGTGGCATCGGAGAGTCCGGCGCCGCACCCCTTGGTGCAGCCGCCCGGCATCGTCCGGGTGCCCTGCCGCAGCGTGGACTCCACCTGGGCCGGGCTTAGTGCGGGGGACTTGGACTTCATCAGGGCCACGAGGCCGGCGACGTGCGGAGCCGCCATCGAGGTGCCCTGGTAGTTGGCGTAGCCGGCCCCGCCCGGCGTCGAAGTTCCGGTGTTGATCGTGGAGAGGATGCCGCCGCTGCTGACGCTGGTGTCGCCGCCCGGGGCGGTGAGGTCCACGGTGGCGCCGTAATTGGAGTAGTAGGACAGGCTGCCGCTGGGGTTGCTAGCGGCGACGGTCACCACGGAGGTGCAGTTGGCCGGGCGGAAGCCGGCAGCGTCCTGATTGCTGTTGCCGGCAGCCACCACCACCGTGGAGCCCCGCGACACCGCGGAGTTGATCGCGGCCTGGTAGGTGGTGCCGCAGGTGCCGGAACCGCCCAGGCTCATGTTGATGACGTTGGCCGGGTTGGCGTTGGCGGGGATCCCCGAGACGGTGCCGCCGGAGGCCCAGATGATGGCGTCCGCGATGTCGGAGAGGGAACCGCCGCACTTGGCCAGAACGCGGACCGGAAGGACCTTCGCGTTCGGGGCGACCCCGGCCACCCCCGTGGAGTTGCCCGTTACGGCGGCAACGGTGCCGGAGACGTGCGTGCCGTGCCAGGAAGAGTTGGCGGCTGCGGTCTGGCCGCATTCCCCGCCGGCGTACCAGTCGCCCTGGTCCTGGGCATTGGAGTCCCGGCCGTTGCCGTCGCGCGCCGCGGTGGCATCGGAGACGAAGTCGTAGCCCGGCAGCACGTTGGCGTCCAGGTCCGGGTGCGCAGTAATGCCGGTGTCTATCACGGCGACGGTGGCCCCTGACCCGGTGGAGACATCCCAGGCGCCGGGGATGCGCATGCCGTTGGCCCCGGTGAAGTCCCACTGCTCCCCGTAGCGGGTGTCGTTCGGCGACAGGACGGCCGTCATGCGGGCATCTGGTTCCACGGCGTTGACCGCTCCGGAAGCGACGATTGCGTCCATGAAGTCCCGGGCGGCCTGATCGGAAAGCGCCTTGTCCGAGGCGATCAGGGTTCCGCCGGTGGCCAGGGCACGCAGTTCCCGCACACTCACCCCCTGCTGCCTGGCCGCGGCGCCCCACGCGTTCGCGCGTCCGTTGGGCGTGGCGTTGCCCGGCGTGTTCTTGAAGCTGACGATGAACTGCGTGTAGGATTCGCCGGCGTTGACGTCCGGAGCCGGAACATTCTCCGAGGCCACCGGCCCGGTGCCGGGGGTGGCGAGCGCCGGGGGGACGGCGAGGGTCATGGTGCCGACGACGGCGGCCAGCGACAGGGCCAGGACGCGGTACGTCCTGAGTGATGCACTTCCCATGGGTTCTGCTTTCTGTAACCGGGCATTGCGGAATGACCGGAACTGGAGGTGGAAGCCGCTGGATGAAATGCGGCCGGACGAAAGCAAACGTAAAGGCATTTTCACGATTTGTAAACCATTGACAAAGTCTGTCAAGTTAGTGTTGACTATCAATTAATTGGTGGGCGGCGGAGAGTCTTCCCGCAATGCGGGCAGCGGCCGCCGCCGCGCCCTCCGCGGCCCGGTGGCGCGGCCCAATGCCGGGTCAAGGGCAGGGTCAAGTAAAGTGGGCACGTGACTTACGAGATTGAGATTGGCCGTGGCAAACGTGGGCGTCGTGCCTACTCCCTGGATGACATTGCGATCGTCCCCAACCGACGGACGCGTGACCCCAAGGAAGTGTCCGTAGCCTGGCAGATCGACGCCTACAAGTTCGACATGCCGGTCATCGCCGCTCCCATGGATTCGGCCATGTCCCCGGAAACCGTCATCGCTCTGGGCCGGCTCGGCGGACTCGGCGTCCTCGACCTCGAGGGCCTCTGGACCCGATATGAGGACCCGCAGGCCGTGCTGGACCAGATCGGCGCGCTCGAGGACGAAACCAACAGCCCCGCCGTCACCCGGCGCATGCAGGAGCTCTACCAAGCCCCGATCCAGCCGGAGCTGATCACCACCCGGCTCGCGGAGATCCGCGCCGCCGGCGTCACGGTTGCCGGGTCCCTCACCCCGCAGCGGACCCAGGAACACTACAAGACCGTGGTGGCCGCCGGCGTCGACATCTTCGTGATCCGCGGCACCACCGTCTCGGCCGAGCATGTCTCCAAGGCCCACGAACCGCTGAACCTGAAGCAGTTCATCTACGAACTCGACGTTCCGGTCATCGTCGGCGGGGCCGCCGGGTACACCCCGGCGCTGCACCTCATGCGCACCGGAGCCGCCGGCGTGCTGGTCGGCTTCGGCGGAGGCGCCACGAGCACCACTCGCCGCGCCCTCGGCATCCACTCGCCCATGGCCTCCGCCATCTCGGACGTCGCCGCTGCCCGCCGCGACTACATGGATGAGTCCGGCGGCCGCTACGTCCACGTGATCGCCGACGGCGGCATGGGATCCTCCGGCGACATCGTCAAGGCGATCGCCATGGGCGCCGACGCCGTAATGCTCGGCAGCGCCCTGGCCCGCGCCGAGGAAGCCCCGGGCAAGGGCTGGCACTGGGGCCAGGAAGCGCACCACCTGGAACTTCCCCGCGGTGACAGAGTCAACGTCGGCACCGTCGGGCCGCTCGAGGAGGTCCTCTTCGGACCGGGCCACCACACCAACGGAACGTCCAACCTGATCGGTGCGCTGCGCCGTTCGATGGCGACCACCGGCTACTCGGACCTGAAGGAATTCCAGCGCGTCGACGTCGTCGTCTCGCCCTACGCCGGCAACTGACAGCCCCCTGCCCATCCGGGGAAGTTGGAAGTAGTGTGGTGCACTACGAGCGTTGAGACAGATGGAGGCGTGAAATGAACAGTTTTCCCGGCGGTTCTCCCAAGGCCGGCGGTGCCCTTGGGCCTGCGGAACGCGAAGCTTCACTCGCGGTACTCAGGGGCACCACCGAACCGGGGAAGGAACTCGACATCTTGATTGTCGGCGGCGGCATCGTCGGCACCGGCGCGGCGCTGGACGCCATTACGCGCGGCCTGAGCGTCGGCATCGTCGAGGCCAACGACTGGGCCGCCGGTACCTCTTCCCGCTCTTCAAAGCTGATCCACGGCGGCCTCCGCTACCTGGAGATGCTCGATTTTGCCCTCGTCAAAGAGGCGCTGCACGAACGCGGCCTGATTCTCTCCGCTCTTGCCCCGCACCTCGCCCGGCCTGTTCCCTTCCTGTACCCGCTGACCAAGCCGTTCTTTGAACGGCCCTACGTCGGCGCCGGCATCGCGTTGTACGACGCCATGTCCATCTCCACCGGCCAGCGCCGCGGCGTTCCGTTCCACAAGCATCTGAGCCGCCGGGGGACCCTGCGGGCGGCGCCGAGCCTCAAGGACGATGCGTTCGTCGGCTCCATCCGGTATTACGACGGCCAGGTCGACGACGCCAAATACTGCGCCAACCTGGTCCGCACCGCGGCCTACTACGGTGCCCACGCGGTGAACCAGATGTCCGTGGTGTCCTTCCTCCGCGAAGGCGAACGGGTGGTCGGCGCGAAGGTGGTCAACCACGAGGACGGGTCCTCGTTCAAGATCAAGGCCAAGCAGGTTATCAATGCCACGGGTGTCTGGACCGACGAGACCCAGGCCATGGTTACCGACCGCGGCCAGTTGAAGGTCCGGGCCTCCAAGGGCATCCACCTGGTGGTCCCACGGGACCGCTTCCAATCGACCGTGGGGCTGATCCTGCGGACCGAGAAATCCGTCCTGTTCGTCATCCCCTGGGGCCGGCACTGGATCATCGGCACGACCGACACCGACTGGCAACTCGACAAAGCCCACCCGGCCGCGTCCAGCAAGGACATCGACTACATCCTCGAGCATGTGAACCGGGTTCTGAAACGCCCGCTCACCCGCGAGGACGTCGAGGGGGTCTACGCCGGGCTCCGCCCGCTGCTGGCCGGCGAAAACGACTCCACCGCCAAACTGTCCCGCGAACACGTCGTCGCCCACCCGGTGCCCGGGCTCGTCGTCGTGGCCGGCGGCAAATGGACCACCTACCGGGTCATGGCCAAAGACGCCGTCGACGAGGCGACCCGCAGCATGGACGAACGCGTCCCGCCCAGCTGCACGGAATCCATCCCGCTGCTGGGCGCCACCGGATTCAAGGCCGCATGGAACAAGCGGAACCGGATGGCGGAGGAAACCGGCGTCCACGTGGCGCGGATCGAGCACCTGCTCAACCGCTACGGTTCGATGGCCCGGGAGGTGCTGGCGCTCATCACCGAGAACCCGGAACTGGGTGAACCGCTGCCCGGTGCGGACGACTACCTCGCCGCTGAGGCCGTGTACGCGGCCACCCATGAGGGCGCCCGGCATGTGCAGGACGTGCTGACCCGCCGGACCCGGATTTCCATCGAGGCCTGGGACCGCGGTGTGTCCGCCGCACCGGTAGTCGCTAAACTGATGGGAGATGTCCTCGGCTGGAGCGATGCGCAGCGCGAGGGCGAAATCAAGCACTACCTGGCCAGGGTCGACGCCGAACGGCTCAGCCAGGAACAGCCGGACGACGAATCCGCTGACGCAGCACGCCTGGGCGTCGAGGACATCGTTCCGCTGCGTTAACCGGCAGCGTCCGCCGGCAGCCTCGATCCGAGGCTGCCGGCGCCTTGACGCCACTTTGAAGGGATACCTCTTGGCGGAACCACTGGACCGGTATGACGCCGAGCTCACCACCCCGGAAATGGTGATCCTCGAGATGGACGCCATCGACAAGCTAGACGCCACGGCCCAGCTGGCGGAGCGGATGCACGCCGCCGGACGCATTTCAGACCTTCCGGGCTTCCTCAGGCACGTCAACGCCCGGGAACACCAGCTGGCCACCGGCCTTCCCGGCGGCATCGGCCTGCCCCACGCCCGCAGCGAGTTCGTCTCCCGGACCACCATCGCGGTCGGTATCACCAAATACGGCAGGGCGCTCGACTTCGGAGCAGCCGACGGGCCGGCGACGGTGGTCCTCCTGATCGCGACCCCGGCCAGCTCCTTCTCCGAGCACCTCGAGGTGCTGGCCACGCTGGCGAGGTCCTTGTCGAAGGAGTCGTTCCGCGAATCGCTCCGCCGGGCCTACGACCCCGAAGTGATCGCGGAACTCATCAACTCCAGCCTCGTCTTCTTCGATCACTGAGATTGGGGCAGGCCCTTTCGTGTCGACTCCGTCGCCACGTAGGGACCCTGCTGCCCCACTCTGGGGGCAGGCCCTTTGTGTCGACTCCGTCGCCACGTAGGGACCCTGCTGCCCCACTCTGGGGGCATTCTTCCACCACGTTTCGTTGTTCTACACACTGACGAAGTACGGTTAAGGGGTGCTGAAAACTGCCCTCAAACCCCGCTGGATCGCTGGGCTGGTGTTCGCGATCGTCGTATCAGGGGTGTTTGTGCTGCTCAGCCAGTGGCAGTTCGGACGCTCGACCACGCCTGAGGTGACGGTCTCCGCCACGACCGAGGAACCAAAGCCCCTCACCACGGTGCTCCAGCCCGGGGATTTCTTTCCCGGGTCGGTCGCTGACCAGGTCGTCACCGCCACCGGCAGCTACGACCCGCAGAAGCAGGTCCTCGTCCCTGGCCGGCTAAACGACGGCGCCACGGGCTACTGGATCGTTTCGGCCCTGGCCGTGGATGGCGCCCCCGCCCTGACCGGAGCAGGGGCTTCGCCGCAGACGTGGATCCCGGTGGCCCGCGGCTGGGTTGCCGACCCCGCGGACGTACCCGCGCCGCCGGCGGGCACCATTGAACTCAGCGGACGGCTGCTGCCCTCCGAAGCCCCGCTCACCGGGACCGACGCCGGCCCCGGCCGGGCCAGCGCCGTCTCCGTCGCGGAGCTCATCAACATCTGGGAAGTCAGCAGCTACCCCGGCTTCGTTGCCGCGAGCTCCGAGGCCGCCGGCGGCAGCGACGTCAGCGCCGCCGCCTCCAGCGGCGAGGTCCGGCCGCTAAACATCGGACCGCAGCCGCCGGCCGAAAAGGTCAACTGGCTGAACCTGTTCTACGCCGCGGAGTGGGTTGTGTTCGCCGGCTTCGCGCTGTTCATCTGGTGGCGCCTGGTGAAGGATGACTACCGCCGCGGACTCGAGGACGCCCTCGACGAGGAGCACGAAGCCGCGGCACGGGACCTCCCCGAACGGGACCATGCTGAACGGGACCCCAGCCAACCGGACCGCCCCGCACCGCACCCCACCGACACGAAAGTGCAATCATGATCGAGCCCCAGCCCGCCGTCCAGCCGCAGCAGTCCAGCGCCACGGGAAACGGACGCGGCAAGAAGCGCCGCTTTGGCGGCACCGAGGCCCAGATCCGTTCGGCGTTGAAGTTCTACAAGGTGCTCGCCTACATGACCGGAGCCATGCTGCTCCTGCTCTGCGCCGAGCTGATCGCCCGGTACGCCTTTGGCCAGTACCTTTTCGTGGGCGGCACCAACGCAGTCACCGGTGAGCCCTTCGGCTTCGGCTTTGCCGACGCCGAGCCCCCCGGCGTCGTCGGCGGGGTGAATCTCTCCGTCGCGGTCCTGATCGTGCACGGCTGGATGTACGTCGTGTACCTCATGTCCAACTTCCGCCTATGGTCGCTAATGCGCTGGCCGTTCACGAAGATGATCGTCCTGGCGCTCGGCGGCGTCGTGCCGTTTCTGTCCTTCATCGTGGAGAAGAGGGTCCACGCCGAGGTGGAGGCCGAGCTGGCCGCCAACCCGCAGGCTCCGCAGCGCTACTGAGCGCACGGCATCGGGTCCCGTGTGAGTTCGCTTACCCGGCGGCCGTTCCGGGGCCCGCGGAGGCTTCTCAATGTGCGGGCGGACGGCGCCGCAAAGTAGTCTAGGACGGTGACTACTCCCTCTGCATCCCAGACGTCCCACAAGCCCGTGCTGGTTGTTGACTACGGTGCCCAGTACGCGCAGCTGATCGCCCGCCGCGTCCGGGAAGCGAATGTGTATTCGGAAGTGGTTCCGCATACCTACAGCACCGAGCAGCTCCTGGCCAAGAACCCCGCCGCGATCATCCTCTCCGGCGGTCCCGCGAGCGTCTACGCCGAAGGCGCCCCCAGCGTCGGCGCGGAGCTGTTCGAAGCCGGCATCCCGGTCTTCGGCATCTGCTACGGCTTCCAGGCCATGGCCAACGCCCTCGGCGGCAAAGTGGCCCAGACCGGGCTCCGCGAGTACGGCGCGACCGAAACCACCACCATCGGCGAGGGCCGCTCCATCCTGAACGGCATGCCGCAGCACCAGAGCACCTGGATGAGCCACGGCGACTCGGTGCATGAGGCCCCGGAGGGCTTCGAGGTCCTCGCGACGACGGCCGGGGCCGAAGTCGCCGCCTTCGCCAACGAGGAAAAGCGCCTCTACGGCGTGCAGTGGCACCCGGAGGTGAAGCACTCGGCCTACGGCCAGCAGGTGCTGGAGAACTTCCTGTTCAAGGGCGCCCGGCTGGAACCGAACTGGACCGCCGGAAACATTCTCGAGGAGCAGGTCGACCGGATCCGCGAGCAGATCGGCGACGCCCGGGTCATCTGCGGCCTCTCCGGCGGCGTTGACTCCGCCGTCGCCGCAGCCCTGGTCCAGCGTGCCGTCGGCGAGCAGCTGACCTGTGTGTTCGTGGACCACGGACTGCTGCGCGAAGGCGAAGCCGAGCAGGTCGAACGCGACTTCGTGGCCGCCACCGGCGTCAAGCTCTATGTCGCCAACGAGCAGGAGCGATTCCAGGCCGCCCTGGCCGGCGTCAGCGACCCCGAGACCAAGCGCAAGATCATCGGCCGCGAGTTCATCCGCGCCTTCGAGGAAGCCGAGCTGGCGATCATCGCCGAGGCGGCCGCGCACGGGGAGAAGATCAAGTTCCTCGTGCAGGGCACCCTGTACCCGGACGTCGTCGAATCCGGCGGCGGCGAAGGCGCAGCGAACATCAAGAGTCACCACAACGTGGGCGGACTGCCGGAAGACCTGCAGTTTGAACTCGTCGAACCGCTGCGCGCCCTGTTTAAGGACGAGGTCCGGGCTGTCGGCGCCCAGCTGGGCCTGCCGCAGGAAATCGTGGGACGCCAGCCGTTCCCCGGACCGGGCCTCGGCATCCGGATCGTCGGTGAAGTCACCAAGGAGCGGCTGGACCTGCTGCGCAAGGCGGACGCCATCGCGCGGGCGGAACTGACCGCCGCCGGACTCGACAACGAGGTCTGGCAGATGCCGGTCGTCCTGCTGGCCGATGTCCGCAGCGTCGGCGTCCAGGGCGATGGCCGCACCTACGGCCACCCGATCGTGTTGCGCCCGGTCTCCTCCGAGGACGCCATGACGGCGGACTGGTCGCGGCTGCCCTACGACCTGCTGGCCAGGATCTCCAACCGCATCACCAACGAAGTGGACGGCGTGAACCGAGTCGTGCTCGACGTGACCAGCAAGCCGCCGGGAACCATCGAGTGGGAATAGCCCGGTAACGGGTTAGTCGGAATGGCCGGTCTCCTGGGGAGGCCGGCCATTTCCCGTTGGCCCGGGACTGCCCGGGCGGACTCCGGCAACCGCACTGGGCGCAGACCGGCGAACCTGTGATTTCGGCCGAATTTGTTGCCCGCCAGTGTTGCGAAGACTCACCGGGGCCGGATTCGGGCTACCCTCGAATGCATGCCGGTATTGTTCAGGACGTCCCGCGCGAGCACGGAAAACGTGAGCAAAGTAAACGCGAGTACAGAAAAGAAGGCAGCAGTGTCAGTTGGTCAAGGCCACCCCGAGGGCTCCGAGGAGCTCAGGAAATGGCTGTCCGGGCTCAAACCCGTCACCGGAGCAGACACCATGCTGCGCTTCACCAAAACGCCTGAGGGCTCCATCGACCTGACCCACGCGCATCCGTCCGGACTGGCGCAGTTGATGGCCGGCCGGCGCACCAGGCTCTCCACCCTGATCCGCGACCAACAGCAGTACGTCGTCGCCGCGAGGGCCTCGCGCAATCTGCGGTCCAAGATCTTCGAACTCGCCAATGACCGCGGCATCGACGCGGGCTACTTCTCGGCCGGCACGGTGGTCTGGACCTCCGCCGTTGGGGGCAAGCCCCAGCGTGTGTCTGCCCCCGTCATGCTGGCCTCCATCTCCCTCACCGTGCGACCGGGCGAGGACGACTACGAACTGCAGCTCACCGAACAGGCCCGGATCAACCCTGCCCTGGTCCGGCACCTGAAGACCATCCACGGGATCGTCTTCGACGTCAACGCCGTCACCCGCATGGCGTACAGCACCGCCCGGTTTGATCCCCAGCCCGTCCTTGACCGCCTGGGCACGCTGATCGAGCCCATCCACGGCGCCGGCGTCGAGCACAACCTCCTGGTCTCCACGTTCGCGGACCTGTCCGGGAGTCTTGAGGATCCGTGGATCAACGAGAACCATCCCCTCGTCGGGGCGCTGGGGCGCGCGGCGGCCGGCGGGACCGTGGAGGTCCCCGAGCTCAAGGCCGGGCGCTTCCCGAGCACAGACGAGCGCGACCCGGCCGATGAGCTGCTGCTGCTCGACGCCGACGCCGACCAGCAGTACGTCGTCGACGCCGTCCGCGCCGGTGACTCGCTTGTGGTCAGCAGCCCGCCGGGGACCGGCCAGACCCAGACAGCCATCAACACCATCGGCGCCCTCGTCGATCAGGGCAAGACCGTCCTCGTGGTGGGGGACCGGCGCGCCAGCCTGGGAGAGATCTCCGCGGAGCTGGACACCCTGGGGCTGGACTCCACCCTGTTCCAGCTCGCCGGCAACACCACCCCGCTGCAGCTCAAGGGCCAGCTGGTCCGGGCCATCATGCGCAACGAAAAATCCCTGGAGCCACAGCTCCGCAACCTGCACACCACCCTGATCGAGCACCGCCACGCCCTCCGGGACCACGTCGCGTCGCTGCACAACGTCCGCCAGCGCTGGGGCTGCTCGCCCTACGAAGCCATGCAGTCGCTGGCCGGGCTGACTTCGATCCAGCCTGCCCCGGCCACCACGGTCCGGCTCAAGCGCAGCGTGCTGGACAACATCCGCGACCGCGAGGAACTCGCCGGCCGGCTCCACCGCGCCGCCGAACTGGGCAGCTTCAGCCGGTCCTCGACCACAAGCCCCTGGCACGGCGCCCGCCTCCTGACCCGCAAGGAGACCCAGGAAGCCCAGCAGGTGGCCCGCACGGTGGCCGGCAAGCTGCCGGAGCTGCGCGGACTAATGAACGGCGTCGCCGACCACGCCGAAATCCGCCTCGGCGGCACCTTCGCCGAGTGGGGCGACCAGGTGGAGCTGCTCGTCGCGGTCCGCGAGAGCCTCGACAAATTCACCGCCGATATCTTCGACCGCCCGGTCCATGACCTCATCTCCGCCACCGCAGCCTCCTCCTGGCGCCGCGAACGGAACATCGAGATGCCGTCCATGCAGCGGTCCCGCCTGCGCCGGGTGGCTAAGGAATATGTCCGCCCGGGCGTCCACATCGCCGACCTGCACAGCTCCCTGGTCCTCGTCCAGGAGCAGCGGGCCGCGTGGTCCGGCTACGCCACGACACAGCGCCACCCGGCGGTCCCGTCCGGCCTCGGCGAGATCATTTCCGTGTACCGCGAGCTGGAAACGGAGCTGGCCGAGCTGGGCCGGGCGGTCCAGCACACCGCCGCCGGCGGCGACCTGCACACCACGCCCTATGAAGAACTGATGGAGCGGCTGGAAAGGCTGGTCGCCGACACCGGAACGCTCGAGACGTTGCCGGAGCGGACGCTTCTGGTCGAAAACATGCGCGAGCATGGTCTCGGTGAACTGCTCGCCGACCTTGCCGAGCGTGAGGTGCCGGCCGAGTCGGTCGCCACCGAGCTTGAGCTCGCCTGGTGGCAGTCGGCGCTTGAAGCCATGATCAGCGGGGACGACTACCTGGCCATGTCCGACGGTGACGCCCTGCGCCAGCTCGAAGCCGAATACCGCCTCGCCGACAACGCCCACATTGCCAGCGGAGCGGCCCGGCTGCGCTGGCAGCTGGCCGAACAGTGGCGGGCTGCCATCGCGGAGCACCCGCGCCAGGCGGAGCTGCTGCGCAGCCTGCTCAAAGACGGCCGGGTAACGCTTTCGGCGCTGACCGGGCAGGCAGCGGAACTGCTGCCCATGCTGGTGCCGGTGTGGTCGGTGAGCCCGTATCTCCTGACGGCAGTCCTTCCCGTGGAGCAGAGGTTCGACGCTGTGGTCATCCTCGACGCCGAGGCGACGTCGCTGCAGGCTGTCCTGCCGGCCATCGCCCGGTCCAAACAGGTCATCGCCTTCGGTGACGACCGGATTGCCAGCCCGCGGACCTTCACCGTCAGCGTGGAGCGGCTCGCGGCTGGCGAGAGCTCCCACCAGGGTGTGGAGAGCGCCTACCAGGCACTGACGAACGTGTTGCCCACCTGGAGTCTGCGCACCGTCTACCGCGCCGTCGATGAAGACCTCGTGCGGCAGCTGAGCAAGGGCTTCTACGACGGCGGACTGCGCCGTTTGCCGGAGGGCCAGTCCGCGACCGGGCTGGACCGTGCCCTGACGGTGGAATACCTGCCGGACGGAACTGGGCTGCCCAGCGCCGACCAGGACGGCGTCGAATCCGTCGTGGCCGAGGTCAACCGTGCGGTGGAGCTTGTCTTCGAACACGCCCGGCTGCGGCCGCGGACGTCGTTGGCTGTCGTCACCGGCAGCCTCCGGCACGCAGCCCGGATCGGCGAGTCCATCCGGCTGCAGCTGCCCAATTACCCGATGCTGGCCAGTTTCTTCACCGCCGGCGACGAATCCTTCCGGGTGGTGGACCTGGAACGCGCCCAGGGACTGGTCCGCGACCATGTGATCTTCTCCCCGGGGTACGGACGCACCCCGCACGGGCGGGCGCTCCACAGCCTGGGACCGCTGTCCCTGGACGGAGGGCGGGCCAAGTTCGCCCTCGCCATGACACGGGCACGACGGTCGCTGCACGTGCTGAGCTGCTTCCGCCCCGAGGACCTCGACGTTACCCGGCTGAACAACGGCGCCGTCGACTTCTACGAACTGCTGAACCGTGAAATTGCGGGCAACTCCGATCTCGGCAGCCCGGCATCGCGGGCCGCCGCCAGCGAACAGGCCCTCGGGGCTGACCCCCTCGTGGCGGACCTCGGCGACCGCCTGCGGGCCCGGGGTGCCCGGGTCTGGCATCAGTACGACGGCGCCCTGAACATGGTGGCCGCCGCCGACCCGTTGAGCACCCTCGGACTGGACGACGCCGAGATTCCCCGGCCCGTGGCGATTGAGTCCGACGGCACCGAGCAGTACCGGCGGCTGACGGTCCGCGAACGCTGCAGGCTCCGCCCGCAGCTCCTGGAAAGACTCGGCTGGCGCTACATGCCGCTATGGACCATAGAGGTTTTCACCGATCCGTCGGCCTGCGCCGACCGCATCGGCGAATACCTGGGCTTGGAAAAGCCGGCCGCGACGCACCTGAAACCGGCCTCGCCCGGATTCTTCGATGACGACGTCGAGAACCTTGCCGTCAACGAGGCGCAGGCCTCGGAGCGGCGGGCCTCGTCCGGACAGCCGGACACTGCGCAGGAGTACAGAACAAATCAGGGCAGTGAGGAGGCCGGTGGCATGACTGCGGACGGCGATACCCGGAACCGGGGAGCGAGCCAGAACGATCGCGGCACCCATACCAGCGGCGAAGGCCGCGACCACGTGACGCAACCAGCCGCACCGGGGGCAGCCCCGGCCGGTGTGCTGCCGAACAAGGCCACCGAGGACGATCCGAGGCGCTGGGGCGACGAGCCCGGCGGCTACGACCACGACTCTTGGCTCGAGGAACAGAAGCCTCCGCACTGGGGCTGAGACCCTCCTCGGCCCGGACCGCATGGGAGTGGGATTTTGCGGGAGCCCCTGCCTGGGGGTCACCTGCCGGGCGGGTCGGCTAGCCATGAGCCGCCGCCACAAGAACAAAGAACAGCTTCCCCTGCGTGGAGGCACCGGCGAGGCGACCGGCCTGATCGGCGTCGGCAGCGACGACCAGAAGGCCGTCAGTCTCCCCGGTGGCCAGCCATTGGCCGTCCCCGTTGCCGTGTTCGGATGTCCACAGCACCGGAACCGCGGCGGCCAGCACCTGGGTAGCTGCCGGCTGGTCAAAGCCGTTGCCGGTGGTCATCACGACGGTGACGAGTTGCCCGGGGGAGAGCAGCTGGATCGAGGCGGGATCGGCCATCCGGAGTGGCACTGCGGCAGATCCCGGAGGGCTTCCCGCCAGCAGGCCGGGACCAAGGAGCTGGGCGTCAGACAGTAGTTGGCCCTTGCGCAGGGCCACCGCCAGCTGTTTGCCCTGCAGCGACTCGGTGCTGCCGTAGCTGCCGGCGGGCACCAGACCGCGCGGGACGCTCAGCGCCGTGAGGTCATCGGGGCCCAGTGTCTCCCCGGCCGGGAGGTCCCGTGCGGCGGCGAAAGCGGAGACCGTGAAAGCCGGGGCCGGCGTCAGCTGCTGGACCGTGAGACCCGCCGCCACGCACAGCAACAGCGCAACCGCCAGCCTCCTGTTGCGGGCCAGCCACCGGGCCAGCTGCCTGCGGGGAGCCTGCCGAGCGGGTCCTGGCCGGCGCCGCGGGCTTCCGGAGGTCGACCGGACTGGCTGGCGCCGACGGGGACCGCCGTTGCGCAGAACCGACAAAGGGTGCCACGCGCCACGAAAAAAGTCCCCCAGGATGACCTCAGGGACGACGCCTACGGACGGGACGGGAGGGGCAGGGATGGGCATAGCCCGACACTACGCACCGGCGTGGAAGCACGGCAGGCGGTCTTCGGGCTATGTGGACAAACGGCCCGCGCGCAATCGAACCGGGGCGGGCCGCGGCCCGCATGGAATGCCTAGCTGGCGGAAGCGGTGGCAGCCGCCGGAGTTGCGGCCGTGGCCGGCGCAGGTGCAGGGGAGACAGTGCTGCCCTTGGCGTCGCGGGAATCGGTCCGGTAGAAACCGGATCCCTTGAAGACGACGCCGACGCTGTTGAACTTCTTGCGCAGGGTCCCCTGGCACTCGGGGCAGGACGTGAGGGAGCTGTCGGTGAACGACTGCACGATCTCGAAGGCGTGGCTGCAGTCCTTGCAGGCATATGCATACGTGGGCACTGGAAATCCTCCTCTGGGACAAACGAGCAGGTCCCGTACTGCCCGGTGGGGACCGCAGCCGACATGTCCGTCGCCGCAATCCGCCCCTTAGCAGTCGCAGGGCCTGAGTGCCAATTCTATCACCCCTGCGGCGCGTCCTTTGATGAGCTACCGCGGCTGCAGCGGCAACAGGCCCGCCGGGGTCAGGGCGCCGGCCACCTTCCGATCAAAGGGCTCTGCCGGGATGCTGCCGGCGGGCAGGACCTCATCCTCGTACACGACGGCGGCGGTCGGCAGGGGCGGCAACAGCCCGCCGTCGGACGCCGGGGCCCCGGGCGGGAGGAAGGCGGCCAACAACGCCAGGACCTTGTCGTAGTAGCCGCCGCCCTGGCCGATCCGGTTGCCGGAGTAGTCGACGGCGGTGGCCGGCAGGAAGATGCCGCGCGTGTCCTGCATGACGGCAGTGCCGTGGCGTTCCCCCACGGGCTCCTGGATCGGCGCGTAACGGCTCCGGACAAATTCGGAGGCGGGGGTCCAGTACACCCAGCTCAGCGCCAGGCCGGGCTCGCAGACCGGAAGCAGCACCCGGTGCCCGGCCTCGTGCAAAGCTGCCAGCAGGGGAACGGTCGGTGGCTCGGAACCCACCCCAAGATAGGCGGCGAAAGTGCCCGGGCTGCCACCGGCCAGGCCGGTTGCCCAGGCAAGTCCGTGCCGCGCAATGCCCGCCCCGGCGCTCTCCAGCAGGGCCGGCGTCAGCTTGGCACGCCGGGCGCGGTGGCATCCCCGGATCTCTTCCTTCGACGCCATGCCCCTAATTCCCTCCGCGTGATGCAGCCCGGCCAACAGCGGTTCCCCTGGCGGCTCGAATGATTACCCAATGTTTGGTCCCTCCGTTAGATTAGTCCAGTGACTACACCCAACGCTCCCGTCCGCAAGGCCGTCATCCCCGCAGCCGGCCTCGGCACCAGATTCCTGCCGGCCACCAAGGCCATGCCCAAGGAAATGCTGCCCGTCGTCGACAAGCCGGCCATCCAGTACGTTGTGGAGGAAGCCGTTAAAGTCGGCCTGAACGACATCCTGATGATCACCGGCCGCAGCAAGCGGGCGCTGGAGGACCACTTCGACCGTGTCCCCACGCTGGAAGCCACCCTTCAGGCCAAGGGCGACACTGCCAAGCTCGAGTCCATCCAGGCGGCCAGCAACCTTGGTGACATTCACTACGTCCGCCAGGGCGATCCGATGGGCCTCGGTCACGCCGTCCTCCGTGCAAAGCAGCACGTGGGCTATGAGCCGTTTGCGGTCCTGCTCGGCGATGACCTGATTGACGCCCGCGACGACCTGCTGAGCACCATGATCGAGGTCCAGGCGAAGACCGGAGGATCGGTGGTCGCCCTGATCGAGGTTGAGCCCTCTGAGATCAGCGCCTACGGCTGCGCCGACATCGAAGCGATCGGCGGCGAAGAGTACGTCCGGATCAACCATCTGGTCGAGAAGCCTGATGTCAAGGACGCACCGTCGAACCTGGCCATCATCGGTCGCTATGTCCTCCACCCGGCGGTCTTCGAGGTGCTGGAACGCACCGCGCCCGGCCGCGGCGGCGAAATCCAGCTCACCGACGCGCTACAGGAGCTCGCCGCCGGCGACGGCGAGGGCTACGGCGTATACGGCGTCGTCTTCCGCGGCCGCCGCTACGACACCGGCGACAAGCTCAGCTACCTGAAGGCCTGCGTCCAGCTGGCCTGCGACAGCGACGACCTGGGTCCCGGCCTGCGGGAATGGCTGCCGGGCTTCGCCGCGAGCCTGGCTCCCACCCTGGCCAAGTAGCCCCGGTGGGGGGCAGCTTCCACTGGCCGGTGACGCTTGAAAGCGGCGACCTTGCGTTGCGCCCCATCCGCTACCGGGACCGCAAGGAATGGACCGAGGTCCGTTCCCGCAACAGCGAGTGGCTGGCCCCCTGGGAAGCGTCCAACCCCGTTCCCGGGGGCGGCCTTCCCGACTACCGCCACATGGTGCGTTCCCTCAAGGCGCAGGCCGCCCAGGCCACGGCCCTGCCGTTTCTGATAACCGAGCGGACCCCGGGCTTCCGGGAACCTGTCATTGTGGGTCAACTGACGGTCTCCTCCATCGTGTGGGGCTCGGCCATGATGGCCACACTCGGCTACTGGGTGGACAAGGACCGGGCAGGGCACGGCATCACGCCGACCGCCGTGGCACTGGTGACGGACTATTGCTTCCAGAACCTGGGGCTGCATCGGATGGAAATTAACATCCGACCCGAGAACGGACCCAGCCTCCGGGTCGTCGAGAAGCTCGGCTTCCGTGACGAGGGCTACCGACCGAGGTTCCTGCACATCAACGGTGAATGGGCCGACCATCGGAGCTTCGCACTGACCTCTGAAGAAGTGCCGGAGGGGCTTCTGGCGCGGTGGCAACAGGGCCGCCCCGCGTAGCCGCCAGACCCTTCCTGACCGGCCCTAACGTCATCAATCCAGTCAATTGACAGTTCCCCCGCGACACACCGGGGACAATGCGGCCGCGGACCCCGCATTGCTCATACGGTTTTGATGTGGATATCCCTCTCAGCAGCTCTGTCATCCTTGTCATTGCTGTTGCGCTCTGGATTGTGTGGGTTGCCCCCTACATGCTCCGGCACGGACGCCACCTGCTGCAGCCCGCGGGCGAGCTTGCGGCGGACTCCATCGATCTCGAAACAGCAGCCCCCCAAGCCGGGAACGTCATGAAGATGTCGGCCCAGCAGGAGAAACCCATGACCAGCACCCAGCGCACCGAGCCCGTCCCGGGAACCACCGGACCCGGGGGCGGCCCCAACATTGCAGCCACCGGTCCGGCGTTCAGAATCCGCTATGGCCGGTTGGCCCTCGCCCTGGCGGGTCTGCTCTCGCTGCTCACCGGCGTCGTCTCGGCGGCCCTGCGAATTTTCGGCCTTGGGTCACCCTGGCTGCCGTTCGCGGCGCTGTTCGGCGCCGCTGCCGCGGTCTTCATGCTCCGCTGGCTCGCCGTTCGGGACCGCCGCCGAAAAATGAACGATGCGTTCCGAGCGGCCATGAGCACACCGGTCCGACCGGCCGAATACGCCCCGGAGCGTGCCCCGCTGCGGGAGCCGGCGGGCGAGCCCCGCCAACGCGCCGAGAGCCAGCTCTTTGACGCCCAGGCCGACGCCGCCGAACGAAAGCCGGCACCCCGGCCCCTGACCGCACAGGAACTCCGCCAGGCGGCACTGGCGGAAGCCATGGCGTCGGGCGACACATCCGTCCGCGGCGCCGCGGGCACCCGCACCGCCGAAGGATCCAGCTGGGAACCGGTGGACGTCCCCAAGCCCACCTACGTCGAGGCGCCGAAGGCCGAGCGGGCCGCCCCTGAGCCGCTCGACCTGCCGGAAACCCCGAAGGCGGTTGGAAAACCGTCGCTGAAGCAGGGCCTCCCGCAGGCGCCGGCGGGCAGCCCCGGCGCGGACGCCGAGCAGAAGCCGTTGGGCAAGGCCCAGAGTGCCCTGAGCAACCTGGACGACGTCCTGCAGCGACGCCGGGCCTGAGCTTCGTTCTTCCGGCCCCGGGCAGCCAGCCATGGCTGCCCGGGGCTTTTTTTGCCCGCGGATCAGTGGCCGGCGCGTCCACGTCGCCCACGAACCCGGTGGGGGCGGTAGCCTCAGGGCATGACTCGAATTTGCGTTGCGGGGGGAACCGGCCAGGTCGGCCGGGAGGTGGTGCGGCAGGCCGTCGCGGCCGGGTTCGGGGTGGCGGTCCTCTGCCGGAATCCGCCTCCTGCCGGGGACCCCGCCCGGGCCGCCGGTGCGGAGTACTTTCCGGCCGATGTGACCACCGGTGTGGGGCTGGCCGCGGCGCTGGCCGGAGCCGACGTCGTGATCGACTGCCTGGAGGGGCGGTCCGGGAAGGCGCTGAAAGACTTCGCCGACGGCGGCGCCCGCCTGCTTGCGGCCGCACAGGACGCCGGCGTGGCCAGGGCAGTGGTGTTGTCCATCGTCAATTGCGACAAGAGCCGCTTCGGCTACTACAAGTCGAAGGCAGCCAAGGAACTGGTCTATGAGCGGTCCGGACTCGAGACCGTCGCGCTCCGCGCGACACAGTTCCATTCCCTCCTCGCAAGCACTTTTGCCGCCGGCTCGAAAATGCGGATCATCCCCGTGGTCAGGGGCGCCCGTTTCCAGCCGATTGCACCGGCCGATGTCGCGGCAGCCCTGCTCGAGGAGGCCCTGGAGCCCGCAACGGGACGCCGGCACAGCGTCAGGACCATCGGCGGCCCCGAGATTCACGGGATGGGGGAGTTCGCCCGGCAGTGGAAGGCCGCGACCGGTTCCCGTGCACGGCCGGTGCACCTGCCGCTGCCCGGTGCGATGGGAAAATACCTGCGCGCGGGCCTGAACCTGGTGCCGGAGGAACGCCACGCCGGTGAGACTTTCAGCGGCTGGCTGGCAAAGCACGCGGATAGTTTGTAGCCTAGGGACACCGGCAACGCCGTTCCTCCGGGACCGGCGTTGCTTCGGGGCTATAGCTCAGTTGGTAGAGCGCTTCGTTCGCATCGAAGAGGTCAGGAGTTCGAATCTCCTTAGCTCCACAATTTGCAGGTCAGCTTTCCGTCCATCACTTCGGCGATGCAGTTCTCGCCCGTGGCCGGCCAGAACTGGCCGGTGGCCATTGCGGCCAAAGACTCTGCCACTCCCGGTTCACTCAGGTGCTGCGCCGGTCGCTGGACACCAAGCCGCGGCCATGTCTCAGAGTTCTCTTTTCGGACCCTTGGGTAGGCCGGGAGCCGCTCTTGGTTTCGTGTCCTTAAGATGTATCGTTGACTATCGTTGTATATCGTTCGCGACTTTCTGAGGAGAGCAAGATGCGCAGTTCATACCCGGCAGGTGGATTCCGCGGCAACAATGTCGACAGCATGTGGGAGGCCGTTGAGGAGTTGCGTTCGAGGTTCGAGAAGCGCGCGGGTTCCCGCGCGGGGCGGGGCGAGGTGCGCTCGGCCGTGCTGGCCCTGCTCGCCGAGCGGTCGATGCACGGCTACCAGATCATTCGTGAAATCGAGGAGCGCAGCGGAGGCAGCTGGAAGCCCAGCGCGGGCTCCGTCTATCCCACTCTCCAGCTGCTGGCTGACGAGGGCCTCATCCGTGCCGAGGAATCCAACGGCCGGAAGATCTATTCGCTGACAGAAGCGGGCCGGGAGGCCGTAGCGGGTGCCGACGCGTCAGCGCCCTGGGACTCGACCGCACCGGCGTCGGCGGGGTTCGCGGCGCTGCCCAAGGCGGGCGTCGAGCTCGCACAAGCCGCGTCCCAGGTGGGCCGCACCGGCACGCCGGAGCAGGTGCAGGAAGCCGTGGCGGTGCTCAACGACGCGCGTCGCCGGCTGTACGCGATCCTCGCCCAGGGCTGACCGGGGTGACGTCGGCTCGCCGGGACCGCGCAGATCCGCTACCCCGCGGCGGGGCCTACCGCGCCCGTTACCGTCGCATCCTGCGCTTCGCCGCGTGGCATCTCGCGGTGACCTGGTGGTTTGAGCTGTTCCTTCCTCGTCTCGGGCTGGTGAGGGTTGCCGAGCGCACCAGGGCGAAGCGGATGCTGCTCTTCGCGCAGCGCTTCCATGTCATGGCAGTGGACCTCGGCGGTCTCATGATCAAGGTCGGTCAGTTCCTGTCCTCCAGGCTCGACGTGCTCCCGCCCGAGATCACCAAGGAGCTGGAGGGGCTGCAGGATGAGGTGCCCCCGGTGTCCTTCTCTGCGATCCGCACCCTCGCCGAAGCTGAGCTGGGCGCGCCGCTGGAACAGTTGTTTGCCTCGGTCGAGGAGACACCGATCGCAGCAGCGTCCCTCGGGCAGGCGCACCGGGCGCGGCTTCGCGCGGGCGACGCCGCCGACACCGGGCTTGATTGTGTTGTGCTCAAGGTCCAGCGGCCGGGCATCGACGCGATTGTCGACGTCGATCTGGCGGCGCTGCGCAAGGTCGCCGGCTGGCTCAGCCGGGTTCGCCTGGTGTCCGACCGGGCCGACATGCCCGCCCTGGTTGAGGAGTTTGCGGAGACCAGCCTGGAGGAGATCGACTACCTGCATGAGGGGGCGAACGCGGAGCGGTTCGCGGCTGAATTTGCCGATGACGCCCGGGTGGGCGTGCCCGACGTCGTCTGGGAGCGGAGCACCCGCCGCGTGCTCACGCTCGAAGACGTCACGGCGATCAAGATCACGGACACGGCAGCGCTGCTGGCCGCGGGCATCGATCCGGCGCAGGTTGCTCCCGTTTTCGCCTCGGTCATGTTCGACCAGATGTTCACGACGGGTTTTTTCCACGCCGATCCCCACCCCGGCAACATCTTTGTCACGCCGGATAACAGTCCATCCGCAGAGCGCCCCTGGAAGCTTACGTTCATCGACTTCGGCATGATGGGCGAGGTTCCGGCGAGCACGCGCAGCGGGCTGCGGAAGCTGCTCATCGCGGCCGCTTCGCGTGACGGCGAGGGGCTGGTGACCGCCATCCGGAACGTGGGTGTGCTGGTGCCCTCGGCCGACACGGTGGAGCTTGAGCGGGCAATGACGCACCTCTTCGCCCGCTTCGGCGGGATGGGCTTCGCCGAGCTTCGCGAGGTGGACCCCCGGGAGTTCCGGGACTTTGCGGTGGAGTTCGGCGACGTGGTCCGGTCCCTGCCGTTTCAGCTGCCGGAGAATTTCCTGCTCATCATCCGGGCCATGTCGCTGACCTCGGGAGTGTGCAGCTCGCTGGATGCACGGTTCAATCTCTGGGACTCGGTGGAACCCTACGCGGCGCAGCTGCTGCGCGACGAGCGCGGCAACATCGCCCAGGACGTGGCCCAGCAGGCGATCGACACCGCCGGACTGGCCCTGGGCCTGCCGAAACGGTTGGATCGGCTCCTGACCCGGCTGGAGGACGGTTCACTGGCGGTCGCCACTCCGCGCCTCGAGCAGCAGGTCAAGCGGCTGGACCGCACGGTGCAGCGGTCGGCCTCGGCCCTGGTCTTCGGTGCCCTGCTCATCGCAGGTTCCGTGGCCCGCGCGGATGACACGGTGCTCGGCAGCGTCCTCATGCTCGCGTCGGTGGTTCCGCTGCTGCACGGACTGTGGGCGGGGCGCAGCGGCCTCTGACAGCCCGATATCCTGTCCAGTGAGACGAGGAGAATCATGACCACCCTGAAAGAACAACTGCACGCCGACGTCGTCGGCCACATGAAGGACCGCAACAAGGTCGCGCTCACTACGGTGCGCAACGTCCTGGGCGAAATCGAAACCCGCGAGAAGTCCGGCAAGACCCCGATCGTGCTGGACGACGCCCAGGTGACGTCCCTGCTGCAGAAGGAAGCCGCCAAGCGCCGCGACACCGCCCGCATCTACACCGAGGCGGGGGAGGCCGAACGGGCCGCGGCGGAAATCGCCGAAGCCGAGATCATCGAGGCCTACCTGCCGCAGGCACTGACTGCCGCCGAGGTGGAGTCGATTGTCGACGAGGTGATTGCCGACCTCACCGCCGGCGGCACTGAATTGACGATGCGCCAGCTGGGCGCGGTGATGAAGCCGGTGACCGCCAAGGTCGCCGGACGCTTCGACGGCAAAGCCGTCAGCGAGATGGTACGCAGCCGCATCGCACAGTGACAGGACGCCCGCCTGTATCCTGAGAAGGTGCGTCCCGCCGCATACGTCAGTCTCCGATCCGCCCCTCGGACTCTGGGATTGGAACTCTTATCGCAACCGCCGTGCCGGATCAACCCCTGGCAGTCCCGACGCCCTCCCGCACGCCCCCGCAGGCAGCCGCGGAGGATGCCCCTGCCGTCGTGACGTGGGCAGAGGGCGGCCAGAGCAGGACCGCCCGCTGGCGGTCGGCGAACGGACGGCCTGCGCCCGCCCGCATCGAAGTGGTCACCGACTCGCTCACCGCCGATGAGGCGAACCGGATGGCGTCCCAGGGCACCGCGATGCTCTGGCAGGGTGATTTCCACAACGCGCGGCAGATCCTCAACGCCCTGGACCGGCGCGTGGGCTCCGGGAAGAAAAAGACCGCTCCCACCCCGGCCGATGAGTTCTACCGGCACCGCCAGTCCCGCTCGCACCGGGCACGCATTCTCGGCCTGCTGCTGGTTCCGCTTGACCCCGGACCGGCGGTGCCGCTGCGGCGGGCCCCGGATCTCCGGCAGGCCGCCGAGGAGGCCTACGGGGACATCGGCGAGCCTTCCGTGGTGTCGCTCCACGAACTCGTCGGGGCCATCGGAGCGCACGAGTGGCGAAAGAACGGCGTCTACGTCGAGGCCCTGCAGGACCGGATCCACCCGCACTACGGCACGTTCTTCCCGACCCGCAGCGAATACGTCGATCTGGTGGCCGCAGCTCCGCTGCCCTCCGACAGCCTGGCGTTCGACGTCGGCACAGGCACCGGTGTGCTCGCTGCCGTGCTCGCCCGCCGCGGCGTCCGCCGGGTGGTGGCGACGGACAACGAACCCCGCGCGATTGCCTGCGCCGGCGAGAATTTCCGGAATCTGGGCGTCCAGGACAGGGCAGAAGCGGTCCTGACCGACATGTTCCCGGCCGGCCGTGCGCCGCTCATCGTGTGCAACCCGCCGTGGATTCCGGCCACGCCGCACTCGTCCCTGGACAATGCCGTCTACGACCCCGGCAGCCGGATGCTGTTCCGTTTCCTGAACGAGCTCTCCGACCATCTGGAGCCGGGCGGTGAGGGGTGGCTCGTCCTCTCGGACCTGGCCGAGCACCTGGGGCTGCGGTCCCGTGCCGACCTGCTGGGCGCCGTCGGGGCCGCCGGGCTGAAGGTGCTGGAACGGTCCGACACCAGGCCAACCCACCCCAAGGCATCCGACCAAAACGATCCCTTGTTCGGTGCCCGGTCGGCCGAAGTCACCTCGCTGTGGCGGCTCGTGCCCCGTTAGTGCCGCGCTCCGCCGTGTGCCCCCTGCCGAACAGATCCTAAATCGAAAGAGAAATACCCATGAGCCTGATCCGGCTGCAAGATGTCAGCGTGCGCTTCGACAACACCCAGATTCTCCGGGAAGCGTTCTTCCGCCTCGAGACGGGCGACCGGGTGGGCCTGATCGGCAAGAACGGCTCCGGTAAGACGACCATCCTCAAACTGGTCCTCGACCAAGTGACACCGGACACCGGCACCGTCACCCTGGAACTGGGCACCAAGGTGGGCTACTTCTCCCAGTTCTCCGAACTCAACGGGGACGCCACGATTCTTGAAGTCCTCGACGCGCTTTTTACCGAGATCAAGGCGATCGAGGCCGAGCTGGCCGCCATTGACGCCGCCATCGCCGCCGACCCGGCGGACGCCGAACTCGACCGCCTCATCAGCCGCCAGGCCGAGCTGTTCGAGGACATGGAACGGCTCGACGGCTGGGACTACCCGCGGCGCATCGACACCGTCCTCACCACACTGGGCTTCGACGCGGCGCACCGGAGCTGCGCCATCGACGAGCTGTCCGGCGGCTGGCGCAACCGCGCAGCCCTGGCCAAAATCCTGCTCGAAGGCCCCGACGTGCTGCTGCTCGACGAGCCGACGAACTTCCTGGACGTGGCCGGAGTCGAATGGCTCGAAAGCTGGTTCCGGGACTTCAAAGGCGCCGCGATCATCGTCTCGCACGACCGGAAGTTCCTCGACGCCGTCGTCACCCGGATCATCGAGGTGGAAAACTTCCACCTGCACGAATACCCGGGCAACTTCGGCGAATACGTGGTGCAGAAACAGTTCCGCCTCAAGACCCTGGAACAGCAGTTCGTGCACGAATCGGAGCTCCTGGCCTTTGAGGCCGAGGGGATCTCCGACCGCCGCGAGGCGGCCAAGGCCGCCAGCAGCGGGCTGGGCAACCAGCTGGCCAAAATCAAGAAGTCCCGCACACCCCGCCCGGTCGACCAGATCGTCACCGAGATCTACGGCGGCCTGCACGTAAAGGACGTCCTCTGCAGGGTCGAGGGACTGGGCAAGTCCTACGGCGAAAAGCTGCTGTTCGACGGCCTGAGCTTCGAGATCCGCCGCGGCAACCGGATCGTGGTGCTCGGCTCCAACGGCAGCGGCAAGTCCACGCTTCTGAAGGTCCTGACCGGCGAAGAGCGTGCCGATTCCGGCGAGGTGGCCTGGGCCAAGGGGCCAGGCTTCGTCTCCTACAACCAGATGCTCGAGGACCTCGACGACGCCGACACCGTCTCGCACGCGGTCAACGCGCTGCCTGACAGCCTGGCGTTCAGCGCCACGAAGAAGTCCGTCAACCGGTTCCTGGCGATGTTCCAGTTCTCCGAGGCGGACCTCAAGCAGAAGATCGGGAACCTCTCCGGCGGGCAGAAGGCGCGCGTCGCGATGGCGCAGTGCCTCCTGTCCGGTGCGTCGGTCCTGCTGCTGGATGAGCCGACCAACCACCTGGACATGTCCAGCACCCAGGTCATGGAACGCGCGCTTGTGCACTTCCCCGGCGCCGTTGTGGTGGTCAGCCACGACCGGTTCTTCAGCGAAAAAATCGCCAACCGGCACCTGGTGTTCGGCGCCGACGGCGCCGCGCCGGGCGAAATCGACGTCCGCGCCGCGTAGGGCCGGTCAACCCAGACAGCTCGCGGGGAATGTGACCGCACGTCATCCGGACCCCCTCAACCGCCGTGTCCGCGGGATAATGGAATCATGACCGAACAGGACCAGGACCGCGACCCCTGGGAGGAGTTCGACCGGCTTAGCCCGGCGGGACCTGACAAGGTGGCGGGGTACCCCGGGGGTGAACCCGTGGGCTTCGGCTTCCGCACGGGCGTCCGCAGCGCGAAGGTAGCCATCGGATTCGCCGTCTACGCCCTGACCCTGGGCACGATCCTCGTGGTGGTCGGCGCCGTCGTCTTTATCGGCGAAAGCCAGTGGCTGCTGCTCGGGCTGATGGTGCTGATCGAGGCGGTGTTTGTCCTGGCGTTTCGCCGGCTGGTCGCGCAGGCCCGGCGGCGCCGCTGAAGCCCAGACGCCGCCGCAGCCCAGAAGCCGCTGAGCGCCCAGGCGTAGTGCGGCCGCGCTATTTCCGGTGCCGGGAGGTCAGGGCCAGGTAGACCCCCAGCGCGCCGACACCGCCGATTCCCGCGGTGAAGAGGGTCTTCGGCCAGTTCCGCCAGTTCTCCGGCTGGGCGGACACCAGTTCCCCGACGGCGTTGATCAGGGCGGCGGTGATCAGTCCGGCGACGATCCGGTTCCCGGTCTTCTCCGCTTTGTCCATCAGCCGGTCCAGCTCCTCGGCCCGGAAGTGAATGTCGATGCCTCCGCGCTCCAGGACATCCACCACCCGGCGCATGATCTCCGGCGCCTCCGTCCCGAAGCGCAGGGCCCAGGTCCGTCTGCAGCCCGCCGAAGCGGCCGCCTGCCTGCGCCCCGCACAGGCGGACCAGGGCCGTGGTCAGCCGGGCGGCGTCCTGGTCCACGACGGCGACCAGCATCCTGACCAGCTGGTCACGCGCCGAGTCGCCGATGTGGCCGACCATGCCGAAATCGATGATGCCCAGCCGCCCATCCGCCTCCACGAAGAAGTTTCCCGGATGCGGGTCAGCGTGGAAGAACCCGTCCTCGAACACCATCTTCAGCGGGACGTTGCAGGCCGCCGGGCCAGCTCCCCGGCGTCGATCCCCGCCTCCCGCAGGGCGGCCGCGTCGTCGACTTTGATGCCACGGATCCGCTCCAGTGTCAGGACCCGGGCTGTTGTGGTGTCCCAGAAGACCAGGGGGATGTGGACGCGGCCGTCGCCGGTGAAGTTCGCGGCGAAGTGCTCCTCGTTGACCTGGGCCACGACGCCGGGCCGGCGCACTTTGACCACGACGTCGATGCCCCGGCTGCCGGGGGCCGCGGCACCGGGGATGCCTGATGCAGCCTCCTCCGGGTCCAGAGTGATCCGGCCGCAGTGGGCCTGGCCGATGGGCCGGTGGCGAGGGGGGTGTCGTCGAGCGACGCGAGCAGCCGGTCCGCTGCGGTGCCGAGCTCCTCGGTGATGACGGCGCGGACCTCGGCGGCTGCAATGGGCGGGGACGCGTCCTGGAGTTTGGCAAGCTCGGTGGCGTACTCCGGCGGAAGCACGTCGGTGCGCGTCGACTCGATCTGGCCGAACTTGATGTAGACGGCGCCCAGGTCTTCGAGCGCGAGCCGGACGCGCACCGGCAGGCTCAAGCCCGGGGCGGACGCCGGCGCCGCGCCGCGGCCCCGTCCGCGGGCCGGACCCGGTCCAGCCCAAGGGTCCCCAGCGCGAAGCCCAGCCCATGCCTCGTCAGGGTTTCCACGATGTCCCGGAACCGGTCCCGCCGTGCGCTCATGACGCCAGACTACACTCGGGTCCGCCAGACGGATCCGTCCGTCAGAGCCAGCCCTTCCGCTTGAAGATGCCGTACATCAGGGCGGCGGTGGAGCCCATCAGCCCGATGGCCATCGGGTAGCCGTAGCTCCACTGCAGCTCCGGCATCCCGTCAAAGTTCATGCCGTAGATGCCCGCCACAATGGACGGGGCGAAGAAGATGGCCGCCCAGGACGAGATCTTCTTGACCTGCTCATTCTGCTCGGCGCTGGCCTCGTTCTGCCGGTTGGCCGTCAGCGTGCCGTCCAGGGTGAGGGCGTTCTGCAGGAGGTCCCGGAAGGAATCGGCACGGGAGATCAGCCGCTCCACGTGGTCTTCGACGTCGCGGAGGTTGTGCTGGAGCTCGGGTTTCACTTCATATTTCTCGAAGCCGCCCCGGAGCAGCTGCATCATGGCGGGGAGCGGATGGATCGCGCGCTGGAACTGGATGACTTCGCGTGCCAGTTCGTAGATCCGCCGCGAGACCGTGGAGTCGCCGCTGAACAGCTGGTCCTCGATCTCATCAATGTCGTTCTCCAGGCCGGACACGACAGGTACGTAGTCGTCCACCACCTGGTCCATCAGGGCGTATAGCACAGCCTCGGGGCCGTGGCAGAGGAGGTCGGGGCGCTTCTCCATTTTTCGCCGCACCTGTGCCACCCCGCCGGTTTCGGCGTGCCGGACGGTGACGACGAAGTTCTTCCCGGTGAACACGTGGAGTTCACCGAATTCCACGGTTTCCGTCGCGTCGAGGTACCGCGCCGGCCGCAGCACCGTGAAGAGGATGTCGTCGTAGCGTTCGAGCTTGGGGCGCTGGTGGGCCGAAATGGCGTCTTCCACGGCGAGGCTGTGCAGCCCGAACTCCGCGGCGACAGCGGCCATTTCAGCCTCCGTCGGCCGGTACAGTCCGATCCACGCCATCCCGCCGTGCCGGCTCAGGGTCTCAAAGGTCTGCTCGAGGCTCTGCGGCTCGGCGCTGCGCACGCCGTCAACGTAGACGGCGTTATCGATGATAGTCACGGGCTCATTATCCAGTCTTCTGTGGCCGTGGCCGCCCAGGACGGGCCGCCCCCGGGGTGAGGGCCGGGCGGACGGGTCACGAGGACCTGGCCGGTGCCAGCGAACTGCCCTGGGCCAGCCGGCTGATCAGCGGTTCGGTGCGGTACTGGATGTGGGTGTGCAGGGCCAGGACGGTTTCGGTCCGGATGACGCCCTTGATCCGGAGAATGGAGCGCAGCGCGGCCTGCAGGTTGTGGGTGTCGGTGGCCACCACGCGGCACCACACGTCGCCGCGTCCGGAGATCTCGTGGACCTCCAGAACCTGCGCGATCAGGCGCAGGGCTCCCACGACACCGTCGAGCTCCCGGTGGTTGACCTCGATCGTGACGAACGCGACGACGTCGTAGCCCACCGCCTCAAGATCAATCTCGCGGCCGCCGTCGTGCAGCAAACCCGAACGCTGCATGCGCCGGACGCGCGACTGCGCAGTGTTACGGGCAACGCCCAGTTTTTCGCTGAGGTCGCCGATCTGGATCCGCGGATCCCGGATCAGCTCCAGCAGGATTTTCAGGTCGGTGGGGTCCAGGCTGTTCAAATCGTCACTCCGGGTCACTTGGGCGGCGGCTGATTGATTGTTTTGATCAATTTTGGCACGGAATTTGGCTGCAACAAGCAGCAATGCAGCATTCTGGGAGTATCGAATCAGAACGGGCTGGCGATTCCCCATCGGGGGGAAGGCGCGGCCCGCTTTCATGCAAGGGGCAAGGGCAAGGTCATGACGGTCTTCAGCGAACTTCGCATGCGCCCCGCCACGGCAGACCGCTGGGGCTGGGACGCTTCCACCACGGCACGGCTGGTGATGGCCGGCGTCGTGATCTTCACGCTGCTGGTCGGCGCGAATCTGGCCACGCCGCTGTACCCGCTGCTGCAGGCCAAACTGGGCATTACCGCCTTCGGTGTCACGGTGGCCTTCTCTGCCTATGTCCTGGCGCTGGTGGCGACCCTGATCCTGGCCGGCCACTGGTCAGACCACATCGGCCGCCGGGCCGCGCTGGTCCTTGCCGTGCTCGTGGGACTGGCAGGCGGCTCCGTTTTTGCCGCGGCGGACACACTGTTCGCGCTGTGTGTCGGCAGGGCGCTGCAGGGCATTGCGGTGGCGCTCGCCACCGGCGCCAGTTCGGCGGCCCTGCGGGAACTGCTGCCCAGCCGCCCCGAGTGGGCCTCGCGGTTCACCCTGCTGGCGTCCGCCGGGGGCGTGGCGGCCGGCCCGGCCATCGGGGGAGTGCTCTCGCTGCTGCCCGGGCCCACCACCACGCCGTACTACCTGCATTCGCTGGTCCTTGCCGCGCTGCTGGTCCCGCTGTACCTGCTGAAGGCCCGTCCGGCCATTACGTCGGTCGCGGGTCCGCAGCCGTTGCGTGTGCTGGCGCCCCGCCGGCCGTCGGTGTCCAGCGAGGCGCGCGGCGCCTTCTGGCTGGCGTCCTCGGTGGGGTTCCTCAGCTTCGCCGTATTCGGCTTCTGCCTCTCCCTGGCGCCCAGCTATTTCGCCCAGATCGTTCACGCCGATTCGCGGCCGCTGATCGGCCTGCTGGCGGGACTGACGCTCGGGTCCTCCGCGCTCAGTCAGCTCCTCGCCGTGCGGGGCCGCTTTGTGGTGCCGATCGGACTGGGCATGCTCGCCGGGTCGGTGCTGCTGATCGCCGCGGCCGCCGCCTGGAACAGTCCCTGGCTGCTCATCCTCGCGAGCATCACCGCCGGTCTGGGCCAGGGTGTGTCCTTCCGGACCGTCTTCAACGACGTGGCCGGGAAAGTCGAGCCTTCCCGCCACGCCCAGATCATCAGCACGGTCTACGTCATCACCTACCTCGGCAGCGCCATTCCCGTCATCGGGCTGGGGCTCGCCGCCGGCGTCGTCGGCCTGCAGGCGGCGGTCGCCGGCTTTGTGGTGCTCTGCTCGATCGCCGGGATCACCCTCGCCGCCATCACGCTGCGCGCGGCGCTGCGCCGCGCCTGAAGGTCCCCGTCGGAGCCGGAACGGCGCCGGCGTTGAAACGGCGACTGAAGGTCCCCGCCGGCGTTGAAACGGCGCCGGCTCTAGTCGGGCAGCGGGCTCTGGTTGCCCTGGATGTGGTCGAACACGAGGGTGGTCTCGGTGTGCCCCACCACCGGATCCGTGGCCAGATTGTCCAGCACCCAGTCGCGGAGGTCCTCGGTGGTGGCGACGGCGATGTGCAGCAGATAGTCCACCGAGCCCGACGTGTGGAATGTCGAGAGCACGGCCGGGAGCTTCGGGACCCGGGCCGTGAAGCGGTCGATCTGTTCCCGGTCGTGCGCTCGGAGCCTGACGGCGATGAGGGCCTGCACGGAGCGGCCGATCGCGGACAGGCTCAGCTTCGCCTCGAAGCCCTGGATGATCCCGCGCTCGGAGAGCGCCCGGGTGCGCATCAGGGCCGTGGACGGCGCGATGCCGACCAGCTCGGCCAACTGCTTGTTGGAGATCCGGGCGTCGGCCACGAGTGCAGCGAGCAGGCGCTCGTCGATAGCGTCCAGCGGCTCGCCGGCACCCGCTCCCGGCCGAAGATTCTTCGCACTGCTACTCACGGATCCTCCTTGATGGGTTGTCAGTTCATCATAAACGGCGAATTCCGACACTTCCATTCGCGGGGCCTACAAAACTCCGAATTATTGCCAGATACTTGCGGAATTCAACGGTGAATATTCATAAGGAGCAAGGTGCTTTCTCAAGACTCGCTGGCCGTCCACGCCGGCCGCAACGGACTCACTGAACTGGGCGTGCACGCCGTGCCGATCGACTTGTCCACCACGGCGCCACTGCCCTCCGTGCACGACGGCGGGCTCGCCTATGAGCACATGGCCACCGGCGGCACCCATGTCGAGGGCCAGAGCACCGTCTACCAGCGGCTTTGGAACCCCACCGTGGCGCGGTTCGAGGAGGGCGTCGCCGTCCTCGAGGACACTCCGGAGGCCGTGGCGTTCGCCACCGGCATGGCGGCGCTCAGCGCGGTGCTGCTCGCCGTCGTCGCCACCGGCAAGAAGCACGTTGTCGCGGTGCGGCCGCTGTACGGCGGCAGCGACTACCTGCTGGCCTCGGGCGTGCTCGGCAACGACGTCACGTTTACCACCCCGGAGGGCGTGCACGCAGCGCTCCGCCCTGACACGGGCCTGGTGATCCTGGAGACGCCCGCCAACCCGAGCCTGGAACTCGTCGACATCGCCCTCGTGGCAGCGGCGGCGGACGGCGTCCCGGTCCTGGTCGACAACACCTTCGCCAGCCCCATCCTCCAGCGGCCGTATCTGCACGGCGCGGCGATGGTGCTGCACAGTGCCACCAAATTCCTCGGCGGACACGGTGATGCCATGGGCGGCGTGGTGGCCGCGGCTCCCGAGTGGACCACGAGGCTGCGCCAGATCCGGGCCGTCACCGGCGGCATCCTCACGCCCTGGCCCGCCTACCTGCTTCACCGCGGCCTGGCCACACTGCCGGTCCGGGTGCGGGCGCAGCAGGCCAGTGCGCAGAAGGTTGCCGCCGCCCTGGCCGGGCACGGGCTTGTCCGGCGGGTCTTCTATCCGGGGCTGCCCGAGTGCGATCCGCAGCGGCTGATCGGAACGCAAATGTCCGGCCCCGGCTCGCTGCTCGCCTTCGAGGTGGGCAGCGCCGAGCACGCCGAACGGATCCCGTCCGCCGTCGGCATGATCACGCATGCGGTCTCGCTCGGCGGCATCGACACCCTGATCCAGCACCCGGCCGGGCTGACCCACCGGCCCGTTGCCGCCGACGCCAAACCGCATGCCAGCCTGCTGCGCGTCTCGGTGGGCCTGGAGGACCCGTCCGACGTCGTGGCCGACCTCGTGCAGGCCATCGAAGCTACCCGCTAACGCGCACTGCGCCCCTCGCCGCCGGCTGCGCCCCTGCGCCGCCGGCTGCAGCTTCAGTTGCCTGCACCGGCCGGCGCCTCGGCCGACGGGCGGGCGGGATGCACGACGGCGGTGATCACCGCCGTCGTACCGGCCAGGCCGATGACGGTCAGCGCCAGCGCGGTCCAGCCCAGCGACTGGAACACCAGCCCGCCGGCCCAGCCGATGACGCTGGACCCAAGGTAGTAGGCGAGGTTGTAGAGCGAGGCCGCCTGAGCGCGGTCGGTCGTGGCAATCACGCCGGTCCAGCCGGCGCCGACGCTGTGCGCCGCAAAAAAGCCCGCGGTGAACAGCAGCAGGCCCGCCATGATGAGCCCGAGAAGTTGAGTCAGCGTCAGGGCCAGGCCCGCCACCATGAGCACGGTCCCCGCGATTAGCACCGTGCGCCGCCCGAAACGCTCCGTCAGTCCGCCGGCCCAGCGGGACGAGACCGTGCCGGAGAGGTAGGCCAGGAAAATCAGGCTGATGACGGTGGCTGGCAGGCTGAAAGGTTCCCCGGAAAGCCGGAATCCCAGGTAGTTGTAGACGGCCACGAAGCCGCCCATGAGCAGGAATGCCTGGACGTAGAGGGCCAGCAGCCGCGGATTCCGGCTGTGGCCCGCCAGGGTCCGGAGGGCCCCGCGGAAGCCGCTGGCCGCCGCGGCTGTGAAGCCCCGGGCCTGCGGCACCAGGACCACGAAGAGGGCGGCGGCCACGGCGGCCAGGATCGAGACAGCCAGGGCCGCGGCCCGCCATCCCCAGAGTTCGCCGACGAAGCCGGCGAGCAGCCGGCCGGCAAGCCCGCCCAGGGTGGTGCCGGCGACGTAGGTTCCGGCCGCCAGGGCGGCATGGGCCTTGTTGACCTCCTCGTTGAGGTAGGCGATGGCGATGGCGGGGATGCCGCCCAGCGCCATGCCTTCGAGCATCCGCAGGCCCAGTAGCATCGGGAAGCTGGAGGCGAGCGGGACCAGCAGCCCCAGGGCCGTGGCGGCTGAGATGCCCCACAGCATGGCCCGGACCCGGCCGATCCGGTCGGCCAGGAAGGACCACGGAAGCACGGTCAGGGCCAGCCCGATGGTGGCCAGCGAGATGGTGAGTGCCGCCTCGGCCGCCGTGACCTGCAGGTCCGCCGTCATCATTGGCAGCACCGCCTGGGTGGAGTAAAGCTGGGCGAAGGTGGCGACGCCCGCGAACGCCAGCCCGGCCAGAATCTTCCGGTAGGCCGCGGACCCCTTAGGGTGCCCCGGCCAGGCAGCACCGGGGCCCTCTGTAGGGTCCGGCTGGACCTGGCCGTGGATATCGCCGTGGATTTCGCCCTGGGCAGCGGGGCGGCGGAGCAGTGGAGGTCGGGGCATCTCCCCAGAATAGGCGGCCGAAAGGCATGCTTCCAATGCATGATTCTCATAGAATACATAGCAAATACGGAACAATCTGGAGGGTGTGCCATGGACGTGGAGCACAAACAGCTGGTCCAGCTGCTGCCGCTGCTGCCCCTGCTGGCCGAACTCGGGCGCACCCAGCACATTACCGAGACTGCCGAAGTGCTGGGACTGCCCCAGTCGACAGTCAGCCGGGGAATCGCCCGGGCCAGCAGCATCATCGGGACGGAACTGTTGATCCGCGACGGCCGCGGCGTGCGGCTGACCCCGGCCGCGAAGGCGCTCCTGCCGCACATCGAGGCCGCGCTGGGCGAGTTCCAGACCGGGCTGGACCTGGTCCGGCACGAGTCGGAGGTGGTGCGCGGCCGGATCGCGGTGACGTTCCAGCACACCTTCGGTGAGGCGATGCTGCCGCTGCTGATCAGCGCCTTCCGCAGCCGGCATCCGCAGCCGGCCTTCGACCTTAGCCAGGGCGCCCGGGACGGCTGCCTGGCCGAGCTGGCCGCCGGCGACGCGGACCTGGCCCTGACCGCCCCGGTCGCGGCGCCGAGCCGGCTGATCTCCTCCGCCGCCCTCTACCGGGAACCGCTGCGGCTCGTGGTCCACCACCGGCATCCCCTGGCGAAGCGCCGCAGCGCGGGCCTCGCGGAGATCCGGCAGGACCCGTTCGTGGCGATGGGCGCCGGCTACGGCATGCGCTCGCTGACTGACGCCCTGTTCCGGGAGGCGGGGTTCCGGCCCCGCATCGCCTTCGAGAGCCAGGACTCCCACACGGCGAGGGGACTCGTCTCGGCAGGACTCGGTGTGAGCATCCTCCCTCCCGGCGGGCCCGCCCCGGGACGCCACAGCCCCGGGCATTCCGGCGACCTTGGCTGGGTGGAGCTCGCCCTGGATTCCGGCCTGGCCTTCCGGGAGATCGGCCTGGCCTGGCGGGAACGCCGCGGCGGAGCGGACACCGAGCCGGACCCTGTACGGCTGTTCCGGGAGCTGGTGCTCAGCGAAGGCCCGGCACTCCTGGCCGGCTTCGTCCGCGGCCGCTCCGGCACCTGAGCCGGCCGCTGCGCGTGTGGCGCCAGTTCGCCGGAAAGCGTCGATTTCGCAGGGAAACTTCCGGCGATCCGGCACCGTTCCGGCGACCTCGGTGGGTTACTCGCCGGTGGTGCGCCGTGCGTAGGTGGTTCCTCGGGTGTGGTCCGCGGGGGTCCGCGGGGGTGCGAGTGGTGCGCGGTGTGGCCGGCGGTCAGCCCAGCAGCCCCGCCATGACCTCAGCGGCGGAACCGGTCCGCGCCAGCTGCCAGCCCGCCCCGGCCCAGAGGTTGAGCCGCTCCGCATCCCCGGCGGCGGCCGCGGCTGCGCGCAGGGGAGCGGTGAGGTGGTGCACGGCGGGGTAGGACTCCGGAGCGTCCGGGTGGTCGAGGACGAACTCATTGACCAGTGCCCGGGCCTGCCGTCCGGTGAAGGCCCGGGTCAGCGCCGTCCGGGTGAAGTTCGGACTGGCGAGGGCGTCCTTATGCAGCTGCCGGGCGCCGCTCTCGCGCGTGCGCAGGAATGCCGTGCCCAGCTGGGCCGCCTGGGCACCCGAGGCCAGCACGTGCCCCACTCCGGTCCGGTCCATCACTCCACCGGCGGCCACCAGCGGGAGCCCGACGGCGGCCCGCACCGTCGCGACCAGTTCCGCCGTTGTGCCCGGCTGGCTGTCAGCATGTCCGGCATCGTGAACCGCAGCGCCCGGCTGGAACGCCGCGCTGTGGCCGCCGGCGCTCCCGTGCTGCACCACCAGCGCATCCACGCCCTGCCCGGCGGCCTCAAGCGCCTCATCCACCGTCGTGACCGTGGCGAGCACGGCGGAGCCTGACCGCTGCAGCGCCCGGACAACATCGGACCCGGGCAGCCCGAAGGCAAAACTGACCAGTTCCACCGGATCGGCCAGCAGCGCGTCGATCTTGCCCTTCCAGTGGTCGTCGTCGTCGAGCCGCAGCGGCGGGACCTCCACGCCGTAGCGCTGGGCATCCGGCCGGAGCCGGGCGCGGTAGTCCTCGAGCTGTGCCCGCACCGCTGCGGACGGCGGGAGCTGCGCGGGATCGGGAACGAAGACGTTCATGCCGAAGCGTGTCCCGGAGGCCCGGGCGCTGCGGATCTCCGCCTGCATGGCATCCACGCTCTTATAGCCCGCGGCCAGGAAGCCCAGACCGCCGGCGTCGTGCACGGCCGCGACGAAGGCCGGCGTGGAGGTCCCGCCCGCCATCGGGGCGGCAACGATGCGGGTACCAAAGATGTCGTGCGACATGGCTCACTCCTGGAAAGGATTCAGTAGGCTGTTCCGGTGACTCATTCTGACATCCCGCCGGCGGCGGACTCCGTTGCCCCGACCGCATCTGCCGCCGTGATCGGACTCGATATTGGCGGGACGAAGACCCGCGGCGTCCGCTTCGAGGACGGCACCGCGGTGGCCGACGAATCGGTGGGCAGCTCCAACGTCCAGAACGTCAGCCGCGAGGAGGCGGCCCGGCACCTGGCGGAACTCTTCGCCCGTATCGGCGGCGGAACCGTCGCCCAGGTCTACGCGGGAGCCGGCGGCATCGATACCGACGAGGACGCCGCCGCGCTCGCTGCCCTGATCGCGCCGCACGCGCCGGGCGCCCGGATCACCGTGGTCCACGATTCAAGACTCCTGCTGGCGGCCGGCGGCGCCAGCACCGGCGTCGCCAGCACCGGCGTCGCCGTCATCGGCGGAACGGGCTCGGCCGCGTGGGGTCGGAACAGCCTCGGCGGGGAGGCCCGCGCCGGCGGCTGGGGCTATCTGCTCGGCGACGAAGGCAGCGGGTACTGGCTGGGCCGCGAGGCGGTCCGGCACAGCCTGCGGCGGATGAACCAGGGGCTGGAACCCGACGAGCTCACCACCGCCGTGCTGGCCTCCTGCGGTGTGGATGACCCCAACAAGCTGATTGCGCTCTTCCACTCACCGGAGACCGGACGCCGGTACTGGGCCGAGCGGGCCCGGCTCGTGGTCGGCGCTGCCGCCGCCGGCCACTTCGCCAGCCGGGAACTCGTGGACCAGGCCGGACGGGACCTGGCGGCCCTGGCGCTGCAGACGGTCCGGAAGCTCGGCATCGACGGACCGGTGATCCTGGGCGGCGGCCTGGGCATGAACGTCCCCCGCCTGCAGGAATCGTTCCGCGCCGCCCTCGCCGCCGGGGGAATCACCGACGTCCGCGTCCTGGAGCAGGACCCTGTCTTTGGAGTGCTCCAGCTCGTGGCCGAACAGGGCTGACCCGGACCGCCGGGCTACCGCGCCCGTCGGCCACTACGCTGGAGGAATGAGCCTGAACTTCGACACCCGTCCCGCTGCCTACGCGGTCATCATCCGCGACGGCGCCATCCTCCTGGCGTACTGGAAGCAGGGCGGCAAGGAAGGCTGGACCCTGCCGGGCGGCGGCCTGGACCTCGCCGAGCATCCCGTTGATGGCTGCCGACGGGAAATCCACGAGGAAACCGGGTATCACGCCGAGGTCGGCGCCATGCTGGGAATCGACGTCGGGCACTGGCCCGCGGAGATCCGGATCGACGGCGGCGAACGGGACTTCCAGTCCCTCCGGCTCATCTACGAGGCATCGATTACCGGCGGGGAACTGCGGCACGAGGTGGACGGCAGCACCACGCACGCGGACTGGATCCCGCTCGAGGACGTTCCCGGGCTTAACAAGGTCTCGCTCGTCGACGCCGCGCTCCGGCTCCACCGCGAGCGGCCCCTGAACGGGCAACTGTCCTGAACGGGCAACTGTCCTGACGGATGCCTAGCCAGGCCCGGGGCATCCGGCTATTCTAAAAACCGGCGGTAAAGCCGACAGCGGGAACGGGGAGGTGGAGAAGATGACTGCAACAGTCCGGTGCGCACTGCGCGCCAACATCAGCCAGGCCATCATTCCTGCCCCGGCCATCAGCACCCTCTAGCCGCAGCCTGCCAGGTTCCACCCGCAGCGCGGCACGTGCACCGGGGCCCATCAAAGGGTTTTCGTTGACTACTTCAAGTGCACGTCCAGGCGCGTCCGGCGCCACCCACCCCATCCACCCCATTCCGAGTACCATCCCCAAGGATCTCCCCGCGGGCCCCGCCGCGCTCCCCGCGGGCCCGGCGGGGTACGGCTTCACCGCCGCCGTTGCCGCACGGTTCGCGGCCCATCCCGTGCCGGGCGGCACCGGCACGGGCCGGGTCATCCGCGTGGACCGCAACCTGGTCCTGATCGCCACCCACGATACGATCCTCCATCTGCCGTATCCCGGCACCGGGGAACTGCCCGCCACCGGCGACTGGGTCTGGCTCGGATCCAACACCGCGGGGGAGCCCGCCATCGCGGGGATCCTGCCGCGGCACTCGGAACTGAGCCGCAAACGCGCCTTTGACGCCTCCTCGGAGGCGCAGGTCCTCGGGGCAAACATGGACGTCGTCGGGGTCGTGGTCCCCGTGGACCGGCCGCTCACCCACAACCGGCTCGAGCGCACCCTCGTCGCCGCCTGGGATTCGGGGGCCACGCCGCTGGTCATCATCACCAAGGCGGACCTCGCCGACCTCGCGGACGACGTCGTCGGCAAGGTGGTCCTCCAGGCAGCCGGCGTCGCGGTGGTCACCACCTCCGCGGAGCACGGCGACGGCCTCGACGAACTGCTGGGCCACCTCCCGCCCGGCGGCACCCTCGTGCTGCTGGGTCCCTCCGGGGCGGGCAAATCCACCCTCATCAACGCCCTCGCCGGCACGGCGGTCCAGGAAACGGGGGACGTCCGGGCCGGCGACGGCAAAGGCAAACACACCACCACTTCACGCGAACTCGTTCCCCTGCCGGGGGGCGCCGTCCTGATGGATACCCCCGGGGTGCGCGGCTTCGGGCTGTTCGACGCCGACAGCGGGATGGCAGAGATGTTCGGCGACCTCGAGGAACTCTTCATGCAGTGCAGGTTTTCCGACTGCGCCCACGGCCGCGAGCCCGGCTGCGCCGTGCAGGCTGCGCTCGCGGACGGGTCACTCGAGGACCGCCGCTGGGAGAGCTACCTGAAGCTCCAGCGCGAACTCGCGGCCCTGGCCCGGCGGCACGATGCCGCCGCCAGCCGCGCCTACGCGCGGGAATGGCACCAGCAGATTTCGGCTGCGGGCAAGAGCCAGCGCGCGGCAGAACGGGACAGCTACGAGGCCGCCGCCAACGAGGGGGCGAGGCGCGGCGGGAAGGGCCGGGGCGGGTCCAAGGGGGGCAGCCGTCGGATCCGCTGACCTGGCCCCGAGTACTTCGAAGCAACGCGGGGTCACTTGCGGTCCATTTGGCCCCCTGGAATGGGCGCGAAGTGACCCCGCGTCGCTGGTTGGGCGCCGGCGCGGGGCGGCGGAGGGGTGCCGCGGGACGTTTTTTCACGCGGCACCCATCCAAAGTCGGCTGCGCTACGAATGGCTATGTCAGCCACAGCGCCGTCGACAATATCCCTGACATTGTCAGCCGCGCTGGTTAGGCTGAGTTCTATGTGCTTTACAGCCCAAAATCAGCGTGTCTATGATCAGTTGGCTGGACCGTCCGTTGTTGCCCCCAACAGTTAGGTAAGCCCCGGAAATGGCTGAAGCCATGATCGAGTTCCAGAACGTCACCAAGCGATACCAGGGCGGCCAGCCTGCCGTCGATGGCTTGACCATGTCGATCGACAAGGGCGCCATCACGGTCTTCGTCGGACCTTCGGGATGCGGCAAAACCACGTCGCTGCGGATGATCAACCGCATGGTCGAACCGACCTCCGGCACCATCACCGTGGACGGCCAGGACGTCACCGCGGTGCCGGCAGCGCAGCTGCGCCGCTCCATGGGCTACGTCATGCAGTCCTCGGGACTGATGCCGCACCGTTCCGTACTGGACAACATCGCCACCGTTCCCCGGCTCAACGGCGTCTCGAAGGCCGAGGCGCGGAAGCGTGCGCAGGAACTGCTCGACGTCGTCGGGCTGGCATCCGCGCTGGGCAAGCGGTACCCCTCGCAGCTGTCCGGCGGCCAGCAGCAGCGCGTCGGCGTTGCCCGGGCGCTCGCCGCCGATCCTCCCGTGCTGCTCATGGACGAACCCTTCAGCGCCGTGGACCCCGTCGTCCGCGATGAACTGCAGCAGGAACTCCTCCGGCTCCAGCGTGATCTGGCCAAGACCATCGTCTTCGTCACCCACGACATCGACGAGGCCACCGTCCTTGGCGACAAGGTGGCAGTCTTCGGCCTCGGCGGCAAACTGGCGCAGTACGCCACCCCGGAGGAGATCCTGCGCGCCCCCGCCAACGACTTCGTGGCGTCCTTCGTAGGCCGCGATCGCGGCTTCCGGCACCTGGCCTTCAGCCCGTCCGACGGCGTGACCGTGCACCCCGCCCAGACGATCACCCCCGCTGAAATCGACCGTGCCGGCAACGCCTCCGGCGAGTGGCAGCTGGTGGTCGACGAGAGCCTGCGGCCACTTGGCTGGTCCGGGCCGGGCAAGGGCACGGCGACTGTTCCCGGCGGTTCCCTCTTCCGGAAGGGCGACACGCTCCGCCGCGCCCTCGATGCGGCCCTGTCGTCCCCCTCCGGTCTCGGCGTCGCCGTGGACGAGGACGGCCGCGTGGCCGGGGTCATCACCGCCGAGGAAGTCCTCGCCATCATCGAGTCGGACCGCCATGTCCGCCAGGGAGCGCGCTGATGGAGTGGTTCCTGGCCAACAGCGGGCAGGTCTTCAGCCTCGCCGGCCAACACCTCGTCCTGGCCATCCTGCCGATGGTGTTCGGGGTGCTCATTGCCGTGCCGCTGGCCCAGTTCGCCCGGCAGAACCGCGGACTCCGCTCCGTGGTCCTCACGGGGTCCTCCCTGCTCTACACCATCCCGTCCCTGGCGCTGTTCATCATCCTGCCGACCGTCCTCGGAACCCGGATCCTGGACCCCGTGAACGTCGTCGTGGCCCTGACCATCTACGCCGTCGCCCTCCTGGTGCGGGCCACCCTGGACGCCTTCGACTCGGTGGACGAGGACCTCCGCCAGGCCGCCGTCGCCATGGGCTTCAAACCCCTCGCACGGTTCCTGCAGATCGACCTGCCGCTGTCCCTGCCGGTGCTGTTCGCCGGGCTGCGCGTGGTCTCGGTCAGCAACATCTCACTGGTCAGCGTCGCGGCGCTGCTCGGCATAGGCAACCTCGGAATGCTGTTCACCTCCGGCCTGCAGCGTGACTTCATCACCGAAGTGGTAGTGGGCATCATCGCCATCCTTATCCTCGCGCTGATGATGGACGCCGTCCTGGTCCTCCTTGAACGGCTGCTGACCCCCTGGACCCGCGCGGCCACCGGCCCCGGCACCAGCGACCAGGCCGGCCCCGCCCGGGACGCGACCGGCCCCGGCCAGGGCACGGCCGGCCAGGACAAGACCGGCGCCCCGGCCGCGGCGCTGCGGCTTTCCGATGCGCAGAGCACGGGCGGTGCTTCATGAGCGTCGTCAACGACACGTTCACCTGGCTCGCCGATCCGGAGCAGTGGTCCGGCAGCGCCGGAATCCCCGCACGGCTGGCAGAGCACCTGCTCTACACCGGGCTGGTGATGCTGATCGCCACGGCCATCGCCGTCCCAATCGGCCTGTACGTGGGGCACACCGGCCGCGGGCGGGTCGCCGCCGTGGCCGTCGCCGGAGCCCTTCGGGCCCTGCCGACCCTCGGCCTGCTCACTCTCTTCGTGCTGCTGGCCGGCATCGGGCTGATGCCGCCGATCTGGGCCCTGGTGATCCTGACGGTGCCGCCGCTGCTCGCCGGCACCTATGCCGGCATCGCCAGCGTCGACCGGAACGTCGTCGACGCCGCGCGGGCCATGGGCATGACGGAGCTCCAGGTGCTGTTCCGCGCCGAGTTCCCCAACGCCCTGCCCGTGATGTACGGCGGGTTTAGGACCGGTGTGCTCCAGGCCATCGCCACCGTCTCGGTGGTGGCCTATATCAACCTCGGCGGCCTCGGCCGGTACCTCTTCGACGGACTCGTGCTTTCGGACTTCCCGCAGATGCTGGGCGGGTCCCTGCTCATCGCCGGTCTGGCCATCGCCGTCGACCTTGTCCTTGCCCTCATCCAGAGGCTGTTCCTGTCCCAGGGAGCCTCAACCAAGCCAGACCGGAGCCAGCAGGCTGCGGTTGATCTCACAGACCCCGTACCCGCGGGGACTGTTGTTCAAGGAGGTACGTCATGAAGGAAACCCGCCCACGAGCACTCGGCAGGCGCGCATTCGGCGGCCTGGCCGCCGGTGTAGGCCTGGCCATGGCACTGTCCGCCTGCGGAGGCTCATCCGATCCGCTCTCCACGTCCCCCGCCACCGGCGGGGCCGCCTCCGGTGCGGGCTCGGCCCTCGTGATCGGTTCCGCCGACTTCACCGAGAGCCAGATCATCGCCGAGGTCTACGCCGGGGCGCTGAACGGAGCCGGCATCACGGCGAGCACCAAGCCCAACATCGGTTCCCGCGAGGTCTACTTCAAGGCCGTCCAGGACGGGTCGGTGGACATCATCCCCGACTACAGCGGCAACCTGCTGCTGCACGTCAGCAAGGACGCCCCGGAGGTCTCGGCCGAGGATATCTACAAGGCGCTGCCGGGCAAGCTGCCCGAGGGGCTGGCGGTGCTGGAGGCCTCCAAGGCCGAGGACAAGGACGCGATGGTCGTCACGAAGGCCACCGCGGAGAAGTACCAGTTGAAGTCGATCGAGGACCTCGCCAAGGTCTGCAGTGAAATCGTGGTGGGCGCCCCGGCGACCTTCGCCGAACGCGCCTACGGACTCCCGGGCCTGGAGAAGAACTACGGCTGCGTGCCCAAGAAGCTGGAGCCGTTCAGCGACGGCGGCGGGGCCGTCACGCTCAAGGCCCTGCTCTCGGACCAGGTCCAGGTGGCCGACATCTACACCACCACCCCGTCCATCGCGGACAACGACCTGGTGGTGCTGGAGGACCCGGAGAACAACTTCATCGCCCAGCAGGTCATCCCGCTGTACAACAAGGCCAAGATGACCGACAAGGCGAAGGAAGCCCTGAATGCCGTGTCCAAGATCCTCACCACCGAGGACCTGATCAACCTCAACCGTGCGGTCAGCGGCAGCCAGAAGCAGAACCCCAAGGACGCTGCCGCGGCCTGGCTCAAGGACAAGGGACTGGTCAAGTAAGAGGCTTGTCCAGACCGCTCTGACGTGCGACGGCGGCTGCCGGACTCTCCCGGTTCACGGGGGAGCCCGGCAGCCGCCGAATCCTTTTCTGACGGGCTTTTGCTGCCTGTGACGGCGGGACACCCCTTGTGAGACAGATCTCGGCGGAACTACATCCTCCATATGGCATATTTGATGGATGGCAGAATTCAAGCAGTCCACCAAGCTTCATAACGTCCTTTACGACATCCGTGGACCGATCCTTCAGGCCGCCCAGCAGATGGAGGCAGAGGGTCACCGCATCCTCAAACTGAACATCGGAAACCCGGCCCCGTTCGGATTTGAAGCGCCGGACGCGATTCTGGTGGACATGATCCGCCATCTGCCGCATGCCCAGGGCTACAGCGATTCCCGCGGCATTTTTTCGGCCCGGACCGCCGTGTCGCAGTACTACCAGACCCGCGGGATCCAGAACATCCATGTAGATGACATCTACCTGGGCAACGGCGTCAGCGAGCTCATCACGATGTCCCTGATGGCGCTGCTCGACGACGGCGACGAGGTCCTGATCCCCACCCCCGATTACCCGCTCTGGACCGCCTCGGTTGCGCTGGCCAGCGGCCGGCCCGTGCATTACCTCTGCGACGAGGACTCCGGCTGGCAGCCGGACCTCGAGGACCTGGAAGCGAAGATCACGCCGCGCACCAAGGGCATCGTGGTGATCAACCCGAACAACCCCACCGGCGCCGTCTATCCGGAAGACACCCTCAAGAAAATCGTCGCCCTGGCCGAGAAGCACGGCCTGGTCCTCTTCGCCGACGAGATTTACGAGAAGATCCTCTACGAGGACGCCGTCCACGTGAACATGGCCAGCCTGACCGGCGACGACGTCCTGTGCCTGACGTTCAGCGGACTGTCCAAGGCGTACCGTGTGTGCGGCTACCGGGCCGGGTGGATGGCCATTTCCGGGCCGAAAAAGGATGCCGCCGATTACCTCGAGGGCATCAACCTGCTGGCGAACATGCGCCTGTGCGCCAACGTCCCGGCCCAGCACGCCATCCAGACGGCGCTCGGCGGGTACCAGAGCATCAACGACCTCATCCTGCCGGGCGGGCGCCTGCTCGAGCAGCGGAACAAGGCGTACGACATGCTCAACGCGATTCCCGGGGTCAGCACCCAGCAGGCCCGGGGCGCCATGTACCTCTTCCCGAAGCTCGATCCCGAGGTCTACCGCATCCGCGACGACGAGAAGTTCGTCCTGGACCTGCTGCGCGAGCAGAAGATCCTGGTCTCCCACGGCCGGGCCTTCAACTGGGTCCGCCCGGACCACTTCCGGATGGTCACCCTTCCCCTCGTGAAGGACCTGGAAGAGGCAATCAACCGCATGGCGGACTTCCTGAGCCGGTACAAGGGGAACTAGCCTGAGCTCAGCAGCGTAGCGCGGGCGGTGGTCCGGCGGTCCGCACGGAGGCTGCCCGACCCGGAAAGAGGCAAGGCATGTCAGACATCGTGCGATTCAAGGAACACCCCTCCGACACCCTGAAGGTGGGCAAAGGCTTCAGCCTGAAAGACACGGACCCGGACTCCACCCCCGGCTACCCGGGCGACAAGGACGACGGGGAGGCGCTGCTTGCCGACCTGGATGACAACCTCACTCTGCTCCAGGAGCAGCTTTTCGCCGAGTCCCGCTTCGGGAGCACCAAGCGGCTACTGCTGATCCTGCAGGCCATGGACACCGCCGGCAAAGGCGGGATCGTGACCCACGTGATGGGCGCCATGAACCCGCAGGGCGTCCAGCTGAAGTCATTCAAGGCTCCCACCGCGGAAGAGAAATCCTATGACTTCCTGTGGCGGATCGAGAAGGAAGTGCCGGCCGCCGGCGTGGTGGGCGTCTTTGACCGGTCGCATTACGAGGACGTCCTGATCCACCGCGTGCACCGCTGGGCGGATTCGAAGGAACTGGAGCGCCGCTACATCGCGATCAACGAATTCGAGGCGCGGCAGACGGCTTCCGGCACCAAGATCCTCAAGGTCATGCTCCACATCAGTCAGGACGAGCAGAAGGAACGGCTGCTCGCGCGGCTGGACGATCCGGCGAAGCTCTGGAAATACAGCAGCAACGATTTGAAGGAACGCGCGTTCTGGAACGACTACATGGACGCCTACCAGAAGGCTTTCGAAAAGACAGGCACCGAAACCGTGCCGTGGTACGTGGTCCCGGCCAACAAAAAGTGGTACGCCCGGATCGCCGTGCAGCAGCTGCTGCTCGATACGCTGGACGGCCTCAAACTCCAGTGGCCGGTTCCGGACCTGGACGTGGCGCTGGAACGGGAACTGGTCGAGCGTTCCTGACCGGCCCGTGCCGGCTAGCCGGCCTGGGCGGGCTGCTCGCGCGCCGCTGCCAGGCGCTTGCGGGCACCCTCGAGCCACTGTTCGCAGCGCTTGGCCAGCGCTTCGCCGCGTTCCCAGAGCGCCAGCGACTCCTCAAGGCTCGCCCCGCCGGCCTCGAGCCTGGTCACGATGCCCACAAGCTGCTCCCGGGCTTCCTCGTAGCTGAGGCCCTCGATGTCGGCGTTGGGCTGTGTTTCTGCTGTCATGGTGTGTTGCTCCTTGCTATGTCCCGCAGGACGGATCGTTCGGTTGGGTGGTCCATCAGCCGTCGGCGGGTTCCTGGCCACCGGTCGACTCCGCGGTGAACCGGCCTCCGGCCACGCGGACGGCCAGCGGCGTGCCCGACGGCGTCTGGTCAGGGTGCCGGACAACCTCCCGGCGGGTCCCGGGAGCCGTGTCGCCGCCGGCAAGCTGGACGACGGCGTATCCCCGGTCCAGGGTCTTCTGCGGCGAGAGTGCCCGGACCTGGGCCTTGAGGTGGGCCAGCTGGTCCGTGGCCCGGACGACGGCGGTCGTGACCGCCGCCTGGGAGCGGCCCTTGAGCCGCTCGACGTCGTCGTGGCGGAGGCTGACCATGATCTCAGGGGAGGCCAGCACCGGCCGGGAGCGCAGCGAGGCCAGACGGTCCGTCTCACGCTCGACCAGCCGGGTAACACCACGCCGGAGCTGGTCGAGGGCCTGGCGGACGCGGGCGAGCTCTTCGACAACGTCCGGGACGATCCGCTTGGCGGCGTCGGTCGGTGTGGAGGCGCGCAGGTCCGCGACATCGTCAAGGATCGGCCTGTCCGCCTCGTGGCCGATCGCGCTGACGACCGGCGTGGCGGCGTCCGACACGGCCCGGATGAGTTCCTCGCTGCTGAAAGGCAGCAGATCCTCCAGGGCGCCGCCGCCGCGGGCAATGACGATCACATCCACCTCGGGATGCGCGTCCAGCTCGCGCAGCGCGGCGACGACCTGCGCGACAGCGGTGTTGCCCTGGACGGCCACTTCACGGATTTCGAATTCGACGGCGGGCCAGCGCAGCGCCGCGTTGCGCAGCACGTCCTTCTTGGCATCCGAGTCACGGCCGGTAATCAGGCCGATCCGGTGGGGGAGCAGGGGCAGGCGCTTCTTGCGGGCGTCGGAGAACAGCCCTTCCGCGGCGAGGGCATGGCGCAGGCGCTCGATCCTGGCGAGGAGGTCCCCGAGGCCCACGGGCCGGATGTCCTTCACGGACATGTTCAGCCGGCCCGTCTTGAGCCAGAATTCGGCCTTAATCAGGGCCACCACCCGGGAGCCGCGCTCCAGCGGCGTGTTCTGGCGGTCCAGCACATTGGTCCAGACGGAGGCAGGGAGGGAGATCTCCGCATCTATGTCGCGCAGCGTCAGATAGGCGTTCGTGCCCCGCCGGTTCAGTTCGATGACCTGGCCTTCGATCCAGGCGGAGGGGGCGCGGTCAATGTGCATCTTGAGTTTCTGGGACAGCAGCTGCAGCGGCCAGGGATTGTCCGGACTGGTTTCAGCCGCCGTGGCAGGAACCGTCGTGGCGGCCGCGACCTCCTCAGACATGCCCGTCTCCCGGGGCAGAAATGGCCTGGTGCATATGCGTCGGTGTCCTTTGCCGGGGCGGGGCTGGCAGCAGGTGCGACCCCGGCGACTGCGCGTCAGGAAAGGCCACCGGCCGACAACTCGAACTTGTCGGTTTCAACTCTATCCATAGCTCTATCATCGAGGGCCGACTTTATCGTTCCGCAGGCAGCCCCCCGTAGGATGGGCACTACCCACCGACCACCTAGGACTTCTCGTGCGCACTTTTGTCTCAGCCGTAGCGGTACTTATCGGGCTTGTCCTGACGGCTGTCGCTGTTCCAGCCATGTGGGTGGACCGCAACATCGTCCAGCAGGACGGCTTCGTGGCGTTCACCGCGCCGCTGGGCAAGGACCCTGTGTTCCAGGAGCGGCTGGCCGCGGCCGCCGTCGGCAGCCTGGGCGCGGAGCGGATCCCGGCCGCGCTCAGCGGACTGGTCACGCCGATCCTGGAAAGCGCGGCCCGGTCGCTGACGAGCATGCCTGGCTACCCCGAGGCCTGGACCGAAACGCTGCGCAAAAGCCACCAGCTGAACTTCACCGACCCCAGTGCACCGCCCGCCGAGGCCGGCACTGCCACGTCGCTGACTCTGGACCTGGCGCCCCTCGTTGGTCTGGTGGCGAAGCAGGTGGCGGACGCCACGACCCTGCCGCTGGAAGCACCGGAGCAGCTGCTGATCACGATCGGGCAGCCCGAGCACCGGCAGCTCCTCGACCGGGTATCGGCTTTCGCGCCGATGGGCTACGCCCTGGCCGTCGTCGCCCTCATCGCCTTCGCGCTGGCCTTTGTGGCCGCCCGGCGGCGCTGGACCGTCCTGGCCGGGATTGGGCTCGGAGTCCTGGTGCTGGCCGGAGCCTGGAAGCTGGCCGCCGACGCCGTCGGGGCAGCAGTGACGGCAACGGGCAGCGGCAACGCGGTTGCGGAGATCTTCAAGAGCGAATTCGTTGCGGCCGCCAGCTCAAGCTTTGGACAGTGGACCCTGGCGGCCGCCGTAGCCGGCGGTGTCCTGCTGGCAGCTGGACTCGTGGTGCGCGTCGTCGGCGGGCGCAGCCGCGCCTGAGCGTCCGGCGCCGCACCTGCGGCCGCGCGAAGCGCCGGCAGACCGGGCCTAGTCGGCGGCCCGCCCAACACCGGTAGCATTGGGGCATGACTTCCACTGCTGTCTCCATTCCGATGCCAACCGTTCCGCGCCGGCGGCGTACGCCGGAAGAAGTCCTGGCTGCAGCGCCCGTCGGCGGCCCGAAAAAGGTCCTGCTCGCCGCCCCGCGCGGCTACTGCGCCGGCGTCGACCGTGCTGTCATCGCGGTGGAAAAGGCGCTGGAGCACTATGGCCCGCCGGTCTACGTGCGCAAACAGATCGTCCACAACGTGCATGTGGTCAGCTCCCTGGAGGAAAAAGGCGCCATTTTCGTGGAGGAGACCGACGAGGTCCCCGAGGGCGCCCTGGTGATCTTCTCCGCCCACGGCGTCTCGCCCGCCGTGGTCCAGTCCGCCGAGGACCGCGGACTGCGGACCATCGACGCCACCTGCCCGCTCGTGACGAAGGTACACAAAGAGGCGGTTCGCTTCGCGAAGGACGACTTCGACATCCTGCTGATCGGCCATGACGGCCATGAGGAAGTCGAAGGGACAGCGGGCGAGGCCCCCGAGCACATCCAGATCATCAACGGCCCGCACGAGGTTGACAAGGTCACGGTCCGGGACCCGGAGAAAGTTATCTGGCTCTCCCAGACCACCCTCAGCGTGGACGAAACCATGGAGACCGTACGCCTGCTCAAGGAACGGTTCCCCACCCTGCAGGACCCGCCCAGCGATGACATCTGCTACGCGACCACGAACCGCCAGGTGGCCATCAAGAAGATCTCACCCCAGGCCGAGCTCGTGATTGTGGTCGGATCGGCCAACTCCTCGAACTCGGTCCGGCTCGTGGAAGTGGCGCTGGAGTACGGCGCGAAGGCCTCGTACCGCGTGGACTTCGCCAATGAGGTGGACGAGTCCTGGTTCGAGGGTGTGGCGACCGTCGGTGTGACCTCGGGTGCCTCGGTCCCGGAGGTCCTGGTCAAGGATGTCCTGCGCCTGCTCGCCGACTACGGCTACGGCGCGGTCGAGGAAGTCGTCACGGCCGAAGAGGACCTGCTGTTCTCACTGCCGAAGGAGCTCCGCGCCACCCTGAAGCAGGCCGGCGATGTCACTCGCGCCCTCGGGGGCCGCGGGGCACGCCCCGCCCAGACCTCCTAGCAGGCTCACAAGTCAGTCCAACGCACACCGTCAGTCCTAGGCGGCGGACTCCTGGTCCTCTTCGTGTGAATCGCTCGGGGCTGCGTCCGCCGACCGCCCGGACCCAATTTCCGGCCCGTTCCCGGGCTGGAGCTCCGGGGCAGCCACGGATCGCGGCGTCACCTCGACGGCCGCGGGGGTGGCCAGCCCGGTCGCGTCCAGTGCGTTGAGCTTGCGGGCCGTCGGCAGCACCCGGGCCTCCAGCGTGCCCACCATGGAGTTGTAACGATCCACGGAGGTCTTGAGTGAGGCGCCGAGTTTGGTGACGTTCTCGCCGAGCGTCCCCATCCTCTCGTAGAGCTGGTGGGCCAGTTCGAAGAGCTCCCGCGCGCTGTCAGTGAGGACGTCCTGGCGCCAGGTGAAGGCGACGGATTTCAGGACCGCCAGCAGGGTTGAGGGCGAGGCCAGCACCACGTTCCTGGACAGGGCGTAGTCCAGCAGTGCAGGGTCCGCCGAGAGCGCGGCCGCCAGGATCGATTCGGCCGGCAGGAAGCAGACCACCAGTTCCGGGGAGTTGCCCGGGATATCCCAGTACTTCTTGCTGCTCAGCGCGTCCACATGGGCCTTCAGCGCCTTGGCATGGGCCAGCAGATGGGCCTGCTGCCCGCTCAGGGACTGCGCGTGCTGCAGCCCGGGGGCGGCGGACGCCCCGAGTTCCTGAGCCGCAAGATAGGCCGCGAGCGGCACCTTCGCGTCGACCACGAGCTGTTTCTGGCCGGGGAGCTGCACGACCAGGTCGGGCCGGATACTGCTCTCCGACCCGGCGCTGTGCTGCTGGCCGCTGTGAACCTGCTCGTGGAAATCGACGTGGCGGAGCATTCCGGCGGCCTCCACCACACGGCGCAACTGGACTTCCCCCCACTGGCCGCGGGCGCTGTTGGACCGCAGCGCGGACTCCAGTGCATGGGTTGAGCGCAGCAGCTGTTCGTCGGACAACCGGGCTTCCTGCAGCTGCTGGGCCAGCTGGCCGTACTGCTCGAGGCGGTCGCGCTCCAGCAGCGACACCTGATGCTGCACCGCGGTGAGCTTCTCCGCCACTGGTGCCAGGGCCCGCAGCACGCTGCCGTCCTGGTTCCGGGATTCCCCGAGGTCCCGGTTCTGGGCCGCCAGCAGGCGCCTCTCGGCGTCGGCGGCGGCGAACTGCGCGCTGACCTCGGAGAGCCGGGCCGAGACGGCGTCGAAATCCTGTTCCACCGCGAGGGTGCGGCGCCGGATCAGCAGAAAGACCACGGCGGCGCCGGCGACCGCGCCGACGAGCAGCATGAGCAGGGCAAGAATCAGTGCAAAAGCGTCCATGCCTTCACTGTGGCATGCCCCCACGACAGTTTCCCGCCGACGCCCTGCCGGCGGCGTCGAAGCGTCCCGGCGGCGGCCGAACCAGACGCAGCCCAAGCCGCTGGCCAGATCTCGAACCGGGCCGTCGCAGGGGACCCCGGCCGCAGCGGGTAGAATTAGTACTCGTGGCTCTTACTATTGGCATCGTCGGACTGCCCAACGTCGGCAAATCAACTCTTTTCAATGCACTGACCCGTAACCAGGTGCTCGCAGCGAACTACCCGTTCGCCACGATCGAGCCGAACGTCGGTGTGGTCAACCTGCCGGACCCGCGGCTTGCCAAGCTGGCCGCCGTCTTCGGATCGGCGCGCCTGCTGCCCGCCCCGGTGTCGTTCGTCGACATCGCCGGGATCGTCAAGGGTGCCTCGGAGGGCGAAGGACTGGGCAACAAGTTCCTCGCCAACATCCGCGAGGCTGAGGCTATCGCCCAGGTTGTCCGCGTGTTCGATGATCCCGACGTCATCCACGTCGACGGCAAGGTGGATCCCCGCTCGGACATGGAGATCATCAACACCGAGCTGATCCTGGCTGATCTTCAGACCATTGAAAACGCGATTCCCCGGATCGAAAAAGAAGTCAAGATCAAGAAGCGGGACACCGCGGAGCTGGCGGCCATCAAGGCCGCCCAGGCCGTCCTTGAACGCGGCGACACCATTTTCGCCTCGGTAAAGCGCGACAAGCTGGAGATGGAGCACCTCAGGGAGCTCAGCCTCCTGACCGCCAAGCCCATCATCTACGTCTTCAACGCGGACGAGGGCATTCTGGGCAGCCCGGGGAAGCAGGAAGAACTGCGCGCCATGGTGGCCCCGGCTGACGCCATCTTCCTCGACGCCAAGCTCGAATCGGACCTCGTGGAACTGGACGAGGAAGAGGCCCGCGAAATGCTGGAGATGAACGGCCAGGACGAATCCGGCCTGGACCAGCTGGCCCGCGTCGGTTTCCACACCCTCGGGCTGCAGACCTACCTGACCGCGGGGCCCAAGGAAACCCGGGCGTGGACCATCCACCAGGGCGACACGGCCCCGCAGGCGGCCGGCGTCATCCACTCCGATTTCCAGCGCGGATTCATCAAGGCCGAGGTCGTCTCCTTCGACGACCTCATCGACGCCGGGTCCATGGCGGAGGCGAAGTCCCGCGGCAAGGTGCGGATCGAAGGCAAGGAATACGTCATGGTCGACGGCGATGTGGTGGAGTTCCGGTTTAACGTCTAGCCCACTGAATTTCGAGACGGCCCCATCTGCTTCCGCAGATGGGGCCGTCTCTGTTGGTGCGATGGGAGCATCCGAAACCTTGCGCGCTTCATTCCGGATGAGCGCGTGAAGCCTGCTTCGTTGCATGGGGATTACCGCAGCCGTCCAGCCTCAGGAAACCGACCCGCGCTGGGCTACCTGCAGCACGTGACCTAGGATCTACCCATGACGACTCTTCAGGGTGCGGTTGTTCTGGTAGTCGGCGCCACCGGCGGACTCGGTTCGCGCATTGCCGCTCAGCTGGAGAGTAACGGCGCCATCGTCGCCCGGTCGTCAAAGTCTGCTGGGCACGATCTGCGCGCACCCTTCGTGATCCAGGAGGTGCTGGATGACACGCATGCTCAGTACGGACGTCTCGACGGGCTAGTGGTTGCGTCCGGGGTCGTCGCCTTCGGCGCCGCATCAGACCTTGAACCCGCCACGGTGGACGAACTCTTCGCTGTGAACACGACCTGTCCGATCCAGCTCATTACCCAGAGCCAGCCCTACCTCGCCGCCTCGGCACGTGAGGGCCGGGAGCCTTTTGTGGTCACACTGAGCGGCGTTGTCGCCGAGGCACCCGTCGCCGGCCTGGCGGCATACTCGGCGTCGAAGGCTGGGCTCGCGGCCTTCGTTGTCGCAGCGGCGCGCGAGTATCGCCGCGCGGGCATCCGAATCGTGGACGCCCGCCCAGGCCACACTAGTACCGCACTGTCCGAACATCCGATCGCCGGGTCAGCGCCGCGATTCGGAGCGGGTCTGGATCCAGACCTGGTTGCAGCGCGGATTATCACCGCGATCGTCGATGGCGAGAAGGATCTGCCCAGCACCGCCTTCTAGGCTCGCCCAGGCCAGCGCGGAAATGCCAAGGCGCCACCGATCTGAACGTCGGCAATTTCCTGACCGAGGCGACCCATATCTATCCACAGGCGTTCTATGGGTTGTCTTCGCCTACTTGCTGTCATCGTGAACCGGTCTTCCCGCTAGTGCCGATCGCCGGAACGGCGTGGTTGGCCTTCAGTCCAGCCGCTGGATAACCCGGCTCCGCCGATCAGACTCTCCTGGTGAGGACCACGTTGTTAGGATCGAGCCGACTGTCCTGACCATGAGCTTCTTCCCGAGAGTGAGGATCCGTGAAAGCCGACCACTATGACAGTTTCGCCGAAAGCTACTCGGCGGAGAACGAGTCCAGCCTCCTCAACGCCTATTACGAGCGGCCGGCGATGATAGCCCTCGCCGGCGACGTCGACGGACACCGGGTCCTGGACGCAGGGTGCGGCTCCGGGCCTCTGTTTGCGGCGCTGAGCGCGAAAGGCGCGATCATGACCGGGTTCGATGCCAGTCCTGCGATGCTCGAATTGGCAAGAAAGCGATTGGGCGCGACCGCGGACCTGTATGTGGCCGACCTCAGCAAGCCGCTACTTTTCGCCGATGACTCCTTCGACGACGTTGTCTCGTCCTTGGTTCTGCACTATCTGGAGGACTGGTCAGCACCACTTGCCGAGCTGCGGCGTGTGCTGAAGCCGGGTGGTCGCCTGATCCTGTCGGTCAACCACCCCACTGTCAGCGTGGTCACCCAACCTACCGAGGACTACTTCGCGATCCGGCAGTACTCGGAAGATTACGAGTTCGATGGCGAGCCTGCGGTCCTGACCTTCTGGCACCGGCCACTTCACGCGATGTTCAGCGCCTTCACGTCGGCGGGATACCGCGTAGCCGCCGTGAGCGAACCAGGGCCTTCTCCAGACACACCGCACGAGCTCCTTCCGCCGCGCCTCCTCAACGGAGAGAAGACAGCGTTCCTGTCCTTCATCTTCTTCGTCCTCGAAGCCGGCAGAGGGTAGCGGAGGGAAATGAGAGGTTTCTCCGTGACGGAACGTGGTGGGGTTCCGCTTCAACTACTGGGGGTGGGCGTTCGCGTCGCGGTCGACGGCCGGCGACCGCGACGATGAGCGCGATGCTCTCGTCCCAAGGCGGCCCCTCTATCGTTAGGGTATGAATTCCGGCCCGTGTGTGCGCCTCGTGTTGCCGCACCAGCTCTTCGATCAGCATCTCGAGGCTCCTGGCGACACCGTGTTCGTGCTCATCGAGCATGACCTTCTCTTTCGCCAGTACGCGTTCCATTCCCACAAGCTGGTCCTGCATCGAGCATCGTTATCCCGGTTCGCCCGTCGCCTGAGCGAGCACGGCTACGAGGTTGAAGTCCTCAGAAGCGACGCCGACCTTAGCTCCCACGATCAGCTCGCCGAGTTCGTCCGGAACCGCGACCCACTGCAGGTGACCTGGTTCGACGTGGTGGATGACTGGCTTGAGCAGGATCTGTTCGCGGGGCTCGCCCGCGGCGGCTATCAGATGCGCCAGGAAGACGTGCTGGAGACACCGAACTTCCTCACTGACCGTGGGCAGATCGATGAATGGTTCTCGCGCAATGACTCCCGCATGCAGGACTTCTACGTGTGGCAACGCCGCCGACTCAATATTCTTCTCGAGGACGGGGCGCCCCTCGGCGGGAGGTGGTCCTTCGATGCCGAAAACCGCAAGAAGCTTCCCCGCGGGTACACTCCCTCCGTTGTGGGCCGTTTCGCGCGCCATCCCGTCCTCCGGCGCGAGGGGACCTTCGATGTCGAAGGGCTGATGGGGGACGCCTACGAGCTTGGTGACGAGGTCCCTCACGACGTCACCCTGGCGATCGCCTGGGTCAGTGCGGAGTTCCCGGACGCTCCGGGTGACCCCCACCTGTTCGCCTGGCCTACGAGCGGCGACGAAGCCCGTGAGCATCTGCAGGAGTTCGTACGCGAACGCCTGCACGAGTTCGGACCCTACGAGGACGCGATCTCCACTGCGCATCCGTTCATCGCCCACGGACTGCTGACCGCCGCGCTGAACATCGGACTCCTGGACCCGCGAGACGTCGTACGGACGGTACTCGACGGTGCCGATCACAACACCCCGCTCGCCTCCGTAGAGGGGTTTGTGCGGCAGGTGATCGGCTGGCGGGAATACATGCGCGCCACCTACCGAACGAGCGGCCGCCAAATGCGTACCTCTAACCGGCTCGACCACCAGCACGCACTCGGGAAGGGCTGGTGGGACGGGACCACCGGATTGGCGCCTGTGGACATGGTCATCTCCCGCGTGCTCGCCACCGGGTACGCTCACCACATCGAGCGGCTGATGGTGCTCGGCAACGCAATGTCCCTGCTGCGGATCCATCCCGATCGGGTCTATGAATGGTTCATGGAGCTATTCATCGACGCGTACGACTGGGTGATGGTCCCCAACGTCTACGCGATGAGCCAGTTCGCTGCCGGGGAGGAGATCACCACAAAGCCCTATGTGTCGGGCAGCAACTACCTGCGGAAGATGTCAGACCTACCTGCGGGAGAGTGGATGCCTTGTTGGGATGGTTTGTACTGGACGTTCATCGAGGATCACCGCGCGGTCCTGCGAGAAAACCCGCGCATGCGAATGGTCATCTCCCAGCTTGAAAACATGGACCCGAACACGCGGGATGACCATCGACGCCGCGCTGCGGCGCTTCTCGACGCCGGGCACGAAACGACACTACTGAGAACGACGCCCTCGCACGGAAAGACGCGCGAATCGTGAAAGTGCCCAGGATGGCGACGTGGTGGAGCTCCGCTTCGACGTGTGACGGATTGATGAATTCATCAAGTAATTAAGGATTAACTCGAGAAGCCCCGATGTGAAAGTCGGGGCTTCTCCTGTGCCCGGAAACATTAGTGCCGGGCATGCGCTGCGTCAATAGAATCCGAAGAATTCGACCCGGGAAGCGCTGTCCAATGTTGCAGCTCTGTAACGAACTTTACAGTCGGTCAACTTTTTTCGCCCGGCGCTGAATTTCGGGCTTACGCTACATCCCATGTGAGACGGACCACACTGCCGCTGGGGGAGTGTGGACGTCTGCCCGGTGCCTACGGCCTCGGTCTCAACCACACCACAGAAACAAGGAGGCGGAATGCGCTTCGGTCGTATTTCCAAAGCAGTGGGCGTGGCAGCAGCAGCTGCCCTGGCCCTCAGCGCCTGCGCAGGCAACAGCGGCGGGACAACCCCGACCACTGCTGCGGCAGCAAGCAAATCAGGCGGATCTGCAACAGTCGTGGAGGTGAACGCCTTCAACACGTTCAACCCCAACACGGCTGACGGCAACACAGACATCAACTCGAAGATCAGCTACGCCACCCACTCGGGCTTCTTCTACATCGACAACAAGCTGAATGTCGTGCGGAACGAGAAGTTCGGCAAGATGGAGAAGGTCTCGGACAGCCCGCTGACGGTGAAATACACCATCAACGACGGCGTGAAGTGGTCCGACGGCACGCCCGTCACCTCTGCGGATCTTCTGCTGCAGTGGGCCGCGTTCTCCGGGTACTACAACGATGCCGACGCAGACGCGAAGACCGGAACGTCCTACTTCTCCTACGCCGGCGACCCCACCGGTATCGCCCTGTCGGACTTCCCGGAGCTCAGTGACGACGGCAAGTCCATGACGGTCAAGTACTCCAAGCCGTTCTCCGATTGGGAAATCGCGCTCGGCGGCCCCGGCATCGACATCCCGGCCCACGTACTCGCCAAGAAGGCAGGCCTGGCGGACGCGAAGGCCTTCGTTGACCTGGTCAAGGGCATGCCGCGCGGCGACTCGGCCGCCCCGCAGCCGGCCAACACCCAGCTCCAGGCCATGGCGGAGATGTGGAACACCGGCTTCGACTCCAAGACCCTTCCGGCAGACCCGAACCTGTACCTCTCCAACGGCCCCTACATCGTCAAGGGCGTCAACCAGGACCAGTCCCTGACCATGGTCAAGAACAAGGACTACACCTGGGGTCCGGAAGCCAAGCTGGACGAAATCACCGTCCGCTACATCGGTTCCGCGCCCGCCCAGGTGCAGGCGCTCAAGAACGGCGAAGCGGACATCATCGCACCGCAGGCTTCGGCTGACACGGTGGAGCAGCTCAAGGCCCTCGAAAGCCAGGGCGTCACGGTCGAGGTCGGAAACCAGCTTTCCTATGACCACATCGACCTCAACTTCAGCGGCGTCTTTGCCGAGAAGAATGTCCGCGAAGCGTTCATGAAGAGCGTCCCGCGCAAGGACATCGTCGACAAGATCGTCAAGAAGCTGGACCCGGAGGCCAAGCCGCTCGACTCGCAGCTGTTCGTCCCGGACCAGGCCCTCTACGCCGATTCCGTCAAGGCAAACGGTTCGTCCGCCTACCAGGAAGTTGACATCGAGGGTGCAAAGTCGCTCCTCGCCGGTGCCACCCCTGAAGTCCGCATCATGTACAACAAGGACAACCCCAACCGTGCGGACATGTTCGCCCTGATCAGCGAGTCCGCCACCAAGGCAGGCTTCAAGATCGTCGACGGCGGCCTCGGCAAGTCGGACTGGGGCAAGGCCCTGGGCGACGGCAGCTACGATGCCACCATCTTCGGCTGGATCAACTCGGGTGTCGGTGTCTCCGGCGTCCCGCAGATCTTCAAGACGGGTAACGACTCCAACTTCAACCAGTTCAGCGATCCGGAAGCCGACAAGCTGATGGACGAACTGATTGTCACCACCGACAAGGGCAAGCAGGATGAGCTGATCAAGCAGATCGACCAGAAGATCTGGGCTTCCTCATACGGCCTCCCGATCTTCCAGGCAGTCGGCGTGGACGCGTACAGCGACCGCATCACCGGTGTGAAGTACATGCCGAACCAGACCGGTGTCTGGTGGAACTTCTGGGAGTGGGCACAGAAGTAGCCGACGACCGCAAGTGATATTTGCTAGCTAAAGGCGTCGGGACCGGGCATTCTGGTTCCGACGCCTTTCTAGCGATACCCCCTGACGATGGCGGGCCCTGGCCCGTCATCCGTAAGGAAAAAGGCCAAACTCTGCGACCGGTCCGGGCAACCCCTGGCCCCGAATACCGAGGTTCTTTCCCATGGTGACCTACATCGTCCGGCGGCTCATCACTGCCGCCCTCATACTTCTCGGCGCATCCTTCCTGGTGTATCTCCTGACAGCGGCGTCCGGCGATCCCCTGGAGGAATTCCGCGCCAGCAGCGCCCCCAACAAACAGCAGCTCATGGACGCGCGCACCGAGCTGCTGCAGCTGGATACACCAGCCCCCATCCGGTATTTCCACTGGCTCGGCGGTGCGGCCCAGTGCCTCATCCCGTTCGCCAACTCCTGCGACCTGGGCAAGAACATCGCGGGCCAGCCCATCACCGATGCCCTGGGACACGCACTGATCCAGACCCTGACCCTGGTCACCGGGGCCACCGTGCTGGCGATTCTGATCGGCATCACACTCGGCATCATCACCGCCCTGCGCCAGTACAGCACGCTGGACTACGGCGTGACATTCATGGCCTTCCTGTTCTTCTCCCTCCCGATCTTCTGGGTCGCGGTGCTCCTGAAGGAGTACGGCGCCATCGGGTTCAACAATTTCCTCCGGAATCCCGAAATACCAATCCCGGCAGCCCTCGCCATCGGCGCCGTCATCGGTGTCCTGACGGCCGTGACCGTCGGCGGCGAGATGAAACGCCGGCTGCTCATCGGCGGCCTCGCCTTCCTGTTCGCGGCCGCCGTGCTGGTGTACTTCTCCGCCACCGAGTGGTTCAAAACCCCGGGGCTGGGCCCGGTGGTCATCGCGATTGCCGGCGTCGGCATTGCGTTCGCCGTGACCCTGCTCTCGGCAGGGCTCAAGAACCGCAAGGCACTCCAGTCAGCGCTGATTGCTGTCGGCGTCGGACTGGTCGTCTACTTCGTCATCCAGCCGCTGCTCAACGAGGCAACCATCCTGATGATCGTGCTCCTCGCGGTCGCGGCGGTCCTTGTCGGGCTGGGCATCGGCTTCCTGATGGGCGGCTACGACCGCGGGCAGTCCATGCGGGCCGCCGCGCTCACCTCGTTCCTGGTCGGATTCCTGATCCTGCTGGACCGCTACATGCAGGCATGGCCCACATACTTCAACAACAGCCGGGTCCGGGGCCGCCCCATCGCCACCATCGGTGCGGGCACCCCGAACATTGAGGGCGATTTCTGGATCATGAGCCTGGACTCCTTTACCCACCTGATCCTGCCCACCATGGCACTGATCCTGATCTCGCTGGCCGGCTACACCCGCTTCACCCGGGCCTCGATGCTGGAAATCATGAACATGGACTACATCAGGACCGCCCGGGCCAAGGGCCTGTCCGAACGGACCGTCGTCATGCGCCACGCTTTCCGCAACGCGCTGATCCCGATCGCCACCATCGTGGCCTTCGATATCGGCGGGCTGATCGGCGGCGCCGTAATCACCGAAACGGTGTTCTCGGTCCGGGGGATGGGCTTCCTGTTCCTGGAGGGCATCTCGCACGTCGACCCCAACCCCGTGATGGGCGTCTTCCTTTGTGTCGCCATCACTGCCATGGGTTTCAACCTCATTGCGGACCTCGCGTACTCCGCACTTGATCCGCGCGTAAGGGTAAAAGCATGAGCCAGCCAAGTCAGCAGGACGAAATCATGGCCGAGGACGCCGGGCTTCCGGCGGCCGGGGTCGAGCCCATCCTCGAAGCCAAGGGCCTGAGCCAGGGGCAGATCGTCCGGAAACGGTTCCTGGGCCACTCCGGCGCCATCATCGGTCTCGTCGTGTTCGCCATCATCTTCGTCACGGCCTTCACCTCCGTCGGCTACTGGGGCATCCCCGGCTGGTGGAAGTACAGCCACGACCAGGTCACCCCCCTGGTCAACGACGGTGTGCCCACCGCCTCGCTTTGGCCGCTGGTCTGGGGCGACCATCCCTTCGGCCAGGACCGGATCGGCCGCGACCTGTTCGCCATGACCATGCGCGGGGCCCAGCAGTCCATCACCGTCATGCTGGTGATCGGCCTCATCGCCGGCCTGATCGGCGTCGTGGTCGGGGCCCTGTCCGGCTACTTCCGTGGCTGGACGGAAGCGATCCTGATGCGCCTCACCGACGTCATCATCATCATTCCGGCGCTGCTGCTCGCCGCCGTGATGGCACAGATGGCCGGCCGGCGGGACTCCGGCAGCTGGTTTGCCACGTTCGCCAGCAACAACGGCATCCTGGCGCTGGGCATCTTCCTCGGCCTCATCACCTGGGTGGGGCTGGCACGGCTGATGCGCGGGGAGTTCCTTTCGCTGCGCGAACGCGAGTTCGTCGACGCGGCCCGGATTTCCGGGGCCAGCAATGCCCGGATCATCTTCAAGCACATCCTGCCCAACGCCGTCGGGGTGCTGATCGTGAACATCACGCTGACCATGTCCGCCGCGATCCTTACCGAAACCGCGCTGAGCTACCTCGGCGTCGGCGTCAAGGCCCCGGACACATCGCTCGGACTCCTCATTTCGCAGAACCAGGAGGCTTTTGCCACCCGGCCGTGGCTGTTCTGGTTCCCCGGCCTGTTCATCGTGCTGATCTGCCTCAGCATCAACTTCATCGGTGACGGACTGCGGGACGCATTCGATCCGCGCCAGAAGAAGTTCAACGCCAAGAAGGCCAGGGACCACGGCGGGCATCCCGTCGCCGCGACTCCCGTCACCGCGTTCGACGGAACCAAGGACGACTAGATGCCCGCCCCCCGCAGTGCCCGCACGGCTGAGTTACTGGGCGGCAACGGTCCAGTAGCTGGCCGCGAGCAGCAGTACGACGACGGCGGCCGCCGCCCAGCGGTAGGTCACTTTTACCGGTGTGGTGGCGGCATCGCCGGCGGCCAGTTCACCGCTTTCCACCAGTCCATGCCAGCGCTCCCGCACCAGCCGGGCTGCCTGGCCGGAATCCGTGGACTTCAGGTCCCCGGGCCTTACGGACTGGCCGGGTCCGTACGTGGTGGCCGGCAGGCCGCGGAGGTCCTCGGGGCGGGCATGGCGACCGCCCCAGATCCCGGGCGCCGGTGCGGCCCAGGCCACGTAGCTCTTGCGGGCCGTGACCAGGGTGAGGGCGAACCGGGTGTCGACATGCACCAGGGCCTCCCAGGGCACCAGGACCGACCGGAACGGGTTCTCCAGGGTGACCCCGCCGTCGTGCACCACAACGGACGGCAGCCAGAACAACTGCCAGCCCAGGAACGCGACCAGCAGCAGCGGTGCTATTCCGGCCAGCGCCGCCGGCCCGGCGGTGACCGCCGTGACGGCGATGCCGAGAGCGGCGACCGTCCAGCACAGCCAGGCGAACCAGGCGTTCGTTCGGGCTTTGAAGATTTCAACGGTACCGGCATGCGGCGCAGAGCTCATGCCCCCAATAATTCAGTATTCCGAGCCGCAGCACTAATCCCCGGTGGACCGGCGGCCCGGGTGGAAGGAAAGCCCCATCATGACTGACTTCATCACCCTCGATCCGGCCGTCACCCCGGCTCCGGGCAAGAGCGAACCCGTACTGGAGGTCCGCGGCCTCAGCGTCGACTTCGGCGTGGACAAAAAGTGGGTGCCTGCCGCAATCGGCCTGAATTATGAGGTGCGCGCCGGTGAGGTGCTCGCGATCGTGGGGGAGTCCGGCTCGGGCAAGAGTGCCAGCTCGATGGCCCTGCTGGGTCTGCTGCCGAGCAACAGCCGGGTGACCGGGAGTGTCAAGCTCGCCGGCAAGGAGCTGCTGGGGACAGACGTGGCGAACATCCGGGCCGTCCGCGGCAAGGAGGTCGCCGTGATCTTCCAGGAGCCCATGACCGCGTTGAACCCGGTGTACACCGTGGGCGCCCAGATCGTGGAGACCGTCCGGCTGCACAGCGAGGTCTCCCCGGACGAGGCCCGGCTGCGCGCCCTGCGCATGCTCGAGCTCGTGGAGCTACCGGACCCGGAGAAGGCCTTCCGGTCCTACCCCCACCAGCTCTCCGGCGGCCAGCGGCAGCGCGCCATGATCGCCCAGTCGCTGTCCTGCGATCCCAAGCTCCTGATTGCCGATGAGCCCACCACGGCCCTCGACGTGACAGTCCAGGCCGAAATTCTGGACCTCATGCGCAACCTGCGGAACAAGCTGGACAGTGCGATCGTCCTGATCACCCACGACATGGGGGTCGTCGCCGACCTGGCTGACCGGATTGCCGTCATGCGCCGCGGTGTCATCGTGGAAACGGGGACCGCCGCCGAGATCTTCCACAACCCCCAGCACGAATACACAAAAGCCCTGCTGGCCGCCGTTCCGCACCTCGGCCAGGGCGGCTCGGACTCCGCCGAGGAAGTCGACGTCACCGCAGCCCTCGCCGCCGCCACCCACGCCGAACTGCGTTCCATCCCGGAAGAGCAGCTGCTCCGGCGCGAGCGTGAAAACGCCGCGGCCTTGGCAGCCGCGGCCGCGGCGACGCCGCAGGGCGAGCCGGTGCTGGAGCTGACGGATGTGGCGATCGAGTATCCCAAGCAGGGCCGCGTTCCCGCGTTCCGCGCCGTGGAGGGCGCCAACCTGGTGATCTACCAGGGCCAGGTTGTCGGGCTGGTCGGAGAGTCGGGGTCCGGCAAGACCACCATCGGCCGCGCCGCCGTCGGGCTGCTGCCGGTAGCGGCCGGCACGATGAAGGTCGTGGGGCAGGACATCTCGGCCGCCAAGAGGAACGGCCGGCAGCTGCACGAGATGCGCCGCCACGTGGGCATGGTGTTCCAGGACCCGTCGTCCTCGCTGAACCCGCGGCTTCCGATCGGAGAGAGCATCGGTGAGCCGATGTTCCTGGCCGGGGTGGCGAAAGGCGCCGAGCTGCAGCAGCGGATCGAGGCGCTGCTGGACCAGGTGGAGCTCCCGCGGAACTACCGCAACCGCTACCCGCACGAGCTCTCCGGCGGGCAGAAACAGCGGGTGGGCATCGCCCGTGCGCTCTCGCTCAAGCCGAAGCTGATGGTTGCCGATGAGCCCACCTCGGCCTTGGACGTATCTGTGCAGGCCAAGGTGCTCGACCTGTTCCGGAACCTGCAGAAGGAACTCGGCTTTGCCTGCCTCTTCGTCACCCACGACCTCGCGGTCGTCGACGTACTGGCGGATCGGATCTGCGTCATGCAGCGAGGCCGCATCGTCGAGCAGGGGACCCGGGACCAGATTCTGCGCAATCCGCAGGAGCCCTACACGCAGCGTCTCCTGGCCGCTGTGCCGCTGCCGGACCCGGAAAAGCAGCGGGAGCGTCGCGAGCTGCGGGCCCAATTGCTGGAGGCCGGAACGAGTTAACCGCTCCTAACCGGGGCGCCGGACGGCGCATACTACCAGCCGGTAGCGTGTGACTTGAAATACACCTCACTTGACTTTTACGGTCACGCTTTTGTCGGGTCACGGTTTGGCAACGGAGTTCCAGCATTTGGACATCCTCGGGATAGGGTTCTCTCATATGTAGGCCACGTCACAGGGGATACCCCTGTGCCTGCCTGCGGGGAAGCATAAGATTTTCCCTCACGAACTCCCACAACTCTTAGCCCCAGGTTTTCATGGCGGGTCCGTCGGGATGGCGTGTTAATCAGGGAAAG